>CAWBOK010000004.1:0-99463 GCA_963790415.1 uncultured Actinomycetota bacterium
GGTGATCAAGCCTTCCTCCTGATCACCGACTCGATCCGCTACAACTGGTGGCAAGACGGCGGGTGGTTCTACGACTGGGCGCCATACGATCTCGCCGATGGCACCCTCTCCGCTGTCGGCGATCTCTCCTCTGTCGCCGATTGGCTCCAAGGACGCCCGCCCGCCCGATTCGTGGCAGTGGTGACCATGGTCGACGGCAGCATCCGCACGTTCGCCTTCGAGATAGGCGACGGAGTGAAGCTGCGGGCGGAGAGTCCCGCATCGATGGCGCTGCCGACCGCGACCGTCACGACTTCAGGCACAGCCACGACCACACGGTGACTAGCGGCGTCACGCCCGCCGCCGCCACGGCGACCGCTTCCGGACGTGTTCCTCACCGGTAGCGACGCGGAAGCGTTCGCGGTGGCGCTGACGGCCGGTGGAAGGTGGACGGGCTGCCGCGCCAGTACGGTCGCGTCCCTGCCGCAGCTGATAGGATAGCCGGAAGTCCAGACCCCGCCGCTCCTGGGCACGCGAACACCGGACGAGAACACCATGGCCGTCTGCTACTACACCTGTTCTCTCATCCCGCCGCTCTTTTTGGCGAGGTCCGGGCACACCCCCAGGCGGCTGGCGGCGACCATCCGGTCGACGTCACCGGCGGCCACCGGCGACGCACCCCCGGCTCTCACGCCTCAGGCCCCGGGCGCGATCATCGCCCATCCCTCGACCTGCCCCTACGTGGTGACACTACTGGCGGCGGGTGAACGGGTACTCGACGGCGCCGGCAAGACAGGCGGCGACCCGCTTGACTGCATGGTCGTCCCCGCCGGCTGCGATGCCATGCGCCGGCTCGGGGACGCTCTGGCCGCCCGCTATCCCGAACGCGTGTTCACGCTTTTCGTGCCCCGCACCCCAGACCCGGCCTCGGCGCGCTCGCTGGCGGGCGACCTCGGACGCCTCGAGGAGTGGCTGGCCGCGCGCGCACCACAGGGACCGAACGCCGCAGATGCGCGACGCGCCAGGCCGCTCATGGCCGGATCGGCAGGCGCCGCGACAGACTCGGACGACACCTTCGCCTACCCCAGCCCGCCTCGTCCGGGAGGAGTGTTCGTCGTTGCAGGGCCCTTGTCCGATAACGGCCTGCTCATTCTCATCGAGACACTCGGTCTGCATATCTCGGGGGTGGAGTCCTGCAGCGGGCCCGAGCGGGGACGGGCGTTGACACGATTCGGCACGGCCGAGCTGGACCTACATGAGGTCGCAACCCATATCCTCGAGCAGGTGAGCTGCCCACGGAGTTCCGCACCCGCGCGGCGGGAGTTCCTGGCCCGCCGGCTGGAGGAATCCGGGGCTATCGCGGCCATCTACGCACGACTCCCCTTCTGCGATCCCAGCGCCTATGACGCCCTTGCCGTGGAACGGCTGGCAGCGGAGCAAGGGCTACCCTACCTCGAAGTCGAGGTCGGCTTTCCCTTCGACGCCTCCGGACCTCTCCGCGTGCGCATCGAGGCATTCTTGGAGACGCTGTTGCTCGACGCCGAGCTTACCGAACTGAGCGAACTCGACGAATTCGACGACCTGGTCGACGTGTAGCCGTGGTCGACGTGCTCGCGGATTCTCGCGCCGCCGCAACAATGCGAAGGGCCATGGCGACGAAAGCCCGCCTGGCAGCGTTCCAAGCGGGAACGGCCCTGCGCTACTTGGAGAGCGAGGCCGTCGTCGCCGCTCTGCGCGTGTACGAACCGGGCACGTTCGTACCCTGGGTCTCGTACCTGTTCCCGCCTGAGATCCTCGCGTCATACGGCCTCACTCCGCTGATCCCGGAGATAGCGGCAGCCACCCTGACCGGGTCCGCGTTCCGGCCGCAGGTGGAGGCCGGCATCAATCGCCTGCATCTATCCAGGGACACCTGCTCCTATCACCGCGCCGCCCTTGCCGCGCTCCACGAGAAGCTCCTGCCGCCGCCCTCGGTCTGCCTGGGCACCACCCCCTTCTGTCTGGGCAAGGAATGCCTGCTCGACACGGTGGCCGCGGAGTGCGGGGTGCCGTTCCGCTCCGTGCAGGTGCCGATGCCCCCCGACGAAGGTCCCGCTTCCCCGGAGGCCGTAGCCGCTGTGGCCGAACAGCTCGAGGAACTGCACGAGGACTTGGGGAGCCTCACGGGTGAGCGTCCGCACATGGAACGCGCGGTCGCCTACTCGAACCGGGCAGCGGAGGCGTGGCGGGAACTCACCCGACGGCGCTACGCGGGCGACCTGCTCATCAACGGCCGCTTGGCGTTCACCTTCGCCTTCATCGGCCAGATCCTCTTGGGCACCGAGGCGGGCGCCAAAGGCTTCGAGAAACTCCTCACCGAACGCGGCCGGCGCGACCTGGCGCTGCCCTCATCGCTCGTGGCCCCGCGGCCCCGCCTGCTCTGGCTGCACACGGTGCCCCACCATGACGACGGCCTCTTCGAGCTCATCATGGCCCGCGGCGGCGCCGTGGTGTTCGAGGAGATAGTGAACGCCGAGCTTCGCCCCCTCGACCCCCGTGACCCCTACAGCGAACTGGCGCGACGGCTGCTCGAGCACCCGATGTGGGGCAGCGCTTCCCGGCGGGCCCGGCTGGCCCTCGAACTGGTGCAGCAGAATCGCATCGACGGCGTCGTCCATTTCAACCACTGGGGCTGTCGCCACGGTGTGGGATCGCTGCCCGTGCTGCGAGACGCCCTGTCGCGGGCCGGCGTGCCGTTCCTGGCCATCGACGGCGACGCCCTGGACCAACCCGGCGCCGGCAACAGTGTCGCCCACGGCCAGATGGAGAGCTTCCTGGAGATGTTCTAGGGGGCTGCTTGACTACCGGAGCCTCGGCCGCCAGAACGCACTGGCCGGCGCGATCTGTCATCCTTGGTCGAGCCCATAGCGGTGCTACGCGGGCGCAGGCTTTCCGCTATGCTAGCAGCAACGTGGCCTCAGCGGCCGCGGCACATGATCGTCCGGAACTACCGGATGCGCGCGCCGGAGTGCCGGCCACGCGGGAAGGAACAGGGGCACGCCCTATGTCAGAAACAGAACGCACCCTCGCCGTCTTCATCGACTTCGAGAACCTCGCCATCGGCTTCAAGCGCCGTCGCGGTGACTTCGACATCCAGAAGATCCTCGAGCGGCTGTTGGAAAAGGGCAAGGTCATCGTCAAGAAGGCGTACGCCGACTGGAACGAGTACAAACAGTACACCAGACCGCTGCACGAAGCGGCCATCGAGCTCATCGAGATCCCCCGGCGCAGCATGACCGGCAAGAACTCGGCCGACATCCGCCTGGCGGTGGACGCCATGGACCTCGCCTGGTCGAAGGAGCACATCGACACCTTCGTGATCGTGTCGGGCGACTCCGATTTCTCGCCCCTGGTCTCGAAACTCAAGGAGAACGGGAAGCACATCATCGGCATCGGCATGAGGGACTCTACCTCCGACCTGCTGGCGCAGAACTGCGACGAGTTCATCTTCTACGAAGATCTGGAGAAGGCGCCCGCGGTCGTCCCCGCCGCCGCCGTGCCCGCCGATGTTCCCCCGAAGAAGAAGGAAGTGTTCGACCTGCTCTTCGAGTCCATTGCGGCGCTGATCCGCGAGAACAAAGACCCCATCTTCGCGTCCATGGTGAAAGACACGATGCAGCGCAAGAAACCCTCGTTCAGCGAATCCAGCTACGGCTACCGCAGCTTCAGCGAACTCCTGGAGGACGCCGAGAAGGTGGGCCTCATCAACGTGCGCCGCGACCGCAAAGCCGGCGGCACCTACGTCGTGGAGGGCTTTACAAAGTAGGCCTCCTCTGACCGAAAGGGACGTCCATGGACGCAGAGCACGTCTTGGTGACGATAGAGATCCCGAAAGGGAGTCGCAACAAGTACGAATACGATCCTGAGCTCAAGGGCATCAAGCTCGACCGCATGCTGTTCTCGTCAGTCCACTACCCGGCCGACTACGGCTTCATCGTGGACACCCTGGCGGAAGACGGCGACCCGCTGGACGCCATGGTGCTGGTCGGCGAAGCAACCTTCCCCGGTTGCCTCATCGTCGCGCAGCCGATCGGAGTCCTTGTCATGTGGGACGAGAAGGGTCATGACGAGAAGGTCCTGTGCGTCCCAGTGAGCGATCCGCAATGGAGCCGGCTAGCGGACCTGGGAGACGTGTCCGACGGGTTGCTTCGCGAGATCGAGCACTTCTTCTCGATCTACAAGGACCTCGAGATGAAGGAGACCGGGGTGGCCGGCTGGCAGAACGCGGAGACGGCCTGGAGTTTCATCCGGGCCGCCAGAGAGAACTGGCAGGCCGGCGCGGGGCCCGGTACCGAACCTTCGACAGCCGGTTCGTAGGTCCCCAGACCGACCTGTGCGCTCGAGAGGCGACGCTCTGACCATCCACTACCAGACCATCACCATCCTCACCAGCGAGGAGGCCCGCTGGAAGGGGCGCCCTCTTCACGACGCCGTGGTCAACCTGGTGAGGGGAAGGAAGATCGCCGCCCGTTGCCACGTGACGCGCGGCATCGCCGGCTGCTACGAGAGCGGCGAAGTAGCCACCCACAGCATCGTCGACCTCTCGACCAACCTGCCCCTCGAGATCCGCATCGTCTTGCCGGCCGCGGAGACCGACACCCTGCTCGCGGACCTCGAGCCGATGGTGGGTGAGGGCATTATCCTCGTGGAAGAGGCCCACGTCCGCAGCCACCGCACGGCCAAACGCCTCTTCCCCCGCGGGATGCGCGTGCGCGACGCGATGACCGCGTCGCCCGCGTCGGCCGTCGCCGCCACTCCCGTCGCCGAGGTCGTGCGCCTGCTGCTGCGGGCCGAGTTCAACAGCGTGCCTGTGGTCGACGCAGTCGGCGCCGTGCGGGGAATCATCACCGAGACCGACCTCATCGCCCGCGGAGGGATGCCCCTTCGCCTCGGGCTGTTGGCGGAACTCGAGGAGCCGGCCGTAGACGCCGAACTCGCCGCGTTCGAGGCCTTGGTCGCCGGTGACGTCATGACCCCCTACCCCGTCACCGCGCGGGACGACGAACCCCTCGAGCGGGCGGCGGAACGCATGGTGGAGCGAGATCTCAAGCGCCTCCCCGTCTTGGATGACGCCGGTCGCCTGGTGGGCATGCTCTCGCGCGTGGACGTGCTGCGGACGGTGGCGCACACCTCTCCCGACTGGCAAGCCTTTCCCGCGCACGTCGAAATCCACGGGAACCAACAGACCGTGAGGACTCTCGCCGCGCATGACGCACCCACGGTGACCGCCGGCACGGCGCTGTCAGACGTGCTCGATGCGCTCGAGGCCGCCGGCGCCCAACGCGCAGCTGTGGTTGACGACGCCGGCCTCCTGCTGGGCATCGTCTCCGACCGCGACATCCTCCGGGCACTCCAAGGGCGGGGGGAAGTCGAGTCCGCGCTCGCCCGCTGGTCGCATCTCGGCCGCGGTCATGGTGATCGCTCCTCCCTCGAAAGCGTGACGGCCGGGGACGTGATGACCACGCGTCCGATCACAGCGGCTGAGGACGCTCCCGTCGAAGAGGCCATCCGCCTGATGACAACTCACGGGCTCAAACGGCTCCCGGTGGTCGACACCGAGGGGCGCTACATGGGCATGCTCAGCCGCGACGCGCTCTTGCGGGCCGGCCTGCGGAGCTAGGCGCGGCCCGTGCGGAACGACTCGGCCAACCCAGCCGGGAGACCGGCCGCGAGCGCGGCCCGGGCGGTCTCCTCGGCGTCGTAGGCCACTCTCACCGTCTCCGCCTCGACCAGGCCCGGCGCCAGCCGGAGCAGCGTGTAGGCCGCGCGCGGGTCCCCATCCTTGGGCCTGCCCACCGACCCCACGTTCACGAAGTGCACGCCCGCGTACTGTCGATGCCAGGGGGCGTGAGTATGGCCGAACACCAGCACGTCGGCGTCCTCCACGGCGGCGAGACGTTCGAACGTGCGCGGATCGCGGTCGGTCAGCAGGTACTCGTTGATCCTGCGCGGGCTGCCGTGCACCAGGTGCAACCGATACCCTCCGGCCTCGATCCGGAGCTCGCCCGGGAGCGATCGGAGCCAGGCCTTGCCACCCGGCGAGACCGCGCCGACCGTGAACCGGTAGGACGCGTCGCCGATCTGCCGGGCCGCATCGTCTGCGTAGTAGCACCCGCAGCTCGCCGCGCTCGAAGCCCACGCCGTCGTCGTAGTTGCCCATGACGCACGGGATGCCGGCCGCGCGGACAAGATCGATGACGCCCTCCGGGTCGGGCCCATAGCCCACCAGGTCGCCCAGGCAATACACTCGCTCGATGCCCCGAGCCTCTATATCGGCCAGGACCGCCCGCAGCGCCGCGGAATTGCCGTGCACGTCGGAGAAGAAGGCGAGAGAGGTGCCCTCATCATGCCTTGGGTCGTCCGCGCCGGCTGCGTCGATCCCCTCGGCTGAAGCCAGACCCTTGAGCCATGCCTGCACCCGTACGTCGATCTGATCGCGGACTTCCCGGAACTTGGCCAGCTTCTCCCCTTCGCTTCCCACGACCGCCGCAGGATCCTCGAAGGGCCAGCATTGGATGTCTGCCACCATGGGAAACAGGTGGGGATACCGCTCCTCGGCCCGCGCGCACACGGAAATGACGTAGGCAAAGTGCGTCTTGCCCAGGTACGTTGTGAGCGACTTCGATACCTGACCGGTGATGTCGATGCCCACCTCTTGCATGACCCGCACCGCGAGCGGGTTCATCCCAGCCGGATCGAGGCCCGCACTGTGTGGTTCCAGAGCGTCACCGGCGTAGTGCCGCACGAACGCTTCCGCCATCTGACTCCGGGCGGAGTTGCCGGTGCACAAGAAGAGAACGCGTCGTTTCACGTCGCTCAACACTAAATCAGACCCCCAATTCCACGCACACACGATTCGGCGCTCGGCAGGCCGGCTTGTCCTTCATCAGCCTAGGCATAGGCAGCCAGGTACAGTGGGATCTCGAACCCACTGACCGGCCCCACCTCCACCCGCCAGCGGGTCACCCGCTTCACGTCGCTGCGGAAGTCCTCGGCAAGACCGGGGATCAGGAGTTCGGTGTGCCCTACCATGCGGGGCAGGCCGGCGGTGTTCATCGCGTTGTAGACGTTGGCGGCCTTGAACCAGCGCTCCTCGACGGCGTTGTCCACGCTGTAGCCGTGGGTGTCTGCGATGAGGAGGTGCAGCGACAGGTTGGCGGCCGTGAAGATCTCGTCGAGCACCGTGATGGTGTCGACGAAGTTCCCTGTGACGAGCACAGGTGACTCGCGGCCCGGGTCGCCATAGGCGCGGTAGGGCTCCTCGACGGTCTTCATCCACTGGTCGAAGGGAAAGATGCGAGGCATGAGGGGCAGGACGGCGTCCATGGCCTCGGCCATGGGGGCGTTGAGTTCAGGGCAGTCCGCGGCCCGACAGGTCTTGCCGACCAGCTGTTCGGCGAAGGCCGCGCAGGTGGAGGCTCCGCACCGGCCGCAGTCCGTGCCCGGCAGATAACGCAGCACATCGGCACCTTCGAGAGGATAGGTTTCGGAATACTCATCGACGGCCATGACGCCTCCTTGGGAGAGTCGATTCAGTCCTTGGTGGGCTTGTCGGATGTCGTTCGCTCCTTGATGACTATGTGCGGGTCCGCAATCGAGGGACATCCCAGATCGACGCCACCAGCACTCGGCCCCACGATTGCATACGCGGGCTCGCCGCCCCAGTAGCGCCGCTGGAAGTAGAGGGCCACGTTCACGAGACCGATCAACACCGGCACCTCCACCAGCGGACCGATGACGGCTGCGAAGGCCTGGCCGGAGTTCAAGCCGAAGACGGCGATCGAGACCGCAATGGCCAACTCGAAGTTGTTCGAGGCGGCCGTGAAGGACAGAGTGGCGGTCTTGGAGTAGTCGGCTCCTATCCGTCGGCCCATGTAGAAGCTGACGAAGAACATCACCACGAAGTAGATGAGCAGGGGTATGGCGATGCGGACCACGTCCAGGGGCAACTGCACGATGATCTCGCCCTTTAGCGAGAACATCACCAGGATTGTGAAAAGCAGGGCGACGAGCGTCAGGGGACTGATGCGGGGGATGAACTCACGCTCGTACCACTCCTTGCTCTTTACTCGGATGAGGGTGAAGCGCGTGATGATTCCGGCGAGGAAGGGGATGCCCAGGAAGATGAACACGCTCTTCGCGATCTGACCCATGGTGATGTCGACGGTCGTCGTCTCCAGCCCCAACCACCCCGGCACTACCGTGAGGAACACATACGCGTAGACAGAGTAGAAGAGCACCTGGAACACCGAGTTGAAGGCCACGAGCCCGGCGGCGTACTCGGTGTCGCCCTTGGCCAACTCGTTCCACACGATCACCATGGCGATGCAACGCGCAATGCCGATCAGGATGAGCCCCTGCATGTACTCGGGCTTGTCGGAGAGGAGAAGAACGGCAAGGGCGAACATCAGGATGGGCCCGATGACCCAGTTCTGCACCAGGGAGAGACCGAGGATGCGGTAGTTGCGGAAGACCTCGCCCAGCTCCTCGTACTTCACCTTGGCCAAGGGCGGGTACATCATGACGATCAGCCCGATGGCGATGGGGATGGAGGTGGTGCCCCAGCTGGCTTCGTCGATGACGTCGGCCACTCCGGGCCAGAGATAGCCGATGCCCACCCCGATGGCCATGGCCAGGAAGATCCACAGGGTCAGGAAGCGGTCAAGGAACGAGAGACGGTGCATTGATCTCCTCCTTCGGTGGGCGTGGATCCGCTCCTGCGGTAGTCACGAGGTCGAGAAGTGCCCGCCGCCCCGTCGGCGGCTCGGCGCACCAGGGCACCAGGCAGTACCGCGCCGCCAGTCCTTCGACCTTCCGCAGCTGACCCGCTTCGAGCAGGCGGCGCGCACGGAGGAGAGGGTCCGTCACCGCCGTCGGCGTCAGGCTCTGGTTGACGACCCAGGCAAACGGCGAGATCCCGGCGCGCTCCAAGTCTCCCGCGAGTTGCTCGGCTTCGTTGACCGGCGTCGCCTCGGGCAGAACGACCAACACGATCTTCGTGAAATCAGGATCCCGCAGGCGGGGGAGCAACTGCCGCACCTCAGGGGCCACACCGCCGCTCTGCCTGCCCAGCTCGCGATGGTAGGCAAGGGCGGCGTCGAGCAACAGGATGGTGTGGCCCGTGGGCGCGGTGTCGAGGACGACGAAGCCCTCACGGCCTTCGGCGACCGTCCGCGCAAAGGCCCGGAAGACGGCGATCTCTTCGGTGCACGGGGAACGCAGGTCCTCCTCGAGCAGTGCCCGCCCCTGCGCGTCCAGTCCCGCCCCCGCCTCCGCCAGGACCTCCGCCCGGTAGCGGGCGACCTCGAACTCTGGATCGATGCGCGAGACGGTGAAGCCGGCCGGGGTGCCGCCGTCGAGCGCACGCTCGAGACCTGCCGCCGGATCGGTGGTGCTCAAGTGCACCGGGTAGCCTCGTTCGGAGAGGGCGAAGGCGATCGGCGGCGGCGATGGTGGTCTTGCCCACGCCTCCCTTGCCCATGGTGAGCACCACCCCGTGCCCCGCAGCGGCGATCTCGTCGATGAGTTCGCCCAGGTCGTCCGCGACGGCCCGGGGCGACGACTCCGCGGGGCGACCGGGTTCGGCGCTCGCTCGCGCCGCACTCCCGGTCTCCTCGCCAGAAGGCCCGCAGCGCGTCTACGCCCAGCGGCGCGTACGGCACCAGGTCGAAGTCGGTCCGCTCGAGGTCACGCAGCGCCCCGGGCAGGTGACTCAGAGCCTCGCGGCCGCGCTCCTCGAGCGCCACAGCCAGCGGGTCCCCGACATCGGAGGCCTCGAAAACCCCGTTGACCATGAGCCGCTGGTGCGCGATGCCGATCCCGCGCAGCTCGGCGCTGGTGCGGGCCGCTTCGGCAAGCGTCGAAGACTCCGGCCGCGCGACCAGGATAAGCGTGGTCAGCTCGGCGTCGGCGAGCGCCGCCAGGGTGGCCGCGTAGAGGCTGCGCTGACTCTCCAGACCTGCCAAGGGACCCAGGCAGGACGTCGCCCATGGAGTTGGTGGTCAGGAAGTCGGTCCAGGCGGTCGGAAGTGAAAGCAGCCGCAGCGTGTGGCCGGTGGGAGCGGTGTCGAATACCACGTGGTCGAAGCCGGCGGTCGCCTCCGGGTCGCCCAGGAGGCGCGAGAACTCGTCGAAGGCGGCGATCTCGACGGTGCAGGCACCCGACAGTTGCTCCTCGATGCCGGCCACGGAGGCGTCCGGCAGGACGCCCCGGTAGGGTCCGACCACGCGCTCGCGATAGGCGGCCGCGGCCGCGACAGGATCGAGGTTGTAGGCGGTGAGACCGGGGGCGCCCTCGACGACGATGGGGTGCAGCGGCACGGTGGTTCCCAGCACGTCGCTCAGGTTGGACGCGGGGTCGGTGCTCACCAGCAGCACCCGCCTGCCCAGGTCGGACAGGGCGACCGCCGTGGCGCAGGCGATCGAGGTCTTGCCCACGCCGCCCTTGCCGGTGAAGAAGAGGTGCCGCGTCGCAGCCCCGAGCAGTGCCTCGCGTTCGCTCACGAGCAGCACCCATCGCCGGCGTCGGCCTCGGCGGGCGCGCAGCAGTCGCCCACGGTGCCGGGAGCGGCGGCCTCCACCGGCTCTCTCAAGAGTCTGCCGGCGAGGTCCACCATGGCTCGGGCGGGGGTCTCCTTGACGGCCAGCGCGACCGACACCGCGCTGTGCATGTCCTGCGCCGACACGCCCAGCTTCCTGGCCTTGTCGTAGTGGAACTTGAGGCAGGGCTCGCAGTTGGCCGCGATGGCGGCGCCGATGGCTACGAGTTCCTGCACCTGGGGAGAGAAGAGGCTGGGCGCTCCGGTGTCCGTCAACCCGATGAGCTTCGCCAGCGTGTCGCGGTCCGGGTAGATGGCGCGGCTGACGATCTGCCCGTCGACGACGATCAAGGGGAGGCAATCGTTGCCCTCCTCCTCGAGCGCCGTCCGCACCACATCGGTCTCCACGAAGGTTCCGGGCTGCTGCGCCAGGTTGAAGCGCTCGGCGACGACCCCGTTCGCCTGCAACCACTCCAGATCGGCGGCGAAACGGACCAGCGCCGGATCGACTGAGGGCCCGCAGACACCGGTTGAGCAGCACATCGGTGGGTCGAAGATCTGGATCTGCGCCATCGCGATCCTACCTTTCTGGGTGGTGGCCGTCGAATCGGAGGTGTGCGCTCAAAGCGAGCCCAACAGCGCCTTGAGCCGCAGCAGGCCGCGCGGCTCGATGCAGTAGCAGACCTGCGGAGGCGTGATCTCTCCCCGGATAAGGCCCGCGTCTTTCAGTATCTTGAGATGTTGTGAGACGGTCGATTGCGCCAGCGGCAACTCGTCGACCAGTTCGCCGCACACACACGTCTCGCGCTCGGCGAGAAGACGGAGGATGCGCACTCGGGTCGGATGCCCGATCGCCTTGGCCAGCAGGGCGAGTTCACGGTCGTCGAACTCACCCTCCAGGAGGTCGTCGATGGAGGCGGGTGGCGGGCACAAGGCCGCGCAGGGGTCGGTTGGCTCAGGGTTCATCGTTATTAGACGATAGACGAATCAACCCTTCCTGTCAACACGGCAACTCCGACTCGAACACCGATCGCTCAGAACCCCGGGCAGCCCCGATTCCGATCAGCGTTCCGCGGACTCATTGCCGTGGTGATGCCCGCAGGTGCCCTCCGACTGCTCGATGGCGCCACTCACGAACGCCGCAAGCACATCGTCGACCGGACCGCTCACGCCACAGTACAACGTGAAGCCGGCCGCTTTGAGGGCCTGCTGCATCGGCGCCCCCATCCCGCCGGCAAGGATGACCTCAGCCCCCTGAGCCTTCAAGAAGCCCGCGAGGCCGCCATGGTCATGCTGCAGACCATCTACGCGGCGCACGGCTTTGGAGAGCACCCAGCCGTCCCCCACCTCTGCGATCAGAAACGCCTCCGTGCGCCCGAAATGTCCGTTGACCTCTCCGTCAGCATACGGTACCGCGATGATCACGCTTGACTCCCTTCGTGCCACCTACGATCGAGCGTTCTCCGCAGCGACCCTGCGGACGTCCGCCATGCATCAGCCACCGCCTGGGTTCAGCACCTCGCAGGCGCACATCCCGGCTCTCACCTCGGCGGCGATCGCATCCGGTATGGCGTTACGCCCGCTCCGAGCGTCATCCGCGATGTCGCCGGCGGTATGGCCGAAGCAGTGGCAGACAAGCCACTCAGCGCCCCGGGCGAAGGGTCGGGCACGCTTCTTTATGTCCGCCGCCCGGTACACCTCCTGGTCCGTCTCTGTGGATCTGGCCGTGCCCACTTCGCGCGGCCGAAAGTAGTAGACCTCGCACTCGGGATCCGCGCAATATGAGAACCCTTCGCCGGAGACAGCACGCGATATCACATACGAGAGCAGATGCTTGACCGTCTTGAGCTTCGCCTCGCGCCCGTTTCCGCCGCATCCGGGGCAGACGGCGGCCTCGGGTTCCGCCGGGTCACTGTTCATGTGTCGCGACACTCTCTGGGCCTCTTTTGGACGTTGCGCAGGCCGCGGATCACACCACCAGGTTGAACACATACCCCACGATCATAATACCGGTGGCTACCACGCCCACGAAGACCGCGATGAGCTTCGGGGTGAGCACCCGCCGAAGGATCACCATCTCGGGGAAGGAGAGAGCGATGACGGCCATCATGAAGGCGAGCACCGTCCCCAGCGCCGCCCCCTTCTCGAGCAGTGCCTGCACGATGGGGATGATGCCGGCGGCGTTCGAGTACATAGGCACCCCAGCCAACACCGCCAGTGGTACCGACCACCAAGCGCCGCTGCCCATGACCGAAGCCATGAAATTCTCGGGCACGTACCCGTGGATGACGGCTCCCACGGCGATCCCGGCAAGGACATACGGCCACACCTTGCCCACGATCTCGCGTACGGCGTCGAGCCCGGTGCGCAGACGCTCGGTGAACAGGGGGCGCTCCTCGGCGACCTCGCCGGCCATGGTCTCATACACCCAGGGCTCGACCAGACGCTCCACCTTAAGGCGACCGATCACCCAGCCGGCCACGATGGCGATGAGGAGCCCCATGGACAAGTACAGAAGTGCCACTTCCCACCCGAAAAGGCCATAGAGAAGAACCAGGGCGATCTCGTTCACCATAGGAGCCGCGATGAGGAAGGAGAAGGTCACCCCCAAGGGCACCCCGGCGGTGACGAAACCAATGAAGAGGGGCACCGCCGAACAGGAGCAGAACGGGGTGACGATGCCCAGGCCTGCGGCCATGACATTGCCGGCCGATTCACGTCTCCCCGCAAGCATGCGACGGGTGGTGGCGGGGCTGAAGAACGTCCGGATGATCCCCACCACGTACACGACCAACACCAGAAGCATGAGTACCTTGGGAGCGTCGTAGACGAAGAACGCCACCGAGGAACCCAGGCGGCTGGCGGGGTCGAGCCCCAAGAGGTCATAGGTGAACCACGCGGCGAACACGGGCAGATAGTGGTAGACCACGAACCACGCCACGAGAGAAGCCGCGAGAGCCGCCAGCCAGCGGTAGAGCGACCAGTCCCGCTGGGCCGGCGCCAATTTCGCTGAGTTCACTGGCGCAAAAGCAGCGTTCGGCGTCTCCGCCGGGCCGGCACGGCAGCTGCCCTCGACGGTGCTCACCCTAACCCGCCCCCTGCTCCTTCATGGCCGCCGTGGCAAGCCAACTCGAGACCTCGGCCACACGGGGCACATGTCCTGCTGAGACGACGGTCTCATCGATCACCAGGGCCGGCGTGCTCATCACCCCGTATCTCATGATGACCTGCACATCCTCGACCTTGGCGAGTTCGGCCTGGATCCCGGTCTGCACCAACGCTTCCTCGACGACGGTGTAAAGCTTCTTGCAGTTGGCGCACCCAGTGCCTAATACCTTGACGTTCATCCCCAGCCTCCAGCGTCTCGAGGAACAACTCCTCGTGCCATCTTCTCACATAATTTGACCTTTATCAAATTATTGACTTCGGGACCGTGGAGAGCAGCAGTGCACCCAATCGCTGATGAGAGTCTGTCCAATCGGGTCTCTGCTATCCTCCGCACACGGCCTTGTTCGAACCGGCCACGAGGCCAGGAGGACCAGACGATGACGCAGCAGGCAGCCGACGTAATAGAAGACGCCGCTCTCGACGCGACCGTGCGAAGTCTCAAGGCGCTGGCACACCCCATACGTTTGGGCATCGTGCAGATGCTCGCCGACAAACGCAGCTTCGGCATCGACGACGAGTCGTGCTGCGCCCAGTCGGAAGTGTGCGTCTGCAAGATCACCGATAGGTTCGACGTATCGATGCCGACGATCAGTCACCATCTGAAGCTGCTGCGCGAAGCCGGCTTGGTCGACACGCGCCGGGACGGCGTGTGGATCTACTATTCGCTGCGGCGACAGGCTCTTGACAAAGTCGTCGACATCCTTCGCGGAGTGGCCACCGCCGACGCGGATGAGGCGTCATCCTGCGGGTGCTCGAGCACGCCCGCAGGCACGTAGAAGGAGGGCGCGCGCGACCTAGCGCAGGGCCTGCTCCAGGTCCTCGAGCAGATCATCAGGGTGCTCGATACCCACAGAGATCCGCATAGTACCCGGAGATATGCCCGCCGCCGTGCGCGCGGCCTCCGACATACCGGCGTGACTCATGGTCCACGGCTGCTCTATAAGCGACTCGACTCCCCCGAGTGACTCCGCCAGAGCGAAGAACCGCAGGCGGGAGAAGAACGCGTCGGGGTTCAACGCGTCGACATCGAGGTCGAAGCTCACCATGCCCCCGAAGCCGGTCTGCTGGCGCTTGGCCAACCCATGATCGGGGTGATCCTCGAGGCCCGGATAGTACACGCGGAGCGCGCGCGGGTGCTCGGTCAGGAACCCGGCGATCGCAAGAGCGCCCCGCTGGTGGGCCTCCATGCGGGGACCGAGGGTCTTGACGCCGCGCAGCACCAGCCAGGCGTCGAAGGGGGAGTTCGCGAGCCCCATGGCGTTGACCAGGTAGCCCACCCGCTCGCCCAGGTCGTCTCTGTTGGTGATCACCACCCCGCCGATGACGTCCGAGTGACCGTTGAGATACTTGGTGGTGGAGTGGACGACCATATCCACTCCCAGGTCCAGTGGGCGTTGGAAGTAGGGGCTTAGGAACGTGTTGTCGGCCACGGTGGTCAAACCACGCCGCCGAGCGACGGCGACCATCGCCTGGATATCCACGATGTTGAGCAATGGGTTCGAGGGGGTCTCGATCCACAGCATGCGGGTCTCCGGGCGGATCGCCTCCTCCACCGCAGCTGTGTCGCGCATGTCGACGAACGAGAAGGTCATCCCGAACCGTGGAAAGACCGTCTCGAACAGACGGTAGGTGCCCCCGTAGATGTCGTGACCGGCCACGACGTGGTCGCCCTGCTGGAGCGTGCAGAGGACGGCGGTGATGGCGGCCATGCCCGTGCAGGTGCAGCGTGCGAAGACGCCTCCTTCGAGGGCGGCCAGGTTCTCTTCCAGGGCGGTCCGGGTCGGGTTGCCGCTGCGCGTGTAGTCGAAGCCGCGATTGACGCCCACTCGGTCGAACGCGAAGGTGGAGGTGGGATAGATGGGGGTGGTCACCGAGTTGAACGTGGCGTCTTTCGCCACCCCCACGTGCACGGCCGCGGTCTCTGGTCTCATGTCGACTCCTTCCAGCATGGCCCCGATGGCCGCGTCGTGGAACCCGGCGGATCCTGATACTGCCCAGCAGGCTGTTGAAAAGTGACGCTTCGCCACCAGGGCGCGATGGGCATGTGCGAGACAAGGACGAAAGAGTAGCTCGTAGCAGCGCTACGTGCGCGACCGAGAACGCCGCATCGCGCCGGCCAGTGCGTTCTGGTGGCCAAGGCTTCGATTTTCAACAGCCTCCTAGAACCCGACCCGGATTATAGAATATCCGGCGCGCGCTTGACCACAACAGCGGTATCGGTCACGATGGAGCCCGGTCACCGACGCACCCCCCGGCCCCTGCCGAAAAAGGACCCATGATGACACGGTACGTACTCGGCGCTGTGATACTCGTAGCCGGAGTTCTCGCCACAACGCAGGCCCCGGTGAATGCGGCTCTTGCCAAACGCTCCGGCCCGCTGCAGGCGGTGGTCGTCTCGTTCGCGGTCGGCACCCTGGCATTGCTTGTCGTGGCGCTTGCGGCAGGCAAAATGGCGCCCGCGCAGCTGAGGGACGTCCCGTGGTGGCAGTTCACCGGCGGCCTGATGGGAGCGGTCGTCGTCCTCAGCACGACGGTGATCGTGCCGCGCCTGGGTGCGCTCGCTGCAACAGCGGCCCTGGTGGCCGGTCAGTTCATCGGCGGAGCCGTGATCGACCGGTTCGGTCTCATCGGCATGCCCGTCGTGCCGCTGACGTGGAGTCGTCTCGTCGGCCTGGGCCTGCTGACTCTGGGCGGGTTCTTCGTCCTCAGACGCTGACCAGGCGCGAACCCCCGCCTACCGGCCCTTCAAACCTAGCAGCGCGCGTGCCTCTGTGACGGTGGCCACCGGCCGGCCGAGTTCGTCCGCCAGTCGCGCCACGCGCGCCACCAGCTGGGCGTTGCCCTCCGCCAGCACTCCTTTGCTGTAGAAGATGTTGTCTTCCAATCCGGTGCGCACGTGGCCGCCCAGTACCAATCCCAACACGTTCATGGGCAGCTGGCCCCTGCCGATCCCCGATACCGTCCAGGTCGCTCCCCGCGGCAGGCTCTCCACGAGGTGCAGCAGGCTCTTCGCCGAGGCGGGGATGGCGCCGGGCACCCCCATCACCAGGTTGAAGTGCAGGGGTTCCTCGAGAAGACCCTCCCTCGCCAGGGCAACGGCGTTCGCTATCATGCCCGCGTCGAAGACCTCGATCTCGGGCTTGATGCCCCGCTCCGCCATCGCTTGGGCGAAGATCCGCACCATCGGGAGCGGGTTGGCGAACACCTCGTCGCCGAAGTCGCACGACCCGGTGGTCAGCGAGGCCATCTCGGGCAGCAGGTCGCCCAACAGGCCTGTGACCGGCTGCAGCCGTTCGGCGGACGGCGTGCCCACCGCTCCCCCGGTCGACACTTGCACGATCACGTCGGTGCGGGCCCGGATCAGCCTTACCGTCTCGGCGAAGACGTCGACATCCTGCGTGGGTTCGCCGTCGGAATCGCGCACGTGCAGGTGGACCACCGTCGCTCCGGCGGCGGCGGCCTCGGCCGCCGCCTCTGCGATGCCCGCCGGCGTCACCGGCAGGTGGGGCAACTGCTCCAGGGTCAGTTCCGCCCCAACAAGAGCCGCCGTGATGATCACCGGATCCACCAGGCCACCTCCTTCATCGCGTCGGCCAGTGCGTTCTGGAGGCCAAGGCTTCGATCTTCAGCAGCCTCCTGGTGCGGGCGCGCGTCATAGCGCGGTCACGAGTGTGTTATCGGCGCGCTCGCGGTTCCGCGGCACAGGCACGTCGCGCCTCATTTGTCCCCGAAACAATAGAAGTAGCCGTCGCGGGAGCCCACGTAGATACGGCCTCGCCACACGGTCGGCGTCGACTCCACGGCGCCGCCGCCGGGAGTACGCACCTTCCACAACTCCGGCGGATCGACAGAGGGATCGCGGACGTCGTAGGCGTGGACATACCCATCGGTGTCCCCGACGACCAGGGTGTCGTCGACCACCACCGGTGATCCCCAGGCATGGTACGTGAAGGGTTTCTCCCAGACGATCCGCCCGTCGGATCGATCGACTCCCAGCAGACGACCCGTGTGGGTGGGCACGTAGAGCATGGTGCCCCAGATAGCCGGGGTCGCCCAGATGCCGCCCTTGTCTCCCTTGGCCGGGTCTTTGATCGACCACACCACCGGATCCCCCGAACGCCTAGGGTCGAGCTTCATCAACTGGCCCAACTGCTTGGCCCGAGGCAGCATCCGCTCCAATTCCGCCGCCACATAGATCATGCCTTCATCATCGATAACGATAGAGGCGTCCACGTCGTCCCCGGTCCAGAACTTGAAGGCCACCGGGAACTTCGGCTTCTTGGGCGTGGGCAGATCCGGCGCCCGCCGGACAGCGTCCGGACCTGGATCCCACGTTGCCGTCGCCGGGCCGATCGCGCCCGTCTCCCACGTGCCGGGGGCCTGTCCTCCCGGTCCATATCCCGCCTTCGACAGCCCGAGCGCGCTGATGTCAAGCCCCAACACCCGGCCGCCGCCGTTGGCGAAGTACACGCGATCGCCACGGATCGGGTCCAGGTCCACGGCAGGCGAGTTCTCGATGCTCACCCTGCGGTCCCCGATCGCCTTGAACAATGCCTCGTCGTACGCCGGATAGGCCAGCACCACCTTGGGCTTGGCGGTGACCTTCCCGTCGGCGTTGAAGCCCCGATTGAGTTTGATGATGAAGAAGTAGCTGTTCTCCCCACCCTCGAAGAGATAGTCGCCCACGAGTACCGCGCTGGAATCCCAGTCGTTGTTCCAGACCGGGTGAGGCACCTCGTTGGCGTTGATCTTCCACAAGACGGTCGGTTTCGCCCGATCCAAGGCCACGACTCGGAAGTAGTTATCCCGGGACCCGGTGTAGAGGAGCGGGTAGCCGTCGGGGTCGAGCATCACGCTGCCCTTGATGAGATCACCGGTGGGAAGGTCGGGCAGGAAGCGTTCCCCCGTCCCGCCCTTCAGGAAATGCACCGCGCGGTCGTAGGCTCCGAACATGACCCGCGGACCGTCGGCCGCCTGAGCCACCACTGGCTGGCCGGTCCACCCGGTCCCGGCCCACACCCGAGACTCTCCACCCTCTGACGACGACGAGCTCATGGGACCGTCCTTGGGAAACCGCCACAGCACCGTCGGCGCTTTCGGAACGGGGCCTTCCCCGTAGTACGCTCGGCGGGCGTTCCCACGGAACATGGTCAGCCCGGGGAAGCCGGTGTTGACGGCGGCCGAAGCGGCAGGCGGCGCCGTCTCGGCGATCACCGCGGGAACCGACCCACTCGCGCCCGTTTCACGAACCGTCGAGGCGGGACCAGTCACCGCGGGTCCCTCGGTGACCGTCGGCCCCTCAGAAGCCGTGGGTGTCCCTGACGCCGCGGGTCCCCCGAACGCCGCGGGTACGCCCGAAGGGCCTCCCTTCAGCGCAAGAGCCGCGCCCACGGCGACGAGTGCCGCCATGATCGCCAGCGCCAGGACCAGAAGCACCCGCCGCCGCCGCACCCGCGAGGCCAGGGCCCGCCGGGTCTCGTACGTGTTGTACACGGGGACGGCGCCGTCGGCCCGGCCCGCGGCGCCGCGAGGCCCGGCAGCAGGTCTACGCCCCGATGCCCGATGCGGCGCCGGCGGCCTGGCGCGGGGATCCTTCTCGGCCGGGTCAGTCATCAGCAGGTGTGTGCCCCGCCCTCACCAGTAGGCCGCGCCCGCGGGTGGAGATCAGGTCCAGGTAGGCCACCAAATCCTTCGCGAAGTTCCATTGCGTCAGATTGATGGGAGTCTCGCCGATGCGGCTGGCCAGGGCCTCGCGCAGAGTACTCCAATTGGTCCAGCCGATGCGCTGGGCCAGCTCCTCCGGTGCGACACCGGAGGGCGGGTCGGTCATGCGGCCGGCGAGTAGCGCCGGATCGTCCCAGTATCGCGTCACCAGATCGGGGGCCTCGTCTTCGGTGGTCATCACCAGCAACCGGGCCCGGTCCCCCAACGCCGCGTAGCCTGCGTCGAAGGTACGGATCACCTGGTCGCGTTCCACGTCGTGCGCAGTCTGCCGGCTCAACTCGTGCCAGTAGCGCGCGATCACGAGGAACGTGTGGTGCTCGGTCTCCAGAACGCAGGAGACCTCGGTGTCGTTCTCGGGGACGGAGCGTCCCGCTGGGGGCGGGAAACGCCGCCAGAAATCGAGTGAATAGCCGGCTTTGATGACGGCCTCGTAGTCGGCCCCGCGGAACGCGCGACCAAGGAGCTCCACCAACCAGGTCGTCGTCTCGAAGTTGCGCAAGGGACCGAACACGTTCGACACGAACTCATCCTCGCGACTCTCGCGAAGCATCCCCCCGTAGTACCGATCCCTGCCGAACAACTCCACATACATGGCCATGGTCGTTCCTCCCCCGGCCGACCCCGCGGGACCGTCTGCCGGCCCACGTCGCCGCCGCGCTCGCTGGGGGCGATGCTATCCTCACAAGGCACGCGTGTCAAAGAGAGATTGTCCCAGAAAGGGGTATAGCCGGTCCCAGGGGGTAGGACCGGCTATAGCGGGGAAAACTGCTGTAGCTCTGTCGCGGTCGGGATGGGGGGATCCCGCTCCCGCGGTGGTTCAGTGCTCAGCTGCGGGTACTGTACTCCGGCCATTCTCATAAATCCAATAGATTGTTTCTATACTTGCTATAATCAATATCGATAGACCATGGAGTTGAACCAGCTCAGATACTTCATCGCCGTAGCTGACGCCCTCAGTTTCACTGAGGCGGCCGAGCACCTGCACGTTTCGCAACCGGCGCTCAGCTATCAGGTCAAACGACTGGAGAACGAACTCGGCGCCCGGCTGTTCGACCGCACGAGCCGGAAGGTCTCGCTTACCGTCGACGGACGCACCTTCCTGCCGCTCGCCCGCTCTGTGCTGCTGAAGGTGGACGAGGCTGCGCGGGTGATGGACGAACGCTTGGGAGTGGAGACCGGTCAGGTCACGTTCGGCGTCATCCCGAGCATAGGCGCCTATGTGGTCCCTCACATCCTGGCTTCGTTCCGGCGCAACTTCCCCGGCATCGAGGTCCTGCTGGTGGAGGCCGGTGCGCTCGCTCTCGAGCGCAAGCTGCTCGACGGCGAGGTCGACTTCGCCATCGTCACCGAACCGGCCGCCCCCGAAGCCCTGGACGTCACCCCGCTCATGACGGAGGAACTGCATCTCGTGGTGCCGCTGCACCACCCCTTTGCCGAGCGGGAATCCGTCGCCTTGCAGGAGCTCACCGAGGAGAGCTTCGTGCTGCTCGGGGGTTCGTTCACTCTGGGGACCCTCGTCGTCGACCTGTGCAGGCGCGCGGGCTTCGAACCCAAGGTGGCCTACCAGGCGGGGAGCCTGGAGACGGTCAAGAGCTTCGTCCGGCATGACCTCGGGATCGCGGTGCTACCCCGCTTGGCCATGCTCTGGCCTCCGGACGACAGCATCGTGGCGATACCGTTCGTCGTTCCGCTGACTCGTGCCATCACGCTGGTGCGCGCGAAGGGGCGCTATGCCACCGTGGCCTCGCGGGCGCTCATGGTCCACGTGCGCACGACGATGCTGTCGACGTTTTCGACGGTGGGTCGTCCCACGCCGCCAGAGCCCCCGCTGCCTCCGTCGCGCCCGTTGTCGGGCTAGAATAGGGGGAAGAGCGAAAGGGGCGATATGTATCTGAAGTATCTTGCGGTGGAAGGATTCAAGAGCTTCCCCGAGTGGAACGGCCTCGAACTGGCGCCGGGCACCTGCATCCTCGTGGGCGCGAACGGCACCGGCAAGAGCAATCTCACCGAAGCCGTCTGTTGGGTCCTCGGGCAGAGCGACACCTCGTCGTTGCGCGTGCGCGAGCCCGCGGATCTGATCTTTGCCGGCACCGACGAACTCTGGCCGATGAGCCGCGGCGAGGTCACGGTAGTCCTCGACCCCCGGCCGGAGCGAATCAAGGGCGAGGGGCTTCCCGCGGGGGCGTGCAAGCACGGAAATGCCACCTCCCACTCCGGCGACCTGCCCGACGGCGCCCTCACGATCTCGCGCCGGGTGACCGGCGGCGGCGACGACGTGTTCCTGGTGGACGGCGTCGAGACCGACCCCGAGCAGGTGCGGGCAGCGCTGCTCGAGGCGGGTGTCGGTTCTCCCCCGGTTACCGTGATCCGGCAGGGCGAACTCGAGCGACTCCTCTTCCTGGAGCCGCCGGGACGACGCCAGGCGATCGAAGAGGCAACGGGCATCCCCCATCTCTCCCGTCGCCGCTCCGCGCTCGCCGGGGAGCGGGATGCGCTCCGTCTGCGGCGAGAGCATCTGGCGGGCGAACGCGACGACGAGATCATTCAGGCGGAACGCCTTCAGAGCGAGACCGACACCTTAGCCGCGGCGCGGGTGCACGAATCCAAGGTCGCGGCCCTTCGGACAGCCGCGGTGCACGCCGCCCTCGCCGCCGTCCCGGAAGCCGTCGTAGACGTCGGCGCTCTGCTCGATACCCTCGGGTTGCCGGCGCTCGGCCCCGGGCCGGAGTCGCCGTCCGAACTCCGGGATACGATCGCCGAGCATCAAGGACGCCTCGCTGTTCTTGGTCCTGTCAACCGCCGAGCCGAGACCGATCTGCGGGCCGTCCGCGACCGCCTCGCCGACCTTGATCGGCTGCTGGCAGGGGTCGACCAGGATCTCGACCATCTGGCGGCGTCGATCGGGGCGCTCGAAGCGGAGATCGCCTCGGAGTTCTCTGCCGCGCTCGCGCGCGTGGAGGACCGCTTCCGCTCGTATTACGCACTGCTGGCCCCGGGCGGCGAAGCCGCCCTGCCCCTCACGTCCGCCGACGCGGAAGCCCCAGGCGTGGATGTGGTGGTGCGACCGCCGGGCAAGGTGCTCGACCGTGTGACCACTCTCTCGGGTGGCGAGCGTTCGCTCGCGGCCCTCTCTCTCGCGCTGGCTCTGTTCCAGGAGTACCCGTCGTCGTTCATCGTGCTCGACGAGGTCGAGCCCGCCCTCGACGACACGAACATCCGCCGTCTGCAATCGGTGCTGGATCTGGTGGCCGACGGCCGCCAGGTCCTGATGGTGTCGCATCAGCAGCGGGCCAAGGAGGCCGGTGACGTGGTCTTCGGCGTGGAGCGGAACCTGGACGGCGCCAGTCAGGTCAAGTTCCGCTACGAGCCGCGCACCCGACGGCTCGACATATTCCGCCGCACGTGGGCGGCCGAGCATCTGCGCCGGCACCCGCAGGAGCGCGCCGCGGAAGCGCCGGGGCTCGCCTCCGACGCACCGACGCGCCGGTCGGTGGGCCTGGCCGGATCACCCACGCAGGCCGCATTGATGGAGTTCGCGAGCGACCAGGACGGCGCGGCCGCCGGCGGACCGGGGGCGGGGCCGAACCGTCACGGCCGCCTCAACCGGGCCGACTACTTCCATCGCGACGGCACGTTCCGCGGTATCTGGGACGCATACTCCGACGAAACCGCCGACGAAACCGCCGACGAACATGCCACGCCCGACGGATCCGCCGCAGACGAAGCGGAAGAGGGTGGTGCCGTCAAGCCCTGCTGCTAGATCGGCACCACCCGCACAACTAACTCTTTGGGGGGCGGATCCTCCCGCTACAATTCCACGGCCCGAGCTTCGTGGAAGCCGGGCATGGCACAGATATCGTCGAGCACCGCCTGCGGGATGCGGTCGTCCAGAGCCACACCCATGACAGCGCGCCCCTCGGCCTTGCGGCGTCCCACGTTCATGAAGGCGATGTTGATGCCACGCTCGCCCAGGAGGGTGCCCACGCGGCCGATCATGCCGGGGACGTCATCGTACTGGAAGAAGGCCATGTGAGTGGCCGGCTCGATGTCGATGTCGTGGCGATAGATCTTCACCAGGCGAGGCTTGTGCCGGGGTCCGAAGGTGGTCCCGGCCGCGGTCAGTTCGCCCTGCCGGTCTTTGCATGAGACCGTGATCAAGTTGGTAAAATCGCGCATCTGCCGGTCGCGTACCTCCTGCACCTTGAGCCCTCGCTCCTCCGCGATGCTGGGGGCATTCACGTAGTTCACCACGTCGTCCACGCGACCCTCGAGCATGGCTTTGAGAGCAGCCACCGTCAGCAGTCGAGTGTCCTGATCGGCGATCTGGCCCTCATAGTGGATAGTGATGTCTTCCATCGGACCGTCCGCGATAGAGACGAGCAGCGTGCCAAGCGTCTCGGCCAGCGGCAAGAACGGCCCCACGGCCTCCATGGCTTCGGCGCCCACGGACGGGATGTTCACCGCGTTCGAGACGAACTCGCCCAGCAGACCCGCCATCACCTGCTGCGCGATGATCGTGCCCGCCTTGTCTTGGGCTTCCTCGGTCGACGCTCCCAAGTGCGGCGTTGCGACCACGTTGTCGAACGCGAGCAGGGGGAAGTCCGGGGGCACCGGCTCCTGCGTGAACACGTCGACCGCAGCAGAGGCGACCTTGCCCGATTCGAGCGCCCGCACCAGCGCCGCTTCGTCGATGATGCCGCCGCGGGCGGCGTTCACGACCCGGACACCATCCTTCATCTTCGCGAACGCCTCGTCGCCCACCAAACCCAGAGTCTCAGGGTTCTTCGGCATGTGCACGGTGATGAAGTCGGCTTTGGCGTATAGATCGTCGAGAGTCTCGGCCTGCTCGAGCCCGTTCTCCCGGAACCTGTCCGGGTTGATGTACGGGTCATACGCGATGACGTCCATGCGCAGTCCCTTGCCCCGCTGCGCGACGATCATGCCGATGCGGCCGAGCCCGATGACTCCCAGCGTTTTGCCCGTGAGTTCCACCCCACCGAACTTCGAGCGTTCCCACTTGCCCGCCCTTGAGCGAGCAATACGCCTGCGGGATCTGGCGGCACTGAGCCATCAGCAGAGCGATGGCGTGCTCGGCCGCCGCGACGGCGTTCGACTCGGGGGCGTTCGCCACCACGATGCCCTTCTTGGTGGCCATCTTGACGTCGATGTTGTCCACGCCCGACCCGGCCCGGCCAATGATCTTGAGACGCGTGGAGCCCTCCAGGATATCCGCGGTCACCTTGGTGGCCGACCGCACGATCAGCGCGTCGTACTCGTTGATGCGCTCCTTGAGCTCCGCGTCGGTCATATCGGTGCGAACATCGACGTCGAAATTCGCTTTAAGAAGATCGATCCCTGCCCGAGAGATCTTCTCCTTTACGAGAACGCGCAGGCTGCCGGACGGTGCCTCTGACATGGTTCTCCTCCCTTTGCGGTCCACCCATCTCTCACCCGAAATGCGAACAACGCGGGCTCGAATGCCCGCATCCTTTCGAGTGTATCACAGGGTTTTTCCGCTCCGGCCTCGGTCCAAACCAGCCCTGCCCGGCCTCCCGTCATGCCGCCCGATCCGCCCGGCGCGACGAGCGCACAAGCGCCCATCGGGTTTGCGGCCGCCTTGGAGAGGGAAAATCCCCTGCACGTACCCAACATACAGGAGGAGTGGAATGGCCAAGAAGATGAGCCTCGTCGACACGCTGAACGACCTCCGTGCCCGGGAGCTCGCGGTCATCGTCCAGTACATGGGTCACCACTACGTGATGACCGGCGCCGATGCCGCCGCCCTGGCCGGGGAGTTCAAAGAAGTCGCCATCACCGAGATGAAGCACGCCGAAGCCCTCGCCGAGCGCATCGACTATCTGGGCGGGGTGCCGGTCACCAAGCCGGCGCCTATCAAGTCCGGCGCCACGAGCGTGACGGATGCCGCCACGGTCAACCTGGCCAGCGAAGAAGAGGCCATCGCCTTGTACACCGCGGCCGTCGCCGAGGCCGCCGCAGCCGGCGACATCACCACCCGGAAGTTGCTCGAAGACATCCTGGGCGACGAGGAGGCCCACGCCGACACTTTCCGGACCATGCTCGGCAAGTAGACCGTTTCTCGGGCGCCGACGCGCCGCCGGGTGCAGAGAGGGCCCCATCACGCGGGGCCCTCTCTCGTTCTTCTTCCTCGGATGCCGGCGTGACCGCGCGGCGTCATGAAAAAGCGAGCGCTACGCCAGCGTCTTGCCGCCGCTGATCCAGCTCATCATGCCACGCAGGTTCTTGCCGACGTCCTCGATCTCGCTCTCGGCGTCGCGGCGGACCAGCGCGTTGTAGACCGGTCGGCCGGCCTGATTCTCCAGGATCCATTCGCGGGCGAACTCTCCGTCCTGGATCTCGCGCAGGATCTCGCGCATCTCGTCGCGGGTGTCCTCGTTGATGATCCGCCGGCCCCGGGTCACGTCGCCGTACTCGGCCGTATCGGAGATCGAGTAGCGCATCCCGCTGATGCCGTGCTCGTATATGAGGTCCACGATCAGCTTGAGCTCGTGCAGACATTCGAAGTAGGCGATCTCAGGCTGATAGCCGGCCTCGACCAGGGTCTCGAACCCCGCGCGCACGAGTTCGGTGCATCCGCCGCACAGCACGGCCTGCTCGCCGAACAGGTCGGTCTCGGTCTCCTCGCGGAAGGTGGTCTCGATCACGCCGGCCCGCGTGCAGCCGATGCCCTTGGCGTAGGCAAGCGCCACGTCTTTGGCTTTGCCGGTAGCGTCCTGATAGACGGCCACCAGGCCGGGCACGCCGCCGCCCTCGACGTAGACCCGCCGCACCAGGTGCCCGGGGCCCTTGGGCGCCACCATGGCCACGTCGACGCCCTTGGGCGGCACGATCTGGCCGAAGTGGATGTTGAAGCCGTGGGCGAACATCAGCAGGTCGCCGTCTTTCAGATTGTCGCGGACGGCCGCTTCGTACACGGCTTTCTGCGTCTGGTCGGGCACCAGCATGACCACGATCTGGGCCCGGGCCGCCGCCTCAGCCGCGGACACGGCCTCGAAGCCCGCGTCGATGGCCCGCTGCCAACCCGGCGACTCGGGGGCTTCGGCCACGACCACCTGCACGCCGCTCTCCCGCAGGTTCTGGCCGTGGGCGTGCCCCTGGCTCCCGAACCCGATGATGGCCACCGTCTTGCCCTGAAGCAATCCCAGGTCGGCGTCCTTGTCGTAGAACATCAGTTCTTCCTCTCTTCCGTGATCATTTGCCCGATCTGCACGAGTGCCGTTCTTCACGATCGCCGTTCGCCTACGTTCGCCTAGAGTCTGGCCGTCCCCCTCCCCATCGCGATGCGCCCCGTGCGCACCAGCTCGACGACCCCGAAGGGCCGCATCAAGCCGAGGATCGCTTCCAGCTTCTCCCGGGTGCCCGTGACCTCCACAACCAGTTCGTCCTTGCCCACGTCCACGATCTTCGCCCGAAAGACCTCGACGATCTGCATGATCTCCGCACGGGAATCGGCGTCCGCCCGCACTTTTACCAACATCAACTCCCGCTCTAACGAGGTCGCCGGGTCGAGATCGGTGATCTTGATGACGTTGATCAGCTTGTGCAGTTGCTTGGTCACCTGCTCCAAAGGCGAGTCCTGGGCGTCCACCGCGATGGTCATGCGGGAGAGACGCGGATCCTCGGTCTCGCCCACCGCCAGGCTGTCGATGTTGAAGCCGCGACGCGCGAACAGGGCCGCAATGCGCGTGAGAACCCCGGGCTTGTTCTCCACCAGGACCGCCAGCGTGTGCTTCACGACGTGCCCTCCACCATCATCTGGTCGATAGAACCGCCTGCCGGCACCATGGGCCAGACGTTGGCCTCGCGCTTCACCCGGAAGTCGATCACCGCCGGAGCGTCGCTCGCAAGGGCCACTCGAAGCACCTCCTCCACTTCGTCGGGCCGGGTGGCCCGGTAGCCCTCGGCGCCGTAGGCCTCAGCCAGCTTGACGAAGTCCGGCTGGCAGGCGACGCAGGTGGAGCTGTAGCGCTTGGTCCAGAAGAGCTCCTGCCACTGCCGCACCATGCCCAGGTACTGGTTGTTCAGTATGCAGACCTTGACCGCGAGACCATAGTCCACGGCCGTGGCCAATTCTTGGATGGTCATCTGGAAGGAGCCGTCGCCGGCGATATCGATCACGGTAAGATCCGGCCGGGCGAGCTTGGCTCCGATCGAGGCGGGGAAGCCGAAACCCATGGTGCCCAAGCCGCCCGAAGTGACGAACCGGCGCGGGTGCTTGACCAGGTAGTGCTGAGCCGCCCACATCTGGTTCTGCCCCACCTCCGTACAGATGATCGCTTCCCCGTTGGTGACTTCCCAGATCTTGCGCACCACATACTCGGGCATCAACTCGCCTTCGTCGTCCTGGCGCACGGTCATCGGGTGGGCCTGTTTCCAGGCTGCGACGCGCTCCATCCAGGGCACATGCCGCTCGGAGGAGAGGCCGAGCTTCTTGAGTTCCACCAGCATCGCGGCCAGAACCTTCTTGGCGTCGCCCACGATGGGGACGTCCACATTCACGTTCTTGGAGATCTCGGCGGGGTCGACGTCGACGTGCACGATGGTGGCTTCGGGGGCGAAGGTCTCCAACTTGCCGGTCACCCGGTCGTCGAAGCGGACCCCGACCGCGAAGACCAGGTCGCAGTTGGTCATGGCGTAGTTGGCGTACTGGGTGCCGTGCATGCCGAGCATGCCCAACGAGAGGAGATGATCCTCGGGGAATCCGCCGATGCCGGTAAGACTGGTCGTGACAGGGATGTGTGCGTACAACGCCAACTCGCGCAGTTCCTCGGCCGCGTCGGCCGAAATGACACCGCCACCCGCGAAGATGATCGGCCGTTCGGCGTCCGCGATCGCCTGAGCCGCCGTCCTGATCTGCTTGGGATGACCCTTCACGGTCGGTTTGTAGCCGGGCAGAGCTATCTTCTGCGCCTTGGTCTGGTCGTAGTCGATGTCGGTCCGCTGGAGATCCACCGGGATATCCACCAACACGGGACCCTTGCGGCCGGTGCCTGCGATGTAGAAGGCTTCGTGAATGATGGACGGGATGTCCTCCGCCCGCTGCACCAAGTAGCTGTGCTTGACGATGGGCAAGGTGATGCCGAAGATGTCGGCCTCTTGGAACGCGTCGGTGCCCAGCAGGTCGGTGCGCACCTGACCGGTGATGGCCACCATTGGCACGCTGTCCAGATATGCGTTGGCGATGCCGGTGACCAGGTTGGTGGCTCCCGGACCGGAGGTGCCGATGCACACCCCCACTTTGCCCGAGGCCCGAGCATAGCCGTCGGCGGCGTGGGCCGCCCCCTGCTCGTGCCGGGTGAGGATGTTCTTGATGTCGTAGTCGTACAACGCGTCGTAGAGAGGGATGACCATGCCTCCGGGATACCCGAAGACGACATCCACGCCTTCTCGCGTGAGTGCCTCGAGGATCGCTCGTGCTGCGTTCATAGTGTGCTCCGCGTGTTGCATTGGTTCGACAGGCCGCGTGCCGAGGCGCGCCGGTGAGGGAAGATAGCGGGACTGGTGCGACTGGACCGCCGGCCGGATCGCCGGCCGGCTGTGCGCACTAGACTCCGATGCCGCCCACGTCGAGAACTGCACCGGTATCCGCCCCGGAGACCATGGCTACATAGCGGCCCAGGACGCCCGTGAGCTTCCGCTCGGGACGCCGCCAGGCTGCCCTCCTCGTCGCGAGCTCGTCCTCGGAGACTTCGAGGCTGAGCCGCCGCCCGGGGATGTCGATGGCGATGATATCTCCGTCGCGGACCAAGGCGATGGGGCCCCCGTCCACAGCTTCAGGAGCAACGTGCCCGATGCTCGCACCACGACTGGCTCCGCTGAAACGGCCGTCGGTGATGAGGGCGACGCGGTCGTCGAGCCCTGCGCCGGCCAGTGCCGATGTGGGCGTGAGCATCTCGGGCATGCCGGGGCCGCCTTTGGGCCCCACGTTGCGGATCACGATGACCAAGCCCGGTTCGATGCTGTCGGACTCGATGGCCGAGACCAGTGAGGCCTCGTCCTCGAAGACCCGGGCAGGGCCACGATGGGTGAGCATCTGGGGCAGCACGGCCGCCTCTTTCACCACCGCCCCGTTGGGAGCCAGATTGCCGAAGAGCATGGCCAGCCCGCCGGTGGGGTGATGGGGGGCGTCCAGAGGCCGGATGACCTGTTCGTCACGGATCGCGACGGCCTGATACTGGTCGGCCAGCGTCACGCCGGCCACTGTCGGCACCGAGCCGTCGACCAGGTCGTTCTCGGCCAGCCGCTTGAGAACGGCCATGATGCCGCCGGCTCGTTCGAGATCTTCCATGTGGTCGGGACCCGAGGGCGAGAGCTTGACTATGTGGGGCGTGCGCCCGGAGACAAGGTTGAAGTCGGTCAGGGGCAGCGTCACTCGCGCCTCGTTGGCGATGGCTTCCAGATGGAGGACGGTGTTGGTGGAACACCCCAGGGCCGCGTCGAGGGCCAGGGCGTTGTGCAGACTCGCCGCCGTCAGGAAGCGTCGCGCGCCCCAGCCCTGCCGGGCGACTTCGACGGCCTGTGCCCCGGACCGGCGCGCCAGCGTCAGACGTGCGGAGAACGGAGCCGGGATGGTGGCGTCACCCGGGAGGGCCAGCCCAAAGACCTCGGTGAGGCAACTCATCGAGTTGGCCGTGAAGAGTCCGGCACACGACCCGCAGGTGGGGCAGGCGCACTCTTCCAACTCGGTCAGGTCTTCCGCGCTTATGGTGCCGTGGAAATAGGCGCCCACCGCCTCGAAGACATCCTTCAGATCGACCTTCTTGCCCCGGTAGTCGCCGGCCAGCATGGGACCGCCGGAGACGATCACCACCGGCACGTCCAGACGGGCCGCGGCCATGACCATGCCGGGCACGACCTTGTCGCAGTTGGGGATCATCACCAGCCCATCGAGCCCGTGGCCCTGGACCATGATCTCCACCGCGTCGGCGATGTTCTCGCGCGACACCAGCGAGTAGTTCATGCCCGTGTGGTTCATGGCGATGCCGTCGCACACGCCGATCACGTTGAATTCCAGGGGCACGCCACCGCCCTGCCAGACGCCGAACTTGGCCTGCTCGGCGATGGAACGCAGGTGCATATGACCCGGGATCAGCTCGTTGTAGGAGTTGGCGATGCCGATGAGCGGCCGGCCGGCATCGCCCGCGCCCAGCCCGAGTGCCCGCAAGAGCGAGCGATGCGGCGCCCTCGCGGGCCCCACCATCACCTCGTCACTACGCTTCGCCACGTCGCCTCCCCCGTACCGCCGACCCGGACGGCGGTCGTGTGTGTGTCGGTGTCCGCGCCGGTCGGAGCCTGCACGAATGGCCAAGCAGTTTACACGGTGCGGGTGAAGCCGCGCAAGCCCGACCACGAAAGCGACGTCGGGTACTGTGAGCCCGCATAGCGATCGGGCACCATTCGGTGTGTTCTCACAATCCCGCCGGGCGCCGAGGTCTGCTAGGTTTGGTACGAGCAAGAATGCCAGCGGGGGGCGCATGACCACCGATCCCACTCATCTACCCGGATCGTCCGGCAGCATGCCGTACGTGGGCGTGGCTTCGTTCCTCAAACTGGCTCTCGTGCCTGCAGCCGAAGCCGAGGGCTACCACTTCCTCGTGCTGGGCATCCCGTTCGACGAGGGCACATCGAACCGCCCGGGTGCACGCTTCGGGCCCCGGGCCATCCGCGCGGCCTCCACCCTCTACTCTTACGAGGGCGGAGCCGAACTGTTCGATGTGGAGTTGGGGAGGACTATCCTAGCGGGCGCCCGCGTGGGCGACCGGGGCGACGTTCCCATCAGCCCGGGGAACGGCGAAGCCGACCGGGAGATGATCGCCGAGGCCGCAGCCGGGATCGTCGGAGCGGGCGCCGTGCCGGTGGCCCTGGGCGGTGACCACTCCGTTACCGCCTCTATTCTTAGAGGCCTGGCCAGAGCCCGTCCCGCGGAGCCGCGTCCGTACCTGGTGCACCTGGACACGCACATGGACTTCGACTCCTACCTGCCTCCCTACGCCCACGGCACCCCGATCCGGCAGGCGATGGACGAATCGCTGGTCGCGGGCGTCACCCAGGTGGGCATCCGCGGCTTCAACAGCGGCAAGGCCGATTGGGAGGAGGCCCAGAGACGAGGCGTCCAGGTGGTCACCCGCGAGTCCTTCACCGAAGTGGGCACACCGGGAGTGCTCGAGTTGGTGCCCGCGGGCGCGCCGCTGTACATCTCCATAGACATCGACGTGTTCGACCCCGGTATCGCCCCGGGCACCGGCACTCCCGAGCCGGGGGGCCTCGCCTACAGCGAAGGACGCGCGTTGATCCGCGCTCTCGCCCGGCACGGCACAGTTATCGGCCTCGATGTCGTCGAGGTGAATCCGCAGTACGACCACGGCGAGATCACCGCCATCCTCGCCGCCCGGCTCATCCTGGACGCCATGGGGGCGGTCTGGGAAGCCCGCCCAGACCAGTCACAGAAGATCTGAAACGGAGGAGAGCATGACCAACGAGGAACTCAAACAGGCCCGCGACCAGCACGTGCCGCGCGGCCCCTTCAATGTGACCAACCTGTTCGCCGCCAAGGCCAAGAACGCCATCATCACCGATGTGGAAGGGCGGGAGTACATCGATTTCGCCGCCGGTATCGGGGTGATGGCGGTGGGCCATTGCCACCCCAAGGTGGTCGCCGCGGCGCAGGATCAGGCGGCCAAGTTCTCGCACACCTGCTTCCACGTAGTCATGTATGAGGCCTACATCGAGCTGGCCAAGAAGATGAACGCGGCCGCCCCCGGCCCGTCGCCCAAGAAGACCATGTTCGCCAATTCGGGCGCCGAGGCCGTGGAGAACGCGGTCAAGATCGCCCGCTACAGCACAGGCCGAGACGCTATCGTGGCCTTCGAGGACGCATTCCACGGGCGCACGCTGCATGACGATGACCCTCACCTCCAAGACCATGCCCTACAAGAAGGGCTTCGGTCCCTTCGCCCCCGAGATCTATCGCCTGCCCTACGCGTACTGCTACCGTTGCCCGCTCGATCTGGCCTATCCGGCCTGCGGTGTGGCGTGTGCGGACCTGCTCGAGGACGCATTCAAGAACTACGTCGAAGCCGACGAGGTGGCCGCGGTGCTGGCCGAGCCGGTGCTGGGCGAGGGCGGGTTCGTCGCTCCGCCGAAGGAGTACTTCCCCAAGATCAAGGCCATCTGCGAGAAGCACGGCATCCTGTTCATCGCCGACGAGGTCCAGTCGGGCTTCGGCCGCACGGGCAAGTTGTTCGCCATCGAGCATTGGGGTGTCGAGCCCGACATCATGACCACGGCGAAGGCCCTCGCCGCCGGTTATCCGCTCTCCGGTATCACCGGACGGGCCGACGTGATGGACGCACCCCACGCCGGCGGCCTGGGGGGAACGTACGGAGGGAACCCGACGGCCTGCCGCGCCGCTCTGGCCGTGTTCGACATCATCGAGGAAGAGAATCTCCTCGACCGCGCCGTCGTGGTAGGCGACCGTGTCCGTTCCGCGTTCGCGCGTCTGGCGGAGGACCTGGAGGTCGTCGGAGATGTCCGCGGCCTGGGTGCGATGATCTGCATGGAACTGGTCACCGACCGGGCCACCAAGACGCCGGCGGCCGACCTGACGAAGGCCCTGGTCGCCCGGGCGGCCGAGAGAGGCGTGATCATGATCTCGGCCGGCACTCACGGCAACGTCATCCGGCCCCTCATGCCGCTCACGATCGAACTCGACACCCTCGAACGTGGACTGGCCATCGTCGCCGAGTCGCTCACCGAGGTGACCAAGGAGGCGGGGCTGGCGTAGTACCGGTTTCAGCGGTTCCGGGGCGGCGCGTGCCGTGCGCTCCGGAACCGCACCCAGGCCGCTTCCTCCAAGTAACAAGGAGCCTCCCATGCCCTACCACATCCTGCGCGCCGACCTCACCACCGGCACCTCGTGCCGGGAAGAGGTGCCCGCGGAACTCATCTCGCGCTTCCTCGGAGGCAAGGGCCTGGCCGCCCACTACCTCTCGTCCGAGCTTCCCCCCGGCACCGACCCTCTCTCCCCCGAGAACCTGCTGATCTTCATGACCGGCCCCGCTCTCGGGCATCTTCCCCGGCACCTGCCGGCACGCGGTGGTGACCAAGTCGCCGGCCACCGGCGGCTTCCTCGACACCTACGCCGGGGGCTACTTCGCCTGGGAGTTGCGCAAGGCCGGCCTTCTCGGGCATCATCATCACCGGCCGAGGCCCCCGTCCTCTCCTACCTTGAGGTGACCGAGGAGGGCGCCCGCATCGTACGCCTGCTCCCGATCTTGCCGGAGCGACGATCGCGGGAACCGACGACGACCCCCGCTTCGCCCACTTCCGCGTAGCCGCCATCGGCCCGGCCGGGGAGAACCAGGTGGCTCTCGCGTGCATCGGCAACAACGCCGGGCGACACCAAGAAGGGTCGCTCCGGCTACAACGGCCGCGGCGGCTCGGGCGCGGTCATGGGCGCCAAGAACCTGAAGGCCATCGCCGTCAAAGGCGGCAAGGGCCCTCAGATCTCACGGACGGGGCCCGCGCGTTGCGCACGGAGCTCTCCCGCAAGATCATGGCCGAAGACTCCCCCTCCTCCTGGCTCGCCGACGCCGGCACTCCGGCCATCGTGGATTGGACCAACGGGGTGAACGTGCTGCCGACACGCAACTGGAGCGCGGGCAGCTTCGAGGGGGCGGAGGCCATCGGCCACGAGCCGGTCATCGCGAACCTCATAAGCCGAGAGGGCTGCTACAACTGCCCGGTCAACTGCGGCCCCCATGTGCGCGCGACACGAGGGCGCCTTCCCGGGCGCCGAGGCGGACAAGCTCGAATACGAGACCATCGGCCTCGCGGCGTCGAACACCGGCAACGCCGACTTCTCCGCGCATCGTGAAGTTCGCTGAGGTCTGCGATGAGCTCGGCCTCGACACCATCTCCACCGGAGCGGCGGTGGCCTTTGCCATGGACTGCGCCGAGCGGGGACTGATCGACTCCCCGCTTCGCTTCGGCGATTCGGCTGGTCAGATCGCCCTCACCGAGGACATCGCCTTCGGCCGCGGCCTGGGGGCGGACCTCGGCGCAGGGCATCAACAGGGCGGCCAAGGCCTGGGGTATCGACGACTCCCAGGTGCCGGTCTTCGAGGTCAAGAACCTGGAGTACCCGGCGTACGACCCCCGGGGCAGTGTGGGTATGGCCCTGGCATACGCCACCTCAGACAGGGGCGGCTGTCACATGCGCTCCTGGCCCATCGCCGCCGACGCCCTCTCTGAGGATCCGAACGCCGATCCCTTCGGCGGGGCAGGCAAGGCGGCCTTTGTGGCGGGCGAGCAGGACGAGAACGCGGCCGAGTGGAGTCTCGTGGGCTGTGACTTCATCGGCTACAAGCAAGGACGATGCCGCCGCCATGCTGGCGGCGGTGGGCATCGAGATGACAGCGGACGACTATATCGCCCTCGGTGGGCGGGTCTGGAACCTCGTGCGCCTCTTCAACCTGCGCGAGGGCTGGACGGCGGCGGACGACTCCATGCCGCAAGGACTCGAGATCCCGCTTACCGATTCCGGCCGCTCCTTGCGACCCGGCGCTCTTCGCCGAGATGAAGCGGGAGTACTACGAGGTGCGGGGTTGGGACACGGAAGGTCGGCCCACGGCGGAGCTTGTGCGGGAGTTGGGGTTGGGGGGGTATGTATGAGAAGGATCCTGCATATCGACCTGACGACCGGGACCAGTTCGACCGAAGAGACATCGTTTCCCGCCATCCACGGCTTGGGCGGCAAGGCCCTGGCTCTCGAGTTGCTCGAACGCCACCTCGACCCGGCTGTCGATCCCCTTGTCGGCGGGCAACGTGCTGATCTTCACCCCCAGCCCTCTCGCGGCCTACGGGTTCTCGGGTTCCGACCGCTTCGGGGCCTTCACCAAGAGTCCCGATGACCGGCGCCTTCCTCGAGTCGTATGCGGGCGGCACTATGGCCCGGACCATGCGGGAGACCGGCTGGGACGCGGTCGTGGTCACCGGCGCCGGCGCCGCTCCGGTGCGACTTCACATCGATGCCGCCGGCGCCGCGCTGATCCCGGCGGACGATCTGTGGGGCCTCGACGTCTTCGCGACGGATGAGGCGTTGTCGGCGGCTGCTCGCCAAGCGCTCCTCCACCATGATCATCGGGCCGGCAGGTGAGAACCTCACCATCTGCGCCTCGGTGCAGTTGGAGAAGGATCACGCCCTGGGACGCGGCGGCATGGGCGCCGTGTTCGGGAGCAAGAAGCTGAAGGCGATCACGGTCACCGCCCCGGGTCCCCTGCACGCGAAAGGCAGTGAAGCCTTCGACGCGGTCCGCAAGAGCCGTGTCCGGTTTGGCCACGGGTTCCCCGGCGGCCGACGCCTATCGCCGCCTAGGCACGCCCATGATGGTCGCGGTGCTGAACGAGGCCGGCGCGTTCCCCACCGACTACTGGTCGAGCGGGAGGGCGCCACACCGCGAGACGCTGCAGGCGGAGAACTATCCGACCTGGGCGAGAGTCGAGAACGGCACCTGTCCCCCCTGCCCGGTCCGCTGCCGCCGCCATCTCACCATCTTGGAGGGACCCCACGCCGGCAGGGAGATCCACGGACCGGAATACGAGACCCTGTACTCGTTCGGAGGACTCTGCATGGTCGAGCAGGCCCAGGATGTGGTCATGCTGCACGAAGAGTGCAATCGGCTGGGCGTGGACACCATGAGCGCGGGCAACGTGGTGGCTCTGGCGATCAAGGCGGGGCAGCGGGGCACGATCGACGGCGCTCCCGCTCCCGGGCGACGTCGCGGCCATCGCGCAGATGCTCCAGGAGATCGCCGATCGGAGCACCCCGCTGGGCGACATCTTGGCCCGCGGCATCCGCGGCGCCGCCGCGGCTCTGGGCATGGAGGACGAGGCCATACACGTGAAGGGCCTGGAGCCGGCCGGCTACGACCCCCGCGCTCTGCGCGGCATGGGCCTGGCCTATGCCACCAGCCCGCGAGGCGCCTGCCACCTGCGCGCCACGTTCTACAAACCCATCCTGGCCGGCATGACCAAGGATCTGGACGAGCGAGGGAACGGCGCGACTCTTCATCGACTACGAGGACCGCATGTTCCTCTACGACTGCCTGGTCATGTGCCGCTTCTACCGCGACTGGCTGACCTGGGACGACCTCGCCGTCCTCGTGGGCGAGTTGGGCGGTGAACCTATCGCCGTGGACGATCTCAAGATCCTGGCCAACTCCCTGCTCACCCGGGTCAGGCGACTCAACTTCGCCATGGGCCTGTCCACGGCCGACGACTGGTTGCCCACGCGATTCCTGACCGAGCCCCTCGACGACAATCCCCCCGTGGACGAGAACGAGCTCCGCGGTCAACTCACCGCCTACTACACGGTGCGCGGCTGGGGGGCGGAGGGCGTGCCACCCGCAGCCTGATCTCGAAGAGGCGTATGGACTTGTACGAATTCGAGGGCAAGGCCTTCCTTGCCCGATTGGGCGTCTCGTGCCCGCCCGGGATCTTCGCGGGGAGTTTGGAGTCCGCGGGTAGGGCGGCCCTGGCGATCGGGTTCCCCTGCGTCGTCAAGAGCCAGCTGTCCGCGGGTCGAGCGCGAGAGGCCGACGTCGTCGTCGTGCACGACCGGGCCGGCACCGAGGTGGAGGCCCGTCGACTGCTCACGCCCGACATCGGGGGCGAGAGCCCCGTGGGTCTTCTGATAGAGAGCCTGCGCCCCCGAGGCAGAGAGCTCTACGCAGCAGTGACGTTCGACACCTTCCGCGCCTGCCCGGTGCTGCTGTTCTGCCCGCGGTGCGGCAGCGATGTGGACGGACCCGCCGCACGCATGCTGCGCATCCCCGTCCCGGTGGAGGATCTGCCCGGCACCACACCGGCCTGGGTCGCCGAACGACTGGCCGATGGGCTCTCGCCCTCCGGGATGGGGGACGTGGGGAACGCGCTGGAGGGGGTTGCCCGCCTACTCGCCAACCTGCTGAGCGCGTTCTGCGAGTACGACCTGAGCCTGATCGAACTCGATCCTCTCGTGGCTACTTCCGCGGGGCTCATCGCGGCGGAAGCCACGGTCGTGGTGGACGATGCCGCCTTGTTCCGCCAGTCAGAGAACCTCGCCCGCGTGGGACGCCCGGATCGGCCCGAGTTCGAGAAGCGGGCCCATGAGGCAGGCCTCGAGTACGTCGAGCTAGGCGGCGAGATCTGCCTCATGGCCGACGGCGCCGGTCTCCACCTGTCTCTGCTGGACGGGGCGGCGGCGTTCGGATCGACGCCCGCCAATCTTCTTGACACGGGTCACGAAGCCGACGCAGAGGGATTCTACGCAGGCGTCCGCATCCTACAGGACCGCAGCATGCGCGATTCCACGGTCCGTTCCCGGCTTATCGTGCTCAGCCTGGGGGTCGCCGAAGCCATGAAAGCCGCGGCGGGCATCGCACGGGCCATGGACGACATCGCGGACGATCCCGTGCCTACCTTCGCGGTGCTGCACGGCGCCCTCGCCGACGAGGGTCGTGACATCCTGCAACGCCACGGCGTCACGGTCGCCCCGGACATCCGGACGGCCGTCGAATGGGCCGCTACCGCCGAACGCATGCCCGACGCCGGAATACGCCGCGGTCGAAGCAACGGGGGGCCGTGATGGGCTTCCTGGTGGGCAACGAGACGCGCGTCATGTTTCACGGCACGACCGATGCCCTCCGGCACTCCCAGACCCGCTCCATGCGCGGTTATGGCACCACGATCGTGGCCTCCATCGCCCCCAGCCCGAACAGCAGTGAAGTCGAAGGGGTGCCCGTGTTCGCCCACGTGTCGGAAGCTGTGTCAGCGGCGGGCCCGATCGATGCCTGCGTGACGTTTGCCCCCGCCCCCTTCGTCCGCGCGGCGGTGGAGGAGGCGGCGCTCGCGCTCGTGCCGTTGATCGTGGTCATCGCCGCGGGCGTGCCGCTTCACGACCAGATGCACCTGCGGCACTTCACCCGTTCCCGCAACGTGTGGATGATCGGGCCCGACAGCCCCGGCATCCTGGTTCCCGGCCGCACCAGCCTTGGCACGATACCTCCCGAATACACCTGCCCGGGAAGCGTCGCCGTGGTCAGTCGCTGCGGCACCCTCACCTACGAGGTCGCAAAGGCGCTCACAGACGACGGCATCGGGCAATCGGCGTGCATCGGCATCGGCGACAGTCAGATGATCGGCCGAGACTTCGCCGAGTACCTTCGCGTGGCCCAAGCCGACCCCGCCACCGCGGCCATCGTCATGGTCGGAGCCATCGGCGGCGACGCCGAGGAGCGGGCCGCAGCGGTCATCGCGCGGGAGATCACCAAACCGGTGGTGGGACTGGTGGTGGGACGCCACGCGCCCCGCGGCAGACGGATCGGCAGGGCGGCGGCTATGATGTCGGACGATACCGGTACTATCGAGAGCAAAGAACAGGCCTTGACCGCAGCCGGGGTACGACTGGTACGCTATCTCTGGGAGTTGCCGGGGGCCGTCCGCGAACTAGGGCTGCCGATGGGAGGGTGATGTCTGCACACCAGCGTCCGCGTCTGACCGTCCAGGACCTCCTGAACGAGCCGGATCTCGGCCTGACGCTGGTAGCCGGAAAGCGGGGGTGCGGCCGGCAGGTGGGCGGCGTGCACATCTCCGAGATGCCCGACCCCACTCCGTGGCTCGCTCCCCGAGATGTGTTGCTCACGACCGGACTGTCGCTCAAGAATGATCCTGGTCTGCAGCGGGAGTTCATCCATCGCCTGTCCGAGGCCGGCATGGCCGCGGTCGGCTACGCTGCCGGCATAGCCGAGGAGGGGGCGCCGCCCGAGTTGCGCGAGGCCGCCGAAACGGCCGGGCTCCCGCTCTTCGAGGTCGGCTATCACATCCCCTTCCGGATGGTCACCTCCTACATTTTCACGAGCCTGCTCAGCACCGACATGCATCGCCTGCGACGCAGCCTCTCGGTGCAGAACCATCTGCTCTCGCTGCTCGTGGAGGAGAAGGGCGCCGACCACTTGGTCTCGTCGCTCTCGATGCTGCTGGCGGCGACCATCGTGCTCTACGACGCCGACGGCGCCGTGGTCAGCCTGGCTCCGCATCGCGTGCGCATCGACGGCGCGCAGGCCGACCGCATCTGGCAGACGTACTGCGACACGGCCCGCAGCGGCGACCTGCCCCGCGAGATGGCGTTCGACGACCTGAGGCTGGTCTTTCGCGAGGTGCGCAGTCATGGGCGCATGCACCGGGTGCTCGCCCTGGCGATGCCGGCACGGGAACACTTGGCCGAATTCGCCGACATCGTGCTCACCTACGCACAGAAGCTCCTTGCGCTGGAGCTCCTGAGATCGCGGGACAGCGAACTCCTGCAGCGGAAGCTGCGCGCGGACCTCCTGGACGAGCTGATCGCCGGCTCAGGCGACCCGGCCGAGCAGGCGGGCCGGCTCCGCGCGCATCACATCGATGTGGAGCGCCCCCTGAGGGTGTTGTTGGTGGAGACGGAGCGGCCGGCGGGGCCCAGGACGTCCCGGGGCCCCAAGGCGGAGGAACAGGCCGAGGAAGCCCGTGCCGAACTCCAGGAGATCATCGAGACGGCCCTGGCCGCTCAGGGATACCCCACAGTGGCCATGTCACGAGGGGATGCGATCATCGTGCTGCTCCAACCAGGGCGCTCCGGAGACGAACAACTCCGTTCAACAGGACTTCTCGTACGCGGGCGCATCGAGGAACGGGCGCCGTGGGCGCAGGTATGCGGGGGGCTCTCCGATGCCTTCATCGGAGTCGAAGCGGTGGCTCGGGCCTGTGCTCAAGCCCGCGAGGCGACACGACTTGCGCGCGGCAGCGGACTGAGCACCATCGCGCTCTTCAACGAACTCGGTCCCAGTATCCGCGCGCTCGAGAATCAGAGCAGCGAGCAACTCGAACTCTTCTACGCATCGACCATCGGCGCGCTGCAGGAGCACGATGACGCCCACCACGACGAACTGGTGCGGTCGCTCATGACCTACCTGGAAGAGCAACGATCGGTCGGCCGGGCGGCCAAGCGTCTGTACGTCCATCAGAACACGATGCGCTACCGCCTCAAGAAGATAGAGTCGCTTCTCGGTATCAGACTCGGCGACACCGAGATCCTGGTCGACCTCTTCTTGGGATTGCGTTCGCAGGCGATCCTGACGGACAGGGGCCGCGTCACGGGTTCGTAGCCTCCTAGACGACCGTATCCTGGACCATCGTCTCCACGGTCTCGCGCTTGCGCTTGAAGAACTCCGGGTTCTTGTACATGGCGACGAACATGACCAACACCCCGGATATGATGAACCCGAGTCCGAGAATGAAGGGTGGCCCCACTCCGAACCAGGAGCTGCCCGATTCGGAATTCGCCGGGTCCCACAGATTGATCAGAGACTGGACGAACGCCCAGAAGAGCGCGAGCCCTCCGAGGATGGGGAAGAACGCGAGCAGAAGGAAGTTCTTCACGCTCGAAAAGATCTGGTGCCGGTACAACATCGGCGCCGCAAAACCGTTCATGCCGTAGTAGAAGGCGATCATGAGGCCCAGAGCGGCGATGGAGTCGGCCAGCACGTTCGCACTGGCTGCGGTGAGCCCGACATACCATATGACCGACAGCGCGCCGTAGATGCCCGTGCTCCAGACCGGTGTCTGATACCGGGTGTTCATCCGGGAGAAGATCTTGGGAATGGCTCCGTGGGTCGCCATCGACAGGGTCGTCCTCGCGCCGGGCAGGATGGTGGTCATCGTCGAAGCGGCGGCCGAGGTGAGCACCGCGAAGATGAGCGCTTTCGTGACCCAGGAGCCCAGCACGTCGGTGCCCAGCGGGCTGAGCACGTCGTCCGCGTTCTCCACGAGGAAGGCCGGGCCGTGAACCGCCTGCGCGGCGGTCGTCGCCAGAAGGTAGATGCCCACGAGCAAGAACGTGCTGATGACTGCAGCCATCCCGGGCACGCGGTTCTTCTGCTCCGTCTCTTCATTCACCGAGACCGCAGTGTCCCACCCCCAGTATATGAAGAGGGCGAGCAACACACCACCTGCCAGGGTGCTCGCCGACAGTCCGAAGGGTGAGAACCACTCCCACTGGGGCTTCACCGAATCGGCGATCCCCCCGCCGTATACCTTGATCAAGGCCACGACGGAGAACACGACCAGGATGACGAACTCGATGCCCAGCAGACCCCACTGGATCTCGGCAGCAAGCTCGATGCCGAGCGCTGTGATGATGGTCATGATGACGAGGAAGACGACACCCACCAACGTCACCCAGAACGTCGATTCGGCGAAACTATCGAGCCCGAAAAGCAAAAAGAAATACGTGCCCGTGATCTGAGCCAAGCTCGCCATGACGATGATGTCGGCCGCCACCATGACCCAACCCGTGACCCAACCCAGGTGAGGTCCAAAGGACCGCACCGTCCACATGAAGGTAGTGCCGCAGTCAGGGTCGGCCTTGTTCAGATAGTAGTACGCCCCCGCTATGAGGAGCATCGGGAGGAAGGCAACGATGATGATGGCGGGCGACTTGTTGCCCATCCCGGCGACCATGGCGACGAACCCGAGCGAGGCGGCCAGGCTGTACGCGGGCGCGGTGGAAGAGACGCCGATGACAATGCTCGAGAGTAGTCCGACCGCCTCGCTCTTGAGCCCCTTATCCGCCTCCGGGGTGAAATCTCGCGGTTTTGCTGCCACTACATCCGTCTCCATTGCCTCCCCCTTCTCCTTCGACATGTTCCCATCGGTTCTTCTATCAGTCTTGTAGACTTCTATCCTGCGCAGGCCGTCCCTCCTCACACGGCCTGCACCACAGGTCGAGGCACACATGCCTCAGCAGTAGTACACGTCTTTGAGCACGCGGAGTTGGGTGAACGTCTCCGTGTCACGCACACCCTCGACGCCGTTCAACCCCCGCGACAGGAACTCCAGCAGATGATCCTGGTCGCGGCAGTTGACCTCGGCCACCAGATCGAACCTGCCCGCCACGATGACGAGCCACGTGACCTCGGACAGGGCGGCGATCCGGGCAGCCACCTCCTCGATACGGGCGAAGTCGGCGTTTATGCCAACCACGGCTACGGTCGGATGGCCGGTGAGGAACGGATTGGTGATCGCGGCGATGTGAAGCACCCCGTTCTCGACCAACCTCTGGTATCGCTGGCGGACCATGCCCGGCGAAACGCCCAGGCGTCGCGCGATCTCGGAGAAGGCCATGCGCCCATCGTCTTTCAGGGCCTGGATGATCTCGATGTCGGCCCGATCGAGCACGCCCGTCGACGACGGCTCCTCGTGGTCGGGCGAACCAGCAGACGGCTCTGCTCCCCTCAACATCGCTTCCCCTGTCGCGACCGAGTCTCCCTAGCCGGTCATGACGCTATCACCGATGCGCCACGGTTGTCTAGAGTTTCCTATCGATTCGGTAGGAAGCGACGTGATTCCCTACCCATACGGCATCTACTGCCGCCACGGGGTCCGTCATCGTCATGGCGAGCCCCCCGGGTGCGGCGGCGAAAGACTGGCAGGCTGTTGAAGAATGACGCCTCGCCGCCAGGGCGCGATGGGCACGTGCGAGACAAGGACGCAGGAAGGGCTCGTAGCAGTGCTACGTGCGCGACCGAGGACGACGTATCGCGCCGTCCAGTGCGTTCTTCTGGCGACCGAAGCTTCGATCTTCAACAGCCTCCTTGGCCAAGAGCACGCGCGCCCGTGCGGCGATAGCCTCACCCATCGCTCGGGTGCCGGACGTGCCGCCGAGATCGTACGTGACGCTCTGCCCGGCGGCGATCACGTCTTTCACCGCTTGAAAGAGGGCCGTCGCAGCCCGTCGTTCGCCCAGATGGCTCAGCATCAGCACCGCGGACAGGATGAGGGCGGTGGGGTTCACCTTGTCCTGGCCCGCGTACTTGGGCGCCGAGCCGTGGACAGGCTCGAACAGGGCTATCTCGCGGCCGATATTGGCTCCCGGCGCCACACCCAGACCCCCGACGAGGCCGGCGGCGAGATCGCTCAGGATGTCCCCGTACAGGTTCGGACAGAGAAGAACATCGTAGAGTTCGGGCTTCTGCACGAGCTGCATGCACATATTGTCAACGATCCGATCCTCGAACTCCAGGTCGGGATACTCGGCGGAGACGGTGCGGGCCACCTCGAGGAACAGGCCGTCGGACAGTTTCATGATGTTGGCTTTGTGGACGGCCGTCACCTTCTGCCTACCCTCGCGACGGGCATACTCGAAGGCGAACCGGGCGATGCGATCGGAGGCCGCGCGGGTGATGATCTTGATCGACTCGGCTGCATCCGGCCCGACCATGTGTTCTACCCCGGCGTAGAGGTCTTCCGTGTTCTCGCGCACGATCACCAGATCGATGTCCTCGTAGCGCGACTTAACACCCGGGATCGAGACGGCGGGGCGCAGATTGGCGTAGAGGTCGAGTTGCTTGCGCAGGCTGACGTTCACGCTCCGAAAACCAGAGCCCACCGGGGTCGTGATCGGCCCCTTGATCCCCACCTTCGTCTCGCGGAGCGAATCCAACACACCGGCAGGCAGCGGCGTGCCGTATTTCTCCATCACGTCGGCTCCCGCCTCCACGTCGACCCACTCGATGTCGACGCCGGTGGCGGCCACCGTCACCTTGGTCGCGGCCATCAACTCCGGCCCGGTGCCGTCACCGGGGATGCACGTCACTACATACGCCACACTGTCCTCCTCGTTAGGCCCGGAAACCGACGCCCTTCTTGCCGGCAAAGGTCAAATACGCGATCTGAGGTACGGCGAGATAGTGACGTTGGCCGCTCACGTCTTCGACCACGAGCCAGTCACCATCTCCCCCCAAGGCCTCGAAGACGGTGGAGGGCTCCGCGGTGGTCTCGATGGAGATCTCAGTCCCCCCAGCAAAATGCACCATGAGCGTACGCATGATTCGTCGATCTCCTTCCGGCCACCCTGTTGCGGTCGCTATTGTCTTTCGGTGGCAGAGACGGGCGAGAAGGGCGGCGTGCCCGCTTCCCAGGCCAGACGACCGGGAACAGCCGACTCTTCCATCGCGTCCCGATAAGCGGCCATGATGTCGGTCGCAACCCGTGGCCACGCGAACATCTCCACTCCGGTGAAGGCCCGAGCCGTCAGATCTCGCCGCAGGTCGGCATCGCGCAACACGGCCAGAAGATTATCGGCCAACGCCTCCGGATCTCCCGGGGGCACCAAGCGACCCAGCCTTCCGTCGTCGAGCACCGCGCGATACGCGGGGATATCCGAAGCCACTACGGGTACGCCGGCCGCCATCCCCTCCACCAGGACGATACCGAAACTCTCGCCCCGAAGGGAAGGCACGGCAAGGGCCTCGGCCTCTCCCATCTCTTTCATCTTCCCCTGCAGATCGACACGTCCCAGGGCCGCCACATCGCGAAGCGGGCCGGAAAGGCGCGGCGTGGATTTGTCCACGACGTCCTGGACCTCCGATTCCGTGGCGCCCACCACGACCAAGCTGGCGGAAGGCATGCGCTTCTTGAGGAGCACCCACGCCTGCAGCAACACGTCCAGTCCCTTGCGGCGGTCTGGTCGGCCGATGAAGATGACCCGCCCCGGCACCCGCTCTGCGGGACTATCCAGCACGAAGTCGGTCATGTCGACCCCGTTGGGGATGATCCGGAAATCTCCGGGGAAGAACTCGGCGGCATAGTCGCGCGCCAAGGGGGAGACGGCGATCCGCACTGCCAATCGTTCCACTACCTTGCGCGCGAGAGGCAGGAACATGCGGTATCCCCACGTGCTCCCACCGGAACGGTGGAAGGTGCCCACCACCGGCACCGAGCTCTGCATCACGGCGGACGCGGAGACCGAAGGAGTGCAGGGCTCGTGCGCGTGGATGAGATCGAACTCGTGGTCGTCGAGCAGACGCTCCATCCGCTGGAGCATGAGGGGCCAGGTGTTCACATGGGCCCGAGAGCCGTTCGAGTTCACCGCCACGGCCACCCCCACCGAGATGAACCGCTCGGGACGGGGGGATTTGTCGCGGCGCCTGACACTGCCCGACGGCGCGATGATCCAGGCTTCATGCCCTTGCCCGTCGAGTTGGGCGGCCAAGTTCCGCACGTGTTCGTTCACCCCGCCGGGCACGGTCCACGAATACGGAGAAACCAGGGCTATACGCAAGCGACACCTTCCCATCGATCTCCTCGCCAGGAGTACCTCTCTAGGATAGAGGACACGAGGGGCATTTTCCTAGTCCTCACCTTCACCGCATGACTGAGGCCCCAGCATCGCCGCCGCCGGGCGGCGATGGGTCGCGGTTCGCACGGCGAGCGCCAGCGCTCCCAGCGCCATCGGTATCACCCAGGTATATATGCGCCAGAGTACCAGGCTTGCGACCGTAAGATCCTGGGGTACCGACCTACCCACCAGGCCCAGGTAGCCGATCTCGGCCACTCCCGCGCCGCCTGGGAGCGGCGACAGGGGCATGAGCATCTGCAACACCGCCTGTCCCACCACGATCGGCACCAGCGACCCGCGCCAGCCCAACGCTAGGAGGATGAGCGGGATGAGAGAGAACATCGCTATCCAGTAGGTCAACTGAAGAACAGTCACCGCCGCCGCCAGCCGCACGCCGCCGCCTCGCAACATGCGGACTGCCTCGAAGAAATCCTCCAGACGGCGCCCCACCTGCCTGGGCAGACGGTTGACGCCAAAAGGCCACCGCAGCCACGCGGTCACGACGAGCCACGCAAGGATGAGCGCAGCAATGACAGCCAGGAGTATCCACCGCTGCAATGGCGTGAGTGCAGCAGCCCCGAGCGGCAGGAGGGCCGCCGCCGCCACTACGGCCAGAACCGAGATATGCACCATGGCCTTGACCAAGATGACCGAGGTGGACTGTGACAACGACACGCCCAGCCCGCGCAGCCTCATGATCTGGTAGGGAACCTCGAGACCACCGAACGAGGTGGCCCCCCCTATCAATGCGCCCTCTATGGCGACCCCGCCGGCTCCGAAGACCGACGTACACGTGGAGAGACGGCGGACCAGGATCGCAAGGGTGGCAGCGTCGGCGGCCAGCGCCACGAGCAAAGCCACCAGGGCCACCACCAGCCACAGGGGCTCGCTGGCCGTCCGGGTAGCCGCAGCCAGGTCGTTACCCGCGTGTGGGGCGAAGATCGCTATCGTCACGACCCCGACGGCCAACCCGCCGACGAGTCCCAGAGCCAGTCTGCGCCACGACAAGCCGGAGCTGGTTACGACCTCAGGTTCAGTCGTGCCCACGGTTATCCCTGCACGTCTCGGCGCCTGCCGCGCGCCACAGGAGCTCTCGATAGCGCCGTCCCACGACCGCGGGGGCATGACGCTCCCGGGCGAGAGCCCTCCCCCGCCCACCCATGTTCCGCCTGCCGGCCGGACTCAACCGGAGCATCCTCTCCAAACCGGCGGCCACCTCGGATGCTGAGGATCCATTCACCACGATGCCCGTGTCCCCCTCGGCAACCGCTTCCGGCGCTCCTCCAGAGCGCCCGGCCAGCACCGGGAGGCCGGCGGCCGCGGCTTCCGCGAACACGATGCCGAAGCCTTCCACCTCCAGCCCACCCCAGCGCACGCGGCATGGCGAGGCGAAGACATCCGCGGCGGCGAGCCATTCCGTCACCTGTGAGTGAGGCAAAGCTCCAAGCAGATGGACACGGTCCTCCACCCCCAGACGCCGGGCCCTCCGCTCCAAGGCCGCGGCGAGACGACCACTTCCCACGAGTGCCAGCTGGAGGCCGGGATATCGAGGCGCGAGTAGCGCGAGCGCGTCGATGAGACGGTCCTGACCTTTGCGCGGCACGAGCCGCCCGACACACACCACGAGCGAATCGGCGTTCCGCGCCCTCTGCCGCGCCGCCGTCAACGCAGGGGGTGCCACCGCAGCGGGTGCCGCGCCGTCGCGATCGGGCCCGTCCAGATCGAGAGTCGGGCGGAGGACGGCGATAGGCACCCTGCCTTTGACCACGCGTTCGGCGGCGGCGGCCGTATATCCACTGACGGTCAACAGAAGCGCGGCGCGACCCAAGACGTGACGCACCGCCGCTCCCGAGCCGGGAAGGGCCGCCGGCAGGGTCAACTCCGCGCCGGCGAGGAGCACGAGGTAGGGCAACCCAGTGCGCCGCGTCAACGCCGGACCGAGCAGACCGTTGGGCAACGTCTGGCCCAGTTGGACCAGGCGCAGATCGTGCTCGGCGATCAGCCGCCGGGCGGATCTGCAACAACGCGGGCGTGGGCAGCAGGATCAGAACGCGGGTGGCGCACCACTCGATACGGATGCGTGGCGTCGAACGAAGCCGCCCCGGGATGATGCGATGCCAGGATCACGACATCCTCCGGATCGAGCGTCCTGAGAAGCCCCCAGTAGTACGATTGGAACCCGCCCACCCGAGGGGGGAAATCCTGGGTGATGAAGAGCGATCGCGGCGCACGATCCGCGGGCGCACCGCTCACACCCTCCACGGCCCGCGACTTTCCGAGAGCGGGGATGTCACTCGTCGTCGTCCGTGTCATCCGCCTGTTCCCGGCGCTGCTCCGTCAAGCGCAGGAAATCCTGGTAGATGTACATCAACTCCTTTTCAAAGAGGGCCCGCTTGAGATCCACCGACATGGTGCGGGTCATGGCCAGGATGTCGTTGGCCTCGGCATCTGTAAGATCGATCCCGAACTCCTTGAACTTGTACTGGATCGTGCGGCTGCCGGAATGCTTGCCGACCACCAGTTGGCGGGCGAGTCCCACCTCATCGGGACTGAAGACTTCGTAGGTGAGCGGGTTCTTGATCACCCCGTCGGCATGGATACCCGATTCGTGGGCGAACACGTTCGTGCCCACGATGGCCTTCCAGATCGGGATGGCCCGGCTGGAGGCCCGGGCGACATACTCGGAGATCTCGCGGAACTGACCCGTCGTGATGCCCAGGTCGTGCCCGTCGATGTACTTGAGGGCCATCACCACCTCTTCGAGCGCGGCGTTCCCGGTCCGCTCGCCGAGACCGTTCACCGACACGGTGACGTAGCGAGCACCGGCGCGGATGCCCGCCAGGCTGTTGGCCGTAGCCATGCCGAAGTCGTTGTGGCAGTGTACTTCGACATCGATGGAGATAGCCTCGAGCACGGTCTGCACGCGCTGGAACGACATGAAAGGGTCGAGCAGGGACAACGAGTCGCAGAAGCGGAACCGTTCCGCGCCCAGCTTCTCGGCGGCGACGGCGAACGCCAGCAAGAAGTCGAGCGAGGTGCCCGACGCATCCTCGGCGGAGACCACGACAGGCAGACCCGCGTCTCGAGCGGCGGTGACGGCTTCCCCGACCGTCTCCAGGAGCCAGGTGCGGTCTCGGCCGTACTTCTTCTGGATGTGCCGGTCGGACGTGCTCATCGAGATGACGACTCCGTCGACCCCGCAATCGACGGCCATGCGGATGTGCTCGGTGTCGGCATGGCAGAAGGCCAGGATGCGGGCCGACAATCCGAGTGAGGAGATCTCACTGATCGCCTCCCGTTCTTCGGCGCACAACCAGGGACTCCCCGCCTCGAGCTCGTGCACCCCGATATCCGACAGTAGCTTCGCGATGCGCACTTTCTCTTGGTTGGCGAAGACCACGCCGGCGGTCTGCTCCCCGTCGCGCAGTGTGTTGTCGACCAGGAAGACCTCGTTCCGGGCGCCCGTGAACCGCGATTCGAACCTGCCGGCGCGCAGCGGGCTAGCTTTCATCGCCCACCTCACTCAACACGGCCGCGACGTCGGCGACGGCGTCTTCCAGTAGATCTCGACCCCCGAACTCCGCTTCTCGCAACTCCTCCCGCACCGCCCCGATCTCGGCGCGGTAGTAGTCGAGCAGCTCTTCGTCGAAGAGCGCCCGCTTCAGAGCCACGCTCTTCGAGCGGATACGCACGATGAACAGCGCCGCTTCGTCATCGGTGATGGGGATGCCGTGTTCTGCCAGCTTCAGACGGAGGGTGGACGCACCCGAGTACTTTCCCAGAATGAAGCGACGCTGAAGCCCAACGGCCTCCGGGGGAAAGACCTCGTAGCTGCCGGGGTCGATCAAGCACACCGAGGAACGGTTCTCGCACTCGTACACGAACAGATTGGCCCCCACGATGGGTTTCCACGCCGGTATGGGGCGGTCGGAGGCGATGGCCACGTACTCGGACAGTTCGCGGAACTTGCCGGTGTTCAACCCCAGATCGATGCCCTCGATGTACTTGATCGCCATCACCACCTCTTCGAGCGCGGCGTTGCCCGCCCGCTCCCCCAAGCCGTTGACGGTGGTGTTGACGAAGCGGGCGCCCGCTCTGATGCCCGCGATGGCGTTGGCCGTGGCCATGCCGAAATCGTTGTGGGTGTGCATCTCCACGTCGATGCCGACCACGTCGATCACGGTCTTGATCTTCATGAAGGTGTTGAACGGGTCGAGGATGCCGAGCGTGTCGCAGAAGCGGAGCCGGTCGGCCCCGGCGTCGCGGGCGGTGCGGGCGAAGCTCAGCAGGAACTCCATGTCCGAGCGGGAGGCGTCCTCGGCGTTGACCGAGACGTAGACGTTGTGCTCCTTCGCGAACGTCACCGCCCGCTTGACGTTCTCGAGCACCCACTCCCGGCTCTGCCGCAGCTTGTGCTCGATATGGATGTCTGAGGACGACATGGAGATGGCCACGGCGTCCACGCCACAATCGAGAGACGCCTGCACGTCGGAGACCACGGCCCGATTCCACGCCAGGATGCTGCAGTTGAGGTCCAGGGCGGCGATCTGGGCCACCGCGATCTTCTCGTCTCCCCCCATGACAGGGATGCCCGCCTCGATCTGATAGACACCCACCTCGTCGAGTAGCTTTGCGATGTGGAGCTTCTCTTCGTTGGCGAAGACCACGCCGGCGGTCTGCTCGCCGTCGCGCAGTGTCGTGTCGTCGATATGGACGTGCAGTGGGGTGCCGTCGAACTGCCGCTGTAGTAGATACCCCCCGAAATCTTCCCGCATGTCGCCTCCTTTCGCCTCACGGCGAGGGCCGGAAGGAGTCTTCAGTCTATCATATGGTCCCGGGCGCTCCGGCCGCGGCTTCTGCCCTCCGAAGAGGCGCCGGGCGGTTGACACGGATGGTCGGCGTCGGTATGCTACCGTCACTGGGTGACCACAAGGGGGGCGCATGGACCTGGCACACGCCACCGATACTCTCCACAACCACGGACTGCGGCTCACACGGCTGAAGCGGGCCGTGCTCCAACAGTTCATGGACGGGGAGTGCGCTTTCACGGCCGAGGAGATCGGCGATCGCATGGGCTTGGGCGGAGAACGCTCCGCTCTGTACCGCTGCCTCGCCTCCCTTGAAGAAGTTGGCATCCTGACGCGCCTGTACCTGGACGACGACTGTCGACGCTACGACGTGGCCGACGGATTCGGCGCCCATCACCATCATCTCGTCTGCACAGGGTGCGCGGCGATCCAACGGCTCGACGGCTGCCTTCTCGACGGGGCCGCGACCAGCCGGCTCTCCACCACCGGGTTCCTGGTGCGCGATCACCAACTGGTCTTGCGCGGGCTCTGTCCCGAGTGCCGCCGAGAGGCGGACGCCCCGTGACCGCGCGCGCCCTCGCTCCGGCGCGGCTGGCCCTCCTGGCTCTCGTGGTGGCGTTCGCCACCGGGTGCGGGGGCCCGGCTGCCGGTACCAACGCGGGCTCCGACGCGGGCAAGCCCCTGGTGGTCACCTCCACGCCGCCTCTCTACTCCTTCGTGGCCAACGTGGCGGGCGACGCGGTCCGTCTCGAGAATCTGCTGCCTCCGGGCGCTTCGCCTCACCAGACCAGCTTCACTCCGGCGCAGGCCAAACTCCTGGCTCAGGCCGACCTGTTGGTCATCAACGGTGCCGGCCTCGAGCAGTGGGTCGCCGACATGATCGAGAGCACGGGGCGACAGGACCTCAAGATCGTGGAGGCATCCAGCGGTCTGGACTTCCTCCGACCGAACGAAGCTATCCCGGTCCCGGGAAGCAGCGCGGACGCAGGAGAGCCCACCAACGTCGACCCGCACGTCTGGCTCGACGCCCGCAACGCCGAGCTCATGGTGGAGAACGTCCGGGCAGCCCTCACCTCGATCGACCCGGCCCGCGCCGCCGATTTCCAGGCCCGGGCCGCCGCCTACACCGCCCGGCTGAAAGCTCTCGACGAAGAGATCCGCCGAACGACCGCCGCGTTCCCCCACAAAGACTTCGTCAGTTTCCACAGCGCCTTCCAGTACTACGCCCGCGCGTACGGGTTGAACCAGGTCGCGGTCATCGAGGAGTTCCCCGGCAAGGAGCCCTCACCGGCCTACTTGGCGGGCATCGTAGACCTGGTGAAGAAGCTGGGAGTGACGGCCGTGTTCTCTGAGCCTCAGTTCTCGCCCCGCCCGGCGGCGGCGCTGGCACGCGAGACGGGAGTGACGGTCTACCAGGTGGATCCTGAGGGCCGCACCTTGTCGGCCGGGATGTACGAAGAGCTGATGCGCGCGAATACCGCCGTGTTCGCACAGGCGCTGGGAAGCGGCGGCGGCACCACCACGTCTGGCGGAGGCGGCAGCGGTGGATGAGCCGCTCGACTCGGCCGCGGTCGTTGTACGCGACCTCTCTCTGCAGCTTGGTGGTCAGACCATCTTCGAGGACATCTCGTTCACCGTTGACGAGGGCGAGATCGCCATACTCATCGGACCAAACGGCGCCGGCAAGACCATGCTGATGCGGACGATGCTCAATCTCCTGTCGGCTCAGACGGGCAGCGTGGCGTTCTTCGGACGCGACAACCGCAACCTCGGCCCGGTCCGCCATCGCATCGGCTACATGCCCCAGCGACTCGACTTCGACCGCACCTTCCCCATCACCGTGTACGAGGTGATGCTGCTGCGCCTCAGGAAGAGCGGCTTCTGGAGCAACCGGCGCGCCCGGCGCGAGGCGATCTCGGCCACGCTGGCCCGCGTTCACGCCGAGAACCTCATCGACCGGCGGATCGGCCAACTATCGGGGGGCGAGCTCCAACGGGTCCTTCTGGCCTATGCGCTGCTCACCCACCCGGATCTTCTCCTTCTGGACGAGCCTGCCGCCGGTGTGGACGTGGCCGGCGAAGACACGTTCTACGCGCTCATCCACCACCTGCGTCACGAGGAGAATCTAACGGTGGTCATGGTGTCGCACGACCTCGACGTCGTGTTCCGCTACGCCGACCAGGTGCTCTGCCTGAACAGGCGTCTGCTCTGCACCGGTGCACCACACTCGGTGCTCGGCCCGGAGGTCCTCGAGCAGACCTACGGCTCGATGGCCGCGTCCTACCATCACCCTCACCCGCACCGGCACTGAGTCCGGCAGCCTGCCAGCCGCCCGTCACCCTGATGCCCACCTTCCTCACCGACCTTCTCCCGTTCCTGGCGTACCCGTTCATGCAACGGGCACTCGTCGCCAGTCTCGCTATCGGCCTGTTGTGTGCGGTAGTGGGGGTCTACGTGACACTGCGCTCCCTCTCGTTCTTCAGCGACGCCATCTCGCACGCCGCGCTTGCGGGTATCGCTCTGGGAGTGCTCCTGGGCCTCGACCCGGTACTGGCCGCGGTCGTCTTCTGCGTCGTGGTGGCCGCCGGCATCACCTTTCTCACATTTCGCACCGACCTGACCTCCGACACGGTCATCGGAGTGTTCTTCTCGGGCTCCATGGCTCTCGGGGTACTGCTCATCGGGCTGCAGCAGGGATATCAGACCGACCTGCTCTCCTACTTGTTCGGCGACGTCCTGGCCGTCAGCAACCTGGACGTGGCGTTGGCCATAGGCTTGGCGGTGGTGGTGTTGGGCGTGTTGTTCCGCTGGTCGAGCGTCTTGATCAAGATAGCGTTCAATCGCGATCTGGCGGAGGTCGAGGGAGTGCGGGCCGTCGCCTGGGACTACCTCTTCATGGTGCTCTTGGCCCTCACCGTCGCAGTGAGTTTGAAGCTGGTGGGGATCGTGCTGGTCAGCGCGCTCATCATCATCCCCGCGGCGGCGGCTCGGAACATGGCTCCCGACTTCCGGAGTCTGATGGGCCTGGCAGCCGCGATCGGCGTGTTGAGCGCCGCCAGTGGGCTAATACTGAGCTACTACCTGGATACGGCTTCCGGGCCCACCATAGTCATGGTCGCCATCTGCGTGTTCATCGCGTCGTTCGCAGCCAGAGCGATCAGGAGATAGGGGCGGCGACGGCCGGGCGTCGCGCAGGACGCGCGCGCGACGGCCGGGCGCCAGACGGGGGCGCTATCCTCGCCTCTGCAGATCGGCCGGCACCACGCACGTGCCGGTGGCCCGACAGACCACGAGCGGTTCCGGCGGCAGGTCGGCCGCGGAGGGGCCCAGATCGGGGCGGGCCACCACCACCTTCCTGGCCTCGAACGTCATGGCCCTCGAGGTGTTCCCCACCCGGGTGATACGACCCCGTGCCTCCACGTAGTCGCCGGCGTAAACGGGCGCCGTGAACTCCACCGAATCGTAGGCCACGAACAGTCCCTCGTCACCATCGAACGCCACCAGCAGCTCGGTGGCCACGTCTCCGAAGAGCCCCAGTATGCGCGCGCCATCGACGAGGTCGCCACCATAGTGGGCGTCGTGGGTGCTCATCCGCAGGCGAAGCACAGATTCGTAGACGTCGGGATCTACTCGGGACACGGGCGGCTCGGCGGGTTTCGGAGGAGGCGTTTCAGTCATGCGCCCATTGTAGCGCGCACGAACCAGCGTGCGCACAGAACGAGGGGGCGCGCATAGAGCAGGCCCGCGCTGGGTATGTTGTCGCTTATGACCACACGCCCCCAACTCGAATATCGTGCGACCTACCTGATTGCCGGTCTGCGGGTGTTCATGGGACTGCTCTTCCTCGTCGTGTGGGCGCTGAACCTGGGCAAAGGGCTCTACGGCGCCGAGTACCTGCCCTTCATACGGGGCATTGCGCAGAACTCCGACATACCGCCCTTTCGGCAGTTCTTGGAGTCGGTGGTGATTCCCCACGCCACCCTGTTCCGGTCGCTTCAGTTCGTCACCGAGTCGCTGGTGATGGGGGTCTTCCTCATCGCGGGCTTCCTGACCCCACTCTCCTCACTGGTGGCGGCCGGCTTCACCGTCAACCTCCTGCTGGCCTCCTTCGGCAACAGCGACTGGCCCGGCACGTTCCTGCTCATGCTGGCGATCCTCGCCGTCGTGGGGATCGGCCAGGCCGGACGCACCTGGGGAGTCGACGCGCGCCTCGCGCGCCGGAACGCCCACCCGCGCCTCCCGCTCTACTGACCCGGCGAAGCCGCGCGCCGGTGCCCGCGTCAGCACCCGGGTCCCCGCCGATCGGGCCGGAGCTTCAGCCGCAGCATCGTCCCGAAAATGCCGATGAACGCCCCCCACGTACCTCGCACGGACCCGGCGATCTTCGACTCACCGCGGCGATCCCGATACGCCGTCTCCACCCATTCGACACGAGCCCCTACCCGGACGGCTCCGATCACCATCTCCGTAGTCCAGGCGTAGGCACTCGGTTCCATCGCGAGTTCGGGCAGAAGGTCGGCGCGCACCGCCCGGAACGGCCCGTTGTCCGGAAGGCGCACGCCAAAGAGGGCATGCAGGCACACCACCGCAACCGCGTTGCCCCACCGCTGATGCGCCGGCATGCCGCCCTTGCGACGCACCGCCTCCCGGCGCGAGCCCACCATCAGGTCGACATGTCCGGCCAGCACCGGGCCGACCAGGCGGGGCAGATCTCGGGGATCGTCGGTGCCGTCGGCTTCCATGAACACGACGACGCCGGCGCCTCTCCGCCGACAGTGGTCTGCCCCGGCCAGGCAGGCGTAGCCGTAGCCGCGCCGAGGCTCGCGCGTGAGGGAGCCTCCGGCCTGCTCGACAAGGCTGTCGCTTCCGTCGGTGGAACCGTTGTCCACGAAGACGGCGCTCCCCAGCAGGCCGGCGGCGGCGAGTTCGGCGAGCAACCCCGGCAACGCCGCTGCTTCATCGAGCATCGGCACTACGATGCACCAATCCGAACATGGTGACGCCACGGACACGCTCCATCGTCGGTGTGACCCTTCTCGTCGCCGGTACGGCGGCCCTCGCCCTTTCGGGCGACCTCCGCACTCACACGTCAGCTTACCTCGCCCTCTACGCGGTCGTCGCGGTGGGGTACGCCCTGATCCTGTGGGCCGGGCCCTCTCTCGGTTGGCCTACCGTGGTGCTGGTCGCCCTTCTCCTCCGCGCGCTGCTGTTCCCGTCGGCCCCGAGCCTCTCCGACGACTACCACCGCTACCTGTGGGACGGACGCGTGCAGGCCGCCGGCATCAATCCCTTCCGATACGCCCCGGTCGACCCCGCTCTGGATTCCGTAGAGTATTCGGCCCGCGATCTGATAAACCATCCCACCCTGCCCACGATCTACCCCGCCCTGTCTCAGAACCTCTTCTACGGGCTCGCGCGGATGGGTGTCGACTCCGCGGCGGGACTCAAACTGGTGTTCGGGTTCTTCGAGATTCTCACCGCCGTCGTGATCGCGGCCGTGGCGGGCAGACAACGGCGCCGGGCGGCCGTCACCATGTATCTGCTCCACCCCCTGGTGCTCCAGGAGACGTGGTCGTCGGCCCACCTGGAGGCGGCGCCTGTGTTTTTCACCCTGCTGTGCCTCCTGCTGGTCGTCCGTCGCCGCGACATCGGCGCCGGAGTGGCATTGGGCGCCGCCACCGCCCTGAAGCTGACCCCCGCGCTCCTACTGTTGCCGGCGCTCGTGGGGGGGCGCGTCCGTCCGGGGCGTTTCGCGCTGGGGTTCGTCCCGGCCTTCGCGCTGCCGTACGTTCCGTACGTCCTCAGCGGGACATTCCTGGGCTCCCTCCAGTCCACCGGAGCGACCCCGGAGTTCAACGCCTCCGTCTTCTGGGTGCTGCGTGCCGTCATGCCCTATGACCTCGCCCGGTTAGTGGCGGCCGGGCTCTTCGTGGCCGGAGGGATCTGGCTCTCGCGGCGCTTCTCGGGGAGGGAACGAGCTCCGATCGCATTCGCCGGCACGGCCACCCTGGCGCTGCTCCTGCTCCCCGTGGTGTTCCCCTGGTACTGGCTCGCCCCGGTCGCGTTGGCGGCGGCGGCCGATGTCCGCCTGCCCCTCTATTTGGGCCTCACCGCTCCCGCCTCGTATGCCTCGTACTTGTCCGTGCCTCCCGGGCAGAAGCTGTGGGCGCGGATCGTCGCGTATGCTCCCCTTGCCGCGCTGGTCCGGGTGCGCTCCGGCGGCCTGTGACGCAGCCCCGTCTCTCGCCTATACTCTTTGATGTGAGCATTAGCAGGCTGCCGAAAGATGACGCTTCGCCTTCAGGGCGCGACGTGGCCGGAGCGGCGCTCGTCGTCATGGCCCGTTCCGCCGGCCAAGCCGACGTCAAGACCCGCCTGGCCGCGACGGTGGGACGTCCAGAGGCGCGGGCCGAGTACCGTCGCCTGCTAGGGGGCACGCGCGCCGCCGTGGAAGAAGCCGCACGAGGCATCGCGCAGAACGATCCGGCAGGGGACGCCCGGCCCACGGCCGACGCCACTCCGGCGCTGGTGATCGCTTTGACGGGAGACCGGGGCGAGATGACGTTCCCGGCCGGCTGGGAAGTCCTCGAGCAGTGGGGTGATGGCCTAGGCGCACGTCTGGCCGGAGTGTTCGCGGACCTCTTCGCGCGCGGTCACGCCACCGTGGTCGTCGTCGGCAGCGACAGCCCGGCTCTGCCCCCGGCGTATGTGATGCAAAGCGTGGGTCTTCTTCGCGGCGCAGCCGCCGTCGTGGGACCCGCGACCGACGGTGGATTCTATCTACTCGGTCTTTCGCGGTCGGCGTGGGTCCGGCATGCTCCTCGACTCCGCGCTCTGCTCGAGACACTGCCGATGGGCACCTCCTCCGCCCGAGACCGTCTGATCACGGGCCTCCGAGAGTTGGATCTTACGGTGGAGTCGCTGCCCCTCTGGGTGGATGTCGACGTGGCCGCCGATCTGCCCTTGGCCCAGCGACTGATCGAAGGCGGGCGAGGGCGCGGCGGCTCCCTGCCTCGACTCCGTTCTGTGTACCTGCACGTCACGCACCGCTGCAAAGGCGGGTGCCCGCACTGCTACGATCGCGACAGCGGGGGGCGCGACGAACTCCCTCCGGAGGCCTGGCTGGACGTGGTCGCTCAGGCGGTCGCCATGGGGACCACCCGCTTCGAGATCATCGGTGGCGACCCGTTCCTGCGGGAGGATCTGCTCGACCTCATCCGCACGATCACCGGGGTACACGGGTCCCGCGTGCGTCTGTTCTTCAACCGGCCACTCGACGAGGCCGGGGTGGCGTCACTGGCCGCCGCCGGGCACGGACTAGTCACTCCCCTGATAAGCCTCGACGGCGACGAAGATGTACACGATCTCCTCCGTGGACAAGGCAGTTTCCGCGCAGCCTCAGCCACTGCGAAGCGACTGACCACGGCCGATCTGAGACCCGTGGCCAACACCGTCCTCCTGCGACCCGTCCTGGAGGGACTCCACCGCCTGCCGAGTGCACTCCATGACATGGGGGTGACACAGTTGCACCTCATACTCCCCCACGCTCGGGGCGGCCTCTCCCGTCGCCTGGAGATGGTTCCCGATGGAGCGGAGTTGCTGGAGGCCTACGAGCGCCTCCTTCCGGCGGCAGCGGCCGCCGACGTGGTGGTGGACAACCTGGGCGCCTGGAAGAGCCGGCTCGGTTCGCCACGCGATCTGTGCGGCGCCGGATGCTCGCTGCTTACGGTGGGCCCGACAGGTCTGGTGTATGCCTGCCCTATCACCTGCGGTGATCCGGCGTTCGCGGCCGGCGACACCCGCACCACTCCGTTGGCCACGATCTGGGACGAGTCGCCGGGCCTGGCCCTCGTCCGTCGGAGTTCCGCCCGCGATCGGGCCGCGTGCGCGGCGTGCGCCGTGGTCGATGCATGCGGCGGCGAGTGTTGGGTGCAGGCCCACTACGCGGCGCGAGTCGCGTCGCAGCCGGCCGGGCTCACGGCCCCTTTCCCCTACTGCGAACTTGTGCGACCCGTCTTCGCCGACCTTCTCGCCGCCGAGCACCCTACCAGGCTGTTGAGAAATGACGCTTCGCCGCCAGGGCGCGATGGGCGGGTGCGAGACAAGGACGCAAGGATAGCTCGTAGCGGCGCTACGTGCGCGACCGAGGACGCCGTATCGCGCCGTCCAGTGCGTTCTGGCGGCCAAGGCTTCGATCTTCAACAGCCTCCTAGACCCGCGGCGGGTGGTGGTCGACCGACAGCCGTCATGCCCGAACAGACCCCCGATCTCACGCCGTTCGAGTGCATATGAGCGTCTTGATCCAACCCGGGGTCCCGGGTCCAGACAAACAAGGAGGCATCCCTATGAGTCTGCCAAGCCGCCGTTCCCATACGATCACACAAGCCGCGGTCATCGCGATCGTCGCTGCTCTCATGACCGCCGCGTGGCTCAGCGGCTGCGGATCGTCGGGCACGACCACCACCACGACGGCGCCCGCAACGGCCATCCACGAGATCGATCCAGACCAACTCGCCGAGATGCTCAAGAACAAGGATTTCGTCTTCATCAACGTGCACACCCCGTACGAAGGGGAGATCGCGCCGACCGATCTGTTCCTCCCCTACGACCAGGCCGCGCAACTGGTAGACAAGCTTCCGCAAGACAAGAAGGCCAAGATCGTCGTCTACTGTCGCAGTGGCCGCATGAGTCGCATCGCGGTGGAGGAATGGTCCAAAGCGGGGTACACGAACCTCTATGATCTCATGGGCGGTTTCCGCGCCTGGGAGGACGCGGGTTACCCCTTGATCACCACGCAGTAGGCAGGAGAGCACGGCTGCTCGGAACGGGCGAAACACGAAGGGAGGAGCGATGTCGGCACGTCTAATCGCGGGATTGGTGTTGGTGATCCTGGGCATCGGGGCGCTTCTAGACCAATTGACAACCTTCGACTTCGGCAGCTTCATATCGGACTGGTGGCCGATGCTCTTGGTCCTGGTGGGCGTCGTACAGCTCATCACCCGCTCGACGCCCGTGGCCGGCGCTCTCGTGGTGATCGTTGCCGGATTGGTCCTCGAGGCCGGGGCGCTAGAACTCCTACCGGTCGATTTCTGGCAACTGTTCTGGCCTGTGGTACTGATCGCCGTCGGGGCGTCGCTTCTGCTTCCCCGGGCGCTGGGGCACCGGGGGGTGACCGAGGGGGCCGATACGGTGAGTTGTTTCACCGCCTTCGGCGGCCGGGAGGACAGGGTCGTCTCGACCGCTTTCCAAGGCGGGACCGCGACCGCGCTCTTCGGTGGCGTAGAACTCGACCTACGCGAAGCGGCCTTGGCAGCGGGAGGGGCGACGATGGACGTGACGGCCGCGTTCGGGGGCGTGAACATAGCCGTGCCGCAGGACTGGGTCGTGGAGATCTCCGGGATACCGTTGTTCGGGGGTTGGAGCAACAAGACCGTCACTCATCGCAAGGACGCCCCCTCTCCTGCAGTCGCGGTGGATCGAAAGACCCTCAGGATCAAGGCCTTCGTGGCATTCGGAGGCTTGGAGGTCAAGAACTGATGAAGCCCTACCCAAGCGGGCCGCACCCCGCACCCACCTTCGGCCGAGTACGGGGGTGCCAGGACCGCGCAGGCGTGCGACAATGTACGAGCAACGAGCACGTGGACAGGCCGAATCAGGCCGCCAGGGGGTATTCGATGCACGGGTCAATCGCATGAGAACCGCCACGCTGAGGCGAGTACTGAGTGTAACAGCCATCACAGGCCTGACCATCCTAGCCCTGTCTGTCGTGGCGGGCACCGTGGTCGAGAGCCGCGGGCCTGGAGCAGACCAGCTGCCCCAAGTGAGTCTTCCTACCCTGATCGACGCCGGCGTGGTCGTCGCCGAAGTGACGTCCCCATCAGTACCGCAGGCGCCCTCGACTCTGGCCCCCACGACGACGACCGTCCCCGCTCCCGTCACAACGGCCGGCCGGACCCGCAGTTTCAGTGCCGTCGGCGGCCGGGTGACCCAGCCTACGCGGAACACCGCAGGACCGACCACCACCTACACTCCTCCCGTGACCACGCAGGCGCCTTCGCCCACGACCACCGAGCGCTACCCCATCCCACGGCCGGTCTACACGGCGACGGCGACGACTGTTCCGCACACATGGGTGACGACGGCGCCGACCAAGTCCACCTACTGGACGACAACCACCATCCATGCCGATTCGAGTACCAAGACTACCGACCATGTGTTCGTGCCCCCAACGGTGCGCGAAGGCGACGACGACTAGGTTGGTCCGGATGACGGCCGGGACCCCCACACCATGAGGATCCTGCTCGTGGAGGACGAGGACCGCATCGCCTCGTTCGTCATCAAGGGCATGACGGGCGAGGGACACCTCCTCGAACGGGTCGCTTCGGGCAGCGAAGCGTTGGAGCCGGCCCTCTCCGGCCGGTTCGATCTCGTCCTTCTCGACCTGAAGCTCCCCGATGGCGATGGGCGGGAGATCGTCCGCCGCATGCGGGCGTCGCAGGTGCTCACCCCCGTGCTCGTGCTGAGCGCCGTCGGCGAGATCGAGGACAAGGTGGCCCTGCTCGACATGGGCGCCAACGACTACCTGACCAAGCCCTTCGCGTTCAGCGAACTCGCCGCGCGGGTGCGCGCGCTCACCCGCACCGATCGCGGGCCGGAGATCGTGGAGGCCGCCGGTCTCACTCTCAACACCAGTACGCGCGTGGTCTCCCGAGATCAGCGCCGTTACCACCTCTCGTCCCGCGAGTTCGCTCTTCTCGAGTGCCTCATGCGCCACGCCGGCGAGACCATGGCCCGCGCCGACATCCTGGAGACAGTCTGGGGCACCAGCTCGTACACCGAAAGCAACGTCGTAGACGTCTATGTGCGCTATCTCCGCCGCAAGCTCGACACCCCGGACACTCAGTCGGTCATCGAGACCGTGAGGGGTGTCGGCTATCGTGTCGCCCGGTAGCCGGGTCCGCTTCACCCGCCGGATCTCCGCCGGCACCCGCGTCGCGCTGGCCATCACTGTTTCCATCGCGATTGGCGTCGCTCTGGTCGCCGCCCTGGGCTACATCGTGCTCGACCGACAATTGGGGGCCGACCTCGACCGAACACTGCTGCGAGAATCGGAGGCCTTCGCCGCGGCCCTCAGCGCGACCGCCGGCTCCAGTGCCCGCAACCTGCCCGAGACCTCGCGCAAGTACTTGGAGGCCCGCAGCGCCGGGGAGAGCTCCGGCGCCATACTCTTGGTTCGCTTTCCCAACGGCGTAGTACTCACGAACTCTGATCTCCACTTCGAAGACGTGCCGGCCAACAAGAAGAACCTCGCACCCGCCACCTCGGCACGTTCCTACGATACTCTCAAAGTAGGCGATCGATCCTACCGCGTAGCCACGATGCCCCTCCGCGACGCGGGCGTCGTGGTGGCTGTGTTCCAGGCCTCACTCCCCATACGGACCCACAACACTCTCACCGGTAGCCTCGCCCGAGCGCTGATCATCTCCGGACTCTTGGTGACCCTCCTCGGCGCGCTGCTGTCGCGGTTCGTCGCACGCACGAGCCTGCGTCCGCTGCACGAAGCGGCGCGCACCGCCGGAGCCGTCACCCAATCATCGCTGTGGGAGAGAGTGTCCTACGAGGGCCCGCGCGACGACGTCGGCATCATGGTCGCCGCGCTCAACTCCATGCTCGACCGCCTCGAGACCGGCTTCTGGGAGCAACGCCGGTTCTTGGCCGACGCTTCACATGAACTCCGTACGCCGCTCACCATCGTGCGCGGTCATCTGGACGTCCTACGCGAGACCGGCGATGTGACCGCGGAGCAAGAGGAGACTCTCGACTTGGTGATGAGCGAATTGGAGCGCATGACTCAGCTGGTGAGCGACCTTCTGGCACTCGCCCGCCTCGAATCCGGACCGACTCGACCACACGAACGGCTTGACCTCGCGGAGCTGGTGGACGAAGCCGTGGTGAAGGCTCGGGGCCTCGGCCGGCGGCGGATGTCACTGGACGCGGAGGAGTCGCTGCCGGTCATGGGCGATCACGACATGCTGCTTCAGGCCCTGCTCAATCTGCTCGACAACGCCGTGGACCACACCGCGGAAGGCGGACGCATCACAGTCGCCTGCGCAGCCGAGAACGGTTCGGCGCTCGTCACGGTAGCCGATGACGGCCCCGGCATCCCTCAGGAGGAACTGGAACGCGTCTTCGATCGCTTTTACCGGTTGGGCGCGAAGCGGCCGACTGACGGGACCGGAAGCGGGCTCGGCCTGGCGATCGCGGCGCGCCTCATCGCCGTCCACCGTGGCAGCCTCACGGCCGGCAACGCTCCGGGCGGCGGGGCCGTGTTCACCCTTAGGCTGCCACGCGTCTCCGCGGTCTAGTCGGGCCGAAAGGAGACACGACGGACGGCGACACGCCACGTCAGGGGACAGCGACGAACCTACGGTCGCGAACGGGCCCTCTGCTCGCCGCTCTCCGCGGACGCTACCTCACGGTGCTGACCATCGGCTACTTCGCGGTCACGAGCTTCCTCATGGCCATGGCCGGCGGCTGGCCGACACCGGACAAAGTGGTCATCGTCGGACTGGTACTCGCGTTTCTCGTGGCAAAACCGCTCACGTTCCTGAAGGACTGGATGCCGTTCGTCTTCCTCTTGGCCGCGTACGAGTATCTGCGCGGGCTTGTGCCGTCCCTCGGTTGGGCGGTGCACGTGCAGCCTCTGATCCGCGCCGACGAGTTCCTCTTCGGTCGGCTGCCCACCGTCATCCTGCAGGACATCCTCTGGGTACCCGACCACCCGACCTGGTACGACTACGTCTTCACGCTCACCTACCTGCTGCATTTCACGCTGCCTTTGGGGTTCGCGCTCCTCCTCTGGATGCGTGACCGCACGTATTTCCGCAGGTTCATCATCGCGCTGACCGTGCTCTCGTTCGCCGGCTTCTTGACCTACCTGTTCTACCCTGCGATGCCTCCGTGGCTGGCGTCCTATGACGGCATCATCCCCAAGCTGCATGACGTGATGGTGCGCACCACCGACCTGTTCAAGAGGGGACCCGGTCTGCCCACGCTCTACGCCGTCATGAGCCCCAACATGGTCGCCGCGATGCCCTCGCTGCACGCCGCCTATCCCATGTTGGTCTACCTGTATGCCGTCCGGGTCTTCGGCGCGAAGGGGCACCTGTTCCTGCCCTATCTTCTCACCGTGTGGGTCGGCATCGTCTACACCGCCAACCACTGGGCGATCGACGTGATCGCCGGCGCGCTGTACGCCGTGGCGGCGTTTGCGGCTACCGAACTTCTGTGGAGGCGCTTCGGACGACCGGGAGCGGGGTCAGAACCGGCAGAGGCACTGCCCACAGACGTGGCGGACTCGCCCGCGCGCCACACTGCGTAACGCGGGGCGCATCACTCCAGGAACGACGCACGCACTAGTTCGGGGGCCAGGCGACCCGCATGGAACGTCCGGCCGCTTTCGGCGTTGGTGATCCACACTTCGGCGGGACTGAAGAGCAGGGGATCGATCTCGTAGAAGTCGGCGCATGCCCGCTCATAGAGGCGCCCGAACAGGACGCCGTAGTCGGCGGAGGCAGAAGAAGGCAGCCGGTCCAGCACCGCTTCGATCGCAGCATCGTCGCACATCACGGTGAGCCAGACCCGCCCCCCATAGAGGATGCCGTCGTTGGTGCGGCCCACGGCGGCCAGGTCGTCGGCCGACACCGGAGCCACCGGACAGGAGCCGGACGCGGCCACCACCCGCGTGAGATCGAAACCCGAGCGGTAGAGCTTGTAGAGGGCGGTCTCGACCACCCGCGCGGCTATCTGCACCGATCCCGCGAGACCCGCCGTGGGCGCGATCAGCAGGTACACCCCTTCCGCCGTGGCGCGGCAGCAACCCTCGGCGATCCACAGCGCAGCATGTGCGGAAGGCAGATCCCATGTCTCCATGCAGAGCACGGCGGCCGAGGCCTGTTCACGGTGTGGGATTCGCTCGAAGACCGGCTCCCGGCGGCAGAGTGCCCGGGCGGGCCCTGAGCCCAGGGCGTAGAAGCCGGGAACATCGCCGTCGGCGGGCACCTGCACCGCCCACCCGGCAAGCTGGGACCCCATGCACGCGAGCAGCGGGTGCCTCACGTCGACCTCGACGCCCGGCCACGACCACCCCCCGACGTCGACGACCGTCAGCCGCACATCGCCCAATCCGGCCATACAGACCTCGGCGTACAGACGGCCGGCCTCGGCGGAGCCCACCGCCCGCGCCCCGCAGTCGACCACGGTCGCGCCGTTCTCGAGCCGAGTGACCGCGATGCCCAGGCCCACAGCACCGACGATCATGCCCTCGACGATAGCCGCCGCGCGATCGTTCAGACTGAGCGCCGACGACGTGTCGTGGTATGCGGCGAGAATCGGGTCGTCTACGCCCACAGCCGACTCACCGCCACACCCGCTTGGGCGCACTCACAAGCCACGACGACTCCTCCCACAAGGCCAACCTCTCCGATCTCGCCTGCACGCCTCGATCGGCTGCGCGCATGACGGATTGTAGCGCTCGGCGGCCATCCGACCCACTCGACTCGATCCGCTGGTTCGGCCGGCCGCACCGAGGCAAGCCGAACTCGCCCCCTGCCTCGTGCTGCCACACACTAGCGTCGGGAACGAGCGGACCCCCACAGTACTCCGAGCGGCCCGGGACCGGCCGGCGGGCGAAGGATCTGCCTGTCAGCCCACCGGCTATGTACCTCTCAGGCGACCAACTCGGCGGCAGCCAGGATGTCCGGGACCACCTCTTCCTTTCCGATCGCCATGATGTGCACGCCGTCACACAAGGCGTTCTCATGGATCTCTTTGATCATCCGGCCGGCGATCTCGATGCCCTTGGCCACTCCGGTGCCCTTGGGGGCAGCAGCCAGCTCGTCGATGAGATGCTGGGGCACGAAGATCCCCGGGACGTTGTTGGTCATGTACCTGGCCATGTTCGCAGAGGAGAGGAGTACGATCCCGGCCAGGATCTTCACCGGATATTGGCGTGCGAACTCCATGAAGCCGGCGAAGTTGTCCAGGTCGTAGATGGCCTGCGTCTGGATGAACTCGGCCCCCGCCTCCACCTTCTTTTCGAATTTGACCAGCTGCGGCTCGATGGGGTCCGCCTCGGGCGTGACGATGGCCCCGGCGCAGAACTCCAAGCCGCCGTTCAGCTCGACCTCGTTGCCGCCCAGGTCGTACCCCGACTCCAGCGTGCGGATGGCGTGCAGGAGCTGGACCGAATCCAGATCGAAGACACCCATGGCCTGCTTGTGGTCGCCCACGGGCACCGCGTCGCCGGTGAGGCACAACACGTTCTTCACCCCGCGGCTGGCGGCGAAGAGCAGGTCGGCCTCCAGGGCCATGCGGTTGCGATCGCGGCAGGTCATCTGCAGGATGGGCTCGCCACCGTGCTCCTGGATGAGCAGGCAGCCGCCCAGGGAAGGGTAGCGCATCACCGAGCTCTGGTGGTCGGTGACGTTCAGACCGACCACCATGTCCTTCAGAAGATCGATGTGGTGCACCAGTGTCTCCAGATTGGTGCCTTTGGGTGGAGCCACCTCGCTTGTGACAACGAAGTCACCGGAGTCCAAAGCTTCTCTCAGCCGCGACGCCATGTCAGCCTCCTTCCTCAGGCTATCCTGGTTGCCCGTGGCCGCGGCATCACCTGATGATCCATGGGCGGCCGGTACGCCCGCATCAGGGGGAGTCGACCCTGCGCCTTGAGGCGGTCGTAGATCAGCGTCCACGCGCAGTCCATCTGCGCATCGACCTCGCACTTGCCTTTGTTCGTGCCGCCACACGGGCCGTTCATGAGCCCCTTGTGGCAGGCCACGACAGGACAGATGCCGGCCGTCTCGCCCAGGACGCAGTGGCCGCACTGGCCGCAGGCTTCGTAGAAGCGGCCCGGCGACTCCTCCACTCCTATGAAGAGGGTGTCGAGCGCGGGCATGACCGGCCGGTCGATGTAGAGATTCAAACGGTGCACGCCCAGGGCGCAGGTCATGGCCAGGATGCAGCCGGCATCGTCGATGGCTCGGCTGTTCTCCTTCATGCTGACTTCCGTCATCTCGTCACAGGCCGTCGGGATGACCGTCCAACCGCTGACCCACTTCTCCATCTCCTCCAGGCGACCCTTCATCTCGAGCACCTGATCGATCCCGCCCGTTTTGGTCACGGTGGTACAGGTGCCGCAACCGACGATGAAGACGCGGTCCAACCCGGTCAACTGCCGCTGGAGCTCCTCGAGGCTCTTCTGCTTGGTTATGGATTTCATATCGCCCGCCTTTAGTCGAGGTCGCAACGTAGGCAGCGCTTCGCTTCTTGCCTCGCCTGCTCTTCGGAGTAGTTGAGTTCGATCTCGTCGAAGCACGCGCACCTCAGGGAAGCAGCCAGCACCGGCACCTCCAGCCGCGGCTGGAGCTCCCAGGTCTCCTCGATCTCCCGCTGCTCCGCCTGCACCACGGCCCCCGCTATCTTGCGGTCGTAGACCTCTACGCGGGAGCTGTCGGCGCTCAGGTACTTCTCGATGGCCATGGCGGCGCGCCTGCCCGCGGCAATGGCCTCGATGACCATGGCGGGGCCGGTGACGAAGTCACCGCCTGCGAAGACGCCGGGGACATTCGTGCAGAGGGTGTTGCTGTCCACCATCAGCGTCTCCCAGCGGGTCCGCTCCAGCGCGCTGTCCTTCGGGAGGAACGTCAGGTCGGGCGCCTGGCCCACAGCGGCGATGACCGTATCGGCGTCGACGAAGAACTCGGAGCCGGCGAGCGGGATCGGTCTCCGGCGGCCGCTCGCATCGGGCTCGCCCAGGGTCATGTGCACGCACTGAAGGCCGATCGCCTTCCAATCGCGGTTGACGATACGTGTGGGGCTGACAAGGAAGTTCACGTGGATACCCTCATCGATGACCTGGTCGTACTCGACCTCCGTCACCGGCATCTCCTCGCGGGACCGCCGGTAGTAGATCTCCACGTCCTCGGCGCCCAGGCGGAGGGCGGTGCGCGCGGCATCCAGGGCCACGTTGCCGCCGCCGATGACGGCCGTCCGCTTCCCCACCTTCACGTCCCTCGCCAACTTCACGTCGCGCAGGAAGCGTAGCCCGTAGTAGAAGCCCTCCAGCTCCTCCATTTCTCCCGGTATGCCGATCCGCTGGCTACGTTGAGCCCCAGCGGCGATGAACACGGCGGAATGGCCGTCCCGCATGAGGTCGTCCACGGTGAGGTTCACGTTTATGGGCGTGCTGTACTCGATCGACACCCCGCAGTTGACGATATGGTCGATCTCCCGCTGGATCACCGATTCCGGCAGGCGGAACTCGGGAAGGGCGACCGCGAGCATGCCACCCGCCACGGGCATGGCTTCGAACACAGTGACGGGGTAGCCGTCCTTCGCGAGGAAGTAAGCGCAGGAGAGACCGGTGGGGCCTGCCCCCACCACCGCCACTTTCTGACTCTTGGTCTGAGGGAAGGGCTCGGGCTCCGCGGGACCGCGCTCGAAGTACCAGTCGGCGGCAAAACGCTTGAGCGAGCGGATGGCCACCGGCTCATCGAGCTCGCCCCGGCGGCAGCGGTTCTCGCAGGGGTGGTGGCAGATGCGGCCGCAGATGGACGGGAAGGGGTTGCGCTCCCTGATGATGGCGACCGCGCCCTCGTAGTCCCCTTCGGAGATGGCGGCGACGTACTTCGGCACATTCACTCCCGCCGGACAGGTGTGCTGGCAGGGGGAGATCATCAGGGCATCGCAGGCCGCCGCCGGGCACTGCTTCTCCCTGATGTGGGCCTCGTACTCGTCCCGGAAGTAGGTGATGGTGGAGAGCACCGGGTTGGGGGCCGTCTGCCCCAGCCCGCAGAGGGAGCACTCCTTGACCGTCTGGGCGACGGTCAGCAGTGTGTCGATGTCTTCGTCCCGCCCTTGGCCCTCGGTGATCCGCGTCAGGATCTGCAGCATCTGTCTGGTTCCCAGACGGCAGGCGGTGCACTTGCCGCACGATTCGGCCTGGGTGAAGCTGAGGAAGTAGCGCGCCACATCGACCATGCAGGCGGTCTCGTCCATCACGACCATGCCCCCGGAGCCCATGATGGACCCGACCCCGGCCAGCGACTCGTAGTCCACCGGCAGATCGACGAAGCGGGCGGGGATGCAGCCGCCCGAGGGGCCCCCGGTCTGGACCGCCTTGAGCTTCTTGCCCCGGGGGATGCCGCCGCCGATGTCGAAGACGATCGTCGACAGGGGCGTGCCCATCGGGACTTCCACCAGACCGCTGTTGGCGATCTTGCCGGTCAGGGCGAAGACGGCCGTGCCGGCGCTCTTCTCCGTGCCGATACCGCTGAACCACTCCGCGCCCCGTTCGATGATCACGGGGACCGCCGAGAGGGTCTTCACGTTGTTGATGATGGTCGGCTTCCCGTCCAGCCCCGATTGCGGCGGGAAAGGAGGACGGGGTCGCGGCATCCCCCGCCGGCTCTCGATGGACGCTATGAGGGCCGTCTCCTCACCGCACACGAAAGCGCCGGCCCCCTCCTTGACGTGCACACGAAAATCGAACCCGGAACTCAGGATATCGGTGCCCAGGTACCCGTGCTCCTCCGCTTGAGCCACGGCGTGACGCAGGCGCTTGACCGCCAGCGGATACTCGGCGCGCACGTACACGTAGCCCTCTGCGGCGCCGATGGCATAGCCGGCGATCGTCAACCCCTCGATCAGACTCAGCGGGCTCGCCTCCAGGATGGACCGGTCCATGAACGCTCCCGGGTCACCCTCGTCGGCGTTGCAGATGGCGTATTTCACCGCGCCCGGAGCGTCGTGGCAGAACTGCCACTTGCGCCCTGTCGGAAAGCCGGCTCCGCCGCGCCCGCGCAGCCCCGACCTCATGATCTCGTCGATCACCCCCTGGGGTGTCATGTCCAACAGGGCCTTCTGGAGCGAGCCGTAGCCGCCGTCCTCGAGGTAGTCCTCGATCCGCTCGGGGTTGATGCGCCCGCAGTGGCGCAGGATGATGCGCTCCTGGCCCTTGTAGAAGGCGATCTCCGAGTAGAGGGGGATGGCCTCGCCGGTGACCGGGTCACGGTAGAACAGACGTTCGACCGGCCTGCCGTCCCGGATATGAGACTCCACGATCTCGACGGCATCCTCGGCCTCCACATGGGTGTAGAAGATGCCCTCCGGCTCGACCACCACGTTGGGACCCTGCTCGCAGAAACCGTGACAGCCGCTGAAATCCACCAGAGCGGTCGTCATGTTGCGCCGCGCCATCGCCTCCTTGAGCGACTCGTAGACGGCGTCCGCACCCGCCGAGACGCAGCCCGTACCTTTGCAGACGAAGATGGTCTTGTGTCCCCGCATGCTAATCACCGCCTTTCGGCGCACCGAGCAACAGGGCGACCTTCTTCGGGTTCAGCAGTCCGTAGGTGGTTCTTCCTATGGTCATGTTGGGCGCTAGGGCGCAGACGCCGATGCAGGCAACGGTCTCGAGCGTGTATTCCAGATCGGGTGTGGTCTCGCCCTCCTCCAACCCCAGATGTTGCTTGACCAGCTTGAGGATCGTCTTTGCTCCCCGTACGTGACAGGCCGTCCCCCGGCACACCGTCACGATCTGCTTCCCCCGCGGCTCCGTGTGGAGCTGGGAATAGAAGGTTATGACACCCTGGACCTGAGCCGGGAACAACCCCACGGCGTCGGCCACCGGCCGGATCGCCCCCGGGGGGATGTAGCCGCATGTGTCCTGGATCTCCTGGAGCAGAGGGATCATGGCCCACTTCTCGTGCTCGTAGCGGGTGATGATCGCCGCGATGACCTCAGGGTCGGGCGGCGGTCGCAGCAGTAGATCAGTCATGGAGGTGCCTCCTTTCCAGGCGCACCGCACAACGCCCCGTAGCGGGTGTCTTGGACTGCGCGTCCAGAGCCGCGGAAAACAGATAGTTGACCGGACTATCGGGGAACGACAGTGGAGCGAAGAGCATGCCCGTGGGCAGCCCGTCACTCACTTTGACGACGGCCTGTATCGCCCCAGCCGCCGAGACCACGCCGACTTCGTCGCCGTCGCCGATGCCCAGCCGATGGGCGTCGGCCTCGTTGACCTCCAGGAAGGAACTCGGTAGGAACGCGTGCAGGCGCGGAGAGTGGGAGGTTCGGGAGCCGGTGCCGAAGTGGAAGAGCGCGCTCCCGGTGAGCAAGGTCAGCGGGTAGTCGTCGCTCGGCTCGTCCACCGGGCTGTAGTCGACCCCGGAGAAGCGGCCGAAGCCGCTGGGGAACACCCGCTCGTACAGGCGACGCCTCGACCACGGTGCGTCGTCTCGGCCGATCGCTGCTCCACGCGCCGCTTCGCGTTCCTTGCCCATCCCGTCGTAGAAGAAGACGAGCTCCTCGATCTCGTCGGCGACTTCCTGCAGAGACGCGTAGGGGAAGGGGGAGCCCATCGCCGCGGCCAGGTCAATGATGATCTGCCAGTCGGGGCGGCTGTCGCCGGGGGGTTCGACGGCCTTCCGCACTGCCTGTGCGCGTCCCTCGAAGTTCGTGAAGGTCCCCTCCTTCTCCGCGAAGCTGGAAGCAGGCAGGACCACCGTCGCCAGGCGAGCGGTCTCGGTGAGGAAGATGTCCTGCACCAGGAGGAAGTCGAGCGAGGTCAGCGCGCTTCGCACGGACGAGGGGTCAGGGAAACTCGAGACGGGGTTCTCCCCGACGATGTACATACCCTTGATGCTACCGGCCGCCGCCCCGGCGATCATCTCCACGGCGGTGAGTCCTGCACCGGCGGGCAGCTCCACACCCCAGCGCTCCTCGAACTTCCGCCGCCCTTCCCCGTCGGGCACGCAGCAGTAGCCGGGGAGGAAGTCGGGCACCGCTCCCATGTCGCAGGCGCCCAGGGCGTTGCTCCCGGCCTGCAGCGCGAAGAGTCCGGCCCCCTTCCGCTCGAGGTTCCCCGTCAGCAACGCCAGATTCGCCAAGGCCTTCACGGTCTCCGTCGCCTGCGCGGAACGCGTGATGCCGTTGCCGAAGACGATGGCCGCCCCGCTCGCTCCGGCGAAGACCCGGGCGGCTCGGCGCACCTCCTCGAAGGGCACGCCGGTGACCTGCTCGACGTAGTCGGACGTGTAGGATGCGAGGCTCCGGCCGAGCTCCTCGAAGCCATCCGTTCGCCTGGCTACGAACTCCTGGTCCAGGAGATCCTCGTCCACGACCACCTTCGCGAGGCCGTTCAGCAGAGCCACGTCGGTCCCCGGTCTTGGACGAAGCCAGAGATGGGCGAACCTGGAGAGGCCGGTCTTCCGCGGGTCGAATAGAAGCAGCCGAGCCCCACGACGAGTGACGGCCCGCTTCACCGCGTAGCCGACGGCGGGTGCCGATGAGGCGAGATCCGCCCCGACCACGAGTATCACCTCGGCGGCCTCGATGTCGCTCAGCGTGCCGATCGTACTCGGGTAGCCGACGGTCGCACCCAGCCCCGTGCAGCCGGCGGCTCCGTACAGTCGGGAGCCGTTGTCGATGGTGGGGGTGCCCAGCACGCATCGCGCGAACCGCTGCAGCAGGTAGTTCTCTTCGTTGGTGCACGTGGAGGAGCCCATCACGGCCAGGCTCTCGGGGCCGTCGTTGGTCTTCAGGCGCGTGAACGACTGAGCGATCAACTCCAGAGCCTCGTCCCAGGATGCAGGCTCGAGGCCTTCTTCACCTCGGATGAGTGGTGTGGTCAGCCTCTCGGGACTATGGACGAAGTCGCAGCCGTAGGATCCGCGCACGCAGAGCGTTCCCCGGTTCACCGGACCGCCGTCGCCCGGTCTGGCGCGTATGATCCTCCCGTTCTTGACCTCGAGCGCGACGCTGCACCCGCAGCCGCAGAAGGGGCAGGTGGTCAAGACGGTGGTGGCCGTCGTACCGACGCCCAAGGTGTCCCGCTCCATGAGGGCGCCGGTGGGGCACATCGCGACGCAGGATCCACAGAAGGTGCACTCCGACCCCTCCAGCGCCACATCGCCCAACGTCGCCGGCCGGGCGACGAATCCCCGGTCGATGTAGTCGATCGCACCCTCGACCACGAGCTCCTGGTCAGCGCGAATACATCTGCCGCAGAGGATGCACTTGCTCATATCCCGCACGATGAAGGGGTTGAGGTCTACGATAGCCCCGCCTTGGGGGATCTTCTCGAAGCTCAGGGCTCCGATCCCCATGGCCGACGCTATCTGATGCAGATCGCAGCGATTGCCTTTGTCGCAGACCATGCAGGTGTCGGGGTGACTGGCCAGCAGGAGCTCGACGATGGCTTTGCGCCGCTCAACGACGCGGGGGGAGTGCGTGTTGATGAGCATCCCCGCCTGGATGGGAGCCACGCAGGAGACCAGCAAGGCCCCCGAGAGCTCATCCTCGACCAGGCAAAGGCGGCATGCCCCCGTGGGGGAAAGGTAAGGGTGGTGACAGAGCGTGGGGATATGGACCCCCGATTCCTGGGCCATGTCCAGGACGGTCATCCCTTGATGACCGGTCACCTCGCGCCCGTCCATTGTGATGGTCACCGTCTCCACTGACGACCTCCCACTGTATCGGCCGCGGCCCGCTCCTCAGGTGCCGCCCCGGAGTCGCAGTGCGCTCCGAGGCGGCAGCCCTGTGCGCCAGAGTCAAGAGACCTGAGCAGCCGACCTGATCGCCCCCACCAGTTCGCCGCTGGCATCCTTCTTGGGGATCAGGCACCACGCGCCCGCCTCTTTGCTCGCCTGGACGTTCTCCTCGTCGTCGTACTGGGTGAGCATGAGGACCTTGGCATGGTGAGGCGCATGGCAGATCGCCCGCGTGGCCTCGAGTCCGTTCATCTCGGGCATCAGGAGGTCCATCAAGATGATATCCGGGTCGAGTTCCGCCATCTTCTGCAGGGCGACCCTGCCGTTGTCGGCCTGGCCGACCACCTGCATGTCCCGCTGCAGGCTCAGCACCGCGCAGATTCCGTCCCGGACCAGAGCGTGGTCATCGACCACCAGCACCTTCACCTTGTGGGTGACCGTGTCCAAGAGCTTCTCGATCCGCGGAAGCAACGCGACCGGGTCGACGGGCTTCACGAGGTAGTCCTGGGCCTCGAGCCGCCGGCCTTCGTCCCGACACCAGCCGTTCAGCAGCTGCTTCTCCATCGGAGCGTCGATCACGATGACGGGCAACGCGGTGAAGGGGACGGTCCGGCGGATCCACTTGAGCAGCGTACAGGCCTCCCCGCGAGGTGTGATCGTGCCCAGAAGCACAAGATCGGGCAGGTCCGCGTACATGGCCTCCTGGGCGACAGCCCGGTTGCTCGCGGACCTCATGTTGTAGCCGTTGGCCAGCAGCGTCTCCGCGAACGATGCTCGGAACGAGGATTCATTGTCAACAACTAGGATTGTGGGCCTGCCGCTCATGGTCCTTCCTTTCGGTAGCGGGCGGGCGATTCTGAGTCGTCGGGTCTTCTAGGGTCACGAGGTGCACAACCCACGTGCGCCACGATCCAAGTGTAGACCGTCCAGGAACTTCTGCCAGAGGTGTTCCCCTTGGGCGATTCCAGGGGAACCCTTGACTCCCGCCGGGATCTCCCCCTCTTAGACGGAGATGATCCCCTTGCGCAGGGCGTACTTCACCAAGCCGATCCGATCGTGGACCCCGAGTTTGGCCATCAGACTGCAGCGGTGTCCCTCCACCGTCTTGCTGCTGACCACCAGCATGTCCGCTATCTCTTGCGTGGTGTAGCCTTCAGCGACCAGCCTGAGGATCTCCCTCTCCCGCTCGGTCAGCTGGTGGTAGGGGTCCTCCGCGTGTCGGTGCTCGGCGTGTTGGAACTCCTCGACCAGGAGCCGCGCGGCGGTGGGAGAAAGGAAGGATTCCCCGCTGGACACCGAGCGCACGCCGGCAGCCAGTTCCGAAGAGGCGGCGGTCTTTTCGATGAAGCCCTGAACGCCGGCATCGAAAGCGTCCAGCACGTGCTCCCGATCCTCGAACTGCGACACGATGACCACCTTCGTCCCCGGGTATCTCTCGTGGATCCTCCGGGCCGCCTCGAGCCCGTCCATGACCGGCATGCCGATGTCCATGAGCACGACATCGGGCGAGAGTTCTCTCACCCTTTGGAGGGCCTCCCGCCCGTTGCCCGCCTCACCGACGACCTCCATGTCCGGCGTGAGCGCCAGCAACGCGCAGATGCCGTCGCGGAAGAGCGTATGGTCATCGACTACGAGTACTCGGATCTTGTGCATCATCGACACCGCCGATAGGGACCATCGCGACCACCGTCGTGCCCGTGCCTGCAGCCGAATCGACCACGAACCTGCCGCCCAGAAGGCTGACCCTTTCCCTCATCGCGTACAGCCCTCGTCCGCGACCGGTGTCCTCGATCCCGGTGATCCCGGAGACGTCGAATCCCTGACCGTCGTCGCGTATGCGGAGCGTCATCTGGTCGGGCGCACATTCCAGCGCGATGGCCACCGTCTTGGCGTTCGCGTGTCGCACGATGTTCGTGATGGCTCCCTGGGCAAAACGGAACAGCGCCACCTCGACCTCTGGAGGAAGGAGCGGAAACGGCCCTGTAGCTTCCACCGACAACTCTATGCCCTGCGGCTGCAGGCTGTCCTGGGCGAAGCGACGGATGGCGGGCACGAGGCCGACGGAATCGAGGAGCGCAGGCCGCAGGTCGTTGATGACGCGGCTCAACTCGCGGGCTATCTGCCCCGCCATGGACTCGACTTTCCTCACCCGCTCGATGAAATCCGGACTGTGGCCCGACATCTCGGCCAGCTCCAAGAGCGCCCGCAGATGGAGCGCCAGGGCGGACATCGACTGGCTGGTCTCGTCGTGCAACTCCCGAGCGATCCTCCTGCGCTCTTCCTCCTGAGCCAAGAGGAAGTGACGCGCCAGCCTCTGATAGGTCTCCCTGCCCTTTCGCAGTTGCTCGTAGACCTCGGCTCGTTCGATGGCGATCCCCATCTGGTCTCCGATGGAGTAGAGCACGTAGATATCGTCCCTGCCGAAGTGATGGGGGATTCGGCTGGCAACATTGATCGCCCCGAAGATCCTGTGGCCCGCACGGAGGGGGATGCTGACGAACGCCTTCAGTCCCTCTGTGGTGACGAGGTCGTCCTTGGTCGCGACGGGGTCTTTCGAGATGTCTTCCAGGAGGACGGCTCTGCCTGTGTCCACCACCTTGCCCGCGATCCCGTCGCCGATCTTGAGGGTCGTCTCCTCCACGTCGGCGAGGGAGAGACCATGCGCGATGCGGTAGTGTAGGGTCTGGGTCTCTTCGTCCAGCAGGAGGATCCCGCCGAACGCTCCCCGCATCAGATCGAAGACACTGTCGAGTCCCACCCTCAGGATGGCGTCCAGGTCCGACAGGCCGCACAACGCCGCGGATACTCGACTCAGCGCCCGCAGCTGGGCAGACCCGAGTGACGCTTCTCTGCTTTCCGCGGCCGGCGCGGCCGGGTCAGACTCGGAAACCTCGACGGAGAGAGCTCTGTCAGGTGTTTCCGTGGCGGCTCCCGTATCGATGTCGGGCGCTGGCTCTGAGCCGCATGTCCCCGCGAACCCCCCGCGTTCAGCGAGACTCCTGCGGAGTCGCACTACCCGCATCGGCGTCGTGGGGACGTACTACTATCCAGCCTACTCCCGCGGGCGGCAGACCACAACACCGCCGGTCGAATTCTGACCAGTCTTCTCGCCCAACCCAGCCGTGCGATACCTCCAGCCGCTACTCGAGCTTCCCGCGAATCTCCCCACTGGTTCGGTTCTCCGTCTTTCCGGGCTGCTGCTGGCTATTGCTTTCGTGCTCGTGGGCTGCGGGGGTGCGAGCGTGCGGCAGCGTTCACCCTCTTCCGCGCCGACTCAGACCGCCGCTCCTACCTCGTCGACCGGGGGGGAGACATGAGCGCCGCCGATCCAGTAGGGGAAGCGTCAGGACGCGCTCTTTGACTTCCAGTATTCCCAGGAATAGTCTAAGGGTGTCCCGGCCTTCGCCCAGGAGCTCCGACCGCCGCCGCTTCTGAGGCGTCGCGTCAGTCCGAGCCGACGCACCGCGAGTCATTCGAGGCGCTCTACGCAGCGTGCATGGCGCGCAGCCACATCGTTCCTTGGATACACATGCCTCGTGCCGCGAAAGGAGTGCTCATGTCACTCGTCCAGCTCCGGGGTCTACAAAAGACGTACAAGACCGGCAAGGTGGAGTTCGAGGCACTCAAGGGGGTCGATCTCGACATCGAAGAGGGCCAACTCGTGGCTATCGTGGGACCCTCGGGCTCAGGCAAATCGACGATGCTCAACATGATCACGGGTATCGACCGACCCACCGGTGGCAGCGTCACGATCGCCGGCGATCGCATCGACCAGATGAAGGAAGACAAGCTCGCCGCGTGGCGGGGCGCCAACATCGGGATCGTCTTCCAGTTCTTCCAGCTCTTTCCCACGCTGACCGCGCTCGAGAACGTCATGCTCCCTATGGACTTCCTCCGGCGCGGGAGTGTCGCTGAGCGCAGGGAGCGAGCCCGGGAGCGACTGGAGCTCGTGGGGCTTGGCGACAAGGGAGACAACCTGCCGTCAGAGCTCTCCGGCGGTCAGCAACAGCGTGTCGCGATCGCCCGCGCGCTCGTCAACGAGCCCAAGGTCCTCATCGGAGACGAGCCCACCGGCAACCTGGACTCCAAGACCGAGGCCGCCATGTTCGAGCTGTTCGCGGAGCTCAACAAACAGGGCACGACGGTCATCTACGTCACGCACAGCCCGGCCCTTGCCGCCAAAGCCCGTGTCCGGGTGGAGATGGTCGACGGACAACTCGTCCAGGCCTGACTATGTCGGCGCTGCTGAAGAAGTCGTGGAGGGACCTCTCCCGGCGCAAGGCGCGAACCATCTTCACCGTCATCACCGTCGCGCTCGGGGTAGTGGGCGTCGGGCTCTTCGCGATCATGCCTCTGGCGGACCGGGCGGTCCAGGGCGAGCTGGCAGTCGAGAAGATGCACAACATCGGGGTGCGCGTCATGGGCGTGCCGCTCACCGCCGAACAACTCAGCGACCTTGCGGCGTTGGACAACATCGACCGGATGTCCCCGCAGGCCGTGCTGCCGGTGACGATCAAGATAGGAGATCGGCGCGAGAATGCGCTCCTGGTCGGCATCCCTGACTACCGCGACCAAGCGGTCGACGTGATCCGGATCACCTCCGGTGAGGTCCCCAAGGGTATGCAGGTCTTGACCGATCAGGGCAACACGGCAAACGCCGTGATCTCCCTGTCCGAGGGCGACTTGATCACCGTAGTAGATTCGAAGGGCGGCACGCACGATCTGGGCGTCAGCGGAGTCGGCAAGAACTTCATCCTGGGCGCGGCCACCCGAGGCGGAACGGCAGTCTTCTACACCAGTCTCGACGCCATACAGCAGGTCAGCGGCGGGAGTGGGTTCACGCACTTGAACTTCGCCCTTGCGGACGCCGATCCGGTCGCGATGAACAAGACCGTGGAGGTCATCCGCGACTACCTGGTGGCCAACACGTCGATCGTGGCCTTCGATGACCTGGCCGACGTGCGCGAGAAGGGCTTCTGGGAGGGTCGGGAGATCTTCTCGCAGATCATGAGCTTCATGGCGATACTGGCGTTCATGATCCTGTTCGTGAGCCTCTTCCTCATTGCCAACACCATGAACACCATCGTCTCCGAACAGACCCGAGAGATCGCGATGATGAAGGCGATCGGTGCGACGCGGGGCACGGTGTTCCGCTCATTCCTGACTACTTCTGCGCTGGTCGGCCTCCTTGGAGCGGGCATCGGCGCGGGGCTCGGGATCCTCGTAGCGAGTGTGGTCGAACGCACCTTCATGAAGCAGAGCTTCGGGTTCGCCGCGCCGTTCGACGTGCACTGGCCGACCGTCGGCATCAGCCTGGCTGTAGGCGTGGGGGTCGTCGTCTTGGCGTCGTTGCCGGCGCTCTTCCGGACGCTCCGCGTCTCCGTCGTGGAAGGCCTGGCGAGTCACGGCATCTCGGCGGACTACGGCCGCTCCTTCCTCGAACGCAGCCTCATGGGCATCCGCGGCATCCCCCGAGTGGTCCAGATGGGCATCCGCAATGCGTTCCGCCGCAAAGGAAGGAGCATCTCGACGATCCTGCAGGTCGCCTTCGCGGTCGCCATCGTGATCGCCATGCTCAACGGGGGCGACGGGTTCATCGACATGACGGTCCGCGCCTACGACCCCTGGACCTGGGACGTGCGGACAACCGTAGCAGACAACCCGAGCGACCCCATGACCGTCGACAAGGCCGCCCGCATCGAGGGCGTCGAAGGGGTGAAGTCGGTCGAGCCGCTCTACCGTACCCTCGCCAAGATCAACGACCGCACCGTGCCCCTGTACGGCTACGTGCAGGACACACGCGCGCTCGACAATAACGCGACGCTTGTGAAGAACGGTCAGGGTCGTTGGTGGACTCCGGACGAAGCCGCGGCGGCCGAGCGCGTCGTGGTCGTCGGCGATGCGCTGTCCCGATTCGAGGACATCGCACTGGGTGACAGCATCGAGCTGATGACGGCCACAGGCGTTCACACGTTCGAGGTCATCGGCATTGACGCCGCTTTCACGGAGAGCGGCCTGTTCGCCTACGCTCCCCTGGAGGCGGTACAGGCGATGCTGCAGAAGGGCGACGGGGTCAACGGCTTCTTCATACACACCGACGCAAGCAACCATGACGAGATCGATGCCACAGCCCTCCGGGTCTCCCAGGCGCTGGAGGATCTCGGGTATCGAACCGACAACACAATCAACTACGTGGCAGCCGCCCAGAACGTCGCCCAGAACCAGGGGCTCGCGACGATGTTCCTGATGGTGAGCTTCATCGTGGTGCTCATCGTGCTCATCGGGCTCATGAGCACGCTCGTGATGAACATCCTGGACCGAACCACCGAGGTCGGGATGCTCCGGTGCATCGGAGCCCAGTCCAAGGACGTACGACGTGTCTTCTCATCAGAAGGGCTCTTCCTGGCGTTCCTGGGGTGGATCCTCGGCCTTCCGCTGGGCTATGTCGTGTACCAGATCCTCGTCGCCGGCTTCGCGATAGGGATGAAGCTCACTATGCCGAACAAGTACGCCTTGATCTACGTGGGCTGGTCCCTAGTGTTCGCCCTGGTGGGCACTGTGATAGTCATCTTCTTTCCGCTCAGGCGGGCGGCGAACATGAAGCCCGGCGACGCACTCAGGTACGAATAGATCTCCAAGGCCGCATCGACGCCGGTCACTAAAAGGGGGTCCCGCGCACGGCGCTTCTGCCGACTAGGGGACCTCGAGGAATCGCTTCAGATTCTCCAGGCTGCGGTGGATATCCCGCTGTGTCGTCCTCTCGAAGAGGAGACGGTCGAGCACTCTGCCCAGCACGCCGCCCCGCATCACATACTCCTGTTCCACGGCGACCCGGGTGCCACCCTCTTCGGGCCTCAACTCCCAGACCTCCCAGCCAGACGATGCCCCTTCGAACTCATAGCGACCGTGACCCCCGTCCCGGTCGAGACGGTCCTCCGTAACGCGGACGATCTCGTGCAGGCGAAAGCCCGCCAGAGGCAGGGTGAAATCGACCTGCGTGCCCACGCCCCCGTTGCCGACGATCTTCTCCGGTTCACCCATGCCCGCCATGAACCTCGCCCACCCGTGGGGGTACCGCGTGAATCTGTCTATCTTCTCAACGGTAGTGTTGATGTGAATGCTGTCCTTCACGTGGCCCATATCGGTCTCCTCTCATGGTGGCGCACCTCGGGAGGGCCCGTCCAGCTCACCCTCATGCCGTGTCGCATTCCCGTGGGTTCGATGGAGGCTGGGGCCCTGCGGGGATGACCTCACTGAGCAGTCGGAGTATCCAGCTTCCCCTTTTCTAGAATCATATGCCCTCCCTTGACATCGGTCGAGAGCCAGGTGTAGCTTTGAGTTGCGTTCCGTAACCCAAAGACAGGGACCCGCGACATCACATGCGGGCATAGATAGGGATCCCCGGCCGAAGAACTCGGGCGACACCTGAGAACGCATGGTCGACGTCAGCCAAAAACACGAATACCTGGCGATCAAGAACGTCCTATCCATGGGGCATTGTGCGCCCACGGTCGCTCGAACGCTGCTCCAGTCAGAGGGCATCGAAGACCCACGGCTGATTAAGCTCATGGCCGCTATGCCGGGCGGCATCGGAAACTCAGGGGCGGAGTGCGGGGGGGTCACGGCTCCCCTCATGTATCTCGGTGTTCGATTCGGCTACGACTTCTCCGATGAGAACCAGGTTCGCGTGATATCCCTCGGACAAAACCACCTGCGGGCGTTCGAGCGGCTCCACCGAACGGTGCTCTGCCGCGACATTAGGGCAAGAGGTGTTCTCTACCCCTGTTTGAAAGCCATCTATACCGCCCCGGATTTGATCCTCGGCACGATGGACGAGCTCGCGCGGCGCGACCCTTATATCGGGATACCCCCACCAGGCGCGAGCTGGTCAGCTGGTTCGAGGAGACATTCGGCAGCTCCCAGTGTCGGGATCTCATCGATTCCAGAGCGTCCGATCCGCAGCCCTGGAAGACGTACCTGTCGCAGGACAGAGTGGACCAGTGCCGGGTGATCGCCTACCGGACATCCGAAAAGGTGCGAGAGATACTCGGGGGAAATAGTCCACCCGTATTCCATCCGGACCCCATCGAACCAGATCTCCCCTCCGCCCCACCCCGGGGTCTGCATTAGGACCAGGTCCCGATGGATGCTTGAACGGTTGCCGGTTTCGGCGGGCCCATCATGGCGTCCCCGGGGTCAGGCCGGCCTGTAGGAGACGTCGATGTTGCCGTAGAATCTCTTCTGGCGAACGCCTAATCGTGCGTGAAGACAGACTACAGACACAGGGAGGCTGCTCATGGAAGGTCAGACCACTGGTCCTGGTCCCGGGTCGGGACCCGGACCTGGTAGCCCGGTATCGGGATCCGGCCCTCCCGGACCTCGCCCGAACCCACCGTCAGGCGCCTCGGACAGCACCGTGAGGCGTCTCTGGTGGCTGTGGGTGCTGCTCGGCGTCGTCGCCGTGTTCCTGATCGCGTTCTTCATCGGCCGAGCGACGAACCAGGAGACGGTCGCGGAGACCACGACGACCACCACCACCCCGGCAGTGACCCCGGTCAAGGCTCCGACGATGGTCATCACGGAACGGCAGAACGGCGGGACCGTCGTCGTAGGCACGGGGTGGGTGGTGCTCGTGCAACTCACCGGCAACCCCGAGGACGGCTCTGTGTGGGCCGTGCAGCCGGTCGATCACACATTGATACAGGTCTTTCCCGGCCCTCAGATCTCCACGGTGGACTACGCCACCCCGCCCGAGGCCGTCTACACCTTTTCGGGGCTCACCATCGACGTGGGTGAGGTGAAGGTGCAGGCGCGCAACGTCAGCGCTACGGGCAAGGTCAACAAGACCTTCGCCTGTACCATCAAGATCGAGTCTGCGAGCGATGTGGCAACCACCACGACCCTCGCACCGACCACGACGGTCGCCCCCACGACCACCACCAAGGCCAGCACGACCACGACCGCAGCCGACACCACCACGACGGTAGAGAGCACGACCACGACCGCCGTCGGCGCCACCACCACGACGGTGGCGAAGACCACCACGACCAAGGCGCCCACTACCACCACGACCAAGCCGTCGACCTCTACGACGGTGCCTCCGACCTCAACGACCCTGCAACCGACCACCACCACCACGGTGCCCAAGCCGCCCATCAACATCCCCGAGGGTGCCGTGCCCATCGGGCCGAAGTCCAACGGGCAGACCAAGGTGGTGCCCACCACCGCTACCGCGGTGATCTTGGCCTTACCCGACGACACATCCGACGACTCGATCTGGCACCTTTCTCCGGTCGACGCGACCGTCCTCAAGCAGCAAGGCGATCCGGAGTTCGTCCCCTCCACCCCGGGTTCCAGTCAGGGTGCCCTGGTCTGGACCTTCAGCGTGGTCGGGCCCGGGGACATCGTGCTGCAGGCCGAGTACGCGGACGCGTCGGGCACAGTGAGTCAAGCGTTCTTCTGCACCGTCAGCGTGCAGGAGCTGACGGTCACCCCGTACTAGAACAACCCCTCGGAGCGAGGGGCCGCCTGACGCGGCCCCTCGCGACCGACGATGAACGCGCCGACTTCGAATTCGGGCTCGACCTCATCCTTGATGGACTGCAGAGGCTTCTGGATCGAGCTGCGGGCTAGATCCGTCGGTCTGGCGCCCCCAGCTGCGGGATGTCGCCTGTCACGGCGTTCCTCCCCTCCGGCCAGGGGGCTCCTCACACCGGTCGGCACGGGTCATCGCGACGCTGCGCTAGAACAGACTCAGACCAAACCGCGTCGCAAGGCCATCGAGACCGCCTCTGTACGGCTGGCAGCACCCAGTTTCATCAAGATGTTGCTCACATGGAACTTCACCGTCGAGGGACTGAGGTACAACCTCTTGGCGATGTCCGGGTTGCTCAGGCCCTCGACCATCATGAGGAGCATCTCCATCTCCCGCTTGGTCAGATCACCGCCGAGCGGCTCTTCCTTGGGATGCGTCGCCACGTGGATGAGTGCCTCCGTGGCCTCTGGGGCCAGCGTCGGTCTACCCGCGTGCGCCGCCCGGATGGCCGCAGCAAGTTCGTCGCCCGAGATGTTCTTGAGCAGGTAGCCGATGGCCCCCGCTTGGAGGGCCCCCTTGACCAGATCGTCCTCTTTGAAGCTGGTCAATGCCAGCACTTGCGTCTGCGGGCACGCCTCTCGAATAGCCTTCGTGGCAGCCGCGCCGTCCATGCCCGGCATCACTAGGTCCATCAATACTACGTCGGCTCCCCGGCCGGTGCAGATCTCAACGGCCTGAGCACCACCTGCCGCTTCCCCCACCAACTCCAAGTCGTCGTACACCGACAGAAATGCAGAGAGACCGCTCCTCACCACAGTGTGGTCGTCGACAACGAGCACGCGAATGCGCGATGGCGTGCCAGGGTTGTCCACACCATCTCGCTCACTCCGCACCATTTGCACTCCCTCCTGTGGCCGGCGGGGGCACCGGCGACCATCTCGCGACCACCCGGGTACCGTTTCCGGGCGCCGTCTGTACCTCCAAACGCGCGCCGATAGCCTCGGCTCTTTCGCGCATGATACCCAAGCCCAAATGGTCGGGGCCGACAAGCCCCGGGTCGAATCCCCGCCCGTCGTCTACGATGACGAGCTCCACACCGTCGTCTGGGCAGGTCAGCCGCAATACCGCCGACGTTGCCGCCGAGTGCTTGGCCACGTTGTTCAACGCCTCTTGGGCGACGCGGTACAGACCTATCTTCGCGTCGACGGGCAGAAGTCGGCAGTCCCCGACCTCAAGCTGCACCGGGATCCGCGCTCGGCCTGTGATCGCCTCGCTCAGCTGACGCAACAGGTCAGGCAGCTCGGCCTCCCGTAGTGCAGCCGGCCGCAGTTCGAGCAAAAGAGCCCGCATTTCGGCCAGAGCTCCGCGGGCGAGCTGGCGGAGTTCCTCGAGGCGGCGGGCACCCTCGGCGGGATCGCGCTCCCAGATGCGGGGCAGAACCTCCGCAATCAGCGCCGCCGAGAACAGCGTCTGACTGACGGCGTCGTGCAAGTCGTGGGCCAGGCGGTTCCGCTCGGCCGCGGTGGCCGACTCCTCTGCGTGCTCGTAGAGCCGGGCGTTCTCAGCCGCCAGCCCGACCTGCCCGCCGACGGCGGCCAAGAGTTCCAGGTCTTCGGTCGTCGGGTGTAGGGGCTGCACGCTCCCCAGGATCATGGCGCCCAGCACGGCCCCTTTCGCCACCAAGGGGACCCGGATGACTGCATGAAAGTCATCCCGCTCAAGCGCGTCTCTGAGCGGCCCCGGCGAGAAGTCCTCGATGGCCAGCACTGTTGGCGAGGGATCGGAGGCGCTCACCCAAGCCAACCATCTTTCGGCCAACATTCCCGAGATCAATGCGGTCATCTCGGGTGACAATCCCTGTGTGGCGGCCAACGTCGGCTTTCCTCGAGCATCCACCCGGAAGGTCGCTCCCTCTTCCATGCCCGTCATCTGCAGGGTCATCGCCAATGCGCCCTGCAGAATGCGCTCCAGATCGAGGGAACCACTGACGACGCTGGCCACGGCGTTGAGGGTGGCGAGTTCCCGCGTGCGCTCGGCGACGCGAAGTTCAAGTTGTGCGTACGAGTCCCTGAGTTCGGTCGACATGCGGTTGAACTGCTGGGCAAGCACGGCGATCTCGTCGTGCGTCGACACGGCGATCGCCCGGTCGAAGTTGCCTCCGGCCACCTCCCGTGTAGCCACAGTGAGCGCCTCGATCGGCCTGGTGATCCGGCGAACACCAACTGTCACCACCACGGTCGGCAGCAACACGCCGATGATGATGAGGCCCATGAGGAACCGGCGATAGCCTTGGCTTGCCTGCATGACCGATGACCAGTCTTCGACCGCGACGAGTCCCCACGACGTCCCCGGCACGGGCGCATAGCCGGCGACCGCGTCATGGCCGTCGATCTCGGACGTACGGGTGGCCCCCACCCTGCCCGCGACCATCTCGGCCGCGATGCGCGGAGCCGAGAAGAGCCGCCCGACCTGGATGGTATCGGGCGTGAAGATCAGCCGCCCCGTGGCATCGACCAGATAGACCGTGCCCGACTGGCCGATGCGGAGTTTGACCAGGTCGCCGTAGAAGGCGCTCACCGACGTCGCGCCCACGCGGAACATGCCGGCCAGCGCGCCCATGAACTCCCCGGTCGGAGAGGTCACAGGCACGGCTATGACGATGACCTCCTCGCCCGCGGGTCCGTCGGCTACGATGTCCGAATATGCCGGCCCGGTTGACCGCAACAGTTGACGGAAGTACGAGCGCGAAGACCAATCGTGTTCCGGCCCGCTAGCGATCTGACGCCGCGGATACGAAGCGACGAAGGCACCGTGCGCGTCGAGCAGCACCGCACCCGCGTCGAACGCTGCCAGACGATTCCCGGCCTCCTCGAGCGCCGCCTGCTGGTCTGCGGCAGATCCGCTCGTGACCTCGGGCAGCCGCGCCAGGCCGTCCAACACCCGGGCGTAGTCGGCCAGACCTCCGGCGAGCCCGGCGGCCGACAGCCGGGTGACCTCGCGGTTGCGCTGCACAACAAGATCCTCGGTCACGCGCTGGTAGGCATAGAAGGTCACGACGGCTACAGCCACCAGGATGATCGCTGTGGGGACGAACGACCAGAGGATGATCCGCGTGCGGATGCTGCGCCACCAGGCAGGCTTGTCCGGAAGCACGCCTACCCCGCCGACGTCTGCGGCGGTGACGACCCGGTCTTGGTCGGGCCCGCCGGCGCCTCGAGCCGGTCGATGGCGGCGGCGACCGCGGTCAACGAACTGGTCGGGGTCTTCCCCAGCGTGAACAGCAACTCCCAAGCGTCGGCGCACAGCCGGGTGACCTCGTCCATCCGAGCCGGGAACACCTCGGCCGTCACCGAGTAGCCTTGCCGCTGTCCGTCGGCAAAGACCCCGATGTCGAGATCGCCGGCGGCGACAGGGAACTCCTCACGCACGAACCCGACCCACTCATCGATAAGAGAAAGCCGCGCCGGCTGCAGGAAGTTGGCGCGGGCCATGGCCCGGCCGTAGCTCTTGCCGATCAGGAACTTGACCAGCTCCCAGGCCGCCTCGGGATGGCGGGTCCCGGAGTAGATTCCGAAGCCGTCGGTAGTGGCCAGCGTCGCCCGACGGACCGGACCGGAAGGCAAGGGGGCGAGGCCGACGCGGAACTTGGCGTTGGTCAGGATGTCCTTCAAAGCCCATGAGCCGTCCTCCACCATCGCCAACCGCCCCGCAGCGAACGCGGCTCCGATGGACACGTGCTGGACGTCGCTGACAGTGGCCATCACCCGGTCGTCCCACATACGGGCCCGCAACCACTCCAGAGCCTCGAGCGAGGGTGGGTCGGCCATCGCCGAGCGGGTCGGGTCCTTGGGATCCACGAAGTTCCCACCCCACGCGTTCGCGTGGACCTGCAGACGATCCCAATCGACGGACAGCATGCTCCCCCACACACCACCGGTCCGATCCGACTGCACGCGCGTCAGTCGGCGCATGGCTGCCAGATAGTCATCCTGGTTCCACGAGTCCGACGGGTAACCGATGCCAAGCGCGCTGAACATGTCCTTGTTGTAGTAGAGGGCGAGGGCCCCATGGTACTTGGGCACCCCGAACTGACGTCCGTCCGGGGCGAAGAACGAGCGGTACTGGGCCGGATCCCAGTCGGAGATCGTCGCCTGGTCGAGATCAGCCTCCGCGAAGGGACGCAGATCGAGGGTGTAGCCCTTCTGCGCCCAGGTCGGGAAGAACACCCCGTTCCCCTGGAAGACGTCCGGGGCCGTCCCCGCCTGCATGTCTGCCAGCATCTTCTCGGCGAAGCGCTCGTTCTCGGGGTCGGGAACGTAGAAGACGCGGATGTTGGGGTGGGTCGCGTGGAACTCGTCGAGCATGGCCGCCGCCATGGGGGGGAACCACTCGGTGCGCCAATCCTGGTACACGAGTTGGACCGGTTTGCCCAGCGTGGTGGCGGACTTCTTGACCGCGGGCGCGCAGGACTCCAGAACGAGCCCGGCAGCCACCGCGCCCGCCAACTTTAGGAAGCGACGGCGGGTGAAGGACGTCGATCGGCTCTCTGGACCGCTACTCATCGACGTCGATTCTATGCCCCGAAGCGGTTCACACGCAAGCGCCCACCAGGCAACGCCCAGCGGCCGATCGTGTGTCTGCACGCCGCTCGATGCGCACGCCCGCGACCTCCTCGCACAGGACCTCGCCGTCGCGCATGTGCACGATGCGGTCGCAGGCAGCGGCCACGTCGGGGTCGTGCGTGACCAGCACGAAGGTAGTGCCGGTAGTCAGGTTGATGTCTCGCATCATCGCGATCACATCGGCCGAGCTCTGCGTGTCCAGGTTACCCGTTGGCTCGTCACCCATGATGACCACCGGCTCGTTCACCAACGCCCGGGCGATGGCCACCCGCTGCTGCTGACCGCCGGAGAGCTCGTTCGGACGGTGCGCCGCACGGTCGAGCAATCCCACCGCCTCGAGTGCCTTCCGGGCACGCTGGATTGCTTCCTTCCGCGGGTGCCCGGCGTACTCCGCCGCCAGAGCCACGTTCTCGACCGCGGTCAACGTGGGCACTAGGTTGTAACCCTGGAAGATGAAGCCCATTTCGTTCCGCCGGATCTCGTTGATGCGACCGTTGCGTAGGTTGTCGACCCTGCGCCCCTGGAGTTCGATAGTGCCCGCGTCGGGAGTGTCCAGGCAACCGAGCATATGCAGCAGAGTGGACTTGCCCGAGCCCGACGGGCCCATGATGGCCACCATCTCGCCCCGCCGGAGGCTGATGTCCGCCCCCCGCAGGGCGTCGACGTAGTTGTCCTTGCTGAGCGTGTACCGCTTCTTGAGAGCCTTCGCTTTGATGATCGTTTCCATGGTGACCGCTCCCTTGTTGGTGGTGATCGTCTTGTGACCGTCCGCCCCATGCGTCTCCGTCATGCCGCCGACGGTCGACGCGCCCCGCGACACCCGTTGGATCGCGGCCATCACTCGTACCTCAGGGCGGCAACCGGGTTGAGCCGAGCGGCGTGCCAGGAGGGATAGAGCCCGCTTACCAAGCCGAGGGCCACCGCGAACAGCACGGCCCCGATAGCCAGCCGGGAAGTCAGCAGGAAGAGGGCCATCCCTGCGCCATCGAAGGCCGCGTTCAGAACCAGCGTGGCCACGAAGCCGAGGACAAGGCCGGCCACGCCGCCCAGGAGGCCGATGGCGGCCGACTCGCCGAGGAATTGGCCGATGATCTGCCGGTGCGAGGCGCCGATCGCCTTGCGGATGCCGATCTCGCGGGTCCGCTCGAAGACCGACATGGTCATCGTGTTGACCACCGAGAGTCCGCCGACCAGTAGGGAGATCAATGCCACGCCGAAGACGATGGAGTTCAGGATCTTTGTGCTGCTGACCACCGTCTCCTGGAAGGCTTTGGGGCCGTCCGCCCGCACTCCGGGCACTTGCGCCTGGATGGTCTTGGCCAGTTCGTCGGGATCGACGCCCTTCTTGGCGTAGACCGTGATCTCGGTCGCGATCGCATCGGCCTGGAGCTGCTTCTGAACGAGTTCGGGCAGGTCCTCGATGAAGAGGGCCTGTGCGTCGGGCAGGCTGATCATGGCCGAGCTATCGGGGGCGGTCAGGGTACTATCCATTATGCCGACCACTTCGAACGGGACACCCCGCAGCATGACCGTCTTCCCGACCTCGGCGGCGAGCTTCTTGGCGATGTCGGCCCCAAAGACGACCTTGCCGCGGTCATCCGCCCGGAGCGCCCGCCCTTTCGCGTAGGTGATCTTGATCGACTCGTGCTGCGACCCACGCAGGTCACTGCCGATGATCATGTCCATACCCAAGGCGGCCTGCTCCTTCGCCAGCAGCATGGTGATGCCCGCAGAGGCCGCCTGCACTCCGGCGACCTTCCCTATCTCGTCGATCTTGCTTACCGGCAATGGCGTCGCGAAGCTCATGCTGGTGGATGAAGCGTCCAAGACGATGACCTTGTCGGCGTAGTACTGCGTGCCCCCGCTCACCAACAGGTTGATCTTCTCGGCCATGCTCCCCATGACCACCAGGGTGAACACGCCGATGGTGATGCCGAAGATGGTCAGGAATGCCCGCAGCTTCCTGCGGAAGACGTTGCGCAACAGTCTCATCGTTCCTCCATTTGAGTGCGTGCCGTACCAGCCCCGAGGCCGGCGGCCTTTTCTATCGCCCGCAGCAGGTGCTCGGGCGAATCTGCCTTGGTCACGAAGACGTCGACGCCGTCACCCAGCGCCGGACCCTTGGCTTCCGGTCTGCTGCTGCGGGCGACGATCCGAAGTGTGGGAGCGAGCGACCGGATGGCGTGTATCGCAACGGGAGTTCCAGCGCCAAGGAGTTCCCAGTCGAGCAGCAGCACGTCGGCAGTGTGCCTCGAGACCGCAGCCAACAGCGACTCAGCATCGTCCGCTTCGCCCACGAGTTCGAACTGCTCCTGCTCGAAGAGGACTCTCAGAGCGGACCTCACCTCTCGACGCTCATCTGCCACGATCACCCGCATGTCGCCGCCTTTGGTCTCCCGCTTCGTGCGTTCACGATGCCTTTCTCAGTGTGCGCCCGCGGGCCAAGCGCGGCACCCGGCCGAAGACGGGATCTACGGGTGACTGGTGGGGGGTCTTCGCCCTAGCCGGAAGACCAGGCAACGACCTCGTCAGATAGCGGCAGCCACGAGGCCACCCCTCGCCGAGTTCATTTCAGCTCGCCGTCGTGAGGCGTATGTTCGGGGATAGATGACGCCCTCCGTCAACGGGGCCATGACGTCCGCGGCGGCCGCCCCCGTCGGTGTATATGGGCGGACAGAAGTTCGACGGACCTGGAGTTCGGCAGACTGCCGAAGTATTGTTCGATGGAGAAACGGCACACGCATCCGTAGGTGAGGGGACTCTGAATGCAAGCAGTCGTCTGTACGCGCTACGGTCCGCCCGAGGTTCTCCGGCTCGAGGAACTCGCAACTCCAGTCCCCCGGAAGAACGAGGTGCTCATACGCATCCTGGCTACCGCCGTGACATCGAGTGATTGTTACGTCCGGGGGCTGAGACTCAGTCCCGCGTACCGGATCATGGCGCGACTGGTGCTCGGTTGGAACGCTCCCCGGCAACCGGTGCTGGGCATGGTGCTCTCGGGGGAAGTGGACTCGGTCGGGCCGGACGCCAGCTCATTCAAAGTGGGTGAGCGGGTATTCGGCTTCAATCGACACCTCTTCGGGACCTATGCGCAGTATGTGTGCTGGCCGGAGGACGGACTTCTGGCGACGCGACCGACCAACCTGACAAACGAAGAGTCGGCGGCCATTCCCTACGGTGGCCTCCTCGCTCTCCATTTCCTGCGCAAGGCCGGCGTTCGAGCGGGACAAAGCGTCCTCGTCTTTGGGGCATCCGGGGCCGTGGGCACGTCGGCCGTACAGCTTGCCCGACATCTCGGCGCCGAGGTCACGGGTGTCTGCAGTACCGCAAATGTGGAGCTCGTGACATCTCTCGGTGCTACGAGAGTGGTCGACTACACCGTCGAGGACTTCGCGGACAGGACGGAGCGCTACGACCTCGTCTTCGACGCCGTAGGCAAGCGCAAGAGCGCCAGTGCCCTTCGGCGGTGCCGGCAAGTGCTCGCTCCCGGCGGCGCCTGCGTCTCGGTCGACGACGGGACGCCGAAGTTTCGTCGCGAAGACCTGGTGCTGCTCGGCGAGTTGGCGGCGACGGGGTGAGATCAGGCCGGTGATCGACCGCACCTATGCTCTGGACGACATCGTCGACGCGCACAGGTACGTCGACATCGGGCACAAGCGCGGCAATGTGATCATCCGCGTGGCGTAGCACCATGGGGTTCCCATCGAACACCTGCATCGAGCGGATTGCGAGAGGTAGAATCAACCCATGAGAGCAATAGTGTGCACGGACTACGGACCACCGGATGTTCTTCAACTCCGGGACGTGCCGAAACCCGTTCCAAAGAACAACGAAGTGCTGGTTCGAATCCGCGCCACGACGGTGAGCGCGGCCGATTGCGAGCTGCGGAGATTCGACTTCCCCCTCTGGATCTGGCTGCCTATGCGGCTGGGGTTCGGTATCCGCCGGCCACGACGACGGGTGCTCGGGCAGGAGCTTGCCGGTGACGTCGAGTCGGTGGGCAAAGATGTCAGGTCGTTCGGGAAGGGCGACCGGGTCTTCGCGGCGACGGGCATCGGGCTGGGAGCCTACGCGGAGTACGTCTGTCTGCGCGAGAACCCCCAGACCGGGGCGATCACGACGATGCCGGCGAACCTGAGCTACGAGGAGGCTGCGGCCGTACCCTACGGGGGAGGCGAGGCCTGGCAGTTCCTGCGGAAGGCGAACGTCCGGAGCGGACAGAGGGTCCTGATCAACGGAGCGGGAGGGAGCTTCGGCACGTTCGCGGTCCAACTCGCCAAGGTCCTCGGGGCGCACGTGACCGCGGTGGACAGTGCGCCGAAGCTGGAGATGCTGCGCGCGATCGGCGCGGATCGCGTCATCGACTACTCCAAGGAGGACTTCACCGACAGCCCTGAGACCTACGACGTCATCTTCGACGTGGTCCGCGACACACCGTCCGAGCGCATGGTGAGGTCACTGAACGAGAACGGATGCCTGCTCATGGCCAATCCGGGCTTCCTGCAGATCGTTCGCGCCAGGTGGGCGTCGAGGGGGAGCAAGAAGCGGGTCGTGTTCGCGGCATCGAGCGGAACGAGCGAGGACCTGACCTACCTACGAGGCCTGGTCGAAGAGGGAAAGCTGCGCCCGGTCATCGACCGGCGCTTCCCCCTGGAGCAGATGGTCGAGGCTCACCGCTACGCCGAGACCGGGCAGAAGTTGGGGAACATCGTCGTCATCGTCGCGTAGTTGCGGCCGCGATGGCAGTCTCCTCGTGGGATCCGGCAGCTCTCCAAGACTGACTGGCTGGCGGGAGAAGGTGAACCTGCCATCAGATGCGAGTGGCCGACAACTGGACGAGGGTGGGGGCATCCAGGGACCGATGCTCCATCGAGCCGATGGGAATCCAATCGGCAACGTCTACTGCATGTTCGCTCTGAAGGGCACAGCAGCGCCCCCGCATCTTGGACAAGTCAGGATACCGTCAGGCGCATGATGGCCCGTCTGATGTATGCCCTCCGCTACCGTTCGGAGCTTCAGGCCATTGGCACTATGATGAACTTGCCTTCACGATGAGATAGACAACCCAAAGAACCAGAATCACAACCGCAGCAACCTTGTTGAGGGACCCCCAAGTACGTGGTGACCCATTCCCGTCCAGTTGCTGGTAGTAGACGGGTCCCGTCAGAACAGCGATGCACACCGGCACAATTGCCACAAACGCGAAGAGGCCAAAGACGGACAGTACAGAGAGCACGCCACTCTTGCGATACCAAGGAAGCGCATCGTAGCCGGCCCAAACACCGGCCGGGGCCGCGAAACCGGGAACCCCGGTCTGAGGAGCACCAGCCTGCCACGCCCCGTGCTGCTGAGCGAACGCATCGGAGTATCCCGGAACTGATGGCGCCAGAACGGGCTGCGGCGTTCCTGCGGACCAGTGGCCGCCGATCGGATTCGGTGGAGCCACGTGTCGCCCTGCGACCGGGGCATATGTTCCTGGGCCAGGTGCCTCAGCACCGCAAGCTGCGCAAAACGCCGAACCCGCCGTCATGATCGTGCCACACGTGATGCAATAGGAATCTTGCGGCATGGCTACCCCGTTTACTCGCTTGACACGGAATGAGAAGACCGACGACTCGACCATCGATCTCATTAGCAGCCATCGGCCGGCGCCTGTCGACTCTTTAGGCCGAGCCCGCCGGTCGGCTGTCCACCGTGTACCACCGTGTGCCATTGTGCAGGGGAAACCCGGGTTCAGAGGTCCCCGCTTGTCCATGGTGTTACCCCCAGTGGTGCGCGTGGGGGTGCGGTCGGGGTTGACAGTCGGGGGTGGCGTGCCGAGGCTGGCATCGCCAAGCGTACGGGTGCCACACGTTCCGCCACTCCTTCGCCACGCACCCGCTCGAGGCGGGCTGCGACATCGGCACCGTCCAGGAGCTGCTTGCCCACAAGGACATCCGCACCACCATGGTCCACACGCACGTGCTGTATCGGGGCGGCCATGGGGTCCACAGTCCGCTTGACGGCTGAGGTTCGCCACCTATACAGTCTGCCTATGTAGGCGTGCCTACATGTCGGCCGAGCGCTTTCCAGGGAATACGAGCGCTATGCTGGGGACCCACGCGCCGCCTTCGCAGGCACACATAGACAGATAGATGGCTGGCGGTTGCTGACTTCGGCAGACTGCCGAAGTATTGTCAGGCCGTGACCGAATCTATTCACACCCGTAAGGAAGTTTTCCACAGTGGACATCCCACGGATATTCAACATCACTGAGAGTGCTCACCGCATCCATAACCCGATCACACCCGAAAAGCTCGCCACTCTCGGCGCGGCGCTGCGTTTGGAATCGGGGGCCCGAGTGCTCGACCTCGGCAGCGGTTCGGGGGAGATGCTGTGCACCTGGGCACGCGATCACGGCGTCATCGGCACCGGCATCGACATGAGCCAGTTGTTCACCGAGCAAGCGAGACTCCGTGCTGAAGAACTCGGCGTCGCCGATCAAGTCAGGTTCATCCATGGCGATGCTGCCGGCTATGTCTCTGACGAGAAGGCCGGTGTGGCAGCCTGTGTCGGTGCCACGTGGATCGCCGGGGGAGTCGTCGGCACTATCGAGCTTCTGGCGCGGAGCCTGCGCACCGGAGGGATCATCCTCATCGGCGAGCCCTACTGGCGGCAGTTGCCGCCGACGGAAGATGTTGCCAAGGGGTGTCTTGCCAACTCAGTCTCCGACTTTCTCCTGCTTCCAGAACTTCTCGCGTCTTTCGGCCACCTCGGCTACGACGTCGTGGAAATGGTTCTGGCTGACCAAGACGGCTGGGACAGATACGAGGCGGCCAAGTGGCTCACCATGCGCCGATGGCTTGAAGCCAATCCCGACGACGAGTTCGCGAAAGATGTTCGAGCCAAACTGACCTCGGAACCCGAGCGCTACGCCGCTTACACGCGTGAATACCTGGGCTGGGGTGTGTTCGCGCTGATGCCGCGGTGATGCGTTGGCGCATCCGGCGAATCGTCAACGGCTGTGCCGCGCAAACTGACAATTCATTCAACATGAATGCATCGTTAGAGACGGGAGCGTAGTGAACGACGACGAACTTCGAGGCGTCTTCGACCGAATGGCATCGAGCTACGACAGCAAATTGGCTCGAATGGCGCCCATCCACAACGGACTGTACTTCCTGCTGGAGTCGGTTCTTGCTGGGCTGCCACACGATGCCCGGATTCTCTGCGTTGGGGTCGGCACGGGGACGGAATTGATCCATCTAGCCGGGGTGTTTCCGGGATGGCACTTCACTGCAGTGGAGCCGTCAGGCGCCATGCTCGATATCTGTCGCAAGCGAGTTGACGAGGCCGGACTTTCGTCGCGATGTAGCTTCCACGAGGGATACCTTGAAACGCTGCCGCCTCAATCGATGCATGATGCTGCCACATGCTTCCTGGTCTCTCAGTTCATTCTCGATGCGCAAGCTCGCTCGGACTTCTTCAGGCAGATTGCAGAGAGACTTGTGCCGGGCGGGATCCTGGCGAACTCGGATCTGTCGGCTGACGTGGAGTCAGAGGACTATGATGCGCTGCTCGCCGTATGGCAGAGGGTGATGGCCACATCCGCTGTCTCGGCGGAAGGGCTTGACCGTATGAAGTCCGGCTACGCCAAGGACGTGGCGATCCTCCCGCCTGCTGACGTTGCGTCGATCATCGAATCCGGCGGATTCGAAGCGCCGGTCCAGTTCTTTCAGGCTGGGCTGATTCACGCATGGTTCGCCAAACGTGCTTCCGGCGGCGTCATGTAGTCAGGCACGCCTGTCGCGAGGCCGTCCATAGCGCCTCAGCCAGGCGTGCACCGTCTGGCGCGTCACCCCATAGCCCAGGGCCACCTGGCTGACGCTCACCCCGGCGAGGACCTCCGCCACCACCTGATACCGCTGCTCCACCAATCGAAGCTCCAGTCAAGGTCACTCAAGGATGGGACCGCTGGATGCTGGAACTCGAGTAGGGGCAGGCCGGTCGCCCGGTATCGGGCTTACGGAGTGTAGGTCCAGGTGTCGTTGAGGATGCTGCGACCGTCGAATCCTGCGAACATGATCACCCAGTGGGTGGAGGGGTCGTAGACCATCGAGTATTCGCTGCGCGCGAATGGCAGCTCCCCGGAGGGGCTTTGTGTCGAGGGATTGAGCTCGGTCCAGGTGCTGGCGGCGGGGTCGTAAGCCCAGGTGTCGTTGAGCACGGCCCAGGCTTCGCGTGCCCCGCCGAACATGATCAGCTGCTGGGTGAGCGGGTCGTAGACCATCGACTCGTAGGCGCGCGCCGAAGGCAGCGTCCCCACAGGGTGAAGCTCGGTCCAGGTGTTTGTCGTGGGGTTGTAGGCCCAGGTATCCTTGAGGGGAACGAGACTGGTGTCGCTTAATACGCCTGACGCTCCTCCGAACATAATCACCCGGTGGGTGGACGGGTCATAGACCATGGCCTGGCCGAAGCGCTCGCTCGGCAGCGTTCCGGAGGGGCTGAGGTTGGTCCAGCGGTTGGCGGTGGGGTCGTAGGCCCAGGTTTCGTTGACAGGAACGCCGCCGCCGTAGGATCCTCCGAACATGATCATCTTTCCACTGGTGGGGTCGTAGACCATGGACTGGCTGTGGCGCCCGATAGGCAGCTCCCCCGAGGGGCTGAGCTCGGTCCAGGTGTTAGGGCTGGAGGCGGTGCTCGAGGATGTGGCTGTGGTAGTGGTCACGGCCTGACTGGCAGTGGTCACCGCCTGAGTGATCGTCGTCCCTTCACCACCTCAGGCGGCCACCACCAGCGCGAGGACGAGCAGGGCGGGGATAAGGACGGCGAGTGCGACGTTCGACTTGGGCTTCACCAGACCGCCACCTCCTCCTCGGGCAGGCTGGCGAAAAGAGGAGCCAGGCGCGGGTGCGGACTGGTGCGAGATCCCTCTCCGGCGGCGTATCCGAGCTATAGATGAGGGGAGCTACTTACTCCCCGCACAAATCGACTATAGCCCGCTTCTGTCTTGTGTCAACAGGGAAGAGAGCCCCCCGGCCGGCAAGGCTTGGGCGAAGGACTGGCGCGACACCGCGGACGTGACCGAAGTGCTCAAGGATGTGGACGTCCCAAAGCTTCGGATCAGCAGCGACGTCGTGCGGCGTGCAATCGGGGATGCGGACACTCTCATGGAGAGCAGTGGTCCGACGAGCGCGGTGGACAGAGTTCACACCGCCCTTCACGGCTACCTCAAAGTGGCGTGCGACGAGGCAGGGATCGCGTACCGCCCGGACGCTACCATGCTCGGCCTCTTCAAGCTGCTCAAGGAACAGCATCCCCGCCTGCAAGCGCTCGGCCCTCACCAGGATGCCGTCGTCCAGGTCCTACGCTCGCTTGGATCAGTGATGGGTGCGCTGAATCCGGCCCGGAATCGCGGCAGTGTTGCGCACCCGAACAGCGAGCTTCTGGACTGTCACGAAGCATTCCTCTTCATCAACGCAGCGCGGACGATCCTGCAGTATCTTGACGCCAAGCTTGAGTAGTCATCGGAGATGAATCGTCGGAGGGCGTGACCGGCGTCCAACTCGCCCCGCCGTCGTTGGTGTACTCGACCGAAGCCACCGTCGAGGCGGTGTTGAGCGCCGTGCCCGTGAAGTGACCGGCGTGCGTGGATGAACCCGGGGCGGCTCATTCCCCCGCTCTGCCGTACACTTGCCCCGGTAGCCACCGGCATGAGATCGAGGCAAGAGTCTTGACGACACAGATATGGATCCATGATGTCTCCGTGAGTCTCGGCGGACCGCTTCTCCTGGACGGGGCTACGCTGCCGATCGAAGCGGGCGAACGGATCGGTCTTCTGGGCCGCAACGGGGCGGGCAAGTCCACCCTCCTGAGGATGCTCAGCGGCGATATCCCCCCGGATTCGGGAGAGATCGTGAAAAGCGCCGGGACGCGGGTTGCCCTCCTCCCCCAGGACGTCCCCGACACTCTACCTGGAACGGTCTATGAGATCGTCGCCTCCGGCGGGCAGGAACATCTGGATGTGCTGCGGCACTACCACGATCTGACGACACGGCTGGCCCACGGAGGCGACGCGGGCCTCCTGAAGAAGCTCGAACAGGTCCAGCACCGGCTGGAGACATCCGGCGCCTGGCAGTTTCACCAGCGGGTCGAGACGGTGATCGGGTGGGCCGGGCTCGATGAGAGCGCGGAGTTCCGGCTGCTCTCAGCAGGCTTGAAACGCCGGGTCTTCCTGGCCAGGGCCCTCGCCAACGAACCCGATCTTCTCCTGCTGGACGAGCCCACCAACCACCTGGACATCGATACCATCCTCTGGCTGGAAGAACTCCTGCTCAAGTTCAACAAGACGCTCGTCTTTGTGACGCACGACCGCGCTTTCTTGCAGCGGGTGGCGACCCGGATCGTGGAGATCGACCGGGGCCGCCTCCTATCCTTCGACTGCGATTACGACACCTACCTGCAGCGCCGGCAGGCCATGCTGGATGCGGAAGAGAAGTCCTGGCAGGATTTCGATCGGAAGCTGGCCACGGAGGAGGTGTGGATCCGGCAGGGGATCAAGGCCCGGCGCACGCGCAACGAAGGCAGAGTGCGGGCCCTGCAGCAGCTTCGGCTCGAACGCGATCTCCGGCGGGAACGGATGGGAAACGCGCGCATCGCGATCGTGGAGGCAGGCCGCAGTGGGCGCCTCGTGGCCGATGCCGAGAAGATCTCCTTTTCCTTCGACGGGAAGAAGATCGTCGAGGACTTCTCCACCACGATCATCCGCAAGGACAAGGTCGGCATTCTCGGCCCCAACGGGTCGGGCAAGACCACTCTGCTGAAGCTCCTACTGGGAATACTGAAACCTCAGAAAGGCCGGGTACGCTTGGGGGCCGGGCTGAAGATCGCCTACTTCGACCAACTCCGGGCGCAACTCGACGAAGAACGTTCGCTCAGGGACAACATCGCCGGAGGCGGTGACACCGTCTTCGTCGGGGGAGCGGCACGGCATGTCGTCGGGTATCTCCAGGACTTTCTCTTTGCCCCGGACCAGATCGGCGCGCCCGTCCGGCTGCTCTCCGGCGGCGAGCGCAACCGCCTTCTCCTGGCCAAGCTCTTCAGCGTACCGTCGAACGTCTTGGTCCTCGACGAACCTACCAACGACCTCGACACGGAAACCCTCTCACTCCTGGAGGAACGGCTTCTGACCTACAGCGGCACGATCCTGCTGGTCAGCCACGACCGGGCCTTCCTCAACAACGTGGTCACCTCCACTCTCGCGTTCGAGAGCGACGGACGGCTGAGGGAATATGTGGGCGGATACGACGACTGGCTTCGTCAGCGACGAGAGCCCGCGGCGCCGAAAGAACCGAAGCCGGCGAAGAAGGAGGACAAGCCCGCCAGGGAAAGATCCGCGCCGGCGAAACGCGGACTCTCCTTCAAGGAGGCGAGGGAACTGGAAGCGCTGCCCCAGAGGATCGAGGCTTTGGAAAAGGAGGAGACCGACATCATCGCTGCCCTGAATTCGTCGGAGTTCTACGCCGGGAGCGACTCGGCCCAGGTGGCCTCGACCAATGCGCGACTGGAGGCGCTGCAACTGGAACTCGCTGAGGCGTATTCGCTGTGGGAACAACTGGAAGATCTCGACAACTGAAGAGTTCCGTCATGCGTGGACGGCACCGTCTGGCGTCGCTATCAGCGAGACCGCCGGGGTCGTCGCGAGCGGGGGCCTGAAAATCGGGCTGCCACTCCTGGAATCGCTACCATCGCAATCCGCTATCCGACTTGACGGTCCAGGGTCCGCCGTTGTGTCTCGATGGCTTCGGCGAGCTCGTCTGGTCGCTGCGAGCCCAGCATGATCCGTCGCCCGTCGCGCAGCATAAGATCCACACCTCGATTGCCGCTGACGTTGTACGCCATCTTCTTCCGCGACCACCCCTTGATGCCCCAGCCGCCGTACTCCATCACCGCGTTGTATTCGCGGACCTCGAGCCCTCCGATCTCAGCGAAGGGGATGACCCGCGCGGACCAGGGACTGAACCGGACCACTACCTCCCCTCGAGTGACCTCCAGCACCAGTTTCATCCGGCCAAAGAGAAGGGGCAGGCCCAGTCCGATCGCCAGCCAGAGCAGCCAGACGCCCCAGTCGGGGGCGGGGTTGTTCCCGAAAGACCGCCCGAAGATGATCTGCTGGATGAAGCTCCACCACCCGAGGGCGGCTATGGCCAAGACGATCGTCCACAACCACCACTGCCGGAAATGCTGCTCCTCATGGTAGACGGGCGGCTCGGCAACCGTATGAGATGATCC
>CAWBOK010000005.1:0-184813 GCA_963790415.1 uncultured Actinomycetota bacterium
TACAGGCTCCGCCCGAAGGGCTCCCTTACCTCGTTCAGGGCCAACGCATACTCGCTGAGTTCACGCCGGCGCTGCAGCAGAGTCTGCACGCTCGCGTTCGCCATGTGCTGCGGCTGACTGAGCCGCTGCTCGAGGGCCCGCCCAAGCTCGCGGGCGACCTCCTTCCGCGTTGCCTTATGCGAATGGAGCTGCAAAACGTATTCATCTAGATGCTTCTCCTTGAGGCGGTTGTACACCACCTCGAGGGCGGCAGCCTTCTCGCTGACGAAGAGGACGCTCTTCCCAACCGCGATGAGCTCGGTGATCATGTTGGCAATCGTCTGGCTCTTACCCGTCCCCGGAGGACCGTCCATGACGAAGCTCCGGCCCTGGGTCGCTGCCCAGATACACTTCCGCTGCGATGAGTCGGCGTCCAGGATGCTGTGCATGGTCTCAGGAGGAGCCATCTCGTCCAGCCGGTCGTCCGGCTCTTCGAAGCAGTAGTCGGGAACCTCCTCCACCCCGCCCACCAGCGCATGCACGAATGGATGAGCGGCGATGGCCTCCTGGTTCTCCAGAAGGTCGCGGTACATCACATCCTTGTGGAAGGCAAACCTCCCAAGAACGACCCGGTCCTGAACCTCCCAGCCCCGGAGTTTTCGGATGAGTGTAGCTACGTCCTCGTAGAGCCCCAAAGGCTCCAGTTCTTCATAGTCGTCGATCGCAGGAAGCGTGATGCCGAAATCTGACTCCAGCTTGAGCGCAAGCGCCGGATTGATGACCACATCTCTTCTAGCAGCCGGTACAGCCGGTCCGGCTCGGACGCCTCCTCGCTCCTCAGTTCGACTGGGACAAGCAGCAGCGGGGCAAGGCAGGGCTTGCTCTCATCTTCCGAGTCGAACCATGGGACTTACCCCGAACGCTACATAGAGACTCTGCAGGCCTTTGTCCAGGAACTCCTGCGACGCTGCCCAACACTGCGCAAGATGGAGGCGCAGGCGCGCCGGCGTGGCCGGCACGAAATCGACGCCGTCTCCCCGCACGTGGGCCACAACGTCATCCCGCCTGGGTCGTGCGGCGAGCGGCCCAGCGTCGTCAACCTCGTCGAACAGACCCGGCTTTGGCGGATCGTAGAACTCCAGGTGGGGGCTTCTTCTCCCTCCAAGAGCTGATAGACGGAGGAGGAATCCGGCTGAACGATCTCGACGCTCGACGCCCTGGTGTGCGCAAAGTAGAGCAGGCGGTTGCTCCGACTCACGCCTTACCAAATCGTTGCGCCAGGCCACGATCTGGTCGAGGACTTTGTCCGCGTCACCCGGTACCAGACGGCTCCAGTTTCTTCTTCGGTCTCATCGGCACCGCAGCAATCAGCATCGGCAGCGTCACGTCAAGTCTGGAGCGGCCAGCCGGTCGTACGTCTCCTAGGATTACACGCTTCGTCCGATATTCCCCGAACGCCGCCTCATCCTTCCGCCTGCATCAATTCTGTAAAGGTCTCCATGATGTATCCGACATCCTCCCGCTGAATGCCATACAGGTGGAAGAAGGCAGCATCAAGCTCGCACCGAAGCCGAAAGCGCCGCTCTTCGCCCCACGTGAACGGCGGCCCCGAGAACCCACAATCGCGGGCGGAATGGACTTAAGTTCCCACGAAGTGTATACGAGCTCCAGCACTAGCGGCAGAATCCACTGGGGCGACAGTCCCACCCTGCGACCAGGGCAGGCCCCAAGTACGCGGAGGGAGGAAGCACGGGAAGCTGATGCAGGTAGCCGTAGGTCAAATGAGCCCCCACTCGACTTCTACGCGCCAACAAAATCCAATGCAAAGGACGTCAGATTGGCCAACAAGCAGGCCACCGCAGTTGCACCGGCTAGCCCTGGCAGCATCAAAGGGCACGTGTGGCCCACTCCGACTCGAGGCAGCACGCCCGCGATCACGGTGCGCTCATTCGTGGTATTGGTGATGTCCCTCCACCCAATCAACCACTGCCGGTTCCACCGCTCGCGACAGGCGCGTATCCACCTCGCCAACAGGAACCCAGTAGCGCGGGAGAACAACATGCGCGGGGTCGGCATGCTGTTCGGCAGTGGTCTCCGGAGCTTCCCTCGATTTGCCTGGGCCTCACTCTGGCCATCATAGGTCCCTAACCGATGGTCGAAGTGGTGAATCATCTTGCCCTCATACAGCGGCAGATACTTTCTCCTCACCGTGCACGGAATTTCACGTTCCCCTCCAGCCTCCAGCCCTCAGTTCCTCCAGCCCTTCTAATGTGTGGAAGAATTCGCTGGCCGTGTTCATCATGAACATGAGCAGACCTCGGAAGCCCCACTGGTCTCCCTCCTCGCTCAGGCTTTCATTTACAAACACCGGCACTCGCCGGATAGATGGCCTTGGTGATTTCCGCATCCCAGACGTGCGAAAGACCAAGCAGGTACGAGTATTCGGGTTGAGCAGAGCGATGTCGTCAGCAGACAGCGTGGAGCGCCGCTTCAGGCTCGCGGGAGATCTGCCCGTCTGCCGCGCAAAGAAGACAAAATCGGCGACCAGTGTAGTCGGCGATAGCTGGAACCTGAGACCGTGAGTAGGCAGAACTTCATTGCACGACGGACCTGCGGAAAGAGGAATTCCTCGTTTTCGAAGCTGTAGAGACTAACGAGTGAACGGTCACCAACCACACCCTGGGAAGAAGTACCGGCTGAAAGAGTCGGTGGCACCGGTAGGAACAATGTACCCCACCCGGCCCCGTACGCCGACACCTGCCTCGATAGTTCGGCGAACAACGACCGCTGTTAAGACGCCCAAAGGAGGTTAGGGGGAAACCGGCCACTCTGGTGGACTAGAGCTGCGTTCCATCCATCCGTCGACGTTCATTGCGATACGCCTCATACAGGCGGGGACTCTCGATCTCGAGCGAGCGATTGCCCGGTCACGCGCGGCCATGTGTGGGGATAGCTATGTCGGGTCGGACGGCAGAAGAACTCCTGCGCTCAGCTGCATCTGCTCCCACGGCGGGTTCCCCAGCACCACGTCGAACCCCCCGCTCCAGCCCGCCTGCTCGTTCTCGGCGCGCCTCCCGGCCCGGAGCGCGGAACACCTCCGGGAAGGCCAGGTGCCAGTGGAAGAAGCGGTACTCGTCGGCCAGGCGCTCGATCTCGTCGCGGATCGCGGCAGGCACGCTCGCCGGGTCCTCCGGCCAGCCGCAGGAAGAGGTCGTGGGTGACGGCCGGGGGCGCGTCCGGTGCTTCTTGCGGCAGACGAAGGCGGCGCACCAGGCGTCGGCCGCCAGCTTGGCCCGCCGGTACTCGGGCGAGGCGGCCAGGCCCCGGTAGCGCTCCTCCTTGGCGTGCACGCCGGCCAGGGAGTCGTCGGCCAGGCGTCGATGCCGGCCACGGCCTCGGCCAGGGCCGCGGTGTCGAGGGCCGGGAGCGGTGCCCGGCGAAGAGGGTGGTCTGCCCCGCGCGCTCCTGCTTGTTCCGCTTGCGGAGCGCGGAGACCACCTTCTTGTCGTCGCCCTCCAGGGGCTGGAAGGCCTCGTCGGGGACCCCGGCCGCCAAGCAGCGCCGGCGTGGCCCCCAGCAGGCTGTTGCCGCAGAGGATGCGGTGGTCGAGGAAGGAGAGGGGCTTGCCGGGCTCGAGGGCCTCCATCCACAGGCTCACCTTGCAGAGCTCGACCGCCATGGGGTTGAGGTCGACCCCGTAGAGGCAGTGGCCGATGACGTCGCGCAGCGCCGTCGCGCTGGGCCTCGGGGGAGGGCTCCTCGTCGCCGGTGCGCAGCGGCGGCCAGCCGCTTGGCCAGGCGGTGGGCGGCGGCCACCAGGAAGTGACCGCTCCCGCAGGCCGGGTCGCAGACCTTGAGGGCGAGGAGCGCCGGCTTCGGGGTCGGGTTTGCGCAGGGCCTCGTCCACCACCGGGTCGAGGGCCGAGTCGAGCAGGCACTGGATGAGGCTGGTGGGCGTGTAGTAGCTGCCGGTGGTCTTGCGCTCGCTGCCGCCGCCGCTCGCGAGCGCGAAGGTGCGGGCGGGGACGTTGACCTCGGGGTGCAGCTCCAGCAGCGCCTCGTAGACGCTGCCCAGCTCCTCGCTCCCCAGGTTGCGGTAGTCGATGGCGCGGCGGACGTTGCCTGTCCGTGGTGAAGGCCAGACCCGCGGACGGCGGCCAGCAGGTCGCGGTTGGCGATGTCGAGCGAGCCGAGGGCGGCCGGGCCCTCCTCGGAGAAGAGGAAGCTCCCCAGGGCCGGCAGACCCAGCTCCGGGCAGCCACGCGTCTTCGCCCAGCTTGCGCATGACCAGGCGCAGACCCTGGTAGAGGTCGGCGTGCCGTCCCCCGCGCCGGCGCTCGGCCAGACGGCGGAGGCGGGCGGTGGAGTAGAAGCGGGCGTAGAGGGCCTTGGCCTCGGCCGGGGCCGCCGGATCGAGCAGCAGCCCCCGATCCTCGGCCACGAAGAGGAAGAGCAGGCGATAGACCAGGCGGAGCAGGTCGCGGTAGTAGTCGTGGGCGGAGAGCTCGCCCGTCCTGGAGCTTGCGCCGCAGCTCGGCGTTGTCGGGATGGGCGAGGAAGCCCGGCGCCCAGGGCGCTGATGGCCTCCTCCACGCCCTTGCGCAGCTGATCGAGGGCCCGGGTGCCCTGGGCCTCGGCCGCGCGGCTCCAGCGTTCGAGCCAGCACTCCTCCGGACGCTCGGCCTCCACGCGCGACTGGTGGCAGAGCAGGTAGAGGAGGGCGAAGTCGGCGTAGGCCTCGCCGTTCATCATGGCCTCGAGGTCGAACTCCACGTAGGCCTGGCGGGTGAGGCTGCGGTTGTCGCGCAGGATGCGCAGCGGAGGCCGTTGGAGACGAAGCCCCAGAGGTGCTCGTCGGAGCGGTTGAGGAACTCCTGCAGCAGCGAGTGCGGGCTGGCCTGGGCGGCGCCGGCCACGCCGGGCGCCCGCTTGTCGAGGTCGACGTTCAGGCCCACCAGGTGGATGGGCACGTGCCCCAGGCGTGGGAGATGGCGTAGGCTGCGGCCGTCGATCTCGCTGCGCCTTGGCGGTGGGAAGACGGCCGTAGCCCAGCTCCTGGAAGAGGGGCAGCAGCCAGCGTTCGCGGGTGGGGGTGGTGCCGGGGTCGAGACGGCCGCTGCCGCGAGCAGCGCCTCGGGGCGCAGCGGGTCGGTCTCTCTGCGGAAGGCGGCCCAGGCCCCCTGCAGGCGGTTCCAGGCCCGGTTGGTGGCCTCGTTCAGCTTCTCGCCGGAGAGGTGGTAGTCATCGGGGGTGAGGCCGCCCAGGTCCTTGTCGCCGGCGGCGATGCGGGCCAGGAGGTCGCGGGGCAGGATGGCGCCCTCGGTGCGGATAGTGGTGAAGCCGTCGTGGTGGCGGGTACGCATCAAGCTCCCTTTGGCCCGCGTCGGATGGCAAGGGGGAGTACGCCCACCCTCGAGGCAGGTACGACTACCCTTCCACGCTCTCGACGGACTCCCACCCGAACGACTCGAGCGCCTTGACGACCTCGCGACCGCTCAGGGCGGGGAAGAGGAGGCATCTAGACCGCCACCTCGACCTGCTGCGTCTCCACGGTAAGCGGCATACCGCGCTCGGCCCTCACTTCGAGACAGGCCGCGATCGCCTCGCGGATGTTCTCCAGCGCCTCCTCCCTGGTTCCCCCCTGGCTGACGCAGCCGGGGATCGACGGGCACTCGGCGATCCAGACACCATCCTCGTCCCTGTCCAAGGTCACGGTGAACTTCATGGTCACTCCCCTGATCGGCGGTTACCATCAATGGTACCCCCTGACGCCCGGCGTGGTCAGGTGCTTGGGCCGCAGGACAGCTGGACTGACTACTCACGATTGCGCAGGTCGAGTTTGATCCGTTCCATCACGACCTCCCACGGCTCGCCGGCGTCCGGGTTGCGCTCGTGGTCGGCGATCCGCTCGTCGAGCAGCGCCCGCATCTCGGGCGTCAGTGGCCAGTTCTCGCGGTCCGGGTCCATACCGTCCCAGAGGCTTTGAGCCACCTCGATGCCGTGGGAGACTTGGGCGAAGTCGATGTCGGCCGCCGTGACGTCGACGCTCACGTCCACCAACTCGGCCGCCTGGCGCGACGCCGCGCTCGGCCAGGACCTCAAGGCAGGCTTCGATCGCCTCGCGGACGTTCGCGATCGCCTCATCCCGGGTGGCGCCTTGGCTCACGCACCCGGGGAGGGCGAGGCACTCGGCGATCCAGACGCCGTCCTCATCGGTCCAGAGATTGACGAAGAAGTCCACGTCAGGCCTCACCCGCCGTCGTACCGCAGGACCTCCACCGATCAGCATGCGCCCGAGCCGCGTACCTGAGCCGTCCCAAGGAACCTTGGTCGCATGGCGCCTCGACGACGCGAGCGCTAGTCTCCATCCCGGAATCGGCGCACAACTGCCAGGCAAGGAACTCAACCGCGAGGGGGGCTAGAATGGGAGAACACATGACCCACCATGGTATGAGGGGAGCCGGCATGCACGGGGAGTTCACGGCGGTTGTGAAGCACAGTGGTGACTGGTGGATCGGCTGGATCGAGGAGATCCCCGGAGTCAACTGCCAGGAAGCCACTCGGGATGAACTCCTCGATACCCTTGCCGTGACACTGCGAGAGGTGCTCGAGACTCAACCGCCAGGACGCCCTCGCCGGAGTCGAGGCGCCGTATGCGGAGGAGACCATAGTCTTGTGAAACGGCGGCGTCTCATCGAACAATCCGCAATCCCGAGACACGCCGAGATAGACAACACCCTTGCCCGTAGGATCTGCCGCGACTTGGGGGTTCCCCCGATACCGTAGACACGACCGGCTCTCGGTCAAGCGCTCCCCGCAGGATTCCCTAGTTGCCATCTGATCGCCCGCGCCTCTCACCCCACCACCGCCGGCACCACGACCGATTCCCCACGCTGCACGTTAACGGTCCCATGTGCGACGGTCCTCACTCATGCGACCTTGAGCGGCCTGATCCGTTCCACCTCGGCGCCGATCGCCCGTTCCGCGTCCCAGAGGTCGACGGCGCGCTGCGCGTTCAGCCAGAATTCCGCCGAGTTACCAAACAGGCGGGCGAGACGCAGGGCCATCTCCGGGCTGAGGGAGCGACGCTCACGCAGTAGCTCATTGACCGTCTGGCGAGAGACCTCGAGCGAGGCAGCCAAGCCGGCGACACTCAAGCCGTAGTCAGGCAGGAAGTCCTCCCGCAACATCTCGCCGGGATGCGTGGGCCGGATCTTCCGCTTGGTCGTGTTGGGGATGCTCATGCTGGCTCCTCTGCTTCAGTGATAGTCCGTGATCTCGACTTCGAATGCATCGCCGTCAATGAAATGAAAGCAGACGCGCCACTGGTCGTTGACTGAAATCGAGTACTGGCCTTTGCGGTCTCCTTCGAGCGCGTGAAGTCGATTTCCGAGCGGTGCACGCAGGTCCTCGACTCGGGTCGCCAGATCTATGTACTCGAGCTTTCGCACGGCCCGCTTGATGATGTCCGGCGGCAATCGACGCGATCGACCGGTCAGATAAAGAGACTGCGTCTCGGCGTCGGCGAAGGACCTGATCACCGGTCAAACGTACTCTGTCACGTGACACATGTCAACTGGAAAGAACCGCCGGCAGGAACACATACAGCCCCAGCACGTCCGCCGGCAACTCGGGCGTCACGGTCGCCGCCTTCCCGTCCGCCCGCGTCCACGCCTGACGCACGCGCTCGTGGGAGCCGGCCAACACGGCCGCCCGCTCCTCGGCCACCTGGTCGAGATGGGGTCGAACCTGATCGAAGTCGCCCAGTATCCGCTCCAGCGCGGCCTGCGCCTGGTCGGGCGCGATGTTGCCCGTGGGCGCCGCGGCCAGCAGACCCTCGACCTCCTCGTCGGCGAGCCACTCCGCCTCCGACGGGCGCCCCGCGGAAGGCGACCACTCGGCACTCCTCGGCCAGGAGGGCACCGCGGCGACCCAGGGCGTCGGTGATGTGGAAGCGCAGACGCAGGAGCAGGAGCGTGGTGCGTTTCTGCGACGTCGCTCGTGCGGACGACCCCGAGACGCTTGGCCGGCGCCTCCTCGAGGGCGTCCAGGGCCGCATCGGCCACGTGGGTGGCCAGACCCTCCACCACCGGATGGGTCCGCGAGAGGTAGAGCCTCCCCATCCCCCACCGGAAGCTCGAAACGTCCCCGGAAGCGGGTCGCGTCCAAGAGCCCCATCGCCTCGCGCAGGGCGTGGCGGAGACTCGGCCAGATCGACGGTCACCGCGTCGTCGCCGGTGACCACGGCTTTGTGGGCGACGAGGGCGTCGCGCACGAAGCGCTCGACGTCGAGACCGCTGCCGATGGCGGCCCGCACCTCGGCCAGCTCCCCGCTCACCTCGTCCACCTTGATGGTCTCCTGGGCGAACATGGTGCGCGAGCGTTTCTCCCGGTCGGCGGCCGCCTCCCACTGGCGGTGGACGTCGTCGCGCTTCCGCTCGGCGAGATCCTCCGAGACTCCAGCATGAGCTGATCGGGCCGGCGTCCGGCCTGCTCGCGGAGCAGAAGCCCCTCCAGGAGGGCCTCCACCAGATGCCTCGGTGTCCACCGGCACCGGCACCGAGATGCCCAGGGAGCTGCGGATGGCCTTGTGCTTGCGCAGCAGGACGTCGAGCACGATGCCGTCGATCTGGTTGTCGGTGCCGTAGTAGGTGAGCACGCGCACCTTGGGGTTCTTCTGGCCGTAGCGGTCGACGCGGCCTTCGCGCTGCTCGTGGCGGGTGGGGTTCCAGGAGAGGTCGTAGTGGACGCACGGCGTCGAAGTGCTCCTGGAGGTTGATGCCCTCGCTCAGGCAGTCGGTGCAGACCAGCACGCGGCGTCGGCTGCTCGCCGAGGGCGGCGACCCGCGCCTCGCGCTCGGCCGGCGGCAGGGTGCCGGTGACCGCGGCCACCTCGGTGTCCTTGGCAGGCGCCTTGCGCAGGTCCTCGGCCACGTACTCGGCCGTGGGGATGAAGCGGCAGAAGACGATGGGGCGGAAGCCGTCCTTGCAGGAGCTCCGCCACCAGCGCGATGGCCTTCTGGAGCTTGGCGTCCTTGGCGCCGCGCAGGGCGTCGGCCTCGCGGGCCATCTCCAGGAGACGGCGGCGGGCGCGCGGCGTCGTCGCCTCGTCGTCTTCGTCGGCGTCGCCGCCGGGGATGACGTCGGTGCCCTCGGCCGCGTCGGCGTCCATGAGGTCGAGCACCGTGCGGCGGCCGATCTCGTCGGCCTCCTCCGGCGTCTCGGTGTCGGCGGCGGCCGCGCGGGTGCGCAGGGTGGCGGCCGCGGCGGCCGGGCTGGAGGCCAGGGAGCGCAGCAGGGCGAGCGCCGACCACCAGCGGACCCGCTGGCGGCGGCGGTCGCCGGCGGCGTCGGTGACCGTCTCGCGGGCGTAGCGCAGGACCCGCTCGAAGAGCTTCTTGTACTCGGGCGAGAGCTTGTAGGTCTCCTCCAGCTCCTCGCGCTCGGGGAAGGGCGTGTCCTCGTCCAGGTAGCTGCGGATGTCGCCCCGGCGGCGCTGGACGAAGTGCCGGGCCAGGCGCTGGCGGTGCGGCTCGTTCTGGTCGCCGCCGAGATCCATCGGGCAGCTGGCAGGAAGTCCGGGTCGAGGAAGCCCAGCAGCGAGCGGAAGGCCTCCTCCTTGCCGCTGTGCGGCGTGGCGGTCACCAGGATCAGGTGGCGCTTCGGGTCGGCGGCCAGACCCGGCCACCAGCTTGTGGCGCTGGATCTGGGCGCTGCGGCCGTCGGCGGCCGAGGCGCAGGTGTGGGCCTCGTCGACGATCACGAGCTCGGGGCAGGCGTCCGGAGGAACTCCTCGACGCGGCGCGGTCGACTTGATGAAGTCGATCGAGACCACCACGAAGGGGTAGCGGTCGAAGAGGGACTCGCCGAGGCCGCAGTCCGCGCTCGAGCCGGGCGGCGGTGCCGGCGAGCACCAGCTCGGCGTCGATGTGGAACTTGTCGCGCAGCTCCCTCTGCCACTGCTCGGCCAGGTGCGGCGGACAGAGCACGGCCAGGCGCTCGCACCTCGCCGCGGTCGAGCAGCTCCCGGGCGATCAGCCCGGCCTCGATGGTCTTGCCGATGCCCACGTCGTCGGCGATGAGCAGGCGCACCGGGTCGAGCTTGAGCGCCATGAGCAGCGGCACCAGCTGGTAGGGCCGCGGCTCGACGCGCGATGCGCGGCGAAGGAGCGGAACGGCCCGGCGCTGGAGCGGAAGCCGAGGCGCACGGCGTCGCGCAGCAGCCGCGCGGAGCGGTAGTCGCCGATCTGGCGCGGGTCACGCGGGTCGGGCAGCGCGAACGGCGCCGGCTCGACCGGCTCCAGGGCCGGGAGGATGCCGGCGACCTCGTCGTCGGTGCCGCCCAGCGGCCGCAGCACCAGCAGGTCGCCCTCGGACTCGGGCAGCACCACCCACTCGCGCCCGCGGGCGCGCACCAGGGAGCCGACGGCGAAGCGTCATGCGCTCGCCTCCCGCTGCCTTGCCGAAGACGTACGGGATACTTGTCGATGATCGCCCCCAGTCGTCCTGGTGATGGAAGCGGATGACCGTGTAGCCGACGTCCTCCATGCAGGCGGTCTGGGCGGCGTCGCGCGCCTGGCGCTCCGGGATAGTCGTGCGGCGGGCCGTCGATGTAGACGGCGACCTGGTCCTCGTCGTAGAGGAAGTCGGGCCGGGTGGAGCAGGCCTCGATCGAGCTTCTGCGCGTGCGAGGGCAGGCGGAGGTCATGCTTCTCCAGCAAGCTGCGAGCCAGCGCCGCTCGAGCTCGCGAGCCCGCCTGGTTCATGAGCATCTGCAGGTGCTCGGCGCGGGTGAGGCCGGTGGGCGAGGCCTCCACCGTGCGCGTCGCGCAAGCCGCAGCAGCAGCTCGCGTGATCGAGCTGCCGGTCGAGCAAGCTGGTGGTCGCGCTGGTTCTGGTAGCTCAGCAGGCAGTCGTAGCAGGCGGCTTCGCAGTCTTCGCGGCGCGCAGGGCGCGGCGCAGGTCGTCGCCGGTCTCCGGGTCGAAGTGGCAGAGGTCGAGCGCCTCGCGCGCCACCGCGCCGAGCAGCACCGGGCGCTTCGAGCAGACGACGCAGCACGCCGGCCCCACCTTCGGCCGCCTCGTAGAGCAGGATGCGCCGCGGGTCTCGTCGCTGGGCAGGGACTCGACGGCCAGCTCGTTGTCCTCCAGCTGGTAGAGCGACCTGGATCGCGCTCTTCAGCGCCGCCTGCAGCGAGGCATTCTCCGTCGGGTCGAGCGGAGTCCGCCAGGTCGACGAGCAGGCAGTTGCGGTGATCCTCCACAAAGGGGATGACCCGGGCCGTTGCGCGGCGACTGCGGGATCCTGATCGTCGTCGTCCTCGGTCGTCGTCCTGGTTCTTCGCCCAGTAGCCGCGCTCGATGTCGAGGACGAAGCCGAGCTGATCCTTGTTCGCCCGCCGCGCCCAACCCATGTTGATCCGCCAGATGCGTGGCCGCGTGGCCGTAGGTGAGCTTCGCGAGCGGCCGTCGCCGTCGGCCGTCGACCGTCGGCCGTGCTGGCACGTGCGCCTTCACCCCGTCGCTCGGCGAAGCGGACGCGCGGTGGCCAGCTCGTAGCCGTAGGCGCATGCGCTCCTCTTCGTCGGAGTTGATGCGGTCGCGGCGCGGGTGGAGACGTTCTGCAGGCGGAAGAGATTGCGTGAGGCGCTGGCCGAGGAGCGCGCCGCAGCTCTCGCAGAGGTCGGGGCCGTCACCGTCGCCGAACTGGTGCAGGTAGCCGCAGTGCGCGCAGAGTCTTGGCCCGGCGTGGTCGATGATCGTCGTCCTCGCCTCACCGGCAGGATGACCTTGTTGATGATGTACCGCGAACCCTCGTGGTAGACGATGGCCCGGGGACCGAACTCCGAGATGGCCAGGAAGCGCGGGCGCGAGAGGAACTCGTCCCGTGTCTTCCCTGGACCTGCGTCCCGGGGATGAAGGCCGAGAGCGGCAGCCGCGGGAAGCTGTAGCCCGGGCAGGAAGCCCTCGCTGGCGAAGTAGCGGTAGCTGTAGAAGTCGGACTGGAGCAGCTTGTCCACGTCGGTGAGCAGGTTCAGCTGCTGCTCGGCCTCGGCCCGCAGGCGCTTGGCCTGCGCTCTTGTCCTGCGCGGCTCGCCGAGGCGTCGGCGATGATCTTGCTGCTGGGCGTCGGCCTGGGCGTAGCGCGCTCCGGTAGAGGTCGCGCCAGCGGTCGCAGGCCCGGTCGAAGCGCAGCGCCACCTGGTCGAGCACCTCGTCCAGCCAGCCCTCGCTGTACCAGTCGGCGTCCTCGAGCTCGTCGCGGCAGGTGTCCAGAATCGCCGCCGCCCGCACGCGGGCCCGCTCCCGGGCTGCTCCGCGTCGATAGACCGTCCAGCAGACTGCTGCTGCAGTCGCCAGCGTGGGCTCGTCCCCGCGACAGGTCGAGCACGTCCTTCAGCGACTTGCCCAGGGACAGGCCGGTCTCGGCCAGCCAGACGGCGTGGACGTGGGCCCGGACCAGGTCCTCGTTGGCCAGATCGAGCCGCGGCGGCGTCACCGCGCCGGCGACCATCTGCTCCGGGCCGCTTGAAGAAGTACTGGTCGTGCGGGCTGCCGGTGGAGCAGTAGGTGAAGACCAGGGCCGGCTGACCGCTCCGGCCCGCGCGACCGCTGCGCTGGGCGTAGTTGGCCGGGGTCGGCGGGACGTTGCGCATGTTGACCACGTTGAGCTCGGCGATGTCGACGCCCAGCTCCATGGTCGGCGAGCAGAAGAGGATCGGCAGGCGCCCTTCGCGGAAACGGTCCTCCCGCTCCTCCGGCGCTGCTCGTAGGCACCTGGGCGGTGTGCTCGCGGGCCTCGAGGCCGACCATGCCCTGCGGCCACCTGCCGGTAGAAATCGACGAAGAACGGATTGGGCGGGCCGCCCTCGTCCGGCAGGTTCGGCACCCGGATGGGATCGTGGTGGCACGCACGAGCCGTCGCCCGCCTTCCAGAGCATGGCGGAGGCGGCAGCTGGTAGCCGGGCACGTCGCCGTCGCCGCGCGGTGCCGCGACCTGCTCGACCAGTCCGGCCACACGCAGAGTCTTCAGAAGAGTTGCTGGATGATCGCCTCGGTCTCGGGCACCTTCAGCTCTGCCGCCGAAGTCGGGGAACGTGGCCGCGCGGCGGAGGAACTGCGCCGAAACCGCTCCGCGACGGAGAGGTAGAGCTCGCGCCGAAATCGTCCCGCTTCGCCTTCGAGCGCGGGATACAGGATGACGCCCCGTCTCGAAGCGGCTCCTTCTCGTCGATCGCCCACGGCGGGCAGAGCCGCTGGTTGCTCTGCTGGACTCAGCCGCTCCTGGAATCCGGCCTCGAGGTAGTCGACCTTGATGGCGAGCTCCCGGCGCATGCAGTCGAGCAGCGCGCCCGGCGACCTTCGCCCGCGTCTCGGGCGTGGCCGTGGCCAACGCCGGGTGCACGTCCGGCCCACTCCTCCTCGGCCGCGCAGAGCTCGTCCAGCGACTCGTAGTCGAACTTCAGGAGACCGCACTGCTCGAGGTTGGGCAGCGTGATGCGCCACCCGCGCTTGCAGGTCGCGGTAGAGCCGGTAGCCCAGCACGTCGCGGAGGGCGGCCTGCGTGTCGTGCGAGGGCGGCGAACTTCACGTCCGGGTCGCTGCGCGTAGATCGCGGTCGGCAGCTCCAGGGCCTCGAACACCCTGGCGGCCAGCTCGTCATGACGGAGGCCCGTCCGGACCGGCGGCGGCGGCCGCCCGATAGAGGGCCGAGCGCAGCAGACCGACTTCGACGAAGTCGTTGAAGTGACCGGCCTGCAGCGACGCGTCCTGCCGGTTGTCGGTGAAGCTGAGGAGCTTCCGCGCCTGCTCGGAGAGGTCGCTCTCGCGCAGGTGCGGATGGCCGAGAGGCCCAGGATCGTGGTGGCCGTGCTCCGGCCTCCGGACCCGAGCTGCCCAGCTTGGCGAAGTCCGACTTCACCGTGAAGGCGTAGGAGACTCCGCACGAGAGGCAGAATCGGAAGGGCGCCGGGATGAACGCGGCACTCCGCCCCATCGGCGCTCTCACGGCCGTCGGGGTCGATGCGGATCACCCGAGGCAGAGACTTGACTCGGTCCTTCCGCAGCTTGGACTCGCCGCGCCGCCCCGACTTCCAGCCAGTCGTCGGGCAGGCGCTCCAGAACGTCCTGAGTGTCGTCCGGCCACGGCTTCGCGGAGTTGATGTAGAGGAAGCCCGCTTCGGGCCCTCCGCTCGCAGCGTCGGCGCCTGCGAGGCGATCCGATAGTTGGCGCGGCGCGTAGGTAAGCCCGTCGAGGCTCCCCTGGCCCGACGTCACCGCCACGTAGTACTCCTGACCGCATTCGCGACAGAACACCAGGGGCAGGAGCACCCGGTCGCGCTCCCCAGGCACGAACTGCTGCCCGTACAGTGAGATCTCCCGCCGGTCCTCGGGCTCGAGCGAGGCGTAGACCGTCTCGCCCCGGCTGATGAACTGATGCAGCCGGAAGGCGAACACCGGGAAGCCGGTCTCCGGGTCTCGGACAGCCGTAGGCGCCCAGCGAGCAGATCCTGCGATGCGCTTCGCGCACACGTCCTCGGGCACGCCGGTGAGCTTGCGAGTTCGGCCGCCGCGCCGTCTGCGCCCCGTGATGCTGCTCGGCTTGGCCCGGACCAGGCGGCCGGTCTCAGGATCGGGCTCGACGCCGAACGTGCTCTCGATCCAGGAGGCCAGCGGGTCGGCGACGAAGTCGGCGTAGCTCATCGCCGCCGGCCAGCTGTCCCGCGCGATCTTCTCGAGCCGCGCCTTCAGCAGGCCGACGAACGCGGCGTCGCTTCCGTCGCGGGTGCGGCGTCGCCCGGCGCAGCGTCTCGCCGATCACCCGCTCGGGCTTGACCGGGGCGCCGAAGAGCTGCGAGGCCACCGGGCCACCTCGGCCCGCTGCTCGTCGCAGCGTGCCGCCGCCCGGCCAGGGTGGCCGAGGTGCCGACGACCTGCAGGTCGTGCGGCGCCAGGCGGTCGCGGACGCGGCGCACCAGGAGGGCCACGTCGGCACCCTTGGCGGCCCCGGTAGGTGTGCAGCTCGTCGAGCACCAGGAACCGCAGGCCTTGGGCGGCCTCGATGAGGCTCTCCTCGCGCTCGGCCGGGTGAGGATCAGCTCCAGCATCACGTAGTTGGTCAGGAGGATGTCCGGCGGATTCGCCGATGATCTCCACGCCGCTCCTCGTCGTTCTCCTGGCCGGTGTAGCGCGCGAAGGTGACCGGCCCCTTGCCGTCGGGGTAGCCGTGGCACAGGAACTTGCTCGAGCTCCCCCAGCTGGCTGTTGGCCAGAGCGTTCATCGGATAGACGACGATGGCCTGGATGCCCTTGCCCGACCCTCGCCGCAGGACGTGGTCCACGATCGGGACGATGTAGGCGAGGCTCTTGCCGGAGCCGGTGCCGGTGGTCAGGACGTAGTTGGCCCCCGTGCGGGCGGCGCGGATGGCGTCCACCTGGTGACGGTGCAAGAGCGGGCGGCCCTGGGCGCCTGGGGCGGCTGCACCACCGACTTCCTTGCCGATGCGGAAGATGCGTCCGCACTCGGGGTGCAAGGTGCCGTCGGCCACCAGCTCGTCGACAGTCTCGCCGGACTCGAAGGTGGGGTTGAGCTGCACCAGCGGCGCCGGCCACAGCAGCCCGTTCTCGATCGCCTCTTCCACCGTCCCCCGGATGCGCTCGTCCTTGATCTGGATGAAGCTCTCGACGTACTCCCGGTAATCCTCGACAAGCTGGTCCCGCAGATGGAAGACGTCCAATGCTTCTATCCCCTTTGTGGGTTCGAACGCCGGAACAAGTGGCCTGCTCGGACGGATATCCACAGCTATGGATGCCATCGTACAACGTTGGTCGGACGGAGAGGAAATCGAGTTGGTCGCGGGCGGTGCGACACGCCGGGGTGGCGCCAACCTCAAACCAAAGGCCTATAGCATCTTTCCGGTCGCCCTGGCAGACTCAAGTCCACCCTGGGTTGCGCGATACTCCAGTCGTCGAACTGACACTTATTCGCAAATATGCTAACATCAGAGATGAATTGGGAAATCGCTTACTACAGCGATGAAGTCCAAGAAACCATTGATGGCTGGCCGGTAGGTATCCGTGCTTACATCGTCGTCCTGCACGCCTGCATCAAGAAATCGTCGAAGACGCCGGCACGGGAACTCGAAGTCGCCCGCAGGCGCTTGGCCGACATACAGAGACAGAGGGGAAAGTGAGTGCGATGAAGACTCACGATGAAATGATCCGAGAATGGATGCAGGACCCGGCCTTTGTCCGAGAATACGATGGGCTGGAGCAGGAGTTCGCATTGTTCGATGAATTGTTGCGCGCCCGGAAAGAAGCCGGAATGACCCAGGCCGAGGTCGCCGAGAGGATGGCCACCCAACCATCGGTGGTGGCACGCCTGGAAGCGGGCGGGGGTCGCCAGAAGCACTCGCCTTCGATTGCCACCTTGCAGAAGTATGCCGAAGCGGTCGGCTGTCACCTCGAGATCAAATTGGTGCGCGTACCATCGCGCCCCACACCAAAGCGGCGCACCACATCCCCAAGCTGACGGTCTGCTCTGCCCACCTGTTGTTGCGGCGGGAAGGCCCGAACACCCCCAGGTGCACTGCGCCCACGAAGCCGACCGTGCATCCTTCCATTTTCTGGCCATATATAGCTATTTTAGGCTATAATGAGATATGCGGACCGTGACCATCGCCGATCTGAAGAACAATCTGAGCCGCTACCTGCGCGAAGTCCGGGGGGGCGAGGACATCACCGTATTGAGCCGTGACGTCCCCGTGGCTCGGCTGGTCCCCCTCGAGAGGGCGTGCAAACCGCTCGCGACCCACGCCCCCGATCCGGCAGGAACCAGACTCCAGGACGTGCCTCTACCACCTCTGCTTGCCATCGACATCGACATCGTGGAATTGCTGCTGGACGAACGAGGCGAACGCTGATCGCCTACCTCGACTCCTCAGTCGTGTTGCGCGTCCTCCTCGGTCAGGAGAACTCCCTCGCCGAGTGGGCGAGACATCGAACGGGCAGTCACCAGTGTCCTCACCGAGGTGGAGTGCCTCCGTACGCTGGATCGCCTGCGCGTGTCTCGGGGCGTCGCGGAAGAGGAGGTGGCGCTCCGCCGGCAGTCCGTCGTTGCGCTGCTCCGCTCCGTCGAGACGGTCGATCTGTCGAGCCCCCGTACTGCGCCGGGCGAGCCAGCCGCTTCCGGTCACCGTGGGGACTCTGGACGCCCTCCACCTGGCCACCGCCCTCCTCTGGCGGGACTACAACGGAACCAACCTGACGATGGCCACCCATGACGCCGCACTCGCCTCGGCGGGCAGGGCAATGGGCCTGGTCGTCGTGGGGGCTTGAGAGCGCCGCGGGCGTTCGTCGGCGAGGCCAGACGGGCCGGCCCCGTCCCCGCCGACCCCTGCGGTACACTGCGCCCATGAGAACCAGAGACGACGCCATCCTCCTCTCGGCGACCGACCTGTCGAATCATCTCGCCTGTCGCCGTCACACCGCGCTCGATCTGACGGCCGCGCGGGGCCTTCTCCTCCCGCCCACATACCGCGACCCCGCTCTTGCGGTCCTGCAAGAGCGCGGCTTCCGAGCACGAGAGCGCGTACCTCGAACACCTGGAAGCGCAGGGCCGCACGGTCACGGTCGTGGCCGACGATCCGGACAGAGGCGGTGCGAAGACCGGCACGGCGGTCGAGCGGACGCGCGCGCTCATGCACGACGGCGCCGACGTCGATCGCGCAGGCGTCACTGGCGACCGACTGTTGGCACGGAAGGGCCGACGTCCTCCTCAGGGTGGCCGGGCCGAGTAACCTCGGCGACTGGTCCTACGAGGTCGTCGACACCAAGCTGGCCCGGCGAACCAAGGGCGGAACCATCCTGCAACTCTGCCTCTACTCCGACCTGGTGCGCGACGTGCAGGGGAAGCTCCCCGAGTACATGTACGTCGTCTCCCCCGGGACCGGGTTCACCCCCGAGGCCTTCCGGGTGGACGACTACCTCGCCTACTACCGGCTCGTGCGGCGGCGCCTCGAGCAGGCCGTCGCCCCGGACCTCGACGCCGCCGCCCAGGACCATCCGCCGGGTGGATCCACCTACCCCGAGCCGGTGGAACACTGCGAGATCTGCCGCTGGTGGCAGCAGTGCGACCGCCGCAGGCGGGAGGACGACCATCTGTCGCTGGTCGCGGGCATCTCGAGACTGCAGCGGCGCGAGTTCGAGAGCCGAGGGGTGACCACACTCGAGGCCCTGGCCCGCGTGCCCGTACCCCTCGAACCCCGTCCCAGCCGGGGCACGCCCGCCGCCTTCACGCGCGCCCGCGAGCAGGCGCGCGTGCAACTGGAGGGTCGGGTCGAGCAGAGGCCGGTCCACGAGCTGCTCGCCCGGGTCGAAGGGCAGGGCTTCGCCCGGCTGCCCGAGCCCTCGCCCGGAGACATCTTCTTCGACATCGAAGGCGACGCGTTCGTGGGAGAGGCGGGCCTCGAATACCTGTTCGGCTTCGCCGTCCTCGACCCCGACGCCGGCGCCCCGATCTACCAGAGACGATGGGCCTTCGGACCCGCGGAGGAGCGAGATGCGTTCGAATGGTTCGTCGATGCCGTCATGGAGCGGTGGCAGCAGCATCCGGGTCTGCACATCTACCATTTCGCCCCCTACGAACCGTCGGCCGTCAAGCGCCTGATGGGCCGCTACGCCACCCGGGAAGAGGAAGTGGACCGCATGCTCCGCGCCGGTCTCTTCGTCGACCTCTACGCGGTCGTTCGGCAGGCGCTGCGCGCGGGCGTGGAGCATTACTCCATCAAGGACCTCGAGGTCTTCTACGGATACGCTCGGACCGTGCCCCTTCGGGAAGCGTCTCTCTTCCTTCGCGGGATGGAACGGGCGCTGGAACTCGACCTGGCCGCCGATGTGAAGCCGGAAGCTCTTGTGGTGGTCGAAGGCTACAACCGCGACGACTGTGTCTCGACCCTGCGTCTCCGGGACTGGCTGGAAGGGCTGCGTGCGGGGCTCGTCGAGGCGGGCGAAGAGATCTACCGACCCCAACCGACGAGCGGGGAGCCCAGCGAGAAGGTCGACGAACGGCGGCGACGGGTGGCCGCCCTCGAGAAGGATCTGGCCGGGGACGTCTCCATCGACCTATCGGAGCGGACCCCCGACCAGCACGCCCGTTGGCTCCTGGGTCAGATGCTCGATTGGCACCGGCGGGAGGCGAAGTCCACCTGGTGGGAGTTCTACCGCCTACGCGAACTGCCTGAGGAGGACCTCCTCTACGAGAAGGCGGCGCTCTCCGGCCTCGAGTTTGTCGAGGACGTCGCCGGAGGCACCAAGGCGTGTCCCGTCCACCGCTATTCGTATCCCTTCCAGGAGGCAGACATCCGCGCCGACGCCATGCTGCACACAGCCGACGGCTACTTCGGCGTGGTCACGGCCATCGACCCGGTCGGCCAGACGGTCGACGTCAAGAAAGCCTCCGCCACCCGCGACGTTCACCCCGAGGCGGCGTTCGCGCATTCGGCGGTCTCCGGAGACATACCGGCCGAGTCACTCTTCCGGCTTGGCGAGTGGGTGCGGGACCACGGCATCGATGCTCCCGGCGCGCATCGGGCGGCCCGCGACCTCCTGCTGGCCTACCCTCCCCGGCTGGTCGCGGGGGCCACGCTCCACGTAGAGGGAGAGGACACCCTCGCCGCCGCACGCCGCCTCGCGCTGGAGTTGGACTCGGGCGTCCTCCCCATCCAGGGACCGCCGGGCGCCGGCAAGACCTACGCGGCGGCCCGCATGATCTGCACTCTCGTGAAGGCGGGCAAGAAGGTCGGCATCACGGCGGTCAGCCACAAGGTGATCCGGAACCTGGTCGACTGCGTCGTGGAGGCGGCCTGCGACGAGGACGTCGCCGTCACGTGCGCGCAACGGGTGAATGCGAAGTCCGACAAGGTGTGCGAGGGGATACTCGAACTCACCGACACCGCCAAGACGCTCGCGGCGCTCTCGGGCGGCACGGTCGCGGTGGCGGCCGGCACCGCTTGGTTGTGGGCGCGGCCCGGAGTTCTCCCAGTCCGTCGACGTGTTGTTCGTGGACGAAGCCGGCCAGATGTCGCTGGCGAACGTGCTGGCCGTGGCACAGGCGGCACAGAGCATCGTGTTACTCGGAGACCCCCGGCAGCTCGAGCAGCCGCAGCAGGGCAGCCATCCCCCCGGGGCGGAGGCCTCCGCGCTCGAACACCTCCTGCGGGGTCACAAGACGATCCCACCGGAGCGGGGTCTCTTCCTGGAATCGACCTGGCGTCTCCACCCTTCGCTCTGCGCGTTCACCTCGGAAGTCTTCTACGAAAGCCGACTCGGTTCGCGGCCCGAACTCGAGAACCAGGCCCTCGTGGGAGCCACGCCGTTCGCCGGGGCCGGGCTGTGGTTCGTCCCCGTGGATCACCAGGGGAACCAGAACTCCTCCCCGGAGGAGGTCGCCCGTGTGCATGAGCTCGTCGATCGCCTAGTCCGTAGCGACGTGGGTTGGAGAGACAAAGACGGCCGGACGCGGCCGCTGACGCTCGACGATATCCTGGTTGTCTGTCCCTACAACTCGCAGGTGGCGGACATGGCCCGGCATCTTCCCGGCGCGCGGGTCGGGACCGTGGACAAGTTCCAGGGGCAGGAGGCCCCGGTGGTCATCTATTCCATGACCACGTCATCGCCGGAGGAGGCGCCCCGGGGGATGGAGTTCCTCTACAGTGCGAACCGCTTCAACGTGGCCACGTCACGTGCGCGCGGGGTGTGCGTCCTGGTCGCCAACCCCCTTCTGTTCGAAGTCGACTGTCACACTCCCCGGCAGATGCAGCTCGCCACTGCGTTCTGCCGCTACCTGGAACTCGCGGACCGGCTGCACTGACCTCCGTGGCGACCGCGGCCGGCGAGGTCGCCGCGCTACGCGAAAGGAGACGATATGCAGTTCACGGAAGGCACGATCGGGCGGGTCTTCATCCTCCGACTGGAGGACGGCGAGGTGTTGAACGACACCATCGAGAAATTCGCCCGGGAGCACGACGTGAGCCACGCGATGGTCACCTATCTCGGTGGCTCCGCCGACGGCAGCAAGGTAGTCGTGGGGCCTGACGCCGCCCGGCTCGACGCGGTCATACCCCTGACTCACGCCATGGAGGGCATCCGCGAGGTGCTGGCCCTGGGCACGCTGATCGTAGACGAGGCGGGCAGGCCCGTACTGCACATGCACGCCGCCGCCGGCCGCGAGGGCGGCGCCACCGTGGGATGCACCCGCGCGGGCGTCCAGGTGTGGCTGGTGGGGGAGGTCGTGATCCAGGAGATCCTCGGAGCCGCCGCCCGGCGCGTCACCGACCCGGCCACCGGGTTCGGACTGTTACAGGTGGGAGGATCGAACGAGGTCGATTGCGGCGGGGTATCCGTCGTACGCGGCCCGGGTGTTCAGGAAGGCTGAAGGGGCTGCAGCCAGAAAGCCAACGCGTCGCGGTGGCGCGGAGCCAACTCCCACCAACCGTCGTCACCATCGCGGAGTGCTTCCGGCAGCTGCAGGGCGGCTCGGGACGGTGGCTCTGTCTGAGTCTTCCTCCCGCTGCCTGGATCGACGGCCCCGCCGGCTCGGACGGTCAAGTGCTGGGGTCTGTCGGCACGTCTCCACGTGAACTGGTAAGCTCCACTGCTGCTCTGAAGCGCCCGGAGTCGTACCATGTGGGACGCCGTGAGCACGATGAGGTCGGTAGGGATGGGCTCATCCTCCCCGAACCGTGCCACGGCCCGATCGGCATAGGCGAGGAGGGCCTCCTCGGGATCCAGCACCTGGTTGAGGACGGCCAGCAACGCTTCGAAGAACCCGAAGGGCACGACCGTGCTCACCGACGTCCATTCGATACACCCACTCCGAGAACTTCTCCGTATGCTTGAACTGCATCGTGTCCCCTCGCTCGTTCGCCTTCGATGTCTCATACAGCCTACACCAGCGTTCGCGTGTCGATTCACCCGGCGGAGGGGTCTGCATCTGCCGAGCTTCACCCTCACCGGGCCGTGACGCCAACCTGCCCACCCAGCAGCAGATCCAACTCCGCCCCCACCTGGGCCATGCGCCGGCGGTCGGCCTCCGTGGGCGCCGGAGTCCAGGTCGGAGCGATGTCGGGGTTCACGGGCACCACCCGGTAGGCACGGCGGCCGTCCTCCGTGCCTCGCTGCACGTACACCGGCAGGTAGCGCAGCCCCGTCACCCGCGCGCCGGTGGCGTCCTTCACGATGTCCACGTAGAGCAGGAGGCCACTGTCGCTATAACGCCAGACCTGGGTGGAGACCAGGTTGCCCAGGGAGTAGGCCACGTAGCCGGTGAACTGGCGGCCCGCCCGGTCTACGGTCATGGTCACGATCGGCTGTACCACGTGGGGATGAGACCCGACGACGACGTCGACCCCTTCCTCCAGGAGCATCCGCGCCGCCTCGCGCTGGGGGCGGCTCGGTTGGCGCATGTACTCGCTGCCCCAGTGCACCTGGGCCACCACGACCTCGGCACCGGCGGTGTGGGCCCGCCGGACGTCGTCACTTCACCTGGTCGCGCTCCAGGATGCTGACGGCGTAGGGGCGGTCTTCCGGCAGAGGCTGGCCGTTCAGCCATTCGGCGTAGGCCAGGAAGGCGACCTGTACCCCGCCCACGTCGCGCACTAAGGGCGTGGTGCGCTCGGCGGCGGAGCGATACGAGCCGGCGTGGGCCAGGCCGGCCGCGTCGAGGGCGTCCACCGTGGCCACGAGCCCGTCCCAGCCCTGGTCGAGGGTATGGTTGGTGGCGGTGGAGACCAGGTCGAAGCCGGATTCAGCCAGTTCGGCCGCTAGGTCTGTGGGGGTGTTCATGCGCGGGTAGCCGGAGTAGCCGAGGTCGGCCCCCGCCAGCACGGTCTCCAGGTCGGCGGCGGCCATGTCGCCCTCGGCCAGGTAGGGCGAGATCGGCGCGAAGATGCGACTGAAATCGTAGTGGCCCCTGGCCGGATCGAGCACCGACTCGCCCAGGGGCACGTGCATCAGCAGGTCGCCTCCGAAGACCAGGGTGGCATGGGTGGCGGGTGTCTGGCCCGGCGAGGTCGGTCGCGCACTTGGCGCCGACGACGTGGCCGGCGGAGCCGCCTGAACTGAGGACGTGGTCGCGGCGGAAGTCGTCGGTGCCACAGGTACCGTGGTCGACCCCGTCCCGCCGCCCGCCGCCGAGGCACCGAACCCGCACCCTGCGACACCCAGTGCGAGTCCCAGGCAGGCGGCGGCGAGCACGCACATCGCCGCCCCGAACGCGAGCCCTCGTCCTGGCCCCACGCCGCCCCGCCGGGTGCGCATACCCGCCCCCCGCCCGGCTATCCGAGCGCGCCGAACAAGAGCCGGGGCACGATCCCAAGAAGGAGCGTCAGCCCCAGCGACAGGCCGATGGCCACACGCAGCGCCCAGCCGACGCCCGGCGCGGGCGCCGGCGGTGAGACATCGCCCGGCCCGGCGGTCCCATCCGACACCGGCGTGGCCGCGCCGGACGCCACCTCCACCGGCGCCTCGAAGTACATCTTTCGGATCACGTTGCCGTAGTAGCCGAACGACACCGCGCTGTTCAACACGCCGATCACCGCCAGCCAGGCCCAGCCGACCTCCACCGCGCCCAAGAAGACAGAGAACTTGCCCCAGAAGCCGGCGAACAGAGGAATGCCGACCAACGACAGCAGGCACGCGGTCAGCACGGCCGCCGGCACGGGTCGGGTCCGCCCCATCCCCCCAAGCTCGGAGATCCGGTCGCTTATCCCCTGCCGGTTCAACGCCGCCACCACCAGGAAGGCGCCCACCGCCCCGGCTCCGTAGGCGCCGAAGTACACCACCGCACCCTCCATGCCCTGCACGGAGCCCGCCGCCACCCCCACCAGGGCATAGCCCGCGTGGGCGATGGCCGAGTAGGCCAGCATCCGCTTCAGCCGTTCCTGCCGAAGGGCAGCCAGGTTCCCGTATACCATGGTCAGCACCGCCACCACGGCCACGGCTACTCCCCACACCCCCTCCAGCCCCGCCAGGCCCTGCAGGATCCGCGCCAGCGCCGCCACCGCCGCCACCTTCGGGCCCACCGCCAGGAACGCCGCCACCTCCGGGTACGAGACGTCGAAGGCATCGGGCAACCATTGGTGGAAGGGGAAGGCCGCCAGCTTGAACCCGAAGCCCGCCAGTAGGAAGCCCAGGCCCGCGTACAGAAGAGGGGAACCCACCACCTTCTCCGGCAGGGGGATGGCCACACTGCCCGTCATGCCGTACACCAACGAGATGCCGTAGAACAGCACGGCGGAGGCGAATACACTCAGAATGAAGTACTTGAGAGCCGCTTCGAAGCCACGCCTATCCTCGGTGCGGAAGGCAACCAAAGCGAACGTGGGGATGATCGCCAGTTCGATCGCCAGGAACACGACCACCAACGTCCCCGCCGAAACCAGCACCGACGAGCCCAAGAGCGAGAGGCTCAGAAGAAGGAAGAAGTCGCCCGCGTCGTCACCCGCACCTACTCCATCGAGTGCGGCCAAGGTCACAGCCAGGCCGAGCGTCAAGAGCACCAGGTCGGCGAACACCGACACCCGGTCGATCACGATGGCTCCGTGCCAGAAATACACGGGCGCCTGTCCGACAAGGGCGATGTCGAAGCCCAGGCCCACCAGGAACAGACCCGCTCCCGCCAGGACGCCCATGCGCCGCGCCCGGCCGGCAGGCAGCGAATCGATCAGCAGGCCCAGGATCACGGCCAAGGCGATGGTCGCCTTCGGAAGGAGCAGTGCGTAACCTGTCACCGAAGCGCCTCGATCACGAGGGCGGCCACGACGAAGACACCCACGGTCACCGCGGCCACGTAGTCACGCACCTGGCCGGTCTGGAGCCGCCGCACGCCACCCCCCGCTCCCGTGACCACCCAGGCGACCCCGTTCACGATGCCGTCGATGAGGCCGGCGTCGACCACCCGGGCCAGGAAACGCGCCACCCCCACGAAGGGAGCCACGAGAAAGCGCGTATACAGTGCGTCCACGTAGTAGGCGTGGTCGACCAAGCGGTACGTCCACCCAAGAGAATCCTCCAGACGGGCGTCGAAGGCGGGTCGGCCGGGCCGCACCCGGTCCGGCCTCTCGGCGACTGTCTCCGCGGCCGCGCCGGCCCGCGCGGGCCGGCGCGCGTAGGCCAACCAGGCCAGCACGATGCCCGCCAGGCCCAACGTCACCGCGACCACGGTCACCCACCACGGTCCTGCGACAGGAGCCTGTCCCGCCTCCAGCCCAAGCGACTTCTGCAGCGGGTAACCCAGGAACCCGGCGCCCCAGAACCCCACCCCCAGGGCGGCCAGCGCCAGGACCACCAGGGGAAGCCACATTACCGGTCCCGACTCGCGCACCGGGGCCCCGGCCGCGACGTCGCCCTCGGCCTCGACCTCAGGCCCCAGGAAGACCACGAAGAACAGCCGGAAGATGTAGAAGGCGGTGAAGAAGGTGGCCACCAGGAGCATGCCCAAGAAGACCGGATGCCCTCCGGCCAGGGCTCCCAGGATCTCTTCCTTGCTCCAGAAACCGGCGAAGGGAGGTATGCCCGCCAGCGCGAGAGCGCCGGCGGCGAAGGTCACCGCGGTGATGGGCATGCGCCGGCCGAGGCCGCCGAGCTCGTCCACCACCTGCCGGCCGGTGGCGTGGATCACGCTGCCGGCGGCCAAGAAGAGCAGGGCTTTGAACCAGGCGTGGGTGTAGAGGTGGAACATCGCCGCCGCGGGCACGCCGGCGCCGAGCGCGGTCACCATGAACCCCAGCTGGCTGATGGTGGAGTAGGCCAGCACCTTCTTGATGTCCCGCTGGGTCAGACCCACCGTAGCCGCCGTCAGTGCGGTCAGCGCCCCGATCCAGCCCACCACCGCCAACGCTCCCGGCGCCGCCACGAAGATCGGGTAGGTGCGCGCCACCAGGTAGACGCCGGCCGCCACCATGGTGGCGGCGTGGATGAGGGCCGACACCGGCGTGGGACCTTCCATCGCGTCGGGCAGCCACACGTGCAGCGGGAGCTGCGCCGACTTGCCCACCGCTCCCATGAAGATCAGCAAGGGCACCGCCACCCGCCAGGCCCCGGGCAGACCGGGCTCGGTCGCGTGGGCGAACACGGTCTGGAAGTCGAGGCTCCCGGTGAGCCGGACCACTGCGAAGATGCCCAGCAGCAGCCCGACGTCGCCGATGCGGGTGGTGAGGAAGGCTTTCTTGCCCGCGGCCGCCGCGGCGGGGCGCTCGAAGTAGTGGGAGATGAGCAGATACGAACTGGCCCCCACCAACTCCCAGGCCATGTAGAGCACGAAGAAGTCGTCGGCCAACACCAGCAGCAGCATGGCGGCGCTGAACAGGGAGAGCTCGGCGAAGTAGAGCACCACGTCGCGGTCGCCGTGCATGTAGCCCACCGAGAACAGGTGCACTAGGACGCTCACGCCGGTCACGACGATCACCATCAGGCCCTGCAGGCCGTCCATCCGCAGGCTGAAAGGCACCTCCAGGGATCCGACTCGGAACCACGTGGCCGAAAGCGCCACCTCGGTGCCGCCGCGGAAGGCCACCAGGGCCACGACACCGAGCACCAAGGCCGCCGCGACCCCGGCCACCGACAGCCACCCGGCTGCGACACGCAGCGCCACGGCCCGCTGATCGACGACCGCGCCCGGCGAAGCCGCGGCGCCGGCGGCGGCCACCCCGCGCGCGCCCGGCGCACCGGTCAGGCGCAGGTAGGCCCCACCCAACAACAACACCGCGAAGACCGCCAATGGAACCAGGGGGATCGCGAGTAGCAGCTCGCCCACCACTACCCCTTGAGGAGGTCGGCGCGATCCACGTCGGTGGACCCGTATCGCCGGTAGATGGTCAGGATCAGCGCAAGCCCCACCGCCGCCTCCGACGCGGCGATGCCGATGCCGAAGATGGCCAGCACCTGCCCGGTCATCAACTCAGGGTGGTGGAGCCGGGAGAAGGCCACCATGTTGAGGTTGGCGGCGTTCATCATGATCTCCACCGACACCAACATGGTGATCGCGTTCCGCCGGGTGAGCACGCCGAACACGCCGATGGCGAAGAGGATCCCCGAGAGGATCAAGACCGGGGTCATGGCGCGCCCGTCACAGCCGCTCGCTCCGCACCAGGGCCAGAGCCGCCACCACGGCCGCCAGCAGGATGACCCCCAGGAACTCGAAGGCGAAGAGTTGCTCGCCCAGCAGCGCGCGGCCCAAATAGGGCACGCTCGAAGGCAGGCGGCCGGGCACGGCGGGGAACTTCGCCCCTACCGTCGCCCACACCAACATGCCACCCAGCGCGTAGGCCAGCAGAGAGCCGAATCCGCGGCGATCGGATCCCGCCAGGGGCTGCCGCTCACCCGATGTGGAGAGCATGAGGGCGAAGAGCATGAGCACCACGATGCCGCCCACGTAGACGAAGATCTGCACCACGGCGACGAAGTCCGCCGCCAGCAGATAGAACTCGCCGGCTACAGCCGTGAGGAACGCTCCCAGAGCCACGATGCTGCGCAACAGGTAGCGGGTCAGCACGCCGTAGAGTGCGCATACCGCGGCGATCACCCCGAACACCACGAAGAGCACGTCGGAGGCGGTCATCGCAGAGCCGCCAGCGTCGTCCGTTCGGCGTCATGGCCGGGCCACCTCGTCATCGCCCCACCGCCATCATCACCAGGGCCGCCAGCACCAGATTGACCAGGGATGCCGGCAGAAAGACCTTCCAGGCCAGCCGCATCAGTTGATCGGCGCGGAAGCGCGGAAGCGTCCAGCGCACCCACATGAACACGAAGACCACCACCAGACTCTTTCCCACGAACCACACCACCGCGGGCAGCACCGGTCCGTTCCCGCCCCCCAGAAAGAGCAGAGTGGCGAAGGCCGCCGCGGCGTAAAGCGCTCCGTACTCGGCCATGAAGAAGAGCGACCAGCGGAATCCCGAGTACTCAGTATGGTAACCCGCCACGAGTTCCGACTCCGCCTCGGGGATGTCGAACGGCACCCGATTGACCTCTGCCATCGTCGTGATCATGTAGATGACGAAACTCACCGGCAGCAGCAGGATGTACGGCACCGTGCGCTGGGCCTCCAACAGATCGACGGTGTTCAGACTGCCCGCGAGCATCACCACCGTGACCACCGCCAGCGTGCGCGGGATCTCGTAGCTGATGAACTGAGCCGACGATCGCAATCCGCCCAAGAATGAATAGTTGTCGTACGACGCCCAACCGGCCAGAAGAAGTCCCACCACCGTCATGCCGGGGACGGCAAGGAAATACACGATGCCCACGTCGAGGTCGCGCATCACGAGAGGCGCCCCGAAGGGAATGACCACGAACGACAGCACTGCCGGTACCGCCGTCAGCATGGGGCCGAGGCGAAACGCGACCGGGTCGGCGTACTCGGGACGCACGTCTTCCTTTACCAGCAGCTTGACGATATCCGCGACGGTCTGCAATAGCCCATACGGGCCCGTGCGCGTGGGCCCGACGCGCATCTGGATGCGGGCCGATACCTTCCGCTCTACGAGCACGAACACCGTGGTGATCGCCCCCACGAGGGTGAAGGCCACCACCCCGAGACCGAAACCCTCCCCCAGGGTCAGCAGGGTGCTCATCGCCAGACCAGCACGCCTTTGCGCCAGGCATAGAAGAGCCCGCCGGCCACCAACAACACGAACCCGCCCACCTCAGCCAGGGCCGGCCAGCCGACGTCCCGCAGCACGGGGGCGATCGCGAAGAGGAGCAGAGCCTCCACATCGAACACGATGAAGATCAATGCGAAGGTGTAGTAGGCCATGTGGAACGGCCTGCGCGGGGCCGAGGCCTGCGGCATGCCCGACTCGTACGCCTGGGACTTCACGCCGCCTGGGTGAGAAGGCCGGATCCACCGAAAAGCGAGAAGCGCCACCAAAGGGAGCAGCACCACGGCGAGGGCGAACCCGACCAGAAAGACGACATCCGACTGGTACGGCTCGTTCAACCTAGCACTCCCTGGTCACGTCTCCACCACCGCTCCTGGACCGACGATCGCCGCCGATGGCTTGCGTACCCCGGGATACGGCGGCATAATCAGTCAGGCCGAACGGCACTGAGAAGCCGGTGCCCCGCCACATCGGGGGCCCCTAAGAACTCTACCAGGGTTTGCCGGCCCGCGCGAACGAGGAGGTGCGTCATCCCCGATCCCCAGCGACCCGCCGGCCACGGCCCCATGGTACCCCTTTCGCGCCCGGCAACCGTACCCTACGGACCCTTGCTGACCGGACCGGGTTTCGCCACGCACTCCGTGCAGCAGGTGATCGAATGGGCACGAAGTCACTCGTTGTGGCAGATGATGTTCGGGCTGGCCTGCTGCGCCATAGAGATGATGGCCGCTAACGCCTCCCTCTACGACCTCGACCGGTTCGGCGTGATGCCTCGGGGGTCGCCCCGCCAGTCCGATCTACTCATCGTTTCGGGCACGGTCACGTACAAGGTGGCGGGCATGGTCGAACGGGTCTACCAGCAGATGGCCGAACCCCGCTGGGTCATCGCGATGGGCGACTGCGCCACCGCCGGGTCGCTCTACTACCACGACGCATACAGCGTGGTGAAGGGAGTCGACCAGATCGTGCCCGTGGATGTGTATGTGTCGGGGTGCCCTCCCCGGCCGGAGGCCCTCATCGACGGCATCCTGGAACTGGAGCGCATCATCCGGGGGGAAGCGCCCCGGCCGGTAGAGGAGGGCGGCAGGTGAGCCCCCGGCGCGAATCGAGACCAGGCACGGGCCCGGGCCCGCCGCCGGATGCGCCAGCCTCGCCCGACGGGCGGGCGGACGTGATGACGCTACTCGGCGCCGCCATCGGCGCCGGCCTGATCGAGCAGCGGACCGAGACCGACGGGACGCTCTACGCTCGGGTCGCAGCCGCCGCGTGGCGCGCCGCGGCCGAGTTCCTGGCCGGCAACGGCCTCGCGCGCCTGGAGTTCCTCACCTGCGTCGATTGGGACGTTCACTTCACGCTGACGTTGCAGACCTACGAGATGGAGTCTCGCACCGTGATGCGCCTGGTGGCCGACATCCCGCGCGACGGCGTCGAGGTGCCCACCGTCAGCGACCTCTGGCCCACAGCCGGTTGGGAAGAGCGGGAGACCTACGACCAGTTCGGCGTGGTATTCGCCGGACACCCCGACCTGCGTCGCATCTTGAACCCCGAGGGTTGGGAAGGCCACCCGCTTCGCCGGGATTATGTGGACCACGTCGACATCACCCGACCCCAGTACTTCTGACATGCCTGTCGACCGAGATGTCGCACCGCCCGCCCCGCCGTCGCCCGCCGCACTGTCCGCGGCGCCTGCGGCCACCGCGGACACGCCTCCGGCGCTCGGCGAAGCCACCGCCCCCCTGGCGGCGGAGCCCGCGACCGCCCCCGAGCGCCTCGTACCCGAGGAAGGCCTGGACCAACTGCCCGAGGACGTGCAGGACTTCCTCATCAACGTGGGGCCGCACCACCCCGGCACCCACGGCGTCCTCCGTCTGGTCACCCGCCTCGACGGCGAGAAGGTGGTGGGGCTCGACGTCCGCATCGGCTACATGCACCGCTCCTTGGAGAAGATCGCGGAGAACCGGAGCTATCACCAGATCATCGCCTTCACCGACCGCACGGCCGACTACCTGGCCGCCATGCACAACGACTGGGTGTACTGCCTGGCCGCGGAGCGACTCCTGGGCATCGAAGTTCCCGAACGGGCCGAGTATCTACGGGTGATCACGGGCGAGATCAACCGCATGACCAGCCACCTGCTCTCCATCGGCGCCCTGGGACTGGATAGCGGCGCGACCACCTACTTCCTCTGGTGTTTCGCCGCCCGGGAGCGCCTGGTGCACCTCTTCGAGGAGCTGTGCGGGGCGCGGCTCACCTACGTCTTCCATCGGCTGGGCGGAGTGGGCTACGACGTGCCCCCGGGCTGGGTCGAGCGGGCGCACGAAGCCGTCCACGGCGTGATCGAAGAGCTGCCCCGGTTCCGCACCCTCTTCCACGACAACTACATCTGGCACCTGCGCTCCAAGGGCATCAGCGCTCTCAGTCAGGCCGAAGCCCTCCGTCTGGGCGCTCAGGGACCTGTTCTCCGGTCGGCCGGGGTGAAGTGGGACCTGCGCCGCGACATGCCCTACTCCATCTACGACCGCTTCGACTTCGACATCCCCGTGGGAACGACCGGCGACGTATACGACCGCACGGAGGTACGCTTCCACGAGCTCATCGAGAGCGCCAAGATCGCCCGCCAGGCTCTCAACGACCTGCCACCGGGACCGGTCATCGCCCCGCGGGTGCCACGCCTCCCGGCGCCTCCCGCCCGAGCCGAAGCCTACGCACGGCTGGAATCACCCCGGGGAGAGATCGGCTGCTATCTCGTCAGCGACGGATCGATCAAACCCCGGCGGATGAAGTGGCGGGGCGCCTCGTTCCACAACCTGGCGATCCTGCCGCAGCTCGCCGTCGGTTACACCCTCTCCGACCTGATCAACATCGTGGGCACCCTCGACCCGGTGATGGGAGACGTCGACCGATGACGACCACGGCGACATCGCCGCGGGCCGAGGCCGAAACGCGGGCCGGGGCGCCGCCGCGACCGGGGCGCCGGGAGGCACGCCCGTGACCTGGGACGACCTCATCCGGCCCTGGGTCGGCATCGCCAAGGGGGGCATCGAGACCTTCAAGCAGATGGTGTCGCCTCCGGTCACCATCCAGTACCCCACGGAACCGGCCACTCTGGCTCCCCGCTGGCGGGGCCCGCTGAGACTGCGCGGCGTCATGGACCACGAACCACCGCCCGTCACCGACGCCGGCCCCCTCGAGTTCAACGACCTGATGACCGAACTGCACGACCAGCGCCGCATCGCTCCCTGCCAGGGCGGCTGCCCGGCCAACGTGGACGCCCGGGGTCAGAACGCCCTGGTGGCCGCCGGTCGGGCCATCGAAGCCTACAACATAGTCAGGCGGCGGAATGTGTTGCCCGGTGTCCTCGGCTATGTGTGCAACAACCCCTGCGAGGATGTCTGCCGCCGCTCCTACTTGGACGACCCCATCGCCATCAGACAGCTGCACCGCGAATGCTACGAGGTCTACGACCGGGAAGTCCGCCGGCCCGGCCACCTGGCCAGTCTGGTGCACCGCCCCGAGCACGTCGCGGTGGTCGGTTCGGGCCCGGCCGGCCTGACCGTGGGCTACGACCTGCTGCAGATGGGCTACCGCGTGACCATCTACGAGCGCGAGGGCGTGGCGGGCGGTCTACTGACCACGAGCATCCCTCTCTACCGCCTCGACCGCAAGGTCGTGCAGAAGGAGATCCGCGACCTGGTGGAACTGGGGCTCACGATCGAGCTCGGCGTGACCGTGGGGCGCGACGTCACCCTCGACCACCTGCGCGCCACCCACGACGCGGTGGTGGTCGCCGCCGGGTACTCCGGGGGGCGCACGCTGCCCATTCCCGGTCACGAGGCCACAGGCGTCTGGTCGGCCATAGACTTCCTCTATCAGTACACCATGCACAAAGAGCCGCTGGTGGGGCCACGGGTGGTCGTCATCGGCGGAGGAGACGTGTCCGCCGACTGCTCGCGGAGCGCGCTGCGGTGCGGCGCCACCCAGTCCTACATCGCCTGCCTGGAGACCCGAGAAGAGATGCCCGGACAGGATATCGAGATCGATGGCGCCCTCGACGAAGGTGTGGAGATCCTGCACCGCTGGGGGCCCGACTCGGTGGTGGTCGAGCACGGCCGGGTGGTCGGCATGAAGCTGAAGAAGGTGCTCTCCCGCCTCGACAGCACGGGCAAGTGGGACCCGCGGTTCTCCGACGAGACCACCACGGTGCCGTGCGAGACGGTCATCTTCGCCATCGGCCAGGGCCTGCAGATCGATTTCTTGGCCGATTCGGGCATCCGCTTCGACCCGCTCGGACGGCCGCTCTGCGACCCGCGAACCGGCGAGACCGGCGTGCCCGGCCTCTTCCTGGCGGGCGACCTGGCCACCGGACCGAAGACCATCATCATCTCCATCGGCCAGGCTCACGAGACGGCTGTCTCCGTGCACCGACACCTGCAGAGCCTCGACCTCAGCGCCGGTCGGCGGGCGCCGGTGCATCCGGAGGAGTACTACCTGCAGAAGATGTACGCCCCCAATCCCACCCGATTTCCCGCACTTCGGTCCCGGGGGCCGGCGGGTGCACATGCCTGAATCGAACCCCACGAACCGGCTGCGTACCGGCGGCCAGGTGGAATTGGGCTGGCACAAGGGCGGAGGGCACCAGGAGGCCATCCGCTGCCTGCGCTGCCAGACTCAGGTCTGCGTGGCGTGCACGATGTGCGCCCGCGTGTGCCCCGACAACTGCATCGATGTGCAGGGCCACGACACCGGCTACGAACGCCGCGTGGAGCGGTACGATTTCCACATGGAGTGGTGCTGTTTCTGCGGATTCTGCCAGGATGTGTGCCCCACCCAGACCCTCAGCTTGGCGGCGAGTTTCGACTACGCCCGCCGCGAACGGCGGGATCTGTTCTACGACCGCGCGATGATGCTGCGACCCTTCTCCGGGCCGGAAGAGATCGTCAACAAGGATGGATTCCCGTGATGCCGACCAACCCCCACGCGCGGACGCCGTCGCGCTCGAGCGGCGCGCGCAGCCGCCGCCGGGCCAACGCCGTGGATGCGGCCGCGGTGCTGGTGCTCGCGCTGGTGGTCCTCCTCGTCGCGCTGCCGGCGCCGCTGGGACGCGCATTCTTCGTGCAGGCGAACGGGCGGCCCGCGGCGATCACTCCCAGCACGCGCTTGAGCGACCTGAATCGAAGCCGGGCGCTCGCTCCCCGTGACGGCGCGCTCGTGGACATCGCCGGTGACGTGCTGGCGTTCGGCGAGGGGGAAGCCGGAACCGTCACCATCGGCGGAAAGGCGACCACGGGCGACCCGGTGCTCGCCGACGGCATCATCATCGTCGCGCAGCGCGGTCGCGATGTGGGCGAGAAGCTCTCGCGACGGCTCGATCCCCTTCCCTACGAGACGCGCACCGAGGGGTCGGGAGCGGTCATGGCCCTGACTCAGAAGGGCAGGCCGGGTGAACGTGAGGTCTATTCCGGAGCGCGCAGCAAACGCACCGTTCTCATCCGCACCACGCGGCAACCTGTCGCCGCCGTCCTGCGACGCAGCGGCGGCCTCTCCAAAGGACAGAAGGCGGTGGCGCTGACCTTCGACGATGGTCCAGGCACCTTTACGCCGGCGATCCTATCGGTGTTGAAGGACAAAGGCGTGTCGGCCACCTTCTTCATGATCGGGCGTTTGGCGGCGGGGAACAAGAGTGAAGTGGCCGCCGTCCGGGAGGCCGGGCACGAGATCGAGAGCCACTCGTGGAGTCATCCTGATCTGACCACACTCACCCCCGCGGCCGCCCGCCAAGAGATCGTGCGCGGCGCCGCGGCGGTGGGCGGCGCGCGTTTCCTACGCCCCCCCTACGGCGCCTACAACGCCGCCGTAGCCGAGCAGGCAGGCCTGGCGGGGCTGCGCCTCGCCTTGTGGAACATCGATACTCTCGACTGGAAGACCCGCAACGCCGCCGACATCCTCGCCAAGGTGAAAGCAGGGGCCAAGCCCGGGGCCATCATCCTCATGCACGACGGCGGCGGTGACCGTTCCCAGACGGTGGCCGCTCTGCCCAAGGTGATCGATTGGCTGCTGCAGCAGGGCTACGCGCTCACGACGCTCCAGCACCTCTCGGGCTGATCGCCGACCGGGCCAGCAGTTTCAGGCCGGCTCGATGCCACCTTTCTGCAGTCATGATTCGACTGTGGCCAACGGGGGTACGAGGCAACCGTCGCCGGACCGACCGGCGGGTGCAACCGTCACCGGACCGACCGGCGGGTGCATGTGTCTCGAGGAAATGGGGATGCCGGCGTGCAGCTCGCGAGTACACAGTTGGCGCACGTGCCGCTGATCGTCATCGACGGGGAGTGCGATCACGGCAGCGCCGCGACCTTTCGCGCGGCGGTCGGCGAGGCCCTCTCCGCCAACACGCCGACCATCCTCCTCGATCTGGAGAACTGCACCTACATCGATAGTGGCGGCATCTCCGTCCTGCTGGGGGCGGCCCATCAGCTACGCGGGCGCGGGTGGCTCGGGGTCCTGGCGCCGAACGACAACGTGCGCAGGCTCCTCGAGATCGTCGGTCTGACCGTAGACTCAGGTTTCCGCGTCTTCGACGATCGAGCCGACGCTTCGCGCGCTCTCGAGGAACTCGGCGGATGATGGCGGACACAACCGTGATACCGGACCCCGGCAGCGAAGGGGCCCGCTGCCTCCGCTTCAGCGTGCAGGCTCAGCCTGCGAGACTGGCCGAGATCCGGCGCTTCGTCGAGGAGGTCGGAGGCGAGTTCGGGCTTGACGCGGGGCGCGTGTTCGACCTCAAAGTGGCAGTCTCGGAGGCCTGCGCAAACGCAGTCGAGCACTCGGGCGGTGCGCACGCCCCGCTTGAACTATGCGCATGGTTCCACCCTGACCGCTTGGTCTTCGAGATAGCCGACGGCGGAGATTTCCGCCTGCCTCAGGCGGAACGGAGCGCACACACTGACACCCGGGGTCTCGGCCTGCCCTTGATGGTGGCGCTCATGGACGAGGTGCGCATCTGCAAGACGCCCGGAGGCGGCACCAACGTCACCCTCTCTCTGTTCGTGGGTGTCTGACCGGCCCTCCGGTCTGCTGAACAGACGTATCCCCCCGCACCAGCGAGGCCACGGCCGCCAGCGCGCAGATCGCCGCGGCCACCAAGAGGGCATCGTGCGCCGCGTGCAGGAACGCTTCCTTCGCCGCGAGGTCCGGGGGAAGAAAGGTGAGGAACCGCGCCTCGTACACCGGCTCGCGAACGGAGAGCATCAGGCCGGCCATCCCTACCCCGAGCACCATCCCCACATTTCGGGCCGTCGCCACCATCCCGGAGGCGATACCCAGGCGATCCCGAGGCACCGCGCCCATGATGGCGCTGGAGTTGGGAGGCTGGAACAACCCCATGCCGATACCCGGTATCAGCACGCGGACGGCGATCCCCGCACCGCTTGTGGTGAGCGACAGGCTCAAGAACGACAGCACCCCCACCATGCTGATCAACAGGCCGAGAGTACTCAGGAACCGGGAACCGATCCGATCCGAGAGAGAGCCCGAAAAGGGACCCACGATCGCAGTGGCCAGCGGTATGGGAGTGAGCAGAAGGCCCGCATGCTGCACGCTGAATCCCCGCACCTGCATCAGATAGAACGGCAAGAGGAAGATGATGGTGGCGGTGACTATGTAGGAACCGAGAGCACTGGTCACCGAAGCGGAGAACACGCGGATGCGGAACAAGCGTAGGTCGAGCACCGGCTGTTCCACCCTCAGTTCCGTCAACACGAACATCACCCCCGAGGCCACCGCCAACAGCGCGAGACCGATGACCGCCGGGCTGGTCCAGCCCCACGACTCGCCTTTCGACAGCACCAGCAGCAAGGGGAACAAGGTGAGGAACGAGAGGACCGCCCCGTACGGATCGAAGCGCTGCCCCTGGGGAACGCGCGCCGGCAGGACACGCCACGCCATCACGAAGGCCACGATACTCACGGGCACATTGATGATGAAGATCCAGGGCCATCCGGCCGCTCCGATGATCACTCCACCCAGGGTAGGGCCGACGGCCAGCCCGGCCGACACCGAGATGCCCACGAAGCCGAGGGCCTTGCCCCGCTCCTGAGGCGGGAAGTTCTGCGTGATGATCGCCGGACCCACCGCGAACAGCAGACCGGCACCCATGGCCTGGACCACGCGGAATCCCACCAGGGCCCAGATGCTCCAGCTGAAGGCACAGGCGAGCGACCCGGCGCCGAAGATGGCGAATCCCACCAGATAGATGCGCTTGAGCCCCAGCATGTCGCCGAGACGTCCGAAGGTGAGCAGGAAGGTACTCACGCCGAGCAGGTATGCCAGCACGACCCACTCCACGGTGCTGATGGGCACGCCGAAGTACTCGGTGAGGGTGGGAAGCGCGATGTTGACCACGCTGCCGTCGAGGGGGCCCATGAAGGTCCCCACCATGACGGTGGCCAGCACCAGCCACTTATGCTGTAGCGCGGGCCTGCCGCCGGGTAGCGCTGCGTCGGCGGCAGTCACCCCGGCTTCCTACCGACCGCCGGCGGAGCGGCGAAGCACGAGGGATGGGCCGGCAGCGGACGCACAACGGCCCACCACGGCGGCGGCCGGTGCGCCCCGCTCCTCGAGTTCGCGCACGAGGGAAGCGACGTGGGCCTCGGGCAGAGCGATCAAGAGACCCCCGGAGGTCTGGGCGTCGGCGATAAGCAGGCGCTCCCAGTCGGCGAACTCACCCTGCCACTCAGTGTGAGGGGCGACGTGCTCGAGGTTCCGCCGGGTGCCGCCCGGAACCACGCCCTCGCGGACCAGATCGGCCGCCCCCGGCAACCACGGCAGCCGTTCTACCCAGAGTTCCGCGCCCACACCGCTTCCCCGGCACATCTCGAGCAGGTGACCGAGAAGCCCGAACCCCGTCACGTCGGTCATGGCATGTACGCCGTGCGCGAGCGCTGCGAGGGAAGCGGCCTCGTTCAGAGCGGTCATGGACTCCGTGGCGGCCGCGACGACCCCCGGTTCGGCCACGCCGCGCTTGATGGCCGTGGCGATGATGCCCGTGCCCAGCGGCTTGGTGAGCACCAGTAGGTCGCCCGGCTGCGCCGTCGCGTTCGTGATCTGGGCCCCCGGACGGATGGTGCCCGTCACCGCCATACCGTACTTGGGCTCGGGGTCGTCGATGGTGTGCCCCCCGGCGATGGTCACGCCGGCCAGCCGAGCCACCTCGGCTCCTCCACGAAGAATCTCCACCAAGTAGTCGAGCGGCAGCACCCCCGAGGGGAAGCCGACGATGTTCAGCGCCAGGCGGGGCGTAGCGCCCATGGCGTAGATATCGGACAACGAGTTGGCTGCGGAGATGCGCCCGAAGTCGTACGGGTCGTCCACCACGGGCGTGAAGAAGTCGACCGTCTGGACGATGGCGAGGTCGGGCGAGAGCCGATACACGGCGGCGTCGTCGGCGGTGTTGGTGCCCACCAGCAGGTCAGGATCGACCGGCGCCGGAAGCTGTGAGATGACATACCCCAAGTCCTTGGGGCCGAGTTTGCACGCTCAGCCGGACCCGTGAGATAGAGTCGTGAGCCGCGGAAGCTCCTCCATCGGACACCTCCTCTCCCGCCCGTCGTTCGCCCTCCCGACCGCAGGCTACCAGACCCGGCCCGCCCTCGCCAAGCACGCCACCCCGACCGCCCTTGACACCCACTCCCGGTTGCACTAGATTCCCGGGTACCATGCCGACCCCGCCCGCCGTCTCGATCCCCGATGCCCCGCCGTCGATCCGGCGTTTGGGGTCGTTCCCAGCCGCCACGCTTACCACCCGAGGGCCGTACTGGAGACTGTCGCCCACGTTCGCGCGACTGCGCTCGTGGCTGGCGGCCGCCTCGGTCGAACCCGCCGACATCGCCCTGGCGCTCTTCTTCGACGATCCGGCCGTGACGTCCCCCGAACTCTGCCGGTACAGCGTGTGCTACCCCGTCACCGCCGACGACGCCGGTCGGTTGGCCGCCACGCCTCCCCCCGCGGACGGGGTGGAGATATTCGCCGCCGGCGACGATGTCGGCGCCCACGACGTCTACGAGATCACGACGTTTCCTTCCACAGACGCGGCGGTGGTGGAGTATGCGGGCCCGCAGACCGATCCCCCGCGGTCTACGCCCGCCTCGAGCACTGGATAGGTGTGCTGGGCCTCAAAGCCGACGGACCACCTCGGGAACGATACCTGGCCGAGCCCGGCTCTCTCGGCAAGGGCATGATGCACGTGGAGGTCCAGCAGCCGGTCAAGCCCGGAGTGTGACTTCGCCGTCGCGTGGAACGCGCCGGCGGATCATCCGCGTCGGGTCAGGCGTGGAACTCGTCCCGAAAGGAGCCTAGCCCAGGTCCTTGGTGGCTTGCTCGAAATCGCAGTGGGGACAGGCGTAGAGTTCCTCGCCGGTCTTGGAGATCCTCACCTCGAGGTCTATCTGGCAGCTCGGGCAGATGCCCGCGGCCATCATGCACTCGGGTGACGTGCACAGATAGGTGGTCTCTCCGCCGGGGCCGGTGAGCACGACCTCGGCCTCGTGTTCGTCGCAGTTATCGCAGTAGTGGATCTCAGCCATCGGGTGCCTCCCCCATCGTTCCGACGCGGTCTATCTCGTGATCGTCAGGACTGACCGATCTGATCTCGGTACAGGTCGGTGTTGAACATCACGCAGTCGGGGTTGACGCAGGACCACACCCGGTACGTCTGGCATTCGCCGGTGGAGGCGCTGCCCGTCAAACCACTGCGCTGCTCTTCCTCGACGCGGTCCCCCAAAGGTTTCCCGCAATTGATACATGTCTTGACCTCGGCCGCCACTCTCGCTCCCTCCTCGACCAGTGTCCGCGGCCTCGCGCAGCTCCGCCGAACGTTGTGCCTGCATGCTCTCTGCATAGTACACCGGCATCGCGCCGGTTGGGAGTGCTCGGCCTCGACGTCGCGGGCCCGGCCCGCCTGGCTGTACTGCTCCCCGAGCGGTAAAATGACGGCGCAGGCCACTCCGCGTAGCAGCCCCGACCGATCCGAGAGGACCCGCGTGATCCTCAGCGATACCGACATCCTGTCCGCGCTTGCCGAGGGAGCGATATCGCTCGATCCCTTCGACCGGTCGATGCTCCAACCCGCCAGCATCGACATACGGGTCGACAGCCGATTCCGGATCTTCTCGAACCACCGCTACAGCTGCATCGATCCCCGGGAGCGTCAACCGGAACTCACCGAGGTGGTGGAGGTGGCGGAAGGCGACGTCTTCGTGCTGCACCCGGGGGAGTTCGTCCTCGGATCGACGATCGAACGCGTCGGGCTGGGCAGCGCCTACGTCGCGCGGCTGGAAGGCAAGAGCTCACTGGGCCGCCTGGGACTGCTCTGCCACGCCACGGCCGGCTGGATAGACCCCGGCTTCCGCGGCCACATCACGCTGGAACTGTCGAACGTGGCCAATCTGCCCATCCGTGTGTATCCCGGCATGCCCATCGGCCAACTCTCGTTCGCTCGGCTCTCGTCCCCCGCGTCCCGCCCGTATGGGAGCGAGGGTTCCGGCAGCAAGTACCAGGGACAAGAAGGACCCACCGCCTCCCGCATGTGGGAGGCCTTTCCCGAAGCCCCAGAGGATGTCCGATGACCCTCCCACGCGGCGCCTCCCATCGACGCCCCAGTCGACGCCCCCCTCGACGCCCGTATCGCCGCCCTCGTCGACGCGGCGGGGCGCCCTGTTCTTCGGCGTGGCCGACCTCACGGTCCCCGACGTCCACCAGCACGTGGTGGACCAGGGCGGGGAGTGGCTGGGGGCCTTCCCGCGGGCCGTGTCCGTCGCCCACCGCCTGCAGAACGGCATCGTCGACGAGCTGCCCGATCATCACCGTGAAGCCGGGGTGGCACGCCTGTACGATTTCCACATCTACCGCACGGTGAACGACCTGCTCGACGGCGTTGCCGACCGCGTCGCCACGGAACTGCAGGAAGCGGGCTTCAGGGCGGTGCCGGTACCGGCGTCTCAGCCCGTCGACCCCACGGGGTTCAAGGGCGCGATCTCGCACAAGCTCGTGGCTCGGGCGGCGGGGCTGGGCTGGATAGGACGCAGCTGCCTGCTCATCACCCCGCAGGCCGGACCTCGGGTGCGGCTGGTCAGCGTTCTGACCAATGCGCCCCTTCAGGCCGCCCGCCCAGTCGCACGGGAGTGCGGCAGGTGTCGGATGTGCGTGGATTACTGCCCCGGACACGCGTTCACAGGCGAGGCCTTCCGTCCAGACGGCCCCCTCGAGGAGCGCATGGACGTGCGGGCCTGCCACGAGTACCGCATGCACGCCAAGGAGTCCAGCGGCGCCTTGATCTGCGGGGTGTGCGTCGCGATATGCCCGTACGGGCAACAAGAGACCTGACCAGACCGGAGGCCTTCATGGAGTTCCGATTCTCACCCCGCGAGAACCGCGCGGACCAGATTCAATGGCGATCCTGGAGCGAAGACGCGTTCGCGGAGGCCGTGACCGCCGACCGCCCCGTGCTGCTCTCCATATCGGCGGTGTGGTGCCACTGGTGTCACGTCATGGACGAGACCACCTTCTCCGACGAGCGGGTCATCGCGCGTCTGAACGAAGCCTTCATCCCCGTGCGCGTGGACAACGACCGCCGCCCGGACATCAACCGCCGCTACAACATGGGGGGATGGCCCACCGTCGCCTTCCTTACCCCCGAGGCCGAGGTGCTCACCGGCGCCACGTATGTGCCCCCCGACCAATTCCTGGGAGTGCTCGACCGCATCGGCGACCTGTGGCGCGATCGCAGGGACGAACTGCGCGGGGAGGTGGAAGCTCTGCGCAGCCGGCTCGCTGAGGAGAACGACTCGCCGGTGCCAACGGGGCCCGTGTCCGAAGAGACGGTCGACCGCGTGTTGACCGCTGTGCAGGCCGGTTTCGACACCCACCACGGCGGCTTCGGATCGGCTATGAAATTCCCCCGTGCCGATATCCTCGCAGCCCTGGTCGCCGAGACCGAGACCCGGCACAATCGCGACGTCCCGGCCCGCATGCTTCGCGAGACACTCGACGCTATGAGTCAAGGAGCCTTGTGGGACGGAGTGGAGCTCGGGTTCTTCCGGTACGCGACTCAGGTGGACTGGTCGGAGCCCCACTACGAGAAGATGCTGGAAGACAACGCACTTCTGATCCGCGTCTACGCCCGGGCAGGTGTAGTCCTCGATCGGCCCGACTACCTGCGGGTCGCGGAGCAGGCCCAATCCTACCTGAACGCGCACCTCTGGCGGCCCGAAGCGAGCGCCTACGGGGGGAGTCAGGACGCCGACGAGGCCTACTACGCACTGGCCACCCCTCCGGAGCGTGCGGCCCAAGGATCCCCCTACGTGGACCCCATGACCTACACCGACTGGAACGCGCTCGAGATCCAAGCTCTGGTGAGCCTCCATGCCGGCACCGGGGACCCCTCCTACCTGGAACGCGCCCTCCAGGTAGTCGATGCCCTTCTGGATCGTCGGACCGAGCGGGGGCTCTTCCGACACGATCCGCTCCCCGATGGCCTGGACGGGCTCCTCGGCGATCAGCTCGCTATGCTGGAAGCCACCGCAGCCCTGCACCAGGTCACCGGCAACACTCGATGGCTCGATGAAGCCGGGGCCATACGCCTGTCCCTGATGCGGCACTTCACCATGGACACAGGACCGCTGCTGGCCGACGTCGCCCATCCGGACACGCCCGCCGACGACCCCGCCACGGCTACGTCCGCCGGCTCACCGTCGGTCGGGCGACTGCAGCGCGCCGATGCGCCACTGCCCGAGAACGCGCGCTTCGCCGCCGCGCTGGCGACTCTTGCCCGCATCACGCGAGACGACTCGTTGGCCGCACAGGCGGGCGAGATCATCGCAGCACTCGGCCCGTCCACCGAGAGCATCGGCGACTACGGCGCCGAGATAGCCCGAGCCACGATCGTCACCCTGAGAGAACCCCTCCATGTGGTCATCGTGGGCCGCCCGGGAGCCGGCGACACCGTAGCGCTGCTCGACGAAGTGGTCCGCATCCGCCGCGTCCACAAAGTGGTGGAGATCCTCGACCCCGAGGCGGACAGCGAGAAGATGGCCGCCGCCGGGTTCTCGGGCGACCGGGACGGCGCTCAGGCCTATCTGTGCGTGGAAGGCACCTGCCTGGAGCCGGTCACGACGCCGGACGATCTGGCCGACCTCGCGGCCGGCATCCTCGGCTGAGCGGGGGCCGCGACACGGTGGCCGCGGACCTGCCGCGGCCACCGGCGGGGAACACAGGCGGCCAACGAGCTACCTACCGGGTCAGACCGACCCGGTAGCCGCCGGTAGCACGAACCACACGAGCGTACCCTCACCCGGAAGGCTTTCGGCGCCGATGGAACCCCTCATCTGGTTCACCAGGCTTCGCGCGACCGCAAGGCCGATCCCGGCACCGCCGCCGAGCGCCGAGCGGGACTTGTCGACCCGATAGAACCGCTCGAAGACGTGTGGCAGATCGTCGGCGGGGATGCCGATGCCGTCGTCGCTCACCTCGAACAACACCATGTCCTTCCCCTCGGACCGCCCGCGGTCACCGCCGGGGCGGGCATCGCCGGCGGCGGCCGCGCTGGCCGCCCGCGCACGCACCGTCACGTGGCCACCGTCAGGTGTGTATGCGAACGAGTTGCCCACCACATTGGTGAGTATCTGCACCAACTTGTCCTCATCGGCCCACACGTCGGGCACCGCCTCGGCGACATCGAGACTCAGCGACAGCATCTTCTGCTCGAACTGAGGGCGGAGCCGTTCCACCGTGTCCCCGACGACCCTCCCGGTAGAGAGACGCCGAGGCTCGATGCGTTCGGCCCCTGCCTCGACCCGCGACAGCCTCTCGATGTCGGCCACCAGCCGCGAGAGTCTGGCGGCCTCGCGGTGGACCAACTGATACGTCTCCGGCTCCTCAGGCACTACCCCGTCGATGAGACCTTCCATGTAGCCTTGGATGTTGCTCAAGGGAGTGCGGAGTTCGTGGGAGATCGTGCCGAGCAACTCACGCCTCACGTGCTCCGTCTGTTCCAGCCGCCCGGCCATGTCGTTGAACGACCGCGCGAGTTCGCCCACTTCGTCGTCGGCGGAGTACGTGACCCGCTGATCGAACTCCCCGGCCGCGATGCGACGCGCCGCGCCGGCCATCTGGCCGAGAGTCGACGTGAGCCAACCGGAGACCGCGAAACTGGCCACGACCGCGACCGCGACCCCGGCCGCCGTCGCCCAGAGCAGGGCCTCGGTCAACCCCTGCGCCACGGCGATCTGCGTGCTGCGGTCGACGAAGCTCATCATGCCACCCATGTGGGCCGAGATCGCCCCCACGGCGAGGCTACGCACGAAGATCGCCACCACCAACACGACCACCGCGATGGCGATGATGTGTGAGTAGAAGACCCGCCAGCGGAACTTCACGCCGCCTGCTCCCTCGGACTCGTCACTCAGCGGTGTGCAGGAACTTGTATCCCACGCCGCGCACGGTGCGGATGAAACGAGGATCGACGGGGTCATCACCGAGCTTCTTGCGAAGGTTGGCAACGTGCACGTCGATCACCCGGGAGTCTCCCAGATAGTCGTATCCCCATACCTGCTCGAGCAGTTGCTCCCGCGAGTAGACCCAACCTGGATGGTCGACGAGGGCGTGAAGCAGATCGAACTCCAGGGAGGTGAGGTCTACCGGAGTGGCATCGACCGTCACTTCGCGGGTGCGGGCGTCGAGAGAGAGCCCTCCCACCTCCACCGCGCCTTCGTGCTCTTCTCCTTCCAGACCGACCCGGCGCAGGATCGCCCGCACTCTCGCCACCAGTACCCTGGGGCTGAAGGGCTTGATCAGATAGTCGTCGGCGCCTGCCTCGAAACCACGCAACACATCGTCCTCGTCGCCGCGCGCAGTCAACATGAGTATGGGGAGTTCGCGGGCAGCCGAGATACGTCGCGCCACCTGAAGCCCGCCCGTGCCGGGAAGCATGAGGTCCAGCACGACCAGGTCGGGAGCCGATACCTCGACCGCCCGGAGCGCCGCCGCCCCATCGGCCGCCTCGATCACCTGATAGCCCTCGCGTTCCAAGTAGGCGGACACCAGGCGGCGCACGTTGTCGTCATCGTCGACGACGAGGATCCGCACCCCGCGCACCTGGTCGGAGGCCTTCATTCCTCTTCCAACGGTCGCCGGGCCGTCGCGCCTGCTACCGGGGCGCGGCGAGCCGACGCCCGATATCCTCGGCCACCTGTCGCGCGGAGGGATGCTCCACGATCTCCCCTTTGGCGTCGACGCCCGGGCAGAGCAGATCACCCGCCGCCTGCACGTCGAGGACGTGCCAGAAGTAGTTCACCACCTGTCGTGCCCCGTCGAAGACGTTCTTGAAGCTGGTGCCCGAGCAGGAGAGGAACGATCCCATCCTTTGCGGCCGCCCGGGAGCCACGAGGGGCTCCTTGAGCACGTATTTCAGCGCCCAGAAGGGTTGGCAGCGGTCCACCATGGCCTTCGCCTGTGCAGACAGCCCCATGGAGAAGATCGGAGCGGCCAGCACCACGCTGTCGGCTGAACGGAGGAACGGATACAGCTCGTCCATGCCGTCTTCGACGATGCAGGATCCGCCCTCGAAGCACCCGTCGCAGGCGATGCATCCACCGATGTCGAGTTCTCGCAGGCGGAACTTCACCACCTGGGCGCCTTCACCGGCCGCAGCGTCGAGGCACCAGTCGAGCAGAGTCTCGGTATTGCCGTTGCGCCGGGGGCTGCCGGCCAACCCGAGTACCGTGATCCCCACGGCGTCAGCGGACTCCGCGGGCTACGAGACCGACCTCGCCCTGAGCCAGCACCAAGTCGGTGCCGCACACCGGACAGGTGACGGCGTCGCCGACCCGCGACGCGGAGCTCAGCTGGATCTCGTGTCGACAGACCGGGCACTGGACGCCCTGGAAACCGGTGCGGTAGGTCACCTCGAACATCTGGCGGAGCAGCGCCGGGTCCAGATCGGCCTTCCGCGTGCGCGCACGCAGGGCCTCCTCCAGCGCTCCGGCTTCGGCGATGCTGCCCACCAGGAGAGCCCCCACGAGCACGTCGTCGGAGTCGAAGACCAGCTTCTTGTAGAACTCGCCCACCGGGTAGTCGCCCACCATCTCGCGGTCGCTCGAGCGATACGGCACCACGGTCCGACCCATTGCCACCAGGCTCAGCCCCAGAGCAGCCATGTTGAGTAGGTTGACATCGGCCGGCAGGTCGGCCGCCTGCCCCGCAAGGACGGCCCCCGCCGAGGCCCCGTGGCGCCAGGAGCGCAACCAGTTGAAGTACGAGCGGGCGGGATCCACCGTCACGTCACCGGCCGCATAGACACCTTTCCACGGAGTGGCGAAGGCCGCGTCGACTTTGAACCCATGACCACCGTCGGGCAGATACCCCACTGCCGGCTGGTAACCGGAGCACACGCCCACCACGTCGGCCAGGCGCGTCTCGCCCCCGGCCAGGATCAGACCGGCGGCACGGTCGCCGCGGATCTCGAGCGCCTGCACATGTGCTCCCGTGACCAACTCAGCTCCGGTTGCCTTGATCCGGGCTGCGATGATCGCAGCGGCCTCGTCGTCGAGCACCTCAGGCCAGAGTCGCTCACCGGGGACCACATAGGTGGTCGCGAACCCGGCGGCCGTCAGCGCCCGCACCAGTTCGAGAGCTACCAGGCCATCTCCGTAGACCACGCCTGTCTTCCCCGCACCGTCGAGGTCGCGGACGGCCCTGGCCTCGTCGAGCGTCTTGAAGTGGTTCGCGCTCGGGAGGTCGCTACCGGGAACGCCGCCGCACCCACCTTCCGGCCACTCGCGACCAGCAACTTGTCGTATGCCAAGGTGGAGCCGTCGGCCAGTGTCACGCTGCGAGCCTCGGGCTCGACGCTCGTCACCCGTACGCCAAGACGCACGTCCAGGTCGGTTCTCTTCGTAGAAGGACGGTTTCTTCGCCCAGAGTCGGGCTTCTCCGATGGCGCCCGACGCAAAGTCGGCGAGCTGTGGACGGCGGTAGAACGGATACGGCTCTTCCGCGACGATCGTGATGTCCGCGTCGTCCCTAATGCGACGGAGCAGCCTCGGCCGCGCGTATCCCGGTCACACCGTTCCCGACGATGACAAAACCCGCCATCCTTGAACTCCTTCCGTGCGACGGTCAATAGCCTCCAACGGCCACCATTGTATCAGCCCACGTCCCATCCCGGGGTTTTGTCGATATAGACGCTCCAAACCTCTTGCCCAGGACACTCCTACGGGCTAGACTGTAATCGTGATTACTCCAAAACCACCTGTGCCTCACCCGCCGAGCTCGACCTTCTGGCCGACGCTCTCGGGGACCCCACCCGCCGGGCGGTGTTCAAATATGTGGCCGATACGTCTGAACCGGTGACCGCCGGCGACGTCGGCATCACCTTCGGCATCCACAGGACGGTCGCCCGAGCGCATCTCGAGAAGCTGGTAGAGACCGGCCTGCTCTCGGCCGAGTTCCGTCATCGCCCCGAGGAGGGCCGCCCGCCCAAGGTGTACCGTCGCAGCGAGCGGCGCCTCGACCTGCAGTTGCCCGCCCGACAGTACGAGCTGCTCGCGGAGTTGCTGGTAAGCGTGCTCGAACGGTTCGGAGAGGCTGCCGAATTCATGGTCAAGGACGTGGGTTTCGAGTTCGGCCGCCACTGGGCTGATGCGGGCGGAAGCGGCAGCCCGCAGGACTGTCTGGCTCCTCTTGCGGAGGCCGGCGCCGAGATCTCGACCTCCGAACCCGACGGTGAGTTGCGTATCAGCCGTCGCAATTGCCTCTTTCGGGAAGTCTCGAGCCGCCGCCCACGGCTGATCTGTATCCTCGACCAGGCGATAACCGACGGCCTGCTGTCTCGCGCCGACCGCCCCCTGACCTTGCGCGAATGGACGCGTCGAGGCGACCAGGAACCGGCCTGTATCCACACCTACCAGACCATCATCGACAGTGCGACGGAGGACGCGCAATGATCGTCACCAAGCAGAAGCCCATCGAAGACATCACCGAGATGCTCAAGAAGCACAAGCACTTGTTCTTCATGGGCTGTGGCCAGTGCTCCACCCAGTGCCAGACGGGCGGCGAGTGGGAGGTCGAGGAACTGGGCCGCCTCCTCGAGGAGGACGGCCACAAGACGGCCGGGTCGACTGTCGTGTATGCGCCCTGTCACGAGCTCGACGTCAAGCGTCATTTCCGCAAGCACAAGGAGCAACTGGCCAGGGCCGACGCCATCGTCGTGCTGAGTTGCGGGGCCGGGGTCCAGGCCGCCGTGGAAGCCACCGATCTGCCGGTGTACCCCGCGAACGACAGCCTCTTCCTGGGCAATGCGCAGAGGCATATGCACTTCGAAGAGAAGTGCTCACACTGCGGCGAGTGCATCCTGGAGTGGACGGGCGGTATCTGCCCGGTGACCCGCTGCCCGAAAGGCCTGCTCAACGGCCCCTGCGGCGGCACCAACCACGGCAAGTGCGAAGTCGACTCCGACAAGCCCTGCGTCTACACCCAGATCTACGATCGGCTGGAGAAGCTGGGCGAACTCGACAACCTGCGCGAGATCCGCGCGCCCAAGAACTACGCAGCGATCAAGAGGCCGGGCCTCATCCGAGAAGAGAGGTAGCCTCTCAGGGCCCTCAGCCCCTCTCAGGTTCCCCAGGCTTTCACTCGTCGGGCGACATCACGGCCGTAGGCCTCGCACTCTTCGAGGTTTGCGGCCGTGGGCACGAACTTGAACTCCAGGGGATCCAGCACCTCGAGGCCCATGGCGCGCAGCTCGGCGTCGACCAATTTGGCCCCGCCGCCTCCCCAGCCGTATGACCCGTATGCACCCACGAGCCTCTCCTTGGGCCGCAATCCCTTGATGTACGCGAGGAAGGCGGCGAGCGGTGGGAACATGTTGTTGTTCAGTGTCGGCGTGCCCACAAGGAACGCGCGGCTGGTGAGCACGGCCAGGGCGGCGTCGGCCAGGGACGAGCGGGCCATGCGGATGACACTGCACTCCACGCCCTCTTGGGTGATGCCGTCCTCGATGGCACGGGTCATCTTCTCCGTCGAGTGCCACATGGTGTCGAAGACCAAGGCGACCCGCGGGGGCGCCTCGAAGCGACTCCAGCCCACGTAGGCGTCGAGGATCCGCTTGATATCCTCCGGCCTGCGCCATATGACGCCGTGGCTGGGGCCGATGATGTCGATCTCGAGACCGAGTTCCCCGATCTTGTCTACGATCTTCTGCACCTGGCCGCCGAACGGCATGAGGATGTTCGCGTAGTACTTGGCGGCCTCGTCCATCACCACGCCCATGTCGACCTCGTCAGCGAAGCGCTTGGAGGTGGCCAGGTGCTGTCCGAACCCGTCGTTGGGCAGAAGGACCTTCGGCTTCCTTGACGTACGTGAACATGCTGTCCGGCCAGTGCAGCATGGGAGCCTCGAGGAAGGTCAGCGTGTTCCGGCCCAGTTTGAGTTCGTCGCCGGTGCCGACCACCTGGATGTTCCACCCCGCGACCTGTTCTCCGTACAGCAGAGCCAGTCCGTCCTTGGCCCGCTTGGAGCAGAAGATGGTCACCGGACCGACCTGCTCCAGGAACCACGCCAGCGACCCGGAGTGGTCCATCTCGATGTGGTTGACCACCAGGTAGTCGAGCGCCCGCAGGTCACAGCAACTGCGCAATCGCTGGAGCATCTCCGGACCGAACCCCGCGCGCACCGTGTCGACCACGGTCATCTTCTCGTCGGTGATGAGATACGCGTTGTACGTGGAGCCCCGCGGGGTCTCGTACCCGTGGAAGTCGCGCACGTTCCAGTCGATAGCGCCGACCCACCAGATGTCGTCCGTCAGGCGGCACCGCTCCATAGACTGCACTCTCCTTCGCACCGGTTTCCGTCGAAGACCTTCAACTGTCATCATAGCCGAAATGCCGGCCGCCGTGCTGCCCGGCGGCGTCAGGAATGCATCGGGGCGGCGGCGCTCACGCGCCGCCGCCCCGACACACTGCTCCAGCCCAGCCGCGCCGGCTATTCCAGCGGCGCCCTCGATGCAGTAGTACGTCATCCACCAGATCGTAGTCGATCTGAACGGGGCACTCCTCGCACAGACACCCGCGCCGCGCCACCGTGGCCCGACTCGCGCCACGCGCGCAGTAGAAGCTCTTCATCTCGTCAGGCTTGGTCGGACACTCACCGCAGACGCAACGCCCGACCTCCACGGGAACGTCAGGCACTCTGGCCATCGAGCGCTCCAGTCACGATTCGCGAGTCGAAGCGAAACGAGTTCAGACGACCTCGATGATCTTGCTCTTCGGAGCGGCGCAGACCACACAGGCGTTCGGGCACTCCGTCCTCGTAGGTCATGCCGCAGACCTGGCACACGTAGAACGTCTTGTCGGGAACATTGGCCAGATCGGCGAGGGCTTCGGCGAACATCTTCTCGTGGAACTTCTCCGCCTTCGTTCGCGGCATAGAACGCGAACCGGGCGTCTTCATTGCCCTCGCTCTTCGCGATTTCCATGAACTCGGGATACATGGTCTCATGCTCGTAGCTCTCGCCGCTTATGCTGCCCTGAAGGTTCTCGCCCGTGGACTTGACTCCGCCCATGGTCTTCAGATGCTCCATCGCATGCACCGTCTCGGAGGCGGCGGCTACACGAAAGCGCCTGGCGACCAGAGGATAGCCCTCATCCTCGGCCTTCTTGGCGAAGGCCAGGTAGCGGCGATTCGCCTGGGACTCACCGGCGAATGCATCGGCGAGGTTGCTCATGGTGTCGGCCATCGGTGACGTGCTCCTTTCTTCTTGAGTTCATTTCGAGAAGAACTCATGGTCTGTGTCGCCCCCGACCTGACCCGTCCCACACAAAGACGCAAAACAACGGGCTGCCGGAGGTCGAGGATTACGGTTGCCAGAACGCGCATAAAACAAACCTGATTGCCGCGGCATGTCGGACTCGACTACATCGACGCGTCGAGGCCGGAACTACGGTCAGGGCATCGCCCCCTTACGGCCCATGACCAGCTGGTTGTCGGCGCTCACAAGATCGACGACGGTCAGATCCGCGAATCCGGCTGCTGTCAGCCACGACCGGAACTGCTCCTCCCGCCACACCCCGCCGTCAACCGTAGCCTGAAGCATGTTGACGGCGAACAGGGGAGCGCGGCGGCTACGCTCCCACACGAAATCGCGGATGACGATCACCCCGCCGAGCGCAAGGCTGGTCCACACGCGACGTACCAGGGCGGCATTGGTATCGGGCCCGTAGATGTGGAGAACGTTGCCCAGGTAGGCCAGATCGAAGGGACCGGGCGGCAGAGCCGAGAGGAAGTCGCCTCCCACGAGTTCGAGATCGCGGGCGCGCGCTCCCAGATACTCGCGGGCCTGCGGAAGTGTGTGGGGATGATCGAAAAGGGTGGACCGCACGCCGTGCCCGGCGAAGGCCGAGGCGACGTGACCCACGGCGCCACCCACATCGATCATGGTGCTCACCTGCAGGGGACGGGCGTAGGCCAAGCTGCGCTCCACCAACTCCGCTATGGGCGCCTCATTCCCTTCAGCCATCGTGCGGAGAAACGAGCGTAGATCGCGCTCCCCCCGATCGCGTTCCGGTGGTTGGCCGTGCCGGACGATGTGCGGCAGGTCGAGCATACCGCGGGCCTTGCTGAGTTGGTGGAGAAGTGACGACCGTTCCAGCTCCGCCGGCACCGGCTCACCGGGGGCCGGCTCGACCAGGTGCAGCCGGGCGATCTCGGTCAGCGAGTAGCCGTCGCCGCAAACAGTGGCTACCTCCAGTGCCACAAGGGCATCGAGCATGATCCGGCACGCTCTCAGGTCCGCGCGCAGAACGGATGCCACGTCTTCAGCCATGCGCGGCCCCGGGCCGGAGATCGCGTCGATGAGACCTGCTCTCAGGGCACCCCCGATGATGAGGAGACGCTCGATCTCCAGTCTCTGCACGAGTGAAGTCAACTCCATCCCTCCCCCTGGGATCCGGCTGGGTGCTCAGCCGGTCTCAACGGCACGTCCGGCCTCCGACCAGTCGGCAAGGCCTCCGGCGTAGTCGAACACTTCGGTGTACCCCAGCTGTCGCAGCTTATCTGCCGCGATCGCGCTCGATTCTCATGTGTAGCTGTTGCAGTACACCACGATGCGCTCGTCCTTCTTGAATCGCCTGCGCGCCTCTCGGGTCAGACTGCGAAAGTCCATCCACGTAGCCCCCGGCAGGTGGCCACGCTTCCAATGGTCCTCGCCGAGCACGTCGATGAGATGGAAGGTCTCTCCCGACTCGATCATCTGTTCCAACTGCGCCCGCTCGATGGTGGGTACGCTGGGCCGTCCCGCCTCGGGATCGTAGAAGAGCAGGTAACTGGCGACCGTGTAGTAGCCCGCGGCGCGGAACACCTGTTGACGGCGCACGTCACGCGCATCGATCACGGCTGCGCCGGTGAGTCCCTCGCCCTCGGCGACCAGACCGGCGGTGCGCAGCGCCCACACCTGAGCTTCGGTAGCCGCATGCGGGGATACGATGTCGAACAGCCGATACCCCGCGCTCGGACTCTCCTCCTCCACAACCAGACCCACCGGTTCACCACGGTCCGTCAGCACAGTGACCCGGTCGCGTTCCATCTCCGCCTCGAGTTCCGCATACGTGGGCGCCTGCTGCACCCCACGCGCGGTCAGGAAGAGGTCATGGGCCGCTTGGAGGTACCCGTAGTCCAGCGACACCAGCTGCAGTCCCTCGACCACACCCGGAGCGTATGCGGCACGTGCCACCATCACCATCATGCTGGGCTCCATCGGCAGACCTTCGGCGACCAGCGCCGTCATGAAGACGCAATCGTCGCTTCGGGCCAGGAACGCCTGGGGCACGAAACGGGCGCGAACAAGCTCCACCACATCCTCGTATCGGTCTCGATAGGGAGGCGTGAGGTAGGCCTCGATGAGGGTCGCGTGGTCGTGTCCTTCGTGATGCTCGACCAGCAGCAGGACGTACCCCACCCGGCTCGATCCGTCGGTGACCGCGATAGGCCTCGGCTTGATGGGCGAGGTGCACATGGAAACTGGGTAGCATCGGAACGCGGACCGACCCCAGCTTCTCCGCGCGCATCGTCGCGATCTCGTCGTGCTCCACTGCTACCAGATCCACCGCGCTCCTCTCCCTTCGACTCGTCCGCCGCCGGTCCTGCACATCAGACGCCGAGCCCGCCGGTCCCGTACCTCAGACGCCGCAGCCCGCAGCTCCCGCAGTCGGGCGCTCCGCCCTTTCATCCTCATCCAAGGGCGGGGACACGATCGGTTCACCGGCCGCGCGGACCTCTGCGACGAACTCCGCCGTCGAGGGCCGTTCCAGATCGGCCGGGGTGAACCAGTAGATCCGTGTTGGGCCCGGGTCGGCCAGGTCCCCGTAGGCCGCCGCCGCACGGCCCATGAACGGCACGCCTCGTGTCCTTGACTATGAGCACGGCCGCGTCGCCGTGCGAAGTCACGGAGCCGTCCTCGGCCACTCGGAAGAACAACAGCTCCTCCGGCTCCAAGTCCAGGAGTGCGTCGGCGAGCGCGCCAAGCTCGAGATAGCGGGAATACAGTCTCCTATCGTCCGGCAACATCTGGGTCATGGCCCCTTCCTCGGTCGTCGAGACGCACACCGACCCGGACCTGTACCCATCAGGCCGACCCGGTACGCTCCTGCAGCAATCTCGCGAGGCGCGGCACCTTGTCGGCGTCGAGCCTGTTCGTGCGCACGACGAAGTGTGGTTCTCCCGTGCGCAACAACGGGAGCAGATTCTGCGGCCCGGCGATGAGGACACCGCCCACATCGCGGAGGTCCAGGGACCGAAGGATGCAGCACCAGGTCGCCCAGACTGAGACCTTCGGCTTCCAGGCACACGTAGACCGGCTGCACGCGCAGCGAGGCGCCCATGCCGCTCAGCCGAGAGATCGCGCCCTCGAGCAGCTCGCTGCGTGCGGTCAGATCGGTGGCTACGCGCTCGGAGAAGGCCGTGCCCGTCTCCCGGGCCAGCCACCGATACACTTCAACGGCGTACGCACCCCCCGGACCGACGGCGAGAAACTCCACCGCACTCCCGCCGAGGAAGAACTCGCTGAACACCCACCACGTATCCGGGAGTCCGCTCAGAAGCTCGCTCAGCCTCTGAGTGTCTTCCGCACGCCTCCCGTTCGAATCCGTCTGCGAGGACGTGATCGAGCAGCAGCTTGCCGGCTGCTATGGCACCCCCCAGCACGACGACGATCCCAACCGCAAGAACAGCCCCGAAGCCGGACCGTGCCACCTGTATGGCGATGAAGACGGACACCACGCCCAGGAAGACAGCCGCCACAGTGGTAGCCAGCAGAACCGATTCACGCCCCAGCCGCCGCTCTCCGGCCTCCGACGACGTGCGCCATCGCCGGCTAGCCTCCGCTGCGGGCAGGCACCATCTCAGTCCGAAGCCCGCAGCACGTAGTAGGGGTTGGCCGCACCGCCCCCACCGGGGTGGATCTCGAAGTGGAGATGACAGGCGCCCCCTCGAGCGTTGCCCGAGTTGCCCACGTAGCCGATGGTCTGCCCGGCGGCGACGGAGGTACCGGCGGAGATGCCTCCGGCGATGCCGTCGAGGTGGGCATAGTAGTAGCTCGTGCCGTTGTTGCCGGTCGAGCCAGATGGTCGGTGCCTCCGAGTCCGGAGCCGTATCCCGTGCGCCGTATGCGGCCGGAGACCACAGCCACCGTCGGAGTGCCCCGAGCAGCCATGATATCCGTGCCTTGGTGGCTCCGCCCGCCTGAACGGGCAAAGCCCCAATCGTTGATGTAGGAGTGCGGGCCGTCGACAGGGAAGACAAACCCTGCGACGGACGGTGCCGAACCTCCCGAACCTCCCGAACCGCCCGAACCTCTCGAACCACGGAGCCGGCCGCCTTGGCCTGAGCCCTGGCCTTCGCCGCCTCTCGCTCGCGCCTCGCGGCCTCCTCCAGCACCACAACCTGCTTCTTGAGGCGCTTGTATTCCGCGGCGGTAGCCTGCATGCGGGATTCCATGTCAGCCTGGGTGGATTGCAGCTCATCGAGCTGCGTCGCCTGAGTCGCGCGCTTGGCGGCCAGGTCTTGCTGCAGGGCCGTGACCTTGCCGATATGCGTGCGCACCTGGGCGAGTGTCTCGCCGTCCTGGACGGCCACCTTGTTGAGCATGGAGATCCGCTCGATCAAGACGGAGAAGTCGTGCTCTTCGAACAGGAGCTCTAGGACCGCCGGCATTGAGCCATGGCCGCCCTTGTAGAGCTGAACGACACGATCGGAGAGCTGCGCGCGCATCTTCTCTAGATCTTGTCGAGACCGCGCCTCATCCTTCGCGGCCTTCTCGACGGCGTTGTCGATCTCGTAGAGACGGGCCTCGGCGGTGCTGTACTTGCCGGCAAGATCGTCGAGCTCGGCCTGGAGGCGAGATAGTTGCCTTCGGGCCGCGCTCACGTCCGCTCTTCGTCTCGGTGAGAGAAGCCGCCGCGGCACGATTCGGCGTCGTCGAAGCCAGGCCCGCGAGGACCGCCGTCACCAGCAGCAAGGTGACGAGGGCTACCATCGCCGGGCGAACAACACCCCTGATACGACCGAGGGCCGATGTGCGAATCAAGACCATAGGCGCGTCAATGCTAGCAGAACCCCGGCGGTCTGCCCACCGGAGTGCCACTCCACCCGGTACCACCTCATGCCTGCTGGCAGAACCTGCGCGACAATCGCATCCGGACGCGTCCGGCGGGACGTCACCGGACCGGTTCCAGCGGGCTCGGCTGCTTCCGTCCGACCTGCGCCGTCGACTGGCACGGCCGTCTCCGCCGCGCGGCCAGCGGTGCCGTCTCCGCGGCGGGACCGTCGGCCGGAACTCGAGCGCGCCGGCGCCCGCGCGTGAGCAGGAGCACCGCGACGACCACCACCACCACGACCAGCAGCGCGCCGACCGCGATGAGGACTCCCACGACTCCCCACGCACGGCGACGCTTCGGGCGTGCAGCTGGGTCGCACCCTGTAGCGGCGGTTGCCAGATAAGCGTGTTCCCCTCCACCTCCGTGGCGTTGTTGTCCTTGATGATACCGGGCAGTGTGAGTCGGTTCTCCACCAGGAAGACGCTCGAAAGCATATCCGGCGTGACGGTGTCGGTTATGCCTGTTTCGGCATCGGCGAGGGCTTTTCCCGCATCCCAGGTGGCGTCGAAGGTCGTGGTCACCGAGAACAGGCCGCGCGACTGCGTGATGGAGAAGGTATCGCCCGCGAGCGCGCCGCCGAGGCCTCCCTGCGCCTGTCCGGCGAGAAGAGCATCGAGCTCCGCCGTGTCCTGGAAGCTCTTGGAAGCCGAGACCCATTTCGTGCCGTCGGCATCGGTGCCGGAGTCGGTCTGCCAATCAGCCGGTATCTGCTTCGTGAACTCAGCGAACAGATCGCCCTCAGTCGCCTGCTGAGCCATCAGATCCTGGATCTCCTTGTCGGCGGCCAGCCTCACTCCGATGGAACCGGAGCCATCCGCGCTTACCTTGGTGTCCAGGGCGATCTGGATCTTGCAGCCCGCGAGGACCACGATCATGACCACGAGGGCCAGGACGAGTGCAACAGGGGCCCGCCGGCCCCGAGGAGGCTGTTGAGAACCGAAGCCTCGGCCGCCCGGACGCGCTGCACGGCACGAATGCGTCGTCGTCCGTGACTGTTCCCGCGATTCTTTCATGCGTTCCTCCCTCAGCGACAGGCTCAGCCCTGGCCCGAAAGACCCCTTCCGTCCGGTCCGTCGGCGGCCTCACCCGCCTCGCCGGTCATCGCATCGGACCCCATCCGTCGGCGCGCCTCCATGGCCACCCGCCGGTTGCGGACGTAGTACCCTGTGGACACCGCGAAGAACAGGAGCGCGACGAGCCCCACCAGCAAGAGCGCCCCACTGCATCCACAGCATGCTTCGTCGCACCCCTTTCCGACCCAGCGACCAAGGAGTCACCATGCATCAGCCTACCACGGATGCCCGGCCCGCTCCCCTCTCAGGCGTCCGCGTGATCGACCTCACCCGGGTCCTGGCCGGACCATACGCCACCATGGTCCTCGCCGACCTGGGCGCTGAAGTCATCAAGATCGAGCGGCCGGGCACAGGGGACGATTCGCGGGCGTTCGGTCCCTTCCGGGATGGCTCCAGCGGCTACTTCGCCAGCGTCAATAGAGGCAAGCAGAGTTGCACACTGGATCTGAAGGCCGACGAAGGGCGCGACATCCTGCTCCGTCTGATCGAGGACGCCGACGTGCTCGTCGAGAACTTCAAGCCCGGTGTCATGGAGAAGCTGGGGCTGGGTTGGGATGCGGCGCGCTCGGTCAACCCCCGCTTGGTGTATGTGTCGTGCTCCGGTTTCGGTCAGACCGGTCCGTATGCCACGCGACCGGCCTACGACGTCATCGTGCAGGGCGAAGGCGGCCTGCTGAGCGTGACCGGTACTGAAGGCGGGCCGCCCGTGCGCGTGGGCGTGTCTCTGGGGGACCTCGCGGGCGCCCTCTTCACGGTGATCGGCATCCAGGCGGCGCTCGCGGAACGCGAGCGCACCGGACAGGGCCGCTGGGTGGATGTGGCCATGCTCGACGCGGTGGTGGCCATGCTCGAGAACGCCATCGTCCGGGCCGACGTGGAAGAGACGGCTCCAGGACCTCTGGGCACGCGCCACCCGTCGATCGCGCCCTTCCAAGCCTTCCCTACCCGCGACGGGCACGTCGTGGTGGCGGCCGGCAACGACCGGCTCTGGGAACGTCTCTGCCGATCCATCGGGGCCGACGGACTCATCGCCGACCCCCGTTTCGCCACCAACGAGGAACGCGTCCGCCATCACGGTGAGATGGAGGCCGGCCTGACCGTCGCGTTCCGCACCCGCGACACCGCGCAGTGGGTGGGCGAACTGCAGGCGGCGGGAGTTCCCTGCGGTCCGCTCAACCGAGTGGACGACGTCATGGCCGACCCGCAGGTGGCGGCCCGGGACATGATGATCGAGGTCGCCGACCGGGACGGGCACGTGTTCCACGTGGCCGGAAGTCCCCTCACCCGGGCGGCGGGTGGAGTGGTGGCGCCGGGGTGGTTCCCCGCACTCGGCGAGCACACCGACGAGGTGCTCGCCCGGCACGCGGGCCTGGACGCCGACGCGGTCGCGGCACTGCGCCTCCGCGGGGTGGTCTGACTCCTCTCCGGAGACCCGGCGCGCGCCGGTCGGAACCACGACAGGCCGAGCACCACGGGCTACAGGTTGAGCACCACCATCTTGATCTCGGTCATCTCCTCGACCGCGAACCGCACGCCTTCCCGACCCAGGCCGCTGCCCTTCATGCCGCCGTACGGCATGTGATCCACCCGGAAGTTCGAGGTGTCGTTGACCATGACGCCGCCTACGTCCATGGACCTGACCGCCCGGAACGCCGTGTCCAGGCTCTCGGTGAAGATGCCGGCCTGCAGCCCGTACACGGTATCGTTCGCCATGGCGAACGCCTCCTCGATGGCGTCGAAGGGTACGAGAGAGACCACGGGGGCAAACACCTCCAGGGCCATCACCTTCATGTCTGGGGTCACGTCGCAGAGCACCGTCGGCATCAGCACCGCTCCGCAGCGGCTCCCCCCCACCAGCAACGTGGCTCCGGCGGCAGTGGCCTCGGCGATCCAGCCCTCGGCGCGCTCGGCTTCGGCCTCGCTGATCATAGGGCCCACGTCGGTGGTGGGATCGAGGGGGTCGCCCACCCGAAGCGCCTTGGTATGCGCGACGAACTGCTCGACGACCTCGTCCCAGCGCGACCGGTGCACGTAGACCCGCTGCACCGACAGGCAGATCTGCCCCGAGTTGGCGAAACTGGCCGGCACGATGTTGGGGAACACTTTTCGCAGATCGGCATCCTCGGCCACGACCACCGCCGAGTTGGAGCCCAGTTCCAAGATGACCCGCTTGAGCCCGGCCCGCGCCAGGATCCCCCTGCCGACCGCCGCGCTGCCCGTGAAACTGACCAGGGCGATGCGCGGATCGGTGGTCAGCGCGTCCCCCACCGTAGCCCCACTGCCGGTGATGATGTTGAGCGCCCCCGCGGGCCATCCCGCCTCCACGAGCAACCGGCCCAGGTGCAGGGCGGTGAGGGGGGTGGAGCTTGCCGGTTTGAGCAGCACGCTATTGCCTGCCGCCAGCGCCGGAGCGACCTTGTGCGCCACCAGGTTGAGGGGGAAGTTGAACGGCGAGATGGCCGCCACGGGCCCCCTCGGAACCCGCAGCCAGAAGCCCAGGCGCCTCTCGGCGCCCAGGGCGGCGTCCATGGGCACGGTCTCTCCATGGATGCGCTTGGCCTCCTCGCCGGCGAAGCGGAAGGTCTGCGCGGCGCGATCGACCTCCCCCAGGGCGAACTTGAGCGCCTTCCCGCCTTCCAGCGCGATCGAACGACCCAGCGCCCCGCGGTCGCGCGCGATCAGGTCGGCGGTCGCGTAGAGCAGGGAGGCCCTCCGGTGCGCCGGCAGCGCCGAGACGACTGAGAATGCGGCGACGGTGGAGGCCAAAGCGGCCTCCACCTCGGCGGGCGTGGCAAGCGAGACGCGCGCGAGAAGCGACCCGTCGTACTGGTTGCGCAGCTCGTAGGTGTCACCGCGGCCTTCCACCCATTCGCCGCCGATGAGCAGACGTTCGACCATCTGTGCATCCATGGATCCTCCCTGGTCTGTGCGGGTGCCGGCCACGGTCATCCCGGGCGGGACGCGGGACGACGGGCGAGCGGAACGTAGAAGAGGATAGCAACGACCGTGATGACGGCACTGAGAGCGAAGGTAAGTGCGTAGGCCTCCGGTGGGTAGTGGCCCTGAGCATCGCGGCCGAACGAGCCGATCAACACGCCCATGCACCACATGGTCACAGCCGCCCCGCCGATGGCGAAGAAGTTCACCGCTGTCACTGCCCGGCCGGTCATGGACGTGGGGAACACCGAGCGTGCGTGCGCCATCAGGAGGGGGTTGAAGGCGGCCGAGAACCCGAAGAGCGGGTACGCCACCCACACCATCCACACGGCGCCCGTCGCTCCCCCAGCCGACATGAGCACCAGACTGACCGCGAAGAGCGCCCCGGCGCATACCAGAAGCCGCGGGGTGCTCACGCGCCGCGAGAACCATCCGCCGGCGAGGTAGCCCACCACCGCGGCGCCGGACATCTGAAGCAGGTGGTTGCCCACCTGCACGCGCGACATACCGTACACGTCGTACAGAAACGGTCCTCCCCACAATCCCTGAACCGAGAGCAGATTGCCCACGAGGGCCACGTCCATGAAGGCGATACGCCAGAACGCGAGGGAACGGAAGATGCGCCCCAGACCTCCTGCCTGGTGGTGGCTCTTCCAGTCGACCCCGGGCGGAGCATCCCGCACCCACAGGTAGATAGAGGCCGCGCTCAAGACCACGGCGACGCCGCCCCACAGGAACACGGCCCGCCACCCGATCGTCTCGGAAGCCCAGGCGAGGGGGGTGGCCGCCGCCAGTGCCCCCACCGCGCCCAACCCCACAAGAAACGACGAAGCCGTCGCGAAGCCCCGGATGTCGAACCACTGGCTGAAGATCTTGAGCGAACCCATGTACACGCCCGCCATGCCCATACCGATCAACGCCCGTCCGAGCGCCAGGACCGCAAAACTGTGGCCCGCCCCGAAGAGCAGGCTGCCTCCCGCACCCACCAACATGAGGCTGGGAGTGACCACCCGGGCTCCGAACCGATCGAGCGCCGCGCCCAACGGAAGCTGCACGCCTGAGAAAGCGGCGTAGAAGAGGCTGGTCATCAGCCCGAGTTGCGCCGCACCGATGGAGAGCTCACTCGAGAGGTCGGGAGCGATGACAGCGTTCGCCGAGCGGAAGAACTGACTCAGGAAGTACGCCGCGCCAAGAAGGGCGAATATCACCAAGCGGCGCGACGGCGCTCGGTCCGCGGGGACCGGGTGCGACCGGCTCAAAGCCGCACCGGGATGCCTCGTGCCGCCATGTACTCCTTCGCCTGCCGGATGGTGTATTCCTGGTAGTGGAAGATCGACGCGGCGAGCACGGCGTCGGCGCCCGCCGACTGCACGACCTCGGCCAGGTGCCCCAGCGTGCCGGCGCCGCCGCTGGCGATGACCGGCACGTTCACCGCCTGCACCACAGCGCGGGTGAGAGGCAGGTCGTAGCCGTCCTTGGTGCCGTCCCGGTCCATCGAGGTCAGCAGGATCTCCCCCGCCCCGCGTTCCACCACCTCGATCGCCCAGGCCACCGCGTCGCGGCCGGTGGGAACGCGTCCCCCATTGAGGAACGCCTCCCAGCGCGAGGGACCATCCGGGGCGTGACCAAGCCCGTTCGGCGGCCCGCCCGCGCTCTCGCCCGATACCTGTTTGGCGTCGATGGCCACGACGATACATTGAGATCCGAACCGGCGGGCGCAGAGTTCGACCAAGCCGGGGTCGTGCAGCGCGGCCGAGTTCAGCGACACCTTGTCCGCCCCGGCGTTGAGCAGCGCCCGCACGTCGTCTTCGCTGCGGATGCCGCCGCCGATGGTGAACGGGACGAAGAGTTCCTCGGCGCAACGGCGGGCGAGTTCTACGATGGTGTCCCGCTCCTCGTGCGAGGCGGTGATGTCGAGGAACACCAACTCGTCGGCCCCCTCGATGTCGTACCGCGACGCGAGTTCCACCGGATCACCGGCGTCGCGGATGTCGACGAAGTTGGTGCCTTTGACCACCCGACCTTTGTCGACGTCCAGGCAGGGGATGATCCGCTTCAGGTGCACGTCGCCGAGTTCCCGCTCAGGCGTCCAGGACGGCAAGGGCCTGAGGCACGGTGAAACGATGCTCGTAGAGCGCCCGTCCGGCGATGACCCCGGTCACGCCGTCGGCTTCGAACCGCTTGAGGGCACGCAGGTCGTCCAACGAGGTCACCCCGCCCGAAGCGATGATAGCCAGGGAGGTGTCTTGGGCCAGATCGCGGATGGCCGCCAGATTGACACCCTGCATCATGCCGTCGCGCCCGATGTCGGTGTAGAGGATCTCGGCCACGCCGACCTGCTCCAGCGTACGCACGAATATCGGGGCGGTCATGCCACTGCGTTCCCGCCAACCGTGGGTCTTCACATAGCCGTCCTCGGCGTCCACGGCGACAACCAGACGGTCACCCCACAGCTCTAGGACTCGGGTGAGAAACTCCTGGTCGAGCAGGGCGCTCGTGCCCACGACCAGCCGCTCGATCCCGGCGGTCATCGCGCGCTCGAGCACGTCCATGGTGCGCACGCCACCGCCGAACTGCACCGATACGGACACCGCCTCCGCGATCCGCCCCACCAGATCGAGATTGGTCGGATCGCCCGTGCGGGCGCCGTCGAGATCCACCACGTGCAGGAATCTCGCCCCCTCCGACACCCAGTGTTCGGCCATCTTCACCGGGTCGTCGCCGAACACCGTCTCGTCGGTGAAGTCGCCGCGGCGCAATCGCACGCAGCGGCCGCCCTGAATGTCTATGGCCGGAAAGAGACGCATGGATCCTCCTAGGCCACGTATACCCGTCGGGCGAAGTTCTCGTAGAGGCGAAGCCCGAGGGTGCTGGATTTCTCCGGGTGGAACTGGAAGGCCGCCAGGTTGCCGAGAGCCACCCCGGAAGCGAAGGTCACCCCGTAGTCGGTGGTGGTGAGCACATCGGCGGGCCGGGCGGGCACGACCACGTAGCTGTGCACGAAGTAGAACGCCGTACCGTCGGGGATACCATCGAACAGATCGCAGTCCTCCACGAGATCGACCTGGTTCCAGCCGATGTGAGGCACCTTCATACCCGGCGGCAGCAGGCGCACCTCACCCTTCAGGATCCCGAGGCCGGGCACACCCGGATTCTCTTCGCTCCGCTCGAAGAGAAGTTGCAGACCGAGACAGACGCCCAGGAAGGGCACACCCGCGGCCACGCGCTCCCGGATGGGCTCTGTCAGCCCTCGAGCCTCGATCTCGGCCATGGCCGGCCCGAACGCGCCCACCCCGGGCAGGACCAGCCCCCGGGCGTCGCGCATGCGGCGGACGTCGGCCCCTACCTCCGCGTGCGCCCCCACATGCTCGAAGGCCTTCTGCACAGAACGCAGATTGCCGGACCCATAGTCGATGATGTAGAGCAACGGGCTAGATTACACCTTTGGTAGAAGGGACTACGTGCAGGCTGGGATCGACACGCGTCGCTTGAGCCAGAGCGCGCCCGAATCCCTTGAACACCACCTCGATGATGTGATGCGGGTTGCTGCCGGCGAGCAGTCGCACGTGCAGTGTCAACCGAGCGTTGTTGACCAAAGCCTGAAAGAACTCCAAGGCGAGGTCGGTGTCGAACCCGGCGATCTGCCGATTCGAGAGATCTACGTTGTACGCCAAGTACGGGCGCCCGCTGATGTCGAGGCTGACCAGAGCCAGGGATTCGTCCATGGGCAGCTGCACGCTCCCATAGCGCGCGATGCCGATCTTGTCCCCCAATGCCCGGTCGAGGGCGGTGCCGAGGCAGATGCCGACGTCCTCCACCGTGTGGTGACCACCAGTCTGCAGGTCGCCGGTGGCCCTCACCGTCAGGTCGAACCGCCCGTGAGCCGCGAAGAGTTCCAACATGTGGTCGAAGAACCCGAGCCCCGTGGACGCGGTGCAGGTCCCCGTACCGTCGAGATCGAGGCGCACGTAGATGTCGGTCTCCCGAGTCTGCCGCTCGACGACGGCCGAGCGACTGGAAGCGAGGCTGCTCTCAGGTGACACGATTCCTCCCCTGATCAGGCGTGCGGGGCCGGCCACAGGCCGCCCCGCGAGCATAGCATACCGGCCTGCCGCCGCCGGCGCTCGGCCTGACCCGGCTCACTCTGACCCGCCCGCCCGGGGACGGTCAACCCGACGAACGCACCTCCGCTGAACGGCGATGGAACGTGAAGCCCTCGCTGCGCGCGAGACGTGCAAGGGCGGGCGTCAGCGCGGCGGCAGCGGGAGCGTCTATCTCCACCACCGACGAGGCCCGCATGAACGTATCCACCGACAGCGGCGACGAGAACCGCGCCGCGCCGCCGGTCGGCAGCACATGGTTCGAACCGGCCACGTAGTCGCCGAACGACGTGGGAGTGCCGCCACCCACGAACACCGCCCCGGCCGAGCGCACCTCCGCCAGGAATCCGCGGGCATCGACCAGATGCAGCTCGAGATGCTCGGGGGCATACTCGTTGACGAAGGCGGCGGAGAGACCGGCGAACTCCTCCCCGGGGGCGGGAAAGAAGGCGTGCAGGCCGTCGTCGGCAGATTCCGGACCGCCGGCGACGTGCTCAGGACCGGCGTCTACCCCGTGGCTATGCCCACGGCCGTCTCGACGCAGCGCCTCCACCGCGTCCGCGACTGCGCGACAGAGACTCTCCGAACCGGCCACCAACACCGCCGTGGCCCCGCTGCCGTGCTCTTCCTGGGCGAGCAGGTCGGCGGCCACCCACTCCGGTCGGGCCGACGCATCCGCCACCACGATCACCTCGCTCGGACCGGCCAGCCCGTCGATGCCCACCGCCCCGTACACCTGGCGCTTGGCCTCCATGACGTAGGCGTTGCCCGGACCGCAGATCACGTCCGCCCGCCGCACGGTGGCCGTGCCGTAGGCCATGGCGGCCACCGCCTGCGCCCCGCCGACCGCGTAGACCTCGGTGATACCCATGAACCACGCCGCCGCCAGCACCGACTCGTTGACGCGCCCGTCGCGCCCCGGAGGCGTGCAGATGAAGAGCTCCTCCACCCCCGCCACCTGCGCGGGCACGGCGTTCATGATGACGGTGGACGCATACGAGCCGAGCCCGCCGGGAACGTAGAGACCGGCGCGGCGCACGGGCAGATAGCGGATGCCCAGGCGCTGACCCATGGGACCGGTCTCATCCCAGCCGTCGCGCACCTCGTGACGATGGAACCAGGCGACGTGGTCTCGGGCCACGGTGAAGGCGGCGCGAAGCTCGGCGTCGACCGAGGCGAACGCGGCCTCGAGATCCGCTGTGGGCACACGCAGACCCTCGATCGACGCGGACGGCCAATCCAGGCGGGCGGTGGCGTCCACCACGGCCGAGTCGCCCTCCAGGCGAACGGCCGCCAGGATGGCGGCGACGGTCTCGGCCACGGCCCGGCTGTGGTCGGCGGCGGGCCGCAGCCGCGCTACCTCCAGCGATACCTGATCGGAACGCAGTGGCCGAGCGATCACCCGGCCGCTCCCGACGCCTCCGGCCCGTCTTGCGCCCCCCGGTCGAGGACCAGCGCGCGGAGTCGGGCCACCAGCTCGCTCACCTGGGGCGCGAGCATCTTGTGGGCCACCCGGTTGACGATCATCCTGGTAGTGAAGTCGTAGAGCTGAAAGCGCTCCTGCAGCCGGTTCTCGCGCATGGTCGTGCCCGTGGACGTGAGGTCGACGATGCCGTCGGCCAACCCCACCAGCGGAGCCAGCTCGATGGAGCCGTGCAAGGTGATGATGTCCGGGTTGATCCCTCGGGACTGGAAGTAATCACGCGTGATGGTGGGATACTTGGTCGCCACGCGGAACGTGCCCAGGTGGCGCAGCGTGTCGAGCGAGCGATCGTGGCCTTCGGGGGTGGCGAACACCAGCCGGCAGCGGCCTATGCCGAGATCGAGCACCTCGTACACGTTCTTGCCCGCCTCCAGAAGCACGTCTTTCCCCACGAACCCCACATCCGCGGCTCCGTATTCCACATAGGTGGGCACATCCGTGGGCCGGGTGGTGATGAACCGCGTGCCGTCGGCCGTCTCGAAGATGAGTTTGCGGGTGTTGGCCCGCACTTCGGAGAGGTCCAATCCCACGCCCTCGAGCAGGGAGACGGTCTCGTTGAAGATAGCTCCCCGGCAGAGGGCGATGCGCAGCGTCTTCATGTGGTGAAGACCTCGCGCGTGAGCCGGGCCACGAGTTCTTCGGTAGAGACGAGGTCACCGTCACCTCTCCCCATGTGGGTGACTGTCCAGTGGAGACTCTCGCGGCCCTCGGCGGGAGCCACGATCACGTCGATCTCCTTCTGCCGCGCCAGGGCGGCGGCGGCGGCGGCGGGCACATCGTGAGCCAGCGCGAACACGCCCACGCAGGCCTCCCGCAGGCGGTCCGCCGTGGCTACGTGCCGGTCGAGGCCGCCCACCAGTATCACCGTCTGATCGCCCGTCGCAAGGTCGGCGGCCTGGTCGATCAACGCCGCGTGGAGCCGATCCAGGCCCAGGCCGAATCCAACCGCGGGCATGGGAGCACCGAACCGGGCCAGCAGGTTATCGTAGCGCCCACCGCCTCCGAGCGTGAAGCCCATGCCCGGCGCGTAGAGTTCGAACACCGAGCCCGTGTAGTATTCCAAGTTGCGGAAGATGCCAAGGTCGAACAGCAGGCGGTCCCTGTATCCATAGGCCACAAGGGCGTCGTGCATGGAGCGCAGGTGCTCCAGCGCCGACTCCATGTCGGCACTGCGCACGAAAGCCGCCGCCCGATCGAGCACCTCCGGACCGCCACGCAGATCGGGCACCTCGAGAAGCGCCCGGCGATCGGCCGGAGCCAAGAAGTCGGCGCCCTCCACCACCAGACGGTAGTTGACCAGGTCCTTGGCCACCACGTCCCGCGTGAGCCGCTGCTGCAGTCCCTGGTCGAGATCGAGTGCCCGAAGCAGGCCCGCGAAGAACGATATCTGTCCCACGCCGACACGATAGCCGCGCAGGCCCGCCCTCTCGAGGGAGCGGCACGCGACCGCGACCACCTCGGCGTCGGCGTGAGGAAGCGACGATCCGAGCAGCTCGATGCCCGCCTGCCGGAACTCGGTCTCGCGATCGCGGTGTGTAGAGAGCCGGCGAAAGATGGTCGAGATCGAGAACACCCGGTGAGGCGGCACACCGCCGCGCAGGCGGCTACCCACCAACCGGGCGATCGGAGCGGTGAGGTCGGGGCGCAGTATGAGCACCTGACCGTGCTCGTCGAGCATGCGGAAGCCGGTCTGGAAGGCCTTCTCACCCGAGAGCGCCAGCACCTCCTCGAACTCCAACGTGGGCGTCCACACCTCGCCGTAGCCGAACTCGGCGAAGACCGTGCGCACCGCGTCCTCGATGAAGCGCAGTTCGGCCGCCTCGGTGGGCAGCACGTCTTTGGTGCCGGGGGGTGTCGTCAGCAGAGTCACGGCCGCTATGGTAGCGCAAAGCGGGCGGGCGAACAGTGGCGCGGCTGCGGCCGCCGGCGGGCTCGGGACTACCCGGCCAGCGCCTCCGGCTCGAGCCGCACGATACCCGCCTCTCCCAGCAGCACACGGATCTCCGCGAACAGACTGGTGTCGGGCTCCACTCGGTACCCGTCGCCACATACCAGGCGATGAGGGCCTTGGCCGGTGGCCACGTGCAGCTCGACCGGGCATTCCCCGGGAAAACGCGACATGATCATCTTGAGCGCATCGAGGGTGTCGAGCGCCACCCGCTCTCCGTCGAGCAGTATGCAGATGGGCTCGAAACCTGTGCGAGGCACGAAGGCCTCGATGGTGAACGGGACGAACTTCTGCTCCGCTTCGTCCTTCCGCTCGAGCCGTCCCCGCACTTTGATCAGGCGATCCTCTTGAAGAATGCCGGTGTTCTCCAGATAGGTCTTGTTGAAGCAGATCATCTCGACGGACCCCTCCAGACCCTCCACGGTGACGAAAGCCATGGTGCCGCCACTCTTCGTAGGCACTTTCTTGACGTTCGCGACCATGCCCACGATGGTGGTGGTGGTACCATCGGGCAGATTCGAGAGTTCGGAGATGAGGTGTTCCGCCTCTTCGCGCACCTGGGCGCGTATGTCGCGCAGTGGATGCGACGAGACATACATGCCCAGGATCTCCTTCTCGAGGCGCAGCAACTCTTCCTTGCCGAAGTCCTCGGTGGGTATCTCCACAGGGAGTTCCGCGGGATTCGCACCGGCCTCCGCGGTCGACCCGGGAGTGACGGCGGGAGCGAGCATGAGGTCGAAGATGGAGGCCTGGCCCTGCGCCGCATCGCCCTGGACTTTCTGTCCGTGGGCCATGGCCTGACCTATCACCAGCAACATCCCTTTTCGTGACGCCCCGGTAGAGTCGAGGGCGCCCGCCTTGATCAGGCTTTCGAGTGCCCGCCGATTCACCGCGCCAAGGTCGACGCGTTCGCAGAAATCGAACAACGTGAGAAAGGCGCCGCCGGAATCCCGGGCGCTCAGGATGCTGCGAATAGCGCTCTCGCCCACGTTCTTCACCGCATTCAGCCCGAACCGGATGCGGGTCTCGACGGCCCGGAAGTCGAGTGACGACTCGTTCACGTCGGGAGGCATCACTTCGATGCCCATGTCGTTGGCAAGCGACACGTAGAAGGGCACCTTGTCCTTGGTGTTCATGACGCTCGAGATCAGAGCCGCCATGTACTGCACGGGATAGGTGGCTTTCAGATAGGCCGTCTGGTATGCGATGAGGGCGTAGCAGGCGGCATGCGACTTGTTGAAGGAGTAGTCCCCGGCCTTCTCCATCAGCGACCACAGGTGATCGATGACCTTCGGTGCGGTGCCGTTCTCGCCCGCACCCTCACGGAACTTGGGCTCCAGCCTGTCGAGGATCGTACGGTTCTTCTTGCCGATGGCCTTGCGCAGGTCGTCGGCCTCGGCCGGAGAGAAGCCACCGATCCTCTTGGCGATCTCCATGAGCTGTTCCTGGTAGATCGCGACTCCGTTGGTGCCCCGCAGGATAGACTCCAAGCGCGGATCCACGTACTTGATGCCCTCTGGATTGCGCTTGTTGCGGGCGTAGAGCGGGATGTATTCCATGGGTCCGGGGCGGTACAGCGCGACCAGAGCGATAAGATCCTCGAAGACGGTCGGCGCCACGTCGCGCATGGCTTCGCGCATGCCGCTGGATTCGAACTGGAACACTCCCACCGAGTCGCCGCGGGCGAGCATCTGATAGGTGCGGGCGTCGTCGAGCGGCACGGCCTCCAGATCGAAGTCCTCGTGGCCGCTCGCCCGGATGATCTTGACCGCGCCCGCGATCACGTCCAAGTTGCGCAGACCGAGAAAATCCATCTTGAGCAGCCCGAGCTTCTCCACATCGCCCATAGGCACCTGGGTGACCACTTCGGCGCCGCCCTTCTGCATCAGGGGAAGATAGTCGGTGAGCGGTCGGTCGGCGATGACCACCCCGGCGGCGTGGATGGAGTCTTGACGGATCAACCCCTCCAGGGGGCGGGCCATATCAACCACCCGCTTGACCTCGTCGTTCGTGTCGTACTCCGTCCGCAGATCCTGCTTCTCTTTCATGCAATCTTCGAGGGTGACCTTCGGACCTTCGGGCACGAGTTTGGCGATGCGGTCGGCGGTGCCGTAGGGCACGTTCATGACCCGAGCGGCATCGCGAATGGCCTGACGAACTTTGATGGTGCCGAACGTGGCTATCTGAGCCACCCGATCGCGGCCGTACTTATCGGCCACATAGTCGATCACGCGTTCGCGCCCCTCGACGGAGAAATCGATGTCGATGTCCGGCATACTGATACGGTCCGGATTGAGAAAGCGCTCGAACAGCAGGTCGTAGGCCAGAGGGTCGAGATCGGTGATGCCGAGCAGATAGGAGACGATGGAACCCGCCGCCGAACCTCGGCCCGGTCCCACGGGGATGCCGTTACTCTTGGCGTAGTGCACGAAGTCCCAGACGATGAGGAAGTAGGGCGGGAAACCCATCTTCTCGATCACCGCCAGCTCCATCTCCAGGCGCTCCCGCACCTCGGGGCCCGGGTCGACGCCGTACCGGCGCGCGAGACCCGCTTCGCACTGCTCGCGCAGATAGGACGACTCGGTGTACCCCTCGGGCACCTCGAAGCGGGGCAGATGCAGCTCTCCGAACTCCATGGTGACGTTGCATCGCTCGGCCACTTTGATCGTATTCGAGACCGCTTCCGGGTAGCGTCGGAACGATTCGCGCATCTGGGCTTCGTTCTTGAAGAAGAACTCCTGCGTGCTGAAACTCATGCGCTTCTCGTCATCGAGTCGGGCGCCGGTCTGGATGCAGAGCAGCACATCGTGCGCGTCGGCGTCGTCTTCGGCGAGGTAGTGCACGTCGTTGGTGGCCACCAGGGGCAGGCCCACGCGCTCGGCGAGTTCGGCCATACGGGCCGGCACCTCGGCGAACTGTGCGATACCCGTCTCCTGGATCTCGATGTACACGTTCTCGCGCCCGAAAATGGAGACCAGCCGTTCTATCTCCCTGTCCGCGTCGGCGAACCGGCCCTCCTCCAGAGATCTCGAGAGCCGACCGGTGGGACAGCCGGAGAGACAGATGAGCCCCTCGGCGTGCTGCCGCAGGAGTTCGTAGTCGACCCTGGGCTTGGTGTAGTAGCCCTCCAGGAACGCCAGGCTGCCCACTTTGAGCAGGTTCCGGTAGCCCTCGTTGTTGCGCGCCAGGAGCGTGAGATGCCACTTCTCCTCCGTCTGCGCATCCTTGGTGAACCGATCGGCCACCACGTAGGCTTCCAGACCGATGATCGGCTTGATCCCCGCCGCCGTGGCCTTCTGGTAGAGCTGTACCACGCCGCAAAGGACACCGTGGTCGGTCACGGCTACCGCCGGCATGCCGTACTCCACGCACTTGCTCACCAGGTCGTCGATCTTGCACGCCCCGTCCAGCGCCGAGTAGTCGGTGTGCACGTGCAGGTGACAGAAGCCCGCGGTCGCCACTACGTCACGGTCCTGCGATTCACTCGACGGTTCAGGCATGGGTCCTCTCGGATGGGGTCATACGGGTTCTCCGATTCTACCGGAAGGCCGGGACGCCCTCAAGCGATCTGTGAGCCCTGAGAGGAAAAAGTCCGCTCAGAGCGACCAGAATCTCTGCCGTGGGCGGCGCGGACCGACCCCCGAGGCCCCCTCCGCCGCTACTCCGCGACCACAGGGTTGGCCAAACAGCCGACTCCGTCCACCTCGACCTCCACCGTATCGCCGGGCAGGAGTTCCCCCACGCCGGGCGGCGTGCCCAGCATGATCATGTCGCCCGGCAGGAGCGTCACGGCCTGGCTCACGTAGGCGATGATCTCGAACGGGTCGCGCAGCATGTCGCGCACTCGACCTTCCTGGCGCACCTGCCCGTTCACCCGGGTGACGATGCGGGCGGAGACATCGGGGGTCTCGGTCTCCAGATAGGGTCCCACCGCCGCGAACGTGTCGTAGCCCTTGGCCCGCCACCACTGCTTGTCGCGGCGCTGCATGTCGCGCTCGGTGACGTCGTTGCCGCAGGTCCAACCCCGCACGAGACCGCGCGCCGCGGCCGCGTCGACGCGGCGGGCCGGCGCGCCCATGACGACCACCAACTCCCCCTCGTGCTCCACCCGCGTGGCGTCACGCGGGTACACGATGGCTTCCCCGTGGGCCACCAGGCTGGAGAGCGGCTTGTAGAAGATGATCGGCTCGGCGGGCGTCTCGGGGAAGGTGCTCACGGGAAGACGCGCCACCATCTCGCGTGATGTGTTCGGGAAAGTTCCAGCCTATCCCGATGATCTTGGTCGGCTCGGCCGGGGGAAGCAGCCGGACGGATCCGGCCGCAATCACGGTTCCCGCGTCGTCGCCGTCTCGGAGGACGTAGCCTTCGGCCGTGACGAGTGCCTCGCGGGGACGTCCGTCGAACGCGATACGGGCCAGTTTCACGAACCACCTCTTCTTTCCGCGGGGAGGGCCGGCCGAGAAGCAGCCGGCGGTGACGCGCCGCCTTTGCCGGCGCCGCCTTTGGTAGCGCACTCTTTGCAGTTGCCGTCGCAGCCCAACGGGAGCGGCTCACGGCAGCGGGGGCACAGCAGCACCGGCGTGTCGATCCGCACGCCACAGCGAGGACAGACGATGCAGGGCTTCACGCCACCCAACTCGCGACGTGGGCCAACACGCCACCGAACAGGAACGCGAGCACGACGCTTCCCACCCAGATGAAGGCGGCGAAGCTCTTCCCGCGTTCCTTGGTGATCACCAGCACCGAGGCGATGCAGGGCACGAAGAGGGTGATGGTCACCAGGGCCACCAGCACGTCGGTTCCCGAGAGGCCCAGGCTGTACAGACCGGCCGCGCCGAAGTCGCGGCGCACGAAGCCCATGATGAACGCCGTAGCCGTCTCGCGTGGCAGCAGAAGCCATTCTTCGGTGAGCGGAGCCAACCACGTCTGTGCCGCCACCAAGGCTCCGGTGATCTGCAGTACCCCAAGCAACAAAGACCCCGCCACGAAGTAGAGGCCGACCTCCCGCAGGAACATGATCGTCTTGCGGTAGGTCTTGGTCAAGACGTTCCTCAAGCGGGGTAGGCGAAGCGGAGGCAGGTCGATGAGCAGGTCGGTGGATTCCCCGGGCACGAAGCGCGCCATCAGCACGCCGAGCACCCCAAAGATCAGGACCATGATCGTCGCATAGGCGAGCGTCAGGGAGAGACCGCCCGCACCGGCCAACAGCCCGGTGATGACCCCGAGCTGCGCCGAGCAGGGGATGGCGAACGCCATCAGCGCGGTGGCGATCTTGCGTTCGCGCTCGTTGCCCAGTATCCGCGTGGTGATGGTGGCCATGGTGATGCATCCGAATCCCAAGATCATAGGGATGATCGCCCGGCCGTTCAAACCGACGGCGGTCATCATCCGGTCGGTCAACGCCGCGATGCGCGGCAGGTAGCCGGAATCCTCCAGCAACGACATCATCAGGTAGAAGCCGATCACCAGCGGCAGGAGCAGGCCGAAGATGTACGTGGTGGACAACGTGAGGACGCCGAAGTCTCCCGCCAACAACTGGTAGAGCACGCCGGTGGTACCCACGACGGCGCCGACCGCCTGCCGGATGAGGGGCTCCACGTAGCCCTGCATGATCGTGCCTTCGGTGAATCCGACCACCGTCTGCGCCACGAAGACGCCGAGGAACTCGTACATGAGAAAGAGCACCACGGCCAGCACGGGGATCCCGGTGAGCGGACGCAGCAGGGCGTGGCCGAGGCGGGTGCGCAGATCGAGACCTCCCCCACTGCGCTCCACCACTCGGGCCACGATGGCGTTCACCCGCTGGCGGCGGCCCAGGTAGATCTCGTCGCGCTTTCCCTGGGGCTCGATACCGTGCCGCTCGGCGATGAAGGGGTCACCTTCCAGCACCAGCAGGGCCTCGCCGCGCGTACCCACCCGGTCGAGCAGCCCCACGATGCGGTCCTGCAGCACCGGGTCGGACAGGCCCACCCGGGGCTCCGCCAACGCGGTCTGGGCTTCGGGGAATCCACTGCGACTGGTGGCAACCGTAGGCACCACGGGTACCCCCAACAGTCGCGACGAGTTCCACGTCGTCCACGCGCATGCCCCGAGCCGCGGCCTCGTCGACCATGTTGAGGGCCACCACCAGAGGCAGACCCATGTCGATCAACTGCAACGTCAGGAAGAGGTCGCGCTCGAGGTGGACGGCGTCGACCACGTTGAGCACCACGTCGGCGTCGATGACGATGTCGCGGGCCACGATCTCCTCGTCGTTGAACGACGAGACCCCGTAGATGCCCGGCGTGTCCAGCACGACGTCGTCACCCATGCGCCCGCTCGACACTGCCACCGTCGTGCCGGGGAAGTTCGAGACGTCGACGTAGAGACCGGTGAACGCGTTGAAGAAGAGGGACTTACCTACGTTGGGATTGCCCACCAAGACGACCTTGCGGACATCGTCCGGGGCCTGGACCGACACCTGGCCGTGAGACGCCGGAGGAGTCGACCGCAACGAGGAAACCGGCCGCGACAAAGAAGCCGGCCGTGCGTGGTCTGTCGCCCTCATGCCCCCCGGCCGCGGGCATCGAGTCTGTGCTCCGCGCCGGGCACAGCCGGCTCGACCGCGGTGCCCGCCTCCTCCACCAGGATGCGGGCGGCGAGATTGCGGCCCAGACAGATCTCCTGGTTGGCCTGCCGCACCAAGACCGGACCGACCCTGAGCGGTTCCGCCCAATCGACGACCGTGCCCTCACCGATGCCGAAGCGGATGCACTGGGCCCGGGCGCGATCGTCGGGGATCTCCAAGATGCGTACCCGACTTCCCTTCCGTGCCTCGAGTAGTGTCACCTGCTTCTCCTTGCCGACAACGGCGCTCTGCACCAACCGCACGCCGCATTAGGTATACCTAACATTCGACGGAAGGATACTCTGACCCAGAAGAGTTGTCAACCCTTGCCCAGGAAGGCCTTGGAGACGACGGCATCGTGCCGCCGAGGGCGTCCCGGCGGCCTACTCGGTCGCCGTCCGCGTCCTCTTCCAAGGCGCGCAGAAGGCCGTACGTGAGCGAATCCACCAGGGCCTGCCAGGAGGCCTCGACCAGGTTGTCGCTCACGCCCACGCTGCCCCACGAGTCCTGTCCGTCGGACGAATCGATGAGCACCCGGGTGACGGCACCCGTTCCCCGATCCTCGTCCAGGATGCGCACCTTGTAGTTGGTCAGGTGGATATCCTTGAGGTGAGGGAACTTCCGCTCGATGGCCTGACGGAGCGCCCTGTCGATAGCGTTGACCGGGCCGTTGCCCTCGGCGGTCTGGATGATGCGGTCGCCGTTCACGTGCACCTTGATGGTGGCCTCGGTCATCACCGCTCCGTCGGCCCGCTTCTCCACGATGATGCGGAAACTCTCCAGGCGGAAGAACTCGGCCGGTTGCCCCAGCTCGTCCAAGAGCAGGAGCTCGAACGAGGCGTCGGCGGCTTCGTAGTGGTAGCCCTCGTGCTCCTTCTGCTTGAGGCGCCGCAGCACCCGCTCGGCCAGCTGCCCTCTCGTCGTCGGGAGCATACCCCAGCTCCTCCACCCTCTGGCGGATGGTGCCCTTGCCCGACAACTCCGAGACCAGGATGTGGGGAACGTTCCCCACGAGGTCCGGCACGATGTGCTCGAACGTGCGCGGGTCGGCGGCCACGCCCGCCACGTGCAATCCACCCTTGTGAGCGAAGGCGTTGCGGCCCACGTACGGCTGGTGAGGATCGGGCGACACGTTGCAGAGCTCGGCCACGTAGTGGGCGGCATCGGTCAGCCGGGCCAGGTTGGCGTCGGAGATGCAATCGAGCCCCATCTTCAGCTTCAGCGACGGGACGACCGCGCATAGGTCGGCGTTGCCACAGCGCTCGCCGTAGCCGTTGATGGTGCCCTGCACGTGCACGGCCCCCCGCTCGACGGCCACCAGGCTGTTCGCGACGCCGCACCCGGAATCGTCATGGGTATGGATGCCCACCCGGCACCGCCCGTCCATGTCATCCACCACCGCGGCCACGATGTCTCCCAGGTGGGGCGGCAGTGTGGCCCCGTTGGTGTCGCAGAGCACTACGGTGCCCGCCCCGGCCTCCGCCGCCGCACGCACGCACTCCAGGGCGTAGCCGGGGTGGGCGGCGTAGGCGTCGAAGAAGTGCTCGGCGTCGTAGACCACGTCCTTGCCTTGAGCGCACAGGAAGGCCACCGACTCGGCGATCATGCGCAGGTTCTCGGCCCGATCGACTTTGAGCACCTTCTCGACGTGGAGATCCCACGTCTTGCCCACGATGCAGGCCACCGGCGCCCAGCTCTCGGCCAGGATGCGCATCACCGGGTCGGCAGCGGCCGCCACTCCCCGGCCCCGGGTCATGCCGAACGCGCTCACGCGCGCCTCGCCCAGGTCCAACGACTCCATCCGCCGGAACAACTCGGCGTCCTTCGGGTTGCGACCCGGGGAAACCGGCCTCGATGACATGGATGCCCAGCGATGCCAACCGCTTGGCGATGCGGATCTTCTCGTCGACAGACACGCTCATGCCCTCACGCTGCATGCCGTCGCGCAGGGTGGTGTCGTAGAGGACGATGTCCCGGTGTTGCGGGCCGGGAGCAGGGAACGGCGCGCTGGTGTCCTTGGGCGACATCATGCCGGGTAGACCGCGGTCCCCGACCGGCCGGCGTGGGCACGGAACCGTTGGATCAGCTCGTGGGTGATCGGACCCGGCGTGCCATCACCGATGGGCCGCAGATCGACCTGCACCACCGGGGCCACCTCGGCGCCCGTGCCGGTGAGGAACGTCTCGTCGGCGGTGTAGACATCGTAGGGAGTGAAGAGACCCTCCTCCACGTCGACATCCATCTCGCGCGCCAGCCGCATCACCACCCCCCGGGTGACTCCCCGCAGAGCCCCGACCGCGAGAGACGGCGTCAGCAGGCGCCCGCTCTTGACCATGAAGAAGTTGTCGGCGGTGCACTCGCATACGTAGCCATCCAGAGTGAGCATGAGTCCCTCGTGCGCCCCCGTGCCCCGAAGCTCGAGCGCGGCCATGATGTTGTTGAGGTAGTTCAGGCTCTTGACCGCCGGGCTGACACACTGAGAACTGGTGCGCCGAGTCTGGCAGATCTTGACGGTGAGACCCGTCCGGTATACATCCTCCGGGTACAGCTGGATGGTGGCGGCGATGATGATCACCGTCGGGGCGGCACACTTGGACGGGTTCAGACCCAGGTCGCCCTCGCCACGCGTGACCACCAACCTGATGTAGGCGTCCCGCAGTTCGTTGCGCCGCACGGTCTCCAGGATGGCCGCAACCATCTCCCGGCGATCCAGCGGGATCGCGAGACCGATGACCTTCGCGGAGTCGTACAGCCGCTCGACGTGGGCGTCGAGTTCGAACACGCGTCCGTCGTAGGCCCGGATGCCTTCGAAGACACCGTCGCCGTAGAGCAGGCCGTGGTCGAACACGCTGACCTTGGCCAGCTCACGCGGGTAGTAGGCTCCGTCGATGTAGATCAGCACGTGCGCTCCTTCGTCCGAGTGCCCGCTGTGCAGTCGCAGACTACCAGCCGGCTTCCTCGGTCACGGCCCCTTCGGCTACGTGACGTGCGACCAGGTCGCCCACGTCGCTGGTGCTCATGCCCATCTTGCCGGCTGCCAGCGACTCCATCTGGCCGATCGCGTGGATGATCCCGGCCTCCACCCAACGGGCGGCGTCCTTCTGGCCCAGATGGTCGAGCATCATCTGCAGCGAAGCGATGGCCGCGAGGGGGTTGATCACGTTCTGGCCGGCATACTTGGGCGCCGATCCCCCCATGGGCTCGAACATGGCCGTTCCCTCGGGGTTGATGTTGCCGCCCGCAGCGACGCCCAGGCCGCCCTGGATCATGGCCGCCAGGTCGGTGATGATGTCGCCGAACATGTTGTCGGTGACGATGACGTCGAACCACTCCGGGTTCTTGACGAACCACATGACGATGGCGTCGACGTGGGAGTAGTCGCGCGTGATGTTCGGGTAGTCGGCCTCGCCGACCTCGTTGAACGCCCGCCACCAGAGATCCCAGGCGTAGGTGAGCACGTTGGTCTTGCCACAGAGGGTCAGTTTGCCGTGACGGTCGGGCCGCGAGGCGTAGTCGTAGGCATACCGGATGCAGCGCTCGGCGCCCTTGCGGGTGTTCACGCTCTCCTGCACGGCGATCTCGTCCGGAGTGCCCTTCTTGAGGAAGCCCCCGGTGGAGCAATACAGCCCTTCCGTGTTCTCGCGCACCACCACGAAGTCGATGTCAGCCGGGCCCTTGTCCTTGATCGGCGTCTCCACACCGGGGAACAACTTGACCGGGCGCAGGTTGATGTAGAGGTCGAGGGCGAAGCGGGCCTTCAGCAGGATGCCCTGCTCGAGGATGCCCGGCTTGACGTCCGGGTGGCCGATCGCCCCCAGGAAGGTGGCATCGTAGCCGCGCAGCTCGTCGATGGCCGAGTCGGGAAGGGTCTCCCCCGTGCGCAGATAGCGTTCGGCCCCGAAATCGTAGCTGGTGAGGTCATAACTGAAGCCGGCGCGGGAGGCCGCCGCCTTCAGGACCTTGAGGCCCTCGTTCACCACTTCGGGACCGGTGCCGTCACCGGGTATCACAGCCAGGTCGTATCGCATCCTCACTCCTTGGGTCGGTTCGGCCCTATTGTAGCCCGGCCGGAGTCAGAGGGGGAAGCCGGATCCGCCTCTGGCGCTGTCCATCCGTGCCATGGCATCAACAATGAGGGGAGTAAGGTGACGCGTGCCGTGGTGGCGGCGTTGGTGATGGTCGCCCGCCCGGCGCAGTCGGTTGACGCCGCAGGCGAACTCGGACAGAAGCAGGAGCACGAGACGAAGGTCCGACGCCTGGGGGGGACGCCGGACCCGAGTATGCCTGATCCTCCGTCAGTCGTGCGTCAGTCGCGGACCGGTTTCGCGACGATCAATCCATACAGGATGAAGAGATAGAGAACCATCATCATGATCGACCATATCGGATAGACCGGTATCCACATCATCTCGGAGATCGCGGCCAGGCCGACGAAGATGACGCCGATGACGCGCCCCCATGTCTGCCCTGCAAGGACCGCCAAACCAGCGAACACGAGCAGGACGCCCACGATGAGCATCCACCAGGCTAGAGCACTGACATCCACAAAGAAGTAGCCCGAAAAGCCCCGCACGACCCACTGGTCATTGAAGAGTCCGATGAAGCCGGTGATCGCCCTGAAGGCGCCGACCATTATCATGAGAAGCCCGCCGGCGGCGGCCCAACCGCTCCACCTGTCGTCCATCTCAACCTCCTAGTAACGTTTACGTGACTCGTCTGGCCCAAGCCGGCTCGCCATCTGCCGTTCGCGCCTCCTCCCTCCCCTGACGCGTGAGTCCGAGGTGATCGATCAGCCGGATCGTCGCCGTGGCGCGTGGCCGGCCATCGCGCCCTCAACGTCTCCTTAACCCGGGGGTTTCGACGCGAGGCTTCTTCCTCCTGCTCTTGCTCAGTCAGGAACCTGGAGCTGTGCGGCGATCCTTCTCACTGTGTTCGCGTTGCGCAGGGTGGCGGGCATGCCGACCGCCTTCTCGAGAAGCGCTCCGGAGAATCCGGATTGGGTGGTCCGCGTGCGGCACAACCAGTAGATCTCACGTCCGTGAACATGGAAATCGTTGACCGTGGACCGGAACGCCATGAGCGCGCGCTGCGCCTCGGCCTCGGGAGGGTCCGATAGGAATGCGATCGTCAGGGTGACACCAGGGGCGTCGAGTTCACCTGTCGGAAAGGGCCGACAATCCGCCACCGCCGCAAGCTGCGAGGGAGAGCGAACGAACGTGGCCACGTCGTATCCGAGCGCCTGCCGGAGATGGGTGGCGATCCGCGCTTCAAGTACGCGTGCGTCCTCCTTCGGGGCCCCGAAGATCACGTTGCCACTCGCGATGAAGGTCTCGGCGGATGCGAGCCCCAGCTCGGCGAAGAGCGTACGCAGGTGTTCCATCCGGACGGTGTGTCCGCCCACGTTGATGGCCCGTAGGAAAGCTATGTACGTACACACGAGACGTGCGCGTGCTTCGCTTCGGCTACCTGCTCTCCCCTGTCGGTCACGAAGATGCGTCGTCCGGCATGCCGTCGAAGAATTCGACCACACCGGTCTCCAGCGAATACTCGGCGCCCACAACAAGGAACTCGTGCTCTTGGATCAACTGCTCGATCACCTCTGAGCCGTGTCGCAGATGGGCCGCGGAGGCGCGAATGTTGGCCCGTACGGCGTGCTGCACCAGAGCTCCGGGATCGTTCCTGAGTTCTGTCGCCAGCAGCGCTTCGACAGACGGACGCACCCGGTCGACGATGGACCGCAGACCGCGTGATTGGTGCTCCCTGGGCCGCCTCAGCTCTTCGATCGTCGCCAGGATCGCGCCGCACTGGGAGTGACCCAGAACCACCACGAGCCGCGTGCCGAACTGCTCCACCGCAAACTCGACGCTGCCCACCTGAGAGGGGGCGACGATGTTTCCGGCAACACGGATGACGAACAAATCGCCCAGACCTTGATCGAAGACGATCTCCACGGGCACCCGAGAGTCGGAGCATCCGAGGATTACGGCGAACGGCTCCTGGCCTGCCGCCAACTCGCCGCGGCGCGTTTGACTCGCGAAAGAGTCGCGGTCGCGAGTGTCCAGTGCGAAGCGGCGGTTGCCCTCTTGCAGGCGTTCGAGGGCTTTCCGTGGTGAGATCATCGACGTCCCTCCGAGACGAGCGCGGTTGCCTATGTGCCGAGTGTCAGCCCCTCGTCGACCAACTTCAATACCCTGCCGTATCGAAGAGCAGCGACTCGTTACCGCCACGACACTGCGATGATCAAGGCGGCGGACAGCCGACGCGCCGCCTGATCAAGGGCGGCTTTGGGCCACTCTACCACTTCGCTCTCGTCGCTGATGCACGCGCCATCCACGCCTTCCATCCCAGCCGAAGAGGCGAGATAGACCGCTGACCGAGATGCTTGCGCCGCGCCTACGGTCATCCGCCCACAGGAGCGCCACAGTTCGAGTCGCGCTATTCTTCGCGCGACCCCGATTGCTCGGCGAATGCGGCCGCCGCCAGCGTCGCGGCGTAGGTGCGCACACCAAGCGGCCACGACGCGGTGTGCTCCTCGAAGCGCTGCCGGTCGCAGGCGAACAACGCGCGAGTCGCTTCCTCGAAGCCGGACTCGTTGCCCGCGATGGCCGACATGAACCTGAAGGTCACCTCCTGCGAACGCCGCACGCGGTCACTGCCTTCATGTGCCCGCTGAGCCTGCTGAACGAGTTTGCGGAGCGCGACCGACGCGCCGCCCGGCTGAGCGTTGAGCCACTCCCAGTGTCGTGGCAGCAGGGTGACCTCACGGCCGACCACGCCCAGTTTGGGTCGTCCGGGCGCACGTGGCGCCGGCGCCGATTCGAGGCCTACTTCATCCGCCACGGCCTCGAGGATATCGGCGGGCAGACGCTGCAGTACGTCCTGCAGGGTGCCCCGCAAGTCCATCTCTACGGGCTCGGCCGTGGCGTCATCGAAAACCAGCAGGGTGCGCGTATCGCCTGAGTCGATGAGTGTCTTGCACGCCCGAGCGACTTCCCTCGGGGTTCCCGAGGCGATGTAATGGACACCGGCGAAGGCAGTGCATGATTCGGATCGTCTGACGTTCACTCGGCTCTCCTCAGCTTGACACCTGGACGGCATCATTCTACCCTGGTAAAACTAGCGCGTCAATACTACCCGGGTAAAACAAGCCGCCAGGCGCTTACGCCGGAACCAAGTTGAAGACCGCAACCTCCGGCCTCGCGTCGAATCGCAGGTGAACGAGATACCCCACCCCGCGACTGATGTACATGGTCCGCCCGCCGCTCAGCAAGAACTCGCCGGACGTGTAGCGTCGATTCTCCACATTCAGCACCGGGGGCGGCAGGAACGGCACGCGGCACTGGCCTCCGTGCGTGTGTCCGGACAGGATCCAGCCCGTGAAACGCTCCCAACCCGGTAGGTCTACCGTGTCCGGGTTGTGGCTCAGGGCGAGCATGGGAGCAGCCGGGTCGTTGCCGGCGAGTGCCTGGGACGGTTGGAACCGTTCCGCCCAGAGGTCATCCATCCCGACGATCTCGAGCCCAGAAACGTCGATTCGCTCGTTCCTGAGTACGCGAACCCCCAGGGCAGTCAGAGTCTCCGCCAAACGGTCGGCATTGCCACCATCCGCCCAGCCGCGTCCGTAGTCATGGTTGCCCAACACCGCGACGGTTGCCAGCCGGCCGTGCGGCAGATCAGCGTAGACCGCGCCTGCATGCGCGATGACATCCGGGTGGTAGCTGGTCAGGTCGCCGGTCAAGCACACTATGTCGGGGTCGAGTGCGGCGACGCGGCGGAATGTGTCGAGGACGTAGTCGTCGGAGACCCGGGGGCCGACATGTACGTCCGAGAGTTGCACCAAAGTGGCCCCCGCAAGGGACGCGGGAAGTCCCAAGATAGGCATTTCCCGGCGGACGACCTCCAGCCAGTGGGGTTCCACCTGCCAGGCGTACATGCCCACCGTCGCAGTCGTAGCGGTGAGAGCGAGCGAGGCCTTCAGGAACTCACGGCGGGTCAGCATGCGCTTTCGTTTCTCCGCTGCATGCCGTTGCCGGCCTTCCTCAGATGGTAATGCAGCCTGACGCGCCCCGTCGGCTCGGCATCCACCGACACAAGCTTCAGCCGCGCGGGCCACTCCTCCGGCCCGAGGTCCGGCGAGCGGAACAGAGTCGGCGTCTCCGAACCACCGATGAGCGCCGGCAGCAAGACTAGGCTGAGTTCATCCACAAGTCCCGCACGCAGCAGGGCGCCGTTGAGGCGGCTTCCCGCCGTGCAGACCACCCGCTCGACGCCAAGCACCGCCGTCAACCTGCGCATGGCGTCGACCAGATCCACGTGACGGCGACCGGCCATAAGGTACGGGATCTCCCGACGTCTCAAGAACGCGAGGTACTCGGATGGCGAGGCGTCGCAGACGAGGTGGAGCGTGTGCCACCCCTCCCAGCCCGGGAACTCCTTCATCCCGGATCGAAGCCGTCCGCGACCGTCCACCACCGCGAACCAACCGCGATGCCCCGGTCTGCGGATCACCTCCTCCGGCAGGTAGTCTTCGTGCAGTTCCCTGAGCGGATACTCCGACGGGGGAAGAGGCTGAAGCTCCTCTCCCTCTCTGACGAACGATCCGCTGCCTTCGAGCAGCACGTGCGGGTTGTAGAGGGCTATCAGATCGCGGACGCTACCTTCGAGACTCGTGTCGGACGCCCAGATCGCCAGCCATCTCTCGTCGCCGACGTCGTCGAACCCGGTTCGATCGGGACCCAGCGACACCCGCCCGTCGACCGAAGCGACGGTGTGGATGATGACATGTGGTCTCTTCACTCCGCACCTCCGATATACAGGCCGCGGTTCATGCCACCGGGCGCGACCATCGTCGCACAGAGGGGCACGCAGCCACTACTGCACATGCGTGGGATCGGCCAGGCGAAGAGTCTGATCTGCCGATCGGTCTTCACGAAGCCGGTGCGCCGATACACCGTCTGAGCGACGGCGTTCTCGTGACCTACCTCCACGGTCATGGCGCGTATCCCGAGTTGGGCGCAGAACAGGTCAACCTACGCCCCTGCGCATCGCCGCGCCCATCGCACCCAGCAGCAGAACCGTGGTCGCCACGGTGACGAGCCACAGCTGCCGGTTCAAGCGGTACATGGGCAGCCCCATGAAGAGGATCGCGCCGAAGAAGAGACCCAGATACGGCACGAGGACCTCGTACCGTATGGGGACACGGAACTCGACCGGCCAGGCATAGTCCACCACGACCATGAGGCCTACGAACGCGAGGAACAGGATCGGACCGACCCAGTTCAGCCGGCCGGCGCCTGCGCGGACGAACGCGACAAGGGCCATGGTCGACGGGACCGCGAGAGCGATTATCGCATAGCCGAGGCGTTGATTGACCGCCATGCTCCCGGTGGGTAGCCGAGAAAGGAATCCCGCGGCCTGCAGCACATTGACGGCGTTCACCACCCCCCACACGGTGAGCGCCGCCCACCACGGCTCGAACCCCGACTGGTTCTGCATACGTAGTGCTCAGTCCGGCTCGTCGAAGAAGTCGTTGTCGACCCGCGAGATACTCAAGACCCTCGTGACGCTCACGCCCACGCCATGAAGGACTCGAAACTCGGCACGGCCATGTGCGGATCCTCTCATTCGACCTGATCGCGAATCCAGTCTATCGGAGGGAACGTCAACAGCGCCAGTCCAGGCTTCCGAGACCGGTGAGTCGGCCCGCGGCCTTGAGCACGACCAGGACGTCGGCGGTAACCCATTCGTTCAGCCGCCCGCGCCCAACAGGGCCCCAGTCCACCAGGTCGCGGCCGCCGGCCGCAGCGGACGACGTCCGGTAGAAGCGCTCTTGGGCCGCCCAGCCGCCGTCGGGCAGACGCTTCGACTCCAGCAGGTCAAGTGCGTCCGCGCACCTCGGGTCGCCGACGAGACCCGCCTCGGTCATCACCTTCAGCGCAAACAGGACGTCGTACCGCCAGTAGCAGGGGTAGTGCAGCCGCGTGAACTGAGGATTCATCGGGCCGCCATCCGCCAATCGGCGATAGAGACGTCTCTGGAGGAAGACCTCCGCCGCCCGGCGCGACGCGGCACGGGAGTCGGGATTCCCCGTCTCCGCCGCGTACCGGGCGAGGGCCCGCAGAGGGATGAGGCTCTCCCAGAACGACGAGCGAACGGCTTCCGGGCGGCGGTCGCAGTTCCAGCCGCCGTCATCCCACTGCCACCTCAGCAGGCAGTCGGCCAGCCGCTCGGTGCGCTCGTCGGCGAAGCCCAGCGCCAACGCGGCGAACAGGGCGTTGCCCTGCTGCGAGGCGCAGCGCCGCGCCCGTCCGTCCATGATCGGCACGCCACGATCTCGCCGGGGCGGCGGCGCTTCCTCGCACACCCACTCCAGAAGACCCTCGGGCCGAAGCCACCAGTCCACCACCTGGTCGACAGCCGGTCGCAGCGAACTGTCGCCGGGCGGGTAGCCGATGTCCGCCAGACTGGCCAGGACCCAGTGTGCGCCGATCCACTTCTTATAGACCTGCCCTACAGGCGCGATACGGCCGTCGGGGCTGCGGTTCGACAGCAGCAGTGCAACGCGAGGTGATTTCTTGATCGTGCGACGAAGGGCCGCGATCGAAGGCGACTCAGCGTCTTCACCCAGGACCCCTACCCGGATCTTGTACCTAACGGACGGTTCGTCCGATTCAAGAAGCCTGGGGATCATCTCATCCATGGTGCCTCAGCTATCGCCGACGCCCGGCCCTCGGTTGCGGGGCAGCGCCATGTGCCCTGGTTCGATTGTCACGATCACCTCCCCGTGATCTCATCCTAGCACCAGAGACTCTCGCTGGATGCGCTCGTTCGGTTCGCGCATGCGACATGCGGATGCGGCAACAGCGCCGAACTGCTATGGTCGCGGCAAGATGTCACCCCGTCTACGTGGACTTCTCGGACTCCTGCTCCTCACCCTGGCCTTCGCGGGACTGGCCTGGATCGGGGGGCTGCGCGACCACACCCACGCATACCTGGCCCTCTACGGGGTCGCGGCCGGGGGCTACCTGCTGGCCCTCTGGGGCCAGGCCGCACTCCCCTTCCCCGCGGTCATGGTCGTAGCGCTCCTGCTGCGGGCCCTCATGTTTCCCAGCCAACCCAGTCTGTCCGACGACTACCACCGCTACCTGTGGGACGGCCGCGTGCAGCAGGCGGGCATCAACCCTTACCGCTACGCTCCGGTCGACCCCGCCCTCGACGCCGTCTCCTATCCCGACCGGGCGCTCATCAACCACCCCGATGTGCAGACCATCTACCCGCCGCTGAGCGAGATGCTGTTTCTCGGACTGTCGGCGATGGGGCTCGGCTCCGTTGCCGGCCTCAAGCTGGTGCTCGGCGCGTTCGATCTGGCTACCGCCGCTGTCATCGCCTGCGTCGCAGGCAAGACGCGGCGTCGGACGGCTCTCACCATGTATCTCCTGCACCCTCTCGTCGTCCAGGAAATCTGGGGGAGCGCCCACATCGACGCCGTCTACGTGTTCCTGATGCTGACAGCGCTGCTCCTGATCATGCGGCATCGCGATCTGTTGGCGGGCGTTGCTCTGGGAGCCGGGGCGGCCTTCAAACTCGTTCCTCTGTTCCTGGTGATCCCGGCGGTGCTTGGTGGGCGTGTGCGCCCAGGGCGGTTCCTCCTGGGCTTGACGGCCGCATTCCTGCTGCCCTACCTCCCCTACGCGGCAGGGGGCGCTTTCCTGGGCTCGCTCAGCCGGACCGACGCTACCCCAGAGTTCGACAGCTCGATCTTCTGGTTGCTCGACGCGGTGCTGCCCTACGCGACGGCCCGGTACATCTGCGTTGGGCTGTACATCGCTGGGGCCGTCTGGATCGCGCGGGCCATCCGGGGACGCGAGCACACGGCGAAGGCCTTTGCCTGGACCCTCACCTGGGCGACTCTCCTGCTCCCCGTGGTGCACCCCTGGTACTGGCTGGGCCCCCTGGCGCTGGGCGCAGCGGCCGGTCTCCACCTCCCGGCGTTCTTGGGGCTTGCGGCACCCGCCTCGTACGTTGCCTACGCCCAGATGCCCTTCAGCCAACGAACGTGGGCCCGCGTCATCGCCTACCTGCCGCTCGCGGGCGCCTGGAGCGATCTGAAGGCGCTGACCAGGGAACTGACGAAGACAAAGCCGAAGGCGGCGGCATAGAGGGTGAGAAAGGGGATCGCCGTCAACCTTCCCGCCTGGAGTGCACTCACGGCGGTGTATCCGGCGAGGACGATCACCCCGAACTCGAGCAGTGGCGTCAGCCCCACGACGGCGCGATAGTGCGCTTTTGCCGGGCCGTCCCCCCGCTTGGGCGTACGCACGAACCCCGAGCTGATCCGAAGCAACGCCTCGATGACGGCCCGAGTGCAGACGACGGCGACGCCGGTGCCCAGCATGATCAGCACCGGCATCAGAAGGATCCGTCGCCGCCAGTCGGGGTAAAGGTCCTTCTGGCCGGTCACGACCAGGAGGGGCGGCCCCACCGCAAAAGCAATGCCCACCACCAGCCAGCTGAGTGCGGAGGGGAAGTCGCGCACGAGGAAAGCCGCCGAGACCAACAGGCCCAACATGAACGGGTGGACGAAATAGCCGAGGAGATGCACCACCGCCTCGGTCTTCACCGATATCGGGAGGGGCGAGCGCAGCACGCGCGGCAGCAGCTTGATGGCCGTCTGCACCGAGCCCTTCGCCCAACGGAACTGCTGACCCTTCAAGGCGTTCATGTCGGCCGGCACCTCCCCCGGCACGGTCACCGTGGTATCGAACACGCCTCTCCACCCGACGATCTGAGCCCGGTAGCTCAGGTCCAGGTCCTCGGTCAAGGTATCGCCAGACCAGCCACCGGCCGCCTCGATGCAGGCCCGCCGCCAGATGCCGCCGGCGCCGTTGAAGTTGAACAGCAGGCCGGACCCGAACCGGGATTGCTGCTCCACCACGAAGTGGGCATCGATAGCCATCGCCTGCAGGCGCGTGAGCAGTGAGTCGTCCCGGTTGAGGTGACTCCAGCGGGCCTGCACGAAACCGACGGAGGGGTCGGAGAAATGGCCCACCGTGCGGCGAAGGAAGTCTCGTGGGGGCACGAAGTCGGCGTCGAACACCGCGTAGAGGTCGGAGCGACTCAGCGTCATCCCGAGCGCCAGTGCGGCCGCTTTGAACCCGGTTCGCTCGCCTCGCCGCACGTGTTGCACCACCAGACCATCGGCGCGCTGATACACCACGGCGTCGCCGGCTCCTGCCGAGATCGTCTCGCTGTTACTCAGCCGGGAGAGCGACTCGGCCACGAGCGCGGATGTGCCGTCGTTGGAATCGTCGAGCACCTGCAGGACCAGCCGCTCGGACGGGTAGTCGAACTCCAGGGCACGCTCCAAGAGGCGCTCAACGACATTCAGCTCGTTGTAGAGGGGAAGCTGGACGGTCACCGATGGTCCGTCGGCCGGCGAAGAGGAGTGCCGCAGTGTCCCCACGCGGCGGTAGCGCCAGGTGAGGTAGAGGCTGTTCACTCCGTACACGGCCAGCCCGAGCGACGAAACGATGTAGATAGACAACCAGACCCTATCCACGTGCCGAAGCCTCCTCGCACATCATCTCGGCGCCAGGTGATCTTCCGTCAAGCGCGACCGGTCCTCTTGAAGTAGTCCTTGGCCGCCTTGCTGATGGTCTTCTTTTTGCGATTCTCCTGGGCCCGAAGACGCCTGTCGGTCTTGGCCGCCGCGACCTGCGCCTCGCGGAGGAGCTTATGGTAGCCGGCCAAGCGCTCGGGCGGCAGCGTCCCCGACTCGACGGCGGCCCGGACCGCGCATCCCGGTTCGTCATTGTGCAGGCAGTCACGGAAGCGGCATGACCGAGCGGCCCGCTCGATATCCGAAAAGGCTTGAGAGATCCCCTCCTCCGATCCGGTCAGGCCCAACGCCCGCAGTCCCGGAGAGTCGATGAGCAGCCCGCCGCCCGGCAGCAAGATCAGTTCGCGCGTCACTGTCGTATGGCGCCCCCGCCCATCGCTCAGGCGCACCTCGCGCGTCGGCTGACGCTGCTCACCGAGGAGCGCGTTGATGAGCGTGGACTTCCCGGCACCCGAAGGCCCCAGCAGAACCGCGGTGCGATGACCCGAGACGTACGCGAGCAGCACGTCGAGGCCCTCGCCGGCAAGTGCGTTCGTCGTGAGCACGTCGGCACCAAGCGCGACCGACTCGACTGCCCCACGCGCTGCACCCACGTCGGCGGAGAGGTCGGCCTTCGTGAGCACAACCACTGGGACGGCGCCCGAGTCCCACGCAAGCGAGAGCTCGCGCTCGATACGGCGAAGGTTGGGTGGCTCCGCAATCGGGTGAACGACGAACACGGTGTCGATGTTCGCCGCCAGGACTTGGAGGTCCGAGGTCTTTCCCGGGTCGCCGCGTGTAACGGCGCTCGCGCGTTCAAGCACGGCTTCAACAAGCGGCGTATCCAGGTCGTCGGGGGCGAGCACGGCCACCCAATCGCCGACGGCCGGCAGATCCGCAGGGCCACAAGCGGACTTCAGCAGACGGGTGGATATCTTCGCGCGGACGACACCGGTAGGCGTCGCGATCAGCGCGCTGCCGCGGTCGCTGCGGACCACGCGCGCGGGAGCCAGACCCTGGGCAGCGTAGGGTTCGAAGAGCGCCTGCCAGCGCGGGGAATAGCCGAGGTTTCCAAGTGCAGGGATATCGGCGTTCACAGCGTGCCACCTCCTCGGGCCGCGACCGGGCGCGAGACTATCCGGACCACTCGCCAGAAGCTGCCTTTTTCGACGGGAAGGAATCGAGCGCGACGGCAACAGAAGGGAATGTCTCCAGGACCTGCCTGTCGGATGTGACGAGACTCTTTCGCGGAGAGTGTCCACCCGGTCGAGCAGGGCGTCTGGATCGATACGCCCGCTGGCGAAGGTCCTCTCCAAGCATACGATGACCTCGCTGTTGATGCTCCGGCGGTGCGCACCCCCTCATCGCATCGGTTGCCTGATAACAGTCTTCCATTTCGAGGGATGGGCTCTTCGGATGTCGGTGAGGTAGATCTCGTGGTGCTTGCCGAATAGCCTGCACCCGGACTCCCGGATGAACTCGTGCACGCGCTCGATGGTGGGGCCCTCGTCGGCGAACGGTCCCAGGTGCATGGTTTGGGCGACCGTCCCCTCGGTGAGCGCCTCGAATCGGACCAGCGGAAGTGCGACGGGATTCTTCTTCTTGAGCACCGCTGCGATCGCGTCCGCGACCATCTCAGCCGTGATGAAATCCGGCTGCATGATCATCATCGTCCACTTCCAGGCAGAGCGGTCACCCGTCGTGAAGCTCGCCAGGTCCTCCGCCCACCACAGCCCCTCGAGCGGCATGACCCCGTAGTCGATTCCAACAGCCCCATTCTTGGCATCGAACTTCCCCGCGTACGACACGGCGAAGAGCGCCTCGAGCGCATCGGCGTAGGTCTGAGAGGTGTTCGGATCGCCCTCGCCATCCACCATCAGGTAGTTCAGTTCGGGAACCTCCACCGCGACCACCTCGCGCGACGGGGGAAAGTAGAGGTGGGCCATCTGCTTCTTGACGTCGAGCTTCTTCACAGGTGTTCCCCCTATGCGTCGGAGGGTCCGGTGACCCCTTCGAACCTCTCGATGATCCGCCAGGCCAACAGGGTCAGCCACCGCGATGGCGTCTTCTTCTGCCCGAACTCCCACGCCTTCCACGCCGTCCACACCGACTCGCCGGTGAAGCGTCCCTGCTCATCTGCCTTACCCTTCAGCAGCTGCAGCATGTCGAGCGCCCGCGCATCTTCCCTGAGCCACGGGAATCGCGAAAGCACCTCGAGCACGTGCAGCAGGTCGTACCAGACAAACGGGACTTTCAGCTTGCGGAAGTCGGTGCCCATGTAGAACATGTACGGGTGCCGGATGGTGCTCTCGTTCCACAACGTGAGAAGCGCTTCCGCCCCCGCGCGGGTGGCAGGGCAATCGCGCAGGTCGTCGACGACCGACAACGCCTTGAGCATGGCCAGGTTGGCGAACGGACAGGGGTCGTCCTTGCGACCCGGCCCCCGGAACGTGCCCAGTTCCTTCGAGACGGCGCAGGGCCAGCCGTTCTCGCGCACCAGCCCGGTCAAGTAGTCGACAGCGGATCGCACCGCAAGCTCGCGTGCAAGACCGAACCCAACCAGAGCGTAGACGACGAGAGGAGCATCGCACAGCGCCCACGCCCAGCGGTTGTCGCCGGTTCCTCCATAGTGCGCGGCAACGTTCATGGAGAGTTGGAACGGCCCTTCGGTCGACTGATGCTCCAAGATCCGGGCGATGATCGTATCCACACCGGCGTCGGCCGCCTTGAGCCCCAGGTCGGCGACGAACGTCAGCTTGTGGAACGGCTGACCGGCGCTCTTGTGGCTCGATATGACTACCCCCGGCCATTCGGCCAGCCCTTCGATCAGGACGCGCACCGGAGGGGTCTCCAGCATCCGCCCGCGGGCGGAGACGACCTTGGGGTCGTCCTCGCACTGCCCCAGTAGATCGCGCCTGGTGCGGTATTCGATCCACGGCTCGCCCTTGAGCAGCCACTCGATGGGAGCGTTCATCGTAGGCACCCCTCACGGTTCAAGAGCGGCGGCACTACGCTTCGCAGTGCTCGCGGTACCAGCTGACCGTACGCTGGAGCGCGGCCTCCGCCGGCGTGGCGGTGAGTCCCAGTTCGCGCTCGATGCGACTCGAGTCAACCACGAACGGTTTCGTGAACTCGTACATCATCTCTACACCTCTTTGGCGGCGGGGCTGAACAACCCTGCGATCCGCAAAAGAAGTGGCGAGAAGGCACTCGCCGCCGGGGGGATGCCGAGCAGCGCGCAGGCCGCCTCGATCATCTGACCCTGCGTACGGGCCGGCGCGTGCGGCGAGATCCAGACCCGGCCGAGCACGCCGTCGCGGACGCCGAGTTCGGCGGCCGCCCGGCCCACGTCCTCGATGTAGGCCAGGGAATGGGGCTGTGACAGCGATCCGCTCACCTGGGCTTTCTTGCCCGCGAGGAGCCTGGCGAACACCCGTTCGCCGAACGCCGACCCGGTCACGCCAGGGCCGTAGTAGTCACTCGAGCGCAGAGCGACCGCCTGCACCTCACCGGCGTCGTGCGCGGCCTTTACCTCCGCGGCCATGCGCCTGCGCAGTTCGCCCTTCCGCGAGACGGGCGCAACGGCCGAGTCCTCGGTGATGGGTTGCGTGGAGTCGTACATGTAGAGGTTCTCGATGGAGACGTAGCGGGCGCCCGTCGCCCTCGCTGCGCCCAGCACACTCGCCTGCAGGCCGGGAAAGAACTCGTGCCACTGGTGGTAGGGGGGATTGAGGGCCTGGTAGACCACAGTCGCCCCTTCGGCGGCGGCGATCGCGGCCGCCGGTTGGCTTGCGTCGGCGGCGACCACGTCCACGCCGGCGGGCATGAATTCGGGGCGCCTGGCGGTGCGGTTAATCGCGCGCACGCTGTGTCCGTTCTCGGTGAGGGTCCGCGCGGTCCAGCAACCCGCCGGGCCGGTGCCGAAGATGACGTGGAGTTGGTTCGATGTCACGAGTCCTCCTTGTGCCCCACGGACGCGGACACCAGTTCCTCGAGCACTTCAAGATCGACGTCCGTCAGCCGCTTGATGTAGAGGCATCCCTTCCCAGTCCTGTACTTGCCCAGCCGCGCGAGGACACCCCCGAAGCGATCGAAGCCCTGCGTGAGGTACACGGTCAAGTCCCGCTTACGAGGGGCGAAGCCGACCAGGAACCAGTCGCCTTCTCGACCGCTCGCGTACACGTAGTGGTAGCTGCCGAACCCCACGATGCCCGATCCCCACATCTCGGGCTCAGCGGAGGCGGCACGCCTCATAAGGTCGACCAGCTTGAGACAGTCCTGCCGCCGTGTGTCATCGGCTATCCCTTGGATGAACGCGTCAACGCTCTCCCCCGTGCGTGTGGTCTTGAGGTCCGCCATCGTCCCACCCCCTCTCTACACCAAGCGCGTAGCGCACGCACGGCGCTTCGCTTACACCAGCAACGCCGGCAATCCGAGAAACTCACCGTACTGCTGGGCTGCCATCCCGACGGCCCGGCATTCGGCTGCAGTCAAGCGACTGAACAGGTTCATATCGACAACCACGGCGTCTCGTCTTAGCGTGCGCTTCCATGTACCCACGATCTGGCCATCGATCACGACGACGTGGCTCAGGGCATTGCCCATGGCCTTCAACTTGGCCCCGACCTCGGCCCCGCCGATGGCGCTGCGGTCCTTGTACCCCGATGTGTACTCATCGTAGACCGACAACAACCACGCGCTCGGCGACAGACTGTCCGCAGGTGGTGGGGGCGTCGGGAACCAGTAGGTATGGCCGCCCGCGACTACGTGTTCCAGCTGGACCTTGACGGCGTCCAAACCGCGCGTGGCGTCAATGATCGTCAGCCCGGACCACTTCGCGTAGTCCTGCACGGTGGCCGGCCCTCGGCTCATGAAGTACCGCCTGGACAGTTCGGCCAAAGCCTCCTCACGCTCAAGGGTCTTGGCGTGGGGGACGCGGTCGTCCAGCAACGCGTAGGTGAACTGTCTGCCGCGGCGCGCGCCGCTGCAGATAACGCCGTCCAATTCCGCGGCCATCATGATGTAGGCTGATCGCAACCCGCCGTCGGTCGCGATCCCGGCCATATGCAGCACGCCCCGCAATTCGTCGCGAGTGAGTTGTCTGCCGCCCTGTAGTGCCGCAGCCAGCGCTTCGTTGCTGCGCTGCAACGTGGCTCGGTCCAATCCCAGCCGCCGGTACATGTAGGCGTTGACCTTGTGGACATGCGGCGCGGTGAGCGCCAGCATCCAGCGGATATCCCCAGGCGCCACAAAATGCCAGGTGGGCCGGAGCAGATGCGTGCGGAGAATGGACCCATCGGTGAAGGCCTGCTCGACGTCGTCATCGGTGGCCCCGAGCACACGCAGTCCGAGCGCCCATTTCGCGCCCGCATAATCCTGGGCTTGGACTGCACCCAGCCACTGGACGGCCTCACCAGGCACGCTCAGCGGAGCGGCGGCGAGGCGTTGGTTGTAGAGCCGCCGTCGGGCGATCTCGAAACGTGTCATCAGTGGCCTCCGAAGCGAGTCGACCTCCCCGGGGCGCCGGACCGCGTCCTACGTGAGCTCGCCTTCCAGCATGTCCATCAGAAGCGCGTCTCGCCATACGCCGCCCGGCCCGAGTTCGTAGCTCCTCAAGACGCCGACAGGCCGGAAGCCGATCTTCGCGTACGCGGCGATTGCGCGCATGTTGATAGCGGCCGGGTCGACTATGAGCCGGTGATGACCGCGCTCCGTGAACAGGTATCTCGCCACGGCCCGCAAAGCGTCCGGCCCCAGTCCCTGCCCGAGGTACGTCGTCGCAAGCGTGATGTCCAAGCCCGCGGACTTGTAGTAGGGGTCCAGCTCCTCGGTGAACAACCGACGAAGCCCTCGTCCTGCCCCCGACTCTCCACGTGCCCATAACGCGCCCGTCCACTACGATCGTGGGCCGGAACACCCCGTTGCCGCCGGGAACGATCCGCTCGGAGGCGGCCGGATCCAAGACGATCCCGCGATCCGCGTAGCCGAGGATGTACTCGTCGAAGCCGGGCAGGAGACACACCCTCCGCGCATCCGGGTTCGAGGCAGGAGGTCCCGGCGGCATCCAGTACGCCGCATCGCCGACCTTCTGTTGCGCCAGCCGAGTCCTGTCGGCGAGTTCGATCCCCTTCTTGGCGTCCGCAACCGTCAGACCTGACCACCAGGAGAAATCCTTGAGCGTGGCCGGGCCATGACCGGCGAAATAGAGGCGCGCCAACTCTACCAGAGCCACTTCGCGATCCAGCGACGCTCCTTCGGGCACCCGCTCGTCGAGCAGTGCGAACGTCGCCTGCCCACCCTCGAATGACGCCTGGCAGAGAAGGCCCTGCAGTGAAAGATGCCCAAGAATGTGGATCCCGCGCTGGCCCTTCGTCTGGATGCCGGCACCCTCCAAGAGGTCCATCGCCTCGTCTCGGGCCAGCTGTCTGCCGCCGGACAACGCGCCTGTCAACAGGTCGCGGCTCAGCGCGAGCGTGGAACCATCGATCCCGAGTTGACGAAGCCGGTATGCGCCTGCAGCGATGATGCGCGGCGCCAGCAGCCTGAGAACCCAGCGAACGTCTGCCCCGGCCACGAAGTGCAGAGTGCCGCGCATCGCCCACGTGCGCACGATGGCAGCGCCTGCCAGCGCCCGCTCGATGTCGGCCTCGCAGGAGTCCGGCAAACGAAGACCGACTGCCCACAAGGCGCACCGGTAGTCCTGGGCCTGCATGGCTCCGAACACGGCCACCACTTCCTGCGGCGTTGTGCTGGGGCGTACCGTGATCTGCTGATTCGCCAGCCGAAGTCGGGCTATGTCGAGGGAGGTCAGCGGGCGGACCGCCTTCCCTCGTCTGATCGCAAGACTCCGCTCATGTGCATCGCCTCACACGTGACACGACTTCGCTCACAGCCTCTACGACAACTCCCGGCTCCGTGAACTGCGGGAAATGGCCGCTTTGACCTGCAACGACCTGGCTCCCGTCGGGCGACATCGCGGCCAGCCTGCGTTGGTGCTCCGCTCGGGCCGCACGGGCAGGCACCGGGGTGGTTCGGAACAGAGCCGGCTTGCCGCCGGTCACCACGATGAGGGGAATCGCAGGGAACGGACCGGACCGATCGATGAGATCGACTGTGCGTGAGACGTTCTCCGTTTCGGCGCATTCGTTCTTGCGGAGGACGGTGTCGAGTGCCCGCTGGGCGAACCGCTGCAGCGCACTCTGATACGCGGCCATGACACCGACGTCTTCGGGCGCGGTGGCATCGAGCAGCACGACACCTGCAACCTCGGTCGGAAACGTGCGGGCGAAGAGGTTGACGAAGAGCCCCCCGAGCGAGTGCCCGACCAGGACGTATGGCGGCCGGAGGTCTGCCTGAAGCAAGAGCGCGCGCAGTGTCTCGACGACGACATCGCCCGCCTGTGGTTCGGAAGGCCTGCTGCTCCCACCGACTCCAAGTCGATTGTACGCGAACACCGTGCCGAGTCCTTCGAGTTGTGGGTACACCTTGTGCCACCCCTCAATGGGGCCGCCGGAGCCGTTCACGAGGACGACCGCAGGCGATCCGACGCCGGACGTGACGTACTCGAGCGACACTCCGCCGCCGACATGGGCCGTCCTCTTCGGTGGGAATGACTTCATCCCCGCGGCCGTCAAGGGGTCGCGCACCTCCCCGCCCGCTCAGCCCTTGCTGGGAGGCTCGAACGTCTTCCCGATCCCCCATGCGTCGCCCACCTGCTCGCCGACCGCCCAGTAGCGGTTGTCCGGCATCGTGAGCATGAAAGGTCGTACTCTGGTGATGTCGGGCCTTCCGCGGTCGTCGAGGAAGCGCTCCTCGGTCCACGCGGCCAGGACTTCGGCGACGAATAGCTCGTGGCTCCCCAGGTCGACCACCTGAGTGACGCGGCACTCGAGGCAAACGGGACACTCGGCGATCATCGGCGCATGCTCGAGTGAGCCACGAACGATCTCAAACAGCGCGCTCTTGTCCGCGCCTCTTCCGCCGGAGTTCATGCCGCACCAGTCGGTAACCGCGACCATGTCGACGCTGGGGATGTTGACGCTGAACTCACCGTGCTCACGGATGCCGGCATTGGTCGCGTGGGCCTTGTTCAGCCCGGCGGCGACCAATGGCGGGTTGTGCCCCACCCGGTTGATCCACGCGACCGCCTTGAAGTTGGGGCCACCAGGCAGATCGGCGCCCACGAGTGTCATGGGCATGGGATAGAGGAAGCCCTGCGGGCCGAGATCTATGCGAGTGGCCATGGAGAAACCTCCTGACTTTGGTGTCATGCGCAGTATACCCGGCCTCCTTGACCTCACTGCCTCGTGACCGGTTGGCGCCACAGGAACAGAAGCTCGTCGACCCCTTCTGCATCGAGGCGTTCAACACAGAGGATCGGTGACGACAAAACGAACGCATGTCTCCTCCGGTCCTTCGACAACGTGGGATCATCTCTTGACCATCCTGCAACAATGCCGACCGTCCGTCCGGCAGCCCCTCAAGATCCGCCTGCGTAGGCTCTCTTCAAGTGTAGAACTTCGCGGCCTCTTCGGCGCGATCATCGAATGCCAAGAACGTGGTGATCTTAGGCATGTGGGCATCCCCCTCATACCCGGTCGGTGTTCATGGTTGAGGACCGCAGCTTCTTCACCGCGATGACGTAGAGCCCCACCGCGCCGAGGATGAAGATCACAGTGCCGATGCTGTCGATTGCTGTTCTGGGCCCTGTCTCGGGCTCCATGAACGCGCCGAGCCATGCGTAGGTCAGTATCCCGCCGCCCACGAGCGCAAGCACATGCAGCGTGCTCCATTCACGCCGGCGCGACCACCTGAGGACGAGCGCGAAGAACACGGTGGCGACCACGAGGCACCCACCCACCTTCGCCCAGCCTGGGAGGTCCTCGGTGAGCATGTAGAGGCTGGAAGCGGCGAACGCAACCCCGCCCACCACCCACGGGCTCGGAACCGAACCCTGAATGGGTTCCCTGGTACGGCGCGTGAGCAAGAACGCGGCCGCCACGACCGCGGCGATGGCGACGACGGTCACGGTGAGCTGGGAGGCCGAGGCGAAGAACCGTTCGTCCAGATAGATGCTGTGGCCCAGCCATACCGACCCGCTCACGAAGATGGCGGCAACGATGGCGAGTCCGGGTCTGCCCAGCCACGGCGCCTTCCCCCGCCTGGCGAAGATCGCCTCGACGAGGATGATAGGGATGCAGATGCTCCACACCGCATGCATCGCGACGACGATGAGCGTAAGCCATGCGTCCACGCCCAGTGGGACGATTGTGCTCATGAGCTGTTCTTGGCCCGCGAAGTAGGCCGGGTTGAAGAGCATCTGGTCTACCAGCCCCTCCTCGATGAGGGCGTAGGCGACGCCGAGCCCGAGCATGGCCCCGTACCCGCGGTGGGTCCTACGTACGATCTCACGAACGAGCAGTGCGCCGGCGCCGTACAGCGGGGCGAGGAACGGCGCGAGGTACAACTCCGACAACTTCAGATTGCCCAGGAGGTACTCGCCGAAGAGCGGGGCAAGCACGAACAGCAGCACCGCAGGCGCGACTCGGCGGGCGAAGGGCAGACGTGGAGAAGCGTTCGACACGCCACATCTCATGGTCGCCTCTCCAGCCGCAACTCATACGCGGCCAACAGTGTGGCTATTCCGACGAGCCCTGCCCTCTCTGCCATCTCCCGGGGCGTTTCGTGGTCGTCGATCCTCGTTCGAAGCCGAGGATCGGCGCCCGCTTCTAGGAGTGCTTCGACGGCGTGCAGATGACGCTGGCCGACGGCCATGTGTAGCGGCGTGTAGTCGTTGATGCCGCGTTGATTCGGGTCGGCATTGAACGTAAGAAGGAGCCCGATGATATCGAGAGTGTCGCTCCTCGCCGGCGAACCCGGATGGGGACGGCTGCACGACAGTGCCGCGATCAAGGGCGGGAATCCGTCATCAACGACAGGTTTGGGATCGGCGCCAATCGCCAGCAACGTGCGGATAAACGGCAACGGGCTGTGGTAAATCGCGTACACGAGGCACAGGCCGATCGTCAGTGGCATCGGCCCGTTCGGCACGACGGCCGGATCGTCGACCGCGGCACGCAACGCGGCAAGGTCGCCGTCGCGAAAGGCGGCGTCGATCTTGCGGAATGCCTCCCAGTCCTTGCAGCGTTCAACTTCCGGGGTCATCGAGTCATCGCCTGGTTTGGGCCGGCGTCCATCAATCAGAAACAGCATCACTCGAAACCCGGTACTCCAACACGTCTTCGAGCCCGTCCACCTCGTCAACATGGGACCCCACGCGCACAAAACCCAGCTGAGCGGCGAGGGCCTGAGAAGGGACGTTGTCAGGGCGAATTGACATCACGAAGCTACTCACGTGATGAACCTGACTCGCCCAACGCATTAAGGCTAAGGACGCTTCGCGCGCAAACCCTTGTCGACGGAGGGAGGGGAACACCGTGAAACCCAGCTCGACGGAGCCAGGCGACAATCGCCGGAGGTAGTCTGCTCCGGGCGCCGTGTGAAAACCGATGAACCCGACCATGATGCCGGTCTCTCGACATACCATCGCACGGAGCAACCACGGCTGGAGCGCCGGTTCCTCGTCGAGTTGCTTTAGCCGGAGGGACAGCACGTCCAAGTGCTCACCAGGCCATTCAGGAGGCACAAACACCTGCAGATGCCGCTCGGCTTCCCGAATGTCGCCCCTCAGTGAGGCACGCAGGAACGCCGGCGTCATGGGGATCAGATCCAATCGCGGTGAGTGGATCGGCGCGGTCATCAAGTCTCCCTACGCATCGTCCGCGGGTCGAAGCCGAGCGAGCCGCGGACCCCTACGAAGCATCCACGAGCGGCGCCCCGGGTCGCCGAAGGCTATCATGCTGAGAAGGTCGGTCACACCGAGTGGAGGAGGTCACGCGTGGGCGGCGGAGATGAGAGGCCCTCTCCCCAGGCTCCCTGGTGGAAGGGCGCCAGAGGCGAGGGGTACGTGGCAGCGCAGGTCATCATCTTCGGCCTCATCGCCGTCGGACCACGCTCCGGGCTCGGCCTCCCGGGCTGGACCGAGCCCTACACCTCGGTGGCGACCGTCGTCGGGGTCGCGTTGGTGGTGGGTGGAGCAACACTCGCCGTATGGGGCATGCGCTCGCTCGGCACCAGCCTCACCGCGCTGCCGTACCCCAAAGAAGGCTCGACGTTCGTCGAGTCAGGCCCCTACCGGATGGTCCGCAACCCCATCTACAGCGGACTCATCCTCGGCGCGTTCGGGCTGGCCCTGGCGATACACTCGTGGCTGAACCTCGTGTACGCCCTGGCGCTCCTGATCCTCTTCGACCTCAAGACCCGTCGAGAAGAGGGCTGGCTGTGCGAGCGCTATCCCGAGTACGCGGACTACCAGCGGCGGGTGAAGAAGCTGCTGCCCTGGGTGTGGTGAGAAGGGGGCGGCACTCAGAGTTGATACCGCACGATATCCAAGGAGCCATGAAAGACTCCAAGTAGGTCGATGTTTCCATCGTCCTTCAGGAGGTAGGCTATTCGATAATGCCCGTAGAGCAGAATCCGGACGTTTCGCGACGAGGCGACGTAACGGTGTCCGATCTCGGCGCTTCGTCGGTCCAAGCTATCGTTGCCATGAGCGGATGCGATGCGACATCTGCTCGTTTGAGATGGTGCGCTTCTCGTCCGAATCGGCAAGCCCACGCTCAACCATGACGTGAAAGGCAAGCTCCCGGACGATTTCCTCGCGAGAGCTGTCCTCCGGCTGCCCTTGGATCAGGCGGGTAAGTTCTTCCTTGACCGTGGACATAGTTGTGATCTCCAAGTCGCCGCAATTCGGGCAAACTGTACATATCGCCCTACCGTCCGTCAAGCGGGCCGCGTACCCCGAGGACCCCCGTCAGCCTCTGCTCGGAGGCTCGAACGTCCTCCCGGTCGCCCACGCTTTGCCCACCTGCTCGCCCACGGCCCAGTAACGGTTGTCCGGCATCGTGAGCGTGAAGGGACGCACCTTGGTGATGTCGGGCCTGCCGTGGTCGTCGAGGAAACGCTCCTCGGTCCACGTAGCCACGACTTCGGCGACGAAGAGTTCATGGCTGCCCAGGTCGACCACCTGCATGACGCGGCACTCGAGGCAGAGCGGGCACTCCGCGATCATCGGCGCATGCTCGAGCGATCCACGGACGACCTCGAAGAGCGTGCTCTTGTCGGCGCCGCGTCCGGTGGAGTTCATGCCGCACCAGTCCGTGACCGCGACCATGTCGACACCGGGGATGTTGACGCTGAACTCGCCGTGCTCCCGGATGCCGGCGTTGGTGGCGTGGCTCTTGTTCAGGCCGGTGGCGAGCAACGGTGGGTTGGACTCCACGCGGCTGATCCAGGCGACCGCCATGAAGTTGGCGCCGCCCGGCAGATCCGCACCCACCAGCGTTACGGGCATCGGATAGAGGAAGCCCTGCGGACCGATATCGATGCGACTGGACATGGAGACCTCCTGACGTCGGTGACAGACCGAAGTATAACCGTCCGTCTCCGCGGACTCGCGGGCTATCCGGATCGTGTCGCGCCCGCAGCGAGAGTCAGGGCGCCACCTCAGACTTCCGGTTCATGCGTTCGATTTCGGCGAGTGCGTCTTCCGCGAAGCCAAGGTCTCGGAGTATCGCCAGCAGGAACTCCGTCTTGCCTTGACCGTACTCATCGACGTCCTCCGAGTGGTCGCGCGCCAACCGCTTCTTGAGGTCGCCATATGCCTGCGCGGCAACAGGATCGCTCCTGAGGAAGTCCCTAATCGCCAGGTGATTCGCCAGAGCAGGGCTACCCGTGGGGCACACATAGAGATGATGAGGCGGAGATCCGGACGGGCCGCGAAACGCCTCACGACCCGCCACCCCCAGGTCGCCGAGGTGCTCGTAACCCAGCGCGGTCAATCGTTCTGTGACCCCAACGACGTCAGGTCCGGCAACGACCACGTCGATGTCTATCACCGGTTTCGCCGCCAGCCCGGGAACGGACGTGCTGCCGACGTGCTCGATCGACACGGCGACATCTTCAACGGCATGCCAGATCGGCGGGCGCAACCTCTCGAAGACCCGCGGCCAGTCCGGATCGTAGTCAAGGACGATGACGGGATTCACCTGATGATCACCGCATCAGTCGCCGAGCGGCGGCGCAGATCCGCTCTCTGTTGGGGAGGATCTGGTCCTCCAAGTGACGGGCATACGGGATGGTCGTCCGGGTGCAGACGCGGGCATACCTGCAGGAGATACCGGCCTCCAAGACCACCGCCGACAGTTCACCCGACAGACCGAAGCCTTCGTAGTCTTCGTCTACCACCACCAGACGCCCGGTCTGTGCGACCGCTTCGCAGACCGCCGTCTTGTCCAGCGGAGAGACGGTCCGCAGGTCCAGCACACCCGCCGAGATCCCTTCCGTCTCGAGGGCTCGCGCGGCTTCCAGAGCGCGGTGCACGCCCACTCCCACGCTGACGATGGTCACATCCCCCCCGTCCCGGCGAAAGCACGGCCTCGCCGATAGGCACGGGTTCCCATGTCCGAGGCACGGCGCCTTTCGCCCCCTCCGCGGGAACGTCGTATTGAACGGTGCGTCGCGCGCCTGACCCCAGGAATTCGAGCCAGGTCTCGGAGAGAAGTTTGTGTTCAAGGAAGATCACCGGACCATCGTGCTGCAGGGCGGCCAGCATCAGGCCGCCGGCATCGGCCGGTGTGGATGGCACCAGTACGGTCAGCCCGGGGATATGCGCAAGCCAGCCCCACAAGGACTGTTCGTGCTGCCCGCCGTCGCCGTAGCCGCCGCCACACGGGGCGCGCACCACGACGGGCGCCGTCCACGTGCCGCCGGAGAACGCCTCCACTTTGGCGGCATGGTTGAGCAGGGCGTCCATGCACACGCCGAGGAAGTCCACCATGTACAGCTCGACGACCGGGCGCAGACCGGCCATCGCGGCAGCCACGCCTGCTCCCAAGAAGGCACTCTCGCTGATGGGAGTGCCGCGCACGCGTCGGGGCCCGAAGCGCACCAGCAGGTCGCGTCGCAGCAACGGAACGTCCTCTCCGAACAGAATGATGCGCGGATCCTCCGCCATGGCTTGAGCCGAGTGCGTCGTCGACAGCCTGCGTGAAGAACATGGTTCTCACGACGGCGCCTCCGCCAGGGCGGACGCAAGCACGAGGCCCATCTCCTGCTCGATCCGCTCTTCCAATTCCTGCAGGCGCGCCGGGTCCGAGAGCAGCGTCTCGCGTGTGCGGCGGACCGGATCGTTGGCGGAATCGCGTCGTGGGTCGCGCACCGTCGAGAGCACGGCCGCAAGGACCTCTTTCAGCCCGGCCACGCGGTCGCGCACAGCCGCCCCGCCCGGACGGCTCAAGAACGACCGCGTGAGCGGAACGGCGATCCCGGGCATCTCCCTGAGCGGATCGCGCACGAGCCTCAGCAGTTGAAGGCCCAGGAAGTGGCCCTCGAAATGCACGCAACGGGCATGCAGGAAGGTCGGTCCTTGACCGGAACGGGCGCGTTCGATTGCCGCATGGGACGCCTCCCACACCTCGAGCACGTCGAGGCCGTCGACTTCGACGGCGGGGACGCCCAGGCCGCGCGCCCGTTCGTTCAGATCCCCGCCGGTCATCCTTTCGGATTGCGCGGTAATGGCCCAACCGTCATCCTTGCAGACGAACACCAGAGGCAGGTTCCATGCCGAAGCCAGGTTCATCGATTCCATCAGCATGCCCTGGTTCATCGCCCCTTCCCCGAAGAACGCAACGGCGACCGCGCCCGGGTGCAGGTACTGAGCAGTCAACCCAAAACCAACAGCGGTTGGCCCTGCGGCACCGACGATCCCCGAAGAAGCCGCGAGGTGTTCTTTGGAGAACAGGTGCATGTGTCCACCCATGCCGCCGCACAGCCCGTCCGGGCGACCGAGCAACTCGCGGAGGATCAGGACGGGGTCCACGCCGCGCATGAGTAGCGCCGCCGTGCCGCGATGGTCCAAAGCCATGGCGTCGCCTTCGCGCACGTGGGCAACAACGCCCGCGATGATCGCTTCTTCGCCTGTTCCAAGGTGCATTTCGCCGGAGATCAAGCCGTCGTGCCAGAGACCGGCGATGGCCTCTTCGAACAGACGACTCTGCAGCATCAGGGAATAGAGCGACCATGATTCGGGTGGCACAGCAACCTCCGAGAATCGTCGCCGGCCGGCCCCGCCGCAGCATCTCCGGCGTGTACCCGACGTGGCACGGATGAGTGACACGGGCCGCCTATCCGCTCCACCCGAGTATAACTCCGGGGAAGCTGGTCTGGTCGATCCGCGTGCCAAGGGAAGGGGCGCCGATCGACCTCGCGACGTCGCCCTCGCGCGGGCAGAGAACGCAGCTACTTGCTCGCGGCGTCGAAGAGCAGCGACTCGTTGCCGACCTGGTCGTAGAGCGTCAGCCGGCCGTCGGCAGCCTTGAAGGACTTGGCTTGGCCGAGCAGAGTCAGGTAGGCGGACTCGGCGCGCATCGCCGGTTCCGGACCGGCCATTTCTGTGGCCGCGATCTGCCCCACCGAGAAGGCCTCGTCCGGGCCTGCCTGGTACGACCCGCTGTACGTGTTGACGCCGCTGTTGCCAGAGACCCGACCCTCGGCGAACTGGGCTGTGATCGTGAAGTCGGCGGGGTCCAAGGAGCTCAGCGTCCACCCGGTGAGCCGCCACTGCGTCCCGTTCAGGGAGCCGCCGTCAGACGATCCGGTGTCCGACGAACAACCGGCCAGAACCAGCAGCGGCGCGGCGAGGAGAAGGATCGCCGCCACTACCTTCGATGTGCGGATCATGCGTGCCTCCAGTAGGACGAAGACTCATCGCCGGCAGAACGCCGGACGGGCGTTCGACGACCCCGTGTGACCTTGCGTTCCGAGAAAGCCATGCCCGGTCAGGTGCCCAACGAGTTGGGGGGCAGGTCGAAGAGTCGGGTCGCTATCGGGGCATAGACGAGTCCCCAGAAGATACGGATCGCCAGGGCCAGGACGAAGCCCAGAACCCAGAAGAAGAGTATCGAGTGCTGTTGGTCCCGGCATGGCTCTCTCCAAAGGAGCTCCTCATCAATGAAGAGCAGGGGAAGGGCGATGAAACTGCTGTAGGCGACGGTGTAGTACGCAAGCATGATCGGAGATAGATAGAACAAGGGGGAAGAGAGTACGGAAGTGAGCGTCCCGGTGAAGATGAGACCCTCCGTGAGGCTCTTCCCACCGGCAAAGAAGAACACTTCCCGAAACGAGGCCTGGGTTCTCCTGATAACGAGGTACGAGATGACCGCGATCGGGATGTAGTCGCCTTGAGCTAGGATGAACGAGGGCAGGGTTTCTGGGTGGATTCCTCCGATGCCTTCCCCCGTGACCGTGAGGCCGGCTTCGAACATCATCCCGAACAACCAGACGAGAAGGACATATCCGGCAGGCGCGAGCTTCCTTGGGATGCGTATCTTCTTCCGGAGATCGCGGGTGTTGTTGGCCCAGAGACCGACGAGCATGAGGCCATAGAGAACGAGTTCTGAGAACCAGAAGGGTGACCTGGCCTCGGGAACCGCATCGAGATTGAGGGCGACGAACACGAGCCCCAGACCGATCCAGATCTTCACATTCCAAATGCCACGGCCGTAGAGCTCTGGTGGTCCGACTCCCATGATCTACCTCCCGAAGCAGCTCTTGCCCTTCGGAGAGCGCACCAGGACACCGGCGAGCAACGCGCTCCCTACCCTCTCGTTCCCCGCTTCAGTCTGTCGGCCTGGGCCGTGAATGCGGCGAAACACCAGGCATAGACCCGACGCGACACGCCTATCCCGCGCTGTCGTAAGCCTGTCTGATCCAGCTGATAAGCTCTTCATCGATGTCCTCTATGTCGGTGAGAACTACTTTGTACTGACACATACCGCCCGCCGGCATGGCGACGAGTCTCGCCGTGGGCTCTACGCCCTTCATATTCAATCCGACCTCGACGCGCGTCTTGCTGGCCGGACCGATCATTGCGAACTGCTTCTTGCGACGCAGGCTGACGTATCCCTTCTTCGGCGCGATCTCGAATGGCCCGAGCGTCGTGATCGCCGCCATCAGCTTGTCATGAATCGGCAGCAGGTTGGCTCTTGCACCCGCATAGAGCGCTGTCACGACATCGTCGGCCGGTGCCTCGGCGGCCTGGGTAGCCCGTTCGTCATCGGACTTCAGAAAAGAGAGAGCGAGCCTGTTGGCGTCGCCGTGACCCATGCCGAGGTCGCGCTTGAGCAGCTCCACGATCTTGCCGTGCTTGGTCAGGCCGCTCTCCCGGATGAACGCATATAGTTCATCGAGCGTCTTCCCGGTTCTCGTCTGGATGTTCTCGAGCTGAGTCTCAACGGCCCTGTCGACACTGTCCATATCTCATCTCCTTTGGGGAACGCCGGCGGCTAACGCGATCTGGAATGCCACCACGCCGCCTGAGATGACCGTGTATCCGATCGCCGCCGTGCGTCTGATACTCACGAACCGCCCCTTTCGTCACTGATGGCGTGCTCTTCGCGCCGCCCCCAGGATTCTACTACGCGCGAGGGACGCGCCCGCGGCGCTTCTTGGCACGGGCGCTTTGGCGAGGTCTACACCCGCGGCTATTCGTCAGTAGCATCTTCCGGCATGCCCGGGATCTGCGCACCGTGCCAGGCTGCCACCACCCACACCGTTCCCGCTTCAACGCGGTAGAAGAATCGGTACGGATCCACGATCACCTCGCGGAACTGCAGGTCAGGGAATTCCGGCACCGTGCGGCCCGAGTGCGGGAACTCCGCCAAGCGGGCGAGGGCATCGTTCACGTGGTGAGGGAAGGCCACAGCAGCGGAGGGCCTGTCCGCGCGGATGTAGGCGAGCGCCGCGAGAAACTGGGCGCGGGCCGGCGGAGTGAATCTGACTTTGAGCGTCACTCCTCGCCCAGCAGCGCATCAGCCTCCGCCATGACGACGTCCAAGTCATAGCCGACGCCGGCCGCGATGTCCGCCTCGCCCCGAACGAGCAGCCGCAGGACGGCAAGCTCGTTCTGGGTTCGCTCGTACGACCCGGCGCTGACCAAGACGGCCGAGGCGCGCCCACGTTGCGTGATGAAGACCGGCTCGCCCGACGCCGAGGCACGCTTTACGATGCCGGACGCATCCTGACGCAGATCGCTTATGGGAACAATGGTGGGGACTCCACGCATCAGTGGTACCTCCTTTGATAGCGTTTATTGTACCACCAAGACTATCGTACGCGAGGGCCCACGTTGGTCGCAGCGCCCGCCGAAGGCCATCAGTTGTTCAGGCCGCGAGGCCCCCGGCACTTGATCAGCCGGTCGCGTCCCCGTCGAAGTCGAAGAAGTCAGATGCAACCTCGTACAGGAACACGGGCTGCTTCACTACCCCAATACCCCGATCGAGCATCAGTTCGGCGATGGCCTGTCCATCCAAGAGAGGTATAGTGATGGCGCCCTTCTTGTAAGAGGACTCCTCGGCATCCTTCGTGAAGCGGCTGGTGGTGATGAACACGCCGTGGTCGAAATCACCCTGGATCGAGCCACGCAATCTGTCGATGTCTGGGCGCCCGACCGGCGTGTCCGCCCATTTCTTGGCCTGAAAAGCCGACTTGATGCTCACGGCGCCCTGGCGGAAGTCACCGTATCCGTCGATGCCGCCGTCCTTCGAACGACGGGTGACTTCCACACTGCGATAGCCGAGTTGCTGCAGGAGTTCCTTGCAGAAATGCTCGAAGCCCGTGTCGGTCAGTTGCTTCAATTCAGCTAACAGTCGAGCCTTTGCCTCGTCTCTGCTTCCTCTCTCGCTCTCCCGTCGCCCGCCTCCTCACGCCGACGCTCGTCAATCAGTCTTTCGTATGTGCATGCATCTCGCCCCACTCCGAACGCATCTCGCGGGCCAACGACTCTATGTCTCCCCGGGGACCTCGTAGCGAGAGAGAACGCTCGAGAACACCTCGACGGAGATCTCGAGTTCGTCCGCGATGACCTCGTCAGCGCCAAGCCTGTACAGCGCCTCCATCTCCTTCAGATAACGACTGCGCACCACGATGAGCGCATCCGGAGCCAGCCTACGCGCCAGTTCGACGGTGCGACGGGCGGCCGCCGGGTCGTTGATCACCACCGCGATCGCACGCGCCTTTTCGGCGTCGACATGATGCAGGATCGCCTCGTACGTCGCGTCGCCATAGTGGATGGCCTCACCTCTCTGCAGCTCCTCGCGCACGACTTCGGCGTTGATCTCGATCACGACATAGGGGATCCGGGCCGTGCGGGCGGCGCGCGCCAGGTTCCGGCCCGTCACCCCGAAGCCGACGATGATGATGTGTCCGGCGTACGAATGTTCCACAGCGAGCCGCGCGGATCCGCCGCCCCGACCAAAACGGGCGGCGGGCCGGGTGTTTTGGAGCACCTGAGCAAGTCGTGGCGCGAATGCGAACATCGCCGGAGCGAGAAGCATGCTGATCACCGCGGTGTCGAGGACCGTCTGGAACATGTCATCGCCTAGGAGTCCGGCAGCGACCGCCGCGGTCATCGCCACAAGAGAGAACTCCCCGATCTGACCGAGCGACATGCCGGCGAGAACGGCGCTGCGCACCGAGAGCCCCACGGTGAGGGCCGCGCCTGCGCCGACCAGTGGTTTGATGAGCAGGATCCCAAGGGTCAGCACCGCCAGCCGCACGGGTTGTGAGAGCAGGAAGTCAACATCGAGCAGCATGCCGATCGAGACGAAGAACAGGCTCATGAAGGCATCCCGGAACGGCAGGATCACGCCGACAGCCTGGTTCGAATACTCCGACTCCGAGATGATCAACCCGGCTAGAAACGCACCGAGAGCCAGCGAGAGCCCCGCCTCATGAGTGAGTAGGGCGACGGTGGCACATATGGTCAGCACGCCCAACAGGAAGGCTTCCCGGTTCTTGGTTCGAGCGATCTGGAACAGGAGCCACGGCACCAGCCAGCGATACGCAACGAACACCACTACGCCCACTCCCACGACATTCGCGAGAAGCACGAGCACCGAGAGCGAGCCGGACGTGGCCGCACTACCGGCCAGGAGTGGCGCTGCCAACATCAAGGGCACCACCGCGATGTCTTGGTAGATGAGCGTACCAAGCACCATCCGACCGTGAGGACTGTCGAGTTCCGCCCGCTCCTGGAGCATCTTCAGCACGATCGCCGTGCTGCTCAGCGACACCACGAACCCGAGGTACGCGCTCTGCGCGACGTCCGATCCCAACAGGTAGGTGCCTGTCCCCACCACCAGGGCGGTGCCGAACATCTGCACGGTCCCGCCGGTCAGGAACTGCTTTCGCATCTCGTACATAGCTGCTCAGCGAGAACTCGAGGCCGATGACGAACAGCAGCAGAACGACGCCGATCTCGGCCAGACGCTCGACTTCTTCCACTCCGCGGACGAGACCAAGCACATCGGGGCCGGCGAGGACTCCCGCCAGCAGAAAGCCGGCCGAGGACGGAATATGGAGGCGGTAGCAGATGAGGACGGCTGCCACTGAGACAGCGAAGATGATGGTGATGTCGAAGAGTATCGTCACTCAGCCGACTCCGTCCGCGATCTTCGAGTTCTTGCAGATGGAGACATGGCGTTTCGCAGCCTCTTCGGCGCGATCATCGAACGATGAGAACGTAGTGATCTTCGGCATACGGACATCCCCTCTCTCAGCGCGGGCGGTCGATCAGGGCGCGACACCGTTGCCGCCAGTCGTGCGGGCCCATGTCGGGGCCTTGCCGGTGTTCTCTTGCACCCTGAACTCGACGATCCGGCGAATCAGGTCGGTGGGCAAGGGGCGGCCGAGGGGGAACTGCACCGAGCCCTTCCCGCTCTTGTAGGGCTTGAGTTCTTCCTTGAACGCCTCGACCCCGCTCGGCACCGGATAGAATCCTATGTGCTTCGCGTAGCCCGCGAAGTGCACCAGATGATGCCCGTTCAGGTCGAACGTGGGGATCGCGTAGCTGATCGTCTCTGTCGCGTCGGGCGCTGACGCCTTGATGAGTGCCCGTAGCTCCTCCAGCACGTCTTGAGTCTCGGGGGGGAATCCCGCAATGTACTCGTCGATGGAAGCGGCCGTCGGTCTGTTCGCCATGCTATCTCCCTGCCTGTCGTGTTCGCACGCCGGCGACAAGGCCCAAAGCCCCGGCAGGGTGTCCGCCCAAGCGTCGATAGCCGCCCAGTCCCGAAGATCGCACGCGGGCAGCTTCTTCATCGCCGGGTTGGCGTCTGGAAAGCGCAGTCCGGTTGGATCGAAGGCGCCTCCGAACACGGTCACCGCGACCGGGGAGATGCTGTCGTTCTTATCGAGACTCTTGTCCAACTGCCTGCGTGCACTCAAGTACTGCTCCTCGGTGTCCTCGATGGGGCCCATACCGAAAACGGCCACGGGCAACTCGGACAACGCTTTGCGGTGGCGGGAGAGGAACCGGCGACCCTCACGTCTCAACCGGAAGAAGTAGAGTGCACCGCCGAAGACGACGGCGTCGTAACCGTCGAGCGAGCCGACGTCCCCGGCGGCGCGAACGTCGATCGTGAGGCCCCCGTCGCGGAGTCTCGCGGCTATGGCCTCCGCAACCTCCCGCGTGGAGCCGTATTTACTCGCGTACGCTGTCAAGACCGATGCCGTCACCGATACTCTCCTTCCGGCGCTCCGCCCGATTCCTACGTTCCGCCCTCGTCATACCGGACAACCGGTTTGTCGATGTCATGGAGTTCGGCCCAGCTCGGCGACGGTCGCGCCGGTGACCAGCACGAGGTCATGCGGCGTCACCTGGACCTGCAGGCCGCGCCTCCCCGCGCTGACGTACACCGTCTCGTGACGCTGAGCGGAGGAGTCCACGAACGTGCGAAGCCTCTTGCGCTGGCCGAACGGACTGATCCCCCCGGTGACGTACCCCGTGGCCTTCTCTGCGTCGGATGGTTTCGCCATCTCCGCGCCTTTCGCCTCGGCTACGGCGGCGAGACGGCGGAGATCGAGGGTGCCGGTCACCGGGACGACCGCCACGACCAGCTCGCCACCGGTGAGCTGCGCAACAAGGGTCTTGAAGACGGTCGCCGGTTCGGCACCCATCGCCGCGGCGACGGCTTCGCCGTAGGTGCGTTCGTCGCTCTCACCGACCTGCGTATCGATGGACGGTGTGAGCGATGCCCTGTCTTTCGAGCGCCTTGATAGCCGGGGTCACGGCCGCTCCTGACGCGTAGTGGGCTCCCAGGACTGCACCTCGATGACGTTGCCCTCGGGGTCGGTGACGTAGCAGGCGGTGACGCGCGCACCAGTCGGGGTCGTGAGCACCGGCGACCTCTCCGACCGCCGACCCGCCGGCCGACACGACCTCACGCACCGCGGCCTCGACCGAATCGACCGCGAACGCGATGTGGGCCAATCCCGGTCGGTTGACGGCTGGGGCATCGCCCGGCGCGACAGGTTCATACTCGAAGATCTCGAGCGTCGGACCGTCTTGACCCGCACCCGGCAAGCGAAGGTGGACGCCGCGGAGCGCGGCGTGCGGCACGGCGGTCAGTGCCTCAAGATCGGGACCCGAGTAGTCGCGCTCGGGTGGCACGGGAACGCACCCGAACACCGACTCGTAGAACCCGGCCAGTGCATGCCAGTCTCGTGCGACGAGATTCGTGTGCGTGTAGCGTACGCCTGCAATCACTCGGGAACCCCCTCACGTCTGAGCCGGCGGGCTGCGTCGGGCGCATGAGCGCGCTCAGACTACTCCGGTTGATGCACGAGTCCAAGTTCCGCGGCCAAGTCGAAGTATCGCCGCGCCTCGACACTGTCGCCGACCCGTTCGTACGAGCCGCCGAGGCTCACGTAGAGCGACGGCAGGAACTCGCCCGCGCGAGGGTCCAGCCGAGCGCGGCGAAGCGCCTCGACATCCCACTCCAAGGCAGCGGTGGGATCGGGTTCGAGGTGGGCCACGTAGTGCGCGGCCATCGACGCCTCGTAGTCGTCGGTCGCAGCATCCCACGCCTGCGAGAAGAGCGTGCGGGCGTCATCGAGCCGGCGTTCGAACTCAGCCCGATTGCCGGCCATACAGAGCTCAGCTGTCCGACTGCTCAGGTCCAACAAGATCGCTCCGGGTTGGCGTAGCCACGTCCGCCATGCCCTCCAGGGGAGTGACGACTATCGACTCGGCGGACCTGCCCGTCGGCCCGTGGTAGACCGCTTCGATGTTGTTTCCATCGGGATCGAGAACGTACGCCGCATAGTAGCCTGGGTGGTACGCGCGCTCGCCTGGGCCTCCGTTGTCCCTGCCGCCCGCTGCCATGGCGGCAGCTGAAGAACCGACCGACTTCGCCTCGGTCTCGGGCTTGAAAGGCGAGATGTACCCGAGAGACCGGTCCGTCCGCCATGTCCACCCACAGCTCGTCGGCGGAGAAGTGGGCGGCACCTTCGGTCATGGCGTCCAAGCGACCGAGCGCAGCAAGCACGGCCTTGTAGAACCGCTTGCTGGCTGTCAGATCCGCTACACGCAGGTGTACGTGGTCTATCAGTCTGCCACGATGGAACTGCATAGCCCCTCCGATCCGGGCGATCGTGTTGAGCGCGCGAGCCACGCGCCTCGTGCCCCGGTCAGCAGATGACGAAACCGCGTGTTGGGCAAGCATCACGTCTTTGCTCTTCTTCACCATAAGAACGCGACCCCGCGTTTGCCAAAGATGTGGTCATCAAATATCACTGTGGCTTGCTTGTTCGCCATACCGACACACACGTGGAGTGGCAACAAATGCTCTTCGCGAGGGTGACAGTAGCGCGCCGAAGGTGCGCTTTCCCACTCGATCAGACGTTGTTCGCGATCGGATTGGGCCAGCGGACCCGTGCACACTTCGATCAGCCAGTCTTGAAAGGCGTCATTGGCTGGATCTGGCGCATTCATTCCGTCTCGAAAGAATGCCGTCATGTTGTGGAACGAAAACCCAGATCCCACCACTAGAATATTCACGTGCATCAACTCGCGCAATGCTGTTCCAAGAGCTATGTGCGCGGTCGGGTCAAGACCACGCACCAACGAAAGTTGAAGCGACGGAATATCGGCGTGTGGGTACATCAGCTTCAGCGGGATGAATAGGCCATGGTCGAATCCCCGCTGAGCGTCGATGCGAGCCGGCACATTGTTCTCATTCAACAGTTCGGCGATCCTCTGTGCCAGATTGGGGCTACCAGGAGCTGGATAGGTGATTTCATACGCTTGATCAGGGAAACCATAGTAATCGTAGAACATGGAAGGCGCGTGTGCGCCCAACAGTGTCGCGGTGCGTTCTTCCCAATGGGCGCTGATGACGAGGATAGCTTCCGGCTTCTTCAACCGAGAGGGAAGCTGAAGCATGAAATCCACCATCGCCTTGTGGCCCGGGTCTCCGAGAATCGGCAAAGGACCTCCGCCATGGGAGAAGTAGACGATTTGAGCCGCATCCTGAGGGTCGTCTTCGTTCAGCATTGAGATCCTTCCAGACGCTTCGGGTTGATGCTCCTGTTGGACAGGTGTCGGTTCGAGTGCCATCAACCAATGCTCGCCGCTCGGCGGGTCGTCGAATCTGCGCAGACGCCGGAATCCGGCCTTCCCGTGGGTTCAAATTGCGGCATCTGCAGCCAGGCGGCCACCAGGTCGGCGCGGGATTCGAAATCGAAGCGCTCAAGTCGAACCGTCTCGACAGTATCGGGCATGTTCAGCCTCCTTGCCGCTCACTTGCTAGGTGAGCGATCCGCCCGCGGGCTCGAAGACCACGTCGAAGCGTTCACAGACGACCGGCATGTCCGGCGTTGCGACCTGACCCATGCCGGCGAGTTCGCGGACGAAGTACGCCCAGTGGACTTCGCGCCAGTACTCCAAGGAGCGGTCACCCTCGCCCTCGTCGTATGCGAACTGCTCGTCGACCGCATCGAAGGCCACGATGGCAACCGATGTCGTCTGGATGACGCAGCGAGCGACTCCCGAGCCGTCGGTCACGACACTGAAGTCCCCGATGCACGGCACGGCCTCGCCCTCAAGCCCGTAGGCCCACAGCGAGCCGGTGGTCGCGCGCTTGGGACCTGAGAGCACGAGCGCGAGCAGGCGATCGCCCTGCTCCACCCCGTAGCCGAACTGCCAGGACGTGTACGGCGCATCGGCCGCAGACACAGCTGCTTCGCAGCCCGAGACTAGGAACTTGCTCCACAGGCCTGCAGACGAATCCCACGGCGCATCCTCGTGGAAGCCGATACTCAATCGCAGCACCTCGCAGATGCGAACAACCCCAACATCTATTCTACGCCGCCGCGCCGACAACGTCCGCGCGGCTCGGGTTGATTCGCTTGCCCGGCGTGGACCACCAGAACCGAAGGACATCACGCCTGTGACCTCCCATCCCATTCCGACGCCAACACGGCGAAGACGACGTCGTCTGCCCACTCCCCCTTGAAACGGAGGCTCTCGCGGAAGTGGGCCTCCTGCTGCATCCCTACCCGCTGCAAGAGACGCACAGACGACGCATTGCGCGGATCGACCGACGCGAAGACGCGATGCTTGTCCAGCCGCCCGAACAGGTAGTCGAGCAATCCGACTACGGCCTCCGTCCCAAGGCCCTTGCCCTGCGAAGCCGGTTCCAATGTGAAGCCAATCTCCACCTGCCGACCGTCCTCGAGGAAGTGGACGCCGAGATCACCGATGAGCCGATCGGAGTCGCGAAGGCGGACGCCAAGCTGGAACCACGTCCCGGGCGAGTCGAACTCGATGGGCTCGTGATCCTCGATGAAGCGGACAGCATCGTCGATGTGCAACGGTTCCCAACTCTGGTACCGGCATACCTCCGGCAGCGCGCGGTAAGAGAAGAGTGCCTCCGCGTCGGAGACCAAGAGAGGGGCAAGACTCAGCCTGTCGGTGGCTATCTCCGGTGCTGACACGTTGGTCCTGCCCATCATCGGACCCCCATATACGCCCGGCTAACGCCTGGCGCTTGACTTGCGGGCTTTGCCCGTCGGGTCGACGTGCTTGTTCGGTGCGCGCAGCCTCACAGATCCTCGGGACGCAGTCCCGTGTTCTTTGAAATACGCGCCAACATGCGAGGGCCGTTCTCTTCGCCGTCGTGGGGAACGAGCTTGGTGCGCGCGCTCGGCCAGTCGCTCATGCAGCGGCGAAGGTGATGTTCAGAAGCTCGTGATTGGCCTCATCGTGCTCGAGACGGTCGGCAACCACCCGCAAGGCAAGGGCCTGTACCCGGGCGACGGCGTCGTCCTCGGTGATGCCGTAAGCGAGTACGCCGGGGAGCTCGACGACCTCAGCAATCCAGCGCCCGTCGGCCTCGAGCTCAAGTTCAATTGTGAAGACCTCCGACACCGCTCCACCTCCCGAGAGACTGCCGCAAGCATACTACGCTCGGATCAGAAACATCGTTCCCCGCTCGCCTTTCATTCTGGCCGATGCACTCTGGCCGATACACGATGGACCTGTCGAACGCCCGTCACCAGCGGTGCCGCACGGCGCCGTCGGCCGCATGCCGTTGTTAGGCGCCCCCTTCACGCGGCCGCCCACCCGCCGGACAGCAGCGCCGCCTGCTCCAGCACCGTCTCCGTCGCCTTCTCCTGCTTGTCCGGCGGATAGCCATACCGTCGCAGAATCCGCTTCACCAGCACGCGCAGCTGGGCGCGCACGTTCTCGCGGATAGTCCAATCGATGGTGACGTTGGCGCGCACGGTCCTGACCAGTTCCTGGGCGATGGCCCGCAGCGTCTCGTCGCCGAGCACCTTGACGGCGCTGTCGTTGGTCCCGAGGGCATCGTAGAAGGCAAGCTCGTCCTCCGACAGGTCAAGCGCCGCCCCCCGTTCGTTCAGCTCCCGCATCTCTCCGGCCAGCCTGATCAGTTCCTCGATCACCTGGGCGGCTTCGAGAGCCCGGTTCTGATACCGCCGGATCGTCTGCTCCAGCATCTCCGCAAAGGAGCGTGCCATCACGACGTTCTTCCGACCCCGGGCCTTGATCTCTCCCGCGAGCAGCTTGCGCAAGAGCTCCACAGCCAGGTTCCGCTGGGGCATCCCGCGCACTTCGGCCAGGAACTCTTCCGAGAGGATGGAGATGTCCGGCTTCGCCAGACCGGCGGCGGCGAAGATGTCGATGACACCCTCCGGCGCCACAGCGCGCGCGATGATCTGCCGGACCGCGTGCTCGATGTCCGCCTCCGGCCGGGCATCACCGGGGGCCCGCTTGGCCAGCACCGCCTGAACGGCCTGGAAGAACGCCACGTCGTCGCGGATTCGGAGAGCCTCAGCGTGTGGAACGGCCAGAGCGAACGCCTGGGACAGCCCGCGCACCGCAAGCACGTACCGATCCTTGCCGTTCTCCTGCGCCAGGATGTGCTCTTGGGCGGCCGGCAGCAGACCGAGTCGCTCGTGCGGCGCACCGCTTACCCACCGCGATCGGTCGAAGCCGTGGAAGAGACCGCAGCACACTTCGTACTTCTCGAGCATCAAGGCGACGGCCTCATCCTGGTCCAACGCGGTCCACCCGGTACCGCCGCTCTCGGTGTAGGTGGCGAGCGCCTGCTTCAGCTCCTGCGCCAGGCCCAGATAGTCCACCACCAGCCCACCGGGCTTGTCACCGAATACCCGGTTCACGCGCGCGATCGCCTGCATCAAGCCGTGCCCGCGCATCGGCTTGTCGATGTACATCGTGTGCAGGCTCGGGGCGTCGAAGCCGGTGAGCCACATGTCGCGGACGATGACGAGCCTGAACGGGTCCTTCGGATCGCGGAAGCGGTTGGCCAGCGCCTCGCGCCGCGGCTTGGTGCGGATGTGCCGCTGCCAGTCGGCGGGATCGGAGGCGGCGCCGGTCATCACCACCTTGAGCGTGCCGTGCTCGTCGTCGGCACCGTCCCAGTCAGGCCGCAGCTCTGACGATCTCGCGGTACAGCTCCACGCAGATGCGCCGGCTCATGCACACGATCATCGCCTTGCCGTCCATCGCCTCGAGCCGCTGCTCGAAGTGCTCGACGATGTCCTTGGCGACCAGCTCCAGCCGCTTCTGCGCCCCGACCACGGCCTCGAGCTGCGCCCACTTGGTCTTGAGCCTCTCCTTGCGCTCGACCTCCTCGCCCTCGGTGGCCTCCTCGAACTCGGGGTCGATGGTCGGCCGCTCGGCTTCGTCGAGGGCGAGCTTGGCCAGCCGGCTCTCGTAGTAGATCGGCACCGTGGCGCCGTCCTGCACGGCGCGCTGGATGTCGTAGACGCTGATGTAGTCGCCGAACACCGCGCGCGTGTTGGCGTCCTGCAGCTCGATCGGCGTGCCGGTGAAGCCGATGAACGAGGCGTGCGGCAACGCGTCGCGCATGTGGCGCGCGTAACCGTCGATGAAGTCGTACTGGCTGCGGTGCGCCTCGTCGGCGATGACCACGATGTTGCGGCGCTCGGAGAGCGTCGGGTATCGGTCGCCCTGGCTCTCGGGGAAGAACTTGTGGATGGTGGTGAACACCACGCCGCCCGCAGCCACGCCGAGCAGCTCGCGCAGGTGCGCGCGACTCTCCGCCTGGACCGGTGGCTGGCGCAGAAGATCCTGGCAACGCGAGAAGGTGCCGAAGAGCTGGTCGTCGAGGTCGTTGCGGTCGGTAAGCACGACGACGGTCGGGTTCTCCATCGCCGGCTCGCGGATGATGCGGCCGGCGTAGAAGGCCATGGTCAGGCTCTTGCCCGAGCCCTGCGTGTGCCAGACCACACCGACGCGCCGGTCGCCGAGCGCGCCGCCCGGTTTGCGGCCGGTGTCGTAGCGGTCCTGCGCCTCGGCGACGCGATCTGTCCGCGCCAGCTCCGCGGCGCGCAACGTCTCGGCCACCGCCACCTGCACCGCGTGGAACTGGTGGTAGCCGGCCATCTTCTTGGTGATGCAGCCGCCATCGTCCTCGAACACGATGAAGTCGCGGACCAGGTCGAGGAAGCGCCGCGGTGCGCACAGGCCCTCGATCACCACCTGCAGCTCCGGCAGATGCGCGTCGGCCAAGGTCTCGCCCGCGATGGTCCGCCAGGGCTTGAACCACTCACGCCCCGCGGTGAGCGTACCCACGCGCGCCTCCACCCCGTCGGAGACGAGCGAGCAGCGCGTTCGGCCCGAATAGTGAGGGAATTTCCACCTTGTATGTCTGGAGCTGCTGGAAAGCGCTCCAGATCGTTGCGTTCTCGTCGGCGGCGTTCTTGAGTTCTATTACGACCAGCGGCAGACCGTTGACAAACAGCACCACGTCCGGCCGCCGCGAGTGCTTGTTCTCGACGACGCTGAACTGGTTCACCGCCAGCCAGTCGTTGCCCGCCGGGTCGTCGAAGTCGATCACCCGCGCCTGCGCTCCGCGGATGTTGCCCTCGGCGTCGCGGTACTCGACGGTCACGCCGTCGACCAGCAGGCGGTGCAGGGCGCGGTTGCGTGCGATGAGCTCCGCGCCTTCAGGACGCGTCAACTTGCGGAAGGCGTCGTCGAGGGCTTCGGCTGGGAGCGCCGGGTTGAGCCGCGCGAGCGCATCGCGCAGGCGCTGCGCCAGGACGACCTGTCCGTAGTCGTCACGCTCGGCCGCGGGCTCGCCGGGGGCGATGTCGGCGCCGTTCCGGACCTGCCAGCCGGCGCTTTCGAGCCACGCGAGGGCGGCCTGTTCGACGACGGATTCGGTGACGCCGCTCACCCGATCACCTTCCAGTGTCCGCCTTTGGCGGAGCCGACCCGTACAAGCAGGCCTGAATCACGAAGTATCCGAATCGCGCGGTGGATCGCGCTCTCGGACTTGTCCATGAGGGCTGCCAGTTGTGACACAGACAGATCTGGCTGGTCCTTGAGGAGCCGCAGGATCTCCGTCGGGGCTTTCCCTAGCGTTTCCCTGGCGTTTCCCTGGCGTTCCCCCGGCGTCCTCCCTGGCAATGTGAACGTCATGACCACCGCCCCCTCGCGCGACGACACCGTCGGCGAGCAAAGGAAGTCATCGATGCGCCGCCTGAACCAAGCCATGCGGCGAGCCGATGGCGTGAGTTGGTACAGTGTCATCGCGACATTGCAACGCGATTGGTGTCGCGAAAGAGGCCACAGCGACGATTGGCGGCGCACGACGAGGGCACTACAGTATCCTTGGGACTGGGGATTCTCGGTCGGCAATTGGCCTCGGCGGAGTCGTCGGGGTCTTTTGCTTTTCACGGGAACACCTTGAGACCGCGCCCGGCCCAGTCGCTGTTCCTGTCCGTGCAGCATCTTGCAGCATCTTGCCCGGATCATCGCCATGACCGGTCCTTTCGCCGGACAGCGAAGAACCCCGGCCCCCGCGCCTGCAGCCGCCGCTCGTTCGGCGTGTGGCCGGGTGAGAGGTCCTCGCGAAGAGTGCGCGGCGCCCAGATTCGGAACTGGGTGCCACGCCTGGAGTTGACGCGCTGACCGACACCGGATTCGGCGAAGGTGGTCATGGCCCGTTGTGATAACTCACCCGCCCAGAGTCACTCACGCAGTCGCCTCGATGATCGCTTCGCGCAACTTCACGAAGCTGCGCGATCCGCTGCTACTGGGGTCGAGATGGGCACCCATCGTGCGCGCTGCCTCCACCTTGCGCAAGCCGGTTCTGAAGTAGCCGTGCCGTCGAAGGACGCGCTCGAACGCTTCCCAGGAGCCGCGGATCGCGTCAGGGTCGCGATAGCCCGCTCGGTTCGGGATGGTGCGGGGCACCCTCGGGTAGGCAGCGCGCACCGCCTCCCAATCGCCAAAGTACCAGCCCTCAAGCTCCTCGATCGCGATACGGTTGACTAGTTTCCACGCTGCCCCGCCTGCGACCGATCGGGTGCGCAACCCGGCTGCTGCAGCCATGCATTCGAGTTGCCGCTTCAGAGCCCGGCAATCGTCGTCATCGCGATCCACGACAACCACGATGCGCCAGTCGGCCGGCAACCACCGTGCATAGCCGTGCAGGCGATCCTGCAGCTTGTGCAACAGGTCGGCCTTGCCCTGGAACGCGTGAACCTCGAACGTGCGATCACAGGGCAATAGACGGGGCAGCAGGGCGCGCAGGAAGGCCTCCATCGAGGGCTCCTCTACCAGCAATTCCAGATGCCGCGCTCTCATCGTCCGCGGCTTTCGAGCGGGCGGGTTGGCGCGCCATCGTTGACGAGCGGATCGCCCACGCCAAGCTGGCCCTCCATCCACAGATGGCCCAGCAATGCGCCGTGCTGCACAAACTCGGGTACGCCCGGCAAGTCCGCAGCGCGTCGCGTCTGCGTGTAGCCCTGGTCGTCGCGCCAGAGTACGCGCACCTCACCTGGCTTCAACGCGTTCAGAAAGAACGGCGAATGTGTGGTCACCAGCAGCTGCGTACGCTCAGTGGAGGCGCGGCACTCCTCCGCGAGTTCAGGCAGCAAACGTGGGTGAAGGAAGTTCTCCGGCTCTTCGATCCCGATGAACGGCGGAGGCGCTGGGTCATACAGCAACACCAGGTAGGCCAACATCTTCAGCGTGCCATCCGACGCGAACCGCGCCAACACCGGATGGCTGAAAGGCGCGTCCTTGATCTGAAGGAGCAAGCGACCATCGGGCATGGTCTCCGCCAGCACTCGCTCGATGCGTGGCACACGCTGGCGCAGTACCTCAAAGATGCGCTCAAGTTGGTCGGGGTGCTGTTCCGCCAGATACTGGATCACGTTGGCAAGGTTGTCGCCGGTCTTGGTCAAACGCTCGTCCGGCCCTGCCTCGGGCTGCCCACGCGCGCTGTCGGCCGACAGGTACGACACATACCAGCCCGTGATGAAATCGCGCAGGGCCGCAACGCGGGGATGCTCGGCGAATTGTCCCAGTGCATTGACCGCCAGAAGATCAGGAGACTTCAGTGCGACCTCCACACGACGATCCTGTTCGTCGGGCAACTCGCCGCTGACCGCGCGGCCCTGGCCTTCGTGGTATTCAAGAAAGCGGAACGGCTGTCCGTGGCTGCCCCGCTTCCAGCGCAACCATTCCTCGACCACCACCGGGCCTCCGGCGCGCTCATCAACAGCCAAGTGGTATGTGATGAGCGGATAACCAGGCTCCCGGTACTTGATCTCAATCAACACGGGCCCGTCTCCACCCCGAGTCTTGAGCTCCTTGGCCCGGCCGCGCCTGTCCCACGCGCGGCGCAGTCCGAGCTCGAAACATTCGGCAAGGAACGCGAACACGTCGAACACGGTCGACTTGCCGCTTCCATTGGGGCCCAGCAGCACTGTTAGGGGGGTCAGATCCTTGAACTCCACATCGCACAGCGCGCGGAAGTTCTTGACCCTCAGATACTCAATGCGCGGTGGTGTAAGAGATCGAGGGGACATCTATTCCTCCGTCAGTGGATCGCCTGTGATTCTCCAGCGTCCTTCACCCGCAGCTCGCCAGATATGAGCCTGGGCAGCAGTGTGTCGCGCGACGCGACGAGGCTACGTGATTCGTGGATGCCCGCGATGATCCGCTCAATCGCCGGATGCAACCACTTCCCGAACGACTCCGCTACTGTTATTGGCGGTAGCGCGACCTCGTAGCGCGCCATGTCCGACCAGCTCGTCCGGGGCATCTTCGTACCCGTCGAGCCGGCGTTCGTATAATCGACGAACTCGTCGCTCGACACGAGACCCAGCACAAAAGACAACCAGTGTGGGGCTTGCGGCGCCATAACCACTATGTCCGTAGAGCAGACACCATCGACCGGCGCGACACCTACCTTGTGGAAGTACGGCCGAAGCTTTCCGAAAAGAATCTCATGCTTCTTGAATTCGAACTTGTTGCTTTCGAGTCCTTCGGCGACGCCCCAGTCAGACAGAGCGATGCAACGCTTGGGCATGTGCCCGAGAGCGATATAGGGCACGCTTGGCTCGATATCGTCGGGCTGCACACTCCGGCGCGGATGCTCGGCGACGTTACCAAGCGTCCCCACCTCCCACCCCTCCGGAATCTCGCCGAGTTCGGAGTCGACGAAGCGAGCGGGGAAAAGGTCGGCGAGGATCTTGGGAAGACCGGAATCGCGGCCTTCGGCCTTGGCGCGAACGGGGTCGAAGTCCACGAACCATGACTTGAAGAGCGCCTGCGCCATCGCCTCCAGCGTCTCGTTCATCCGCCTGTTCAATTCGATCTTGTCATCCAGCGTGCCGAGGATGTGGGCGATGGCGCGTTGTTGACGCTCGGGGAGGCTCGGCCACCAGAGGCCGGCGAGCTGATTCGCAGAGACGTTCGGGAACGTCGAACCTGTCGCCTGAAGCAGTAGACCAGGCAGTCCGTACTCAACAACAGCATGCACGAGCGGCTGAAGTTCCGGGCTCTCCTTGTGGCGGATCGCTGCAACACCTCGCCCGATCGCGTACTCGCGATCCGCCCAGTTCATGCGGCCCGTGGTCGAGCCACGTACACAAAAGAGCACATCACCCGATCGTGCCCGCTTTCGCGCCGCCGTCGTCCATTGAACAGCCGACGGATGATGCGGCCCGTAGTCGGTCGGGCCGTTCAACAACGGGAGGCCAGCACCCTCTGTGTTGCAGGTCTCTCCCGGCGGAGACTGCCCCATGATGATGTCGGTGACGTCGCCTAGGCGCGTCTTACCCCCCTCGCCCCCTTTCCCCCGATCCCGCTCGAACAGGACCTTCCCTTCCCGCGCGATGTGATCAAGCAGGGCCTGGTCCTCGATGGCGTGGTGCGGGAGCAGGTCCACCCGTTGAGGGATAGTCAGCTCCTCCATCCTCGCGGTCAGTCGTGCCTGGTCAGTCAGCGTCAGGGAGTCTCCGTACAGGCAGATGTCCACGTCGGATGCGGGGGTAAAGGTCCCCATGGCGCGCGAGCCGAAGAGGACGGCCCGGTCCACGCCGGGATGGGCGCGCAGGACGTCCAGGATGGCCTGGCGATGGCGGTCCTTCAGGCCGTCGTTCACATCGATGCCTGCTTGTCCCGCAGGCGCGCCAGTAGTCCCCGCAACATGGGCGCGTAGCGGTTCTTAATAAGGGCCACGGCCTCCTTGGCTGTCTTGTCATCGTAGGTGCGGGTCAGGAGATTGCGCTTGTCCAGGGCATCAAGTGCGGCCTCGGCGGCGTCCTCCTCCAGGTACCCCGCTTCGAAGGCGCGGCGCAGCACGTCCCGCGGGGTCTTCTCGTCGAATCCTTCATAGAAGAGAAGGTCCTTGAGCGTCTTCCAGGCCAGTTCGAACGAGAACTCGAAGGTCTTTATGACGCCGGCGCGTTCTAAGTCGGAGTACTCGTTCGCCTTGGTTGCCGCATCGAGTTGAGACATGGCCTTGCCGAAGTTCGCCAGGCGCTGTTGCCATCGGATCTCGTCACTGTTACTCATGGGCTATCCTCCAAAGCCGTGTCCACGCTCACTCTCGAACTGGAGAAAACGGCTGCGCTCCCTCGCTCAGAGTCGCCAGATACCGATCGTATGCGAACACACGACTGCGTCGACGCCCGGTCAGCTCCCGCAATATACCCAGCTCCACGAGGGCTTCCACCGCACGCGCGGCCGTGGAATACGCGACACCGGTCTGGCGCGCAAGATGGTCGATGTCTGCCACCGGACGGCGCCGCAGGGCATCGAACACGCGCAAGGCACTGACGGCCGCGCGGCCGAGGCCTTGGATACACTCGGCGTCAGTCTGGAACATAGCGAGAAGCCGATGAGCCGTGTCTACCGCACCGGTGGCCGTCTCGGTCACGCCCTCGAGGAAGAAGTCGAGCCAGGTTTCCCAGTCGCCTGTGGTGCGCACGGAGTCAAGCTGCCGGTAGTACTCGGCCCGGTGCTGCTTGAAGTAGAGGCTCAGGTAGAGCAGCGGCTGCCGAAGCACGCCGTCGTGATGCAGGATGAGGGCGATCAGAAGTCGCCCGACTCGGCCGTTACCGTCAAGGAAGGGATGGATGGTCTCGAACTGCACGTGCGCAAGCGCGGCCTTCACGAGCGTGCCCGAGCTGGTGGGATGGTTCAAGAAGCGTTCGAGTTCTGCCATGCAGGACTCGACCTCCTGCGGCGGTGGAGGCACGAACCGAGCATTGCCGGGGCGTGTGCCCCCGATCCAGTTCTGACTCCTGCGGAATTCGCCCGGCTGTTTGTCGGCACCGCGACCGCGGGAGAGCAACGTGTCGTGGATCTCCCGCAGAAGCCGGTTGCACAAGGGAAAACCTCCGGCCAGGCGCGCCAGCCCGTGTTCTAGGGCGGCGACGTAGGTCGAGACTTCCACGACATCATCGAAGGGCACGCCGGGTGCCGCGTCGAGTTCGAAGAGCAACAGGTCGGACAGCGATGATTGCGTACCCTCGATCTGGCTGGACAGAACGGCCTCGCGACGGACATAAGCATAGAAGAACAGGTCGGGCTCGGGCAGCAGCGCGGTGACACCATCCAGCCGGCCGCATGCGAGGAGCGCGCTCTCCAGAAGGTGCTGACGCTCGGGAGTCATGTCGACCGGGGGCTCCGGCGGCAACGGAACAGGCACGAAGGCACGCACGCGCTCGCCGCCGACCGCGGTTACCTCGAATCGCCCTGTTGTACCTCGTTGCACCAGAGTATCCCTCTCTCACAAGCGCAAATAACGCTGAGGCGTATTATCACATATCGCGCTAAGTGATAATAACTAGCCCCAGAACCCCAACTCCTTTAGGTTGGCGGCGATAGCTGCGTCCAGCCTCGCGCCCTCGGCCTGCTCCTCACGCAGCGTCGCGGTGAGCCGCCGCATCTTCTCCTCGAACGGTTCGCCGTCGTCCTCCACCGCCTCGGCTCCGACGTAACGGCCGGGCGTGAGCACCTGGCCGTGCTTGCGGACCTCCTCCAGGGGCGCGCTCTTGCAGAAGCCGGCGATGTCCGCATACTCGCCCGCCTCCTTCTCGCCACGCCAGGCGTGGTAGGTGGCCGCGATGCGGGCGATATCGTCGTCGGTCAGCTCGCGGTGGGTGCGGTCCACGAGCGGTCCGAGCTTGCGGGCGTCGATGAAAAGCACGTGGCCGCGGCGGTCGCGGAACTTGCCGTTCTTGCGGTCGCGCGCCAGGAACCACAGGCACGCGGGAATCTGGGTCGAGTAGAAGAGTTGACCGGGCAGCGCGACCATGCAGTCCACCAGGTCGGCCTCGATCAGGTTGCTGCGGATCACGCCCTCGCCGGACTGGTTGGACGACATCGAGCCGTTGGCGAGCACGAGGCCGGCCACACCCGCCGGCGCCAGGTGGTGGACGATGTGCTGCACCCAGGCGAAGTTGGCGTTGCCCGCGGGCGGCACGCCGTACGACCAGCGCTTGTCGTCGCGCAGGCGCTCCCCGCCCCAGTCGGAGATGTTGAAGGGCGGGTTGGCGAGGATGAAGTCGGCCTTGAGGTCGGGGTGGCGGTCGTTGTGGAAGGTGTCACCCTGCGCGATCTGGCCGGAGTCGATGCCGCGGATGGCGAGGTTCATCCGGGCCAGGCGCCAGGTAGTGTAGTTCGACTCCTGGCCGTAGATCGAGATGTCGGCCTTGGCCGTGCCGCCGTTGCCTTCCCCTCCGTTTCCGTTCCCAGTAGCGTGTGCGCGGATGAACTCCACCGACTGCACGAACATCCCCGACGACCCGCAGCAGGGGTCGTACACACGGCCACGGTAGGGCTCGAGCATCTCGACCAGCAGCTTGACCACACAGCGCGGCGTGTAGAACTCACCGCCCTTCTTGCCCTCGGCGCTGGCGAACTGCGAGAGGAAGTACTCGTAGACGCGGCCGAGCACGTCCTTGGCGCGGCTCGCCTCGTCGCCGACCTTGATGTTGCTGATCATGTCGATCAACTGGCCGAGACGCTGCTTGTCGAGGGCGGGGCGGGCGTAGTCCTTGGGCAGCACGCCCTTGAGCGCCGGGTTGTCGCGCTCGATGCCGGCCATGGCGTCGTCGACCAGCGGGCCGATGGTGCTCTGGCGGGCCTGCGCCTTCAGGTGCGGCCAGCGCGCCTCGGGCGGCACCCAGAAGATGCTCTGGGCGCGGTACTCGTCGGGGTCTTCGGGATCGGCGCCTTGGGCCTCCTCGGCCAGCAGCGCGGCATGCTTCTCTTCGAAGGCGTCGGAGATGTATTTGAGGAACAGCAGGCCGAGGCAGACGTGCTTGTATTCGGCGGCGTCCATGCTCCCGCGCAGGGCGTCAGCCATCTGCCAGAGTTGGGCTTCGTAGCCGACGGTGGCGGCGGTGGCACCAGCGGAGACCGCGTTCTTCTTCGCTTTGGGCACGCGTTGCCTCCTCGGACAGTCTGCCGAATCCCGCCGCCGCGACCGGTTGGTCTTATGAACAATATCAGTCCGGTGCGACGGAATGGACTCGGACTACCGCTTGCCGCATTTTCGCGGTCCGGTGAGAACCACGACCGGACTGCGGGAGAGCGCCGTCCGCATCGCGTCGAGAAGGGCGCTTCACCCCATCATCATGCGAAGAACACACCACGAGTATCCCGCATCGCTCACCTGGTTTTCGTGGTACGCACTTCAGGAGCGGCGCCGTAGTCCGGAGATTCGAGACGCGGTTCCTGCTCCTAGTGCAGCGATCCCCGGTGTCAGACCTTCTCGGCGAACGCTTTGAATCGCTCCATCGTTCCGAACGACTCCTTCTTGAACGAGCCTTCGAGCAGTCCCAGGGCTTTGCGCAACCCTTCGAACCGGAACTCGTTCTCTGAGGTCCAGCGCGTGCTCGTGGGGGATTCAGCGGCGAACCGGTTGGCGTTGCGGTTCCACACACCGGGAGTCTCGTAGATGACGTCGAGCTCGTCCGGTAGGGCGTTCCGCTCGACCGTCTCGGTCATGCCGGTCACGCGGTGGCCGGCCCGCGTGGTGAGCTCGGCTTTGGCGCCTGTCTGCGCCTGCTCTCCGCTCACGAGCTGGTAGCACTCCAAACCTGGTTGCCACTCCGAGAAGTGCTCCGGATCGACAAACAGAGCGACGACCCTGTCGCGTGGGGCCTCGATGATGATCTCCTGCCTGTATCTCATGGGATGATGCCTCCTCTTGGCGCGACGCATCCTCCTCGGTGGCCGCGCGTCGACAGCGACTGCGTGGTCACATTCCCGGCCCCAGGGATCGCAGGTACTCTTCCAACCGGTCATAGCTTTCGGCCCACCCGTCCAGCATCCCGGTCGCGATGATCTGCTCGCGGACTTCCTTCGACGGGTAATCGACGGTCGTCCGCAGGATCGTCCGGGTGCCCTCTTCACTGAGCGTCAGAGTGTTGACCGTTTCGACCGGCCCGTCGTCCAAGGTCTCGGTCTGCACGATGCGCTCAGGAGCCAGTATCTCGCGCTGCCGTCCGCTCAATTGGAAGCCCGCACCCCCCGGTCCCTCAAACACGTAGCGCCATCCACCCCCGGGCGTCAGGTCGATCGCGCAGATCGGCATGGTCCACTCATCGGTTCCCAGAAGCCAGCGTTGGACGTGCTCGCACTGCGTGTGGGCCGCCCACAACAGCTCCCGTGGAGCCTCGAACTCGTGAGTCGCTACGAGCCTCGTGTCGCTCGGTGTCGTGAACGTCGTCTGTCCGATGTGCGTCGTAGCTGCCATTTCCGGCCATCCCTGTATCGATGAATCATCTTACTATCTTTTCTATACCCTGCTATCCGCCAGGCCTAACGACCGAAGGTCTACGCCGATAGGCGAACCGCGTCAACGGCGCCGAGTTCGCTTCAAACGAGATCAGCCCACGCCTCGACTTGGAGGCCGGGGACCCGCTCAAACTCACGAAGGTTTGCCGTCACCATTGTGAGCCCGTGAGCTAAGCAGGTAGCCGCCAACCAGAGGTCATGCGGACCTATGAGCGTGCCCGCCTTCGCGAGTTCCGCCCACACCTGCGCATGGGCGCGCGCGGTGGCGAGATCCACCGGAAGGAGCGGGAAGCGCTCCAGGATACCCTCGACGAACGCTGAACGTCGGGCGCGCTGTTCCGGTTGCACCGCACGATGGACGCCATGGAGCAGTTCACTCGCGGTGATTACGGACAAGAACGATTCGTCATCCGGCCGACGTGCCACGTGCGGCTCGAGGTCGAGTTTCCCGCGCTCGGCTTCGATCAGGATGCTGGCATCGATCAGGACGGCCACGGGTCATGGACCTCGGTCCGAGCAAGATCCTCCCGGGCCGTCTCGAGATCGGCCGCGAAGGCGTCGGCTTCGACAGCGGACAAGTGAGGCAGCGAATCAAACAGCCCCGGAAGTTCGCCGAGCCGCATGCCCGCAGGAAGGGGCCGGAGCTCTGCTACCGGCCTGTTGCCACGGACGAGGACGAACGACTCACGACGATAGACGACGCGATTGACGTAGTCGGCGAAATGGCGGACCACTTCTGTGACAGTGAGAGACTCGGGCATCGCGCCTCCTTTCGGAATCTGATAATCAGATTACATGAGCCGCAGCGCGAATGCCAGCGCAGGCCCCCGGCTCCCTACGCAGGCTGAGCGTAGACCAGCCGCGCCGCGGTCTCGGCGAGATCGTCCATCTGCCGCCGGACGGCCTTCTTGTCCGTCTTACCCCCGTGCCGCCGCGCGGTATCGCCCAACACGCGCAGCAACGTGTCCACATCGTCTTCGCTGTTCTCGATGCCCAGGCTCACGCGGACGACACCGGGCAGCTCCATGCGTCGTAGCACTGTCAACATCACCCGCTGAATCTCCTGCGCCCAGGCCGGGATTCCGAGCATCCGTTTGACCGTCAGGTGCGCGCAATGACAACCGGCCCGCACGCCGATCCCTCCGCGCGCGGCCAGTTCTCGGGCCACCGTGTGGGAGACCATACCCTTCAGGCTGAAGGGGATGACGCCTCCCCTCAGAGTGAACGCCGGCGAGTCGGGGTCGCTGATACCATAGGTCGTGAGGCCCGGAATCTGCTCCATGCCGCGCAGCGTCCGCTCGGTCAGGGTCCGTTCTCGCTCCTGGATCACGTCAAAGCCCACCCGCTGCAGGAGCACGAGCGCCTTGCCCAGGGCGGCGATGCCCCCGACGTTCTCTTCCCCGGACGAGCGGATCAACTCTCGTTCAGCCGGGCTGAAGCCGAGAAATCCCTTCCTGGCCACCAGCACTCCGGTGCCGAACGGCGCATACGCCTTGTGGGCCGAGAAAGCGAGATAGTCGATTCCGGAGCGTTCCATCGAGACAGCGCGGTGCGCGACCAACTGAGCCGCATCAACCAGCAGGAGCGCTCCGTACCGGTGAACGACTTCGCTGATCTTGCCCAGATCGTTGCAGGTGCCGAGCACGTTCGAAGCGCCGCTCACGGCCACGACTCTGACGCGCCGCCCTCCGTGCCGCTCACCCTCGTTGTACTCGCTCAGGAGCGCTTCCAGCTCGCTCAGATCTACGAAACCTTCGGCATCGATCGACACCCGGATCAGCGAAGAGTCGGGAATCGTGCGCCACGGCAGCTCGTTGGAGTTGTGCTCCAGCAGCGTGTTGATGACAACCAGTCCGGTGCCCCGGTCCAATTCGGTGCCCTGTGCGGCTTCGACGCTGAGGCTCTCGGCCACTAGATTGATGGCTTCCGTCGTGTTGGAGGTAAAGATCACGTCGTATTCCGCCAACGGCGCGTCCAGCACGTCGGCGCAGATCGTCCTGACCTCCTGAACGATCGCCTGCCGCACGTGCGGGGGCTGGCGCCACGTATGGCGGACCGCATCCCATATCGGCTCGAACGTGGGCGTGCTGGCGGCGTTGTCCAGGTTGATGTAGGGCCGCGTGCCTTCCGCCGTGGGGACGCGAACGGCCGATCCGATCAGGGTCTGCCTGAGTGCATCCAGCAGTTCTCGACCGGAGTACTGGTCCAGTTCGTCGTGGAGCAGAATATCGGTAGCTGACAGCATCTCGTCGGTCGTATCGCGGAAGACGTCGTCCCCGAATCGCTGCATCAGCCGCAGTGCCTTGGCAAACGTGATGATGTTGATTATCGCGGGCGTGCCGGCCTCGAATCTATCCGGCGCAGCGGCCCAGATGACCCAACCGTTGGAGACGAGCCTCGCCGTCCCGCCACCGCACTGGAAGGGAACAGCCCTGCGCAACGCCTTCTCGCGGACGGCTAGCGCCCTCACGCCCAGCGGGAGACCGACGTCCTGGCTCGACGCACTGCTGTAGCTCCCAGGTTCGAGTCGCGCTATCAGCTCCTCCGCCGCCCTGGGTGAGCAGAAGACGACCACGTGGGTGCCCTTGTCCATCTCCAAGTACTCGAGGACGATGTCCCTGGCCTGCTCGAACAGGTGCGTGGACACCACCGAGTTCTGTCCGCTGCCTCGGTGGACGTTGGAATAGGTCTCCAACGCCGTCTCCACTCCTCGCTCGAGCGCGGCGAACGCTTCCACTGCCTGTTCCCTCATGACTCCTCCGGATACTGGAACACCTCGTCGAGAGGCACGCCGAACACCTTCGCGATCTGGAACGCCATCTCCAGCGAAGGCGAGTAGCGCCCCTGTTCGATGGCGATGACGGTCTGCCGCGTCACGTGCAGCCGGCCGGCGATCTCGGCCTGCGTCATCTCGCCGTTGGCGAACCGCAGCGCTCGGATCTTGTTGGTGACCCTCGTGGGCTTGCCCATGGCTAGAAGCCCCTGTGGTAAGCGACGAGCTTGACCGCAGATGAGACAAGTGAAGCGACCACGAACGACAGATACAGCGCGTTCGCTATCCAGAAGTATTCGAACTCCAGCATGGTGAGCGCAAGTACTCCCACCATTCCGGCGGAGAGAACGTAGTACCCGACGAGCTCGCCGCGCCGTTTGATGTGTACGTCCCGCTCGTCTTTGCGGTCGATCTCATCGACCGAACCGCTTCCCGTGACCTCCCCCGAGATGGCCGTGCCGATCGCGGCGAGTATCGTGCCTACGATCGTCACTGCGATCGCCGCTCCGATGGCGATGAGCATGGGCTTCTGATAAGCGATCTCGGAGACAGGAACATCTCCCACCCGACCCAGCACGGTCGCGAAATAGACCGCGGACACAGCGGCGGTGACCACCGCGAACACCCACGTCAGCTTTTCTTCGAATGGCATCGTGGCCTCCTGAGATGTCAGGTATATTTGACATCTTCACTGTAAAGCACACCAGACATTCTGTCAAGTCTGTTTGACGCCATCGTGATCGAGTCCTTCTGTCTTCGTCGCCACGACGAAGTACTCTGACGTGCTGGGGGCCAACTCCTCGATCTCGACAATGACCAAACCGGCGGCGTTCATGGACTCCTGCAACTCCGCGATGGTGCATCGCCACACATAGGGGATCAGTCCCAGCCTACTGGCCAAGCTCACGAGGAGCATCACACTTCTGACCCGCACTGTCCCCCTCTCCGCCGCGCAGGGCATCACCGAGATGAGACAACCTCCCGGCTTCAGCAGTTCGTCTATCCTTAGCAGAGCCTTCGGTGCGTCTTCCAGCAGGTGGAATATGTTGAAGGCAAGGACCACTTCGAATGACTCACGCTCGAGGCTTTCGTCGAAGATCGTGGCCTTCGTGAAAGACACATTGGCGACCTTGCCCGCTTCTGCCGCTTCTCGTGCGGCAGCGATCATCTTGGACGAGATATCGATACCGTGGATCGCCTTGACGGCAGGCGCAAGCTTCAGGTCTACGCTGCCTTTCGCACACCCGTAGTCAAGGATAGTATCCGTGGCTTTGAGGTACGGCCTGGTCTTGGCCAGGACCTTGGTGTCGGTCTGCCCGGACTCGTCGGTTGGTTCGTCCCAGACACGGGCGAGTCTATCCCAGAACTTCTCCGCCTTGCTCCTTCGTGGTTCCACGGCTAGTGCGTTTTCTCTGTATGACTCCATCGTTTCTCGCCTCCACTGGCTGCCTTTCGTGCGGCTTCAGTGTCTCACTTCGTCAAAGCCGGTTGACCAGGCACATGGCGGGTTGCGAGATGGCCGACCGGGGGGGTCTTCGCCTGGCCGGATAGGCGGCCAATGCTAGTAGTTGCCGTCGATGAGCACGGCTGCCCGGCCGTGAGAGAAGGTATTGCCTTCCCAGAACCGCGGTTCCACCACGAATCGGCCGGTCTTGTCGATGTAACCGGTCTTCCCGTCCACCAGGACGAAGGCAAGGCCGTCCGAGAAGTCTCCCCCCATCGCGTTTCGCGCATTATGGTCCACGGCGAACCACGGATCGACGATCGAGGTACCGGACGCGTCGATGTAGCCGTAGGTGTCGCCCACCACCGCGCGGGCGCGTCCCTCCGAGAAGGGGAAGGCCCGGTCGAACCGGGGCGGGATGACGAGATTTCCCGCCGTGTCAATGTATCCCCACTTCCCTCCCGTGCGCACCGGCGCAAATCCGTCCGAGAAGCGCGAGGCCTCTTCGAACCGAGGAGCGATGACCATCAGTCCGCTCGTGTCGACGAAGCCGACCTTGACGCCCACGCTCACCCCGGCCAACCCCTGGGGAGAAGTTCTGGGCGCTCTCGAAACGGGGCTCGATGACGAACACGCCCCTGGTATCGATGTACCCGTCGCCACCGCGCGCGCTTACGACAGCCAACCCGTCTGAGAAGTCGGTGAAGAACTCGTATTGGGCCTTGATCACCAGCTTCCCGGTCGTGTCGATGTACCCAGCCTTGGTCCCGTCGCCTTCGGTAACGGCGGCACGGCCGTAGGAGAAGCTGGAGGCGGTGGCGTAGTGGGGAGTGATGACGAACGCCCCCGTGGCGTCGACGTACCCCCACCCCGCATCCGACGCTGCCGGGGCGAGACCGCCCACACCACCGACGGCAGTCGCGGTTCCGCCGGCGGTCGGACCCACGCGGCCTTCCTGAGCCGACGGAGGCGGGAGCAGTCGGGCGATACCGCCGGGCCGTGTTCCGGCATCAGCCTGAAGCGCGCCCCGATGTCTCCCTTGTCGAGAATACCCGAGCAGAGCGCGCTTTCTGCTGCATGCCGTCGCTAGACCATCGGGGAAGGCAGGAAGCTCTTCCCCTGCTCTAGAGCCTCAGCCTCTCGTTGCCGGATCTCTGCCGGCCGTGACGTCGTGCGCAGCAGGACGATCCCGAGCCCCACGAACCACACGATCTGCAGCAACCCGAAGACGATACCCACGTCATTGAGTGCCGGCACGACGGAGAGGACGCCTGCCGCGCCGATGGCCACTCCGAGCCAGTTCAGCACCTGGGGCAGTCCCTGGGTGCGCAGCGCAGCCAGGCTCAGCAGCAGGACCCACAGACCGCCGAGAAGCTCACCGCCGGATCCACCGAGGCCTTGAGCCACAGGCTCGATCGCCTGCCAGGCAGCTACGGCCTCAGCCGGACTGGTGCCCTGGAGTCCGACGACCGCCGCCATGCCCGCGTTGAAGATCATCCCGCTCGCCACGAGCACGATGGCCCAGATGAGTCCCACGGCGGTCGCCGCCTGCATCAAGGTCGGGGCTCCGTCTTTCAGGCGCGCATAGACCGCCAACGAAAGGACGGCCAAGGCGATGCCGAAGATGACGTATGTGATCAGGTACATGGCCTGCATGCTGTTGTGGTTACCCACGAGCAGGGCCACCTTCTCAACGGGATCCGTGACACTCGGGTACTTTGCGAACACGAGGAAGTAGGGCATGGCCACTATGTAGGCCAGAGCCAGGTAGAGTGCGGCCAGGCCCCCCACCTTCTGCTGCCGCACAATTCCACCGACGGACGAATTCATTCGGGTCTCCTCTCTCGTCTGAGCATGGTGCGCTTCCGCCCAGACACGTTCGCTGTTAACTTACTATGTAAGTATGATATGCTTACGCTGTAAGTATGTCAAGAGGTTTCGGCGCTACCGCGCGGCCACTGCGAGAGACCCCGAGGTGGAAGATGCCTGAGCCGACACGACCCACGCCGAGTCCCGAGCCCCGAGTGCCGCTCACAAGGGATCGGGTGCTCGGTGCCGCCGTCCTGCTCGCCGACGAGGACGGCATCGAGTCACTCACAATGCGCGGGCTCGGGCTGAGACTCGGCGTGGAAGCGATGTCGCTGTACAACCACGTGGCGAACAAGGACGACATCCTCGACGGCATGGTCGATCTCGTGGTGAGTGAGATCGACCTGCCGTCGGACACGGTCGACTGGAAAGAGGCCATGCGCCGGCGGGCGATATCGGCCCAGTCGGTCTTCTCCCGCCACCCGTGGGCGAGTGCTCTGATCGATTCACGGATGAGCAGCGGACCTGCGAGGCTACGCTACTTTGACTGGATGTTTGGGACACTCCGGCGGGCCGGGTTCACACTCGAGATGGCCGCGCGTGCGTTCTCGGTCCTCGACAGCTACATCTACGGCTTCGGTCGACAGCAACTCAACATGTCTGCCGGGCGCGACATCAAGCCCGAGGAGATGGCGGAGGCCTTTCTCCATGCGCTACCCGCCGATGAGTACCCCTACCTCAGGGAGATGGTCGTCGAGTATGCGATGAACTCCGGCCACGATGAAGAAGCCGACTTCGAGTTCGGGCTCAACCTCATTCTTGATGGGCTTGAGAGGCTTCTGGATTGAGTTACTCGGGCGATGGCGGCGCCGGCGAAAGGCGGACCTCGACCGGCCCACCGGTGACCCCGGCGATCTGAGACGCGATCTCGATCGCGCGGGCCTCGCCGGCCACGTCGACCACCCAGTAGCCGATGAGCGATGCCTCCGAAGCGGCGAACGAACCGTCGGTCACAACGGGGGCGCCGCCTTCGATGGTGACGAGCTTCGCTGTGCTTCCGTCAGCGAGCCCGAGTTCGAAGACGAGCTCGCCGGACTCTCTGAGGTCCTTGTCGATCTGGAACATGAACGTCATCATCTTGTCGATCCACTCCGGCGACTTGGTCTCCGTCATGGAGGCCGCCTCGCCGAACATCATGATCATGTACTTCATGTCGTCACTCCCCTTCCGGTGAACCCGACCGGCCTTGTCTCCGGGCGAGCCTCAGGTCAAATGCTCTGGGACCACGCGGCGATCGCCTGCTTCCTATCCGGCGGAAAGTCCTTCCACGCAGTATCGTGCAGCCACGAGAGCGACTTCGCCCTCAAAGCGTCCCGCATGAGTTCCTCCGCGTCCTCGATGACAACCTTGATCAAACAAGGGCAGCTGCTCGAAAAGATACTAGGGTCTTCTACAAAGATGTTCTGCTGCCGCAGCTCCGCGCACCGGAAAAAGGGCGCCGGACCCTCGATCGCCTCGATGACGTCCCAAAAGGAGATCTCCTCTGGGGACTTCGCGAGCTCATATCCACCCCTCGCCCCTGGGACCGATCTGACGATTCCCGCCTTTCGCAACTTGGAGAACACCTTGGAGAGGTAGGTTTCCGCAATGCCGTTCAGCTTCGCGATGTCCCTGATGCCGATGGTCTGGTGGGGCGGGAGGTCGACCATGTAGAAGAGCGAGTGAAACGCGTACTCAACGCCGACGCCGAATTGCACTGACACGCCTCCTTCATAGACTTCGCCAACCCAGAATAGCCGATTTCCCCAAACACCTCTTGACTTGGCCGCCGGCGCCGGGTAGTCTACCCATTGTCGCTAACACGTATCCATAATAACCCAATTTGAGGGGGCGAAAGAATGTTCACAGAGAAGTTCCTCGAGGTAATCGGCAAAGAGGGAGTCGTGTCCATCGTATCGTGGGACGACAGCGGCGCGCACGTGGTCAACACCTGGAACAGCTATCTGGTCACCAGGGGAGACGACAGACTGCTGATTCCCGCGCACGCCATGAGGAAGACCGAGAAGAAGACCCAGCAGAACAATAAGGTCTTGCTCACCGTCGGATCGAAGGAAGTCGAAGGGCACCGGGGCACCGGTGCCGGCTTCTTGCTCGAAGCCACCGCAGCGTTTATCGCCGACGGTCCAGACTTCGACATGATGAAGGAGAAGTTCTCGTTCCTGACCCGGGTGCTCGAGGTGACTGTCAGTTCGTTGAAGCAGACGCTGTAGCAGGCGCACGCGCAGGACGGTACGCTATCGAGGATGCATCGGCGACCGAGCCGAGCGCTCACTCACGACAGGTTGAGTCACGTGTTCCAGGGCGCGCACCAAAGGTGCGCGCCCTGACCGATGCGCCCGGAGCGATCCCAGCTGAGTGCGCAGTATGGGCGAGTCTGCCTCCGCCGACGGTGTAGACCTGATGCGCAACGTCACATATCGCCCAGAAACGCGTCCGCGGCGGCGAACACAGCGTCAGTATCACGACCCGCGCGCGCCGTAGACTACCTCACGGCCGCCAAGTCGATTCCCTTTCTTAGGCGGCCCCGATTCAGGCGCTCATTCCGAGTCCAATGCGAACGATCCCGTCACGATCTCACCCGCAGGCTCGTACGTACCGATCACGACGCCGGTCGTGGAGACGCTACTGTCGACGAGCCTCAGCGCGCCAGGGAAGGTGCCATCAGCGAACAAACGCTTCCCCAAGCCGATGACGAGAGGAAAGACCCACAGCCGGTACTGGTCGACGAGGCCATGGCGCATGAGCGTCTGAATCAGATTCCCGCTGCCATGGACTTGCAGCTCGGGCCCGTCTTCCCGCTTGAGCGCCGCGACGCCTTCGGCGGCGTCTCCCTCGATCAGGATCGACTTGCTCCACTCGAGTGCGGGACGGCTTCTTGACGCGACGTACTTGGTGGCGTCGTTCAGTGGCTTGGCGCCCGCCTCCTCAGGGGCGTGCGGCCAATATGCGGCAAAGATGTCGTAGGTCTTGCGTCCAAGAACAAGATCGAACGGTTTACCCATGAACTCCTCCATGGCCTGACCCATGAGCTCGTCCCAGTAGTTCACGGACCAGCCGCCGAAGGCGAAACCGTCGTCGTCCTCTCCGGGTCCGCCCGGGGCCTGCATGACCCCGTCGAGGGTCAAGAAAGTGGTCACAATCAGCTTCCTCATCTCTGTTGTCCTTTCAAGCCGGACACGGCGTGGCCGGCGCCCCCCATCTATCGGAGGAGCGAGAGCACGTACCCGCCGATCGACACGAGCGCGATCGCGGCGACCACGATGACCACTGCCCACGACAGGCCTTTACCCAGGCCCATCGGTGTCCCCTCGGTCTGCCCACGTCCGGCGAGCCTTTCAAGAGGACGGTCTTCCTCCGGTGTGGGGTGAAAGGGCCGATCGTCGTACGGAAAAGACTGCTCGAGCTCCGGCTCGCTGAGCACTCGGTCGTCCTGGTCTTCCACGTTCTCCCCCTTTCCTTCTCACCGAACGCGTTGCGCATGAGCGGCGCTCACACGCGGGCATAAGGATACCGCTCGCGCCGTCCGTTCGAAGCGCTTGTCGGGCCTCAAACCCAGCGGCGGACTCGCTTCGAGTAGTCGCGGTAGTCCTGGCCGAGCGAGACCGACAGGGTCAGCTCTTCCGGCCGTATCTGGAAGCGGGCGATATAGGCGACGAAGAGCGCCGACACCAGGGCGGCTGCCGGGCTCGCCAACGCCACCGCCCAGCCCAACAGTACGATCTCCATTCCGAGGTAGGTCGGGTTGCGACTGAGACGGTAGACCCCGGAAGTGACAAGTACCGTGGTGCGTCCGGGCTCGGTCGGGTGCCACGTCGTACCTGCGCGGTCCAGCGCGACGCGGGCTGCGACTATGAGGCCCGTGCCGATGGCCATCAGCATCAGCGCGAGCGGGCGGCGAAGCGATTCTGCGGCGCCGAATCCCGCGGTCACCCGTGAAGCAAGCCACATCAGGCCCGCAACCACCACCCAGACTACGTCGGGCGGAATCTTCAGCTCAAGACTCGACATCGGACTCCCCAGTAGGCCCAACGCGGCGCGCTGAGCAGACGCCCACGCGCTTTGAGTTCAGTCTACCTTCTGGCGTTCAAACGATGCGCTTGTCAGGCTCGTCCGCCGAGCATCGTAGCCGGCCTACGTCCTAGCCAGAAATGCCGGATGATGCACCACCTCGCCGGCGGGCATCTCACCGGACATCAAGAGACAGAGCACGTTCTCCTCCGGCACCCCGTGCCAGACTACCCCCGGATACCGCCTGAATCCAAAACGGCCGTAGAAGGCTGGGTCTCCGACCAGCACACACCCGCAGGCTCCCCGAGAGCGCAGCGCATCAAGACCGGTCTCGACCAGCGCGCGTCCGATCCCCTCGCCTTGGCGGGCTGGCTGGACCGCCACCGGCCCGAGCAGAAACCAGCCGGCCGACGAGCCGCCGATAGCTGCGGCCGAGAATGCGATGTGACCCACTACCTCGTCGTCAGATTCAGCGACGAGCGACAACTCCAGGGCGTCGGCCGCCCTTAATGCCTCCACGATGAGATGTTCTGTCTGCTGACTGTAGGGGTGACCCTGGAAAGCGACGATGTTGACCTCCCAGATGCCGTCGAAATCTCGAGTGGTCTCTGGGCGAACAATCATGCAGACTCCTCTGACTGCACCTGACGTTCGGGCGTTGAGCCGCGCCCGCGGTCGTTCACCTCAGATGCCTCGCGTTCCAGGCGGTTGCCAGAGTCGAGCGTCCAACAGAGGCTCCGTCAAGGCATCGCGGACACGTCTATCGATGGCGCCAATCCCTGAGCGAGGATGTCGACGGCGGCGCGTCTCGGCGCAGAGAAGTCCCCCGGCGTCGGGAGATGATCCCTCAGCGCGCGGTCCATCGCGCTGGCGAACGGCACCGAGGCGACCACTGCCGCAGCGTCTGCGGCGGTGACGTCACCCCTGATCCTGCCCAGCTCCTGCTCCGCCCGAATATAGGCCGCAACGATCCCGACGGGCCCCGCTTCGAAGCCCTCGGGGGCACGCTCCTGCACATAGAGATTGAACCGCCTTGCCACTTCGGGGTCGGCCCACATCGACGCCATCAGCGAGGCGGCGTGCTCGGCCATGCTGCTGATCAGCCGCAGGAGATCGTCAAGGTTGTCTCGCACGCTGCCTTGACCGGCACGCTCCGGGAAGCGCGCCAGTTCCTCCACCGTCTCGCCGGACCGTGCCAAGAAGACCTCGTGGAAGAGGGCGTACTTGTCATCGAAGTGACGGTAGATGGTGCCCTCGGCAAGGCCCGCGGTCTGCGCGATCTCCTTCGTGGTCGCGCGCGCGAACCCTCGCTTGACGAACACCTCGGTGGCCGCATCGATCAGGACCCGACGCGTGTCGGTCTTCTGCGATCCACCAGCGCTCATCGGTCCTCCCCGAGTAGGCGGCGTTTGGTTCATGCCGTGATGTCGCGGCGACGAAACGTGACCGCGGTCAGCGCGAGCGCAGCAACAGCGTAGGCGCCGGCCACGATGATAGCCGTTCCAAAGGCCATGTCGGCAGACCCTCCCGATGCGACGGCGGAGAAGGCGGAGCCGGGCAGCCACTTCTTGGCGCTGTCGAGAAGCAGGCCGGCCAGACCCTCGAAGACCATCAGGTAGCCGATCCCGATGCCGATGGACAGGCCCGCGCTGCGCGTCATCATACCGACGAACAACCCGACGACGCCCCACAGCAGAACGCACGCCGTCAGCTGCACGTAGTGCTCGACCGCCGTGCCGAGCAACCCGGTGCTCCACGAGTCCGTCGAGACACCCGCCAGACCGGCGATGCCTGGCGAGACCATCAGGACGGCGATGGTGGTGAGCAGCGTCGCGAGGCAGGTGACGGCGGTCAACGCCACCACTTTGCCGCCCAGCAGGCGCAGACGGTTGGGCTGAGCCTGCACGAGCAGCCGAATCAGCCCGCTCGAGTAGTCCGACGTGACCGCCATCGCCCATATAGCGAGCGCGACGATTCCAAGCATGCCGACGAAGTTGCTCACGGGGACGAACATGCCGTCGGACGCCTCGAGCGCTTGCAACGTGATTCCCTGCGTATTGGGAGGACCACTGCTGGAGCCGCTTCCAACCGTGAAGAGGACGATCGCCGTCGCCATGAGGCCAAAGACGGTCATCAGACCGAGGCCGCCAAGGATGAGGGATGGGGTCTTGAGTCGGACGATCTCGGAGCGGATGACGCGCATCATGACGGGACCTCCAACGTCTCGGGCTCCTCGGCGCCGGTGGCGGCGCCCTCACGTTCGATGATGCCGTGACCGGCCGACGGTGCGGCCGGACGCCCGTTGTCGCCTGACTCGTCACCGGTCATGCGCAGAAAGATCTCCTCGAGGCTGATCGAGTGCGGGCGCAGGGCGCTCAGCGTGATGCCGGCCTCCGCGGCGGCACGATTGACGTCTGCCGACGCCGAGGCGGGCGCGCTGACACGTACTTGATCGTCGTGCACCGTGGTCTTCCATCCGCGCGATGTGAAGGATTCAGTCAGCCGGCCGACGTCGTGAGGGTGCTCGGGGACGGTCTCGATGCACTCACCCGCCATGCCGACCAGATCGCTCAGCGGGCCCGAGTACAGAAGCTTGCCATAACGGATCATGGCCAGGGTGTCGCACGCCGCCTCGATCTCGCTGAGAAGATGCGACGACACCACGACAGTCCGGCCCTCGTCGCCCAGCCCGCGAAGCAGTCCCCGGATCTCGACGATGCCGGCCGGGTCGAGACCGTTGGTGGGCTCGTCGAGGATCAGCAGTTCGGGGTCGGGAAGCAACGCGGCGGCGATGCCGAGTCGCTGCTTCATACCAAGCGAGAAGCGCTTCGCCGGCTCGTCGCTGCGATTCAACAGCCCGACGATGTCGAGCACCTCGTCCACCCGGGCGTTCGAGATGCCGCGCAGGCGCGCCAAGGAGCGCAGGTTCGTGCGCGCCGACAGGGACGGGATGAAAGCGGGACTCTCGATGAGCGCGCCGATGCGCGACGCATACGTGCGGGGATCGGAGATCCGCGAGTCGAAGACCAGGGCGCTGCCGCTCGTGGGTCTGATAAGACCCAGCAAAAGCCTGATAAGCGTGGACTTCCCGGAACCGTTCGGTCCGACGAGGCCCACGACCCCACCGCTGGCGATCTCGAGATCGAGTTCCGACACCGCTACGACGTCACCGAAGTGACGCGTGAGCTTGTCGGTACGGACGACGGACATACCCTGCCTCCATGTGCTTGTGAGTGAGCGCCCACTTACTATAGCGAGTGAGCGCTCACTCTTCAAGCGGAGATCTGCGGGATCGCTGGCCCCCACCTCCGATGCGTTTGTTCGACAAGCCGCCGACGAACCCCAGGCAGAACCTCGTTTCCCCGAGAAGAACACAGCGCGCGCTCATGACAGGTCGTCGCACAGCATCCGGGCCAACTCCATCGCCCCGTCATGACCGTCCAGTCGACCGGAGAGCGAGCGCGCCTTCTCGGCCATCGCGGACGAGCCGAGCGTCTCGCGCAACGCCGAGGTGAGCGTCCGGGGGGAGAGCCGCTTGTAGCTGAGCGGCTCCAGGCCGATGCCGAGTTCGCGCACCCGGCGCCCCCAGTAGTACTGGTCCATCACGTGAGGAACTACCACCTGCGGCACGCCCGCCCGCGCCGCGGTCGTCGTCGTGCCCGCGCCTCCGTGATGCACAACGGCCGCGAGGCGCGGGAAGAGCCGGCCGAACGAGACGTGCCCGATGGCAAGGCAGCCGTCGGGCGTGCTCCTGCCGGCGACTTCTACCCACTTCTCCGGGACGATCGCACGGACGTTGAGCGCAGCCGCTGACTCGACGACGACGTCGAGCAGGCGCCCCGCGTCTTTCGCGCGCATACTCCCAAACCCCACGTAGACGGGCGGATCGCCGGAGGCGAGGAAGTCCTCCACATGCCGGGGGAGCGAGTCCGGCTGGAACGACGGTATCGCGCTCACCCGCCTCGTCCCCTCAAGGTCGGCCGGCAGCGGTGCCAACTCCTCGTCGGCCGCCAGCACTCGTTCGCCTGCCAGACCGAGCATGCGACAGTAGAGGCCCGCCGCGGAGGCCAGACCCCGATCACGCCGCCAACGATTCACCACTCCATCGAGCATCCGGTCGGTGCTCCACTCCGTTATCCACCACGCGGCTGAGTTGATGGGCTTCGGCCGACGAGACGCCGTATCGGTTGTGGGGGGATGGTGCGTTGACGGGTACCACCTCGGGCAGACGCACACCGCGCGATAGGGGATCCCGAGCGCGTCCGCCACGTGTGGCGCAGCATACGAGATCCCCGTAGCCACGAGCATATGCGTGCCCTCGGCGATGGCGGGCAGTTCGGCGAGCGTCTCCGCCGTGAGGACCTTCGTGGCGCGCACCAGCAGCGGAAGAGAACTGAGAGACGCTCCTGTCGTCATGGATGTCGCCTCGATGAACGGCGTGCACGAGGGCGCTACCGACGGAAGTCGAGACCCGCATCGGCGGCGGCGGCGGCGAACTCGGGAGGGGCGGCGAGGATCACGTCCGAGCCGCGTTCGACGAGCACGCGACCAAGCGACATGAACGGAGCTACGTCTCCCCACGACCCGATAGTGCACAGCGTGAACCTCATCATGACCTCCTCGCCCCCGCAGCCGGCGCTCCCTCAGCGCTTGCGCATTCTGCCTGGTGTTGCGCATGAGCGGCGGCCCATGCCTCACTGGTTGATACTACCTGACACCGTCCGATCGATGCCTTTGTTGGGCAGCGGCACTCCCGTCAGACCTCGGCTCTCAGCGCCGCCAGTTTCCGTGCGGTGTTGACGTTTCGCGTGGTCATTCGAGCGTAGGAGCTGTGTCCCACGATCTTTGTGATCGGGCTACGGTTGCAGTTCTCTCGTTTGAAGTTCCAGACGATGGCCCCATGCGCGTAGACGATGCCCATGGGCTGCAGGTTTGCCGGCAGTCTTAAGACGAGACTGGGGTTGGCAACGTCGCTGAACAAGTACGCCACGTAGGTCTGTTCGCCGTCGTTACTGCCCCACTCACTCGGTATCGACTCCGCAATCTCGATCATCTCAGTCGACGTCTTCACCAACGCAGGGGTCTTCTCGCCAAACGCACGCGCGAGCTCTTCGTCGATGAGTTGCGTCAGCACGGGGGCGGCATGCCCTCACTCGAACACCACGTTCCCGGAGTTCAGGTGACCACATTGCTGAGCCCGAGCCCCTCCAAGAGACACTTCAGGGTCTTCATGGGCACGCGAGGGGCCTTGCCAACGTTGATCCCGCGCAACAAGGCAAAGTGCTTCGAGGGGGCCTCCACTAATGTTCGCACGACGGAGCGTCGACCAGCAGCATCAGCCCGGTCGCGCCATCCGCTCCGCCTGCACGCTCGTCTGCCCAACGTTCTAGGCATGAGCAGACGCGCATACCCTCTCACGTCAGTCTACCTTCTGGCGTTCTGCTCGATGCCCTCGTTGGGCACACGCTAGCCGTACGTTCGCTTGATGCCCGCGTACGAATCAGCTACCAGTTCCTCTAGAACTGCTAGATCGACGTCCGCGAGTCGTTTGATGTAGATGCAGCCCTTGCCGGTCTTGTGCTTGCCCGACTTGGCGAGCAGCCCCGTCGATCCCTCGAGACTCACTCCCAGGTAGACGGTGATGGCAGCCTTCCGAGAGGCAAACCCTACGGGGAACCAGTCGCCCTCTTGCCCGCTTGCGGACTTGTAGTGGTAGGTGCCGAACCCGATGAGGCCTGAGTGTAGATCGTCGTCGTGCGCGCTGGGGTGGCCCAAGAGTTCCTGGATGACGCGGATATCGCAGTCCGCTTCGAGTAGGACGCTGCGGTTCTTCTGGGCGATCAGCCATCCGAGGCAGTCCCCCAGGCAGCCGTAGCGACTGCTCCTCGCGGCATCGGGGAACAAGTCAGGTCCGGACTCACACATGCGACGAGAAGGCGAGGTCGAATGATCTCCACACCCCCAGGTGCCGTGCGCGCGCCGGAGTTCCGTGAGGGGCTGGATTGGATCGGCGTGGAACCGATCCGGCTGAGCCGGCTGCGCGGGCGTCTGGTGCTCCTGGACTTCTGGACGTACGGCTGAATCAACTGCATGCACGTGCTCCCGCGTGTTCGGGAGATGACGGAGCGGTTCGCGGACAGCCTGACGAGTATCGGCGTGCACGCCGGGAAGTACCCGACGGAGCGGGTGACCGGGCGAATCGCCGAGGCGTGCGATAGGCTGGGAGTCGAGCATGCGGTCGTCAACGACCGCCAGTTCCGGGTCTGGCGAGACTACGCGGTGAACGCATGGCCGACGGTGGTGGTGATCGATCCCGAGGGCTACATCGCGCTGGTCGCGGCGGGCGAGTTCGATCCGGAGGCGATGAGCGCCGAGCTGACCCGCATAGCGGAACGGTCGCAGTCCCGTGGGACGCTGGTTCGGGGTCCCGATCCGATAAGGGTGACGCATTCCCACCACGAGGGACCCCTGCGGTTCCCGACGCGGACGATGCTGGCCGGTGCGCGACTGTGGGTTTCGGATTCCGGGCACGGTCGGGTGCTCGAGTGTGCGTGGAACCCTCAGGACAGAAGCGCCATGGTTCTAAAGAAGCACGGGGGGTTCGCGGAACCGCGAGGCCTGGCCGCGATCGATGACCGCGTCTATGTCGCGGACCGGGCGGGTCACTCGATATGGAGACTCGATCCAGGCGGCCGCGTGCGCGTCGCCGGTTCGGGCACGTTGGGCACGCACGCCATCCGGAGCGGCCAGGGCGGAGACGGTCGACCTGCGCTCGCCGTGGGGCCTGGTCCCGACCGACGGGCGTCTCGCCGTGGCGATGGCAGGAACGCATCAGTTGTGGACGCTGGATCCGCGCAGCGGCTCCCTGTCCCTTCTGGCGGGTACGGGCGCCGAAGCGCTCGTGGACGGCCCGGCGACGAGTTCGGCACTCGCGCAGCCAACGGGACTGGCGCGGCTGAGTGACGCTTCGCTCGCCTTCGCCGACTCCGAGTCGTCGGCCGTGCGCATCGTAGTCGGGGGTTCGGTCGGCACGCTCGTGGGCACGGGTCTGTTCGACTTCGGTGACCGCTCCGGAGTGGGCGATGCGGCGCGTCTCCAGCACTGCGAAGACGTAGCCCTCCACGGAGACGTCCTCGCGGTGGCAGACACGTACAACGATCGCCTCAAGATGCTCGACCCGGCGACTCGGGAGTGCGTTCCTTGGCCCGGCGAGGCCGGCGAGCAGGGGTCGCTGCACGAGCCTGGCGGCGTGTGGAGCGACGGGGCCACCATGCTCGTCGCAGACACCGGCGGCCATCGAGTCGTCGTGGTGGAGGCGGACGGGTCGTTGGTTGAACTGCAGATCGAGTTCAGGATGGAATAGGCGTAGTGGTCGCCGTCGAAAGCGACGCCGGAGCGGCAAGGCGACGATACGTGGCCGCCGGAGCGCCCGACGTTGAGCTCATAGGCTGTGCAGCTAGGCTCCAGCCTAGCCGCCTACGGCGTGCGCGTCAGGTTGATCCGCCTCCTAAGCCTCCAGAATGTATCCCCCACTCGTGGCCACAGTAGATGCAGGCACCGGTGTGCACGCACTGCATCCCGCCACAGTCCGGGCATGCCCACCGATCGCGCTCGGATTCGATGAAGGCCTCGATGCCTGAATCTCGAATCAGCTCGAGGTTCTCCAGCATGCTCATGCGGTATTTCGTGCGATATCGCGTGTCGAGGCGTCGTAGCCGAGCGCAGGGGAAGGCATCGCACTCGAAGCAGAAGCCCGATGTGTTCGACCGAGGCGTGTCGCACGTGCGGATGGTGCACGCGAGAACCGACTTCGCCTTGCCGTCACCACCCGATCTGCAGCCGGCACATGTGTTCTTGTTCCGCAGGTAACACATGCAGAGACCACAGTTCATGCCGCAGGGAGCGATCAGCTCCGCGTCCACTGCCTGCGGAAAGCGCTTCTCCCCTGGCTTCACCTTCAGCATCTTCGGCTCCAAGCTGTTCTTCGTCGTTATGGAGTCATGGGGCGCCGCTCGATCGACGGCGGATCCGAGTCTCGGCGATCCGAACGATATCAGCGATGTGTTCGGCGATCTCCGACCAGACCCCGGGGGGTAGATTGTGCTCCAGGCCCTCTATGAGTACAAGTGTTGATCGAGGGATCGCCGCCACGGTCGCGCGACTACCGCTAACGTCACACATCACATCGTCGAGGCCGTGGATGACCAGAGTGGGTACGTCGAGATGGCGCAGGAGCTCAGTACGATCCCCGAGGGAGACAGATGCCGACATTGCTGAAACCAACTCCCAACGGCTACGACAACCGCACCGGAAGAGCTGCGGGATCCGCTATGCGAGTCGCGCATGAGCAGACGCCGCTGCGCATCCGGGTCAGCCTACCACCTGGCGTTACACTCGATGCGCCCATTGTGCAGGCGCAAGCGGCCCGATGTGCGTCCGCGTTAGGCCAGGAGATCCATTATGCGCACTGCGGAGGAACTTCGCTATCTCGTACTCGCCGCAGAACTTGAAGGCAAGCGGCTGCTCGCGCGGCAGTTGCGCCCTTTGGGGCTCACCCCCTCCCAAGCAGAGGTGCTGCGCGTGCTCGCTGATAGCGCCCCACTATCCCTGAATGGACTCGGGTCGTTGCTCGTGTGCGAGAGCGGATCCAGCCCCAGCCGCCTGGTGGACCGAATCGTAGCTCGTCGTCTGGTCGATCGTCGTCCGGGCGCCACGGACGGACGGGCAGTCGAACTCACGCTCACGCCTGAAGGCGAGCGGCTATCACGGGAAGTCGCAGCGATCGAAGAGGCCATGTACGCGACGATCGACGCCATAGCCGGCCCTGACATCGGCGTCACGTTGGATTTCCTCCGTGCCTTCATCGACGGGTCGCCGTCGAGCAGGGCCCTCACCCGCCGGATCGCCCGCTCGGAGTGACCTGAGGGCTCGTCGCGGATCCAAGCCCAACGTCTCTTGGCTTGACCTGCGAGCGAGGCGAGTCAGGTCGATCCGTCTGTTAGGCATTGCTAGGTCCACCCGGGGCCTCAGGCCAAGTGGTGCCGTCATCCCGGACACGCTCGAGGCGCTGAGTGCGACCCCGTCGACGCATGCGCTCGTACCCTAGGGCAAGCAGGTGGCTCGCAACAAGAATGGGAAACGCCGCCAGTGCAGCGGCCCACGAAGGCTGGTTCATCACGCCGAATACAATCGCCAGCCAGCCGATCAGCACCCACTGGATCACATAGATGGCAGTGATGTTGCGGCTAAGCGAGGTGAGATACCGCGGTATCACTCGCCAGGACAGGCGCTCGTCAAGCCACCACATGAGTGACAGCCAAAGAAGAACGAAACCTGCCAGCATGAACTGCACCGGCAGACCGCTCCGGTAGTAGTCACCGAATGCGAGAACCCCTGTTTCGGCCGGCGCGAGCACGACGACAGCAGCTCCGACCAGTAGCGCAGCGGTACCGGCATACGTCCAGGACCGAATCAGTCGACGATCCGAGGTCGCCCGGACCGTGAATCCGGCGAGAGACAGCCCGAGCAGAGGGTAGGTCATCCAGGGGAAGAGCGGGAACGACACCCAGTCGCCGACTCCCCACAGCGGATCCAAGACAACGCCCCCGCCGCTTCCCCAAAGAAGTGGTGACACCGTCGCCACTCCAGCGGCCATCGCCAAGACGACACGGGGATCTCGCACATACCTCTTGACTGGGGCGAGGAGCGCAAGCGAGAGGCCCGCCAGCTGGAGGATGTCGATCTCGAAGAACGGACCCCACCAATCAGGGCCGAGCAGGACCTGCACTGCGGGGCCGCCACCGGTCAGCAGGACCGGAATGATGAAGCGAAACACGTTGAGCACATAGCCGAACGCACACAGCTTCAACCCACGCATGACCCCACTGCGGATATCATCACCCGCGGAACTCCCGTACAAGAACCCCATGACGACCATGAACACCGGTGCAGCGGGAGCGGTCCCCAGAAGCAGGAACCCTTGCCCGAGGACCGATGCCTCCCCGTAGCCCAGGGCGAAGACGAGCTGCACATGCTGGAGGACCATGAAGATGATCGCCAGGCCGCGCGCCAAGTCGAGGAATCGCAGGCGGCCGTCAATCGTGCGAAACGGCCCAAACCTGCGCCGAGATGAGTCGGCCGAGACGGAGCCCTCAGTGGGGGCAAGCGATCGCTCCACGTAGCCTCCTTCTGGCTCAGAGGTCCATGTGCCTAACGTGTTGCGCTTAACCTGCGCGCCACCAGGATGCTAAGGCTTCAACTTCACGGCCACTAGTTCTTCCACGCCCGCCAGATCGTCGCGGCCGGTGACCACGATCCTCACAGAACGGCCTTCGACATACGGCTTCGCGGATCGGATGGCCGCGTGAAGCTCCTGTCGAACCCGGCCGGCAAGCGCTGCGTCGGTCGCGCGCTGTCCCAGGACCACTGTCACCTCGAACTGGTTGGCTTTCGGTATCAAGTAGAACAGCGCGCGCCCGCCCTCGCACACCTTCAACGCCCACGGCCCGTTCTTGCTGTACCGCTTCCACTCGCAGGTGACTCCATTCCGGTCATGGGTGAGCGCCTGAAACGCAGCATGGGACATGCCCAGCAGACCGACCAGCTCGTCGTCGTCCGGCGCTGCGCTATCGTGGACAGGCTTCGGCTCTACCTCTGCCACCGCACCTCCTCCAGTCGGCCGAACGTGTTACGGATAACCTGCGAGCGAAGCGAGTCAGGTTGATCCGTTTGTTCGGCGTGCGTCCCATCAAAGATCCTCTGGACGCAGCCCGCCATGCTTGGCGATCCTCGCCAGCATCCTCGGGCCGATCTCCTCGCGGTCGTGGAAGGCGAAGACAAGGTTGGGCCAGCCGGGACGACTGAGGATGAGATGGGAGCCGGTCTGGCGTTCGACCGTCCAGCCGATGCGCAGCAGAGCCGCGAGGACGAGCTTGGCGCGGGTGCTGGGCCAGTCGCTCACGCAGCGGCGAAGGAGATGTTCAGGTACTCGCGCCCGGCCTCTTCGTTCTCGAGCCGGTCCGCGACGACGCGCAGAGCGAGAGCCTGCACGCGAGCGATGGCGTCGTCCTGGCTCACGCCGTAGGCGAGCACGCCCGGCAGCTCGACCACCTCGGCAATCCAGCGCCCGTCGGTCTCGCGCTCAAGCTCGATTCGAAAGACGACCGGCATCACTCACCTCCCTGAGACAACACGACAAGGATACTACTCCGCCTCGCGTACGGAAGACGCTGCGAGCCTGCTACGCCCAACAATACGTCGGCAGTCTGCCGAACTCCACCTCGACCGCGTTCGTGTCTGCATCTGCACATCGACGGCGGGCGACGGCTGCCAAGTCGAGCGTCTTTCTTCAGCGGAGACGGTCCCGCGCCGCCCAGTGACACCCACTGCATGGGCGGACTGTATGTGTCGTGCTATCCGCCGTCAAGCGGGCTGCGCACACCGTGGCCGCCCCGGTTCAGCACATGAGTGTAGATCATCGTCGTGCGCACGTCTTTGTGGCCCCCAGGAGTTCCTGGATGGTGCGGATGTCGTAGCCCGCTTCGAGCAGGTGCGTGGCGAAGGAATGCCGGAACGTGTGGCAGCCCGCATGTTTGGCGATGCCGGCCTCGCGAACGGCTTCTCGAACGGCGCGCTGCACCAACGTCTCGTGGACGTGGTGGCGGCCCTCCTCCCCTGTCCTTCGATTCTTCCAGCGACGCTCCTGCGGAAAGGCCCACTGCCAGCCCCACTCCGCGGGCGTCTTCGGGTACTTGCGGTCGAGGGCATCGGGTAGGAGCACCCGCCCCCAGCCGGCGGCAAGGTCGCTCTCGTGGAGTCTTTTGACCTCTCGGAGGTGATCGCGGAGAGGGGCGTTGATCGAATCCGGGAGCATGGTCACCCGGTCCCTTCCCCTTTGCCGTCGCGCGCCGTGACCTCGCCCCGCGCGAACTCGAGGTCTTTCACGCGGAGGTTGAGGCACTCCATGAGACGCAGCCCCGAACCGTAGAGCAAGGAAGCGATCAACCACGTGTCCCCCAGTCAGACGATCGAGGACCGCCATCGCCTCTTCCCGGGTCAGCACGGCGGGCAGGCGCCTGCTGTACTTAGCGCGGATGACGTCGCCGAGGTCGCCGACCTCCCGGTCGAGGACGCACCGGTAGAGGAAGAGGAGCGCGGACAGCGCTTGGTTCTGGGTGGAGGCACTCGCCTTCTCGTTGACGGCCAGGTGCGTCAGGAAGGCGGCGATCTCGGATTCACCCATCTCGGCGGGGTGCCGCAGACCGTGGAAGAAGACGAAGCGCTTGACCCATCCGCGATAGGCTTCCGCTGTGCGGGGGCTGTAATGGCGGGCTTGCAACGCTTCGCCCATCCGGTCGAGCAGCCTCGTTCCGTCGGTGAGATCCGTCGGCGCGCCGGACTTCAGTCCACCGCGGGGGTGGGATCGAGCATACCGTTGCGGTCGGGTCGACCCATCCATAGTGCGAGGGTGACATACCTCCACCCGATCTCCGATAGGACCTTCGGTTGAGATTGGCTCCTTGGTCCTCCTCCCGCCCGCTCTCGGCGCACCCTCTGGGAAGATGCCGCCGGGCCCGGCCGCGCCGACGGCCTACGCCGCGGTCTCAACCCACTCCCGCAGCCGCTCCGGAGCGACATCCGCGCGACGCGGGCTCCGCCACCCTCACGCCAGCGCCTGCTCCAGATCCGCGACGATGTCGTCCGGGTGCTCCATGCCCACCGACAGGCGGATCATGGTGGGCCGGAGCCCGGCCACATCCTTGTCGGTGATCTGCTGGTGCGTGGAGATCATCGGGATGGTCGCCACCGATTTGACGCGCCCGAGGTCGGTGGCACGCCAGATCATCTGCAGACGGTCGAAGACGTCGCGCGCCGGAGCGCTCCCGCCGCGCACGTCGAAGCTGAGCAGGTAGCCGAAGCGCGCGGCGTCCCCGTCCAAGGCGTCGACCAGCCTCAGGTACCGCGCCGCGGTCTCGTGACCGTCGAAGCCGGGCAGCCCGGGGTAATGCACGGCCTCCACCGCGGGATGCTGCGCCAGGTACTTGGCGACGCTCATCGCGGTCCGGCTCGTGATGTCCGTGCGGCTGCGCAGGGTGCGGAGGTCGTTGAGTGCGAGCAGCGCGTTCAGCGGGCTGAGCGCGGGACCCATGTCCCGATGAGGGTAGCCCTTCACGTACATGGCGTAGTTCTGGCGCAGCTCGTCGGGACCGACCTTGCTGGGGATGCTTGCGCGGCTGAGGACCGCCCCGGCGATGACGAACCCCGACGAGGCCATGCTCTTGCTCACCGAGTGGACGACGATGTCGGCGCCGTGCAGGAACGGGCGCATGAGCGCGGGCGTGGCGATGGTCGAATCGACGATGAAGGGCGCATCGACCGCGTGCGCCAACGCCGCCACCGCTTCCAGGTCGATGATCGCCAGTGAGGGGTTCGACGGCATCTCTCCGAAGACGAAGCGGGTCTCGCCGTCTATCTTCGACGCCCACTCCCCGGTGTCGAGCGACTCGCGCACCCAGCGGACGTCGATGCCGCGCTCGTCGGCGTAGCGCGTGAAGAGCGTGAAGATGCCTCCGTAGCAGCGTGCTGACGCGACGATGTTGGGCCTGGGGTGCGCGGGGTCGAGCATCAGGAACGGATTGGTGGCCAGGAAGACCGCCGCCATGCCCGAGCCCGTCAGGTGAGCGCTCACCTCGCCGTCGAAGCCGTAGCCCTCGAGCAACCCAAGCGTCTCTTCGAGGTAGTGCAGGGTGGGGTTGGCGACGCGCGCGTAGATCCAGCCGGGCATGAGGTACGCGAGGGCCGTCTCCATCTGGTCGCTGTTCTCGAAGTGCTGGGCGGTGGAGAGGAACGCCGGCTCGATGATGCTGCCCTGGTTGGCGAGGGCGGCCTGCATGTCGTACAGACCGTGAACGGCGATGGTGTCGAACCTCTTGCGGCGCATCAGGGCACGCTGCTGCTGCTCGCTTTCGATCATCTGACGTCCCTGCTCGATGCACTGCTGCACTCCGGGGGAGTAGTCATCCATGCTGCTATCTCCTCGTTGGGGGATCGGGTGGACGGACTCTATTCGACAGAGCCTCGGGGCGGCCACTTCTCTGGAACGTGATCGGCCGAGGAGGAAGATCAGGTCGAAGAGGTCGTAGAACCTGGACAGCACCCGATACGTTGCTCTGCTGTCAGCCGGACTCATCGGCTTCCTCCAGAACCTCTTCTCTGTCTAGCGTGCTGCGCCTGACCCGCGCTCAATCGCTTCCGGCGACAGCTTAGCGCGCTCGCAGATTCGGGTCAAAGCGCTTGTTGAGCAGTGCAGGCAAGCCGTCACTCCCGTCAGCAGTCGAACACCGACCAGCAGATCTCGTTACGCAACCGCTGGTCGTCCAGCACGAGATCGCCGATCTCTTCTGGGAGCAGCTCGCGCTGCCGGCAGCACTCCTGCCGACCGGCACGCTCGGACTCGCCTTTCGGAGCACCGGCCCGTACCGCCTTGATCGCGTAGGCGGCAGCACCGAGCTCATGAGCCGCAACGTGAGCAACCGCCGCCGCCTGGCCGGCGGCGAACGCCGCGTGCCGCGCGGCACCGGTCAACTCTCTGGCGGCGGCATTCGCCTCGCACTGCCGCGCGCCTGAGACATCGTGATCTCGCCCCGTACTCAAGCTCGTGCGTGCTCCGCGCAGTCGGCTGCCCCCTGAGCGAGAAGCCGATGATCAGTGTCTTGCAGCGTGCCGCCGCGACGAATCGTGACGAATCTGGGGTCGCGCTCTTTGGGAAGAATCATGGTTCTGCCACCCTCACTCCATCTGCCTGACGTTCTTGCGCATGAGCAGCGGCCCATGCCATTCATCACGCTAACGCTTGCCCCGTCCGCTCGATGCGCTTGTGAGGCGTGTCCGCCGCCGGCGCTAGACGGTGGGCTTGGCGTCGGTCGCCCGCAGCTCCGCCTCGTAGGGTCCTTCGTCGTCGAGGGCGCGAAGCGCGGGCATGAGCGCGCCGACAGCCGCCGCCAGGACCATCGCGATGCCTATCCCCAGAAAGACCTTCTCGACCCCGTACCGCTTGACCAGCCAGCCGACGAGCAGATAGCCGAGCGGTCCGGCAGCGTAGTACGAGGCCATGACGACGCCCAGGACGCGCCCGCGCTTGGCGGGGGGCGTGTGGATCTGCATGACGAGGTTCATGAGCGGGCCCGCGGGTCCCCAGAAGAAGCCGGCCAGCGCACCGGCGACGACCATCTGGCCGAAGGGCGGGACGAACGAGAGCCAGAGGACCGACGCTGCGGCCAACAGCAGACCCGCGCTGAACAGATGGTGCCGACGCATGCGCCGCGCGAGCGCGCTGTAGGCGAGGGAGCCGACGATGCTGCCGGCACTCATGGCCGCGAGCACGATGCCCAGCCGCTGGGGCTCGTCCTGCGCCTCGAAGATGACGGGCAGCAGCACGCCCTCGATGGGCATGTAGACCGCGACGACGACCATGATGACGAGCACCATCGTGCGAAGCAGGCGGAGGTGCCAGACGAACGCCAGCCCCTCCTTGCTGCCCTCAAGGAGGTTCTTGGGCTTCTCGTGCGCCTCGGGACGCCCCACGCCGGGGGTGCGTACGAGCGAGATGGCGAGGATCGAGAGCATGAACCCGCCGGCGGTGACCCAGAGCGCTCCGGCCGCTCCCACCCAGGCGATCAGGACGCCGCCGATGCCGGGCCCGACGAGGTACGCGGTGCCCCACGCCGCCTCGTGGATGCCGTTCGCATGCTCGAGCGGGACGCCTCCGCGCCTGGCCACCTCGGGGAGCATCGCCTCGCGGGAGGTGGCACCCGCCGGATCGAAGAGCGCGCCGACGGCCGCCAGCAGCGCGATGAGGGTGAGGTCGAGACCGAAGAGCAGGTCGACCAGGGGTATGGACGCCACGGACAGGGCCGACAACGCGTCAGCCACGATCGACGTGCGGCGCCGCCCGAGGGTGTCGGCCAACGCTCCACTGAAGAGGGAGCTCGCGAGCAAAGGCAGTGCCGTCGCCGCTCCCACGATGCCCGCCGCAGCCGGGTTGCCGGTGCGTTCGAGCACGAGCCAGGGGATTGCGACCGCAGCCACGCCGTTGCCGGCCCCCGAGATGGCGACGCTCGCCTCGAGGTACGCGAAGGGCATGCGAGAGCGGGTCTGTGCGGTGCTGGCGACGGCGGACCGTCCATGTTCGGTTGGATGGGGACTTGGCGGGCGCTCCAGGAGACATCCTACCTGCTGCGCGCACCGAAGAACGCCCGCCGACGCCCTGGTGTTCGCCCAGGCGCGGCCTCACTTAGAAGCAACACGAAAGCAGGACGGGAAGGGGGACCCATCGTGATCGGTCGGAACGTAGCTCTGCTGGATGGCAGGCAGGCCGGCGAAGAGGACTTGGCGCCGGCCCATGCGGACTTGAGCGACCTGCTTGAGCAGGCGGCGACGGAGGTGCACGCCTTTCCCCTGCGCGAGCTCAAGCTGGCGCAGGGCATCGTCGACCGGCCTGCTTCGACTCTCCACAGTCGCCACATACCTCAAGGAACTCGTGCTCCACAGCGCCACCACCCCCGTTCTCATGACTCTCGTGCACCACGCGCTTCCAGAACATCACCCTTGCCTTGGTCCTGGAGCACTGCCTTCTGGAGCATCGCCTATGAGTATCGGCTGGCTGTCCATTGCTCCAGTTCCGATAGCAGCTTGTGCACCCGCGCGATTGCCGGTTCAGCTTATCCTGCAAGTCGGTCCCACTCATGACCGCGAATCCCGTAGCGGAGGCCAACCGCGCATGTACGTACAGCTTCGTGTGACACCTGCTACACGTGACCATGTGACGTCCTCCTTCCTCCTTCTGCCCAACGCTGTGCGGCGTAAGCGGCGGCGCGCCTTTCGCCGCCCAGCCCTTCGATTCTAGTCCTCATGGCGCGCCGTCCGACTTGACGCCGTTGTTAGACCGCCCGGTCTGGGTCGCGAGTCTCGAGGAAGCGTTCGAGTTCGACTAGGAAGGTCGCCGTCGCCGCCTCGATCTTCGCGGTGAGCGCTTCAGGGTCATCGAGTTCGAACCCGCTTCCAACGGCATGCTCGACGATTGCGTCGATGCCAGTGGCCGGTTCGACGACGCGGTACTTCGACCAGCCGCTATCACGGAACAGCTCCCAGTACTGCCGCTGCACCCTACGGTTTCGGGCGGCTAGCCATAGCTCAAACTCGAATGCGTCGTAGTCGAACACGATGGCAAGCTTGAGGTCGCGTGACCTAAGTGCGGGCGGGAACAGCGCGAAGTAGGTCATGTCGAAGTATCCCTGATACACGCCGGAGACCGCCCGCTCACCCTCTCTGCTTGCGACCCGCTTCGAGCAGGTGCGTGGCGAAGGAATGCCGGAACGTGTGGCAGCCCGCATGTTTGGCGATGCCGGCCTCGCGAACGGCTTCTCGAACGGCGCGCTGCACCAACGTCTCGTGGACGTGGTGGCGGCCCTCCTCCCTGTCCTTCGATTCTTCCAGCGACGCTCCTGCGGGAAGGCCCACTGCCAGCCCCACTCCGCGGGCGTCTTCGGGTACTTGCGGTCGAGGGCATCGGGTAGGAGCACCCGCCCCCAGCCGGCGGCAAGGTCGCTCTCGTGGAGTCTCTTGACCTCTCGAAGGTGACTCGCGGAGAGGGGCGTTGATCGAATCCGGGAGCATGGTCACCCGATCCCTTCCCCCTTGGCCGTCGCGCGCCGTGACCTCGCCCCGCGCGAACTCGAGGTCTTTCACGCGGAGGTGGAGGCACTCCATGAGACGCAGCCCCGAACCGTAGAGCAAGGAAGCGATCAACCACTTGTCCCCAGTCAGACGATCGAGGACCGCCCTCGCCTCTTCCCGGGTCAGCACGGCGGGCAGGCGCCTGCTGTACTTGGAAGTAGACGAAGCGCTTGACCCACGCCCGATACGCCTCGGCCGTCCTCGGGCTGTAGTGACGGGCCCGCAACGCTGCGTCCATCCGGTCGAGCAGTCTCGGTCCGTCGGTGAGATCCGTCGGCGCGACGGATGCCAGCCCACCCCGAGGGCGGGATCGAGCATACCGTTGCGGTCGGGTCGACCCATCCTTGGTGCGAGGATGGCATGCGTCCGCCCGGTCTCCCATCGGACCTTGGGCTGAGGATGACCCTGGGCCCGCCGCCCGGCAAACCCAGGAGCCAGACGGGTCCTACCCCGCCACGCGCGCCTTCAGATACGGCAGCAACCCTCCAGCCGACACCAACTCGCGCATGAACTCAGGCAGCGGCTCGGCCTGGAAGGTCGCTCCCGTGCTGTGGTTGGTGATGACCCCGGTGGCGAGGTCGGCCTCCACCGTGTCGCCCTCCGTGATGCCGTCCACCGCCTCGGGAGCCACCAGGATGGGCAGGCCCGTATTGAAGGCGTTGCGGTAGAAGATACGGGCGAAGCTCTTTGCGATCACCAGGGGGATGCCCGCGCCCTTGATGGCCATGGGGGCGTGCTCGCGGGAGGAGCCGCAGCCGAAGTTCTCCGCCGCCACCAGGATGTCGCCGGGCTCCACCTTGTTGGGGAAGTCGGGGTCGGCGTCTTCCATGATGTGGGCGGCGAGCTCCGCGGCCGTTTTCATGTTCAGGTAGCGGGCGGCGATGATGAGGTCGGTGTCGACGTCTCGGCCGAAGGTCCAGACCTTGCCCTGGATGCACACTTCATTCATACCACTGCCCGCGGCGGCCGCCGTCGGGCCGCTGCTCGAAGATGTCGCGCTCATGCCGCCGCCCTCCTCGTGCCGACCTGGTCTGGGGTGGCGATGTGACCGGCCACGGCGCTCGCCGCTGCCACGTAGGGCCCGGCCAGGTAGACCTCGCTGCCGGGGTGGCCCATCCGCCCCACGAAGTTGCGGTTAGTGGTGGAGACGGCGCGCTCGCCCTCGGCCAAGATGCCCATGTGGCCGCCCAGGCAGGGCCCGCAGGTGGGGGCCGACACCACGGCCTCGGCGTCCAGGAAGACCCCGAACAATCCTTCTTCCATCGCCTGTTGCCAGATGGCCTGGGTGGCCGGGATCACGATACAGCGCACGTCGGGATGCACCCTCCGCCCGCGCAGCACGTCGGCGGCCATGCGCAGGTCTTCGATGCGGCCGTTGGTGCAGCTGCCGATCACCACCTGGTCGATGCGGATGTCGTTCAACTCGGCTGCCGCTTGGGTGTTCGAGGGCAGGTGCGGTTTCGACACCATCAGCGGGATGTCGCGCGCGTTCCACCGATACGTGGTCGCGTAGGCGGCGTCGGGGTCGGAGTAGACGTAGCGCGGCTCGCGGATAAAGCGTCCATACACGTAGGCTTTGGTGGTGTCGTCGGCGGCGAAGATGCCGTTCTTGGCGCCGGCCTCGATGGCCATGTTGGCCATGGTGAAGCGCGAGTCCATCGACAGACCATCGATGGTGGAACCGGTGAACTCCATCGCCTGGTAGAGAGCTCCGTCGACCCCCGTCTGACCGATCGTGTAGAGAATGATGTCTTTGCCGGTGACGTACGGCGGCAGCCCACCCTCGATCACGAACTTGATCGACTCGGGCACCCGGAACCAGACCTCGCCGGTGGCCATGGCGCCGGCCAGGTCGGTGGAACCCACGCCGGTGGCGAACGCGCCCAGCGCGCCGTAGGTGCAGGTGTGGGAGTCGGCCCCTATCACCACGTCGCCCGGACCCACCAGGCCCATCTCGGGCAGCAGGGCGTGTTCCACTCCCACCCGGCCCACGTCGTAGAAGTGGCGGATGCCGAAGCGCTTGCAGAACTCGCGCATCTGCTTGACCAGTTGGGCGGTCTTGATGTCCTTGTTGGGGGTGAAGTGGTCCGGGATGAGGGCGATGCGCTCCGAGTCGAACACGGAGTCGAAGCCCGCCTTCTCGAACTCGTCGATGGCCACGGGAGCGGTGATGTCGTTGCCCAGGCAGAAGTCCACCTTGGCCATGATCAGTTCGCCCGGCTCCACCCCGCTCTTGCCGGCGGCGCGGGCCAGGATCTTCTCGGTTATGGTCATACCCATGGGTCTAGTGACCTTTCGGTGTCGTGGTTCGCGTGGACGTGACGGCGGCGCGCAGAGCGCCGGAGTGCAGTTTTCTCCCCCTAGCGGGGGAGGAGCAGAAGCTGGGCCGGGGTGGCCCAGGCGCAGGCGCTGGTGTGAGCGGGCCCATCGATGGGGCCGCGGACCGTGAGCATGCCGATGTCTGCGTGCGTCTGCATCAGGGTGTAGATTCTAGACGCCGGGGGGCGGATGCGCAACCAGCGCCGCGCAAAGGAACTCGTCTGCTCCGCGTATCTGCTCCTCGGGATCTTCCCGGGCCATCTCCGGCCCGAACTCACAGTCTCCAGAGTTCAAAGATCCCTGGCTTCGGGCAGGTAGCGATCGCGGAAAACCGAACGGGTGACACCCGCGAGCGGAGGGCCGCGCACCGACCACGCCGCCGGCGCTGCCCGCCAGATCCGGATTACTTACTCTTCGATTTCTTGAACATATCAACAACGGCGATAAGTATTCCGACTCCCATAAGCGCGTATCCTAGAAGTCTATCGTCTCCAAATACTATACCTGCCACCACAAAGGCAAAAGCAATACCGGCCAATGGAGTAAGTCTTTTCGTTTTGCTGTTTCTATTCACAACAAAAACGAGAATGGCAAGAACGGCCAGTACGACTATAGAGAATGCAATATATAGTGAAGAATCAATCACGAGAACCCCTTTCAACAGATCTATCAGCGTCCAGTTTAAATGGACCAAGGATTCAAAGCGATCATATCACCCGAGCGACAGGTTGAGCCATCCCTGACTCCGCCCCGCGACACGTGTACACTTTGCCGCGACACCAGAGGAGGTGCTCCCCTGAATGACGGCCCACATCCACCTGCCGCGGTGGCGAGCGCCGCGGCCGATGCCACGCCTCGGCGGACGTCTCGCCGCGTGATTCGTGTCCTTGTCCTGGCAGCGGGCGCCGGCCTTCTGGCCGTGATGATCCTCTTCGTCGGCAGCAACCTCTTCATCATGTGGCAGGGTGGCCGTCACCGGGTCGCCGGGCCGAGCGAGGCGCCCAACGCTGAGGTAGCCATCGTCCTGGGCGCGAAGGTGTGGCCCGGCGGCGCGCCCTCCAACATGCTGGAGGACCGGCTGTTGACCAGCATCGAGCTCTATCGCCAGGGAAAGGTCGGCAAGTTACTCCTCTCCGGCGACCACGGGCAGGTGGGCTACGACGAGGTGAACGCCATGCGCACGTTCGTACTCGATCGAGGCGTGCCGTCGGAGGACGTTTTCATGGACCACGCCGGCTTCAGCACCTACGACACCATGTACCGGGCGCGCGACGTGTTCCAGGTGCGTGAGGCTCTAGTCGTGACCCAGGGCTTCCACCTCGACAGGGCCGTGTACACCGCCCGCGCCCTGGGCGTGGACGCGACCGGCGTGCCCGCCGATCTGCGCCCGTATCAGAATGCCGGCCGCTTCGCCGCCCGCGACTGGCTGGCCCGCTGCAAAGCACTCCTGCAGTTGCACGTTCTGCGCTCGAGCCCGCGATTCCTTGGCCCACCTATCCCGATCAGCGGCGACGGGCGCGTGACGGCGGGGTAGGCGCGGGGCCAGAATGGCGGCCGGCACGGTACCCTCGGCGGCGACGCCCTTCCCGTGGCCTACCCCCCAGCTGCCGACGCACCCCTGCCGGCAAAGCCGAAGCGGCCGCCGCGATAGGCCTGCGTGTACTGACGGCAGAAGGGGTCACGACCGAGCACCATCTCGGCGGCCACGTACTCCTGCATCATCTGCGCGTTCATGGGGTCCAGCAAGGCGGCGTCCAGACCGGCGGTCAAGGCCAGGGTCAAGAACACCCGGTTGATCAGCGCCCGCTCGGGCAGTCCGAACGACAGGTTGCTCAACGCCAGGCACAGCCGCACGTCGGGGAACTCGTCACGGATCGCGCGCATCGTGTCCAAGGTCACCGCGCCGCTCGTGGCGAGACCGGCCAGGGGCAGCACCAACGGATCGACCAGCACGTGCTCGTCGGGCACGCCCGCGGCGCGCGTCTCCCGCACGAGCTTCCGCACCACGCCCATGCGTTGCTCGACGGTCTTGCCGATACCCGTCTCGTCGGCAGCCAGGGCGATGACCGAGCAGTCGTGTTGGGCGATCAAGGGCAGGATCGGGTCGAGGCGTTCCGCCTCGCCGCTGATGGAGTTCACCAGCGGGGTGCGCCGCACCACGCGGAGCGCCGCCATCAGGGCCTCCGGGTTGGCGCTGTCAAGGCACAAAGGCACGTCGACCGCCGCCTGCACGCTCTCGACCAGCCACACGAGATCCTCGGGCTCTTTGGATCTCTGCACGCCGGCCGCGTTCACGTCCAGATAGGCGGCCCCGGCCTCGACCTGTCGGCGGGCGAGGTCCTGCACCCGGCTGACGTCGCGCGAGGCGATCGCCTCGGCCACCTCGGCACGGGTGGCGTTGAGTTTCTCTCCGATGACCTCCAACAGGCACGTCTCCTCGGGTCGGTCGTCGCGGCCGAGGCGCACGCCTACCAGCCGACGGTCACCTCGATACCGTTGGCGATATGCTGCAGAGCCGCCCCGTAGCCGATCCCCGGCACGGCCCACCTCCCGCTGAGATCGATCACGGTCCTCACGTTCCCCCGGTGCGGCAACCCGTTTATGACGAAGTGGCGGGGGTCACCCGGCACTGTCGGATCGAGCGAGGAACGGCAGTAGGGATCGTCCAGATGGTCGGGGTAGATGTACCAGGCCAGGTGCGCGTATTGGGCGATCACCCCGAGCTCGGCGGTGGCGAAAGAGTTCCCCGGCACGCCCCCCGTGGCCCCGATACCGGCCATGTTGTTCTGGTCCGGCTTCACATCGCCGCCGTAGTCGCCATAGCCTGTCTCGTGGATCATCTGCGCCCACGCCATGTCGGCGCGGATGCCGAAACGCCGTCCGTAGACGACGTAGAGCTTCGCCAGATCCGCCAGCGGGACGGTGAACTTGCCGTCAGGCTGGCCTTGATCGTGGAAGTAGTCCACCAGGTCGCTCGACTGACCGAGGAACAGCCCGTTCAACCCCTGGGGATCGGTGCCCATCAGGTTGTAGAGCAGAGCGGCCACCTCGCCGCGGGTGGCCTTCTTCCAGGGCGAGAGCGACGAAGTGGGGAAGTAGCGCAGCAGACCGTTGTACTGGGCCAGCCTCGCTGCCGGCGCATGCGAGGCGTTGAAATCGCCCCAGACAGACCGATAGCCCGCCGGCGGCGGTTTCAACGTCCTACCCGACGCCCGCGTCATCATGGTGACCGCCTGCGCCAGGCTGATCTCGGCCGCGGGCGAGAAGAGACCGGGGGTGGTGGACGTGGGCTTCTTGGTGCCCGTGGTGATGCCCTCGCGGGCGACGGCGGCTATGTAGTTGTCGGGGAAGAGGCTCTCGGGACCCGTCCGCGCGACGTCACCGAACGCCGACACGTCGGCCTCGCTCACCGGGATGCGCATGGCCAGCACCACCATCTTGGCGAACTGCTGCCGCGAGACGGACGCGTCGGGACGGAACCGGCCGTCGGCGAACCCACCGACCACGCCGAGCTGCCCCAGCACTTCGATCTGCAGATGGTACGGATATGTGGACGAGACATCGGGGAAGCCCGCGGCGGCGGCGGCCGAAGGGCCGAGAAGCGCGAGCCCCAGCAACATGATGGCGGCAACCGCCACCCAGAGTCCGCGGGTTCCGTTGCCGATGGACTTCGCTGTCGCAGGGAGAGACATGGCGGGCAGGATACCAGTCCGCGCCCGAGACGTCCGGGACGGCGCGTATACTTCGATCCCACCCGGACCCTCACAAGGCAGGCCGCGATCGGGACAACCGCCCACATACGAGCCATCACGTTCGACTTCTGGAACACCCTCTACGCCGAGCCGCTCGACGGGTCGGCGGAGGCCTCCCGCGCAGAACGAATGGCGGCCATCCGCGACGCACTTGCTGCCTGTAGCCTGGCTCCCACCGACGAGGAACTGCACGCAGCGTGGCGCTCCGGCTTCGCGGCCTACCTCGAGGCGTGGCAGGCGGGCAGGCATTTCGGTGCCTTCGAACAGGTGGGCCACGTGGTGGGACGTTTCGGCGTCGCCCCGACCGATGACACCATCGCGGGCGATCGCGCGACGTATCGAGGAATCGGGCGCCAACGCGCACCTGCAACTCCAACCGGGGGCGGCCGAGGTCATTCCGGCCCTGGCCGAAGCGGGCGTCAAGCTGGGTCTTATCTCCGACACCGGCCTGACGCCGGGGCGGTTCTTGGTGGGGTTCCTGGAGCGGGACGGCCTGCTGCCCTACTTCTCGTCTCTCACGTTCTCCGACGAGACCGGATTCCCCAAGCCCGATCCACGCATGTTCCACCGCACGCTCGCGCCGCTGGGAGTCGCTCCCGCGGAGGCCGCCCACGTGGGCGACACGCCCCGCACCGACATCGCGGGCGCCCAAGCAGTGGGCATGCGCGCCATCCGTTTCGCCGCGGCCCACGACACCGACGAGCCGCCGGCGGCCGACTACGTCATCTACGACCACCGCGATCTGCTGAGTCTCGCTGGGCTGAAGCGGTAGGCTCGTTTCGGACTGACGCTTCGCGCGCCGGGGCGCTCAACGGCCAAGGCTCCGATCTTCGACAGCCGTCCTACACCGCCGGCGCAGGCCCGCGTGGCTGGTAGCCCTCCGGCACGAAGATGACCAGCAGCACGGCGGCGATGACCCCGGCCGCCGCCCCCACCCAGAAGGGGGCCGCCGGGGACACGTGGTCCCAGAGCAACCCGGCCACGATGCTGGCCGGCAGCGCGGCGAGTCCCACCACGCCGTGATAGGCGCCGAAGGCCGTCGCCCGCCGGTCGGACGGCGACATCTGCGCCAGCAGCGCCCGGCCGTTGCCGTCGGCCACCGCCATGTAGAGGCCGTAGACCAGGAACCCGCACCACGCGCCCGCCGCCGACCCGACCATCGCCATCACCGCATACGCCGCCGAGAACAGCAGGTAGCCCACCACCGCCACGTGTCGCCTCCCAATGCGGTCGGCCAGCAGACCCGCCGGTATCGAAAGCCCCGAGTAGACCAGGTTGTACACCAGGTACATGATGGGGATGAGTGCGGCGACCACCCCCAGATCCTGGGCCCGCAGGATCAGAAAGACGTCGGAGGAGTTGCCCACCGAGAACAACCCCACGATCAGCACGTAGTTGAGTAGCGGCCCACGCAAGGTCTTTGCGCGCCGCAGGGCCGTGTGAAGGAGACGCGTGAGCCCATTCGAGGCCCCCTGCGGGCCGACCTCGGCCGGTCGGGAGTCGACACTGCGCACCCTCCGCGGCGGGCGCCTCTCCCGGATGAAGAGGGCGATGACGAGCACGGCGATCACCCCGGGAATGACGCTCAGCCAGAAGACCGTGCGATAGGCCCCCGGCTTCGCCGTCAGCACGAGGAACGCAATGCCGGGCCCCAGCACCGCCCCGAACTGGTCCATCGCCCGGTGGAACCCGAAGTTGCGGCTCAGGTCGGCGGACGTGGAGGCATCGGCGATGATGGCGTCGCGGGGAGCGGTGCGTACCCCCTTGCCGAACCGGTCCACGAACCGGACGACCAGCACCATTCCCCAGGTCGCCGCCAGCGCCAGCCCGACGCGGCTGATCGCTGAGATACCGTATCCGGCCTCCATCAACGCCTTCCGGCGACCCAGCCGATCCGAGAGCCAGCCGGAGAACAGCTTCACCATGCTGGCGGTGGTCTCGGCGACCCCCTCGATCAACCCGATCACCGACTTGTTCACCCCGAGCACCGAAGACAGGAAAAGCGGCACGAGGGGGTATACCATCTCCGAGCTCACGTCCATGAAGAACGACACCAGCCCGGTGAAGAAGACGTTCCATTCCAGCCCCAGGACGCTCCGGCGAGGCGTCACTCTTCAACAGCCTGCTAAGGAGTGAGACGAATGACCGGAGGCGCGGGGACCGGTGCCGGGGCGGGGGGCGCGGCCGGGGGCGGCGCCGGGGCGCTCATCGACACGCCCGCTTCGGTCAACCGTCGCACCACCCGCTCCCGCAGGGCAACGGTGAGATCGACCGCATGGGGACTATCGATCGCCCAACTCACCAAGCGCAGGGTCATGCCTTCATTGTCGACCGCCACCACGTCCACCGATGGTGTGGGGTCGTCGAGAGAGTCCGGATGCGCGCGGGCCTCCTCGATGGCCATGGAGCGCACCCAGTCGAGATCGGCGTCCTGGCTCAAGCCGAAGGTCACGATCGCCGGTGAGCGTGGGTCCCTGACCGAGTAGTTGCGGATCACCCGGCTCGACAGCAGTTGGTTGGGAATCATCACGTGGCGGTTGTCCCAGGTCCGGATGGTGGTGTAGAGGAGGCCGATCTCCTCCACCGACCCCTGCTCTTGTTCGACCTCCACCCGATCGCCCAGCCGCAGCGGCTGCGCGAATGCGATGAGGATGCCCGACACCAGATTGGCCGCGGTCGTCTGAGAAGCGAAGCCGATAGCGATGCCCAGCACCCCCGCCGAGGCGAACATGGCCACCGCCACCTTCTGGAACGCAGCCACGTTGACCACGTATAGGGCCACGCCCAATCCCACGAAATAGATGGCCGCGGTACCCAGGCGCGCGATCATCTTGAACCGGGTCACCGCGCCAGGGTCGGCCTCGGCCAAATGCCGGGAGCGCAGAAAACGCTGGATGGCCCGGCGAAAGAGCTTCGCCACCACCCAGGTGGCCACGAGGACCAAGAGGACGGCCCCGAGTTGCATCGCGAGAGCACTCTTGTCGCCGGGGATATCCACCGGCCCACTATACCAGCGGGCCGGGCCTTACGGCCCGCTACTCGGACGCGCCCGTCATGCAGGCGCGCCCGTCACACGAACGTGCCCGTCGCGGCCACCTAATGCGACGCCACCTCAGAAGTGCACGCGGGGCAACGGGTGGCCCTCACCGGGATCGCCGAGAAGCAGTACGGGCAATCCTGAGTGTCCGGGTCGACCGCCTTCTCCCTGCGGAGACGACTGACCACCCGCACGATCAGGAAGAGGACGAAGCCCACGATGATGAACGTGATGATGCTGCTGATGAACAGCCCGTAGTTGATGGTCACCGCGCCGGCCTTCTGCGCGGCATCGAGCGAGGCATAGGGCGCCGCCGTCACTCCTTCTTTCAGCACCACGTAGAGGTTGTTGAAATCCACTCCGCCCAGCAGCAGGCCGATCGGCGGCATGATGATGTCTTTGACCAACGAATTCACCACGGCGGCGAAGGCCACACCTATGACGAATCCCACCGCGAGATCGATCATGCTGCCCCGCATGATGAACTCCTTGAAATCCTTGATCATCTCCGACACCTCCTGCTAGTCGACCCGTTCCAACGACGATCGCACGAACGACCGCCCATCCCACCTGCAGAGGAGCTCCACCGCGTGCCTGCCCGAGTAGAGGGCCGGCGGAACGCCCCCACCGGGCATGACCCACTGCCCGGCCATGAAGAAACCGTCCAGACCCGGCAGTGTCCGATCCACGGCCGCCGTGATGGTCTCCGGCGTGGGCAGGAAACCTTCATAGGCCCCGTGGTGGTTGAGCGTGTAGCGCCACGTCGTATAGGGGGTGGCCACGTCGGTCATCTCCACCTGGTCGCCTATCCCAGGGTAGTGCCGCTCTAGGCGGCCCACGACCTCGGCGGCCAGCCGCTCCTTCTCCGCTCTGTACGCGGGCGGATCCGACCGAAGCAGGTTCCAATGATCCCAGTCACTCTCGAACTCCACCTGCAGCAGCGTCTTCCCGGCCGGCGCGGATCCAGGAGCGTAGTTGAAGCACCGAACCATCATCCCCTGCACCGTCCGGCCCCCCACCTCGAGAGGATTCTGCAAACGGATCATCGAGAACACCGGCTCGCCCGAGAACTCCCGCGCCACACCCAGGTTCACCATGACCAGCGGCGGGAAGGTCCGCCAGTGCTCGTACCGGTCGGCCGTCCGCTTGTCGAGGAATCGGCCCCGCAGCAACGTGAAGATCGTGCTCCGGCCGTCGGCCGCCGAGATCACCGAGTCGGCGCGATGCACCGTGCCGTCGGCCAGGCGTATCCCGACTGCCCGACCGTGGTCGACCAGGATCTCCTCAACCGTCGAGCGATAACTGATCGTGCCGCCCAGGCCCAGATAGCGCCGTTCGATACCGCCCACGAACGCCCGAGTGCCGCCCCGCAGCAGACCGAGTTGCCCGTCCACCAACAGTCCGAAGATCGCGGCGACGAACCAGACCGGCACCTCGGGCATGAACAAGTGCTCGATGACCCACCGCACCCAGGGATCCTTGAACCCCCTGGCATAGTCGGATACAGGGTGCGCCCACTGCCCGGTGAAATAGCGCCCCGCTCGACGCGCACCCCACATCTGCTTCACCCGGTCCGTGCCGGACGTGAGTTCGGGCGGCTTGTCGAGGCCCATGGCGGCCATATCGAGACCCTGGAGCGCGCCCGCGGCATCCATGAGTTTCCGCAGAGCAGAACGGTCGGCGGGCGAGATGGCTGCCATGTCCGCGACGAACCGTGCCAGGTCACGGGTGGCGGTGACCGAGTGGCCCCCTTGTTCGTCCATGGCCCGTCCGTAGGCATCGAGCGGGATGATGTCGGCCGGCGACTGAATGGCGCCCAGCTCTCGGTAGAGCTCGTAGAGGCTTTGACCGGTCCTACAACCCATGAGGAAATGGATGCCACCGTCGATCTGGTAGCCGTGACGTTCCCAACTCGCGGCTACGCCGCCCGCACGGCTATGGTGCTCGAAGATGTGGGTCTGGTACCCGTTCCCTTGCCCGAAGCAACCGGCCGAGAGTCCGGCCAGGCCGGCCCCTATGATGACCAGCGATTGTTTCTCCACCAGTACTCACCTCTCCCGTTCGCGGCCGGACCCCCAACCGCGTATTGACCCGTGCTTCGGCTGGATCCCTTGCGGGAGTTCTCTGCCCTGAAAGGGGCGGAAACATGCCTGGGCAGGTATGGATTCTCCTGAGAAGTGAGCGTGGCCGCGAAGTCCGCGACGGTCCTGCACTTGAGGGGGCCCTCCAGCCTGGCCGCCGCGACAGACCTGGGGTGAAGGGCAACGGTCACCTTGGGCCTCGCGGAGGCGATCATTCCCCATCAGGGCATCTCTGGATTCCCCCGCTCCAATTCCGCATACGCAAACCACGTCGCCGAGCCGGAAAGATCAACCATGGCACCCGAAGCCGTTGTCCACAACACGGTGCCCGTCTTGCCGAGAAACTGCTCCAGCCACTCAGGTGGAGAAGTCACCTTTCCAAGCCGACTCTTCACGACGGTTACCTCGTCTCCCGCTTCCAGGGCCTTCTCACCGGTAGCCGCCCTGCCCGAAACGGTCAAGCCGGAAGAATCGGAAAGCGCCGGCCCCCCTTCGTGAAAATGCAAGGTGATTCTTATGACTGAGGGCAGGGGCGAAGAAAGGGCCGACTTCTGGACCGAAATGGTGCCGATGACCGGGGGGTTGCCGCCTTCCACCTGCTCCTCGTAGATAGCGGTCTCCTCGTCTTCCTGCTCGAGCATGAACGGTAACGTGAGGTACACTGGTCGCCCCTCGGCATTCAGTAGTCTTAGAGACTGTCTTCGCGGCCCTCAGTCATGGACTAGGCCTACCCGACAAGTCTACACCACCCGTCGTGGAAGGAGACCCATGACCAACGTGACGCCCCCGCCTGACGACGCCGCACCTTTGCCCGACGAACCGCGCCTGTCGGCTGAAGAGCGCCTCAGAGAATACCGAGAGAAGCGCGACTTCGCCCACACTGCAGAGCCGGCCGGCGGCGTCGATGCCCCGCAGGCCGACCGACCGATGTTCTGCGTACAGAAGCACGCCGCCTCCAGACTGCACTACGACGTCCGCCTTGAGATTCAGGGAGTGTTGAAGTCGTGGGCGGTTCCCAAAGGCCCCTCGCCAGACCCGACCGAGAAGCGGCTGGCGGTGATGGTCGAGGACCATCCCCTGGAATACGGCGACTTCGAGGGCACGATACCCGAAGGCGAGTACGGCGGCGGCACCGTCCTGCTCTGGGACATCGGGTGGTGGGAACCCGACCTGGCCCGCCGGAAGCCGGTCAGACCCTCGCGCCGCGATCCCCAGCCCGCGGGAGCCGACGATCCCACCAGTCCGAGCGAAGACGCACCGCCGCCGCCCGATCCCGAGGCCGACCTGGCACACGGGGAACTCAAGTTCATCCTGCATGGCGAGAAACTGCGCGGCAGCTATACCCTGGTGCAGATGAAGGGCCGGGGCGAGAAGAACTGGCTGATGATCAAACACCGCGACGAGGACGCGCACCCGGGTCTGGACCTCACACTGGAGGCCCCTCTGTCGGTGAGCAGCGGGCGCTCTATCGAAGAGATCGCGGAGGATGCCTCCAGCGGCGCCGGCTGACTGCGGGAATCCGCCATCGAGCGCACCTCGACGATCGAGGGCACCTTCCAGCTCGGAGGGAAGCGGGTGCTGATCACCCACCCGGACCGGGTCTACTTCCCCGAGCCGGGGATCACCAAGGGTGAGGTGCTCGCCTACTACCGAGACGTCGCTCCCTTCCTGCTTCCCCATCTGGCCGGCCGCCCCCTGGTGTTGGAACGTTGGCCGGAAGGGATCACCGGTCAGTCGTTCTACCAGAAGGATCTACCGACGTTCGTGCCGGACTGGCTGCGCCGGCACACGATGGAGTACCGGCACGCGCAACGGACGGTGCACCACCCCCTGGTGGACGACGTGGCCGACCTCCTCTACCTGGTCAACCTGGGCACCCTGACCCTGCACGCGTTCCTCTCGCGCGCGGTAGACTTGGAGCACCCCGACCACCTGGTGATCGACATCGACCCGCCGCACCCGGAGCCCTCGCGCGCCGGGGGACCCGGCCCACCCGCCACCACCGACGACGCCTTCGCCTTGGCGATAGAGACCGCCCACCTTCTGCGAGACGAACTCGTGTCCGCCGGGATGGACCCCCTGGTCAAGACCTCGGGTAAACACGGCCTCCATCTGGGCCTGCCGCTCGACGGCTCGCTGGATTTCGGCGACGTGCGGGCGGTGCTGACCGATCTGTTCGACCGTGTCATCAGCCGCCACCCCGACCGGCTGACCCGGGAGTCCCGACTAGAGCGGCGCGACGGGCGCGTGTATCTCGATGCGCTGCGCATGGCCCTCGGAGCCACCGTGGTGCCGCCGTATGTCGTACGCCCCACCCCGCAGGCCACCGTATCCATGCCGGTCACCTGGCAGGAACTCGCGCGCCTGCGGAGCCCGGACGTCTTCACCGTACGCACCGCGCCCGCCCGTCTGGCTCAGTCGGGCGACCTGTGGGCGGGGTTGGCCCCGACCGCGACGTTCGCGGATGAGCCGTAATGGGAAGAAGGCGGCCGGCAGGCTGTTGAAAAGTGACGCTTAGCCACCAGGGCACGTTGGGCAAGCGCGAGACAAGGACGCAGGAAGCGCTCCTAGCGGCGCTACGTGCGCGACCGAGGACGCGGTATCGCGCCGGCCAGTGCGTTCTGGTGGCCAAGGCTTCGGTCTTCAACAGCCTCCTAGCACTTGTCACACAAGGAGGATCCGCATGACCATCCTGGTATCGGGCGCCACGGGGTTCATGGGTAGCGCCATCACCCGTCATCTGCTGGCCGCTGGAAACCGGGTGCGGGCCATGGGGCGATCCGCCGACCGGGCTCGGAGCGTTCTGGGCCGTTTCGACGAATGCCGGCGGGCGCTAGGAGAAGGCCGCCTCACCTTCGTCTCGGCGGACGTCACCCGGCCGGAGACGCTGCTCCCCGCGGTCGCCGGGGTCGAAGTGATCATCCAGGCAGCCCAGTTCCCGGGGGCGCCCAACGAGGATCCCGGCAAGGGTTACACCTACATGAACATCGACCGGAACGGCACCATGAACCTGCTGGGGGCGATCTCCGACGTCTACTGGGCGCGGACCGCCGGCCCAGGTCTGGTCCGCTTCCCTTCGGGGTCCCCCCGGTTCCTCTACCTGAGCGGCGTCACCGTGCGAGAGGATTCGCCCGTGACGTGGGACCGGGCCAAGTGGCAGGCGGAGGAGGCCATACGCGGAAGTGGGCTCGATTGGACCATCATCCGCTCGAGCATGGCCTGCGGCCCCGGTGACGCCGCGCTCAACCTGATCATCCGGTATTCGGACTTCATGCCTGTCATGCCCCTCTTCGGAGACGGAGAAGAGAAAGTGACCCCGGTGTTCGTGGAGGATGTGGGCCGGGTCTTTGCCCGCGCGGTCGCCGCGGGCAGCGCCGCCGACGGCGCCACTCTGCCCCTGGGCGGACCCGAGGTGCTCAGCATGAACGAGATCCTCCGCACCGCCCTCTCTGTCATGCGCCGGCGCCGCCCCCTGTTGCACGTGCCCAAGCCGGTGGGACATGTGCAGGGAGCGGTCATGCAGTTCCTGCCCGGCCGGCCGCTGACGCCCATGGCGGTGGATTTCTCATCCCAGGGTGGCGTCGCCGATCCGGAGCCGATGCGGAAGCTCTTCCCGGACTTCGAGCCTGTGCGTCTGCGCGACGCTCTCGCGACCTACCTGCCCGCGCGCGGCCGGGCCGAGAGGAGACAGCATGCCTGATGGGCAGCACGCAGCCGATGCCGCACGGGTGGACGAACTGCGCGCACGCCTGGCCGCGAAGAAGACGGAACTGCGCGAGATGCTGGAGGCGATGCCGCACCACACCGTGCGGGTGCACCAGCAACTGGCGCTCGAAGACGCCGAAGACGAGGTGCGGGCACTCGAGGCGGAACTCGCCGCGCTGGAGAGCGGCACGACGTAGCCACACGCGACGAGCCCGCCCGACGCGCCGCAATCTGGGCCGCGCCCGGCGCGTCGCGGCTCGGCCCGGTCTCGACGGCGCGGCTGCCCGAGCCGGCGTCAGGCAAGCAGCTCGTCGAGTAAGCGGGGCAGGCCTCGCAGATCGTCCATGACGAACTCGGGCACCTGCTCATCGGTGCCCTCGGCCCGCGCGTGCTCGAGGTCGCCGGGCTGCGTCACCCCGGAGTAGACCAGGGCAGAGCGCATGCCCGCCCGCCGGGCCCACAGGACGTCGGTGTCCAAGCGGTCGCCGACGAAGAGCACTTCCTCGGGAGACACCCGCGCCGATTCCGCCAGGTAGCGTGCCATCTCCAGTTCGGGCTTCCCCATTACCACCGGCTGCCGTCCCCCGGCGGTCGCGACGGCCGCCACCAACGATCCGCCACCGGGAAGCAGGCGCCCTTCGGCCGGAAAGGTGGCGTCGGTGTTGGTCGCCACGAAGAGGGCGCCGGCCATGACCGCCGCCTGGGCCACCGACAGGGTGTCGTAGCAAAAACTGCGATCGATACCCACGACTATCGCGGCGGGCGGTGCGAGCGCGAGCGACTCCACCACCCGCGTCATCGCCGCCGTCGATTCCGCCGACCCCGGCCACGCGGCAACACCCCCATTGGCCGCGGCAAGGAGGGAACCGGCGTGGGAGACCTTCAGGCCGACCTCGGTCAATTCGCGGACCAACCCGTCTCCGCCCACCACAAGCACCCACGCCCTCGCTTCCAACCGCTCCCGCAACCAGGTCGCGGTTGCCGCACCGGACGTGAGGATGTACTCGAGCTTCGCCGGCAACCCGAATCCGGCCAGCCGTGCGGCCACCGACGAACGGTGCTGCGAGGAGTTGTTGGTGACGTAGCGCAGGAGCAGACCTCGGCGGAGCACATCGGCCAGGGCCTCCGCGGCTCCCGGAAGCAGCGTCTCGCCCCGGTGGATGACCCCGTCGATGTCGAAGGCCACCATGCCCAGCGAGGCGGACTTCACACCGACGCTCCCGCAGCGGCGGCGGGCTGTACAGCGTCCCAGATCCCGTCGGGGCCGAGTGTCGAACGTGATGGGCATGACGGGCGGATAGGCATGGGCGCTATTGTAGCGCGCGGCCGGCGTTGCCCGAGCCCAGGGAGGTATAGTCCCCGGATCGATGGGGCATGGTGTCAGGAGCCGATCTTCCGGCCGCCACAGCAGCATCCCCCGAAGAAGGAGGCACCACCGTGGGGAAGATGACCTTCGCCACCACCCTGACCGAGAAGCGTGCCCTCACCCCAGGCGTCTGCTGCTTCCGCTTCCTCCGGCCGGGCGACTACGAGTTCGCCGCCGGGCAGTGGTTCGTCATCACCATCCCGTCCGGCGAGGGCCCGCTGACCAAGCATTTCACCCATTCCAGCTCTCCGACCGAGCCGTTTCTGGAGTTCACCACCCGCCTCACCGGCTCGCAGTTCAAGAACGCGTTGGATGCCCTACTCCCGGGCGCCGAGGTGCAGATGGAGGGCCCCTTCGGAACGTTCGTGCTGCGCGAGGGAGTGGCCCGCGTCGCGTTCCTCACGGGCGGCATCGGCGTGACTCCGGTGCGTAGCATCCTCAGGTACCTCGCCGATCTGCGGGCCTCCGTCGCCACGGGTTCCGCCGGAAGTTCCGCCTCAGGAACTGCCGCCGGAGACCCCGGCGCGGCCGAGGCCTTCCCACTGCTCGAGATGGTGATCTTCCTGGGGAATCTGTCCGAGGAGACGATCACGTTCGGCGACGACTTCGAGGCCCTAGCCGCCGCGCTTCCGGGCACGCGTGTGGTGCACGTGCTGTCGCAGCCGTCCGAGGGCTGGCACGGCCACCGCGGCTACATCAGCGCGGACATCGTGGGCGAGGAACTCGCCGCTCCCGGCTCGTGGACCTACTACGTGAGCGGTCCGCCCCCTATGGTTGAGGCGATGCGCTCTTTGCTCGGAGCGTTCGACATCCCCCGGAAGCAGATGGTGCTGGAGAACTTTGAGGGCTACGCGTCGTAGACCGACGCGTCCTACACCGGCGGGTCGCTGACCGGCGGGTCGCTGACCGGCCGGTCGCTGACTACGCGTCGCCGGCTTCGCGGAGCGCGGCGACGATCATCGCCACCGGCGGAGAGCCGGATATCCCCTCAGCCGTGATATAGGCCCGGCATCCGAGGCCGCCCGTGCGCATGCCGCGCACGTTCGGGTCGACATCCACGCCGTTCACCATCACCGCGGGGCCTCCCACGAAGTCGTACGCGACCGCCTGCTCCTCGGTCTCGATGCACACGTCCTCGACAGGGTGGCCGGACAGCCCGACTTCGGCCAAGGCGGTGTCGAGCGCCCGTCTCGCTGCCAGCGCATTCTCGGGCGAGCAGCTCTCGGCGTGCACCAGTCGGATCGTCAGACGTGCCATTCCTGCCTCCTCCATCCGGAGTCCGTCTCTCAGTCGTGCGTCCGCTCTTGCGCCTGCCACATCGTGCGCAAGACGCGTGGCAGGATGCCGCCATGTTTGTAGTACTCCAGGTCGACCGAGGCATCAAGGCGCACGATCGCCGGGAAGACGAGGTCGGGCTCGCCGCCGGGACGGGCATCACCGGCCGGGCCGCCACCGCCGACCGGGGTCGCGCCTCCCCCGCACCAGACGCGCACCTGGATACGCCCGCCCGGCCGAAGGTCCGGGCCCTGGATGCCGACTATCTCGAAGATCTCGGAGCCCGTCAATCCCAGTCCGCGCGCTGTAGTCCCCGGCTCGAACTGCAGCGGCAGGATGCCCATGCCCACCAGGTTGCTGCGGTGGATCCGCTCGTAGCTTTCGGCGATCACGGCCCGCACCCCGAGAAGGGCCGGCCCCTTGGCCGCCCAGTCGCGGGAGCTACCCGAACCGTACTCCTTGCCCGCCAACACGATCGTGGGCGTATCCGCGGCTAGGTAGCGCATGGCCGCATCGTAGATGGTAAGGAGATCACCAGAGGGGTGATGGGTGGTCCATCCCCCCTCCTTCTCGCGCAGCATCAGATTGCGGATGCGCACGTTCGCGAATGTGCCGCGCATCATCACCTCGTGGTTGCCCCTGCGCGAGCCGTAGGTGTTGAAGTCACCCGGCGAGATAGCCAACGAGGAGAGATAGAGCCCCGCGGGCGAGTCCGCGGCGATGGACCCCGCCGGCGAGATGTGGTCGGTCGTCACGGAGTCCCCGAAGATACCCAGGACGCGCGCGCCCACGATGTCCTGCGCCGGCGCGGGCTCAGGCGGCAGGCCGACCAGATACGGCGGTTCCTGCACGTAGGTGGAAGCCGCATCCCAGCGATACTGGTGGCCCTCCGGCATCTGGAGGCTCTGCCAGATCTCGTCGCCGTCACCCAGTGCGGCGTACTCGCCCCGGAACAACTTCGGTCCCACGACCTCCTCCACCAACGCGGCCACCTCTTCGGCGGACGGCCACAGATCGCGCAGGAACACGGGAGATCCTGAGGGATCGTGCCCGAGCGGTTCTGTGGTGAGATCGATGTCGACCGTCCCGGCCAGCGCATACGCGACCACCAGCATGGGAGACGCCAGATAGTTGGCCCGTACGAGTGGATGGATGCGCGCCTCGAAGTTCCTGTTGCCACTGAGGACGGCGGCCGTCACCAGCTGCTCCTGGATGATGCCCTCGGCGATGGGGGCCGCGATGGGTCCGGCATTGCCGATGCAGGTGGTACAGCCGTAGCCGACGATGTGGAAGCCCAACGCCTCCAGATAGGGCAAGAGCCCCGCGCGTTCGAAGTATGAAGCCGCCACCCGGGAACCGGGCGCGGTGCTGGTCTTCACCCAGGGCGGCACCCGCAATCCGTGACGCACCGCATTCCGCGCCACCAGGCCGGCTCCCAGCATCACCGCCGGGTTCGACGTGTTGGTGCAACTGGTGATGGCCGCGATGACCACCGCGCCGTCGGCCAAGGTGAACGTGGCTTCGGCGATGGCTCCTTCGTCCTCCACCAGCATGGCCGAGGCGATGCCGCCGGGGCTGCCGCCTTCGTCCTCGAAACGCCCCAGCGAGTCGCGATGTTCGCCGAGCAGGCATACCTCTGCCGAGCACACGTTGGTGTCCGCACGGCCACTCGCGGTCGCCATCGCCGGGAGGGCGTTGAGGAAGGTCTGCTTGGCCTCGCTCAAGAGGATGAGGTCCTGGGGGCGGCGAGGGCCGGCGATACTCGGCCGCACCTCGCCGAGGTCGAACTCCACGATCCGCGTGTAGTCGGGATCGGGAGTGTCGGCCTCGCGGAACAGTCCTTGAAGGCGGCAGTATTCCTCCACGCGGGCCACGTGCGCAGGCGAACGACCGGTCATCGTGAGGTAGCGCAGGGTCTGCTCGTCGACCGGGAAGAAGCCGCAGGTGGCCCCGTACTCGGGGGCCATGTTCGCGATGGTCGCCCGGTCGGCTACACTCAATCCGGCGAGCCCGGGGCCGAAATACTCCACGAACCGGCCCACCACGCCGACGCCGCGCAGAAGCTTGGTCAGCGTCAGCACCAGGTCGGTCGCCGTGGCCTGCCCGGCGAGCGCGCCGGTGAGCCGTACGCCCACCACGTCGGGGATCAGCATGAAGTAGGGTTGGCCGAGCATGACGGCCTCGGCCTCGATGCCGCCCACCCCCCAGCCGAGCACTCCGAGGCCGTTGACCATCGTGGAATGGGAGTCGGTGCCCACCAGGGTGTCCGGATAGACCCACGTCTCGCCCTTCCACTCTCTGGACTGCACCACCGCGGCCAGGTATTCCAGGTTGATCTGGTGGACGATGCCGGTGCCCGTGGGAACCACGCAGACGTTGCGGAACTCATTCTGGGCCCAGCGCAGAAGCGTGTAGCGCTCGCGGTTGCGTTCCATCTCCAGACCCACGTTGCGGGAACAGGCGTCGCTGGTGCCGTAGTAGTCCACCTGCACGGAGTGATCGATCACGAAGTCGACCGGCACCTGCGGGTTGATGATCCGCGGGTCGCCGCCCATGCGGGCCACTGCCGCCCGCATGGCGGCGAGGTCGACCACACAGGGAACCCCCGTGAAGTCCTGCAGAAGCACCCGCGCCGGCATGAACGGGATCTCCGCGCGGCCTTGAGCGCGGGCATCCCAGCCCGCGACCGCCCGTACGTGCTCCTCGGTGACCACGCCGTCGCCGGCATTGCGGAGCACGTTCTCCAACAGCACGCGCATGCTGTACGGAAGTCGCTCCGGGTTGGCCGCTTCGCCGGCGGTCAGGGCGTCGAGCCGGGCCACCCGAACCGCCGAGCCGCCGAGTTCCACAGTCGCCTGAGCGGCGAAGGGGTCGGGGCGCATCAGAACACCCGTTCCGGATCTGCGCCACCGGCATCCCTGTGTTGGGCGGCGTTGTTCAGCGCCCGCATGTAGGCCTTAGCGGAAGCCTCCATCACGTCGATGCTCACCGCCTGACCGGCGTAGGTCTTCCCTTCCACCTCCACCACGACACGCACCTCGCCGAGCGAATCCTTGCCCGAGGTCACCGACTGCACCCGGTAGTCGAGCAGCCTGCCCGAAAGACCCACCGCATCGTCGATGGCCTGGAAGACCGATTCCACCGACCCACCGGAGAACGCCTTTCCCTTGAGTACGCGCCCCTCCGCCTGCACCTCCACCTGGCCGGTGGGGATGATCTCCGAGCCCGCGGCCAGATAGAAATGGGTCAGACTGAAGTGGTCTTCGCGCTCGCGGATCTCCTCTGTGGCCAAGGCCTCCAGGTCGAGCGTGGTCACCTGCTTCTTCTTGTCGGCGATCTCCTTGAAGCGGCGGAACGCCTCGTCGAGAGCGGCACCATCCAGGCGGATGCCCAGTTCCGCCAGCCTGCTCTTGAGTGCGTGTCGCCCCGAGTGCTTGCCCAGCACGATGTCCGACTCGCCCAGCCCTACGTCTTTCGCGTGCATGATCTCGTAGGTGGTGCGCTCCTTCAGCACGCCGTCCTGGTGGATGCCCGACTCGTGGGCGAACGCGTTCTTGCCCACTACGGCCTTGTTGGGCTGAACCTGGTAGCCGGTGAGGTTCGACACCAGACGGCTGGTGCGGGCGATCTCGGTGGTCACGATGTTCAGCGGGCGCCCCACCACGTCGCGCCGGGTGACCAATGCCATGGCCAGCTCTTCCAACGCGGCGTTGCCGGCCCGTTCACCGAGACCGTTGATGGCCACCTCCACCTGGGTGGCGCCGTGCTCGACGGCGGCCAGAGAGTTCGCCACCGCCAGGCCCAGATCGTTGTGACAGTGCACCGACAGCACCACGTCCGCCAACTCGGGCACCATCTCGTACAGCGCGTCGATGAGGACGGCGAACTCGCTGGGCAGCGTGTAGCCCACGGTATCCGGCACGTTGATGGTGGTCGCCCCCGCCGCGATGGCCACCCGCAGCACGTCGGCCAGGAAACCCGGGTCGGAGCGGGTGGCATCCATGGCCGAGAACTCGACGTCGGCCGGGCAGAGCGACACCGACAGCTCCACCATCTCTTTCGCGATGGCGAGCACCTCGGGCCGCGTCTTCTTGATCTGGTGCTCCAGGTGGACGTCGGATGTGGAGATGAACGTGTGGATGCGGGGGCGCTCCGCCTCTTTGATGGCGTCCCAGCAGGTGCGGATGTCGCTCTCGATGCAGCGGGCCAGTCCGCATACGACGGCCCCCTTCACCTCCTGCGCGATGGCCTGCACGGCCTCGAAATCGCCCGGACTGGTGGCGGGGAAGCCCGCCTCGATCACATCCACGCCGAGACGCACCAGCTGATGGGCGATCTCCAGCTTCTCCGACTTGTTCAGACTGATGCCCGGGGACTGCTCGCCGTCCCGCAGGGTGGTATCGAAGAAAACGACGGGGACTCCCAGGTTCCGGCGGCTCTCTCGCGGCGGCCGGACCTCGTGTGCTCCCTTGCTCGCGGACATACCTCTCCCCTTCATAACATGCAACGGTGTGGGTGATGACGTGCCGGATGCGCCGGCTTCGCGTGAACTCTCCCCCTAGCGGGGGAGCAGAAGAAGGAGAGCGACAAGCACGACGCGGGCGGGAACGTGGTCCGCCCCAACTGCCCGCATGGTCATGTTGATCGCCTGGTGCATGCGGGTTAGTCTAGAGCACTGTTCGCCCGCGCGCAAGCGCGCGGGTTGGCGACACCCCGCACATATGAGAAAGTATGCTCATGCCAAGGTGGACTAAGTACGTGCTCGCAGCGCTGATCGTGGTGGCGCTAGTCGTCGGCTCCGCCTTCACGGCGGCCGCCTACACCGGTCGAAGCGCATTCTGCGTCAGCTGCCACGAGATGCAGCCGTACTACGACTCGTGGGCGCTCTCAAGTCACGTGAGCGTGGATTGCGCGGAGTGCCACATCCCGAAGACGCCGGTAGCCTTTGCCAAGACGAAGGCCTTTGCGTTCCGCGAGATCTACGTGCACGTGACGGGGCAGGTCGAAGCCCCGCTCGCGGTCACCCGTGACATCCCCAACAGCACGTGCACGGCCTGCCACGACTCACTCCCGCCCGTCGATCTGGCTTCCAGCACGTTCGATCACGCCACGCACACACAACGCTGCATCAGCTGCCACGAGCGTGTGGTCCACCGCTCTGTCACCCCGCCGGACTACGTGGACCCCGCGACCATGGAAAGCTGCTTCACCTGCCATGACGGGACCACCGCCGACAAATCGTGCGACCTCTGCCACACTGCGCCCCACGACGACATGGGCAAGCCCTGCGAATCCTGCCACAGCCTGACCGATTGGTCCCCCGAAGGCTTCACTCACGCCTTCCCCCTCACCTTCGCCCACGCGAAGGCGAAGTGCAACGACTGTCATCCCAAGACGGCCACTGCCGACGCAGGGGGATTCAAGCTGGGACCGGCCCCGAAGCGCTGCGAAGACTGCCACAAAGACCCCCACGGCGGCCTGACGGGCTGCGACAAATGTCACACCCCCAAGGGCTGGCAGCCCGCGAACTTCAGGCACCCCCCGGCGGGAGAACACTCCGTGGGAAGCGGGTCGGGCATCTCGTGCCGCGAGTGCCATCCCCAGGGCTTCGCCTCGGTCAGCTGCACGTGCCACGGCGGGAACGCGCCAACCGACGACTAGCTCCCTCCCAGGATCCGCAGACCCTCAGCCGCTGCGGCCTGGTTGAGACGCTCGTCATATCCGCACAGGGCGATCGGGAGATCCGCCCCCGACAGCGTCAGGGCAGCAGCCAGATGCACGGCGTCGGTTCCTGATAGAGGATGTCGCCGCGCGAGATCACCCGCCAGTCTCTCGTCGACCGCCACTGTGACCACATCGCCCCATCGCCGATCCAGCTCATCCAGAACTCGATCGTACGCCGGGCGCGCAAGGAATCCGGCACGGAGACGTCGGCTGAATGCCGAGACTGCCTCGGGGAACCCGATGGAAGAGCAGGCTACGATCGTCGCCTCGGTGGCCCACGCCAGAACCTCGTCTGAACAGGCCTCGGTTACAAAGAGCTTCACCAGGGCACTCGTGTCGAGATAGACGATCACCCGTCGACGCCGGAAACACCCTGTTCCCGCTCCTTGCGCTGCGCCGCAACAGCATCGGACACGCTCGGGCCGTCGTAGACCGGCCCCGGCTCGAATGCGGGCCTGCGCCCACTCCAAGAGACCCGGCCCTCCTTGACCAATCGATCGAGCACCTGCATCTCCTGACTCAGGGGAACGATCTCGGCCACACGTTCACCCCTGTCGGTCACGATGATGCGCTCCCCTTGGCGCGCCCGAGCCACATACCGGCTCAGGTTGGCCTTCAGTTCGCGGATGCCAACGGTGTCCATGAGCCTACCTCCGTGGATTCATCGCCTCGCGGAATACCGGCGCGGAACCGACATATTGTGACTACATCCCATCATAGCATGTGATCTCATAGAAGGCGATCGATGACCACGGTCGGCCCTCCGTAGCTGTTGACACCACCGTTTCCTGAGACGGTGGTCGCGGTCGCCCTCCCCCGCGCCCGAACCTACTCCCGCTCGTCGGGAGGCGCGTACGCGCAGGATTCCGGGCCGCAGTAGAGACCCACATACTCGGATTGCGGCCGGTACAGCTCCGGCTTCTCTTGGGCCTCTGCGAAACGCTCCTCTATCACGTGGGCCGACCAGCCGGCCACCCGAGCCACCGCGAACACCGGGGTGAAGAGATCGCGGGTTATGCCCATCACCCGGTAGAGCGACGCAGAGTAGAGGTCGACGTTGGGATAGATCTCGCTGCCCTTTCGCTCGCGGAACAGGGACCGGGTGACTTCCTCCACCCGCTCCGTGAGGGCGAACCAACGGGGTTCGCCGGCCAGAGGCCCGGCGCGACGCGACATCTCCCGCAGAATCACCGCCCGCGGATCGTCGGTGCGGTAGACCGCGTGGCCCATGCCCATGATGCGGCCCCCCGCCTCCAGCCGCGAGCGAACGTAGGCGTCCACCTGTTCGAGTTCGCCGATCTCCTCGAGCATCTCCATCACCTTGGCGTTCGCGCCACCGTGCAACTCCCCGGAGAGGGCCCCGATGGCGGCCGAGACCGCGGCGTAGATGTGGGCACGCGTGCTGGTGACCGTGCGGGCGGTGAAGGTGGAAGCGTTCAGAGAGTGGTCGGCGTGCAGGATCAGGGCGATGTCCAACTCGCGGGCCAACCTGGGATCGGGCGTGGCGTCATGAATCATCAGCAAGAAATCGGCGGCCTGGCTGAGCGAGGGGTCGCTCGGCACCGGGTCGAGCCCCATCCGGATGCGGTGCCAAGCCGCTACGAGACTCGCCACTTTGGCGGTCAGGTCGACGGCCCGCTCTCGCTCGGCCTCCTTCGACGGGTCGTGCGGCCGGGGATCATGCGCCGCCATCGCCGGCACCACCGCTTGCAGCACGCCCACGGGCGTCATGGACCGGGGATAGGCACGCAACAGCGTCACCAGGTCGGCCGGGAGCGTCCGCCGCGCGCCTAGTTCGCGCGTGAAGCTCTCCAACTCGGCCGCCGTGGGCATGGACCCCTCGATGAGCAGGTAGGCCACTTCCTCATAGGTCGACCGCTCGGCCAAGGTGCCGATGTCGTACCCACGATAGATCAGACGCCCCGCATGAGCATCCACGTGGCTCACCCGCGTGTCGGCCACGGTCACGCCACGGAGGCCCACGTTCTTCGTGTCCGCGCCATCATTCACGACTGCTCCCACCGTTCCCACCTCCGCATCAGGCGCTCTGCGCCGGGATCTTCCTCATGTCATGTACCCCGTCTCGGCGCAGGTCTCACTCTCCAACCACTACATCGGCCAGGACGGCGTCGGCGGCGCACCGCCCGCTGTAGAGCGACGTGCCCATCCCGCCCAGGAACAGCCGCGTGAAGGCCTGCAATCCGGCCACGTACAGCCCCGGCACGGCTGTGCGAACCAGGCTGCGAGAGCGGCCTCCGGCTCCATCTTCGGCCCGCCACGACCACCCGGCGACGGACCCCTCGCTACGATGGCCCCAGTCCCGATAGGTGAGCGGCGTGGCCGCCTCTCGAACCACCACGGCCTCGGACAGACCGGGAACGACCTCCGACGCCGCAGCCACGAGCGCGTCGGCCATGCGCTCCTTGAACGCGTAGTAGCCCGGGGAGTGTCGCCCCCGGCCTCCCCCGTCCAGTGGGGCGAAGGGAACGAACGGAGCCATCACCTTGAGCACCAGGGCCTCGCAGCCGGGTGGTGCCAGGGGCCCGGACCCCTGGTGACGCGACCACCAGCAGAGCCATATCTCGTCACGACGGAGATCCTCGACCCGCGGCTCCTTCTCCGCCCAGGGGACCGGGGGGCCCTCCTCCAGCTTGACCAGGAGCTGATGACCGCGGAAGGCGCTCAGGTCGATAGCGTCGCGCCGTACGCCCAGGAACACGGTGAAGTTCGACGACGTCAACGGCGGCGTAGGTCTGCCGGCGGCGGCCTCGGCCGCGGCGGCGTGGGCGGCCACGTCCGCAGGGAGCAGGTGGCCCATGGTATGCCGGTAGTCGGCGCCGGAGATAACCGCGGAAGCGCGGACGGCGGCGCCATCCTCCAAGACGACACCGGCCGCCCGCCCCCGCTCGATCACGATCCGCGCCAACCGTCGACCAAGCGCCACGACTCCACCCAACTGGACCACGCGCTCGGCCAGGAGTTCGCCAACCGCGCCGATGCCGTCCCGGGGATACCAGATGCCCCGCTCGGCCATGAAGTCCCACATCTGGGCGAGCAGGACGACGGGCATGACCGTCTCGGTCGCTCCCTGACTGCCCAGAAGGTCGCGCAGACGCCGGTCGCCCAGGTGCCGGTCGATCAGCTCCCGGGCGGGCACGGCCTCCCAGCGACGCAACACCTCAAGGGCCTGCAACCGCGACTCGGTGGTCGGTGGCGCGGCGCCGCCCGGCGGCATGGCGCCACGAACCGCCGCGCGGGTGTCCGCGGCCACCTCGCATGGCGTCGGCTGAGGGCCCCCCGCGACGTCGTCCTCGACCAGGTCTCCGATCCGCAGGTGCCGAAGCGCACCGACGACCTCGCTCAGCACCCCCGTTACCGCGCGGATGCCCTGCCGCTCGGCCGGGAACGCAGCTTCGAGTTGCGCGGCGACCCGCTCCAGCGGCACGGAGATGACGACGTCGAGATCGCCGCGGACGACCTGGAAGACATCGCGCTCGAAAGGCAGTGGAGTCCTCACGCCCAGGTCGCGCAGCGTGCCCGCCAGGTAGTGGGGAACGGTGAACGACAGCGGGCCGGCGGGGAACACGAAACCGCCTCGCTGAAACGTGTGCGCGGTGCCGCCCATATGACGGTCCTGCTCCACCACGAGGACGCGGCGGCCGGCCATCGCAAGATGGCCGGCCGCCGCCAAACCACCCGCACCCGCACCAATGACCACCACGTCGACATCGCCGGGAATCGCCACCCTCGCCGACCACGCCGGTGCAGTGACGGCGCTCTCAACAGGCCGGCGCACGATACCCCGATCAGTCGACGTGACAGTCCGGAGGCTCGGCCGCGCCGGCCACGGTGCCCACTTCGAGCACGGAACCCGTGACCCCGCCGAGAGCGTGCAAGATGGCCGCTTCGTCGAGCCCGGTTCCTACCAGATTGATCCTGCCCGAGCCTCCGCAGTTCCACGGGGTCTCGTGCAGACGGTGTGAAGCCAGGTCGAGCCGCACGCACCCTTCGCCCACGTCGAAGACGCCCTTCGCCCGCAGCACGTCGCCGAAGCGACCCTCCGAGACCGCTTGAAAGAACGCTCGGATGGCCGCGGCGTCCACCAGGCCCGGGATCTCAGCCGAGAACGACTCGTAGCCTTCGAGCCGGGCCGTGGGACCGTCGGCGGACGGCACGGGAGCCAGGAGCGGGCCCACCGTCTCCCAGGAGAACGCGCCGTAGGTGGTAGGCACGATCACGGCCTCGGGATTGCGCCGCTCGAGGTCGGCGGTGACCGCTGCGATGGCTTCCGGCTGCGCCAGATCGGTCTTGTTGAGCAGTATGAGCTGCGCCAAGCCGATCTGGGCGTCTACGAACGTATCGCTCATCTCGACGAACCAGTCGTAGTCGTCCACGTCGAGCACGAGCACCGTACGCAACTCCGAGATCAGGTGTGCCACCCGGGGGTGCGTCAGCGCCTGCAGAATGTCGCGCATGGACGCCACTCCCGACGGCTCCACCACGACGTGCTCGGGCGCATACGCGGTCACGATATCCTCGATCTGCAGCATGAAGTCGGCTTTCAGCGTACAGCAGATGCAGCCGCTGGACAGTTCCCGGACCGCTCCTCCCTCGCCCTCCAGAAGAGCGCCGTCGACGCCTACCTTGCCGAACTCGTTCACTAGAAGCACGGTCTTGGCCGGATCCATGGCCCGTTCGCGCAGTAGGTGAAGAATGGTGGTGGTCTTCCCCGAGCCGAGGAACCCCCCGATCACATCCACAATCATATGTGCCTCCTTGAACGCCGCGGTCGCGACGGATCGCGTGGTAGTGGTTAGTATCCCAGACGTGACACCAAGGAGAGCCCGGCGAGCAACACGACCGCGATGAGTATCTGGGCCACGACGTTCCCCACGAAATACGGGTAGACGACAAGGAGTAGTCCCACGATGATGTGGGGCCAGCTCCCCTCCTTTCGCCCGTAGAGGATCAGGGCCATCCCGATCAGACTCAGGAAGATAGCGACGAAGATGCTCACGAAGCCCCTGCGCTGTCCCGCTCCCGGAACGCCCCGTACGACCCCACGCCCACAGGTTCCGCCGCCTGCGCGGCCTCTGCCGCCTCCTTGGCCTGCCTGTCGCGCACCATCTTCTGCTCCCGCGTCTGGATCAGCGTGCCGATCGCCCAGCACAGCGGCGTGTCGACTCCAAACTCCTCGCCCCGTTCCACCACCGCCATAGTCAGATTGTCGATCTCAGTGCGTCGCCCGGCTTCGATGTCTTGAAGCATTGACACCTTGTTGTCGCCCACCCAGTCGAGCGTCTTGATGACGTAGTCGTCGGGCCGATCCAACTCGGGAAAGGAGAATCCCTGCGCCTTGGCGACAGCGGCCACCTCCCGAACCAGAGCGCGCACGAGCCGGTTGGCCGGCTCGATGTCCCTGATCTCAGTACCGGTAAGCCCGGTGAGCGCGGCCACGGCGTTCACCGAAGAGTTGGCCAGCAGCTTGCGCCAGATGGGCTCGCGCACGTCGCCCAGGATCCGTTGGCACTCGAAACCGGCCTCGTTGAACACGTCCACCACCCGGTCCAGTCCCGGGTCGTCCGTACCGTCGTAGCGCCCGATGTAGATGCCCCCCATGCCCCCGTTGTACTTGATCAGTGTGTGGCTGAGCGGCATGGCGCTGTACGCGGTCACTCCCCCGACCACCTTCTCCCTGCCCACGACCTCTTGGATGCGCTGCAGGTTCTTCAGACCGTTCTGCAGCGAGAGGACGTAGGTGCGGGGCCCGATCATGGGCCGGGCCAGTTCCGCGGCCGAGGTGGTGTGGTAGCCCTTCACGGAGATCTGGACAAGGTCGACGACCCCTACTTCGGCCGGATCGCTGGTGACCTGCACAGCCCGGTGCCGCCGGCTCCCGTCGGGCATGATCAGCGTCAGCCCGTCGCGGCGGATGGCGTCGATCTTGGCCTTGTCGACATCCACGAGAGTCACGTCGAACCCCGCGTCGGCCAGAAAGAAGCCGAAGGTGCCCCCAAGGGCCCCCGCGCCCATGATGGCGATCTTCATCGCTCTACCCCCTTTGGCGCCTCCCAGTCGACTGGTCGGCTGCCGGTGTGTATCCTGGCGCCGTGCAGTCGTCTGCCCGGTCGCCCGCATGCATACACTAGCGCGTGCGGCCCATGCCGTCTAGACCGCGCCGTGTCAAGCATCCGGGCCCCCGCGGGGTGTCTCAGGTGTGCAGGAGCATTCACGACGCGGGGAGGCGGACGCGACGATGGCGACGGCGGAGGCGAGAATCCTCGCGGCCATCAATACGAGCGGGGAGCCGGGGACGGTGCCGGAGCCGGAAGAGGCGGATAGCCGAGGGGTCGAGCAGACCGGGCATTCCGAGGCGTTCCTGCGCTTCGCCACCCCCGAGGCCCTCTTTCGCTGCCACTACGCACGCCTGGTGCGCGCCCTTGCCGTAGCCGCCGACGGCGACCTGCAGGCAGCCGAAGATGCCGCCCAGGATGCGTTCGTCCAGTTGTGCGTGCATTGGCACCGGGTGCGAGGGTACGACGAGCCTGCAGCCTGGGTTCGACACGTGGCCATCAACCGGCTGCGCAACCGCGACCGAGGGTTGCTGCGCCGCGCCGCCGCCATGGTGCGGCTCGAGGGCCTGTTCGAACCGGCAGCAGCCCCCGTCGAGCCGCCCCTCGACCTGGCGGCGGCCCTGCGGAGGCTTCCCGAGCGGCAACGCACGGCTGTGGCCCTCCACTACGTGGACGGTCTCCCGGTCGCCGAGGTCGCGCGGTCCATGGGCGTCTCCGAGGGGACGGCTAACCGCCATCTCTACCGTGCGCGGGCGGCTTTGCGCCCTGTCCTGGAGGTATCACGATGACACCCGACGACACTCGCCCACCTGACTCACCGTCCGACACTCCACCTGCCGCCGACGAGGCCCTCGCGCTCGCCCTGCAACGACTGGCGCGTCCGGCAGACGAATCGGGGGTGTGGCCGGCACTACAGCCCCGGGTGGCCCGAGCACGCCGCCGCCGGAACGTCACGCGGGCGGTGGGCGCGATCGCGGTGATCGCCGTGCTGGGCTTGGCCGGATGGCAGGGATCGCGCCTGACCGCCGCCGACCGCACCGCCGAAGTGACCATCGTGACCCATCCAGCGGCGCCCGACGGCGGAATGGGACCGGCGGCGACCCTCCCCGGACCCTCCGGCGGCATCATCCTGCCCACCGACTCGGCCGACCCCCGCGTAGACGTGATCCGGCGGTTCGTGAACGCACTGTCCGCCGGTGACACGGCGACAGCCTGGAGCCTCCTCGACGCGGGATCCCAGGCTCTGGGCACCGAGGAGACGCTTGCGGGTATCTCGAGCGACCTCGGACGTCAGTGGGCGACGAGCACCAACGTGCAGTACCAGGTGATCGATGGCGAGCCGTACACAGGCAAGCGCCTCGCGGTCGTAACGCTGTTCGGCACCATCAACCTGGCGGGTCAGTCGTCCCAGGATCTCACGACCTTCCAGGTGATGACCGGCGCTGACGGAGAGCCGCGAGTGGCACTCGTCGGCTACCAGGCTCGGAACGTCGTCTACGACCCCTACGAGTGGCTCCACTTCACCGTGCCTGCCCGCCCATCGGGGACGGCCCTGACCACCGAGGATGCGTTGAAGTTCGTCGTCCCCACCGAGCCGGTGCACTCGTCCAGTGACGCGAGCCTCGATGTCTACGAGGCGATCCGGAAGGTCCCCGGACCGATAGTGCTGGCCGTCGACGGAGACCTCGTGGGGCCCAGTCAATGGCAGGAGAAAGACGGGCGTGGCACATACCTGCCTCAGTACTCCGGACCGGGAGACCACGTCGCGACCCTGGTGCAGTTCCAAGATGACGGCTACGTCAACGTCGCGTCCGCCACGTACACGGTGGTCAACAGCCCTGCCACAGCCGACACTACTCTGCCACGCACACCAACCGGGGTCACTCCCTACCACGGGGACGACTGGGCCACCCAGAACGCCACCGAAGTGTTGAACACCTATCTCAAAGCGGTCCGCGACGGAGACGAGGCCGCCTTCGCCGCGACGTTGTACCCGCTCGACAAGGGTGCCGCCGCCGACTTGTTCGCCAGGGAGCGCGCCCTCTACAAGGACAACG
>CAWBOK010000006.1:0-90405 GCA_963790415.1 uncultured Actinomycetota bacterium
TGCAGGAGGTGGGCAGTAAGGAGCGGGCCCGTTCGTTGGCACGCACGGTGCTGATCGTTGGTGCGGTCGTGGGGGTGTACGGATTGCTTCAGTATGCCGGTCTCGACCTGTTGAAATGGGGTTTGGCTCCAGCTGGAGGCCGGAGGCCGGGCGGCCACCCTGGGGAATCCCGATCTCCTCGGTGGCTACCTCCTCATTCCCTTCGCTCTCGGCCTCGGACTCGCCTTATCCGAGAAGGTGACGCGCACCCGGGTGTTCTACTGGCTGGCGCTTGCTCCGGTTGCGGGGGCGTTGTTCGTGACGCTTACGCGCAGCGCCTGGCTTGGTGGTGCGATGCTGTTCCTCTTCCTGGGTGTCGTCGCCGTGCGCACGAGAGTCCACCTGCATCTGGACGGGGCCATAGCGGTTGGCGTGGCGATCGGCGGGATAGCCGGTCTGGTCATGCGGAGCGCCGGGATGTCATCTGAGCTGAACGTCTTCTCGCGAGTGGCGGATGCCGTTTCGCTGCACGGTAGTGCCGGTACAAGGGTCGAGATCTGGAAGGCCGCCATCCGCGCGTTTCGCGACCACCCCGTGCTGGGGAACGGTCCGGATACCTTCCGGACGCTCTTTCCGCATTACAAGTCGGCGGAATACGTACGCTTGGCCGGTTACAACAATGTGGCCGACAACGCGCATAACTACGTATTACAGACGCTGGCGACCACGGGTCTCCCGGGTTTGGTGCTGCTCTACGGGTTCTTCGTCGCTGCGTTCGCGGCCACCTTTCGATTGGCCTGGTCGGCGCCAGAGATCAAGGGCGGACTGATCTTGACCGCGTGGTGGGCCGCGGCGGTGGGCTACTCCGTCCACCTCCTTTTCGGTCTCTCCACCGTCGGTTCCTCGGTGGCACTGTTCATCGCCGTCGGAGTGCTCTGTGCTGCGAACGGCGTGCGCACCGTTGCCGTCTCGGGGCCGCTACGGTGGCTGGCTGTCGTACCTCTTGTCTTGTTGCTCGCGACAGTCGTGTCGATGGGGTTGTTCTATGTTGCCGACCAGAAGGCCGCCCTGGCGCAAGACTATGGTCTGACTCCCCGCCAGCGGGTGGCACTCTACCAACAGTCGTTACGTCTCAATCCGTTCAACTACGAGAATCGCCTTGCCCTGGGCGATGCCTACCGCGGTGAGTTCCGAGAAATCGTCATGTCGTCGATGGGCTCCGGCGGCATCGAGGCCGGGTCCAGCACGGATATCGCAGCGCGAGGCGCGCTGTCGAACGCTGAGGATTCGATCGAAGAGGTCATTCGCCGCGTTCCGCAGGAGTTCGATTCATATGCCTATCTGGCCAACCTCTACAACTTCGCCGGGTCTTGGTACGGCAAGGAGTACTACGACCGGGCCGACAGTCTGGCTCAGGATGCGATCGATCTGTTCCCGAACTCTCCACAGATCCGCGTGGAGCAAGCGATAGCGCTATGGAATGTGGGCAAGGAGGCCGAGGCCTTTACACAGATTGAGGTAGCTCGAAAGCTTGATGGCGGCTACGCCACTACCTTGATGGTGGCCGGTGACTTCTACGCGGCGAAGGGCAGGTGGACCGACGCCCGAGTCGCGTACCAGGAGGCACTGGCGATCGAGCCGGACAACGCGGTTGCCCGGCAGGCGCTCGCTCAGGTCGAGTCGCGCCTAGGACAGTAGGAGTGACGAGCATGTGTGACCGGGACTCCGCCCGTGACCGGAACCCGTGGGAGGATTGGGTCATCTCCGCCGCACTCGTTCTGCTGTGGCTGGGACTCGCGGTCGCCCCCCGTTCCCTCGGCCCTCTGGTGGCCAACGTGCTCGGTCTCGCCCTGCTGGCGCCGCTCGTCATCTGGTGCCTGTGGACAGGATTCGATTGGCGCCAAGTTCGGCTCGTCGCGTTGTCGGGCGCGGTGCTGCTTCTCCTGTTCGTCATCGCGGCCCTTCGGGCCGCGAATCCCAGAGTGGCAGCGGTGGGGCTCGTCTACCAGCATTCGGGATTGCTGCTGTGGGTAGGGGTGATCGGGTGGCTGATCGTCGCTATGGGGGCGTCGGCCGTGCGGGCTCAACGCCGAGCCGTCCAGACTGTGTCGATACTTGGAACAGTCGCCGTGATCGCGTGGGCGTTCGACCGTCTTGGGCTTGCTCTGGGATGCGGCCCGCTATTCCGCGATGGCTTCGGGTATCCTCGAGAACTCGCTCAGCCTCAACCAGGTTCTGCTGTTGTCTCTCGGCTGCACCGTCGCGTGGCTATGGTCGGAGTGGCCGAAAGGGGCACGAGTCCGGTGGATCCTCGGTGGCTTGGCGGTTGCGCAATTGACCGTTGTTCTGCTCTCTACGGCGCTGGGGTCATACGTAGGAGTGGCGTGTGGTGTGCTGTTCGCGGCGGCGCTGCTGTGGCGAACGCCGGGGAAAGGTCTTTCATTCTGTCGGGAGCGTGTGTGGCGGGGGGGCTGATAGCGGCCGCCCTTCTCTTTCTCGGGGCGGCCGCCCGTTCGGCCGCGTTGTTCGATCTTGTCAATCGGATCGGCAGCGATCGCATGACCACGTGGCGCAACGCGCTCGAATGCTATCGATTGGGACATCGTGCTCGGGCGAGGACCCGATCTCTTCTCATCGATCGTGAGATGGGACATCGATCCAACGGGGAGACTCGACTATCTCGTGACTAACGACCCGCACAACCTCCTGCTGTACGTGCTCTTGAGTGTGGGCGTCGTCGGTTTTGTCTTCGTCTGCGCGTTCGCGCTGCTCGTCGCAAAGAAGGTGGCAGATGCCAACCGTGAGTTCAGAACTCCGCCCACGTGGCTCGTCCCGATCATGGCGGGAGTGGTGGCATGGTTGGTCTCGCTGCTCACCTCCTGGGTGACCCCTATCGCCGCGTTCACAGCGGCCGTCCTCGTGGGGACGGCCGCGAGCAGGCGCCGCGCGCCGCGCGAAGGGCGCCGGTTGGCGACCGCGCTGGCCGCTGCTGTCATCATCGGCTGTGTTGCCGCCGGCCTGGTCTGTCTGAACCCGGCCATCTCAACGGAGTGGCGGTACCACCGCGCGGCTTCTGCGAATATAGAGGCCGCCGACAGCGTCGACCAAAGCCTTGGTCTCTTCGACCGCTGGCGAGACCCCTCCCTCCTCTCGACGGCCGCGCGGATCCTGGACGAGCAAGGAGGGGGCAACGCGATTGGTAGCTCCAAGAGCGGCTCCGAGGAGGCAACGCAGCGCTGGCTGGCGCAGGTGGATCGGTTGAAGTCGAGCGCGGAGAGCGATTCGGCGTGGGATGTGCGACTGCCTATCTTGATGCTCAAGAACCTGCGCTGGCAGAGCTTGATCACGGGTCGTGACCTGTGGAGCGAGGAGCAGGCTGTGCTCGCCCGCGGCCGGGCGGCCGACCCGAACACCTCGTTCTGGGATCTGTTTGCGGCGGTCGAGGCTCAGCGACTCGGCAAACCCGATGAGGCCGCCAAGGCGGCCGAAGCTGCGTTGGCGAAATACCCCCCGGCGAGTGTGGTCACGCTCCTAGAGTCGATCAAGGCGGGAGGCTGAGTCTAGGCTTGGTGGCCCATTAGGTTTTGCCGGTTGCCCCGCACGCCCAGATCCGCGATTCGCCCCCCCGCCGCTTACCGCCCCGCCGCCCGCCCCAACTCGAAGGCGCGCACGTTGGCGTCCACCGTCTTGGGCGGCACCACCCGCTCGATGATGCCCTGCCAGGTCTCCGGCCTGAACGGCAGCTGGTCGGCGATGGCGCCCAGCAGCACCATGTTGGCCGCCTTCGCCGTGCCCGCCTGCTCGGCCAGCGCGGTGGCGTCGACGGGACGCACGTTGTCCCAGGCGGTGGCTATGCGATCGCGGATGGCGTCGGGGTAGGTGGCCAGGCCGGCCGCCACCGTGCTGGGGTTCACGCGCAGCGTGTTGTAGACCAGGAGACCGCCGGGCCGCAGCCAGTGGACGTAGCGCAGGGCCTCGAGGGCCTCGAACGAGAGCAGCAGGTCGGCGGTGCCCTGGGTCACCAGCGGCGACCAGCACGTGCTGTCCGAAGCGCAGGTGGCTCATCACGCTGCCGCCCCGCTGGCTCATGCCGTGGACCTCGCTCTGCTTGACGTCGAGGCCCTCGGCCATGGCCGCCTGACTCAGCACGTAGCTGGCCAGGAGCACGCCCTGGCCGCCCACGCCCGAGAGCAGGATGTTGGTGGTCGTGGCGGCGGCCTCGGCGCGCGGCGCCTGCGCGCGGCGTCGCGCGGTCGCGGTGTCGGTGGATGTGGTCGCGCTCACGCCGGCCTCCTAGGCTTCCACCGGGACGGGGGCCCGGATGGCGTCGAAGTTGCACATCTGAGCGCAGACCCCACAGCCGGTGCACTGCGCGGCGTCGATTTCCACTTTGACGTCGTCGCCGACCTGCACCATGTTGAGGGCGATGCAGCCGACCCGCAGGCAGCGCTTGCAGCCGGTGCAGGCCTCGGCGTCGATCACCCACGGGTCGTTGCGCACCTTGAACTGCAGCACGCAGGGGGCGGTGGCGATGACCACCGACGGTTCGTCGGCGGCGATCTCCTCGCGGAGAACGCGCTCGGTCTGTTCAAGGTCGTACGGATCGATGGTGGCCACGCGACTCACGCCCAAGGCCTGCACCAGTTTGACCAGATCGACCTCGGGTGCGTCGATGCCGGAGAGCGTGTGACCGCTTCCCGGGTTCTCCTGGCCGCCGGTCATGGCGGTGATGCGGTTGTCGAGGATGATGGTGACGGTGCTGCTCTTGTTCCAGATGGAGTCCATCAGCGGGGTGATGCCCGAGTGGAAGAAGGTGGAGTCGCCGATGACGGCCACCGTTCTGTTCTTGATGTCGCCCCCGGGTTCCATCACCTTGGCGATGCCGTGGGCCATCCCGATGCCGGCGCCCATGCAGACACAGGAGTGCATGGCGCTGATGGGCGCCAAGGCGCCCAGCGTGTAGCAGCCGATGTCGCCGCTGACGAAGACCCGCAGCCGCTTCAACACGGTGAACACGCCGCGGTGCGAGCACCCCGCGCACAAAGTGGGCGGCCGCTGAGGCAGGTCGGTCTCTCCGGGGGTGGGTTCCACCAGGAGCGCGGTCGTCGCGCCGGGCACGCCGGCCGCCGTCAGGGTGCGCGCGATCAGGCCGGGGTCGAACTCCCCGCAGATGGAGAACAGGTCCTTGCCGCCGTCGACGGCGACCCCCATCAGGCGGATCTGCTCCTCGAGGAAGGGGTCGAGTTCCTCCACCACGTACAGCTTCTGCACCTTCGCCCGGAACTCGGCGATCAGGCGTCGGGGCAGGGGGTACGTCATGCCCAGCTTGAGGAAGCTGGCTCCAGGGAAGGCCTCCCGGGCGTACGCGTAGACGGCTCCCGTCGCCACGATGCCCACCGCCGGATCACCCATCTCGATGCGGTTGCAGGCCAGGGTCTCGGCGCGCTCGGCCAGGTCGCGCATGCGCTGCTCCACCTTGGGATGCTTGATCTTGGCATAGCCGGGCAGCATGGTGTACTTGGGAGCGTCCTTCTCGAGGGTGGTGATGGGCTCCAAGTCGGGGCGCTCGCCCAGCTCCACCAGACTCTTCGAGTGCGACACGCGGGTGGTGGTGCGGAGGAGCACCGGCGTGTCGAACTCCTCGCTGAGGTCGAAGGCCAGCAGGACCAGGTCTTTCGCCTCCTGGCTGTCCGACGGCTCGAGCATCGGCACCTTGGCGAAGCGGGCGTACTGCCGGTTGTCCTGCTCGTTCTGCGAGCTGTGCATGGCCGGGTCGTCGGCGGTCACCAGCACCAGGCCGCCGTTCACCCCGGTGTAGGAGGCGGTGAACAAGGGGTCGGCGGCGACGTTCACACCCACATGCTTCATGGCCACCAGCGCGCGGGCGCCGGCGATGGCGGCGCCGAGCCCCACTTCCAGGGCCACCTTCTCGTTCGGCGACCACTCGGAGTAGATGCCCGGATACTTCGCGATGTTCTCCAGGATCTCGGTGCTCGGCGTGCCCGGGTAGGCGGCGGCGAGCCGCACGCCGGCTTCCCATGCCCCGCGGGCGATGGCCTCGTTGCCGGAAAGGATCTCTTTCATGGGTCATCCCTGGTCGTGTGGGTCGAAGACGTGTGGGGATTGTATCTTGTGCCGGCGCGGGCCTCCAAGACCGAGAGTGTCGCTGCGGGTCATGAGCCGCCGTGTGCGCCGTCAAGGTCCGCGGCGGGCCCCGCGGCGGCAGGTCCGGGCACGCTCCCGCGGGGACCTCTCGAAGCCCACCCTGCGCCGCTCATCGGCATATCGCGCCACTTGCCCGGAGTTCGTTGATGCCTCTGGGAACGGGCTGGTATCCTGCTCATGCGTCGTATCGTCTGCCCACGGCTGTGGGAGACCGCTCAGGGGGGCGGGATGCGGCGCCGCATTCGAGATAGAGCCGACAGGCTCAGGTCAACAAGGGGGGCTCGCACCGTGACGCAGTCAAACTCGTTCCCGAAACCCAGTGCGTACGCTGCTACAGAAGTGCCGTCCGCGCTCGCCGGGTGGGAGTCCATGTATCCCTCCCACTTCTTCTTCGGCGGGGCGCGCGAGGAGTGGGAGAACCGTCACTTCTGGTACCTCGACAAGATCCACGCGCCCTACCCGGTGCCGCCGCTCGATCACATCTTCCAGCAGGCCTGGCAGATCTCGCTCTCGCAGCACACCACACGCGTCTTCTGCATCCCGCCTGCCCAAGGCATCGCGCAGCGCATCGTCGGTTGCTACCAGTACATCTGCGCGGTGGAACCGCCGCCGGACGAGGTCATCGGGGAGAAGGCCGCCCTGTTCCAGGCTCGGGCTCATTATCCGGTGGAGCACTACAGCGAACTCTGGGACCAGTGGCTGGGGCGGGTGCAGACCCTCGGCGGCGAACTGAAGGCCATCCACGTGCCCTCCGAGCTGCCCCGCTACGTGCCCGACAACGAGATGTTCCCTGATGGGTTCAAGGGCTACTCGGCCGCGTATGAGCTCATGGAATCGTTCAGCCGCGCGGTGGATTGCCTCTACAAGGGCTGGCAGTATCACTTCAACTACCTGAACTTGGCGTATCTGTACTACCTCACCTTCTTCGGGGCCGCCAAGACGCTGTTCCCGGGCGTGAGCGACGCCGCCGTGAGCAAGATGGTGTCCGGCGCCGACGTGTCCATGTTCCGGCCCGACGCCGAACTGTGCCGCCTGGCGCGCCTCGCCTACGAAGAGGGACCTGTCTCCGCGGTGCTCGAGCGTGAGGAGACCGCCGCCGAGAAGATCGTTTCGCTGCGCGAGATCCAGAGCGGACGCGACTGGCTCGACGAGTTCGACAAGATCCGCGATCCGTGGCTGCACATCTCCACCGGCAGCGGCTGGTACTACAACGAAGGCAGCTGGTTGAACAAGCTCGACGTGCCTTTCGGCTACATCAAGAACTACATCGAGCGCCTTCAGAACGGCGAGCGCATCGAACGGTCGCTGGACGATATCAACGTGGCCCGCGAAGCGCTGGTGGGCGAGTACCGCACGCTGATCCGCACCGACGAAGACCGCACCACGTTCGACAACGCCTACAGCGACACCCGCATCATCTACAAGTACGCCGAAGATCACCTGTTCTGGATCGAGCACTGGTTCCACACCCTCTGGTGGGACAAGATCCGCGAGATCGGTGAGGTTCTGGTGAAAGCCGGTTCGCTGAAGAAGGTGGACGACATCTTCATGTTCAACCGCTTCGAAGTGCCGGCGCTCATCGAAGACAGCGCCACGCGGTGGGCCCTCGGCGAGGGTGTGCCCTCGATGGATTGGGCGGGCACGGCGGCCAAGCGGCACGGCATCCTGGATGCCGCCGGCAAGTGGATCCCGTCTCCGGCGCTGGGCCAGACTCCCGAAGAGGTGGCCGAGCCCTTCACGATCATGCTGTGGGGCGTCACCACCGACAAGGTGGGCGATTGGCTCAAGGGTTCGTCGGTGGACCCCGGCGACCTGAACGAGATCAAGGGCTTCGGCTCGTCGGCGGGTGTGGCGGAAGGCATCGCCCGCGTGCTGCACACGGCCGACGAGATCATGAAGCTCAAGGCCGGCGAGATCCTGGTGTGCCCCTCGACCAACCCGTCGTGGGGACCGGCGCTCGGTCGGGTCGGCGCCGCGGTGACCGACATCGGAGGGCTGACCTCACACGCCGCCATCGTGGCCCGCGAGTATGGTCTGCCCGCGGTGACCGGCACGGGCTTTGCGACCACCGCCATCAAGACGGGCGACCGGGTGCGGGTCGATGGTGACACGGGCGTGGTCACGATCCTCGAGCGCGCGGAGGCATGACCCACGCGCTCGTCGATCGGCCGGCAGAGATGAAGGGGGGTAGGACCATGACGTACGTGGTCGAGTTGAAGGAGTTGGACCGGCACGCCATCGGGCTCGTGGGTGGTAAGAATGCGAACCTTGGTGAGCTGCTGAATCGCGGCATCCGCGTGCCGCCGGGGTTCGCCGTGACCGTTGATGGCTTTTCGCACTACCTGCGGGAAGCGGGCATCAGGGACGACCTGTTCCGGCTTCTCGGCGAGGTTCAGACTGAAGACACGACCTGCCTGGACACGGTAAGTGCTGAGATACGTGCGCTGTTCCGGCAGAGTCAGATGCCGGACGCCATCATGGCCGAGCTGCAGTCGCACTACGAACAGCTGGAGGAGGCCTGCGGCCGGGGTGGCGTCCCGGTCGCCGTTCGTTCCAGCGCGACCGCTGAGGATCTACCCAACGCCAGCTTCGCCGGGCAACAGGACACCTATCTCTGGGTGCGCGGAGTGGAGGAGATCGCGGCGCACGTGCGCCGTTGCTGGGCGAGTCTCTACAGCTCTCGCGCCATCAGCTACCGCGTCATGAACGGCTTCCCTCACGAGAAGGTGCTCATGAGCGTCTGCGTTCAGAAGATGGTCAACTCCAAAGCGGCCGGAGTGATGTTCACGCTCGACCCGGCCAACGGTGACGTGTCGCAGGTGCTGGTGGAAGGCAACTGGGGTCTGGGGGAGTCGGTGGCCTCCGGTGAGGTCACCCCCGACCAGTTCAAGGTGAACAAGATCACCAAGGAGATCGGTCACCGTCACATCTCCCACAAGCATCTGGAGTGCATCCCCGACCCCGACGGCGGCATCGCCAAGATGGTGCCCATCGAGGACGGGCGGAGCGACAAGAGCTGCGTCACCGACGAGGAACTGCGTGAGATCGTGCGTATCTCTCGGCTGATCGAGGACCACTATGCGGGGCCCCAGGACATCGAGTGGGCCATCGACCACGATCTGGCCTTCCCCGAGAACGTCTTTATCGTCCAGACCCGCCCCGAGACCGTGTGGAGCCAGAAGGAGCCTGTGTCACTGCTCGCCGGCAAGAGCGCGGGCGAGCTGCTGCTGCAGCGCGCGCTGCAGGTCATCAAGGTAGGGTAGCAAGCGTCCCACGTGGGTACGGGTGCAAGGTCCCGTATCCCTGAAACCCGCGGGGCGCCGAGGGCGCCGCCGACAAGGGGGAAGACTATGTCCGACCAGATCGCGGTTGATCCTACGACCGAAGGCCAGGTCGAGTGGTTGCCGGAGCGGCGCTTCCGATCCGAGGACAGCCAGATGCTGTGGTTCCACGACCTACTTCACAACAGCCCGCCCTCGACGCCAATGGGCGCCTCTCTTCACCATTGGCCCCGAGGCACCAAGTTCGCGGCCGAGTACCTGCAGTTCCCCTCCTCTCGTGGTTTCGACTACGTGCTCTTCAACGGCCGCATCTACCCGGGCCCCATCCCGATCACCGATCCCGACGAGATAAACGCCAGACTGCCGAAGTTCGGCGCCAAGATGGGCGATCTGTTGGAGAACTGGCCCGAGCGCTACACGGAGCTCACCGACGAGTGGACGGCCATGCTGAGCTACCTTCGCGGCATCCGCAAGGACGTGCTGCCGCTGGACAAGCTCTTGGGCGTGCTGCGGGACGCCGTGAACATCAGCAAGCGCAGCTGGGAACTGCACTTCGTCGGCATGTATCCGGAGATCGTGGCCTACAGCACCTTCGAGGGGGTCTGCGCGAAGCACGGCATCGAGGAACGGCAGATGCGCACGTTCCTGCAGGGCTTCGAGACCAAGATGTACGAGATCGACCGGGGCATGTGGTGGCTGTCCGACCTCGCCGGTCAGCTGGGCTTGGCCGACGTGTTCATCGACTCCGACGCTCCCGAGGACCTCTACGTCAAGCTCAAAGAGTCCGACAAGGGCACGGTCTGGATCGATGAGTTCAACAACTTCCTCGAGAAGTACGGCCGGCGCACCACCGCCGCCCTCTTCGACCCGTACTACAAGACCTGGGTGGAGGATCCGTACCCGGCTCTGGCCACCATCCGCACCTACGTGCAAAAGGGCGGCTTCGACTACGAGGAGCACACCCGCGCGATCATCGAGGAGCGGGATAGGTATATCGAGGACACCGTCGCGCTCATCACCGATGAGGCCGAGCGCGAGGAGTTCCTCACCGCTCTGCGCCACGCGCAGAACACCTATCCCTTCAACGAGGATCACAACTTCTATGTCGAGCAGTGGACCTACTCCGAGCTGCGCTTCGCCATCCAGGAATGTGGCCGTCGGCTCAGCGCCTTCGGCATCTTGGGCAGCGACGACCCCGACGATGTGTTCTTCCTCACCATCGAGGAACTCGAGGGCATCCTGGACGAGCTGATCGGCGACGAGTTCATGGGCAAGGCGGAGTACACGCGCCGCATCCCGCCGCAGATCAAGCGTCGCAAAGAGGATTGGCGGAAGCTGCACAACATCGACAGCCCCACCTTCATCGGCACGATCCCCGAGGAACGCGTAGACGACCCGGTGTTCATCAAGATCTGGGGCTTCACCAACGATGTCATCAAGGGCAAGGCCAAGCCGCTGGAAGACATCGCCGGCCAGGTGGAGGGCATGCCGGGCGCGCCGGGCATCGTGGAGGGCATCGCTCGGGTGATCTTCGGCTACGAGGGGTTCAGCGAGGTGCAACCCGACGACATCCTGGTGGCTCCGTTCACCACGCCGGCGTGGACGCCTCTCTTCAGCAAGATCAAGGCCGTGGTCACCGACTCCGGCGGCATGCTGGCCCACGCGGCCATCTGCGCGCGCGAGTACAACATCCCCTCGGTGGTGGGCACGATCACGCGGGGCAAGAAGGCGACCCAGATCATCAAGACCGGCGATCACGTGCGCGTCAACGGCACCGAAGGCATCGTCCACATCCTGAAGAGCGCATAGCCTCGGCGGCAGCGCGTCGCGAATGCGCGAGCGGCCGCCTCAGAGGAGGAGACATATGCAACGCGGATACATCAAGCCTCTTGATCAGTGTTCCCTCGCGGACGTCTCCACGGTGGGCGGCAAGTGCGCGAGCCTCGGGGAACTCGGGCACGCCGGTCTGCCCGGTTCCCCGGGGTTCGCGGTCACGGTCAAGACCTACCGGGACTTCGTCGTCAGCACCGGTATCGAGGAGCGCATTCGCGAGGTGTTGCAGAAGGCTCTCGATGCCTCCGCAAACAACGGTGGAGTGCAGTTCCACGAACTCGAGGCCGCCATCGACGACGTCTTCCAGGGCGTGCAACTGACCGAGGACGCCCGGGCCAGCATCGTGGACTCGTATCGGGCGCTCTGCGACCAGTGCGGCTGCGACGATGTTCTGGTGGCCGTCCGCTCGAGCGCCACCTCGGAGGACTCCGACCAGTCGAGCTTCGCCGGCCAACACGATACCTTCCTGAACGTGTGCGGCGCGGACGAGGTGGTCGAGAAGACGATGGCGTGCTGGAAGAGCCTCTTCTCGGCGGCGGCCCTGCACTACCGCACGTCGGCCGACATCGATCATCTCGGGGCCGAGATGGCGGTGGCCGTGCAGAAGATGGTCGACGCGAAGGTCTCTGGGGTCATGTTCACCGTGAATCCCATCACCAGAGATGCCAACCAGATGGTGATAGAGATGGCCTGGGGGCTGGGCGAGGGTGTGGTGAGCGGCTACGTGGCTCCCGACAACTACGTCGTGGACAAGCGGACGCTCGCCATCGTCGACCACATGATCTCGCCCAAGATGGTGGAGTTCGTCCGGGATATCGAGAGCGGCGGCACCATCATGCGCGACGTGGAAGAGGAACGGCAGAGCATCCCCTGCATGACCGACGACGAGGTGATCGAGCTGGCCCGCATGGGCCTGGCGATCGAGACCTACTACGGCAAGCCCATGGACATCGAGTGGGCGGTCGATGCGCAGTTGCCGTGGCCGCAGGCGCTGGTGACCCTGCAGAGCCGGCCCATCACGACGCTGCGGTAGGAGCCAGCCGAGGCTGGGTCGGCCGGGGCGATCAGCGATCGGCCGGCGCGCCCTCGGCCGCGCGAATGGCGGCGGGCCCGCCGTTGACCTCCTGCAGCAGCATCTCCAGGAAGGCGGCGGCCGCAGGTGAGAGCTGGGCTTCCTCCAGGTAGGCGATGCTGACGTCCAGGGTCAGCTCCTGGTCGACGATGGGGATGGCCTTGATGAGGCCCCGCTCGATCTCGGCGGCGATGCTGGTCTCCACGAGGAAGCTCACCGCGTCGCCGCGTTCCACCATCTCCTTGATGAACTCGACGTTGCCTGTCTCGACCAAGACGTTGGGCGTGAGGCCGCGCTCGGCGAAGCATCGGCGGATCAGCGATTGGATGCCCGACCCCTCCTCGCGCATGATGACCAGCTCGTTCTTGAGCTGGGCGAACTCGATGCCCCCGCTCTGCGCCAACGGGTGGCGGGCCGAGGCGAAGAGCACGATGCGTTCGCGGCGGAAGGGCACGAAGCAGACTCCGTCGAAACCGTCGGGACGGGCGATGACGGCCAACTCGTTGCGTAGTTCGAGCACGCTGCGCGACATATCGAAGGAGCTGCCCTCGTCGAGCACCATGCGCACCTTGGGGAAGGCGGCGTGGAAGCGGGTCATCAGCTCGGGCATGAGCCGCTGGGCGTAGGTCGTGCTGGTGCCGATCTTCAGCAGGCCGCCCTCCAGCTCGCGCACCTCCCGCATGGTCTCCTCGATGGTCCGTTCGAGGGCGAAGACGTCGTGCGTGTAGCGGAGCAGCAGCGCGCCGTTCTCGGTCAATGCCCGCCGACGCCCACGCTTGCGGAAGAGCTTGATGCCGAGCGATTCCTCGAGACCTCGGATGTGCGCCGTCACCGCCGGTTGGCTCACGTGCAGGTTCCTGGCGGCGCTGGAGAAGTTCAGCGTCTTCGCGGCCTCGTGGAACGCCCGCAGCTGATTGAAGTTGAGCATGGAGCCTTCGGGGTCGAGGTGGTGTCGGCCAATCGAGCAGTGCGTCTCGATGGAAGTATCTCACGTTCAAACCTAAGGTTAGGATGGGGTGAAGAAATAAACATTGGACTAGGTACAGGAGAAGGACTAAGCTGTCATGTCTCAGGGGGGTGACACAGGGAGCAGCACACGCCGCCGGCCTACGGCCGGGGCGTTCTCGCCCGCTGCGCCACGCGCCGGCCGACCGGCCGCGCGCGGCGCGCACGTCACGCCGGCGACCATCAACGCCACCGAGGAGGACGACACAACATGGACGGCGACAACTGCAAGATGGACCTGCGCGGCTTCATCAGCCGACTGGAAGAGGAAGGGCTGCTTCACCGCATCACCAAGGAAGTGGACTGGGACCTCGAGCTTTCGCATATCGCGAAACTGAACGAGGAGAAGAAGGGTCCCGCCCTGCTGTTCGAGAACGTGAAGGGCGGAAACGGCATCCCGGTGCTCACGAGCGCTTATACGACGGCCTCGCGTTTCGCCGTGGCTCTGGGCATGCCCACCGACACGAACATGTGCGATCTCTCCCGCCATTGGATGCGGATGGCCACCAAAGGGCTGGTCAAACCGGTGGTGGTCGACTCCGGGCCGGTCTTCGAGAACGTGATCGAGGGCGACAAGATCGATCTGGGCTACTTCCCGGTGCCCAAGATGTATCCCATGGACGGCGGCCGTTTCATCGGCACGGCCGTCTACCTGGTCACCCGCGACCCGGACAGCGGATGGATCAACCTGGGCACCTACCGCATGCAGATCCTGGAAGACAAGAAGTCGGTGGGCATCCAGATCATCAAGGGCAAGCACGCCGACTTCATGATCAAGAAGTACCAGAAGCTCGGCAAGCCGATGCCCGCGGCGGCCGTCATCGGCGGGAGCCCGCTCGGCTTCCTGACCGGCTCCTCCATGGTCTCGGCCGAGACCTCCGAGTACGAGATCATGGGAACCCTGCAGGGTGCTCCGGTGGAGACGTTCATCAGCGATCTCACCGGCTTGCCGCTGCCCAATGACGCCGAGATCATCCTCGAGGGCTTCGTCGATCCGAACCCCGATAACTTCCGTCAGGAAGGCCCCTTCGGCGAGTACACGGGCTACTACTCGGGCAAGAAGAGCGACGAGTGGCCCAAGCCCTGGCTGGACATCAAGCGGATCCTGCACCGCAATAAGCCGATACTGTGGTCCACCACGGTGGGCAAGCCCGTCACCGATACGCACATGGTGCAGTCGCTCAACCGGACCGCCACCCTGTGGACCGATCTGGAGAACATGCGCGTGCCGGGCATCAAGTCGGTCTATATCCCCGCCAACTCCACCGGCCGTTTCTGGGCGATCGTGAGCGTGGAGCAGAAGTATCCGGGTCACTCGAACCACGCGGCCAACGCCGTCATCGCGACCACCACGGGGCACTACGGTCTGAAGGGCGTCATCGTGGTCGACTCCGACATCCGCGCCGACGACTGGGACAAGGTCATGTGGGCGATGTCGGTGCGCTACAATCCGGCCACCGACACGCAGATCATCGACCGCGGCCGTTCCACGCCCCTCGATCCTTCGCTGCCCATCCATGCGCGGGAGATCGTGGGCCGCATTATGATCGACGCCTGCATCCCGTACGAGTGGGAACGCAAGCCCATCGAGATCAACCTCGACGAAGACGTGAAGGCCGACGTGATCTCCAAGTGGAGCGAGTACGGGTTCTAGGAGGGTGCGACGTGGCGGCGGCCGGGTAGCTCCGGTCGCCGCGAACAGTTCTCCAGCGACCTCGACGCACGCTCAAGGAGGCAGGATGCCCGATAAGACCGTGCTCCTGGTGGCCAACTTGGACACCAGGGGCGCCGAGTTCAAGCAGTTCAGAGACCTGGTGGTGAGCCAGGGCCTGGGGGCGATCCTGATGGACGTCTCCATGGAGCAGGTGCCGCCGTTCGTGGGTGATATCACCTGCGAAGAGGTGGCCGCGGCGGGCGGCATGGAGATCGGCGCGGTGCGGGAGCGGTACACGGTGGAGCGGAAGGTGTCCACCGACTGCATGATCCGCGGCGGCGGCATACTGGCCCGGCGGTTGTTCGAGGAAGGCAAGATCTCGGGCATCTTCGGCGCCGGCGGCGCCACCGCCACCTTGATCGTCACCAGCATCATGAAGCAACTGCCGTTCGGCTTTCCCAAGGTGATGGCGTCGTCTATCGGCAGCCACCCCAAGTACGTGGGCCAGTACGTGGGCACCAAGGACATCATGATGCTGAACACAGTGGTCGACGTGATGGATATCAACCCACTGCTGAAGCGGCAGCTCACGAACGCCATCGGCGCGGTGTGCGGCGCGGTGCGCCTGTACGATCCGGAAGCCGACGCGGCCTCCAACGACAAGCCGGTGGTAGGCATTACCAGCTTCGGCTTCGCCGAGCGCTGCGTGGAACCGGCCATCGAGATGCTGCGGCAGGCGGGCTTCCAGCCCGTGCCGTTCCACGCCCAGGGCAAGGGCGACCGGGCCATGGACGAGGTCATCCGCGACGGGATGCTGCAGGGAGTGTTCGACGTGGTCTCACGGGGCATCGGCGAAGAGCTCCTGGGCGGCAACTGCGCCGCCGGGGCCGACCGCCTGCTGGCCGCCGCCGAGATGGGCGTTCCCCAGGTGGTCTCCACCAGCGGGCTCGACATGCTCTCGGTGGGCGGGATGAAGGGCTGGGAAGAGAAGTACGCCGGCCGGGGTTTCGCCGTCATCGACGAACTGCGGGTCGAGGTGCGCACCTCGGCCGATGAGTGCCGCGAGATGGCCCGCATCATGGCCGCCCGGCTGAACCGCTCCATCGCGCCGTTCATGGTGATGCTGCCGCTGCACGGGTGGTCGTCGCTGGACCGGGAGGGCAAGGCCCTGTACGATCCGGAAGCCGACGCAGCTTTCGCCGAGGAACTGAGGGCACATCTGAACGACGGCTCTCGCATCCGTGAGGTCGACGCCAACCTGTACTCGACCGAGTTCGCCGAGGCGTGTATCGGGGCATTCAAAGAAGTGTGGGCCGAGTACCAAGCCGCGCGGCGGGCGCCGTGAGCGTGCCGGTGTCCATCCAGAAGACGCTGGAGAGTCTCGAGAAGAACTACGTGACCGGTCATTTCGTGGAGAGTGGCGAGGAAGCCCTTGAATTGATGAAGCCGCATATCGTGAGTGGGCTGTCCGTGGCCAGCGGCAACTCTCTCACGTTGCGGCAGGCCGGCATCTTCGACTATCTCGCCTCCGACGAACACGAGGCTCGCTTCATCAACCAGTTCGAACCAGGTCTTCCCTTCGACGAGAACCGCAGACGCAAGAAGGAGGGCCTGGGCGCCGACGTGTACGTCTCCGGGGCCAACGCGCTGACCGAAGACGGCAAGATCTGTTGCCTCGATGGCGGAGGCAACAGGGTGGCCGCGATCCTCTTCGGTCCCGACAAGGTGTTCATCGTGGTGGGGCGGAACAAGATCGTCAAGAACGAAGCCGCCGCGTGGAAGCGGATACGGCAGTTCGTGGCGCCGCAGACGGCCGTCCTTCTGGGGCGCGATCTGCCCTGCGTCGCGGACGGCAGGTGCCATGATTGCGCCGATCCCGCGCGGTTCTGCCGGTACTACGTCACTGTCAACGGCCAGATGGAGCGGGACAAGGACCGCATCGTGGTCATCATCATCGACCAGGACCTCGGCCTGTAAGCGTCGGGTCGTTCCCTCGGCCGCAGCGACTGCCTTGCCGAGGGCGGCGTCGGCCCCACTGGACTCAGGGCGGCGTCGGCTGTTGGGCTATGATGAGGCATCTCGGCGCGCGCCGGCAGCAACGGCGGCTGCCGGGCCGGTGACGAGGCTCGGGAAGGAGGACCACTGAGCCCCAGCAAGTGGCAGCGCGTGCGGTCGGAACTCAGGTCCGATCACCGCATCTTCATGGTGCGGCGTGACGTCTCGGTGTCGCCACGCACGGGCAAGGAGCACGAGTTCGTGGTGCTGGAGTCGCGCGACTGGGTGTTCGTCGTGGCCTTCGACCGCGACGAACGGCTGGTGATGGTGCGTCAATACCGGCACGGGTGGGGTGACGTCACCCTTGAGTGCCCGGGCGGCATCGTGGGGCCCGGCTACGACGCGCTCGAGGCCGCCCAAGCGGAACTGCTGGAAGAGACCGGCCACGCGGGCGGCGAGTGGATCAGGCTGGGCCGATTGGCTCCCGTGCCCGCGGTGTTCAACAACACGCTACACGTGTTCCTGGCCCGAGGGGTCGCCCGGGTCAGCGACGAGTTGGATCTCGACGAGGGCGAGGATATCCGCGTTGAGTTCCATCCATATGAAGACGTGAGGAGGATGGTGGAACGCGGGGACATTCTGCACGCACAGGTGGTGGCGGCCTTCTATCTCTACGAGCTGTGGCGCGACGCCCACCGGCCGGCTATCGGCGGGGAGGGCGCGCGGGAGGACGACGGATGAAACGGTTGATCGTGGGGATAAGCGGAGCGTCGGGCACCATCTACGGGGTGCGTCTGCTCGAGGTGCTGCGCCACGCGGCTGTGGAGGTCCATCTCGTGATGAGCGGCTCGGCCCGGCGGGTCGTGGAACTGGAGACAGACTACACGCTGACCGAGATCGAGGCACTGGCCGATTACGTGCACGACAACGACGACATCGCCGCCCCCATCGCCTCGGGATCGTTCCGCACCGGAGGCATGATCGTCGCTCCCTGCTCGATCAAGAGCCTCTCGGCCATCGCGAACAGCTACAACGACACGCTGCTGGCTCGGGCGGCCGATGTGGTCTTGAAGGAGCGTCAGAAGTTGGTTCTGGTGGTGCGTGAGACCCCGTTGCATCTGAACCATCTGCGTCTGATGACCCACGTGACCGAGTGCGGTGGCGTGATCCTGCCACCGATGCCGAGCTTCTACCATCAACCCAAGACCATCGACGACATCGTGAACCAAACGGTCGGCAAAGTGCTTGATCAGTTCGACGTCGACCACGATCTCTTCCATCGCTGGGAGGGCGGACGCGCTCACATGCTCGAGCGGGGCGCGGAGTAGGACGCGCGGGTTGGCGGCTGCGGCTGTGGATATCCCGCTGCGCGATCGCATCGCCGCGTATCTGCGCGCGCATCACACGATGACCCTTGCGACCGCGGCCACCGGGCAGGACGGCACTCCGGAGGCCCACGCGGCCAGCGTGTTCTACGCGCTCGACAGTCGACTGCGGCTGGTGTTCGTCAGTAAGCCCACCAGTCGCCACGGCGTCCACATACTTGGCGGCAGTCGGGTGGCGGCGACGGTGACCGAGGAGTCCCAGGAGTGGCAGGAGATCCAGGGCGTGCAACTGTGGGGCCGGGCCGAGATGCTCTCGGGGGCCGCCCGCGTCGGGGAGATGGCCGTCTATCTGCGCCGATTCCCCTTCGTGCGCGACCTGCTCGCCCAACCGCGGTTGGCGGCATTAGCTACGGAACTGGCGGTCTTCCGGGTGACGGCGGAGCGTTTCGCCTTCACCGACAACCGCAGCGGGTTCTTCGGACGTGAGGTGCTATGATGCATTTGAAATGCAAGATAGTACGCACCCATATCTGACCCGCAGTCTCGAGCCCGTGCTGACCCGGGCGGTCCGGGAGTTTCCCGCGGTGGTGCTCACCGGACCGCGACAGTCCGGTAAGACCACGCTGCTCCAACACCTGTTTGGTCGCGAGTTCCGCTACGTCTCCCTCGAGGCCCCCGATGTGCGGGCGACCGCCCTCGAGGATCCGCGCGGGTTCCTGGCCTTCTATCCGCCCCCGGTGATCTTCGACGAAGCGCAATGGGCTCCGGAACTCTTCCCCTACATCAAGGAAGCCATCGACGCCGATCGCGGGCGCACCGGACAGTATGTGTTGAGCGGATCGCAGAACCTGCTTCTGTTGCAGCGGGTGACCGAATCGTTGGCGGGCCGGGTGGCGATCCTCCATCTTCTGCCGCTCAGCTTCCGCGAAGTTCGGGGCGCGCCTCAGAGCCCGCTCCCGTGGGAGCGCAGCGTGGCTCTCGTGTCCTCTGCCAAGGCCGCGTCCGCGGGCCCGACGTCTCGCGGCCTGTGGGAAGCCTTCCTGCGCGGCGGCTACCCCGAGATCGCACTGGATACGGGTCGCGACGCCCGGCTTTGGCACGCGGGATACGTCCAGACCTATCTCGAGCGGGACGTCCGCTCGCTTCGGCAGGTCGGAGATCTGGGTCGATTCCAGTCGTTTCTGCAGGCACTGGCCGCTCGAAACGCCCAACTCCTCAATTTGTCGGAGGTGGCCCGCGACCTCGGCGTCGCCGTGAACACGGTGAAGGCCTGGCTGTCGGTGTTGGAGGCCACATGTCAGGTGATCGTCCTGCGCCCCTATTTCGCCAACGTGGGCAAACGTCTGGTGAAGACGCCCAAGGTATACTTCGCCGACCTGGGCACCCTGAGCTATCTGACCGGCCTCAGGGACCCAGAACATGCCATGTCCGGTCCCATGGGAGGCGCCATGATGGAGACCGCGGTGATCATCGAGGTGGTGCGGTCCCTGACGAACCGCGGGGAAGAGCCGCGGGCGTACTTCTGGCGGACGACCGCCGGCAACGAGGTGGACCTCGTGGTCGATACGGGGAGCGCTCTCATACCGCTGGAAGTGAAGCTGTCGGCCACTCCGTCGCCGGCGATGACCTCGGGGATATCCTCGTTCCGGTCCGCTCTCGGGTCGCGCGCGGCCCGCGGGTATGTGGTGCATCCCGGCACGCAACACCTCCCCCTGGGCCCTGACGCCGACGCCCTGCCGTTCGGTGCGCTCTAGCCATGACGAGGATCTGCGTGGTAGGCGGCGCAGGCAAGATGGCGATGGGAGCCATCCTTGACTTCGTGGAGCACCCCGAGGTGGAACAACTGGTGCTGATAGACGCCGACGGGGCGGCGCTGCGCGCCCGCGCGGAGCAGCTTCGGTCGCCGAAAGTGGTGACCATCGTGGCCTCAATCGGCGATGGCAGGAGCCTGGTCGCCGCGTTGGCCGGCGCCGACGTGTGCCTGAACGCGACCTTCCCCGAGTTGAACGTGCCCGTCATGAAGGCCTGCCTCGAGGCCGGTCTGCACTACACCGATTTCGGCGGGCTCTTCCATTGGGCGAAGCGCCAGTTGGCGCTGCACGACAGGTTCGCCGACGCGGGCCTGACGGCCGTGGCGGGGTCGGGTTCCGCGCCCGGCATCGTGAACGTGATGACCGGCTACGCTGCCGGGCAGTTGGATACCGTCGAGTCAGTGCGCATCCTCGACGGCATCGTCAACAACACGCCGTCGTCGAGCCCGTTCGCGGTCCCGTATGCGGTGATGACCCTGGTGCGCGAGTTCACGATGAACCCAGTGTCGTTCGTGGATGGAGACTGGGTGGATCTCGAGCCGTTCGCCGGAGGTGAGGAAGTAGACTTCCCCGAGCCGGTGGGTCGGCAGACCGTGTTCAACACCATCCATTCTGAGCCGTACACCATCCCCGTGTCGCTTCGTGACAAAGGTATCCGGCACTGCAGCTTCAAGTTGTCGTTGCCCAAGGAGTTCGAGGTCAAGTTGAAGCTGCTCGTGCAGCTGGGACTCTTCGGCATGGAACCGGTGGAGGTGGGCGGGGCCCGGGTCGTGCCCAGCGAGATGACTCTCCGCCTGATAGAGCAGAGTGCGCGGGCCGCGGGACCTCCGGGGCCGCCGGACGATCACAAGTGCCTGCGGGTTGTGGTCGTCGGCACTCGCGATGGGCGCGACCACGAGATCACTCTTGAGACGGTGATCCACCCGTATGCTCCGTGGGGTCTGGCGATGGGCACGAGTTCCGTCGGCTTCCCTGCTGCGGTGACCTGCCGGCTGCTGGGTTCGGGCGCGATCACCCGGCGGGGCGTGTTCGGTTCCGAGGTCTGCGTTCCACCCGAACGGTATTTCGCCGAGTTGGCGAAGCGGGAGATCGAGGTGACGGCGACCGATCGCTGCCTGCTGGGGTCGCGTGCTACACTGACGCACAGGCCTGACTGACCGGCCAACAAACCAATGGCGGACGCACCGGGGGGTGCAGAAGGCAAGGGGGAAGCCCGCGATGCTAGCCGGCAGTGACCGCTACTGGAACCCGATCTTCGAGACCATGCCGCTCGAACAGTTGCGAGAGGTGCAGCTGCGCAAGTTCCGCGCCATCGTCTCGTGGGCATACGACCATTCCCGCCTCCACCGTGCGCTGTACGATGAAGCCGGCTTCCATCCCGGCCACGTGCGCGTGTGGTCGGACGCCGCGCTCGTGCCCAAAGTGGACAAGGCCCATATGCGCGGCATCCAGCGGAAGGACCCGTTCCCCTACGGCGACGCCCTCTGCGTGCCCCTCGACCGGGTCACCGAGTTCCGTCAGACGTCGGGCACCACCGGCCAGGCCGTCTACCAGGCGGACACCTGGCAGGACTGGGAGTGGTGGGCCGAATGCTGGAGCTACCTGCTGTACGCTCAGGGCTACCGGGCCCGCGACCGAGTCTTTCTCCCCTTCGGCTACAATATCTTCGTGGCCTTCTGGGCGGCCCACTACGCCGCGGAGAAGATGGGCTGCGAGGTGGTGCCCGGCGGCGTGCTCGACACCGAGGCCCGCATCTTGAAATTGCAGGAACTCCAGGCGAGCGCCATGATGGCTACGCCCACCTACGTCCTGGGCATGGCCGAGACCGCGCGCGGCATGGGCCTCGATCCGGCCCGCGACCTGCAGGTGCGTCGCATCACCTGCGCGGGGGAGCCGGGTGCGAGCATCCCCGCGACCAAGCGGCGTATGGAAGAGGCCTGGGGGGCCAAGGTGTACGACCACTGCGGCGCCACCGAGATCGGCGCCTGGGGCTTCGAGTGTGAGGAGCAGTCCGGCGGCATCCACGTGAACGAGGCCCTGTTCCTGGCGCAGGTTGAGGATCTCGAGACCGGCGAGTTGGTCGAAGAGCCCGGCCGGCGAGGCAGGCTGATCATCACGGCCCTCGACAGGATCGGCATGCCCTGCGTGCGCTTCGACTCCAAGGACGTGGTGGAGTGGGCCGACGGAGCCGTGCGCCTGCGGGCGCACCTTCCGTCTGTTCAAGGGTGGCGTCGTGGGCCGGGCCGACGACATCACCAAGGTGAAGGGGGTCCTCCTGGCGCCGAGCGCGATCGAAGAGGTGGTGCGGAGCTTCCCGGAATTCGGCGAGTTCGAGGTGGAGGTCACCAAGAAGGGCGACCTCGACGAGATCACTCTGAGGCTGGAACTGCCGGCGGCGTATGCGGGCGACCAGCACGAGCTGCTCCTGAAGCTCAAGCACCAGCTGCGCCTGAACACCAATCTGGGCTACCGGGTGGAGGTGCTCGAAGAGGGCACGCTGCCACGCTACGCGCTGAAAGCCAAGCGTTTCAAAGACCTGCGGAAGGTGGGTGGATGATGGGAACCGAGTCCCCGGGCGTCGACTCGACCACGGGCGTCGACCCCACCTCGGGCGGCGACTCCCCCTACGCCGAGCTGCTGGCCGAACTCGACCGCAGCGTGCAGGCCATCAAGGAGGCCGCCTTCGCTCTCAAGCGCGCGGCTGGGGGGATGCAGGCGGTGGAGTGCAACGCCGACCGTATCCTGGCCTCCACGCGCATGCTCGAGATCAACGTGTCCGACCTCATCGGGCGGCCGCGCACGCTGGCCTGCTGGTCCGACGACGACGGGGCGTTGTAGTCACCTGCAGCCCATGGGTGTTCGCATCGGGTTGGGGCGAACCGTTCTGGCGCGCGGCCGGCGTGCGGGAGCTGGTCTACTCGCTCGAGTCGCCGGAAGGTCTTTCGCTCGAGGAGCTCTGTGTGCGACTGGCCGTGCCCGGCGTCCAGGTGGCTTCTGATCTTTCCGAGCCGCCCTTGTTCGTGTTGAACGACAGGATCTTGTCCAATGCGGAAGCGCTTACCGCGGTCGTCCACGACGGCGACCGCCTTCTTGTCCAGCTCATGTTGGCGGGTGGTTGAGATGTCCGGGCGGGCGCGGAGGGCCGGCGACCGAGGAGGGACAGGATGATCCTGGGCAAGACCGCATTCGTCGATCTGAGCGCGGGCACCGTCGGCATCGAGGACACTCCGGAAGACCTCGTCCGCAGCTTCCTGGGCGCGCGCGGTGTCAACATGGCCTACCTTCACCGTCTGCTGCCGGCCGGGGCCGATCCACTGGGGCCCGAGAACGTGCTCATCTTCGGATGTGGGCTACTGACCGGCTACCCTGTCCCCAGTTCGGGGCGGATGAACATCAGCGCGAAGTCGCCCGAATCGGGCATCTTGGGCGACGCCAACATGGGCGGGTTCTTCCCGGCCGAACTGCGCAAGGCAGGGTTCGATCGCCTGGTCGTCACCGGCAGGTCGGTAGAGCCGATGTATCTCTACGTTGCGGCCGGGCGCGTGGAGCTGCGCCCGGCCTCGGCCTACTGGGGCCTCGATGCGTGGGAGACGCAAGTCGCCCTCGAGCGCGACGCGGGCCCCGGGGTACGTTCGGCCGCGATCGGATTCGCGGGCGAGAACTTGGTGCGCTTCGCCTGCATCATGAATGGCCGCAAGAACGCGGCGGGTCGCGGAGGCCTGGGCGCGGTGATGGGGTCGAAGCTCCTCAAGGCGGTGGTGGCGCGCGGCGACGGGCCGCCTCCCATCCACGACCGCGACGCCCTCCTGAAGCGGCGCCGGGAGTTGAACACCTACCTCCACGCGTCCAAGGTGATCGAGATGATGGGGCGGCTGGGCACTCCTTTGCTCTACGCCAACCACGTGCGCGTGGGCGTCCTGCGCACCAAGAACTCCCAGCTCAACCAGTGGACGTCCGACCTCGACGCCGAGCACGTTGAGGAGCACGTTGAGCGCATGGTCGCCTGCGCGGGTTGTTCGGTGCATTGCAGGCATGTCAACCGGCTGGGCGGCGAGGGCCCTGAGTTCGTCACGGAGGGCTTGATGGGCGCCAACTGCGGGGTCGAAGATGTCGTCGATCTCATCGAGATCAACAACCTGTGCAACGCCCTTGGCCTGGACACGTCGTCAGCCGGGACGCTCATCCCCTGGGCGATGGAACTCTACCAGCGGGGGATCATCGACGACGAGGTGACGGGAGGTCCCCTCCAGTGGGGCGACGTTCCGGCCATCAAGAAGCTGCTCGCGGATATCGCCGGCCGCCGCGGCTTCGGCAACGTACTGGCCGAGTCGACCCAGACGCTCGCACTCGGCCTGCTTCCGGCGCAGGCACGTGATTACCTCATCGCCGTCAAGAACCTGCCTCAGTCCGACCCTCACGACGTGCGCTACATCAAGAGCTTCGCGCTCGCTGAAGCCGTGTCCTCTCGCGGTGCCGACCACCTGCGCAACCGGCCTACTCTCGACATCATGGGCCTCAGCGATGAGATCCGGGAGAAGGTCTACGGCGAACCGACCGTGGCCGCACCCACGAGCTACGAGACCAAGGAGATCGTGGTGGAGTGGAGCGAGAACGTCTACGCTGTCATCGACCGCTTGGGCATGTGTCGTTTCGTGTGCCGGGGATGGAACAGCCCCAAGCTGCTCAGCTACGACGAGTTCTCCGACTGATCGCACAGGCCGTGGGGCTCGATATGTCTCCCACGGAGTTGGTGGAGGTGGCCCGCCGGGTGCTCGACCTGGAGCGGGTCATCAACATGCGTGAAGGGATCACGCGGGCCGACGATACCCTTCCTCGACGGTACTTCGACGATCCGCTGCCCATGGGTCCGTCGCAGGGCCATCATATCGACAGAGCGGAGTTCGCCGCGCTGCTGACCCGCTACTACCGTCGACGTGGATGGGACGACGAGGGGGTCCCCTCACCTGAGCGGGTGGCCGAACTCACAGCGCGCACGCGATCGGCGGCAAGACGCCTCACACCCGCCTGACAGTGGACCCAAGGTAGCGGCCGCCGCCGAGCCCACGGCGCCAGCCGGGCTCCGAAGACGTCGCCGCAGGTGGCCGTAGAAGACGGCACCCTGCCCGCCACGTCCTGAAGGCCAAGCGTTTCAAGGACCTGCGGAGGTGGGTGGGTGATGGGAACCGAGACGACAGGCGTCGCCTCCCCTTACCCCGGGCTCCTGGCCGAGCTCGATCACAGCGTCCAGGCCAATCAGCGTGTCCGACCTCACCGGGCGGCCTCGCACGCTGGCCTGCTGGACCGACGACGGCGGGGTCCTCCAAGGGCAAGTGCGATCGTTCCGCCCCGTGCCCCAGAAGTGGCCGGGGTTTCTGTTTCCGCATGAACCTTCTTGCGCATAGCATCACAAGTATCGGGGTAGTGGGATTCGGCGCTCGCAATAGTCATTTGCCAATCCTATCTGCCCCAAAGAGCCATGTATTGTCTGGCCTGGAGGACGTATCGTTTATCACAGCTTCTGCCCAACGGGCTGCGGAACAGCTCGAGACGCGAAGGGAGGTGAGGCCCCACAAGCGAGGACTAAGGAGCGGGACGAGCGGTGCCTGGAACCTATCGAAAGGAAGGCTATGAGATCGCGTATCAGCTATCTTGAGCGTGCTGCTGCTCTCGATGGTAGTCCTGTTCGCCCTCCTCGGGGGGACGGCAGGCGCCAACGATCCTCATCACAACAGTCTCACTCCGCAGGAGCAGCTCGGCAAGCTCCTGTTCTTCGACACCAACCTGTCCGACGCCGGCGGGCCAGGCGTGCGCCGCGTGCCATGGGCCCACGGTCGGCTTCACGGGACCTGACTCCAAGATCAACGGCACGGCGCGGTCTACGAGGGCGCCGTGCCGGCCGTCTTCGGCAACCGGAAGCCACCGGCGGCTGCGTACGCGGGCGACAGCCCGATCCTGTACTTGGACGGCACCAAGTGGGTCGGCGGGATGTTCTGGGACGGCCGAGCCACCGGCTGGACGCTCGGTGATCCCCTTGGCCGAGCAGGCGCTAGGGCCCGTTCCTCAACCCGGCTCGAGCAGAACAACGCGAGCCCACAGGTCGTGATCGACAAGGTGAAGGCATCGAGCTACGCAGACCTCTTCTGGCAGGTGTGCGCCGCAAGAACGCCGTCAGAGGCGACCACTCAGTACGAGTGCATCGCGCGATGCGATCGCCGCCTACGAGCGGTCGAGCGAGGTCAACCCGTTCACCTCCAAGTACGACTACTAGCTCAAGGGGAAGGCAAGTCTGACGCGGGCAGGAGCAACGCGGCCTCGAGTTGTTCAACGGCAAGGCCAAGTGCGCCAACTGTCACGTAAGCAGTCCCGGACCAAACGGGAGCCGCCTCTCTTCACCGACTTCACCTACGACAACCTGGGCATCCCCCGCAACCCGCTCAACCCGTTCTACGATATGCCCTACAACCCGGACGGAGCAGAACTGGGTCGACACCGGGCTAGGGGGGTTCCTGAAGGCGGCAGGGTTTGCGAGGCCGTCTACACGGCCGAGTGGGGCAAGCAGAAGGTCCCGACGTTGCGCAACGTGGACAAGCGCCCGGCCAAGAGGTTCGTCAAGGCGTACGGGCACAACGGCTACTTCAAGAGCCTCGAGGAGATCGTCCACTTCTACAACACTCGGGATGTCCACCGGGGCCGGCTGGCCTGCTCCTGAGGTGTCGGCGAACGTCAACACCGCCGAGATGGGCAACCTGGGCCTCAACCAGGGCGGAGGAGAAGGCCATCGTCGCCTTCCTGCAAACACTGAGCGACGGGTACGTTCCTAAGCGCTGACCGACGGGTCAGGCAGCGGCGAGAGCGCGGCTGCTGCCGACTGTCAGGGTGCGATTCTGAGCATCCGGATGCCGTCGGAGCGGACGGCGTGGCCACCTCTGGCGGCGGACTCGCGAGGGCTCCGCCGTGGCGACCTCGACCAGGGTGGAGCCAAGGGACAGCGTGAGGATATGCGGGTCTCACACCCCGCCTGACCGTGGACCCCAGCGTGAGCGGCCGCCACCGAGCCGAGCGACCGCCACCACGCTCGCCAGAAGGAACGACGGCACGAAGCTCCCGGTTGCGTCGGCGATGGCGCCCGCGACTGCAGGGCCGACCGCCATCCCTACGGCAAAGAAAAGAGTGACGAAGCCGAGGGCCGCCGGCGCCAAGCGGGCTCCGAAGACGTCACCGCAGGTGGCGGCCATGATGGCCGGGATCCCCCAGGCCGAGAAACCGAAGACCACGGCGGCCACGGTGAAGCCGGCCGGCGCCTCCCAGAGTCCGAAGAGGGCGAACGAGGCTGCCTGCACGAGACAGACAGCCGCAAAGGCCCACTTGCGGCCGATGCGGTCGGATACGCCGCCCCACAGGGTGCCCGAGATCACCGTACACCATCCCAGAAGCATGTACAGGTCGCCGGCCGCCTGCGGGGAGTAGCCGCCGGCGGTGATCAGGTGCTTCGTGAAGAACGTCATGAACGCCAGGTAGGCCAGCCCGAAGCAGAAGTAGACCAGGCTGAGGTGCCACACGATCGACGAGCGGAAGATAGCGTGCCATTGCGCACGCCCGGGAACTGCTTCCAGTGGCGGTACGTTCGACGGTCCGGCGAGTTCTGCGGCCATGCCCGGCGGCGCCGCCGTCTCGACCATGCCCACTGGGAGCAGGTGCATGTCGGCCGGTCGGTTCCGCAAGCAGGGCGAACGCGACTACCGCGACGACGGCCGTGATGCCTCCGTAGATCCACCAGACCGTCCGCCAGCCGTCGGGCCCGGTGGCCGCCAGCACGCGCGGGACCAGGGGGCCGGCCACGATCAGCCCGATGGACGACCCGGACACCACCACACCCGAAGCCACGCCCCGCAGGCGACGGGCGAACCATGCGCCCGCGAGAGCGGTGGCGGGGACGTTGGTGAGGCCGGTGCCGATCCCGGTGACCAGCACGCCACCCGGCCGCTTCCCCGAATCCGTGGGCGACCCCGGTCAGGGCCATGCCGACGGCTGCGATGACCAGTCCTACGGGAAGTACCGCCCGGGTGCCGAAACGGGCAGCCAGTGCCCCGCCGACGAGCGACATCGTCGCGTACCCGACCAGGTTGGCGGTGGCGAGGGAGCCGGCCAGCGTGTTGCTGAGCCCGAGGCCCTTCTGCATAGCCGGTAGCACCATCGTGTAGCCGAACCGGCCAAGCCCCAACACCGCGAACGAGCTGAGCGTCGCCACCACCAGGACGACCCAGCCATAGTGCAGGCGGGGAGGGATGGGGCACCGCCGCGGCCGGCTCGCCGCCGGCGTCGTGCCCGATCCTGCGGCCGTGTTCGTCGCCTACCCCCCCAGGAAGCACTCGCAGGACATCGGGTCCCAGACATCCTCGCCGTCAGCCTTGCGCTTCTCGCGCAGGGCGGCCCACACCTTCTCCGGCGTGAGCGGCAGGCTGTTCACCGAGACACCCATGGCGTCGAAGATGGCGTTGCGGAAGCAGCCCATCGTGGGGAGGGTCGCACCTTCGCCGACTTCCTTCACGCCCCAGGGGCCGGCGATCTCGTAGCTCGGCACCAGCGACGAGTGTATCCGAGGCATGTCGAGAGCCGTGGGCAGGCGATACTCGCCCAAGGTCGGGTTCTGGATCTTGCCTTTGGCGTCGAAGCGGACCTCTTCCCAGATGGACTCGCCCATCCCCATGTACAGGGCCCCGTGCACCTGGGCGTGTAGCAGGGCCGGGTTGATCACCTGGCCGCAGTCGTGGACGTCCCACACGTCGAGCACGGTGACTTCGCCGGTCTCTTCGTCGATCTCCACCTCGGAGACCTGGGCCGCGAAGCTGTAGGCCGGCGACGTTCCCACCGCGGCGCCCTTGTACGTGCCGCCGTAGCTTGGGCGGCGTATACGAGCCTCGACCCATCAGAGGGCCCTTCTTCACGAAGAACGTGCGGGCCACCTCTTCGAAGGTGAGCGTGGTCTCGGGGTTGTCCTTCGCCGAGATCGAGCCCAAGCGCACGTCGAGCTGCTCAGGCGGTAGATCGAGCATCTCGCCCGCCATCTCGAGGAGCTGCTTCTTGACCTCTTCTCCGGCCTCTTTCACCGCCGCCCCCGACATCAGGGTCTGCCGGCTGGCGTAGGCGCCGAAGTCGTGGGGAGTGGTCTCGGTGTCCGAGGCCACGATCTTCATCTGTTCGTACGTATAGCCCATGGCTTCGGCGGCCATCTGGCAGAGCACGGTGTCGGAGCCCTGACCGATGTCCGTGGCTCCGGTGTAGAGGGTGGCGGCGGTGCCGTCCTCACCCACCTTGATCATGGCGGCGGCCTGCGGCAGGTCGGTGCGGTAGATGGGATAGCCGGCGCCGGACACGAAACTGCCGGTGGCCACGCCGATGCCCCGGCCCGCGGGCAGCTTGCCCTTCTTGTCGGCCCAGCCCGAGACGTCCCGGGCCTGCTCGAGGCAGGCCACCATCTCGCACGAGTTCACGACGAACTCGTTCGGGGTGATGGTGTTGGGCTTGCGGGCGTTGCGCAGGCGGATCTCCAGCGGGTCGATATCGAGGTCTTTCGCGATGTTGTCCAGGTGGGCCTCGAAGGCGTACCGAGGTTGCGGCGCGCCGTGACCGCGCTGGGCTCCGCAGGCCGGCAGGTTGGTGTAGACCCGGTGCATGTCGAAGCGGAAGTTCTCGAAGTCGTAGGTGAGGGTGAGCATGGCCCCGGCGTAGTAGGCGGTGGCGATGCCCAGACTGGTGTAGGCGCCGCCGTCCATGATGAAGTCGGCGTGCACGCCGAGGATGCGGCCGTCGGCGTTGACGCCGGTGGTGAGTTTCATGTACTGGCGATGCCGACCTCGGTTGTGGGCGAACATCTCGGCCCGGTCGTAGAACATCTTCACCGGTCGTCCGGTCAGGCGGGAGAGCACAGCTCCGGCGAACTCGAGACCGGTGGGCTCCAGCTTGCCGCCGAAGCCGCCACCGACGTAGGTCTTGATGACGCGCACGTCGCCCATGGGCAGTTCGAACTCGCGTGCGATGTAGTACTGGAAGTAGTGAGGCGACTGGGTGCTGGAGTAGACGGTGAGTTTGCCGTCCTGCCAGATGGAGGTGGCGGTGTGCGGTTCCAGCGGCGCCTGATAGGTGCGGTTGCCGATGAAGAAGTCGGTGCGCACGTAGTCGGCCTGGCGGAACGCTTCGTCCACGTCGCCGAAGTTCTGGTGGATCTCGGTGTTCTTGTTCAGGGGATACTCGGGGTGGATCTGGGGAGCGTCCTCGTCCATGGCGTGCAGCGGGTCGAGGACGGCGGGCAGCACCTCGTAGTCCACCTTGATCGCCTTGAGGGCCTTGTAGCAGGTCTCCTCGTCGATGCAGGCGACGGCGGCGACCTTGTCGCCCACGAACTTGACCGTGTCGATGCAGAAGATGTTCTCGTCCCACCGTGCCGGAGAGATGCCGTACTTGAGGGTGGGCACATCCTTGTGGGTGATCACCGCCTTCACCCCGGGGATCTTCTCGGCCTCGGACGTGTCGATGGAGAGGATGCGCGCGTGGGCGTGCGGGCTGGTGAGGATCTTGCCGTAGAGCATGTTGGGAAACTTGAGGTCGGCCGTGTAGCGGGCCTGGCCGGTGACCTTCTCCCGGGCGTCGATCTTGGGCTTGCTCTTGCCGATGACGGCGTAGTCCTTGTCGGCCGGCTCGGGCAGCCCGGGGTGCGTGTAGGCTCGTGCGGCCGACTTGGGGCCCGTGGGCGCGCTCATGCCATCACCCCGCGCCGGCGGGGCGTCGTCGGCGGTCTCAAGCCTGCGGCGGTATCCGGTCTCGGCTGCGTCGAGGACGGCCTTCACGATGTTGACGTAGCCCGTGCAGCGGCAGAGGTTGCCGGAGATCGCCGCCCGCACCTCAGGCTCGGTGGGGTGAGGGTTGCGGGCGAGGAGCGCCTTGGCCGAGAGGATCATCCCAGGTGTGCAGTAGCCGCACTGCACGGCGGCGTTGTCGATGAACGAGCGCTGCAGCCGGTCGAGCTCTCCGTGCCGGGCCACGCCTTCGATGGTGACGAGTTCGCAGCCGTCGGCCTCCAGGGCCAGCACCAGACAGGCATCGACGGGCCTGCCGTCCATGAGCACGGTGCACGAGCCGCAGTCGCCCAGCTCGCACCCCTTCTTGGTGCCGGTGAGGTCGAGCTCGTCGCGCAGCAGGTTCACCAGGAGCATGTTGCCTTTGATCACGGGCGAGTAGTCGTCGCCGTTGACGGTGAGGTTGATAAGGTAGCGTTTGACGCCTTGTTTGTCTGCGATAGCCTGCACCACAGCCCCCTACACGTGCCAATGCAGGCTGTTGAGGAATGACGCTTCGCCGTCAGGGCGCGATGGGCGCGAGTGAGACAAGGACGCAGGGAGCGCTCGTAGCCGCGCTACGGGTGCGACCGAGGACGCCGTATCGCGCCGTCCAGTGCGTTCTGGGGGCCAAGGCTTCATTCTTCAACAGCCTCCTTGAGTGATTGCGCGCTTCAATGCTCTGCGGGTGAAGATCCGCACCAGGTCGCGCCGGTACTCCGCCGACCCCCGGATGTCGGAGATCGGCAGGCAGCATCCGACGGCTACGCGGCCGGCCTGTTCCAGGAGTTCGTCGGTCCAGGCCTTGCCGATCAGCACCTGTTCGGCCTGGATGGCCCGCGCCGGCACCGTGTAGACGGCGCCCAGGCAGATGCGGGCGTCGCGCACCACGTCGTCGTCCATGGTGACCGCCACCGCCACGCCCACGACCGCCAGCGCACCCGACCGCCGCAGACCGAACTTGAGGTAGGTGCTGCCGGTCGTATCCTGCGGGGGGATCACGACCTCGGTGAGGATCTCGCCTTCCGGCTCGAGCACGCAGCATGAGACTCCCGTGAAGAAGCTCTCCAGCGGCACGGTGCGGCTGCCGTCGGGGCCCACCAGCGTGACCTGCGCCCCCAGGGCGATCAGGATAGGGGGCAGATCGGCCGAAGGGATCGCGTTGACCAGGTTCCCGCCGATGGTCCCCCTGTTGCGGATCTGGTTGTTGGCCAGCTTGTGCGCCGCCTCGGAGAGTGATAGGAAGTGCTCCTGCACCACCGCGGAGTCGCGGATCTCGTTGTGCGTGGCCAAGGCGCCGATGACCAGGCCGCGGTCGATCGTCCCAGCGGATCCGGCGCAGTTCGTGCAGGTTCTTCAGCGACACCAGGGCGGAGGGCGATCAGGACCCCGTTCTTCATCTTCACCAGGATGTCCGTGCCCCCGGCGAGGACCCGGGCGGACGGCCCGAGCCGCGTGAGGAGGCCGGTTGCCTCGCTCAGGCTCTCGGGCGCGTAGTAGTCGAAATCGGGCAGATACATCAGCCCCCCCTGTCAAGAAGACCTTGCCGCATGAGCGCGAGAATCGGGCGGTCGACGACATGACGACCCCCACCCAAATCGCACCAGATTAACTGACTGACCAGCCAGTTGACGGTAGAGTACCACACCGGATTGTGGGCCGCCACGCTACGGCGGTCGCCCCACGGTTGAACGACGGTCACCCCCCCCGGCGGCGTGACCGCGGACCTCAGCGGAGCCGCGCTACTTGCGCACGGGCGTGGTGTTCTCGGGCACCGTGGGCGCCACCGGCACGATGCCGGCAAGGTCGCCGATGACGTTCACCAGTTCGGTGTTGCTGGGCACGACCACTTTGGCGTTCTGAGCGAGTGCACGCTCGACGGCCTCGAGTTTGCGCAGCACCTGCGCGTTGCCGATGAAGAACTTGTCGGCGGCCTCGTTGACCAACGCGATCGCCTGCGCTTCCCCTTCCGCGGCCAGGATCTTGGCCTGCTTTATCCCCTCGGCCTTCTTGATCTCGGCGCGCCGCTGACCGTCGGCCTGGGTCTCCACTGCGGTGGCGTAGTCGATGGCGGCTATCTTCTCGTTCTCAGCCTTGACCACCTTGTTCATGGTCTCCTGCACGTCGGTGGGCGGGTCGATCTCCTTGAGTTCTGTGCGCAGGATCGCGATGCCCCAGCTGGCCGTCTCGGTCTTGAGGGTACCGCGTAGCTCCTCGTTGATCCGGCCGCGCTCGCTGTTGGCCGACTTGAGTGTCAGCGTGCCGATGATGTTGCGCAGGGTCGTGCGTGCGAGGTTGACGATCTGATTCTCGTAGTCGGAGACGTTGTACTGGGAAGCTTTGACGTTCTCCTCGTCGGCCTTCACCTTGAGGTAGACCTGGGCGTCGACCTTGGCATTGAGATTGTCGTTGGTGATGATGGTCTGCGGCTCGGCTTCCACCAGCATCTCTCGGATGTCGACCAGGAACATGCGCTCCACCAGGGGGATGATGATGTGGAAGCCCGGATCGGCGTAGCGGTTGTACTTGCCCAGGCGCTCCACGAGACCGCGGTGGGTGGGCCGGATGACTCTGAATCCCAGCGCCAGGATGATCAGCACGACTACCGCAACCACGCTCGGGATCGCGTATTTCATGTTCCCGCCACCTTCCGGTCGGTGCGAAGAAGGGGTCTCCTTGACCATGCTAGGGGGACGGCGTTCTGGTGTCAAGGCGGGTGGGCGCGCCCGATCGCCCCTGCCCCCTCCTCTGGACGGCGACCGGTTGCGGTGCGTAAGCTGTGCATATGTCGTATGAGGCCGACATGTGTCTCGCGGCCCCCTCGGGCCCACCGCTGATCGATCTCTGGCGGCTCGGTCCGTCGGAGGTGGTGTGTGCCGTCGGGGGCGGCGGCAAGACTTCCCTTCTCGAGCGTCTTGCTCGAGAGTATGAATCTGAGGGATCGCGAGTGGTGCTTACTACGACCACACACGTCTGGCCTCCGGCGGTCGGGGGGCGACCGTTGGTGCTCGTGGATTCGCCCGACGAGATAGACCGTCTCCGGCAGTCTCCGGGAGGCCTGAGCCCTGTGGTCGGGCGGGGCCTTGACGGGGCGGGCAAACTGGTGGGAGTCCCGCACGAGTGGGTCTGTCGTCTGCGCGATCTTCCCTGGGCGGCTGCAGTGCTGGTGGAGGCGGACGGTTCGAAAGGGCTGCCGCTCAAGGCACCGGCGGAGTGGGAGCCGGTTCTTCCGGAGTGCGCGTCGCTGGTCGTGGGCCTGGCCGGTCTCGATGCGCAGGGCATCCCCCTCGATGACGCACACGTGCATCGGGCAGACCGATTGGCGGCGCTCCTCGGTTTGCCGAGGGGCGCGCGGGTGCCGCCCCCCCGCCTGCTGGACGCGGTCCTCACGGCCTACGGGCCCAGCCGGCCGGACCAGGCTGAGCTCCTCGTCGCGCTCAACAAGGCGGATCGTATTCCGCCGGAAGCCGGCCTGTTGCGGGCGGCCGCGGCCGCCCCTGTCGAGACGTGGGCGGGTAGCGTCGCGCCTCGTGTAGTCGAGGTCCGAGCCGAGGGTTTCTGGGAGGACGGCGGGTGGCGGCGTCTGGATCGCCGCGACGAGCGGCCGGACGTGCTCGTGCTCGCCGCGGGTCTCGCCACCCGCATGGGCGCCGACAAGGTGCTCGCGCGGCTGGGCGACGGCACCGTTCTCGGCGCGGTGGTGCGGGCCGCGACCGGCTGCGCCGGTCTCGGCCGCGTGGTGGTGGTCACGGGGCCGGACAGTACCGCCGCCGAGGCCGCTCTGTGGGGGGACTGCCCTTCCGGGGGGTATGAGGTGGCCCGCAATCCGAGTCCCGAAGCGGGCATGGCGTCGTCGCTGCTGGCGGGCCTGACGCATCTGGATGGGGGCGGCGACCTGCTCGTTCTGTTGGGAGATCAACCGCTGGTGACGAAGGAGACGCTCTCGCGGCTGCTGGCCGCCCGGGCCGGATCACCCCGGGCGGCCGCGGTCGGGCTTGCCCACTCGGGCGGCGCGGGCCCCGCGGGGGGAGGCGTTGGCCCGCCTGTGTTGCTGCATCGCAGTCTGCGGCCTCAGCTTCTCGATCTCAGGGGTGACCAGGGTGCACGCCTGCTATTGACCCGCTACGCCGGCGCGGTGATAGCGGTTGCCGCCGAGCCGGACGAGACACTCGACGTGGACACCCCGGCCGATCTGGCCCGCGCGAGGGAGATCAGGGCGCGGCTCGAGCGGTAGGCTGGCAGGCTCCGACGGTTTCTGCTAGCCTCGGTCTTCGTCACCATCAAGGGAGAGTTGCGCAAGGGGCAGCCAGCCGCGCCTGGGTGTCGCTCGGTTGACCGAGGGGGAAGCGTGGGTGTCGACGAAGTCGCCGATGGCGTCTTTCGCATAGCGGTCCACAGTCCGTTCGGCACCGGCCCGACCAACGCCTACGTGCTGCGCGGCGACCGCGTAGGGCTGTTCGACACCGGGCCCGCCAACTCGACCGCCCGCGTGGAACTTCTAGGCGGACTCGATCTGCTCGGTCTGTCTCCCGGTGACGTTGACCTGGTAGTGGTGAGTCACGGCCATGTCGATCATCACGGCCTCGCGGACGAGTTCACCGCGGCCCGCGTCGTGACGGGTCGCCGTGACGTGCACAAACTGACCGACCTCCAGCGTCACCTCGAGCAGTACATGTCCGTGGCCGTCGACCTGCTGCTCTCGTGGGGGGTGCCTAGGGAAGCACGGGAAGGTGTCGCGAGGTTCATCCTGGGCCTGGTGCGCGTGGCTACGTCTCTGCCCGGAGCACAGCCGGTGGACGAGGGGTGCGTGTTGGATGGCTTCGGGCACCCGTTCGTCGTACGTGAACTGCCCGGTCACACCGAAGGGCTTATCGGGCTGCATCGGGTCTGTGATGGCGTGCTGCTGGCAGGCGATCACCTGCTGCCCGACATCACCCCGAATCCCGGTCTCTACACGCTCGAGACGCCGCCCCGCAGCGGTTTGGCCGACTACGTGGTGTCGCTGGGTCGTGTGCTCGACCTGGGCCCCGCGATCGTACTGCCGGGGCACGGCGAGCCGTTCGGCGACGCCGCGGGTCGCGTGGAAGAGGTGCTGATGCACCATCGCGAACGGCTGGAGGTCGTCCGGGCGGCGGCCGGTACCGGGCAGACCGTCTTCGAGATCGCCACGCGGCTCTTTCCCGGAGTCGAGCCCGGGCACGTCTTCCTCGCGGGTCGCGAGGTCTACGGACACCTGCAGATCTTGGAACACGACGGCCGCGTGTCCAGTAGCGCGGTAGCGGGCCTCCATGTCTTCGAGGCGGCCTGACATGGCGCCGGTTCCGCGCCCCGAGCTCGAACGTCGCCGCCTGGGGCTACAGGCAGGCCTTCGGGAGGATGGCATCGATGCGGCTCTGATAGTCCAGCCGGTCGACCTCTACTACTTCACGGGGACGCTCCAGCAGGCGCACCTTATCGTGCCGGCACAGGGTGAGCCGTTGCTGCTCGTGCGCAGGGACCTCTCCCGGGCCTGCGAGGAGTCGCAGCTCCCCCACATCGAACCTCTGGACAGCCTCCGCGCCCTCCCGGACGCTCTCGCGAGGCTCGGGGTCGCGCCCAATGCCACCCTCGGTCTCGAGCTCGACGTGCTCCCGGTGGCCCACTTCCGCCGTTACGAGGCCCTTCTTCCGCGGGCGGTGTTGGCCGATTGTTCCGGCGCGGTGCGCGAGGTGCGTTCGGTCAAGTCCGAATTCGAGTTGGCCCTGTTGGCGGAGGCGGCGGTCCAGACGGACGGGGTACTGCGCGAGGCCGCGAGGTTCATCCGCGAGGGCATGACCGAGATCGAGGTGTCGGCCCACCTGGAGGCTACCTTGCGCCGCCTGGGGCATCAAGGCGTGGTGCGATTCCGGGCGTTCGGACAGGAGATGGTGCTGGCGCATATCTTCGCCGGCCCCGATGCGGCTGTGGGTTCCTACATGGACGCCCCGCTCGGCGGGCGGGGCATGACGCCTGCGGTGGCCCAAGGGGCCGGGCGGAGACCCATCCGTCGGAACGAGCCGATTGTGCTCGATGTCGCTGGGGCCGCGGATGGCTACATCGTCGACCAGACGCGCACGCTGTGTCTGGGCAACCTCGCGGCGGAGTTCCGCGAGGCGTATGACGCCTGCATGAGCATCCAGGACCTAGTGCGCCGTTTGGCCCTTCCGGGAACGCCGTGCGGCGATGTCTACCACGCGGCTCTCGCCGAGGCGACCGCGTTCGGCTACGGCGAGGCGTTCATGGGGGCGGCGCCCAACCAGGTGAGTTTCATCGGGCACGGAGTGGGCCTCGAGATCGACGAGATGCCGTTCATCGCCCGAGGTGCTTCCCGTCGACTGGCTACGAACAACGTGGTCGCGGTGGAGCCCAAGCTGGTGTTCCCCGGGCGGGGAGCCGTGGGAGTCGAGAACACGTGGCGTGTCACGGACAATGGACTCGAGCCGATCACCACCGCGCCCGACCACGTGTGGGAGATGTAGCCCGCCCCTCTCTCCCGAAGAGCGCGACCAGAGCCGTCGCCGGAGAAAAGAATCCGGCCTCTCTCGGGGGGGTGAGAAAGGCCGGCATAGGGGGGTCCTGTCATGTATGTGCCGGACTTCACATCCGACAGCTGGATTGTACACTGCTCTCCTCGGCATTGTAAAGGGCATTGTGCGAAATTTCTCGAAGCCTCTCGTAACATCCGCGGGATCGCCGCCTCGCCTGCGCTCACCCGGCAATATCCAGCGGTATGACCGCGGGCCCGAGGGATTGCGGTGGTCGCCGAACCGGCTGAGTACTATACTGCTGGTATGAATGGGGTTCAGGAGTCCTTCCTGGGTCGCGATCATCGCCTCGTAAATCCACTCCTGCACGGGGGGGTGTGGAGTCACAGGGAAGGAGCAGGTATGCCGAATTGGATCGGACCTTGGGAGATAGCGATCCTGTTGGTGATCGTTCTCTTGGTCTTCGGGCCCAAGCGCCTACCGGAATTGGGTTCTTCGCTCGGCAAGGCGATAACCGGCTTCAAGCGTGGGATCAAGGACAGCGAGGAGGAGATCCGCAAGGCGGTAGCCGAGGAATCGACTGTGGCTCAGTCCTCCGAAGTGCCCGAGGAAGAAAAGAAGAGCTGAACCAGACTGGGACGAACCAAGCGCGCGATCTAGCTGAACGGACGCTTGCGGGCGACCGTCGCGCGGTCGCCCGGGCGATCTCGCTGGTCGAGGATGGCGATCCCGCTTCGTTCGAGCTCATCCAGCGCCTCTATCCCCATACCGGGCGGGCAGTTCGTGTCGGTGTCACCGGTCCGCCCGGTGTGGGGAAGTCGACTCTTATCTCATCCTTGGTGGCCGTCTGCCGCCGGCGGGATCTGCGAGTGGGCGTCATCTCAGTGGACCCTTCCAGCCCGTTCACGCAAGGGGCCGTGCTGGGGGACCGAATCCGACTCTCCGAGCACTTCCTCGATCAGGAGGTGTTCATCCGGTCCATGGGAACCCGAGGCCATCTGGGAGGCCTGGCGGCGGCCACGATGCAGGCCGGTCTCATCCTCGACGCCGCGGGCAAGGACGTCATCTTCCTAGAGACGGTCGGGGTCGGGCAGAGCGAGGTGGAGGTGGCATCGGTGGCCGACACGGTCGTGCTCGCACTCATGCCCGGCTCCGGAGATTCCATACAGGCACTCAAGGCCGGTGTGATGGAGATCCCGGATGTGCTGGTGGTAAACAAGAAGGACCACCCCAGTGCGGAGATCACGCTCGGCGAAGTGAGAGGCATTCTGGCGTTGGACGATTCGCGGGGCGCGTGGGTGACACCTCTCCTGGCCACGAACGCGCACAATGGAGAAGGGGTCGAAGAGTTGTGGGATCAGATCCGCGCCCACGGCGACTATCTTCGCGCCGAAGGTCTGTTCCACCAACGTCGTGCGCTTCACCTCGAGCGCGGAGTGGTTGCGCTGGCCACCCGCGAGATGGAGGGTTGGCTGCTGCGGCAGGCGGGCTCCGATGTGCGGCTGACCGGCATCCTTGAACGCGTCAGGCGTTTGGAACTCGACCCTCTTTCCGCGGTTCGGGAGATCATGACTGAGGTGTTCGCCATTCCCGAGACGGAGCTATGACCAAAGCCTCGGCCGCCGGAACGTGCCTGTCGGCGTGATGCGCTGGCGCGGCTTCGTTATGAAACTCTAATCTGGCTCATGTCCCGGGAGTGACCTACCGATAGGCGTAGAGCTATGGATCATGCACACATATGGGCGTGCCCGGCGTGCGGCAACCACGTCAGACTCTCGGGCGGGGTTGTTCGCCCGCACGAACGAGTCGAACCCGACCGCCTCGATCGGGTTGCCCACGCGGCGTGCGGCTGCTACGTTCTCACCATGCCCGCCGGTCAGGTGGGACGGCTGCTGGCCTCAGTGTTGGTGGCAGGATCGGACGAGGATCCACTTGACGAGGGATCCGATATTCCGGTCGACTGCGAACTACTGCCCGGGTAGCCGAAGGTTCACTGACCGGCCATCGTTCTGAACCCCTGGGCAAGCTCGGCCCGCTGCGCGTCCGTGAGTTGGGCGGCTTTGTGCGCCACGCTGTAGGTCTTAGGTGGCATGGATTTTCGCTCCACGGCGTCGGCGGCCCCCAGTGCCTGCGCATCGTTCTGCCACTCCGAGAAGTTCAGATTCTCGCGGCCACCGCTCACATCGCCATACAGTAACCAGGAACCGGGGGCGATGTTGGAGTACCAAGGCCACACGGTCTCGTTGCTATGACAGTCGAAGCACGCGCCGACCGCGAGCTCGCGCGTGCGCGGACTGTCCCAAGGTGCCTCCTTTACGACAGGCGGGTTCGTGTGGTCGCGTCCGTACGGGATCAGTTGTATGAGCAAAAACGCGGCGGCTCCGCCGATCACTGCCCAGAGCAACACCTTCTTCCACATGGCGCTCTCCCTTTCAAGCGGATGGACCCAGACATCGTACCTGTCCGGCACCCGGCGCAAACGCGGGAGACGCCTACTGCGTGTATCGTGGGGTGTACCGCTTGCGGCTGTTGTTCTACAATCGCACGGCGCGTCGCAGACTGGACCGGCCGCGTATCGCACGGAGGAGAGGCGTGATCGGTAGGCGAAGGATCAGGGTGGTGATGGCCAAGCCGGGCCTTGACGGTCATGACCGCGGGGCCAAAGTCGTGTCGCGCGCGTTGCGGGATGCCGGCATGGAGGTGATCTACACCGGGCTGCACCAGACCCCGGAGCAGATCGTGGAGACCGCCATTCAAGAGGACGCCGACGTCATCGGGCTGTCGATCCTCTCGGGGGCCCATCCCACGCTGGTGCCGAAGGTGGCCCGCCTCCTGCGGGAGCGGGGTGCGGACGACATACTCGTGCTGGTAGGGGGCACCGTTCCCGATGAAGATCAGGAGGAGTTGCTCGCGGCCGGTGTTTCGGGGGTATTCACGCCGGGCACGTCCACCCGGGACATAATAGGCTTCATCCAGCAACGGGCGGGTGGGGTCAAGGAGTAGTAGACGTCGACGGCCTCTGGGCCGATCGCCGAGAGGAGCGAACATGGGTATCGTGGAGCACGTCGTCGACGGTCGCGCGGCCACAGTCACTCTCAATCGGCCGGAGGCCCTGAACGCCTTCAGCTCCGCCGTGCTGAGGGAGTTGCTCGCGGTTCTGACAGATCTGGGCCACCGCGACGACGTGGGGGCGATCATCCTCACCGGCGCCGGCGAGAAGGCCTTTGCCGCCGGCGCCGACATCCGGGAGATGAAGGACAAGACTCCGAACGAGGCACGCCTCTTTGCCGAACTGGGACAGATGGTCACCACGACCATCGAGCGCATCCCGCAGCCGGTCATCGCGGCGGTCAACGGGTTCGCTCTCGGTGGCGGCTGCGAGGTGGCCCTGGCCTGCGATATCCGTCTCTGCTCTGAGAACGCTCTGTTCGGGCAGTTGGAGATCAACCTGGGCGTAATTCCCGGCTGGGGTGGGAGTCAGCGATTGGCCCGTCTGTGCGGTCTCGGCTTCGCCCGGGAGGTCATCTATACCGGGCGGATGGTTGACGCGCACGAGGCTCTGCAGTGGGGGTTGGTGAATGTCGTGTACCCCCAGACCGAGTTGATGGACAAGGCCCGGGAGATGGCGCAGACTATCGCCGGCAAGAGCGGTCTGGCGATCCAGTACGCCAAGATGTGTCTGAGCCGTGCGCTGGATCAGGATCTGGCCGGCGGGTTGCGCATGGAGGCCGACCTGTTCGGCCTCAGCTTCGCCTCGGAGGATCAGAAGGAGGGCATGGAGGCCTTCCTGGCCAAGCGGCCGCCTGAGTTCAAGCATCGGTGACCGCTCGGTGAGCGTAGGAGGACCAGATCATGGCTGGTGATCGTTGCATCGTCGGGGGGTACGCCCGCCTGCCCCAGACGACGGCGGCCGCGCAGGTGTACCAGATGGTCACCGTGGTGGCCCTCGTGGACAAGAAGACCGACACGGTCGTCGAAGCTTCGGTGACCCTGGTTACCCCGATAGCCCGGGCCTTTGTCGAGGGGCTGCTCGTTGGCTTGAACCTGCTCTCCGACCAGGAGAAGTTCCTGGAAGAGATCGGAGTGAACTATGGGGGCGGGGCCCAGAAGGCGATCAAGCAGGCGTTCAAGGATCTGTGCGAGAGATACGTGGAGATGAAAAGCGCAGGGGGAGTCCCCCCGCGCTAGTACAGCTGTACGTCGACTGCGCTGACTCCCGTCTTGATGTCCACCATCAGATCGTCGCCGCCACCCTTGTGCACGTAGGTGTTGTCGGACGCGGCACCGAACCCCTCGTCAACGTCCACCGCCGAGAGCCCGGTCGATGTCGACAGAGTGATATTGAGTTGCCGGGGAAGCCGGAGTAGGAAGGATGCGGCCCCGCCGTCGATGGTCACTGTGGCTCCAGGGACGATCCGAGACCCCACGGTGACGTCCACCGAACTGGCCCCCGCCTTCAGGGTGAGCGCCTCGAGTGTGACGTTCGTGAGGTCCAATGTGGCGGCGACCGCGCCGGTCTGCACGTCGAGGGTCCAGGGGATACTCGGGGCGAGCTGAAGCTTCAGTTCCTCGCGAGTAGCACTGAAGGGGATAGCCACCCAGCCCGCGTCCGACTGGTCGACGACGAGGGAGTAGGCGCCCGAACCGCCTTCTTCGGTGGACTGCGTGATCCGGGGCTCGCGGCGCGAACGGTAGGTTCCCTGCACCATCGAGCCCGTCTCCTGCCCGGTGACCGCGACGGTCGCCGCACCGATGTCGATGGTGGCCTGAGCCTGCGTGAATCCCTGGGTCGCCGGGCCGGCGATGGTGGTGGTCTTCGCCGTGTTCCAGCCATGCCAGTCGCCGGTGTTGTAGCCCAACGCTGCGATAGCCACGCCGACCGCCGCCACGCAGATCATGAGCACGAGCGCCAGGGTGGGCGAGCGATCACCCAGGAGCAGCCGGATGCCGATCAGCACGAGGATCAGTGGCCAGAGCTGCAGCAATGACAGGGCAAAGCCCCACTCGACCCAGCCCAGGTTTGCGGCCAAGAAGAGGGCGCCCACCCCGACCAGGACCAGGCCCCAGATGACACGCCCGGCGTTCATGACCGCCTGCCCTTGAGTAGCACGAAGACGCCGATCACGATCAGGATGGCAGGCCAGAGCATGGCCCAGCTGAGGGCGGGCAGGAAGTACTGCGCGTAGAAGAGCAGGCCGACCAGGATGAGGATGATGCCGGCGATCCGGCGCGTGCGATGGGAGTCGTCGGTGTCGTCACGTCTCCGCGACGCCGCCGGGGGCGGCGCAGCCTGCGCGGGCGGCATCAGGGTCGGCATCTCGGCCCCCGGCGGAACCTGTGGCGGCGGCGTTGGTAGTGGTGACGGCACCTCCGCCGCCGCCGGGAGCGGTGGTGACGGCACGTCGGCCGGTGGCGCGACCGGCTGCGGGGGAACGCCATCCGGGGCGGTTGGAGTCTCGTCCATCTCTCTGTCCTTTCTAGACCTGAGAGTCCGCCGGCCTCTCGCCGGTGCGTCTCTACCCTGTGATCAGTTCGAACACACCATCATACGAATGGGAATCCGCTTGTGTTTCAACCGCCGCTCCCGGGTCGGTGGGGCGACCCGGCCCGCGACGCGCGGAGTCGATCGAGCGGCCACGTGTTGACCACGTCATCGGCCTCCACCCAACCCCGGCGTGCCTCGCCCACCCCGAAGCGCAGCGCGCCGAATCCGCTCGGAGAGTGGGCGTCGCTGCAGATCATCAGCAGTGCGCCCCTGTCGCGGGCCAGCCGAGCATGAGGGGCGGAGAGATCGAGCCGATGGTAGGAGGCGTTGATCTCGAGGATGGTGTTCGTCTCGACCGCGAGCGCGACCAGCTTGTCGATGTCGACCGGATAGGCGTCGCGCCGGCCAAGGAGGCGGCCGGTCGGATGGCCGATGGCATCGATGTGGGTGTTCTCGCACGCGGCGGTGAGACGCTTCATGATCCGATCAAGGGGTTCCTGGAAGCCGGAGTGGATGCTCGCTGTGACGAAGTCGAGCTGAGCGAGCACGTCATCGGGCAGGTCGATGCGGCCGTCGGCCAGGATGTCTACTTCTGAACCGGCGAGGAGGGTGATGCCGGGCACGCCGGCTCCGACGGCCCGTATCTCGTCGATCTGGGCCAGTACTCGGGCGGGCGTGAGCCCTTTGCCCATGCCGAGAGACTGCGAGTGGTCGCAGAAGCAGATGTACTCCAGTCCCGCCGCTTGGGCGGCGCGGGCCATCTCCTCCATGGTGGCGCGGCCGTCGGACCAGTCGGAGTGCACGTGCAGGTCGCCGCGGAGGTCGGCGAGCGTGACCAGCCGGGGCAGCCGGTCCTCTCTGGCCGCCTCGAGCTCGCCCCGGTTCTCCCGCAACTCGGGAGGGATCCAGGGCAGGCCGAGGGTGGCGTATACCTCCTTCTCGGTGCGACAGACGATCGCGCGGTGGGTCGCGGTGTCCTCGATGCCGTACTCCGACACCTTGTAGCCCGAACGCTGTGCGTAGCCGCGCAAAGCGACGTTGTGGTCGGCACTGCCGGTGGAGTGCTGCAAGAGGTTGCCGTACGCCTCTGGGACCACCACGCGCAGATCCACCGAGAAGCCGCTGTGGGTTCGGGCGACGAGTTTGGTCGGGCCGCGTTCCTGCACCGAGGCGATCTCCGGGAGGGCGGAAAAGGCATCCATGACGAACTCCGGTTCGGTGGATGCCGTGACCAGATCGATATCCCGTATGGTCGACCGGCGTCGCCGGAGGCTGCCGGCGAAATCGGCGTGGTCCACGTGGGGAAGCGTGCGCAACGCCGCCGCGAGGCGTTCCGCGGTAGGCTCCACCGCTCCGATGAGGTGGCGGTCGGAGCGTGACTCGGCGGCGGCAAGTGCGCGGAGCAGGTTCGCCTCGGTCTTGGCGCCCATGCCCGGCAGCCCACGGACACGGCCCTGCTCGGCCGCCTCTCGAAGAGAATGCAGGTCGTCGACACCGAGGGCCGTCCAGAGCTGACGTGCCTTCTTGGGACCGACTCCGGGCACGCGCATGAGATCGAGGAGGCCCTCGGGGTAGGCGGCCCGAAGCTGCTCGAGCATCGCGATGGCGCCGGAGTCGAGGTACTCGGCTACCTTGTGCTCGACCGCCTCGCCGACTCCAGGCAGTGTGCGAAGGTCTCCCCGCCGGGCGAGCTCAGCGACCGACGTAGGGTGCTCCCGGAATGTCTCAGCCGCCTTCTCGTAGGCGAGTGTGCGGTAGACTGAGGCCCCATCGAGGGACAGGTAGTCGGCGATGGTCTGGAACACGGTGGCCAGTTCGCCGTTATCGGGCGGCGGGTCACGTGGCGGCATGGCGGTCTCCTGGGAGCATGTGCACCCATCGTACAGCGTCGTGAGCTACTCGGCACAAGAGAGTCCGCGTCGCCGCTCCCCGCCGTCCGTTTAGTGGGCTCGAAGCCGCGGGTACACACTGTGAGCCCGGATGTGAACTCAAGGAGGGCACCATGGCGGATAAGAAGGTTGATCGCAACACGAGGTTGTCCGGCGGTCCGGTCACGCGGACGGAGATCGGCGAAGCCTCCAAGTCGCAGCACGAGACGGCCGGCACTGCCGAACTCCCCCAGGACAAGGGCAAAAGTGCACTGCTGGAGAAGTTTCGCGCGCGGGAGGAGCAGTACCACCGCGATCATCCCTCGCAGGCTGAAATCGAGGCGGATGCCGACGAGACCGCAGACCCGCCCGCCGGGGCCGTGTCCGAGTCCTCGGAGGAGGAGTCGGCATGATCGGCAAGGAGAAACTGAAGAGCTTAGCCGCATCCCGCAGTGATGGGCTCTTTCTCTCGGCGTTTCTCTCCACGAGCCGGCTGGATGATTGGCGGCAGACCGCGCCGACCTTCCTGCATAGCGAATTCAACCGCATCACGAACGAGCGGGGACTCGACAAGAAACAGGAGCGGCCACTCCGCGACGATCTGGATCGTGTTCTCGAGGTGGTGCACTACGAGGTCACCCACCAGACCCAAGGTCTGGCGGTGTTCGCCGACGGGGGCAACGAGGTGTTCGAGCGCGTAGAGCTGCCGCTCAGGCTCACCAACCGGCTGGTGGCGGAGACCGCTCCGTATGTGCGTCCCCTGGTGCATGCCCTCTCGCTGCTGGAACCGTTCCTGCTGGTGCGGGTGAGCCGCGACGACAGCAGCATCTACTTGGTCGACGAGTGGCGCCTGACCCGCGAAGACGACTACACCGGCCCGTATCTCAAGTCGACCGATCGTGAGACCGGCGATGTGCCCGTGAAAGAATACTACGCCGCAGCCCGCCAAGAGAGTCTGATCGAGCACCACTTCAAGGAAGTGGCCGGCGCCCTGGACAAGGCGCTGGACGAGGCGGAAGCGCGTCGCGTGGCGATCTGTGGGCAGCATGACATCGTCAGCAACTTCCGCAAGGCGCTGAGCGCCCGTGCGGCCGCGCACGTCGCTGCCGAGATCCCCTGGGACGCCAACGCGAGCGTCGGTCAGATGTTGGTGAGCGCGCGCGCCGCACTCGATGAAGCCCGGCACGGCGAGATGACCCTGCTGGCCGGGCGGATCCAAGAAGGGCTGGGAGCACAGGGGCATGGGGTGGCCGGGTTCGACGCCACCCTGGCCGCTCTGCGCCGAGCCCAGCTGCGCACGCTGTTGGTGGATAGGAGCTATCGCCCTCACGGGTGGCGGTGCGCGGCGTGCGACCACGTCGTACTCACTCCCGCCGCAACGTGCCCTGTGTGTGGGGGTGGGCTCGTGCCCGTTGACGACGCGGTCGGTGAAGCGGTCCGGACCGCAGTGCTGCGCAATACCTTCGTCGAGGTGGCGGAGGGGATACCGGCTCTGGACTCGCTTGGCGGCATCGGTGGGGTGCTGCGCTTCGTGTGATATTCATGGATCACCCCCGTTCGTCCGATACAGCAAGGTGTGGTGGCTGGTGCGGACAGCGGGTCGACGGTTCTTCGGGCTCTGCCTGTGGAGGTGCCCTGCCCTCAATGCGGGGCACTCTCACAGCCTCCCCACCAGGTGGATACGTTCGTCTGCCCGTGGTGCGGCGCCACGTTGCATCCGGCGGGCGGGGTGCGGGTCTACCGACTGGCGCAGCGCCCCCGGGTGACGGCGGCCGCCGCCGAGCAGGCGGTGCGTGGATGGTTCGCGGGCCCCGAGTTGCCCCGGGGCATGGAGCGCGCGGCCCGGGTGGAGTTGGGCGCACTTACCTCGTTCCCCTTTCTTCGCGCGCGAAGCCCGGAATCGGACTCCGTCTCGGCTCTTGCCGCGCTGCCGTTCGCCGAGGTCGCCCAGCTGGAACGGATGCCGGCCGATCTCGTGCCCGCCTCGCAGGGTGTTCTTGCGGACCTTCGTCGCACAGCCGTCGACGAGGAGGTGCTCAAAGACGAGGTGCGACGGGCGACGACCGACCCCGGGGTGCGGGAATTGTTCCTGGAAGAGCGCGTCTTCTACCCGGTGCGGTACGCTTACCAAGGCCTGCGCTTCAGCGCTGTGGTGGAAGCGGGGTCGGGGCGAGTCCTTGCCGGGCGCCGCCCCGCGAGGCGCGACATCGTGGGCGAATGGGGCATCGTAGTGGGAGCGGGTGTGGTCCTCTTCGGGGAAGCCTTTCTTCTGCCGGGACTCCCCCTCAAGATAGGGGTCGTGGCTCTGAGTTGCGTGGGGCTCTATCCTTTCCTGCGCTGGGTGGTGGCGACCCATGGCTGAGCCTGTCCGCTCGGAATCGGCGCCCATGCGGCCATCGGATACCGGGAGTGGCCCCGCGGCGCCTCCTGGCCCTGCGATAGGATCTCCGTTCCCTGCGGCCCGACTGCGCTCCATCTCGTGCCCTCGGTGCGCCGGCCCCCTGCAGGGGCGTGACGGTGACCGGGTCATCGAGTGTGCTCGTTGTGGCACGCGGTTCCTCACCCGTCTGCAGGATGGCTTCGCGCGCCGCTACTTCCCCGCCAAGGTGGAGCGTCTGCAGGCGGTCGGCGCTGCCGCCCGCTGGCTGTGGGAACACCCCGATGTGCCGTCGGATATCCGCGAGTCGGCCTTCGTGGAGGCCCACCTGCTGTACGTGCCGATATGGGAGGTCCGGGCCTACCTCGTGGGGTGGGAGTTCGGGAAGAAGCTGAGGAACCAGACCAAGGTGGTCAAGGTGGGGGAGGAAGAAGTCGCACGCACCGAACTCGTGGACCAGCCCGTGGAGGAAGGGTTCTTCAGTGAGCGTCGCTTCTATCAAGAGGCGGCCGATCTGGACGCTCTTGGGATGGGCCGACCCCACATCACGGGGCGGGAGTTCACCCTTCCCTATCTGGTGGGCGAGCTGGAGCGCGGAGCCGCGGTGCTTCAGGCCGATGGAGATCTGGCGGCCATCAGAGAGAGGGCCCGAGCGTCGTTCCTGCATCCACCAACGGGAACGGTGGCGTCCGACACTCGTCTGTTCCTGCTCAAGGAGTCGGCGGCCCTCCTCTACTATCCCCTATGGACTCTGCGCTATCGGTACCGCGGTCGGCTCTATGAGATGGTCGTAGACGGGCGGAACGGGCGCATCCACGCCGCCCGCGCGCCTGCCGACAACCGTCGGCGCATCGCCCTGTTCCTGGCTTCGTACGCGGCGCTGGCCGTGGCTCTTGCCATGACGGTGTCCGTCCGGCACGAGTGGCCGAATATGGCCGAGCCCGCGCTATACTCGATGGTGTTGGTGCTCGTACTGGCAGCGGGGGCGTTCACCCGGTTCCGACTGATCCGCGAGGTGGAATATCACGAACCCTTCTCCGCCTGACCTGCTGGCGCTGGTGTGCCCGGCCTGCGGTCTCCCGCTCGAGGCGGCCGCTGCAGCCGAGGTCTTTCCGTGTCTCAGGTGCCGCCGTGCCTATTCCCCCGGGGAAGACTCGTTGGACGAGGTCTCCACTCACACCGCGGCCATCACGACCGAGCTGGCCGTGCCCGCCGACGTGCGCTTCCTAGCCGTATGGCGGTTTCTCGCAGCGGTGGAGGTGCGGGAGAAGAGCTCCGAGAGAGTCGTGGCACCGGGCGCGGTTTGGGAGCAGATCCGTCGAGTGGCCGCGCCGAAACCGCCGTTCCTCTACGTGCCGGCCTTCGCGCTTGCCCGGGTGACGGTTCAGCAGCTGGGGGTGGGTTTGGTGATGGCACAGCCCGACCTCGCGCTCGAATCTGGGCTGCCCGCCGAACGAGCCTCGCTGCATCAGGTGGTGGCCGACCAACGTGACGACGGCGAGGGGCCTGGGTTCGGCGCAGTGTCCCCCGTCCTGCTCTCGGCGGCCGACGCGGCCACGGTGGCGCATTTCGTCTACCTGGCCGTGGAGTCTCGGGCTACGTCAGGTCTGCGGGCCATCGACTACGACCTGGATCTTACGGGGGGCGAACTGCTCTTCCTCCCGGCGGTATATGATCGTCGCTACATGCGCGACTCGTTCTGGCGGTTCTTGCTGCAGGAGTTCGACGGTTTGGTGGCGTAGGCGAATTCGTAATACGATGGCGGCACGGAAGGGGACACCATGGGTGACATCGGCGCGCGTATCGAGGAGAGCAAGAACTGGTTCGAACGGGCAGCTGAGCACATCCCGGGCTACAAGGGATACAAGGAGAAAGAGCTTCGCCGCGAGGCCGACAAGCTGCAGCGGGTCTACGTCGCCGAACGGCTGGAGGCGGCCCGTCGCAAGCTGGAGGATCTCGTACTCGACATCAGCCGCACGGGTGACCTCAAACTGCTCTCGTTGATCGACACCGACAACCGCAAGTTGCGCACGGTCAAGGACCGGGTGCTCTACGCCGACTACGGCTATGCCGGTCTCTTCGACACGGTCAAAGTGGACGAGCAGATCCTCGATCAGCTCTACCAGTTCGACACCCAATTGCAGGAAGAGTCGCGCGGGATGGAAGAGCTGGTGGGCGCCCTCTCCGCCGACAGTCCCTCGCTCCGCTCCGACCTCGACATTCTTGATCAGAAGATCGACGCCCTTGCCGAACGCTTCACCGCGCGGGAGTACCTCATCACCGGGGTAGGGAGGTAACCGATGGCCCTCATGGAGATCATCGAATATGTAGACCAGTTCGGCACCGAGATGGTGCACCGGGTACCCGAGCAGGGTTCCGGGGAGTTCAAGATCGGCTCGCAGCTGATCGTGCGCGAGAACCAGTGGGCGGTCTTCTTCCGCGATGGAAAGGCCCTCGACGTGTTCGGTCCGGGGCGCCACGCGCTCAGCACGCAGAACATCCCCTTCTTGACGGCGCTGATCACCACGCCGCTCTTCGGCGACACGCCATTCCGTTCAGAGGTCTACTTCGTCAACCAGAACGTCTTCACCGACCAGAAGTGGGGCACGGCCGAACCGGTGCTCTTCCGCGACGCCGAGTTCAAGATGGTCCGCCTGCGCGCCAACGGCATCTACTCCATGCAGGTCACCGATCCCAAGCTGCTGGTGCTGAAACTGGTGGGCACGCGTTCGATCTACACCACCGGCCAGATAGACGAGTTCCTCCGCGGCATCATCGTCGGGCGGCTGGCCGATATCCTCGGCGAGACCCTCGAATCGGTGCTCGACCTACCCCGCTACTACGACGAGATCGGCGCCGGTCTCAAAGCTCGGATCAAGGACGATTTCTATCAATACGGCATCGGTATCGTCGATTTTGTCATCAACGCGATCACTCCGCCGGAAGAAGTGCTCAAGCGCATCGACGAGCGTACCGGCATGGAAGCCATCGGCGGCATGGACCGCTACTTCCAGTTCAAGGCCGCCCAGGCCATCGGCGACATCGCCCAAGGTGGCGGTGGTGGCGGCGGCGCAGGCGGAGGTGGAGGTGGAGGATCGGGCGTCGGCGACGCGGCGGCCGTGGGAGTCGGCCTAGGCGCTGGAGCCGGACTCGGCCTTATGATCCCGGGAATGCTGCAGCAGGCAATGGCCTCCGGGGCGCAGCCCAAGGTTCGTTGTCCGAACTGTTCCAAGGACATCGCGTTCGGAAGCAAGTTCTGTCCCGAGTGCGGGGCCAACCTGGCGGCGACGATCACCTGTCCCCAGTGCCAAGCCACACTGCCGGTAGGTTCCAAGTTCTGCCCGAGTTGCGGTCAGAAGATTGGCGAGCCGGTCGCTGTGCCGCCGCCGACCCCGGTGCCGCCGCCCGCGGCACCCGCACCGACCCCTCCGGCGGCGCCCGCCGCCGTCGAGCCCGCGCCCGAGCCGCCACCGTCGCCGGCCGGGACCGGCGATCCCGCCCCTGGTAGCGAGCCCCCGTCGGGCACTCCCGGCGTGGCGTCGTAGGCGATGGTCATGGCGACCTCGAATGGTACCAGGGTGACCTCGACGAGTAGCCGCCGCGCCCGCGCGGTGGCCGGTCTGGTGGTTCTCGCCACCCTGCTGCTCGTGGCTCTTATGGTCCCTGGGGCAGCTCTGGCCAAGGAGTGGCGCATCGACCGCATGGACGTGGTCCTCGACGTGCAGCAGAACAGCGACGTACTGGTTACCGAGGACATCACCTTCACGTTCGTGGGACCCTATACCTACGTGGGCCGGGTCATTCCCACCGGCAATCTGGACAAGCTCACCGACATCCAGGTGCTCCAGAACGGGCAGCCGCTGCCCGAGGGTTCGGGTCCCGGCACGTGGCAGGCCTTCCGCGAAGGCAGCAACCAGGTGATCCAGCTCAACTTCGACTTGGCGGACACCTCCGCCTCCTGGACCATCAAGTACCGGGCGCAGGGCACCATCTTCTTCTTCAACGAGGGCGACGAACTGCGTTGGTACGTCTTCGACGCCGACACGCCGGTGACGATCGGCGCGGCGACTGCCACGGTGAAACTGCCGGGCAGCGTCGCCCCCGAGAAGCTCACGGCCGCCATCGACACGGGGGCGGGAGTGGCAAACGAGGTCAAGTCACCGGGACCGTCGATGCTGGACTACAAGGCCGGGCCGTTTCCGGCGTACACGCGATTCTGGATCGTGGCCGGGTTCCCGAAAGGGGTCGTGGACTTCGTGTGGACCTGGCGGCGGGTGGCGGGCTGGATCGTGCCCAAGGCCGGGTTCGCTCTGCCTATCTTCACGCTGCTCGGCATGTTGGTGCTCTGGCGTAGGCGCGGTCGCGACGAACCGGCGGCTGCGTTCGCGGGCTACGTGTCCGAGCCGCCTTCTAGTCTGCCTCCGGGCGTGGCGGGCGCGCTGATCGACGAGCGGGTCGACGTGAGAGAAGTCATCGCCACGATCGTCGATCTGGCTCGGCGCGGCTACTTCGAGATCGAGAACCGACAAGAGGGCACGTGGGTCTTCAAGTCCACGAAGAACGTCTTCCGCAGGCTCAAGGCCTTCGACGACCTGCAGGGCTTCGAGAAACAGGTGGCCGACGCTCTGTTCGGTACCAAGAACGAGGTCAGCTCCGACGATCTCAAGGACAAGTTCTACACCCACGTCAGCGGCATCGTCGACAAGATCTACGGCGAGGTCACCACGCGGGGCCTCTTCGTGAGCAATCCCAAGTCGGCCCGGGCGTCGTGGATCGGTCTGGGCGTGGCCGTGCTGGTGATCCTGGGTGGAGGCTCGGTCATCCTCGGCAGCGTCTTCGGTGTGCCGGGCTGGGGCTTCCTGTTCATGGGGAGCGTGGTGTCGGGCATCGTCATCATCGCCTTCTCTCGTTCCATGCCCAAGCGCACGTCCGCCGGGGCACAGGAAGTACGCAAGTGGGAGGCGTTCCGGAATTACCTGCGAGATCTCACACGCTATCAGGACCTGGCTACGGCTCGGGAATCCTTCGAGCGCTACCTGCCCTACGCCATCGCGTTCGGCGTGGAGCGGGCATGGGTGCGCCGCTTCCAGGAGATGCAGCTGCCGGCACCTACGTGGTACGTGCCCGTCTTGATCCCCGGACAGGGTCAGACGCTGGGCGGCCCCGGCGCCGGCGGGATGCCCATGGGCATGCCGATGGGCGTGCCGGGCGGCCTTCCCGGCGGCGGCTTCAGCCTCGACAGCATCTCCGACGGACTGTTCGGCAGTCTGAACAACCTCTCCAGCGTGTTGACCTCGGCCCCGTCGAGCAGTGGCTCGGGCCACGGCGGAGCCTTCGGGGGCGGAGGTGGCGGCTTTGGTGGAGGGTTCTCCGGTGGTGGCGGCGGCGGCGGGTTCCGCGCGGGATAGGGAGGGAACATGAACAGCAGGATCATCGGTGTCGTGCTGCTGGTGGTCGGTGCCGGGGTGGCGATCTGGCTCGGGGCGGGCATCGCTTCCGGCAAGAGCGTCACCGGCGTCGCCCTTGGTTTCGTGCTCTTCTCGCTGCCGTTCATCGCGGTGGGGCTCTACTTCTTGCTCCAATCGAAGGGCGAGATCGTGCAGCAGACCAAGGTGGACAAGGAGCGCGCGGTGTTGAACGCGGTGACCACTCGGGGACGGGTGGGCATCGCCGACTTGGCCATCGAGAACAATGCCAGCCGGGACGAGGTGAAGCAGTACATCTACGACCTCATCGGCAAGGGACTGTTCACCGGTTACGTCAACTGGGACAAGGGTGAGCTGGTGTCGGCTGAAGCCGCCCAGATCAAGGAAGGGCAGTGTCCCAACTGTGGAGGAGCGGTGGAGTTGGCCGGGAAAGGTCTCGTGCGGTGCCCGTATCTGTGGCACCGAGACCTACCTGTCGGCGCCCGCCTCGAGTGCGTCCGTGGCGCCGCTCTCCGCGCCGACGGTTGTGCCCTTGGCGCCGGCGCCCGCGCCGGCAGTGCACCCGTGGCGCCTGCGCCGGCGGTCACGGGTGCGGACACGGGATCCGGTGGGTCTTCGGGCAGTTCCTCGGGCAGCGTGTGATCACCAGCTGAGAGCGCCGAGGGTATCCTCGGTCAACAGCCGGTGAAGACTGTCCAGGGCCCGGAACTGCAGGGCTTTCACCGCGCCCTCGGTCTTACCCATGGCGACGGCCGTCTCGTTGATGGCCATCTCGAAGAAGAACCGACATTCCACCACCTCGCGCTGCTCGGCGGTGAGTTCGGTGAGCGCTTCGCGGAGCGTGCGCTTGCGTTCGTCGAGCAGTAGATGCTGGACCGGGTCGCAGCTCCAATCGGTGCTGGGGACCCCTCCGGCCTCGGCTTCATCGTCCATGGGAAGCCGGCGCTTGCGGTAGTGGTCGATGATGCAGTTCTTGGCGATGGTATACAGCCAGGTCGAGAACTGAGCCGGTTTCGGACGATACCGTCCGATTGCCGCCAGTGCCTTCTCGAAGACGGCATTGGTGAGATCTTCCGCGTCCTCTCGACTCGAGACCCGAAAATTGATGAAGGTGAAGACTTGGGGGAAGTAGAGGCGATAGAGGAAGCTGAAGGCCGCCGGGTCCCTGTTCGAGGCCCGTACGGCGAGGAGCTTGATGTCCTCTTCGCAGAGTTCTCGCGAAGGTGTCTCTGGAAGAGCCAGGGCTAGAGACATTGACATGGCGGTTGATCCCTCTCCTGAGCCGGGTAGCCGATTCTGATTAGTCCTGGCCTACATATCGGCGGGTGGGGAGACATCCTTAAGCGGCTTGTGTCACCGCACGTCCAGCGCCGCGCTCAGGGTCTCACCGCGCCACTCGGGGCTGTAGTACGAGTACGCCTGCGACGCCGCCCCCTTGGCCCGTACCGGGTAGAGGGCGCGCACATCGAAGGAGAACGACCTCTTCTCGCCGGGTGACATGTCTTCCAAGTAGATGATGACCTTGCGCCCGGCGACGTCGTAGCGTTTGACCTTGGGCGCGTCGAGCAGCCGCTTCAGCGACTCGTCCACCGGCGCGAAGCCCGTGGGCACCGAGACGTCCACCACCACCATCCCCGCCTTCATGGGCTCGGGCGGGTTGAAGGCGACGCCGACGTCGACCGTTACCACGTCGTCGACGGCGACCTGGGCGGTGTCGTAGTCCACCGAGATGTCGAACACCGGGCCGAGCCTCCTCCGGCTTGGGCAGGTTGTAGCGGAGCACGACCTGGAGCACGGCCTCGCCTTTGCCCGTCGCCTGCATCTCGACGGGCACGCCCTCGGGGATTTCGACCGTCTGCATGACGTCGAAGTTGGCGGGCGAGATCGAGACCTCCGTGGTTACGTCGCCGGCGCGTACGGTCACGGTGAGGTCGGTGTCGGCCGAGGCGAGGGCGGAGTAGGTGGTGAGGGCCTGGAGAGCCACCACCGTGTCCTGCGTCGAGCCGAACCCGCCCTGGCTGTTCCGTTGCCCCACGAGCCACTTGGCCGCGCGGGAAGCGTCGGTGCGGTCGCCGTGCGCGATCAGGGCCAACGTCGCGTAGCCGGTGGCCTCGATGTCGGCGCCCCGCGTCAGACCGCCCGAACCTTCGATGGGGACGGGCTGCCCGGCGATAGGCGACTGGTCGAGCGGCTGGGGCTCGGCGCCGCCGGCGTGCCAGTGCAGGCCGTCCTCGTCCTCGATGGCCGCGGCCATGAGCTTGTCGTGGGCCGCGGTGGCGCGCGGGCTCTTGCCGAGTTCGAGGGCGTAGGTCGTCAGGGCCAGGGCGTACGGGTCGTCGATGGCGTCCAGCCGGCCCGCAAGGTAGTCGAGGGCCTTGTCCGCGGCCGCCGTCTGGCCGGCCTCCAGGAGAGCCACGGCCACGTAGGCGGTCAGGCCGTCCTTGCCGCGCACCCCGCCCATGAGGTCCTGGTGGGCCAGGAACCCGACCGACTCGAAGGAGCCGTCGGGCTTCTGGTGCCTGGTGATCCAGCCGGCCGCCTCGGCGAGGACGGCGTCGTCGACGAACGTGAGACCCTTCGCCTGGGCGAAGGTCTTGAGCACGAAGGCGGTGAGGAAGAGGCTGCCCTCCGGGTCGCTCTGCCCGAAGGCGGAGAAGCTGCCGTCGTCGCGCCGGTAGGTGAGCTCGCGCTGGTAGCCGGTGGTGAGCAGCAGCTCGGCCTTGGCCTGGATCTCGGGCTTCAGCTTGGCCGGTCTCCTTCAGGTAGTCGAGGATGTAGGCGTCGGGGGCGAACAGGATCATGTTCTGCTCGCCGCAGCCGAAGGGCATCTGCAGGAGCTGATCGAGGCCGTCGATGGTCTGGGCGAGCAGGCTGCCCGTGAGGGCCACGTAGGCGCGGGCCGAGTCGGGGACGACCCGCTGCGGCAGCGTCAGGTCGACGGTTCGCGAGGCACCCGGCGACAGCACCACATTCTCGATCGCTTCCCGGGCCACGCCCTCGGGCTCCACGATCAGGCTCTTGACCACCGCGTCGGCCGCCTCGCCGCTGCGGGCGGTGATCTTCACCAGCTGCGATCCCACGGTCGCCGGCCGGATCTTGAACTCCACCCCGCCGATGTCGTTGCCGGCCACGGTCACGGTCTTCGCGCTCTCGTCGAGCAGGTCGAACCAGGGGGCGGATTCGATCTCGACGGTGAGGGTCTGCGGCGTGTCCAGGTAGTTGTAGAGGGCGACCTTCACCGGGAACTCCTCGCCCCGGATGGCCGAGTAGGGCAGGTCGGCCTGCAGGAAGAACGGCTGGAAGACCCGCAGCGACGTCTCGGCGATGCCCAGGCCTTTCTCCGGCGAGAGGGCGACGGCGCGCAGATCCCAGGTGGTGATGGAATCGGGGGCGGTGAAGGGGAGCGAGGCGGTGCCGTCCGCGCCCGTGACCACTTCGTCCCAGATCCAGGTCTCGGGGAAGAACTGCCGGACGCGCTGGACCTCGGCGAGGCCGGCTGCCGGGGCGAGGGGGGTCTGGGCGGGGACGCCCATCACGTGCGACCTGCGCGCTGCTGTGGCGCGAAAGCGTCGCGGGCCTCGCCGTCACCGAATGGGAAGGCCATCCTGCCCATCATCCCGGGCTGTTCCAGCTTCTTGCCCTCGGGCACGCGTTTGTCGGTCAGCACCAGCAGGCCGGCGTCCTGGAAGGTGTCGCTGGCGCCGGGGATCAGCAGGGGATCGACCATCGGCTCCGCCTCGTGAAGCTCGGCCTGCGGCTGCATGTAGAGGCGCTCGAGTTCGGCGAAGACCTGCTGCAGGTTCAGGCGGTTCTCAGCCAGGATGAAGACCGAGCGGTCCACGGCCGCGATGCCCACCTTGGCCCGGCCCTCTGTCTGCAGGTTCAGGGTGACCTCGTCGCCGGGGCGGACCTCGGCGGAGGAGAAGGATGCGTTCACCTGCTGCGGGTAGTCACCCGCGACCTCGAAGGGCAGGCTGTCGGCGGCCACCTCGCTGCTGGGCAGGATCTGGTAGACCAGGAGGCGGGCCGACGGGGCCATGGCCGGGGTGACCCGGATCGAGATGTCCGGCCCGCCGCTGCCGCTGAAGATCACGCGGTCCCGCGAGACCACCTCGTAGTAGAAGGTGGTGGCCTCGCTCGTGGACACGACGTGGAACTTCGCCGTGTCGCCGACGGAGAGGGCGGCCGCCCCCTGCTGCTCCACGTACACGAAGTTGCCCGAGGGCGAGTAGGCGGCGGTGATCTCCTTGTACGCCCCGGCGGGACCCGACGTCGCCTGGACCAACATGCGGACGGCGTTCGTCGGGCGCCAGGAGCCGGAGCAGAGCGGTTCCGCGCGAAGTCTCGACCCGCCGGCTGTCTCTGCCCACCTCGTTGTAGTTCTCGTCGAAGAATGTCGTTTCCAAGGCGACCGCGGCTTCCACCGGCTGCCCGTCGGGAGTCTCGGTCACGACCAGAAAGCCGAACGGCAGCCCGGGCTTGAACGCCGAGCCCTCGGGGATGAGGCGGATGTTCACCGGCGCCGCCGCGACCGTGACGAGTTCGGTGCTCTTCTCCTCGTACCCGGTGCTCTTCTCGACCACCGACACGTCGAGGGTGACGTTCCCCTGGCCGCCCGCCTCCGGGACTCCGGCCACGTACTGCGCGGGATCGAGCCGGAAGTCACCCTCCCCATCGATCGGCGCGGTGAAGGTGGCGAACTCCTGCCACTGGCCCACGTACCGCGACGCTTTGACCCGCAACTCGCCGCTGACCGGCCGCCCGAAGCTGTACTCGGCCTTCACGTGCCCGCTGATGGGCTCGTCCACCAGGAACCACTCCTTGGCCAGATCGACCGTCACGCCGTACTTGGGGAGCACGTACTCCTCCACGCGCACGTCGAGCTCGTTGGAGGATCCGCCCGCGGTGGCCTTGAGCTTCCACACGCCCAGATTGGGCTCTTGCGATAGCGGCAGCTCGAGGGTCGTCATGCCGAATTCGTCGGTCTGCACCGTCCGCTTGAACACCTTGATGGCTTTTGCGTCCTGCACCTCCACCGTCGCCTCGGTTGGGACAGGCTTCAGCTCCGAGTCCATGGCCAGCACGCGCATCTGGATGGTCTGGCCCGGCTTGTAGATGGGCTTGTCGGTCTCCAGGAAGACCAGGGTGCCTTCCTGCACCTGCACGGCGGCCGAATCGGAGAACCCGGCGCCCTGCACGGTGACTTGGTACTCGCCCGGGGCGACCCGGGGCACCTGCACCTGCACGGTGCCCTTGCCGACGATCCGGGCCTTCCCCTCGGCGACCAGCGTGGTCTTCCGCAGGACGGCGACGCGCACCGTGCCGCTGACCGGCCGCTCGCCCTTCAGCAGCGACACCCCGAACGATGCTCTCTCTCCCGAGCGCAATACGCGCGGGACCAGGGCCACGTAGCCGTCCACCTTCTCGTCGGGGAGGATGGCGGCCACGTGGTCCGCGATCCGCGCTCCGCCCGCTCCGAAGACACCGGCCGCTCCAAGCACGATCAGCACGACCGCGGCCGTGCCGAGCAGCCCACCGGCGCCGACGACAGGTCGGCGCAGGCGGGACCAGCCCATCCAGGGATGCCGCCCGGGCAGTCGCTCCGCCCAGACTCGCACCCGACCAAGACGCCCCGCACCGCTCTGCTCGATGTCGCGGGCGATCTCGCTCACCAGGTGCTCCTGCCTCGCCTGCATGTGGGAAGCAGGAAGATCGCGCTCTTCCGGGAGATGAGGATTCAGGTTCACGAGACGCCCTCCTGTTCGGCGTGCGAACTGGTCCATCCAGTCTCTTCATGTCCGGAGGCCTCCAGGAGTTCCCGGAGACGGCCCCGGGCCCGCGAGAGCCTCGAGCGGACGGTGCCCACCGGGACGTCCAAGGCGGCGGCGGTTTCCTCGTAGCTCAGGCCCATCCAAAGGCAGAGGGAGACCACGTCCTGCTCCCGTTGGGGAAGGCGGGCCGTGACGGCGAGTACGGCGCGCATGTCCTGCTCGGCCGCCGCCCGCGCCGCCGGGTCGTCGGCGGGGTCGGTGGCGTCGGATAGGGCGGGCATGCGGGCCAGAGCCTCCCGATAGCGGCGCTCGCTGCGTCTGCGGTTGCGGAGCACGTTCGTCGCCACGCCGAAAAGGAACGGCAGAGCCGAGTCGTGCACCAACCGCACGTCGGCCCGTCTGCGCCAGGCCTCCAGGAAGACGATCGAGGTCAGATCCTCGGCCGTGGACCAATCGCCGCACCGCCGGAAGAGGTAGTTGTAGACCGGCTTGGCGTGGCGCGCGAAGATCTCCCCGAATGCCTCGGGGTCGTCGAGTGCCTTACTCCACAGGTCACGGTCTACGGCGTCGCCCATACTTCCTTAGTGTCCGGCGGACGGTCTCGGGTTCCCGGGGACGCCAGGCGGGCGGCGTCGCGCGACCTCGTGCGCGCTGGGATAGGCACGGTGGTCTACTTCCCGGGTTCCTTGTTTCCTTGTATTCGTGTATCCTGTCCTTGCTCGAACAAGGAGGACTCATGCTGGCCAAACTGACATCGAAGAATCAGATCACCCTGCCCAAGGCGGTGATGAGTTACTTCTCCGACGTGGAGTACTTCGACGTGCGCGAGGAGTCCGGCCACATCGTGCTGGAGCCACTCCGCGTGAGTCGAGCCGACGAGGTGCGGGCGCGCTTGGTGGAGCTCGGGATCACCGAAGACGACGTCGGCGATGCCGTGACCTGGGTCCGCCGCGGATAGCGGCCGAGTCTCCGACCCGTGCGGGCGGTCTGCGACACGAACACGGTAGTATCGGCCTTGCTGTTCGCCGAAGGCCGGTTGGCGTGGTTGCGCCGCGCGTGGCGTGACGGCTCGGTCGTTCCCCTCGTTTCGGCAGATACGGTGAAAGAGCTCCTTCGGGCGCTGGAGTACCCGAAGTTCGGCCTCAGCCGCGAGGATCGCGACGAGCTTCTCGGGGACTATCTCCCCTTCGCGGAGACGGCGGGTGCCGCCCCATCCGTCGCGCCCGTCGCGCCCCGGGATCCCAACCATACTCCCGAATCCGCGGCCATCCAATGCCGGGACGCAGCCGACCAGATGTTCCTCGACCTGGCCTCGGCCGCATGCGCCGACGCGCTCATCACCGGCGACGCCGACCTGCTCGCACTAGCCGGCACCTTCCCCGTCCCGATCATTGCGCCGGCCGAGGCCCGGCGGCGGTTGTCGCCGGAGGCCCACGACCATCAGGCGTAGCCCCCCGCCCGGGTCCCGCCCGACCAACGGCCGGCGTCGGCGGTTCCGCGTGTGTGGTGGCAGGTTACGGTGTCGTTGTCGTCGTGGTGCTGCTGGAGGGAGGCGCCGTGGTAGTCGTGGTCGGCTTGGGCTTGGGCTTGGTTGTCGTGGTGGTGGTGACCTTGGCCTTGGTGCCCTCTTCGATGACCTTGGGTCGCATGGGGTAGGAACTCACGAAAACGTCGTTGTGGATGGTCTTGCCATCCTGGACCACCTTCCGGACCACCTTGACCTGCTTGCCGGTCTGGCCGTCGTCGGTCACACTGGTCGCACCTACGAAGAGCCTGTCGGTCTTCACGCGCTGCTCGGTCGGAGGCTTGATGTTGTAGAAGTCGCTGGTGGTGTAGGTGACCTTGCGGTGCTGCGGCGTGCCGTAGAGCACGAAGGTCAGGGAACCCTGGCCGGAGGCCGCCTTTATCAGGATCCAATTGGGAGTGTCGTTGCGGAAGCGGAACTCCGGGCCTCCCCAGCTGACCGTCGCGTCACGCCCTTTGGGATAGTGGCTGATATAGATGGAGTGGTTCGTGCGGGCGGTGACATCCAGACCGGCGAAGAACACGGCGTTGAAGAGGGTGGTCGAGACTTGGCAGATGCCACCTCCCAGGGTGTCTTCGAGCTTGCCTCCGATGATCGCCGGAGCCGTCTTGAAGCCGTTCGCTTCCGTGCGGGCGCCGACAACGCTGTTGAAGTCGAACTGCTCGCCCGGCGCCACGAGGGTGCCGCTGATGATCTCACCTGCGCGGGCGACGTTGTGGAGGCGACCCGCGGAGCCGCTGAACTCGGTGGTATAGCTGCCGATCTTCGTGACGACGCCCATCGATTTGGCCTCTTCGGTGGACCGGCTCGGCTGGCTCTCTTTCACCTGCGCTGTTGCCACACGGCCGGAAGTCTTGAGTGCCGCTGCTGTGAGGGCCGTTGCGGTGGCCTCGGTGTCGAGTTTGCGCCCGGTGCGTGCCGCAACAAGGGTCGCAGTGCTGCCGTCGGTCTGCCACGTGGCGTTCTTGGGTGCTCTCGTCACGGTCGTGCCGACACTCTTTAGGAAAGCCGAAAGCTTCTTCGCGGAGAGGAAGGGAACGAGCTGAGAGGCGCCGCCTTGACCTTCGGTCCGGAATTCCAGGGCGGCGGCAACCTTCTCCGAAGAGAGGGTCCATGTCTGATCGTCGAGCTTCAGCTTCACGCCTCCGCCGACCATCGTCTTGACCTGGGCCACGGCCGTGCTTGTGTTGGCGGCCTGGATCGTCGGAGCGAGTACCTTCGTCGGAACCGTTAGCTCGGTGTTGTGCAGCGAGAATAGTATGGACTTGAGGCTGCTGCGAAGGGCGGCTTGGTCGACTACCAGCCCATCGGTGCCCTCCACGACGCTCACCTCGCCCCCCTTGACGACCACGGCCGCATTCACCGGGGGCTTATCGAGCTTCTTGGCTATGCCGGCGATGAGGGTGTCAAGCAACACCGAATCGACCGTGCCGCTGAGACCGACCGTCCGGGGCGAGACATAGAGAGCGAAGCGGTCGAACAGGTTGTCGACGATGTTGCCGCCGCGGCCCAGAGACGCCGCCTTGTCCACCGATCCGCTCACATCTATGACAGTGCCGACATCCTTCGGGAGGACCGGCCGGTCTTTCGTGTCGCTGGTCAGGGTGATGGGTTTGGTGGCTGCCTGCTGTACCTGCGCGGTCAGCTTTGCGGCCGCTTCCTCGTGGGTCAGACGCCCCACGTCTATGCCCGCGATGCTCACGCCGGCGTGAATGCGATTGTAGGAGAGCCCCGCATCGACTACTATGGCGAGCACGAATAGAGCGACGACGACTACCGCCGCCGCGGCGACGCGGCTCTTCCAACCGCCGCGCGCGATGTTCTTCATCAGATTCGAGATCATGGTGCCGTGGTGCACCCTTCGGGGGGTCGGGGGGCCTCCGGGCGAACAGAAGATGCTACAGGATAGCAGACCGTCCCTGGCTCATTAAAGGCATCGAAGGACGGATGTATGTTCTCTCATGCATTGGATCTCGCTCAGGTAGATCGTAGGGTGGGGGTCGGTTTGGCCGAACGCGTCCTCGAGCCGGGAGTGGCTCAAAGGGTGCGCATCATGGCCCGACTGTATGAGGCCGCGCCCTCGGGGGCTCGCGTGTCGGGCGAGGCGGTGGCCGGTCTCCTGGGAATCTCGCGCGCCGCCGTGCACAAGCACATGGAGGCGCTGCGTCTGGCGGGTGTGGCCCTCGATTCGATGCGTGGGGGCGGATATCGTCTGAGCGCGCCGCCCGACGCCATCGTGCCCGAGGCGGTTCTTCCGCTGCTTCTCGGCGCCGTGAACACCGGCACGGACGACCCGTGCGGCGCGACCCCGCCGGCGATCGGGCTGCCGTACCTGTACTTCGCCGCGATGGATTCCACCAACGCGTCGCTGAAAGAGATCGCTCAACACGAGCGCGCCGACCGGAGCGCTCATAGTGACCGACGACCAGAGCGGCGGTCGGGGACGGTTGGGCCGGACGTGGATCAGTCAGCCGGGGAAGGACCTCACGTTCTCGGTCTTGTTGCGGCCGCGCGTCCTCCCCGCTGAGGCCTCGCGTCTCGTGCTGGCGACTGGTCTGGCGATTGCCGAGGTACTGGAAGAACTGCTGGGCCCGGGGCGCACCGTGGGCATCAAATGGCCGAACGATGTGCTCGTGGATGGTAGGAAGGTCTGTGGCATCCTGTCCGAGGCCTCCATGGACATGGACCGGCTGCACTGGGTCGTGATCGGGATCGGGCTGAACGTGAACAGTCGACCGGTCGAGGCTGTTTCGTCGGAGAGCGACGTTCGGCGGCCTGCGCCTGGATCGCTTGCGCAGTCCGTGGGGGAGACCGTGCCTCGGCCGCCCCTTCTCGCACGCCTTCTGGATGCGCTTGCCGCACGGTGGAGTCAGGTGGACGCGGGCGACTGGGAGTCGGTGCGGGAGGCGTGCGCCGAGCGAGACCTGTTGCGGGGGACGTCCGTCGTGGTCCGTTCGGGCTTCTCCGACGACGGCGTGGTGACGGAGGGCCTCGCCGATGGGCTGGGCCCGGAAGGCGAGCTGCTGGTTCGTGGTCGGGATGAGGTGGTCCGAGCCGTGAGGGCCGGCGAGGTCACGCTCTCCGACCCGTGAGTACGCCGCCGGTCCTGAGTACGCGCGGGCTGTCCTGTAAACCTCGGGTCTGAACAGCATTGACAGCGCGTCCCCCGTTCGGTTAGCATGCCGCTATGGGTGCGACCGCGAGAATCAGGCCGACCAGAGGCGAGCCGCGGGTACCCGTGGCCCAGCTGGCTCTGGCCGGCCTCCTGGCCGCGGTGCTCGCGGTGGCTTCGTGGGTCTCGATCCCTTTCGTTCCTGTGCCTCTCACCCTGCAGACTCTGGCGGTGCTTGTGGCGGGAGGTCTTCTCGGATGCCATTGGGGCCCGGTGAGTGTAGGCGTGTATATCCTGATGGGGCTTGTCGGGGTGCCGGTCTTCGCCGGGGGACACGCCGGACCGGCCGTCGTCGCCGGGCCGCTGGGCGGCTTCCTCGTCGGATTCGTGTTGGCCGCGTTCGTCATGGGGATGGCTGGGGACGCGGCGCGTCGTCCCGGGGTCACCAATCGCCGCGGTCTCGCGGTTCTTGTGCTGGGCGCGGCAACAGCCTCGCTCGCGGTCTACGTGGTAGGAGTGCCTTGGTTCATGGTCGTTACCGGCATGAGTCTGCGCGCGGCCATGACCTTTGCCTTGTTCCCGTTCATCCTTGGGGATCTCCTCAAGGCCGTAGTCGCTGTGGCGGTGATTCGAGCGGTCGACAGAGCCCTGGTCGCTCAGGGTCTCAGATCCGCTGAGGGGTCGATCCGGGGCTGAATCACCCGGCTCGCCGTCGAGGTGTGCCGAGTCGCGTCGGGGGGCGCGACTCGGCACACTCTCGGCACACACTACTCGGGGTGCCTGGGGGCGCGTGCCCCTACGCGGGCACCTCGCACGTATCACCGGGCTGCATCACCAGCACCTTCGTATCGGTGCGCTCCTCGACCGCTCGTTTCCACGCTTCCGCGTCCTGGGCGATGAAGGGGAACGTGTCGTAGTGCATGGGAACCGCGAGGCGCGGTTCGAGTAGCTCCACCGCCGTAAGGGCGTCGTCGGGACCCATGGTGTATTTGTCGCCGATCGGGAGCAGGGCCACGTCGAGCCCGACCCGCCCGATCAGGCGCATGTCGGAGAAGAGACCGGTGTCGCCCGCGTGGTACAGCACCGTGCCCTCGATGTCGCGGAGCAGGATGCCGGCCTCGTTTCCCATGTAGGCGCCTTCGAAGCTGGATGAGTGCAGCGCCGGCACCAGTTTCACCCGGCCGAAGGGGAAGTCCATGCCACCGCCGATCTGCAGCGCGTCGACGGCCAGTCCTTTCGCCCCCAGATAGAGTGCGAGCTCGTTCATGCCAATGACGCGTGCACCGGTGCGCGTGGCGATGGCCACGGTGTCGCCGAGGTGATCGGCATGGGCATGACTGAGTACGATGAAGTCGGCGACAACATGGTCGGCCGTCACGTCCGCTCGGGGGTTGCCCGTGAGGAACGGGTCGATCCAGATGTGGGCGCCGGCTGTCTCGATCTCCCATGCGGAGTGGCCGTGGAACGTAAGCTTCACGCTGGTTCCTTTCTCCTGTATCTTGCCTGGGGGCGGGGCGCGGGCACATCGAGAGTAGCGCGCGGCGCGCGGCAAGGCAACCGGGCAGGAGGGGCATGAACAATCTGGAGGCCGTCGTTCTCGGCGTGGTGCAGGGGTTCACCGAGTTCTTGCCGGTGTCCAGCTCGGGGCACTTGGTGCTGGTGCCGGAGTTCCTCGGCATGTCCACGCCGACGGTGGCGTTCGATGTGCTGCTGCATCTCGCCACCTTGGTGGCCGTCACCGGCTACTTCGCCCGCGATTGGTACAGCATGATCGTGGCCTTCGTGGCGCCGGGTCGGCTCCCCGGGCGGACGGCCGCGACGTGGCGCCGGCTGGCTATTTGGCTGGCTATCGCGACCGTGCCCGCCGCGCTTGCCGGGGTGCTGTTGCAGAGCTTCTTCGAGTCCTTGTTCGCCAGCACGTTGGCCGTGGGCATCTTCTTGATCCTGACCGGGTGCCTGCTCACCCTGGCCGATGTGGTCGCCGGGCGCGCGGAGCGCCGCCGGCGCACTCTCGACGACCTGGGGTTGCTGGACGCCCTCTTGATCGGCTGCTACCAGGCGTTGGCGATCGCGCCGGGGCTCAGCCGGTCGGGCGCCACCATCTCCGGTGGCGTGTTCCTAGGGCTCGATCGCCCGGCCGCGGCGCGATTCAGCTTCTTGCTGAGCGTCCCCGTGATCCTGGGGGCCGGACTGGTGAGCGCGCGCGATCTGAGCGCGGGCATCCAAGGGGGCGACGCGGTCGCGTACGCGCTCGGCGCTGTGGCCGCCCTCGTGTCCGGTCTGGTCGCCATCCACGTGCTGTTGCGCTACCTCCAGGCCCATGGTCTCTGGCCCTTTGCCGTCTACACGTTCGTGCTGGGCGGTCTGGTCGTGGTGCTCAGTCTCATCTGAGGTTCGCGTCCCGGCGGAGGGCGACCGCTTGGCGCTCACACTTCTTTTACACTCCTTACGCATCCCCTTCACGCGCGGGGTCTAGAATCCCTTTCGGTGAAACAGTGCGACCGGATCGGTCCGGGCGCCTAGAGCGGAGGGTGGTCATGATGCAGACGCGTGGTAGGACGATCGAGGGCCGGGAGAGCCGGAGGCGGAGGCTGGTGACGCTGCTCATGGTCGCCGCGGTGGTCGGACTCGTGGGGCTCTTCGCGGTTGGCGTAGTCGGGTGCGCAAACCTGGAATCATCGAACGACGTCAGCTCCACAAACGGTTCGGCAGCGGGCGCAACCGCGGCCGTGGTGAGCACCGCGGGTGCGGAGAGTCCCGGACCTGTGGCTCCCGGATTGCTCGGCGCGAGTCCGGCCGAAGCGGTGGCGTCCACAGTGGGACCGAGCGTGGTGAACATCGCCGTCGAGGGGACCGTGCAATCGCAGTTCGGCACTCAACAGTATGGCGGTGAAGGATCGGGCGTGATCTTCAGCCAGGACGGCTACATCATCACCAACAATCACGTGGTCAGCGATTCGTCGAGCGGCACCGACGTACCTGTCGACAAGGTCACGGTCACGTTCGCCACCGGCGAGAAGCTGCCTGCCCGTATCATCGGCCGCGATCCCCTTACCGATCTTGCGGTCATCAAGGTCGAGAAGACCGGCCTCCCGGTCGCGAAGTTCATCGACCGCTTCAGCCTTGTGAAAGTAGGCCAGTACGCGATCGCGATCGGCAGCCCTCTGGGCCTGAAGAACTCCGTGACGCTGGGGATCATCAGCGGTTTGAGTCGGGAGATCGATACGACGGGCACGGAGCAGTTCGCGCTCATCGACCTGATCCAGACCGACGCGGCCATCAGCCCGGGCAACTCCGGTGGCGCCCTCGTCGACGCTCAGGGGCGCGTCATCGGCATCAACGTGGCCTATCTGCCGCCGGGTCAGACAGGCGCTCAGAATCTGGGTTTCGCGATCCCTTCCGACCTGGCCCAAGACGTGGCCAACGAGATCATCCAGACCGGCAAGGTAGTGCATGCCTATCTGGGCATCCAGAATCAGACAGTCACCGAGCAACTTCAACAGCAGTTCAACCTGAGCCGCTCTTCCGGCGTGCTGGTCGGCGGCACCGGGCCGGGCACTCCCGCGGCCGTGGGGGGACTCCAGCAAGGTGACATCATCATCAAGGTGGACACCACCGACATCAGCAACGACGCCGATCTGTACGCCATCTTGCGGGCCAAGAAGCCGGGCGAGACGGTCTCCATAACGATCGACCGTGCCGGACAGGAACAGACCGTCACAGTAACCCTGGGCGAGCGGCCTCAGTCGTAGCAGGCTAGAGAGTCCGGGCCGGAGCATCGGCCCCCCAGGTATGCGTGAGGGCCTCCCAAGTAGTCTCGTGGGAGGCCCTTCTCGTGCCCAGTCGCCTTCCCACACGCGCATCTACGCGCGGACGCGGAACCCCCGCTCGTTCGCGGGCGGTTCCTCACGCATCTCGATGTGGGTCACGACTGCGTGCTCGGGCCCGCGCCGCGTCCAGCTCGAGAAGCGCGGCCACCGCGGTCGGTGGGCCCTCGAACACCGCCTCCACTCGGCCGTCCGGCAGGTTGCGCACCCAGCCGGCGACACCGAGGCGCAGGGCCTCTTCGCGCGTCGTGTCGCGGAACCACACCCCCTGGACACGACCTTCCACGATCACGCGCACCCGACGGAGGCTGCCACCGGCGTCAACGGCCGCGCCGTCGGCCGCGTCATTGGCGGGCCCGCCGCCGGCCGCACCGTTGGTCGGGCCGCCGCCGGGCTTCGCGGGCTGTTCCATCAGTCCTCCTCGGAGTACGCGGCCTGGCCCACCAGGGGCACGAAGCGACAGGCAAGCACGTCGGTCTCCACGAACTCCTGGTCGCGGCGGCGGATCAGACGCAACTGCTGCACTCCCCGGTCGCCGACGGGGATCACCAAGCGACCGTCGTCCGCCAGCTGGTCGAGCAGGGGAGCGGGCACGCGCGGGGCGGCCGCGGTGACGATGATGGCGTCGAAGGGAGCCCGCTCGGGCAGACCGAGGCTGCCGTCGCCGACCTGGACGTGCACGTTGCGATAGCCGAGGACGTCCAAGAGGAGGCGGGCACGCTCCGCGAGTTCGGGGTGGCGCTCGAGGGTCCACACCTCCGCCGCCAACTCGGCCAGGACGGCTGCTTGGTAGCCCGAACCGGTGCCCACCTCCAGTACGCGCGACGTCGGGTCGAGATCGAGTAGTTCGGTCATGCGGGCCACCATGTACGGTTGGGAGATGGTCTGGCCCAGGCCGATCGTGACCGGCTCGTCGTCGTAGGCCGCCCAGCGGGCTTTCTCTCCCACGAAACAATGCCGGGGCACGGATTCCATGGCCGAGAGAACCCGTGGGTCGACGATGCCCCGTCGGCGGAGTTGCTCGTCCACCATGCGGTGACGGCGGCGGGCGCCGTCGCGGTCATCGTTCTCTGGAGGAGTCATCCCGCCTCACCGGTCACTCTTTGAGGATGCGCAGCCCCTTGTACTTGCGCCGACGGCGCCGACGGACGCGGTAGATCACGAAGAGCACGAAGAGCACCAGCAGCAGCCCGAGGATGGGCAGGAGTATGACCAAGAAGGTGCCGAAGAACGTGAACAGGTCTTCGAAGAAGCTGATGAAGGGGTTGGCCGTGCCGCCGCTCACCGCGGTGGCTCCGGGTCGTACGATCCCTTTCGCCGCGTGCGTCACGCCCGCCAGCGCCCCGCCCCCGACCATGCCCGCCACGAGCACCGGCGTGTTCTGCTGCGCCAGGGCGGCGCCGAAGATGATGGCGCCGGCCAGGATGCGCAGAGGCCCGGCCACGACATCCTGGAGCGAATCGACCACCGGCACCTTGTCGGCGACGATCTCGAGGATCGCGAGCACCAACAGGATGGCGATGACCCAGGGGTTCTGCAGGATCGCGAACGGCGTGTCGTCCAGGTCGAAGGCGCCGAACAGCCCGTATCGCGAGATGAGGCCCACGAGGGCCAGCGGCAGGAAGGCGCGCAGCCCTGAGAGACTGGAGAGCCCTCCTCCCGTGGCGGTCAGAGCGGCCAGGCTGTCGAAGAGGACGTCCACGGCGGCGAAAGTCTACCACGGCGGTCGGCGTGGACCGATGCGCCGGGAAGCCTCCCGGCCGTACGCGGCCTGGAGGCCGGCGCCTTGCCCGTCGGTTCCCCCGCGCCTATACTGGCCGGACCCGCGCGGCCGCCGCATGGTGCCAGCCGCGGGACGATCGGGGGAGGGTCGCACTGCTCGCATGAGCACACGCAGGTCGGACAAGTACGAAGGGCGCTACGCCGCCCGCACCAAGGTCATGCGTTCTTCCGCCATGCGCGACCTGATGAGTCTGGCCGCCCGGCCGGAGGTGATCTCGCTGGCGGGCGGCTTCCCGGCCACCGACACCTTCCCGCAGGAGGTCTTCGAGCGCATCAACGCCGACATCTCGCTCAACCGACGGGCGCTGTCGCTGCAGTACGGCCCCACGGAGGGCTTCGACTTCCTGAAGGACGACATCGCCGAGGTGATGGCCGCCGAAGGCGTCGAGGATCGACCCGGCCCACGTTCTCATCACCACCGGGGGCCAGCAGGCCATCGACCTGGTGACCAAGACCTTCATCGACCCGGGCGACGTGGTGCTGGCCGAGGGGCCTTCCTACGCGGGCGCCCTGACCACGTTCAGTACCTATCAGACCACCGTGCTGCACGCTCCCATGGACGCCGACGGCCTGGTGGTGGACGAGCTCGAAGCCCTGCATCGACCGGTTGGCCGCGGAGGGCCGCCGGGCCAAGTTCCTCTATATCGTGCCCACCTTCAGCAACCCTGGGGGAACCACGCTGTACCCTCGAGCGCCGCCGCCGCCTGGTGGAACTGGCCGCCGAGCGCGACCTGCTGATCGTGGAGGACAACCCCTACGGCATCCTCCGCTACGAGGGCGAACCGCTGCCCACGCTGCTCTCCCTGGACCGCGACGCCAACGTGATCTACCTGGGGTCGTTCTCGAAGATCCTCTCCCCGGGCATCCGCACGGGTTGGATAGTCGCTCCACCCGCCATTCTTCAGAAAATGCGTGTTCGGAAAGCAGGCGACCGACCTCTGCTCCAGTCCGCTGAACCAGCTGTTCGTGCACGAGTTCGTGGCCGGTGGGGCCTGGCTGGACTACGTGGAGCGTCTCAAGGTCCTCTACCGCTCGCGGCGGGACACGCATGCTGGCGGCGCTGGCGGAGGAGTTCCCCGAGGGATCGCACTGGACGGTGCCCGAAGGCGGGTTCTTCGTGTGGGCCACGCTGCCGGCGCCGGTGCACACGGGCGATCTGTTGGTGAAGGCCATCGAGGAGAATGTGGCGTTCGTGCGCGGTGACGCCTTCTACATGGACGGACAGGGCACCAGCAGCATGCGGCTGAACGTTCAGCGGGAACACCGAGGAGCGCATCCAGGAGGGCGTCCGTCGGCTGGGCGCGCGTGATCAGGGATCAGATCGAGCTCTATCGGGCTCTGGGATTGTGATGCGGATGGGCGACGTATACCACGACCGCGCGGGTCGAGGAGGGGGAGGGGCATGAGCGGCAGCCACGTATGCGTGCTCTACGGGGGACGCTCCCTGGAGAGGGACATCTCGGTGAGCACCGGGCGACGGGTCATCCGGGCGCTGGAGTCGCGGGGGTACCGGGTCACCGGCATCGACGTGGACGAGTCGTTGGTGCGTCGCCTGGTGGAGCTGCGGCCCGACGGCGTCTTCATCGCCATGCACGGCAAGGGCGGCGAGGACGGCACGGTGCAGGAGTTGCTGGAGATCCTGGGCCTGCCGTACACCGGTTCGGGGGTGCTGGCCAGCATCCAAGGGATGGACAAGGTGCTCACCAAGCACCTGCTGCGGGCCGAGGGCATCCCCACCCCGCCGTTCCACGCCTTCAACGACGCCGCGTTCCGCGAACTGGGCGCCAAGGACACGCTCGCCCTGATCGCCCAGGATCTGGGGCTGCCGGTGGTGGTCAAGCCGGCGGCTCAGGGGTCGGCCATGGGCATCAGCTTCGTCGCCGATGCCGGCGACCTGCCTCGCGCCATGGTCTCGGCCCTCTCCTTCGACCGCAAGGTCCTGCTGGAGAAGTTCGTGCGCGGGCGGGAGTTGGCCGTCAGCCTGCTGGGCGACGGAGGAGACGCGCGGGTGCTGCCCATCGTGGAGGCCATCCCCAACAGCGCGCACGCCTACTACGACTTCGACTCGCGCTACGTGGCCGGCGAGACCGACTTCGTGGTGCCCGCCGAGCTGGAACCCGGCGTGGCCGCCGAGGTGGAACGGATCGCGCTGGCCACCTATCGCACGCTCGGCTGCCGGGGCTTCGGCAGGGTGGACATACTCCTGGACGACGCCGGCATGCCCTGGGTGCTCGAGCTGAACACCATCCCCGGCCTGACCGAGACCTCCACCATGCCCATGGCCGCCGAGGCGGCGGGGCTGTCGCTTCGAGGACCTCGTGGTCGCGATCACGGAGGCCGCCTGGGCCTGATTCTGGGCCGCGACCCCGGCGCGGCGTCAGCCCGCCGGGCCGGCGCCTAGAGTCGCCTGAGCCGGGGCTCGTGGCGCGGCGGCACCCGGTGGTAGCGGTAGCGGGGCATCCCCAGCATCAGAGCGGCGCGCACCTTGTGCCCCTCGGGAAGCGCGAGCGCGTCGATCAACGGCGCGGTGTAGGGCGGCGGCCCTCGTGAAGAACCCGGCCCAGCAGGCTCCCGCTCCGAGCGCGTGGGCCGCGAGTTCGATCGTCGTGATGGCGATGACGCAGTCGGTCGCAGGGTTGAGGCCACCGTCAGGAGCGTGGGCGAACACCAGATGTGGGGCGTCGTGCAGGACGCGATCCTTCCCCTCGTCCCACGCGGCGATGACGTCCTGGACGTAGTCTGATCCGGTCCCGCGCATCCAGTCCACCACCAACTCGGCCAGCTCGCGGGTCTTCGTTCGGCCCTCGACCAGGGTCAGGTGCGCCGTCTGCCCGTTGCCGGCCGATGGAGCCCACCGGGATGAATCGAGCAGCCAATCGATCACCTCGGGGGCGATCGGCTCCTCCTTGAACTCGCGCACGCTCCGCCTGCCGCGTAACCAGGAAGTCGGCTGCCTCGAGGCTCAGGGGCGCGCGCCGTTCGACGACGCGGCACTCTTCGGGGGTCACCCCGTTCAGCGTCAGCGCACCGTGCGGACAGACACCCAGGCAGTGTCCGCACTCGATGCAGCTCTCGTCCATCCACTCCACCGTTTCGGGGAAGCCGTCCCCGCCCTCGCGAATGAGCCGGCGGGGGCACACGCTCACGCAGGCGTAGTCTTTGCGGCAGCGCGTCTGGTCGATGGTGATGGTGTGCGTCATGCGGGTGCTCCTCTATGTGTGGCTGCGTCAAGCAGGCGCAGTCGACCGGGTAGTTCGCGCAGATCGCCCAGGCAACCGTCGCCGGCGGGCGCTCCGGTGTCGACCGGCGGGCGTCGCGAGATGTCCGTTGCCGTTGCGGGTGCGCTGGTAGCAGATGAAGGGCATGCCGGCCGCCGCGGCCGCCAGGCCGTCGACCTCGGTGTCGCCCACGTAGAGTGCCTGGTCGGGCATCAGGCCCAAGCGTTCCGCGGCTACGAGCAGCATCTCGGGGTCCGGCTTGGGATTCTGCACATCGGCGGCTGTGACCACCGTGTCGATGTAGGCGTCGAACCCGAAGTGGCGTACGAGGGCGGTCATGTCCGACCCGCGGTTGGTGGCGATCGCCAGGCGGTAGTGAGGGCGCAGCTCGCGCAGAACCTCGAGGGCGTAGGGTTCGAGATTCATGTTGCTCAAGAAATCGGCCGGGTCGAGCCCCGACAGGAAGCCGTGCACGCGACGACGGTCGGCGGGATCGGGCACCACGTGCGCGAACACCTCGGCGTCGGACCGGCTGATCGCTATCGCGACCACCTCGGGGTCGGCGGAATCCAGCGGCGGCAGGCCCACCTGGGCGAAGACCCAGTCGTAGAAGGGGACTATCAGGTCCCGGCTGTCGACGATGGTGCCGTCGCAATCGAATATCACGCCCGCGATCATGCCGGGAGTATAGCCCGCGTGCGGGGGATGCTGCCCCCAGCCGTCGTTGCACGACGTGATCGTTTATCAGGCGCGGTCTTCCGGCACGTCGAGGAGTCGCTCACTGCGCCAAACTCGGACGATGCGCACGCAATCAGCATCGAGCCGATACACGATGCGAAAGGGCGGATGGATGAGTTCGCGCAGTCGCGGCGTGTCGAACTCAGGCACGATGCGCCCGCTTTCGGGGAATGCCGCGAGCCGCTCGACGGCCTCGACGATGTCAGCCACAAGACGTTCGCCTACGGCCGGCGCACCCCGAGACGCATACCAGTCACGGACGGTCTCGAGATCGCGGATCGCTGATTCCGCGAACGTGATAGAACGCATCGCGGCCACGTCAGTCGATGCCGAGTCGAGACCTCACATCAGCCAGGTTGCTTTCGTGGCCTTCCTCCAGGTCCATCAGCCCCCGAACCACGCTACGAAGGAAGGCGCGTTCCTCGCTCTCCGACTCGTAGTCCGAGAGAGCTTGAACGATCGCCACACCACGCCCGTGGCTCGTGACAAGCACGGGACGGTGCGTCTGATCGACCTGGGTGACGACGCGCCCCGGATTGATCTTCAGGTCTCCGAGCGGGACCACGTCTTCTGAGAACTTTGTGACCTGGTTCATGGCCTCTCCATTCGGCATCTGTTCAATGGTGCCGATTATAGCACCAGAAAACAGGTCCAGAGGAGTAGGGTTGCTCGGTGTTTCGGCCGAGTTCACGGCTGCCACACGAAGAGCTTGACCGACCCGTCGTCGGCGACCCAGGCGATGTGCCGCTGCGAAGCGGCTATGGGGGAACTCAGCCAGGGTGGGGTGGTCTGCGTGCCGATGACCCGTTCCACATCGCTCGTCAACGACCGGACGACGATGTTCCACCCGGGAGTGTCGCCTTCCACCGACCGCAGGTAGACGACGAAATCCGAAGTCGTCACCGGCCAGTCACCATTGGGGTCGACGGTCCACTGCTTATCCTGTGCGAGGTCCAGGGCCTGCAGGCTGTCGGTGCGGAACGCCACGACGTTGCCTGAGATCGAAGGTCGACCCGCCCCTTCGCCGCCGAGCTGCCGGATCTGGCCCGATGTGAGATCCATCAACTGCACGCCGACCGCGACCCCCTCCGCCTCCTGCTGCTGTTCCCACGCCAGCCATGTGCCACTGAGGCTGTACGACCAGGTGGCGTCGCCGATCGTGTACGCGCGCGGCGCGCTGGTGAGCAGGTCGGGCTCACCCTGAGGTGCGCCGTTCGCGTCGATCGGCACGCCGTATATGGGGTACTGCCATATCTCGCCGTCCGGACTATCTGCCGCCGGAGACCCCTGGATCCAGGTGAGGTATCCATTGCTCAACAGCGGATACGACGGCGCCCGGTCGTAGGTGCACCGCCTCCACGCGGTCTCCATCGGGAAGCCGCTTGGCATAGATGGCCATATCGACGAACTCGTAGGTGGTCTCGTCGTAGCTTCCCTCCCACCAGGCCAGCAGGGAGCCGTCGAGGACCGGGGAACCGGCGTCGGTGCCTCCGGTCTCGATCTTGACCAGCTCACCCTTGTCGACCAGGGAGTAGGCGTAGAGACCGCTGTCGGCGCTGATGACCAGGTACTCCTCGGAGACCGCCACCGCGTAGCTCTCCCCCGCGGGTTGGGGCACGCTCGTGTCGACCCATTGCCCGGAGGACAGCTCGATGGCCTCGGTGGTGGTCGTGGCGGTGGCTCCGGTCGTCGTGGTGGACCCTCCATCGACCGTGCTGGTGGGCGGAGATTCCGTGACCAGGGTGAAGGTAGACGAGGTCGTGGTCTCCGACCGCCGCGCTATCAAGAACGCGGCGGCCACGCCGGTCATGAGCACGAGCGCCGCGACGAGCGCCGCCAACACGATGATCAGGGTGCGATTGCCCGAGGAACTCGGCGGCGGAGCACCGGTTGGCGGGTACGGCGGGAGGGCGCCTGGTGGCACGTACTGCGGCGGTGCGTCGATATGACTGGGGTGGCGGAACCCCGGGCGGCTGGTAGGGTGGTGGAGGGCCGGGCGACTTGGGTGGCGGCAGGGCGTCGGATGACTTGGGCAGCACCACGGTGTCGGGTGGTGACTTGGGCAGCAGCAGGGTGTCGTCCAACCCGGCCGACGGGATGGCGCCTCCGCAATTCCGGCAGAACGACGCGTCCTCCGGAACGGGTTGACCGCACTGCGGGCAGTTCACCGCCGACCACCCCCTCGCGCGCCGTGGCATCTGACCCGACGCTTCATCGTGAGCGCGACCAGTAGACACTAGCTGGTCGGCGGGTTGTATGCAAATCTGTGGCTCGCGTCCCGGGCAGGCCGGCGCCGGAGAGCACCGAGGCCTGGGGCACCCTCGGGCCTCGGAGTGCATGCGCTATCATCAAGTCGGAGCAGGAGTGGCTCGGCTGCGTGGACGCACTCATAAGGATCTGGGAGACCCCATGCTGAAGTGCACCCAATACTTCCTTTTCACCCGAGAGCGGCCAGACCGAGCCGCCATCAAAGAGGAATGGATCGCAGCTGCAATTGCGAGCCCACTCAGCAGGGAGATGCAGAGTGACGGAAGGGTGAGACACTGGATATGGGTGGAGGATGCACGCAGGTATCTGCGAGTAGTTCTTCTGGAGGACGAGGAAACAGTGCACAACGCGTTCTTCGACAGAGGCTTCAGGAAGGAGTAGTTCTCATAATGAAGATTACGTTCTTCGCCGACACCGACACGGCGCTCATTGAATTCTCGACCGCTGTGGTGGACGAGACGAGAGAGGTTTCGGAGGACATCTACCTTGACCTGGACGGCAAGGGCAACCTGGTCAGCATGACCGTCGAACACGCGAGAGAGAAGGCGAACATCTCCGAGGTGTCGTTTCTTCAGATCGAGAAGGTCGTTGCCTGAGACGGCGGGCCCCGGATCTCGGTTGACGCCGCGTGGGGCGATGTCGGTGCGTCCCGGCCGGGTCCTCGCGTCTACCTGACGGCCGATGCTACACTAGCCGACCGGGCCCCCGTAGCTCAGGGGATAGAGCAGAGGTTTCCTAAACCTCGTGCACAGGTTCGATTCCTGTCGGGGGCACTCGCACTGAAAGACCTGCATATGCGCGGTTTCCTGTCGCCGTCTGGGTGTCGCGATCTGCCCCCAAAATGGCCTTCTACCCCTACGTTTACCCCTACGCCGGAGACACGGGGTGGTATTAGGTGGACAAACGGGGCGGTTTTGCCTGGTTGGCACAATACTTTCCAGAGTGAACTCCGGTACCTGCATTACACTTCTTGGGGGGTTCCGGTACCTGTGCGACAGCGCTTCCGTTACCTATCTGATACGTGCTGGCGGTCCGTACTGTGGCGCCGTCGGTTGCCCGTCTCCTGTCGGCGTAGTCTCTGGCTGTCCCATTGTGGAGGAGTTGCGGGAGCGGCTCGGGGACATCACGCCAGCCCAGTGGACGCCATTGGGGTGCAGGAGCAACGGGACATCCTTGGCCTCACCCTGGACGGTCATTGTGAACCCGGCCTAGCAGCCGCCGCGGATGTGGGTGATCTGGCGGTAGATCTTCCTCAGGGCGGCGGAGACAGCATCCGTGGATTATTCAGGACGGAGTGCCTGCGGATGAGGCTGGCCACCCCACCAGGGGCAGCCAGCCTCATGAAACCAGTCTCTTCTCTCTTCGAGACTTCTACTGTTCGGGGTCAGCTGTCCCTACTTATTCCCGTACAATCCCGGACGCGCGGTTCTGGTCTGGATGGAATCTCTTCGTAGAGGGTCAGCACTAGTAGAGATCTGATCTCAAGGACCGTATCTCCGGCGCAGTCCGGCATATTGAAGCCTGCGGTGTGTATGATTGCACCCTGCTTCTCAGTCGCCCTGACTATGTACCAACCGGGGGCAAGAGTACTGGACGTCCACGTCTGGCCGTTCTTGATCAACCCTGTCTGCACCTCGTTTCCAAACTCATCCTTGACCACGATGTTCCACTGCTTCATGGTGGTATTCTTCACCTTGATGACCTGCGGCCCGGATGGGGTTGTCGTGGTCGTGGTGGACGGCGCGCGAACGCTCTGCTGTACCGGGATAGCATTGTAATTCGCGCCCATATCCCAGCTGTCGGTGGGGCCGATGTCGATATCGTAGATGCTCTTGTCGGCATAGCCTAAGAAGGTGGCCCAACAAACATCCGCAATGATTTCTGCCTGCGTCCAAAGGCCCTTTGTCGTGCCTTGCAAGCGGGCTTCCATCAGCATGATGCCGCAACCGTTGACACCAGCCACGCCCTGGCTGCAGCTCGGGGACTGAGCCGTGGAGTTCTGGGTGTACCGGGCAAATACGCCCGGAAAGTCGCGGACTTTGTCAATGGCATTCAGCACAACCTTCTGGCCCATGTCCAGCGTGCTGTACTGCGAGTAATGCGGGTTGTTCAAGGGCATGCGGTAGGGCGTGATGGTGTTGCCCAGTCCGTCACTGCCACCAGTGTTGAGGATGGCTTGTCCAAGTAGGGCAATCTGCACCAGATCCGCTTCGTAGACACCCGGCTCCGAAGTCTCTCTCTTATTGACCACTGTGGACCCTTGGTGATGCAAGGCGATCAGGAACTCTGGTTCGAGCTCATTGAACACCTTCGCCCAGGCGCGGGCTTCAGGAGTCAGGAAGTAGCCGAACTGATTCGTTCCGTCCACGCCTCTGGGAAATCCTAGAGCCGGGTCAGTGAGCCAAGCCAGGTTGAGGTTACCGTTGGCGTCAACGACGCTCAGGTCGTACCAGTAATCTCGGTTTATGTCGTAACCTCTGGCGTTGGCGCTGTAGCCGCCGTACGCTAGGGTGCCGGCGGGCAGACCGTAGGCCACGGGATTCCAGGGCTGGTAGTTCTGCCGACGCGATACACGCTGGTTGCCGTCCTGTTCATTCCAGTGGGCTCCGTCGGGGTTGAGCATGGGGAGGAACCAGATGATGCAGTTGTCCAGGATCTTCTCTGCGTCCGATTGTCCCCAATTCTCTTTCTGGATGAGGCGCCCGACAACCTCCAGGATGGCTTCGTTCCCAGCGAGTTCGTTGCCGTGAATGTTGGCCTCGACGAGTATGCGGTGCTTCTTGTATTGCGGGTCGTCTTTGGGGTCGCCGAACTTCAAGGCGTAGATCGGGTAACTGTATGGACCGCTGTTCTGCAGCACGCCATCGCCGCCACCCGCCGAATAGCCGACCACTTCCAGTTTGGGCTTACTATGGCCGGGGGCGGACTTGACAAACTCCCTTAGTCGCGCGCCCAACTCCGCATTGGTGACTAAGTTGTTGAGAGGCTGCGAACCGATAGACCAGGGCCCGTCGGGTATGCAGCGGACCGTGGTGGTAGTCGTTAGCGCGGTTTGCGCGTCTGCTGCCGTCGTTCCAGCCGCGCTTGCAACCGCGAGCGCGATCGTCCCGAGCAGTACTACCAGAACCACATACAGATGCCTTTTTTGCCTTTTCACGTCTCATTCCCCTTCAAGTGTGTTCGATATCCTAATAGTTGACCACTTGGAGGCCGTTCGATACTCGAATAGTTGACCACCTTCAAGGACGAGTCCTGTACCGTCAGCCCCGTTGTCGGGCGCTTTTGCGGAACAGGGGAAGGGCATGTGCTGAAGATGGTCGATGTGGAGTTCATAAAGAAGCGTCACGAGGACGGCTGGTCGATCCGTAAGATCGCCCGCCAGCTGGAAGTGTCCCGGCAGACGGTACGCAAGGTCCTCGAGGCTCCCGCTGAGCCTCCCCGGTACCGCCAGAGTGCGCCGCGCCCCTCCCCGGTCATGGATCCCTACCTGGGTGTTCTCGAGAGCTGGCTTACGGCCGACGAAGAGGCTCCCCGCAAACAGCGCCACACCGCCAAGCGGGCGTATGACCGTCTGGTCGATGAGTATGGGTTCACCGGCGCGGAGGTCACCGTGCGTCAGGCCGTCGCGAGACTCCGCGGCAGGCGCGTGGAGGCGTACGTGCCGCTCGAGGCACCCTGGGGCCGCATCGCCCAGGCCGACTTCGGAGGCGCGGTGGTCACGATCTCAGGGGAGCGGACCGAGGTCGCGCTCTTCTGCATGCGCGCCAAAGCCTCCAAGGTGCCGTTCGTGGTCGCCCTGCCCTCGGAGAGGCTCGAGGCCCTGCTCGCCGGTCATGTGGAGGCCTTCGAGTTCTTCGGGGGCGTGTTCGCTGAGGTCTGGTACGACAACGCCAAGACCGCCGTGACCAAGATCCTGTCCGGGCCTGCGCGCATCGAGCACGAACGCTTGAGCCAACTGCGGGCCCATTACCTGTTCGACTCCAGTTTCTGCACGCCGGCGCGGGGCAATGAGAAGGGATCGGTCGAGAACCTGGTCGGGTACGTGCGCCGGAACGCACTGGTGCCCTACACCCGCTCCTTCTCCTCGCTTGAAGCCCTGAACGCCCACCTGCGGGCCTGGTGCGAGCGGGAGCGCTCCCGTCACGCCACGGCCTGGGAGGTCGAGTCCGCCGCGCTCTCGGAACTACCCAAGCATCCGTTCTCGCCCTCGGTGAGCCGCCCTGTCGTGGTGAACAAGACCTCGCTCGTGACCGTCGACCGGGTGCGCTACTCGGTGCCGGTGACCCATGTGGGGCGCAGGCTTCGAAGCGAATGCTTCGTCGAGCGCGTGGAGGTCTTCGATGGTGCCACCTGCGTCGCGATCCACATGCGCAGTTATGTGAGGGGTGCCACGGTGCTTCACCTGGGCCACTACCTCGACGCGTTCGAGCGCAAGCCCCGGGCGGCCCTGTCCTGTGCGGCGCTCGCGAGTGCCGACCCGGTGTTCAGAGCCGCGCGCGACCTGGCCCTGCGTACTGAAGACGGGCATCGCACCTTCGCGGCCGTCCTTCTGCTCGCCCGCGAGTTCGGGCTTCCGCGCCTCGCCGACGCGCTACGGGATGCGATCGAGACGGGAGCCTCGCCTGCGGATCGGGCATCCGGTTGGTCTCGCCCAGCCAGCGCCAGACCGCCAGCAACTGCAGGCCGGAGAACAGGGCGAGGATCACGAAGTTGGACTGCCAGCCGAAAGCCACCGTGAGCAGGCCGCCGATGGCCGGCCCGACCAGCGGCGCCAGCGCCATCGCGCCAGAGACGTCAGCCAAGTGTCCGCGCCGATTCGAGCGGACCCCAGGCGTCACGGACAATGGCGCGGCCGAGCACCGGGCCGGCACAGGCGCCGACCGCCTGCGCGAAGCGGGCGCCGATCAGTTGCTCAATGGTCGTCGCGAAAATGCAGGCGAGCGAAGCGAGCAGAACTCCGCAATACCGCCGAAAATCTCAGCCGAGCGGCTTACATTGATCTTCTGACCAATTTGCTCAACCGGATTGGATTGCACCACCATTTGCAACGTCGAATTGCGACTTGTCAGCCGGGGGATGGCTTTATTGCGGTGGTTTGTCTGAATCTCGATCGCTTTCGCGAGGTGAATTCTACATTTGGCTATGCAACGGGTGACTTGTTACTGCAAGAAATCGCGTCTCGTTTAAGGACCTTTGCCGGGATTGAGGGGCTGGTGGCGCGGCTGAGTGCAGACCAGTTTATTTTGGCATTGGATCAACTGGATAACAGCGAAAAACTCGATACCTGGATCCAGAAGCTAACCCTGCGACTACAGGCCCCCTGCTTACCCAATGGCCAGATGGGATTCACGCCAGTCTTGGGGTTTCGCTCTATCCTCACCACAGCAATCGAGCGGAGCAACTGGTGGCCTATGCCGAAACGGCCATGCGCTGGGGACGAGAGCATGGGGTCGATGACTATCAGCTTTATACCCCTGCCATTGATGCCGAAAATCGAGATCTTAAACAGTTGGCCCAGGAACTGATGCAGGCGATCGAACGCGATGAGTTTTACTTGCTCTACCAACCGCAGGTCAATCTGATTACCGATCGTGTCATTGGGCTAGAGTCCTTTTTGCGCTGGAAACATCCCAAACGGGGCATTGTCTTGCCCCATCGCTTTCTGCCCTTGGTGAAGGATCAAACCCTGATTGAAGCAATTAGCGAATGGACGTTGCGAGAAACCTGTCTCCAGGGCATCCGTTGTCAAGAGATGAGTATTGTGCCCATTTCGGTGTCGGTCAATCTCTCGACACTACAGTTTCACCGTCCCAATTTGTTGCAAATGGTCAGTCGGGTATTGGCGGAGACAGGGCTGGAACCCCATTTGCTGACATTGGAGCTGACCGAAAGCAGTTTGGTGGGAGATCAATCAGCGATTCGCAGCACGCTGACGGGTCTTAAGGATATTGGCGTAAAAGTGGCGGTGGATGACTTTGGCATGGGCTATTCGTCGCTGAAGGATTTGGGCAAGTTTCCTTTGGATGCGCTCAAGATTGATAGTTTCTTTGTGCAGCATGTAACGGATGAGCATTATGCGGCGGTGGTGTCGAGCATTATTGCGATCGCCCAAACCCTCAAGCTCAAGGTGATTGCCGAAGGCGTCGAAACGGAACAACAGTTGGGTATTTTGCGCAAGTATGGCTGTCATGCGATGCAGGGCCATTTGCACAGCATCCCATCCCCAGCGGAGCAAATTGACGCGCTGCTGCGAGAAGGCCGTCCCCTGAGCCAACAGCAGGCTTTTTCTTAGGCAGTTTTGCAGTTACTTCCTGGCGCAAGGGCGTTCGAGAGACCCTGACAACGGGCTATGATGAGCAAGATGATTTGCCCCTGGCTTGTCCCTATGTCTTCTGCCGCTGCCTCTTCTCAGTCTGCTTCTGCGTTTACGCCAGAATCCGCCGATGCTTTTTCTTAAGCAATTTGTCTGTTTTGAAGGGACGCCTCAATTGGACGCAGCCACCAAGGCGCAGGTGCGAGAGGCATTGCTCTTGCTCACAGGGCTATCGGATTTTCAGACGATTGGGATCTGTGCCGCGATTCGATGCCAGCAGCGGTGGTGGCCTTAAATCACTGTTTAGCGGCCCTGGGTCATGCCTTGCAGGCGGAATTGTCGGTGCTTCCGGCGATTGCAGGACCGGTTGGGATCTTAAACACTGGCCTGGAGGACAGACGTTCTTTTCAGCCGAAATTCTCTTCATCGCTCCCACATAGTACTTCCGGGAGGCAGCTCCCATCGAGAACCTCCCGCCGTCGCCTATCGGGGCGACTGCGTCCGGGACTCTCGAGTATCTTTTCTCAGAGGGACGAGGACCGGTTGCGTCATGAAAGAAAAAACCGACCAGCCGACATCGGTCTCCCGTCGTTGAGCATCAGCTTCCCGGTAATTATACCTTTCCGCGGGCCACCTGGGCAGAAGCAATGATCGCTGCTATAAGAAAAAAACAGGCGGTCAGGAATGCCATTTTCATGGATATTCTCCTGACTTTTTTATGTGACGGTGAGAATACTGTCCATTTTCCAATGCGTTCCTCTTCATCGAGATCTTAGGTTTCGGCTCAGAAATTTCGGACTTCGCAACTTTGCAGTGGCCCGCTCCCGGATGAGAGATTCAGGTATGCAAAGAAAGCTCTTGTGAAAATAATGTACAACATTCTTATCATTTTGAATAGTATGCCCGACTTCGCCGGGCGTTCTCCTACTCGGCGCTACTCCGCACGGATATTGACTGTCTCAGCCCTTTCTTCCCCTGAACAAAATCAATGAAGCCGTGTGCGGGAGCCCCGCAGCGGCTGCGGATTCCCCGAAGCCAAACACTTCAATCGAACGAGCAGGTTATAGACGACGAAGACCGGCATAAGAAGCAGATCGGTACTGCCGAAGGAAGAAAAAACCGCTCCTGGTAAAATAGTAATATTTGGGAAAAGGAACTCATTCCTGCTGACGAGGAGACCTTGTCAAAGGGCGGGATTCCGGCACGAAAAGGACCTTGTAGCCCAACTCTCCTGCCCCTGGCACACCACTCCGTATCCTCCAATAGAGAAAATAGCTCTCTTCCATCAATCCTATGGACAAGATAGCAGCAGAGCGGGCACCAGCATGCTGCAACCAGAAACCGACCCAACCTCGCACTTCTCGTCGAACTGTCCTTCGTCCAACACATTAGCTCCCCGGTGGCGCACCGCAATCTCCCTTTCTCCCATATCCTCCGGCGAATCCAGATCTTCGTGGATCATTGTGGTAGTAGATCTTGGAGCCAGTGATACCAGCAGTTGAATTATCCTCCATGACCTTAAAAAGAGCTCTGTGAGAGCCTGAGGGTCTGCCACGGCATACTTGTTCAGCAGCCAGACGTAATCCGCGCCGCTGTTAAGCGCATACCGGATGCCGACATTGCATCCCCCGGCAAAGCCAAGGTTTGAGGCGCTCTGAATGATCTCCTCTTCCGGGAGGTGCCGGCGAAGAAAATCCTCGGAGCCGTCGGTGGAGCCATTGTCTACGATCACAATCCGGAAATTCTGCCAGGTAATTTTCGGCATGACTCTACACAGGCCAGCGTGTCCTGCCAGCCGTTCAGTTCAGGATGACGATGAGAACCAAAGGAGGGATCATTTCTTGCTGCTCTCTTGATCGGTTATCTCAGTAACAATTTCCCTAAGTCTCTCATTGAACTGTTTCGTGGTCCAGTTTAGAGCCCGTCTTTTCCCTCTTTCTGCAAGTTCAGCGCAAAGCTTGTCATCAATCCAGAGCCTTCTGATGCAGTCTGCAATTTCCTCCACCGAGTCCGGGTTGAAGAGGAGCGCTGCATCACCGACCTGCTCCGTCATCCCGTAAATGCCCGATATTGCGACCGGCATCCGGCCGGCAAAGGCTTCAGCGGCGGGATGTTTGTCGGTCCGTAATACGTTGGCATGATAAGGGGCACGGGCGCGGCGATAGAGTTCGGGCATGTCGCGTTAGGAACGTCCCCGAGGAAAAGAACATTATCGGTAAGGTTCAGCTCCTGTACCAGCTCTTCCACGGATTCATAGGCGTTCTGTTCTGCACTGAACAGCACCAGCTTCAGGATCAGGGAAGGAGCCCTTCAGGTAAGTCTGAGCGCCATGATCAGCTTTTTGTGGTTTGTGTTCCCAAAACTGTGCGGGGTAGAGAGATGAATTTTGCAGGAAGACAATAGCGCGAGTCGAAGTCCGGCGGTTTCTTGCCTTGCCGCATGTATTTTTGGTGCGATATAGGGGAGAACGTGGATTCGATCCATCTCCATGTGATACGATTTCGCCATCTGCTGCCTTCCGGTTTCGGAATCGACCGCACGCTCGGACCATCTGCTGATGTTACGGCAGCTCCTATCCCGGTTAAGATACTCCCATCCGGAGCCGGATTCCGGGAAACGTCTTTCATAACGGAACATCAGGTCATGAATGCTCACAAGGGCCGGCACAGGAAACTGGTAACTTCTGAGGTCATGTGCAGGAAATATCCAGAGGTCACACTGCTGTCGCATAAGTGCCTTGGCCATTGGATGAAAAAGGAACAAGTGTTTCGCCACCAGGATATGGGCAGACCGAGAAGGGTCCATCCCAGGCCGAGGGCGCGGCCCCAGAACCCGCGAGGGATAAGGACTTTTTTTTCAAGTCATAGACCTTCAGGTACTCCTGCCACAGCTCCGAGGTAAAACCGATCACCACCGAAAACTTCCCTGCAGGAAGCGCAGCCAAGGCATCGAGCGTCAATTGGTTATACTGGAACGTGCCGCCGCCGCTCGGCCGTGAATCAAGAAAAAGTCCGATCTTTTTCATTTCAATGCGTACAAAAGCAGTAGTAAGAGTGATGTCGAGGTGTACATCATCTAAACAGCACCATGATCTTTGTATCTGGTAATTTCTGAATCTCAATCTGTCTTTTCTCAGTCTTAGTCTCAATCTTTCTTATTTCTCACCACAAAGCAGACACCCCATGTATCAAAGCCAGGTGCCTTGGCCGTCATCCATTCAGATGCTTCGACCACCTTCATGCCGGCGCCTTTCAGAAAAAGATCGATTTCCGGACTGAACAGATACCTCATCCGGTGCGTTTCCTCCAATTCTTCGACCTCCCCATTCGCCTTATCCCGGACAAAGACGTGGTAGTTTACATCCACCACGTTCTCGTTTGGGTGCATGACCGGTTCGGCAATGCGCGTCACTGTTATAGCTTCATCTTCACGTTTCGATCCGCACTGCAGGACGATCAAGCAGCACAGCCGGTCCGTACAGCAATCAAAAATGAAAATGCCCCCAGGCTTAGGGTGCCCCCTAACTGTCGCAAAAGCGGCGGCCAGGTCGTCATTCGTCGTCTGATAGCTCATGACGTGGAACAGGGATATCACTACATCAAAGGTCCTTTCAAGACGGACAGTGCGGATGTCGCCTTTCTCAAAAACAGGGTTAAGAATAGATTGAGATTTAGATTGAGCATTCGACTCAATCTCAGTCTTAATCTCAATCCTTTTTTTTGCGACGGCGAGCATCTCTTCAGACATGTCGATACCGGTCATCCCGTATCCTTTTTCCGCCAGCAGGAGGTCATGTCTTCCCGTTCCGCAGCCGAGGTCGAGGATGGTCCTCGCACCAGAGAAATGGCGCTGAATAAGACGGTGCACATGCTCCGCCTCACCAACGTAGTCCTTGTCCCTGTAAAGCAAATTATAATAACGCGAATATGTACCGAAGACGGTCATGATAACACCTTTGACGAGGGATGAGGGTTGAGAACGGAAACAGCAGCTCGATTCATTTGGGTAGCCAAACCGAACTTCTCCTCCATCGGGAACCCCTTCGTAATATTATAAATATCTTTAGCGAGTTCCTTGGCCAGATGCCAGACCTGTAACTTGTGAAACACAAAGGCATATCTAGTCTCAACCCTCATCTTTCATCATGTTTCTAACAGCTCCCGCCGCTTCTTCTATCTGCGCTACTGTCAGGGCCATGCCGCTTGGGATATAGAAACCGCGTCGGGCCAACCGTTCGGCTACCGGGTGTTGCTCTCCCCTAAACAGCCCCATCTTCAGAAAAACCGGCTGTTCATGCATCGGCCAGAAGAAGGGACGGGTGCCCGATCCCTTTCTGCCCGAGCCCCGTCTCGTCGCCTCCGCTGCGTCGAACGGGACGTCATCCTTCAGTACCATTCCGTAGACCCAGTAGATATTTTCTGCATAGTCTGTGCTCTCCGGCATCAATTCTAATCCCTCGACCCTCGAGAGCAGTGCAGCGTAGTGTTTTCCCATGTGTCGCTTGCGCCAGACAAACTCTTCCAGCCGTTCCACTTGCGCAAGACCGAGGGCGGCCTGAAGGTTGGTCATGCGGAAGTTGTAGCCGAGTTCATCGTGGACGAACCTCTTCGTTTCGGGCTGGAAGCAGAGGTTGCGCAGTGAGCGGCAGCGTTGGGCCCTGGTCATCAGTAAGAACCATGCCGCCTTCACCGGTCGTTATGTGCTTGTTGGGGTAGAAGCTGAAGGTGCTGATATCACCGAAACTGCCACAGGGGCTCCGTCGTATGTCTGACCATGCATCTCGGCTGCTCCTCGATTATTTTCAATCCATAGTTGCCGGCTATCTCAATCACCGGGTCCATATCAACCGGCAAGCCGTATATATGGACAACCATGATAGCCTTTATTCTTCTGTTCCCTTCTTTTCAATCTCATTCTCAATCTTTCGCTTCAGTTTCTCAGCATCCATATTCCAGGTCACAGGATCGCTGTCGATCAGGACCGGGACACAGCCCCGGCGCAGAAGCGCCGCCGCGCAGGAGATAATGGTGAAGGACGGCATCATGACCTCATCGCCCGGCTGCAGCTCAAGCGCAGCGACTGCAGCCTCAAGCGCCACCGTACCATTGCAGACAGCAATGCCGTATCTGCGACCGGCCGCCGGCCATCTTTTCCTCGAACTTCTGCACAAATGGTCCTTCCGAGGATATCCATCCGGTGTCTATGCATTCGTCAAGATATTTCTTTTCATTGCCGTTCAGTAACTGGGCTCATTTACGGGAATCATGTAAACTCCTCATTGATTGAGATTTAAGTGGGGGAGAGTTGCATATGATCCGTTAACACTCATGCTCAATCCTCACTTTAGAATTCTCACCTTTTTTTATCTACCGCGGAGAACCTGATCTTCTCCTGTTCGCCAACATAGGGCCCCTGCTTCACCTCGATCATCTCGAGATCTTCCAGCACCTCGAAACCATGTCCACCCGAGGCCAAGAGGATCGTGTCGCCCGCCTCCAGAACCCGGCTCTTCAGGTAGTTGCGGTCGTCATCGTAGAAATCAACGCGCAACTTCCCGACACGGATGAACAGCACCTCCTGGGTGTTGAGCACCTCGCGCGGCACCGGGTTGTGCAGGTGCGGTTCGATCTCCTTGCCGACGGGGTGCTTCATATAGGCAAGCTGCTGTGAAAAATCTTCGGGAGTGAAAAAAGAAATCCCGGGCTTGCTGAATCCGGAGCGGATGATAATTGCTAATAAGACATTATTATGTGTTATTTGTTCGACCATCATGACCTCCTTACTGTTGCCCGGCTCTCATTGTCCGGTCTTTTTTCACAAAAATAAACCCCTTACCCACAGTGGGAACGCCGCAAGATTCCGAATGAGCTCTTGCAGGTCGAATTCAGCCATTAGTTCGTAATCCTTTGTGAAAAACCCGCGCATCTTTTCCAGATTGAAAAACCAGGCCGGATAACTCGCGGGATAATGCTCGGGGGGGACTTTCTGAATAGTCATCCGGTCGTCACCTTTTTCCAGAAAGGGTGTCCGGTCAAGGATGATATAGGTAAAACCTCTATCCAGGACATCCTTTAAAAGATCATAGGGGGCTTCCAGATACTGGAGGACACCCGAAAAGAGTATGGCGTCAGGATGCTGCTCCGCAATACATTCATTCATGTCATGATAAAACCTGAGGTGCTCGTTCTCAAAATCACGCCTTCCGCAGTCTACAAACTTCTTTTGTTCGACAATGCTCCACCGCAACACGTCCAGGTGAGACAGGAACCTGATGTTCTGATAGTATGTAGTCCCGGCGACCCGCCAAAATCCAGTAGATTGAGCCGGTTGTCATTCCTTGAAGCGACCCGCAGGAGCGCAGCCAGCAGGGGCCATGAATATTGGATCTTGTCGAACAGGATAGAATCCTGCTCATACAGCGCCTCCCCTTTTTTTACCTTGAGCAGAGACTCCCTGACATTTCTCAGAATCACGTCGGAATCGTACACCTAAAGAGGCACCCGATGCTTCGCTCCATGTTCTGTACCTTACCGGAAAATAATATTTTTCCCGACAGCCTGCGGTAGGCTTCTAAAGCAATCGGCGGTGCAACACTTCTAATTATTTTTATTATTTGTTTCTTCATTCGTAGTTACCATACCCTGGGAAAGACCAAAGCCTTTGTTATCATATAGCCGGTCTTATGAAGGGGCTTGAAAAGAAAACAGGTTCCATGCGCAGCGAACCAGTAGGCGATGCAGGAAGCTATAACAGCCCCCATGGCTCCATAAACCGGGATCAGGACATAATTTAATAATACATTAATTACGCACCCGAGAGACATGGATACTAAATGAAGCCTGTTCCAGTTCCTGGAAATCAAATAAATATTTTTTGCTGTTACAAGATTCATAAACAGGCCAGCCCAGATCATCACTGACAGCAACGGCCCTGCCTTGGCATACGCAGCGCCAAACAACAGTTCGACAACCCACCCCGACAGGAACGTGAACGGTATTGCCACGGCATAGCCGGCGAAGGCCATCAGATTGTAGAGCTTTTGAAGTTGTTCATATAAAAACTGCCTTCACTGCTGACCGCCCCGGCCTTGACGATACCTGGAAACACAGACGAGCAGACCGCAACCGGTATGAAATACCAGGCCTCAGCGATACGCACAGCCGCGGCATAGACTCCGACTTCCTCGCTCCCCGCCATCTCGCCGAGCATGACCTGATCAATCCGCAGATAGATCATCGTCACGATAGCGGAAAATATCAGAGGCCAACTGTCTCTGAGCAATTTTCGGGCTGTTGCAATGCGGACGCGCCAGGCCCTTACCCTGAGGCCTCCCGCCTCATAGGCGATAACCAGACCCGTTGCGCCGGCAGCAAGTTCGGCCAGCCTGCCAGGCAAAGGCGACAAGCGGCGCCTCCAGCAGAATCAGAATGATCTTGAGGGCGGACAGAACAAGGTAAGCAACCCCTTTGGCAATGACCGTGTATTTCGACTGGACCTGCGACTGAAACCAGAAATCGATGGCATCGAATGCCTGGATGATGATGCCTGCCGATAGTATCCCGACCAGCCAGTGGCTTAAGCCATCAGCAGGACGCAAAAAGAGGATGGTCCACATAGCCAGTCCGAAAACCATTACTCCGCTTAAAAGCATCAAAAAAAATGATGCAAATATCGTCTCTGCGCAACGGGTCCCTTGCCATTTCACGGACCCCGATCTCGTCCAGCCCCAGCATTGCAACTGATGAAAAGAGCATCACAAAAGCCATTGCATAACTGAGCAGACCATACTGCCCGGGACCGAGATAGCAGCAAGCAACGCTGACAAGGAGCGCCACCACCAGCCGCATAATACGGTCAGACGCCGCCAGCCGGTGTTGCCTATCACCTTCTGAAGGGCGCGGCGCCCCTCAACCTTTTCTCTAATGAAAGCCGGGAGATATTTGATCCAGGACTGATTCATGCGAGTCTTGAAATCCCTCTTCTGCCCATTGGTCGAATAAGAGTTATGTTTTGCTTTACCAGTAACAAAGCGGGGAGGCTAAACGTCTCGGGAATGGTTCCATACAGGTTCCTGAAGAATATTTTGCCCGGTGATTTCAGGAACATACTGCGGTCAATAAGCATACCGTTCCAGCCGCTGAAGGACCTCGATGTGGAGCCTCTCTGTCGGGATGATCCGGAATTCGACCACAGGCTCCCCATCCTCCGGTATTCTTGCGGGAACGGAGGTAGCAGCAAAATAGTGCGCGTAGTCCCTCTCGACCATCGGATCGATCGTAAATAGCGAATTCAGGATGAGAACAGCCCTGTCCTGAACCTCAAATCGAATCTGCCTGCTGCGCATCGTGTCCTTACTAAGGGGATATTTCGCGTTGATCAGTATAAGACTGATATTTTCTCTTGTCTCCTGATTGTTAAGTGCAGCGTGAAAGACGCGGCTGAGCTTTCTTAAAACCTCAGGCACCGGCCCCCCCTCAGAATGGGCGCGCTCAAAGAGGAGTGACTGATCGACAATAATCGTGCCGGCACGGAACCTGATGCCTTTCATCTGATGCGGGCTGAATTCCCTGGCAAGCAGGTCCCTGATGTTCTGGGTGAATTTCATCCTCGGCTCCGAGATGGCAAGGGCAGGTTCCAGGAACCGCTGGATCTCACGGCCCGGTAGTATATGATCGCGCTGAGCAGGAGCAGCCCTATCAGGATCAGGCTGAACAGGGGGCCAAGCGGAGGGATGAATTTCTTGATGGCGTTTAGCTTCATGCCTGCAACGTCTCCCCGAGCAATGTCAGGTCCTTTGCCGCATGATCGAAGTCTTGTTCGGAAAGTGCCATTGGCTCATGGATCGCCCTGTTCCTTAATCCCGCAAGCCTCTGGAATATCCCCTTCCGGGTCCTGGCTAAAACTACGGGTCTCCTCAAGGCTCCTGAGGCATTCAGCGAGCAAAGGGTGGGAATAGCCGATGACCGCTGTCGTGTATTCCTTGAGACGATTTTCGATATAGTGGCCCAGCAGGAGAGAGGCAACGATCTTCTCACCCTTCCGGAAATATTCATGCGCAATCTCAGCCGATTGACCGCCTTTGAAGATCGCAATATTTTCCTTCACTTCCGGGTCATCCGGAATCAGGTTCTGAATCTTTTGATAGATCTCGATGCATCTGTCGAGCATGCCCTTCTCGAGATAGGCTTCTGCGAGAAGGAACAGCTCAGGCACCTTCTCCGCGCCCTCCCTCTGAGAAAC
>CAWBOK010000007.1:0-104630 GCA_963790415.1 uncultured Actinomycetota bacterium
CGCTTGGTCTGACCGCCCAAGGAAGAGAAGATAGCGCCCTTCGCCCGATACGGGCATTATTCGATGGTTGCACATCGGCAGTTGCGGCCACAACCCCGCCGCACCGACGTCAGCCCTTAACGGCGTACTCGAAGGGGTTCTCCACCCGCTCTGATGCGTTCAGCACCGGTAGGAGGGTCACGAGGTGGCGGACTCGTTGGCGACCGGGGGCCCTGGGAACATGCATAGTGGCGGCGCAGGCGGGGACCTGGATGACTCTTGCAGACTGTCAACACGCTCTCCTCCGGCCGGCTCCGCACGAGCACGATAAGTTCAGGCCTGCTCCAAGCTCTTCTCGCCTGCTCGTTCATGGTCTCGCCCCCCCTGCTTCTGACGACTGCAGCACCCTTTCGTCCCATCCACCGCGCTTGTCGCCAACGTCGGCAAGAGTCGCCGCGACCGTGCCCACGCGGAGCGCGTCGTGCACCAGACGATGGCCCGCTCGGCACTCGACAGCCGTGCGTTTGTCGACGCCCTCCTCAATCCGCCCTCGCGTGGGGGCTCTCCTTCTCCCTGATGACCGCGATAGCTCGGCTGGTCGCCTGAGGCGGCCTCTTGCCCACAGACGCGCTGCGGGCTAGAGTCGCCGGATGGCCGACCCGCTCGATCCCGAACCACAACCAGGCGCTCCCGACGTCGCCCCCGCCCCCGACGCTGCGGCTGTTGCCGTGCCGTCGGGCGCCGTCGTCCACCCTGCCCCTGCCTGGCTAGGCCCGGCGATCCTCTCTCTGGTCGCCGCCCTGGGCCCCGTTCTCGCGCTTAGCTCCGACCTGCCCGCAGCTACCTCGTTCCTCTCCTCGTCCTCTCCGCCTGTGCCGCCTCCGCCTTCGCCGTGCTGCCGCCGCCGCGGCTGTCGCCGGCACAGCTCGCCGCCCTCGGCCTGTTCCTCGCGCTCGCCGCATGGACGGCCCTCAGCTTGCTGTGGGCCGCAAGCCCGGCCGCCGCCTGGAACGAACCAATCGCACTCTTCTGTAACCGCTTTGGATTCGCGCTGGCGTCGGCGGGGCTCGCCTACGCCGGAGGTCGGGGTATCGTGTGGCTGTGCGGCACCGCATTCTTGGGCGTAGTCGTGGTGGCCATGGGGATGGTGGCACGGATCCTCACTGTCCCGAACCCGCTGAGTTTCTTCAGAGATGGGCGGACTCTCTCCCCCGTCACCTATTGGAACGGACTCGCCTGCCTCCTCATGATCGGATTCTGGCTCGCGCTGGGCCTGACCCTTGGGCGCTGGCGCCGCTGGTCGGTCGAGCCGCTGCTCCTGGCCGCGGCACTGGCGCTGGTCGAGTTCGCCGTGCTCCCTCAGTCACGGGGGGCCTTCTGGGCCTTCCTGCTGTCGTGCCCGGTCTACATTCTCGTGACGCCCGCACCGATTCCGAGCCCTGACGAATCTGGCCCTCCTGGTGGCTGTGGTCGCAGCCGTTTCGTGGTCGCGGCTCGTGGCGGTGTATCCGGCGGTACAGGCCGCGACCACGGCTTCAGGGGATATGGTGGCTCCGGCGGCTTCCGCCGCTCTTGAAGCGATCGAAGCGGCACTCCTGTCGGTGCTGCTCTCGATGGTGGCGGTCACCGCTCTCTGGGGCATAACCTTCCTCGTTGAGCACAAGGTGGGGCGGTTGAGCGCAAAACGGATCCGCCGGATAGGGATCGGGATCGCCATGGTCGTCACGGTCCTGGTGGCGGCCGGCGGGATGGCGTTAGACCGGTCCACCACCGGGGGCGTCGGGACCTTCGTCTCGGCCCGATGGCATGAGGTCGTATCCGACACCGGACCGGCGGGGTCCTCCGAGACCCGTTTCGCCGCCCTGAGCCTCAACGGCAGAGCGCAGCTCTGGCGCATGGCCGCGGCCGCCTTCCGGGAGCGACCGCTCACCGGCCTCGGAGCCGACAACTACGAGCCCTACTCCTACGAGCACCGGAAGACCGCCGTGCAGGGGAACCAGGCCCACGAGCCGGCCCATGGGATCTCTCGCGCCGAGCTGGGGCTACCCGGAATGCTGCTGTGGGCTGCCCTCGTGCTGCTCGCGTTGGTGCAGGGGGTGCGCGGTCGGTCGCGGCCGAGGACCCGGCCGTGCAGGCCGCCGTTGCGGCGGCGATGTCGGCGTTCCTCTCGTGGTTCATCCACTCGTCCACGCGACTAGTTCTGGCAGTTTGTCGGGGTGACGTGGCCGGTCGTGCTGCTGCTCGCGGGGTTGGCTGCGGCGCGGAGAGAGGCGCCCGGAGAGCGAGGCGCTGCTCCGCGCGCCGCGGGCACCATTCGCGTCGCGCGGTGGGTTGCCGTTGCCGTAGCGGTGGTGGCGTTCGTGTCGGCGACGTTCCCCTACCTTGCCCTCCGCTACATCGACCTCGCCTACAAGGACCTAGCGACCTCGGAGCAGACCGCCCTCGCCGACGCGGGCCGGGGCCGCCGTTCTGAACCCCCTCTCCGCCGTCCGCTGGTGACCCGGGCCAAGAAGTCTACGAAGAGGCCGCTACCCCCGACCTAGCGCTGGCCGCCGCCGCCTGGAGAGAGGCCCTCCGCCGAGAGCCGTCGCGCTGGCAGATCGCGTACTACGCCGGCCTGGCTGAACGCAACCTCGGAAACATGAACGCGGCGAAGGCTCTGATCGAGCGGGCAGCGCGCTTCGATCCGCTCGACCAGGACGTGCAGGCCGCGCTGAAGGGCTTTCCCGCGTCCGGGCAGTGACTTGTTCCAGAGGCGACGACTTATTCTCCCAGGCTATTGACATCCATCTTTCGGTCGCCTAGTATCGGATTACTTCTCCCAAGGGAAGTAGACGGAGGGGTCTCATTGAGGAAAATCGGACTTCTCGCGTTCTTTGCGCTGGTTGTGCTGTTCGCGCTTGGCGCGCCCGCGTTCGCGCACTCATCACGCAACCCGCCGCCCCCCGCCGCTACCCCGCAGGACATCTACAACGACTATGTCCAGAACCACAGGCTCACCGGTGACTACACCAAGGACGAACTGCGGGCCTACCTCAACGACGCCACTAGACCGAGACCTACGGCGACCCGAGTGTGGTTCTCAAGCTCGATCACCTCGTCATGAAGATGCTCGCGTCGTACGACCATGACCACGGCGACGACGACGATGGCGACCACGACGACGGCGGTGGTCACGACGACAACGGTGGCAGTGATGGCGACAAGTACTCCCCCTATCAGGTCGTCGGTGCACACTCCATTCCCTTCTCCCTCCTCGGGGTAGCGCTGATCCTCGTCGCAGCCGTGGCGATCATCGGCGGTGGCGTGGCACTGCGCCGCTTCACTCACTAGCAGCCACCTTGCGCGCGTGCGGCGCGCCGTAGACCCCCTGCTGCCACTCTCAAGGCATCCCCCCCGGCCTTGACTCCTCATAACCCCTCAGGGCTTTACTTCTTGGCCAAGAGCGATACTCTTAGACGAGAAGGTCGTTAGAGAAGAGGCTCGGGCAGTACACCGCATCCAGGGGCCCGCACCCCGGGAAAGGGGGACTCATGACGCATGCATCCCGGATACGCAGAGCCGATCGGCTCCGCCGGCCCAAGGTCGCGCTGGCAGTCGCGCTCGTCGCCTTGGTGGTGGTGCTGGCGGGCTGCCTTCAGATCGTGTCGCTCAACATACCTACGGACATCGAATCCCCCCCCACCATGACGATCACCGCCGAGGCGAAGATCACCGTCGATATGGCGAACATCCGTCCGGTTATCGCCTTCCGCTATCCGGTGGGGTGGACGATCGTGTCGATCGACTATGCCGGCGACCACACCGGCGACTTTGTCCGCTCGTCGACCATAGGCACCTACTTTGCCGGCACCTGGGAGTCGATCCCCCCCGACAAGAGCCACAACGGCCACAAGGCGGGCTATGAATGGTGGGCGGGGTACGGCGGCGTCCATAATCTCGCTATCGATGACACCTTGACTGTGACGATCACCATCCAGCCGGACCGCGCGCACGGCGACTTCCTGCTGGACTTCGTCTCCGGCATCGCCGACGACGTGAGTCCCACGACCCTGAGCGACAACAGCGAAGGCTCCGCGTGGGAAGCCGGCGGCATATACGACCATGCTGTTCCCTCAGCAGAGCCTCCGGGCACCGCGCTCGACCAGCCCTGCACACTGCTTGTCTCAGCGGACCCCAGCGTGCTCAGCAGTATTCCTGCCTCCGGCGCCACCGACGTAGCGCTCGCCACCGACCCGAAGGTCACGTTCAGTGAGGCCATGAACGCCGCCACCATCACGGGGGCCAAGGTCTTCGTGCGACCCGTCGGGGGCGCCGCGCTGCCGGCCTCGGTCTTCTACAACGCCACTACCCACGAGGCCACGATCGACCTCAACAGCTCCCTGGCATACGACACCGACTATGAGATCGTCGTCGACCAGTCGGTCCAAGACCTGGTCGGCTACCACATGACCGCCACCTACGTGGCCGCCTTCACCACCGTCGCGGAAGCAGTGGCGCCCGTGCCAACCGAGCGCTACCCGGGCGACGGCAACACCGACGTACCACTCGACGCGACCCCCTTCATGGCCTTCAACCAGGACATGAACGCCGCGACCATCAACGGCGCCAACTTCAGTCTGAAGGTGTCGGGCGGGGCGACGGCCGTCCCGGCGGTGGTTTCGTACGACGCGCCCGACAGACAGGCCTTCCTCGACCCCACGGGCGACCTGGCCCCCGGCACTACCTACCAAGTCACGCTGACCACCGGGGTCAAAGGCACGAACGGCCTGAGCGTAGCCGGGGCTCCCCTGACCTGGACCTTCACCACCGAGACACCGATCTCGTTCATCGATGTGCCACCGGGCCACCCCTACCATAACGCCATCCTCGGTCTGGCCGGGCTGGGCATCGTGAGCGGGTACCCGGTGAGCGGCGGCACCGAGTTCCGGCCCGCGAACCCCGTCTGGCGGGCGCAGTTCGCCAAGATGATCGACGGTACTCTCGAGCTCGCGGTGTCTGAAGACATGACGCTGCCGCCCTTCACCGACCTCGGCGTGGACATCCTCGTGGCCGGCCCAGGGGTGGACAATCTCTATCCCCACGAGTACGTAGCCGCAGCTTACGACCACGGCATCACCACCGGCCTCACGCCCACCACCTTCGGTCCCTATACCGATATCTCCAGAGCGCAGGTAGTGACCATGGTCGTGCGGGCGGTGCAGGCGCTTCACCCCACCTTGCTGACTCCGCCGGCCGCGGCATTCACCAACACGTGGGGTACCTCGTTCAGCACCATTCACGGTCCGAACGCACGCATCGCCGAGGCCAACGGCCTGCTGGCCGGCCTACCGCTGACCGGCGCCGCCAACGATCCCTGGGCGCCTATGCCCCGCGGCGAGGTGGCGCAGGTGCTCTGGAACGTGATCCAGATGCTGCCGTAAAGGCGTCGGCGCCAACACGATGATCTCGTGCCGGCCCCGCCGCACCGTTGGGTGTGCGGGGCCGGCGAGGGGCTGATAGTCTAGTCGACGATGAAAGCCCGCCTCCACCCGCCCGCGTCGCTTCGCGCCACACGCCACGCCGTAGCCCTCATGTGGCGGCGGTCGTCGTCCTGGCGTTCGCGGCGAGTGCGGTCACCGTATCGCCGGCGATAGCCGCTGCGGAGCAGCACCTCGTACTACCTTCCCCTGCCGGCCGGGAGTTCGGCCCTCGTCACCCAAGGCAACGGCGGACCCTACACGCACACCCGCCGCGGCACGTCCGAGTTCGCCTGGGACTTCTACCTACCTACAGGAAGCCTGGTTGTGGCCGCCGCCGAGGGCACGGTGGTCGCGGTCGAGCAGGGCTTCAACGGCGGCGGCCTGAGCAACAACTACGTCGGCCACGCCAACTACGTGGTGCTGGCCCACAGCGACGGGCGCTACTCCAGCTACCAACACCTCGCCTACCGGGGGGTACTCGTGGAAGTGGGAGAGCGGGTCTACGCCGGTCAGGGGATCGCGCTGAGCGGCGCGACCGGATACGCCTCCGGACCCCACCTGCACTTTCAGGTGCAGTCCACATCGGCGCCCTGGGGCGCTCAATCGGTGCCGGTAAGCTTCGTCGACGCCGGTGTGCCCGCGACCGGAGACCGGCCCGTCTCGGCCAATCTGTACCACCCGCCGGCGCCGTCGCCGCAGGTGGCCGCGCCGGGGTTGCTGGTTGGTCCATCGGGCGATCTGCTCACCCATCAGAGCTTTCCCGTCGACCTGCAGTGGGTCACCGGAATCGCCGGCGCGGCCCCCGTACGGGTGACCACCGCCGACGCCTCAGGCGGGCGCAGGCAGGTCGACGGCCAGGCCGTCGCCGACGTCGCCGGACCGTTCACGGTGTGGGCCGAGTACTACGATGGAGTCTACTGGCGCACCGCCGCCGACGCCGCCGGGCGTCCGGCTGCCCTCACCAGAGTGGCCGTCGAGCGCGCTGCTTTTCTGTCGCGGCCCGGGCTCACCGCCCAACCACTCGCGCTGGCTCCCGGTGGCACGATCTCGGCCTCCTTCATCCTTGCGAATCTCGATGAGAAAGATGTCAGCCTCTACGACTTGACCCTCACCGCCACGCAGCAAGGGGGCAGTCAGGTCGAGACGGCCGCTCCCGTTCGCCGTGGCGTCTACCTGCGGCCCGGAGAGAGTGTGGAGTGGAAGGGCACGGTGACCCTCACCGAGCCGGGCGTCTACATCCTGAGTCCCCGCGTCCTGGACCCTGCGGGCGAGCCCGTGCCGCTCCCGGCGGCGGAGTGGGGCGACCCGGAGAACCTGACGGTGGTCGTCACGGACCCCGATCCGCCGGATCCGCCGGAATCCGCCACCTTCTCCGACGTGCCGCTCGGCCACCCCGCCTACGCAGCCGCCGAGATCCTCGCCGCCCGGGGAGTGCTGACCGGCTATCCCGATGGTCGTGGCGGCCGCCTGCTCCGGCCCGACGAGCCGGTGACCCGGGCCCAGTTCACCAAGCTGCTTGCGCTCACGTTTGCACTCGCGGCATCCGAGGCCGACCTCTGCCCCTTTGTGGACGTTGAGATCTCGGGACCCGATTCGCTCTATCCAGACAACTACATCGCTGCGGCGTTCCGAGCCGGTCTGGTGATGGGGCTGTCGGGCGAGCCCCCACGTTTTGCTCCCTACCTGGCGGTGACCAGGCGGCAGGCGGCCGCGATGGTCGCCCGCGGAGCGCCTCAGGGCGGGTGGATCATCCCGGGCGACGAGTGGGCGCCCGCGACCCGGGGGGAAGCCGTGATCCTGCTTGCCGGCGCATGGCGGGACTAGCAGGCGGCGGCGAACATGCCCGCGGAGCGGTGGTAGACCAGCTCCACCGCGTCCGGCCGGACTTCCGAGGAGTAGTCGACGACGTGCGCGTCTATCCGCACGGTCTCGTTCTCTATTCGGGGTAGACCGCGACGGTGCAGTTCCACTCGGCCGGAGCCGGCATGCGCCGGGGCCACATCCGGACCCGCGGTGATCAGTCCCGGAGCGCGCCGACGCTTTAGGACGGCGTCCATACCCTCGAGAGCGCGGGCGGTCTGTGCCCTCGAGGGGGCCCCCAGGAAACGGAGAAGAGCGCCCAGGTCGTCGATCGCGACCACCGGAGCCGTCTGGCCCCTCCGGATCGGCTCCGCGATCGCGGAGTCAAGATCGCTCAGAAAGACGCCCATGGGGTCCGGGCCCGCGATCACGGAGTCCACCAACTCGCGGGCGGCAATGAAGCGTACATGTCGGAGCACCGTGCGTCGAAGCGTGGTGTCGAGATCCCCATCATCGCCCAGTACGTGGCTCAGCGTGACCCGGAACCGCCCCCGGACCGCTTCCACTCCACCGGCGAGCGTCAGGTAGAGTACCGGCCGCTGCCGGGTCGCCGCCTCCCAGATAGCCGCCTCGACAAGTGCTGTCGCATCCGCGGCCACATCCGCGGTCACGAACCACAGGCCAGGCGGGAACCCGGCACCCAGACATCGATCGAGTTCAGCCACGCCGGTCGTGGCCGCGGTCGCAAGGGGCGCGGCGGCCGGAGGGGCGGCTGCGCGTTTACCGACCGCGGCGGCACCGAAGAGCATGCTCAGGCCGTCGCCCGGGCGGCCCCAGGAGGGCGGGCGCCCCGTTGCCGGAGGAGCCGTGGGTCCGCTCGGCCCAGCCGCACGTGAGCTTCCGAGAGGTAACTCGGAGAACACCTCACGGAGTGACGTCGCCGAAGAGACCGACCGCGCCCCACCCGGCGCGTCGCCCGACACCTCCTCCTCGGGCGCGGGAGCCGGCGCCTCTGCCTCGGGCGCGGGAGCCGGCCCCTCCGCCTCGGGCGCGGGAGCCGGTCCCTCCGCCTCGAGTGGGGGAGGCGGCAGCTCCTCGGGCGGCGCGATCGGCACCTCCTCCTCTGGCGGCGGGAGCCGGCGCCTCCTCCTCGGGGGCGGAGGATACCGGCAAGAACTCAGCCTCCCGGAGCCCGGCCAGCTGAGCCGCCAGCAGCTCCTCGACGTAGGCTACCAACTCCTGTTCTTCGTCCAGGTGACTCACGCCTCGTAGTGTACCCGAGTCGCAGCGCTATCAGGCTGCTGAAGAGTGACGCTTCGTGCCGGCCAGCGCGTCTGGCGGCCAAGGCTTCGTTCTTCAGCAGCCTCCCGACTACCCCAGGTGGACCTCGTCGCCGGAGGTGAAGTAGCACAGCCGCTCGGCCATGTTGACCGCGTGGTCGGCTATGCGCTCGAAGTAGCGCCCCACCAGCACCAGGTTCATCGCCACTTCGAACGACGTCTCGTCGCGCAAAAGGAACAGCTCCTTGACCAGTTCCTGATAGAGCTGGTCGATCTCGTCGTCGAGGTGGTCCAGTTCGGCGGCCATGGTGGCGTCCTTCGCGGCCCACACGTCGAGGGCCTTGGTGAACAAGCGGCGCGAGGCATGGCCGAGCTCGTAGATCAAGACGCTGACCTTCTTGAGCTTGACGATCTCCAGATCCTTGCAGGTGATCTTGGCCACGTTGTAGGCAAGGTCGCCGGCCCGCTCCAGGTCGGTCAACACCCGCAGGATGGTCACGATCAGACGCAGGTCGCCCGCCACCGGCTGTTGCTGGGCCAGCATGGCCAGCGCCCGCTTCTCCATGTCGAGGAACAGCGCGTCGATATCGTCGTCGGACTCCATGATCCTGCAGGCCCGCTCGATGTCGCCCTCGGCCAGCGACAGGGTGGCTCCTTCGATGGCCGCCTCGACCATGGCGCCCATCCGCAGCACGTCCTGGTCGAGCCGTTCCAGCTCGTTGTGGAATGTATCCCGCATACGTGCGCCCCGCTATCCGAACCGGCCGGACACGTAGTCCTCGGTCCGCTTGTCGGTCGGGTTGGTGAAGATCGTGCTGGTGTCGTCGTACTCCACGAGGATACCCCAGCGGGCCGACGTCTCCTCGTCGACTTCGGTATAGAGGAAGGCGGTCTTGTCGGACACCCTGGCCGCCTGCTGCATGTTGTGGGTCACGATCACGATAGCGAACTCCTTCTTCAACTCCTGCATGAGGTCTTCGATGCGCACGGTGGCGATGGGGTCCAGGGCGGAGGCGGGCTCGTCCATGAGGATGACGTCGGGCTCCACCGCGATGGCCCGCGCGATGCAGAGCCGCTGCTGCTGTCCCCCGGAGAGAGCAAGAGCGCTCTTCTTAAGCTTGTTCTTCACCTCGTCCCACAACGCCGCGCGCCTGAGCGAGCGCTCCACCAGTTCGTCGAGATCGCCTTTGAACCGGTTGATGCGCGGCCCGAAGGCCACGTTGTCGTAGATGGACTTGGGGAAGGGATTCGGCCGCTGGAACACCATGCCGATGTGGCGGCGCACCACCACCGGGTCGACCCCGGGAGCGTAGATGTCGTTGCCGTGGTAGAGCACCTCGCCGGTGACGGCGGCCCCGGGGATCAGGTCGTTCATGCGGTTGAGGCAGCGGATGAGGGTGCTCTTGCCGCATCCCGAGGGTCCGATGATGGCCGTGATCTGGCGGGGGCCGATCTCCATATCGACCGCCTTGAGGGCCAGGGCGCCGCCGTAGTGCACGTCCAGGCCCTTGACCGAGAACACGCTTGCGTCGTTCATGATGATTCGTCGTTCACGATGAGATGCGACTCCTAGAAGCGATCACTCGAGCGAGGATGGTGAACACCAGGACGATGACGAGCAGTTCCAGCGCACCGGCCCAGGCCCGGGCCTGACCGGCCGCGAAGGGGTTGCGGGCGCCTGAGAGGATGGCCAGCGGCAGCGCGGAGATGGGCTCGCCCACCAGCGTGGTGACGATCTTGAAGGAACCGAGGGCGGTCAGGATCAGCGGCGCGGTCTCCCCCGCCGCGCGCGCCACGGCCAGCAGCACTCCGGTGGTGATGCCGGGCAGCGCCGACGGCAGCACCACCTTGGACACCGTCTGCCACTTGGCGGCGCCGAGGGCATAGCTCGCGTCCTTCAGCTCCGACGGCACGAGGCGGAGCATCTCCTCGGTGGAGCGCACGATGATGGGCAGCATGATGATCGAAAGAGCGAAGGCGCCCATCAAGGCCCCGAACCCCCACTGCACCACCAGGGCGGTGTAGATGAACAGACCCGACGAACACCGACGGCACGCCGGTCATGACGTCGGTGAAGAACCGGATGACACCGGCAAGGGTGTTCTTCTTGCCGTACTCGGCCAGGTAGACGGCCGCCAGGACGCCCAGCGGCACCGAGAAGGCCGTGGCCAGACCGACCATGAGAAACGTGCCGATGGCCGAGTTGAGCAGCCCTCCGCCTTCTTTGCGCAGGCTGTACGGCATGGGCTGGGTCAGGAACTCCCAACTGATGGTGGCCAAGCCCCGGCGGAGCGATGGTGAACAGGATCAGCCCCAGCGGCACCAGCACCATGATGACCGCGGCCATCAGGCCCGCCGTCGCCAGGCGGTCGGTCCACACCCGCCGGCGGGCCGGCCGCCGGCCCAGGAACGACTCCGGGGCAGGGGCGACGTTCGGCGCCCGCGGACACGCGAGTCGGCGGCGCTCACGAGCGCTCCATGCGCAGGACGATCAGGCGAGCTCCCACGTTGACCAGGATGGTGATGCCGAACAGCACCACCCCCACGCCCACCAGGGCGCGGATGTGCGGCTCCGTGGCTTCCTGGAACTGGTTGGCTATCACCGCGGCCATGGAGTAGCCAGGCTTGGACGATCGAGGCCGAGATCTGCGGCCGGGCGCCGATGAGGAGCGCCACGGCGATGGTCTCACCGAGCGCGCGGCCCAACCCGAGCATGACCGCTCCCACGATGCCCACCCGGCTGCGAGGCAGCACGACGCCGCGGATCATCTCCCAACGCGTGGCCCCCAGGGCATATGCAGCGTACTTGTCTTCCGTGGGAACCGTCAGGAGGATCTCTCGGGTGAGCGCCGTGATGATGGGGACGATCATGATGGCGAGCACCACCCCCGCCCCGAAGTACGAGAGACCCGACGCCGGACCGGCGAAGATGGGCAAGAAACCGAGAAATCGGCGCAGAAACGCCGGCCGCCGGCTGCAGGAACAGGGGCAGGAACACGAAGACGCCCCACAGGCCATAGATCACGCTGGGCACCGCGGCGAGCAGGTCGACCAGGTAGGTGATCGGGCTCGCGCAGCCGCCGTGGCGCCGCCTCGGTCACGTACAGGGCCACCCCCAGACTGAGCGGCACCGCGAGGACCACCGCGATCGCCGACGTCACCAGGGTGCCGTAGATGAAGGCCAGGATGCCGAATCGACCCGCCGAGGGGTCCCAGTTCGTGCTGGTGATGAAGGAGATGCCCTGCGACTTGAAAGCCGGCAGAGCCGTCATGGTCGTGGTGAGGATCATGAAACCCAGGATCACCAGGACCGTCGACCCGGCGGCGGCTGTGAGCAACGCGAACAGGGGATCGGCCTTGCGGCCGATCCCCTTGCGTCCCAGCAGAGGTCCGGCGCCGAGCGCCGGACCCCCTGTCATCGTCGTGGACCTATCCGCCATGGATCGTGTCGACCTTGGCGAGCGCTCTGGCTCTGAGGTCGTCGCTCAGCGGCGCGTAATTCAACTCCTGCGCGAGAGAGGTGCCGTCGGTCAACGCCCACTTAAGAAAGGCCTTGAGCGCATCGGCTTTGGCCGGGTCCTTCATAGTCTCGTAGGCGAGGATCCAGGTAGCTCCCACGATCGGGTAGGCCTCCGCACCCGGCGAGTCACTGAGCGCGAAGCGCAGGTCGGCGGGGATGTCCACGCCGGTCGCGGCGGCGGCGGTCGATTCCAGGCTGGGCACCACGAAGTTGCCGGCCTTGTTCTTGAGGGTCGCCATCGTGCAGATTGGACTCCAGCGCGTAGGACAATTCCACGTAGCCGACACTGCCTTTCTGCTGCTGGATCAACGCGGCGACGCCGTTGTTGCCTTGACCACCGACGCCCACCGGCCACTTCACGTCCTTGCCCTTGCCCACCTGCGCGGCCCACTCCGGAGAGACTTGCGTCAGGTAGCCGGTGAAGATGTTGGTGGTGCCCGACGAATCCGAGCGGTGCACTACTTGGATGGCGCTATCGGGCAGAGTCACACCCGAGTTCAGGGCGGCGATCTTGGGATCGTTCCACTTCGTGACGGTCCCCAAGAAGATGGCGGCCAGCGTGTCGGAGTCGAGCTTCAACTCTGTGACCCCATCCAGGTTGTACGCGGCGACCACGGCCCCCATCACTGTCGGGATGTGCAGCACCTTGGACCCACTCTTGGCCTCGGCGGCGGCGATCTCCTCGTCTTTCATGGGAGCGTCGGAGGCGCCGAAGTCCACCGTGCCTGCCGTGAACTGCTGGATGCCCCCACCCGAGCCGATGCCCTGGTAGTTGATGCTCACACCGGGTTGCACGGAAGCCCCGAACTCGCCCGCCCATTCGACATAGAGCGGCTCGGGGAAGGTGGCCCCGGCGCCGTTGAGCGCGGCCGCGAGCGCGCCGCCGGTGGTGTCGCTACTGCCCGCGTCGGCGCCCGTCGCGGCGGTGGTGTCGCTGCCGGCGGTCGCGGTGGTAGCCGTGGTGGCGTCATCGGCAGTCTTGACTCCCCCGCACCCGGCGAGAAGCAGACCGAACAGCGCCACCATCACCGCGATCGTGGCCACCATGGCCGGGGTGCGCCTGACGTTCACATGCCGCATTCTTCCTCCTCGCTCATCTCTCACCTATCCGTGTGCACTGTAGGCTACCGGGGTGCGTCGCCGCCGGTGTTACCATTGCGTGACCGCTACGTTAACGATGCGCACCCTGCCGGCGGAGGACCCATGACCGATACACAGCGTGGCGCCGGAGCCGGAGTCCAGGCCACCATCCTCCTGGTGGAAGACGACGCCACCATCTCGGAGCTCCTCGCCTACAATCTGCGTCGCGCCGGCTACGACGTACTGCAGGAGACCAACGGCCGAGCCGGCCTCCAGGCCGCGCTCGCCGGCGATATCGGCCTGGTGCTCCTGGACCTGATGCTGCCCGGTCTCGACGGACTGACCGTCAGCCGCGAGATCAAACGCCGCCGCCCCGATCTGCCCGTGATCATGCTGACCGCCCGCGGCGAGCGCGAGACGATGCTCCAGGGCTTCCAGGCAGGCGCGGACGACTACGTGACCAAACCGTTCGACCTCGACGTGCTCCTGGCGCGCATCGAGGCACGCCTGCGCCGCCCGGACCTCCGCGAGGCCGTCGAGCCCACCTCGCCCGCGACGGAGACGCCCGACATCCTCGACCGCAACGCGCACACGCTTCGTGGGCGGCGCGGCACCCAGAGACTCAAGCCCAAGGAGTTCGAGCTCCTGGATCTGCTGCTATCCGCGCCGGGACACCTCTTTCCGCGGGAAGAGATCGTCACCCGCGTGTGGCATCACCGCTACCTGCCCGGCTCTCGCACCCTCGACGTGCATGTCCGCAGAGTGCGCGACAAACTCGACACCCTGGAGACCGGCGTGTCCATCCAGACCGTACGGGGAGTGGGCTACCGGCTCGTCCCGTCCGAGGAAGAGGAGTAGTCGGCGTGATGCGCATCAGATGGCGCGTACTGGGCTCGTTCCTCGCGATCATGGTCCTGGTGATCCTGGTGCAGGCTCTGGTCTCTGGATACGTGCTTCGGGGGGCCTTCCTGGACAACCTCGAGACCGACCTCGCCCTCGAAGCACGGGGGTTCGCCGTCGCCCTCCCTTCGGCGGTTCCGCCGACCGCTGCGGGCGCAACCGACACGGCCGCAGGGACGGCGGCCACCGACCCCGCCGCCCTCGAGGCGTTCGCCCGGCGCATGGGTGCCGCAACCACCATGCGCATCACCGTCGTCGCCCACGACGGCACGGTTCTCGCCGACTCCGAGGAGGACCCGGCCCTCATGGAGAACCATCGCGGTCGGCCGGAGGTGGCCACCGCTCTGGCCGGGAGCGAGGGCCGCGCCCGCCGGGTCTCGACCACGCTCAAACAAGAGATGCTCTACGTCGCGGTCCCGATCGCACCGGGGGACCTTCCGTGGTCCGGCGGTGTCGTGCGCGTGGCGGTCCCCGCTTCGCGCGTGGACCCACTGCTCGGCCACGTGCTGCGACTGCCGCTTCTCGTGGGCCTGCTCCTCCTGGCGCCCATCATCCTCCTGGCCTACCTGGTGTCCCGATCGTTCACCCGACCCATCGAGTGCCTGCGCACGATGGCTGTCGGGGTGGCCGACGGTGACCTGTCCCACCGAGTGGGCCTGACGGCGTTCGGACGAGCTGGGCCAACTGGGACAGGCCCTCAACTACATGGCGGGCGAGTTGGAGAGCCGGGTCTCCCGCCTGGCGGCCGAGGAGGAGCAGTCGGCCGAGATCCTCGCCGCGATGAGCGACGGGGTCTTGGTGCTCGACATCTCCGGCGTGGTCGTGCGCGTCAACGCGGCGGCGGCGCGCATGCTCGGCACCGCGGCCGACGACATGACCGGACAGCCGCTGGTGCAGACCGCGCGCTCGTTCCCCGTCCAAGCCATGGCCGAACGTGCCCGCGCCACAGGTTCGGTGGTGACCGAAGAAGTGCGCATGCCCGACGCGCGGGTGCTGTGGGTGCAGGCGGTGCCGCTTCGTCTTCCGCGCCACGCACCGGGGTGGCCCAGCAGGGGCGGCGACACCACCAACCGGCAGGGCGAGTACGCTCAGGTGGTGCTGGTGTTCCGCGACGAGACCGCGCGCCGACGCGCGGAAGATGTGCGCCGGGATTTCGTGGCGAACGTCTCCCACGAACTCAAGACGCCTCTCGCCGGCCTCTCACTGCTTGCAGACACCCTTCAACAGGCGGTGCACGACGACCCCGAGCAGGCTAAGCGGTTCGCCGAGCGAGTGGGCGGCGAGGTGGGAAGGCTCACCGACCTGGTCACCGATCTGCTGGTGCTCTCCCGGCTCGAGGAGCGGGCGCCGGCGGCGGCCGACGCCCAGATCGAGGATCTGGCCGAGATCACGGCGACCGTCGTGGAAGGGCTGCGCCTCCAACAGGAGGCCGCGCGGGCGCACCATCGAGATCGACGCATCACCGCCGGTGCGGGTGCACGGTGACAGCGTGCAGCTGACCACTCTCGTCCGCAACCTGGTGGAGAACGCCCTGCGCTACAACCGCCCCGGCGGCCACGTGTGGGTCGGGGTGCGGCATGAGGGCGGCACGGCCATCCTGGTCGTGCGCGACGACGGACTGGGCATCCCCCGTCAGGAGCAGGCCCGCATCTTCGAACGGTTCTACCGGGTCGACAAAGCCCGCTCGCGCGAAACGGGCGGCACCGGGCTCGGACTGAGCATCGTGAAGCACGTGGCCGAGATCCACGGCGGCCGCGTGGAAGTGGAGAGCACGGTAGGAGTGGGCTCGACGTTCACGGTGACCCTACCGGCGGCGGAGGCAGTCCCGGCGCGTAGGATGCTGGCGGCGCACGAAGAGAGGAGCTGCTGTGGGTACGAGTCTGGAAGAGAAGATCGCCATCGTCACAGGGGCAGGCAGAGGCATCGGGGGCGGCATCGCCCGAGTGCTCGCCGGCGAAGGTGCGCACGTGGTCGTGGTGGACATCGACGAGAGCTGGGGCGAGAAGACGGTGGCCCGCATCCGGGACGCGGCGGAGAGGCGTGGTTCTTCAAGGCCGACGTGAGCCAGGAGACCGAGATGGAGCCATGGCGCAGGCGGCCATCGACGCACGGCCGCATCGACATCCTGTGCCACAACGCCGGGCTTCTCGGTCCATGGTCGGCATCGAGCAGATGACGTCCGCCGACTGGGACCGCATGCTCGACGTCAACCTGCGCGGCGTCTTCCTGTCGGTGAAGGCCTGTCTGCCGCAGATGCTCGCGCAACGCTACGGCCGCATCGTGGTGACCTCGTCGACCACGGGGAACCGGACGCTATCATCGGTCTCACTCACTACGCGGCGGCGAAAGGCGGCATCAACGGGTTCATCCGCAACGTGGCGCTGGAACTCGCCGACCGAGGCATCACCGTGAACGGGGTCGAGCCCGGCAACATCCTCACCGAAGGAATGATCGAAGTGGCCGGCGAGGAGTACGCCCGCGAGAACGAAGCGGTCATCCCCATGGGGCACCTCGGGGAGCCCGAGGACATCGGCCACGCCATGGCCTTCCTGGCCTCGGACGGAGCCAAGTTCATCACCGGTCAGACCATCGTGGTGGATGGCGGTCAGATCCTCGCCGAATCGGCCTTCGGCAAGAGCGGATAGACCGCCCGCCACGCGCCGCCCGGTGCGTCTGCCGCATCGCGCCGCCCAGTGCGTCCCCGGCGGCCAAGGCTTCACTGCGAAACGAGTTCCTCCGACGGAGCGGCCGCCGGGAGGGCGGCCACCTCGACGCTCGCCGCGATCGCCACAGGCCGCCTCCGGATGGGCGCGTGCTTGTCGGTCACGCTCCCGACGGTCACCAGCACCACGGCGCCCAGGATGATGGTGGTCGCCACGAGCATCCGCAAGAGTGAACGACTCACCGGCTATCAGCCAGCCGAGAAAGACCGCCACCACCGGGTTCACGTACGCGTAGGTGGAGACACGCGACGGCGGACAGACCCGCAACAGCCACATGTACGCACTCAGGGCCACCAAGGACCCGACCACCGCCAAGTAGAGCAGCGCCGCGACCGAGACCGCCGATATGGCGGCGCCCGAGACGTGCCCCCACTCCCCCGTCGCCGACCCCAAGAGCAGCAGCAGCACGGCACCGGACAGCATCTGCATCGCCGTCACCATGAGATGGGGCACCGGCATCCGCACGGAGCGCGTGTACAGCGACCCGATGGCCCACGACAGCGCGGCGAAGAGCACAGCGGCGGCGCCGATGAGGTCCACGTCCCTGCCCCCGGTCTGCCAGGGGCCGATCAAGATGACCACACCGACAAAGCCCACCACCAACCCGGTGATCATCTTCCAATCGGGTCGTTGTCCGCCGGGGCGTGCCCAATTGAGCCCGAGCATCCAGATGGGCATGATCGAGATCAACACGGCGGCCAGACCCGAAGGGATGCGCATCTCGGCCCACGCGACCATCCCCTGACCACCGACCATCAGGAAGGCCGAGGCCGCGATCGCCGGCTTCCAATAGGTCGGGCGCGGGATGGAGACCCCTCTGAAACGCGCCCACGCGAACAGCAGCCCTCCGGCGATGAAGAACCGAGCGGAACTCATCAGGAACGGGGGCAGGGTCTCGACGCCGTACCGGATGGCCAGGTAGGTCGTGCCCCATATGACGTAGATGGCGGCGAAGGCCAGGGCCACGCGCCACGGAGCGGGTCGGCTAGCCGTCGTCTGAGGCACCGTTCTCCTGCGCCGGCCGGCTCCGACGGGTCGAGAGTCTTCTCCCGCAGACGATCGCGCGTCTGTTCTATGCTCTGGCGGATGTCCGCGGGGTCGATCGAGACGGGAAGGGTGGGCGCTCCGTGCTTCGCTCGGCGGAGGTGACCCGTCAACGGCCCCGGATTCCGCCATCAAACGGTCGATCTCTTCCTCTGTTCCCAGGCGATACTCAGCCGTGTACATGCCGAGCGTCGTGAGATCGGGTTCGACCTCATCGTCGGCAGGCCCGGCGAGGGTCTGGGCCGACTCTTCCACGGCCGTTCCGGCCAGCCGCATCGTCGCCCACAGCATCTCAGCCACCTCGCCCCGAGACACGGCGAGTCTGGGATCCCACTCGGGTCCGAACCCCACCAGCCCCCCTAGAAGGCCGTTGTACTCGGCGACTCGAGCGTGGAATCTACGGTGGCCGCTCGCAACCGTGCATGCGTAGCCGCGAGGTGGCCGCACCAGGACGCCGGGACGATAGCGCTCCAGAGCCCCGACGATCATCGAGACGGCCTGGGCTCGAGCAATGGCGGCCACCTGGGTGTCGAGGCCGGTCCCGATCACGTGGGAGGACTCGAAAGACCCCCTTCGATCGCTCCTGGGCCGCGAGGTCGGCGAGAAGCACCGGCACCGCACCCGATCCTTCGCTGCCCAGGGAGTCGCGGACCATCTCGGCAAGCTGGACCCGGGTCACCGGCTCGTCAGGCGCGAACTCCCACCACTCCCCGTAGCCGCCCATGACCTCGGCGCCCGCTATCGCGACAATGGCCTCTCGGTAGGGGTGTCCGACCGGCACGTCCACGAATTCCGCCCGCCTCCCGCGTACTACGTCCGCCGGCCGAGTGCCGCTCGGGGCGTCGATGCTGAGCCGATAGGATTGCGGGCGTTCACTCTTCGGCGGGTCCAACCCAACCTCCACCGAATACATGCCGTCGACCGCGCCCGACAACGAAGAGCTCGACAACCCCACCGTCGTCGCTGGAGGCCTGAGCCAGTACTTCTTGTCCCGTTTCGCACCCGAACACCCGCACCCTCAGCCTTGGCTCGGGCAGCAGGTTCTCCGCGCGCACGCTGATGAGATTCCCCGTCTCCACGTAGAACTGGAACCGGTCGGCCTCACGGCGAGGATACACGCGAAGGTCATACTCGTCCCACGACGCGCTGCTACGCCACGGTACGGCCACCATGGTAGCGGTCTCCCGCTGCCCGTTCGCAGCAGCGGTCCCAGGCGCTGCCCTCGCCGTTGTGGTCTCGGCGACGCCCGAAGATCCGCCCCAGCCGCTTCAACATCGCACCGCGTCCGCCGCCTACATCGCGGCTTTGCGTCGGCGGATCTCCTCCGTGAGCGGAGGCAGGATCTGGTGGAGATCTCCGACAAGGCCGAAGGTGGCGAAGTTGAAGATGGGGGCCTCTGGGTCCTTGTTGATGGCCACGATGATGCCGGAGGTCTGCATCCCGGCCTTGTGCTGGATGGACCCCGAAAGACCGACAGCGATGTAGAGCGCGGGTGAGACGGTCTTGCCCGTCTGCCCCACCTGGTACGTCGATGGCTTCCAACCGGCGTCCACCACGGCGCGACTGGCGCCGACCGCGGCGCCCAGGACGGCGGCCAACTCCTCGATCACGGCGAAGTTCTCCGGGCTACCCACACCCCGGCCACCAGTGACGATCACTGCCGCTTCTTCAAGGCTCAGGATCCCGGCCCGCTCGCTGACCACATCCACCACCCGGGCGAGCACACCGCTCGGCGTGAAGTCGACTGTCAGCGGAACGACGGCGGCCTCTCCCCCCGTCTCGACGCGGGCGAAGGAGTTGGGGCGAACGGTAAAGATCTGCGGATCGCCCGGGCACTCCTTCTCGGCCAGCACCGAACCCCCGAAGCAGGGGTGGGTGGCGCGCAGGCGCGCGTCGCCGGGCTGAAGCACGGTCACGTCGATCACCACACCCACGCCCAGGCGGGCGGCACAGCGCGTGGCTATCTCGCGCCCATCGGCGCTGTTGGACAACAACACCACCGTGGGGTCGGCGGCCCCGATGCAGGCCATCGCCGCGTCGGCGTACGGCCCCGAGCGGAAGACGGCCAACTCTGCGTCGTCAACCACATATACAGTGGAAGCCCCATAGTTGCCCGCAGTCGTGGCGAACATGGCCACGCCTTCACCAAGCAGCCCCACCGACACCTCGCCTCCGACCGCCGCCACCAACCTGGCGGCCTCGGAGATACTCTCGAGAGTTGCGCCGGTCAGTTTCCCACCCCTGACCTCGCCGATGATCAAGATCCCGCTACGTGACATGACTCACACCACCTTGGCGTCGAAGAGGAAGTCGGCCAGCTTGGCGGCGCCTTCCGCCGGCGTGCCGTAGTCGGTCAGGCGCTCCCCCGCGGCGCGCGGAGGCACCTGGGCGGCGGCAAGCACGTGCGTGCGTGCGCCCGCGGAGCCGACCGCGGCCGGGTCGATACCGACGTCCGCCGCACTCATGGTCGAGAGCGGCTTCTTCTTGGCGCCCATGATCCCCTTCAGGGAAGGATACCGAGGCTCGTTGATGCCCTTCGCCACGGCCACGACCGCCGGCATCGGGCATTCGTAGGCGATGTAGCCCTCGTCGGTCTGGCGGTTGACCTTCAGGGTGTCGCCCTCAGCCTCGAGCCGCGACGCGTTGCCCAGCATGGGCAGGTCGAGCAACTCTGCCAGCGCGGCGGGGACCAGCCCGGTCTGCGCGTCGGTGGACATGGCGCCGCACACCACGAGATCGAACTCGAGCGTCTTGAGAGCCTGTGACAGCGCGTAGGCCGTTCCCTGAGCGTCGGAGCCTTCGAGCGCGGAGTCGGTGACCATGACGGCTTTGTCGGCCCCCATGGCGAGCGCCTTGCGCACCGCGTCCTCGGCTGTGTCGGGCCCCATGCAGAGCACGGTGACCTCGCCGCCCAGACTCTCCCTCAGCTGGATGGCGGCCTCAACGGCGTACTCGTCGTAGGGGTTGAGGATGTTCTCCACGGTCCTGTCCAACCGCCAATCCCCCGGCTGAAGCCGCTTCTCGGCCTCGGTATCGACCACCTGCTTGACGCACACAACGGTATTCACCTGTACCCCCTTATCCCTTTGCGAACAGATCCCGTGCAATGGCCATCCTATGCAGTTCGTTGGCGCCCTCGAAGATCTGGAAGACCTTGGCGTCGCGCATGAACTGTTCCACCCCGTACTCCACCATGTAGCCATAGCCGCCCATGATCTGCACGGCGTTCGTTGTGACATCCATGGCTGCTTCCGACGCAAGAAGCTTCGCCATGGCCGAGAAACGCTCGATGTTGGCGTCTCCGGCGTCGTACTTCCCGGCTGCGGCGTAGACTATACAGCGCGCCGCTTCGGTCTGGGCCACCATACCGCCCACGATCATCTGGACCGCCTGCATCTTGGCGAGCGGCCGGCCGAACTGCTCTCGCTCCTTGACATAGGCGACGGAGAGATCCAACGCTCCCTGCGCGACCCCCAGGGATTGCGCCGCCGAGCAGATGCGGGACCTGTGCAGCGTGGCAAGGAGTATCTCCAGGCCATGCCCCACCTCGCCCAGCAGGTTGGCCTGCGGAACCCAGGCGTCTTCCAGCACGAACGAGCAGGTGGGCGATCCCCGCAGCCCCATCTTGTGCTCGACCTTGTCGACCACGAAGCCCGGCTGATCGGTCTCCACCACGAACGCGGTGATCTGGTCGCGACCCTGAACGCTGACCTTCGCGAAACACACCACCAGGTCGGCGATGTTCGCGTGGCTGATGAAGTTCTTGCGGCCGTTGAGCCGCCAGCCGCCGTCGGCCTTCACGGCCCGCGTGCTCATGGCTTTCACGTCGGAGCCGGCGTCGGGTTCGGTGAGCCCGAACGCGACCATCTTCTCCCCCGCGGCAAATGCAGGCAGCCAGTCCTTCTTCTGGTCGGCGCTGCCGAACAGGTTGATGGGAGTCGACCCCAAGGACTGCACGCCCACGATCATGGAGCACGCGGGGCTCACGCGGGCCACCTGCTCGACCACCACGCACAGGGTGACCAGCGACCCATCGATACCACCGTACTCCTCGGGCACAGCCACGGCGAACAGGTCGAGCCCGCGGAACAGCTCGGCGACCCAAGCGGGGAACTCCGCCAGGTCTTCGATCTCCCGCGTACGCGGCGCCACTTGTTCCAGCATCAGCTCGCGCACCATCTCGGCGATGGATCGCTGCTCGTCAGAGAGGGTGAAATCGATCATCGCGTCCTGCCGCTCCTCGCCCGCGCGCGACGCCGCATGCGGCTCATTGAACGATCACGATCCCGCAGAGCACGCCGCTCGGCAGGTCCTCAGCGGTGACGCAGCTGCCGGCAGGATAGATGTCCCAGCCCAGTTGCGCGATCATCTTGTAGACGTCGATTCCCACCGCTTCCATGGATGGCCGGGACTTCAAGGGGAACCGGCATTTTTGCGCCGAGTAGAGCGCTGCAGTCCGTCTGCTGTCCGCAGAACGTGTGCCGGCACGATCCGGCCGCGAGCCCAAACGCCAGGTAATGCCCGTCGTAGAAGGCCAGACTCTCGACGGCCGCCACGATCTCGTAGACCTTCTGATACGCCGCCACCCGCTCGACGATGGTCTCGCGATCCCTGATGATGATAGGCGGTGGCACGTCGACCGTCACCAACACAGACCACTGGAAACCCTCGAGTTGCGCACGCAGTTCGGCGGGCGTCAAGGTGTACGGAGGGCAGTTGGCCCCCACGCCGTAGCCGAAGCACCGGGGTATCCGGCACTTGAGCGTGACGCGGTCGTCGACCGGGATGTCGCTCACCGGGACGACCATGGCGCGCGAAGCGCCCAGACCGAGGGCCGCCTCCTCGTACTTCAGCAGATCCAGCGGCAGCATCTCTTGATACATCCCCACCTGGACTCTTCTCATGCCGTCCCCCTGTTTGTCTCGCGGTGCAAAGCGCGTCATCCCTTCATGCGATGCCGTCGAAGAGCGGACCCAGACGTGACCTCATCTCCTGCGCCACAGCTGCCACCCGCTCTCCGTGCGCCACGGCTTCCTCGGCCGGGAATGTGCCGAACAGCGTGACCACACCTACCGGCCGCGAGGGCTGCCGGCTACCGAACAGGGGCGCGCTCACGGCATTGAATCCCTGCTGTATCGCGCCCACATCCGTGCCGTAGCCCAGCCGGCGGCACTCATCGAGTTCGCGGCGTACGGCCTCGATATCCACCGGTCTCGCGCCGGGATCACCGTAGAAGAAGAGTGTGCCTTCGGCAAGAAGCTCGTCCCTCTCCGGTTCGGGGAGGAAGGCCACGATGGCCTTGCCCATGGACCCCCACGTCAAGGGGTAATGGTAGCCGACGCGGATGGTGACGCTCAACCCGCTGGGCCCCTCCCGCCGGGCCACGACGTAGAACTCGGAATCGCGCGTCAGGGCCAGGAACGCGCACGTGCCCGGATGTGCGGCCAGCCGCTCCAGGTAGGGAGCCGCCGCGGCGGAGATATCGGTGCGGTCGAGCACCGCCCGAGAGAGCACGATCAGTCCGGTGCCGAGGGAGTACGTCTTCTCCTGGTCGTTCCTGTTCACCAGGTTGGCGGCGCGGAGCGTGTTGAGGATGGCGCGGCCCTTACTCTTGTAGATCCCGACCGCGTTGCAGACCTCAGTGAGGGTGCATTGACCCCGGGTATCGCCCGCCAGGAAGTACAGGATACGTGCGGCCTGATCCACCGCGGGCACGTTCTGGTCGTAGTCGGCCGCCGGCTCGCCCGTCACTTGTCTCTCGATCCTCCGGTTGCATGGTGAGGAGTGTTCTGTCTACAGTATCATATGGTGCTGACCGTACAACCAGGTGGAGGATCGTTCCCGCAGGGCGCCACGGACCAGTCGATCACAGACGCGCCGGAGAGCAAAGAAGAACCCGAGGGTGGGACCGATGAACGCGAGCAGTCGGAGCCACAGCAGAGCGGGCGGAGCCACAGCAGAGCAGGCGGGCGCCGCTCGCAAGGGAATTCTACGTCAGGCCTTCCAGGCCGAGCGCACAGCGCACCTCGTCGAGCAACCGCTGAAGCAACTCAAGGAACCTGGGTCGATCCAGCGGCTCGCCCTGATCGTCGAACGCATCATAGCGAAGTTGGACCGCGAACGGGTTGAGTTCGACCAACTCATCGTAATCACTCATCCGTGCGCCGGCAGCTTCCACGAGCGCGAGCAGTCGATAGAGATCGTGCGTTCGCGGGTACTCCACCCCGTCACCGGACAGCCACGCCTTCAGGGTCTTCTCCGCCACCTGGTGCGCGTGAAAGCCGAAGATGGCGTCGTTGAACACGGCTGGATCCACCATGGCGCCAAGCGCTCGGTATTCGTCGGCGACGAGTCGAAGCAGCACCGCAGCATAGTCAGGGTCTTTCATACAGGACCCGACCCTCTCGCAGTGCCCTCCCTACTACGTGATTGCGGGATTCGCGCCAACGTTCGACCTCATCGGAGCTATAGACGAGAATGTCTGCTCCGGCAGTGAGTTTGGGCAGAGCCCTCCAGAGCCTCACCATCTCCTTCCGACGGCTTCTTTCAGGTCCAAAAGGTTGCCGTTCAACCACGAGCAGATCGATGTCTGAGCCCGCATCGGCATCCTCCCGCGCCTGAGAGCCGAAGAGAACGATCCGCTCCGGCTTCGCTTCCTCGACCAACGAGGTTACGATGCGATCAAGCGTGTCCTGGGAAACGGCCATGGCTGATTCTAGCACCCGCCCTAGTCCGTTGTGCCGGCCTCTCACGAAACGTCGCCATGAACTCGGATGGCGATACGATGGTCGCCCCATGACACAACGCGTCGGGGAAATGGGCGCGATTTCCGATGACGAAGAACTCGGCCCCGCCTTCGAACCCAAACTTGGGGCGGCGTACTACCTGCGCATACTCGGAGAGGACACGAGCCTCCAAACACAGTGTTATCTCGCCTGAAGATACCAGGCGCACTATCTCGCCGGGAGGACCGAACGGATTAACAGTCCGGACGCGAGGACGTTCGTATCAAGGACGATCCTCACCGAGTGCGATTCTCCCGCACGGAAGCGACCTCGGCGTCGATCTCGTCCATCGATAGCCCGTCCGTCCCCCGAATGACCGAGGCGCTCTGCAACGCCGCCACCGCGTCGACAGCCCGAGCCTGACGGAACGCGGAGAGCGATTCCTCCAGGTTGGACTCATTGACCGAGGCGAGTATCGCGACCGGACGGCCATTGCTGGTGATGATCCTCTCGCGCTCGCCCGGCAGGTCCTTCCAGACCTCGGCGGACTTGTTTCGTAGGTCGTTCGGTCGTGAGGAACACAACGCCGAGCGTATGTCCGAGCCCCGCGTGACAGCGCACCTCGATGAACACGACCGAGGCGACAACGGGAAGCCACGCCGCCCACATCACACCGCCGGGAATCACCGCCACCTCTCGAAGGTGCTCATCGTGATCACCTTGACATCCCGGCGTACCCCGAATCCGACGTTGGCTTGCACGAATCGTATCATCGTGCGCAAGTTACCAGCCCGCGCACGCCGGCGGGCTTCATCTTGGCCACAGGTGGGAATAGTGCATCAGAGTACAGCATGGCGCCGCCACAACGAGGTCAGCAATGAACCACTCCGAACCATCCGAGACGTCTCTCGACTGCATCGGTCTATTCTGCCCCGAGCCGCTCTTTCAGACGCGCGAGGCCATGGACGCATTGCAGGTGGGAGAGGTCCTCGAGGTGCTTACCGACGACCCGGCCGCGGTGGAGGACCTGACAAGGTTCGCCAAACGAGCCGGCCACGAGATGGTCTCCGTAGACGACCAAGGAGACCACAACCGTTTCCTGATCCGCAAAGGACGATAGGCGTACGTAAAGCCAGGAGGCAACCACCATGAAAGACGAGAACGCAGTCCTATACGTGCAGACCAGCAACCTTCCGGAGCGCCAGTACTCGCCGTTGGTGCTCGCGCAGGCGGCCAAGGCCATGGACCTCAACCCCACCGTGTACTACCTGGGCATGGGCCTGATAACGCTCAAGCCGGGCGAGGCCGAGAAGATGCAGCTCGGATCCTTCCCGAGCGTGCGCGAGATGATCGACAAGACGCTGGCCATGGGCATCCCAATACTCGTGTGCGAGGCGTCCAAGCAGATGCTTGGATGGGAGACCGTGGATCTCATCGACGGCGTGAAGATCGTGGGAGCGGCGACGCTCAACGACCTCGCGCTCGACGCCGGCGCCACGATGTGGTTCTAGGCCACCGGTGATGGATCCCATGACTGCCGCAGAGATCTACTTGGACTATCAGTCGGCCAAGCCCGTCGATCCACGTGTCGTCGAGGCGATGTTGCCCTACTTCACGGAACGCTTCGGCAATCCGGCCTCCCTCCACATGGTCGGTGATCGCGCGACGGAAGCGCTTGAGGAGAGCCGGGCCGCCGTCGCCGCATTCATCGGGGCCCAGCCGGAGGAGATCGTGTTCACGTCGGGCGCGACCGAATCGAACAACCTGGCGCTGATCGGCTACGCGAACCGCAACAAGCGCGCAGGCGATCACCTGATCATCTCCGAGGTCGAGCACATCTCGTTGCACAACATCGGCAAGTATTTGGAGAAGGAAGGGTTCCGCGTCACCAAGGTGCCGCCCGATCAATATGGGCGAATCAATCCCCAGAAGCTCCGCTCCCGCATCACCGACGAGACCATCCTCGTCTCGGTGGGATGGGCCGACAGCGAGATCGGCACGGTGCAGCCCATCGCCGAGATCGCCGAGATGCTGCAGGGGACCGGCGTGACATTGCACGTCGACGCGGTGGCCGCCGAGGGCCTGCTGCCCATCGATGTTTCCTCCGTCCCCGTCGACCTGTTGACGATCTCGAGCAACGACATCTACGGGCCGCCCGGGCTGGGCGCGCTGTACATCCGCAAAGGCACGCGCCTGGCGGCGGTCACCATGGGCGGCGGACAGGAGCGCGGCCTGCGCTCGGGCACCGAGAACATGCCGGCGATCATCGGGATGGCCGTGGCGGCGCGGATCGCCGCGAACGAGCTACCCGCGGACGCGGCCAGGCTGGCCGCCATGCGCGACCGTCTGATCGGCCTCGTGCTCTCGACCATCCCGGACTCCCACCTCAACGGGCACCCGGTCGAGCGACTGCCGAACAACGCCCACTTCCGCTTCGAGGGTATCGAAGGTGAATCCCTTCTCCTCTCCATGAAGGACGAGGGCGTCTGGGTCTCCACGGGTTCGGCCTGTTCCTCGAAGACCCTCGAACCATCGCACACGCTCATCTCGTGCGGTCTGCTGCACGAGGAAGCCCACGGCTCGCTCGAGTTCTCGTTCGGACGATTCAGCCAAGAAAGCGATGTGGACCGTGTCATGGAGGTCCTGCCGGAGATCGTGGCCCGCCTCCGCCGCATGTCACCGCTCTACCAGAAAGTCTAGAAGAAGCTCAGAAGAAGGTCGTAGGAGGCCCCCGCATGAAATCCACTCAGTATTCCGAGAAGACGCTCGACCACTTCCGCAACCCCCGCAACGTGGGCACCCTCGAAGGCGACGACGTGGCCGTGGGCCGGGTCGGCAACCCGGTGTGCGGCGACTTGATGGAGATGTACGTGCGCGTCAAAGACGACCGCATCGACGACATCAAGTTCCTCACCTTCGGGTGCGGATCGGCGGTGGCCACGTCGAGCATGGTGACCGAACTCGTGATCGGCAAGACGCTCGACGAGGCCCTCGAAGTGACCCGTATGGATGTGGCCGACGCGCTGGACGGACTCCCGCCGGTCAAGATGCACTGCTCGAACCTGGCGGCCGACGCGCTGCACGACGCCATCAAGAACTGGCGCTCGGGCAAACGCCTCAAGCCTCTGGGAGAAGACGAGATCGCATCGGTGGGCCTGGGCTGCGGTGCGCGCGAGGTCACGGTCATCGAGGGCGCCACAGAATATGCGGGCACGGGCGTCTACACCGCGGTGGATGACGTCTCGACGCTCGCCGACAAGCGCGTGCTGGTGCTCGACAAGGGCGTCGCCTCCGCCAAGCTCGCCCTGGCGCTGACCGCGGTCACGCCCCGGGTGATCTACGTCACCGAGCTGGACGTCCTGGGACTACCCGACGACGTCGCCACCGAGGTCAAGCGCTCAGACGTGAAGGTGCTCTACCAGTCCCGCCTGCTGGCCGTGCGCGGCGAGGGCGAAGTGGAGAAGGTGCTGATCCGCGACCTCGACGAGGACGACGAGTACGAGCTGTTCGCCGACGCGGTGGTGCTGCTGGAAGCGTAGGGCGCGCCGGCGAGGCCGGCGCGAGGGTGCCGCCGCCGCCCTTCGGGGTCGCCGCCCTGGTTTACGCCCTCGCCGCGTGCTCCTTCTCCTCCAGGGCATCCAAGATGCGCTCCGGCGTCATCGGCAGCTCCCGCAGGCGGACACCGATGGCGTCGTAGATGGCGTTGGCCACCGACGGCGCGATGCCCACCATGCCCGGTTCGCCCACTCCCTTGGCTCCGAACGGTCCCCGGGGATCGGGCTTGTTCACGATGATGATGTCGCACTGCGGCATGTCCAGGAAGCCGGGCACCTTGTAGGAGTCGTAGTTGGTGGTCTCCACCACGCCGGTGTCCTTGTTGATTATGTAGTTCTCGGTCAGGGCGTAGCCCAGACCCTGCTGCACGCCACCCTCTATCTGGCCCTCAACGGCCATGGGGTTGATGGCCGTGCCGCAGTCCATGGCCACGACGATGCGGGGCACCCGCACCCGCCCGGTCTCGATATCCACCTCCACCTCGGTGAAGTACGCCCCGTAGATGGGGGAGTTCCACTCCGGCTCGAACGACTGCTTGCCCGAGAAGTTGGTGGCATCGCCGCCGAAGCTGTAGATGGCGTCGTAGCAGACGTCGCCCACGCTGCAGCCGATATCCGGCTTGTATTTCACCTGGACCCGGCGGTCTTTGATCTCCAGGTCGGCCATCTCGGCGCCCAGCATCTCGGCGGCGTGGGCCAGGAGCTGCTCCTTGGCTTGGGCGGCCGCGCGCAGCGTGGCGCCGCCGATGGCGTACGTGGAGCGGCTGGCGTCGGAGCCGTATTCGAAGAGGGTGACATCGGTGTCGCCCGTGACGATGTTGACGTCTTCCGCCCGTATGCCCAGTTCCTCCGCGCAGATCTGCGACAGCGCGCCCCAGATGTGACTTCCTACGGGAGCCGGGTGCACCGTCAGGTCGGCGGAGCCGTCCTCGTTCAGCTTGACCAGGGCGTTCGAGTGCTCCAGGTAGAGCGGAGCGGCGCCGGTGCAGTGGCTCATGGTGCACATGCCGTAGCCCCGCCTGATGCGGCCGGTGTCTTTGACCCGCGAGTTCCGCTTCTCCTTCCACCCGAACTTCCTCATGCCGCTGATGATGCAGTCCTCGAGGTAGCTGCTCTCGAGATAGAGGCCCAAGGCGGCGATATCCCCGGTCTGCTTGGCGTTCATCAGGCGGATGTCCACCGGGTCGATGCCCAACTTCTCCGCGGCCTCGTCCACCAGCTGCTCCGTGGCGAACGACATGACCTCGTTGCCGAAGCCGCGCATGGCGCCGGCCATCGGGGTGTTGGTGAGCACCATGTCGGACGATCCGGCCCGGTTCGGACAGCGGTAGTGCCCCATCACCAGAGACATGCCGATGACCGAAGCCATCGGCCCGCAGCCCATGTAGCCGCCCAGGCGGCCCACCATGTACGTCTTGGTGGCAGACAGCGTGCCGTCCTTCTTGAAGCCCATGGCGACGTCGATGCGGTCGAAGCCGGTGCGGCCCTCCAGGCCCACGAAGTTCTCCTCGCGGGCGAACACCAACTTCACGGGCTTCCGGGTCTTGAGCGCCAGGGCGACGCACACCGGCTCGGCGCAGAGCGCCCCCCGCTGACCGAAGCTGCCGCCGATGAACGGCGTCATCAGCTTGATCTTTCGTACGGGCATCTTGAAGATGTGGGCCAGTTCGCGGCGGGCGAGATGCGCCAACTGCGACTGCGACCATACGTTCAGGCGGCCGCCGGCGTCGACGTAGGCGATGCAGGCGGCAGTCTCCTGGGTGCAGTGCTCCTGTTTGGGCGTCCTGAACGTGCCCTCCACCACCAGGTCGGCGTCGGTTAGGGCCTGGTCGGCATCCCCCTCGGTGAACGGGTACTCGAAGTGCTTGGCGACGTTGGCCGGAGCGATGTCGCTGATCTGCGGCGCCCCCGGCAGCATGGCCTCTTCGGCGTCGATGACGAACGGCAGCACCTCGTAGTCGACGTCGAGAAGCAGCAGCGCCTGCTCAGCCACGTGCTCGTCGACGGCGGCCACGGCCGCGATGGCGTCGCCGAAATGGCGGGCACGCCGGTTGACCACCGCTTCCTCAGGCGGAACGCGATAGCCGTCGACGAGGGGCTTGTCCTTCATCCCCCGGTCGAAGGTGTTCCACTCGGAGCAATCGTCGGGGGTGATGACGGCCGCCACACCGGGAAGCGCCATCGCCCGGGACGTGTCGATGTGCCGCACCAGCGCGTGCGGATAGGGGCTCCGCAGGATCTTGGCGAACAGCATGCCGGGCAGCTGGATGTCGGCCACGAACCTGGCTTCGCCCGTAGCCTTGGCGGGGCCGTCGGGCTGCGAGATCCTTTTGCCGACGACGGAGAAGGCCTCAGACATGGGTCTCACCCTGCCCACTCGCGGCGGCGGCGGACATCGCGTCCCGCTCGGCGGCGGTCGCAGGCGCCGCCTCCCCGCGCATCACCGCAGCGGCCGCCAGCACCGCCTCGACGATCTTGACGTAGCCGGTGCACCGGCAGATGTTGCCCGAGAGGGCGTGCCGCACTTCCTCGTCGGTGGGGTCGGGATTGCGGTCGAGCAGGGCCTTGGCGGTCAAGATCACCCCGGGCGTGCAGTAGCCGCACTGGATGGCTCCGTAGGTGACGAACGCCTGCTGCAGAGGATGAAGGCCGTCGCCGCCGTTCAGCCCCTCGATGGTGGTGATGTTCTTGCCCCTCACCGCCAGAGCCAGAGTCATGCAGGCTAGCACCGGCACATCGTCCACCAGCACCGTGCAGGCGCCGCAGTTGCCCACGCCACAACTGTGCTTGGTGCCCGTGAAACCCAGCCTGTCGCGAAGGATCTCTATGAGAAGCCAGTGCGGCTCGATCGCGATCTCGTGAGGTTCGCCGTTCACACTGAATCTTGCCAGCATCTTCATGCGGCTGCTCTCCGTCCTGGCGCGCGGTCTCCCCTCCGGCCATGCCCGCGCCGTCTCCTGCGGCCTGGCCTGCGCTCCGCAGCCACAACTCGTTGACGGCATCGCCGACCAAGACCCGCACCATGCGGCGACGGTACTCCGCCCGCGAGCGGGGCCGTGCCTCCGAGGCGGCCATCCGCGCGGCTTCCTCGATCAGCTCCGGGGTGAGCCGCCTGCCCCGCAGGATATCTTCCGCCCCGCGGACCCTCGTCGCTATCGGCGCCACCGAACTCAACGCGATCTTGACGTCGCGGCATACGTGATCCTCGATCCACGACCAGGACGACGGCCGCCCCGACCAAGGTCTCGTCGGTCGCCGTGATCTTGGTGCACCACGTGTAGCAACCGACGCCGCCCGGAGGGAGCGGCGGAATGCGGATCTGCGTGAGCAGCTCGTCGGCGAACATGACCGTACAGAACGGTCCGGTGCAGAATTGGTCCAGAGGGACGATCCGCTCCCCCAGGGGTCCTACCAGCGTGAGCTGCGCCTCGAGCGCGACCAACACGGGAGGCGTGTCCTGCGAGGGCCCCGCCTTGCACACGTTCCCGCCGATGGTGCCCATGTTCCGGATCTGCGGCGTTCCCACCTCGTTGCACGCCGTGGCGAGCATCGCGAAGTGCTCTCGCACGATCGGCGACCGGGCGATGGCGGCGTGGGTAACCAAAGGACCCAGGCGGAGGCTCCCGTCGGCGTCCAGTTCCATGAAATCGAGCTCGGCAAGCTGACTGATCGCGATGACGTGCTCGGGCCCGAGCTCCCGCTTCTTCATCGAGACGACCAGGTCGGTCCCCCCCGCCAGGACCCGGGCCCCGTCGCCGTAGGTGGAGAGCAGAGCGACGGCCTCCTCGACACTGGCGGGCTCGTGGAACTCGAACGGCCTCAACAACCGGAACATCGAACCTCCTTGCGCGGGCGACCCGCCGGGTGGCGGGCGTGACTATGATAGACCAAGAGTCGCCTCCCGGACGACGGGCGCGCACCTACCGGCGGGATGCGCGGCAACGTTGACGGCACCCCGGCCCGCGGTGTACGGTAGCCGACATGAAGAAGGCACTCGCAGCGACTATGGCGATCTTCGCGGTTGTCCTTTTGGCCGGCTGCGTCCCCGGCCCGAACCAGTTGGTCGGCACCCCCGATGCGGCAGGAAGCGTGGCCGGCTTCTGGCAGGGATTGCTGCACGGCTTCATCGCCTTCTTCACCTTCATCTGGTCGCTCTTCTCCGACACGGTGAACGTGTACGAGGTGCACAACAACGGCGCGTGGTACAACTTCGGCTTCATTCTCGGGGTGATGTTGTTCTTCGGCGGCGGAGGCGGCGGCGCCAGCAGGGGTTCGCGCGGTCGCTGAGGCGGGGAGTCGGGCGCCGGGCGCCAGGTCTACGCCGGTTCCCCGGCCTAGGCCGGGTAGACCTTCAGCACTTCGTCGCCGCAGCGGTTGACCACCTTGACGGCCGCCGTAGTGGTTGATCACCATGACAGCGTTCTTGCCCGTCGTGGGCGGGTCGAACGGGCGGCTGCCGGTGGAGCGGAGGGAGCTCCAGGCGGCCTCGTCGATCTCGGCGCGCGTAGCGCGCGCCGCCGGAGGACTCTGTCATGCCACGGATCGGCATCCGCGACTTGAAAACACACGCGTCGGACGTTCTCCGCGACGTGTGTGACAATCGCGCCCGCTATGTGGTGACGCGCCGAGGTGAACCCCTAGGGATCATTGTTCCCTACACAGCGAGGGAAGAGAAGGAGCACCTCTCGCCGGACGAGGCGTGGAGCCGGTTCTTCGAGGCCGGAGAAGCCGCGGACGAGGCCTGGATGTCACCGCTCAACAGCCGCGATATCCTGGATGAGGTCAGGCGATAGACGGCATGCGACGCCCGCTGACCGTCGACGCGAGTGTATTCCTGAACGCCCTTCATTCCCGAGAGGAAGGGCAGGCCACCAGCCGCGTGTTCGTCGATCGGCTGCGAGACGAGCAGATTCCGTTGGTGCTGCCCACTCTCTTATTGGTGGAGGTGGCCGCCACACTTGGACGATCGAGCGGACAGGTCGACATCGGCCGCCTTTACGTGGCCCGGCTCCTTGACCTTCCCCATGTCGTGGTGGTGTCTCTGGATCGCAGCCTCGCCGACGATGCCGCTGAGATCGCTCTGCACGGTGGGCTCAAGGGCAGTGACGCTGTCTACGGCGCCACCGCCCGCCATTACGCCGCCACACTCGTGACCCTCGATCGGCAGCAACTGACGCACATGCCCGCCGACATCATTGTGCGATCTCCCGCCGAGATCTTGGCAGAATGAGTGTGGCTGAGCGGCTGCCACAGACGCCATGCCACACATCGGCATCCGGTAACCATCGCGATCTGCGCATCTCTCGGGTGCGCTTGCTGGGCGACACTCATAGAACGGCCCCGCCGCCCCGTTCGACTACACCACCGCCTCACCCGTCGGCAGGGGCGCCGCGGATGCGTCCGCCGGCTGTCCGCCGCGCACCAGCATGGCCTTGGCGTACGCGCCGTGGGCCCGTCCCGCCAGCCGGATCAGGTTGAGGGTCACCAGGACGAGGAGCGCTCCACCCACCACCACCAACGGCATCAACCACCAGCTGAACGAGAGCTCGTTAACACTCCCGAACTCCACATACGTGTGGCCGGTGGCGAGCTGCACGAACGGCGTGCACATCAGCGCCAGCCCGGTGGCCAGACCGGTCACCGACACCGTGAAGTACACGATCCCCAGAGGCAACTGCAGCACCATGTAGAGCATGGCCGTCCAGGTCCGCCGGTCTTTGAGCCAGTAGAGCACTCGTTGCCAGATGCCGGCCTCACTGGGCCCAAGGCGCGGCCGTCGAGGCATCCGCACCCCGAGCAGCACTTCCACTACCCGCCCCTCGGCAAGCGACAACGCCCGCACCACCGCCAGAAACAGGAGTGCGAACGGTATCCCGATGATGAGCACGGAGAAGCCCACCGACAGCGAGACCCCGGTGACCACGAGGGTGAAGTAGGCGATGCCCGTCGCCAGGGAGAGCAGCATGTACGCGAGAGAGGTCCATGTCCGCGGATCGGCCATGACAGCGAAGAAACCGGGTGGCGGCTGGGGCGGCGGTGCCGGTGCCAGCGTCCCCACAAGCGCCCCGGCCGCCGCGGCCGACGCGGCGGGCGGGGCGGGCCCTGCTTCTGCATCCAGATAGGCGGTCGCCACTTCGCGAGGCGTCCCGTACCGCTCGATGACCGTGGCCATGGCCTCGTCTGGATCCGGCGCCTGGTCTCCCGTCTGCCCCTGCAGGACAGCGAGTTCCGCGCGCAGGTACTCTTCCGCGTCGTAGAGCGCATCCTGAGCGAGAGCCGGGTCCGCGCCCGCAAGTTCGACGCGAAGTTCTTCGAGATAGGTGTTGACGTCGCTAGCCAAGATGTCCCTCCAGTACGGCATCGACGAAATCGCACGTGCGCGTCCAGGCCTTCTTCCACGTGTCCAGCGACTCCCGGCCGAGAGCGGTGGTGGAGTAGTAGCGGCGCGGGGGGCCCGAGACGGATGGCTCCACGTGGCTCACCAGCAACCCGCCCGCCTCCAGTGAACGCAGAACGGGGTAGAGAGTGCCCTGCTTCAAGGGCAGGCTGTCCTCCGAGACTCCCTCGAGCCGCTTCGCGATCTGATACCCGTACAGGGGTTCCTGCGCCCGCTGCAGCAAGGCAAGAAGGACCAGCGACACCGTGCCGGCGCTCAACTCCTTCTGGAACTTCGGCAGGGTGGCCGCGGCGGCCTGAGCCACCGCCGGATCACCCGACCCGTCGGAAGACGCAGCGCTCATGTCTGATGATCCCATCAAGGACGTCGCTCCTGTGCCGATCTAGTCGCCACCGTACTTACTATGAATCCCATTATACTAATAACTTACTACTAGTCAAGCCCTTGTAGTTCGCGGGCGGCGCAGCAGGGAGACGACCGTAGGACCACGTCTGCGCGACGGGTCCTGGGCCGCCCGGTCAGTAGTCCTTGCTCACCACGACGTGGCCTTCCGGATCGAGCACCTTCACCGTGTCGCCATCGTTGTTCCAGACGGCGCTTCCCGACATGTTCCAGTAGAGGTCGGTCTGCGTGTCGGCGCCCAGGCCCGTGCGGAGCGTGAACGTCTGCGCAGTCTCGAACACACGGTCGGGGAAGTCGTAGCGGTGCCCCGACTGGTCCTCCACGGCGTAGCCCGCCAGGGTGCCCGCGACCAAGGTCTTGAAGACGACGTACTCGTCGTTCAGGTTCGCGGCGTCGTCCCCCGCGGCATCGGAGTGGATGCTCACGATCTCTACGGGTGACCGGGCCGGTGCTCCCCACATGCCGCGCCGAGCCGCCCGAGCTTCATCCTGGGCCGCCCCCAGAACCTCGACGTGCAGCACATTCGGCGGCACGGTGTAGAGGGTGGCGAATCCCAGACGCAGCATCTCAACGTTCACCGTGGTGGAGCCCACCCAGACGAAGGCCAGCAGACGATCGTACTGATCCCGGCGGACGACATCGAATTCGAGCCGGACGGTCCTGCCGAGCAGCAGGGTGCGCAGGGCGGCAGTGGCTTCCGCGCTGAAGGCCTCGCCGATCTCCGAGGTGTCGATTCCGAGAAGGCGCACCGACTCATGCGCCCCGTCGTAGGTCACGCCGATGGTGTCCCCGTCGATCACCTCGGTGACCGTGACACCGACAGCGGCGTCAGGTGGCGCTGAAGTGGGCGCCTCCCCGACAGTGGTCGTTGTCGGCACTGAGCCTGTGGTCGTGGTCGGCACGGAGCCCACCGCGGCGGGGTCGGCCCCCGTTCCTACCGGAGTGATCGTACTCCGCTCGTCGCTCGCGCACGAAGCTCCGCCGATGACCGTGACGCCGATGACTGCAAGGATGATGAACGCGCGGCGGCGAGGCGACAACGGCCGTCCTCCTATGCCTGTTTCGGTTCCGCCTGCCCTTCGACCCTATCACGCTCGGAAGACAAACCGGAGCCGCGGCGGCGGTCTTCACAAGACGGCAAGGTGCCCGAAGCGGACAGGTTGAGGCATACTCTCGGGGCTGTCGGGCAATACATATCGAGCGCGTCGCCATTCATAGCAGCTCTTCGACCGACGAGAGAAGGTGAGTTACGTGCTGTGGACTATCGCAGTGGTGCTTCTTGTTCTGTGGGCCATCGGACTCGTATCCGGGACAACCGTTGGCGGATTCGTCCACATCCTCCTCGTGGTGGCCGTCATCGTCGTGCTGATCAGGCTCATCCAGGGCCGCAAGGTACTGTGAGGGCGACCAAGTAGGCCCAAAGAGCGCCCTCAGGCGCCGTCCACGACCCCACCGGCGGCCATCTCGATGGCGCGGGTGCCGTACGCCTTGAGTTGCGAGGAGTGGGTGACCATGAGGATCGTGATCCCCGTGGAGGCATGCAGTTCGCTGAAGCTCTGCATGATCTCAGCCTCGGTGTGCTCATCGAGGTTGCTCGACGGCTCGTCGGCCAAGAGCAGCCGGGGCTGGTTCACCATGGACCGGGCGAGCACGACCCGTTGTTGCTGTCCGGCCGAGAGCTCCCGCGGGTAGGCCAAGAGCTTGTCGTCGAGACCCACCTGAGTGAGGAGCTCCCGCGCCCGCGCGCGGAGCGCCGGGATTCTTGGCACCTACGACACCGAAGGTAGCGGGCAGCACCACGTTCTCCATCGTGGTGAGGGTGGGCAGCAGGCTGGGAAACTGGAAGACGAAGCCCACCCGCTCGTTGCGCAGGCGGGAGCGATCGGCATCTGAGAAGCTCCAGAGGTCCACACCGTCGAGGAGGATCCGACCGGCGGTGGGAGTGGTGAGACCGGCGATCAAGTTGAGGAGCGTGGTCTTGCCCGAGCCCGAGCGACCGGTGATGACCAGGAACTCCCCTGCGTCTACTTCGAGGTCGACGCCGTCGACAGCAGTCACGGCCAAGCCCCGCTTGGCGACATAGGTCTTCGAGACTCCGCGCATCGAGATCAAGAGCTCACTCCCTCATGGCGAGAGCCGGATCCTGACGACTGATGCGCAGCGCGGGCACGAACGTCGCCAGCGCTACTCCCAGCAGGGCGAGCAGCATCCCGCCGACCACGAGCGCCGCCAAGGCGGGTGCACTGGGGAAGAGGAAGGGGAAGCCCACCGACGAGATGATGAGCTGCCGATAGAGGGAGATACCGACGGCAGCCATGGCGATGCCCACGACGGCGCCGCCGGCCGCCAGGATCAGAGCCTCAGCAAGAAGGGAGACAAGAACCCAGCCCCGAGTGGCGCCTAGAGCGCGCAGCACCCCTATCTCCCGGCGACGTTCGTGCACGGCCATGGAGAAGACCAGGCCGATGACCACGAACGAAAGGACCATGATGAGGCCGAGCACGGCCAGCATGCCCCGGACGAGCCCGTTCATCTGCGTGCGGAAGGAACCGAAGAGGTCGGCGCTCTCGATGGCCGTCACCTCAGGCACCTGCTCGACGATGGTCGCGGCCGCCCGGGCACGGTCCAGGCCCGGGGCGAGCTTCACCATGACGGCCGAGATGCTGTCGGGGGGGATGACGAGCGGCTTCTCGGCTTGGGTCACCGAGAGCCGCGCCACTTCCTTGGCGGTGGCGAAGGTCATGAAGACCGTCTGATCCAGGTTCGTACCCGTAGGCTCCAGGATCGTCCTCACCTGCAGCGTCGAGCCGTACAGGTTGATCCCCTGTCCCGGGGGGGCGACGACGAGCGAACCGCCCACCACCTCACCCTCACCCAGACCGTCTCCGAGTTTCGCCCGCAACCAAGGGCTCACGGTGAAATCCGAGGTCTGATCGTAGGCAACCACGAACATGTTCGAAGCCGAGCAGCAGCTCGCGTCCGCGAGCGAGGCCAGGAAGAGCTGGGGCGAGACGGTCTGCACACCCGCGACCGTGGCCACCTTGGCGAGGTTTGCGGCAGGCATCCACACCGTGGTCGGCGTCCCCATGAGGAGCGCCGTCTCGACCTTGCTCTCGGTGCCCTTGGGAACGACCACGATGTCGGCGCCCAAGCGATCGGCGGCCCGGCGCAGGCTGGTGCTCGCCCCCTGGACGATCAACACCGTCGACAGGGCGAGCCCGGCGATGAGCAGGGCGCAGGCGAAGACGATCCAGCTGCGGAACGGACTGCGCGAGATGTTCTTGAGGGCGAGGGCGAGAAGGCTCATGCCGACGATGTTACCAAGCGCTGCCGATCGTCGACGGCCACCAGACCAGCCAGGCGGCTGCCAGGCCCGGCCAGGCTGTGTCCCCGCGCCTCGCGACCGGGCTCCGCGTGCGCGAAGCTCTACCGTGCAGCTTCAGAACTCGCGATGCGACCATCCTTCAAATGGATGATCCTCTGCGCGTGCGAAGCTACCTCCGGTTCGTGCGTGATGAGAATCACCGATCGGCCCTCCCTGTGCAACTGCTCGAGAAGACCCACGATCTCGGCGCCCGAGCGAGAATCCAGGTTCCCGGTGGGCTCGTCGGCGAGAAGCAGGGCCGGCTCGTTGGCCAGGCTGCGGGCAATGGCCACTCTCTGGCGTTCCCCTCCGGACATCTGGTTGGGGTGCTGGCTCGACCTGTCGGCCAACCCCACTTGAGTCAGGAGCTGCTGGGCTCGTTCCTTTCTCTTCCGAGGGGAGACCCCGGCGTAGACCATCGGCACCTCCACATTGTGCAGCGCCGTCAGCCGGGGAAGCAGGTTGAACGTCTGGAAGACGAAGCCCACCGCAAGCCGGCGGACCCGGGCGAGGGAATCCTCGCTCAAGCGAGAGACGTCCTCCCCATCCAAGCGGTAGGTTCCCCGCGTGGGGCGATCGAGGCAGCCGATGATGTTCATGAGGGTGGATTTGCCTGAGCCCGACGGTCCCATGATGGCCAGAAACTCCCCCCGCCGGACCCGAAGATCGATCCCGTCGAGCGCGCTCAGGGTGTACCCACCGAGGCCATAGACCTTCGTCACGCCCTCCAGGATCACGAGGTCGGCCACCTGCACCGAGTCCGGTTTCGTGGATGAGGCCGCGACGGCGTCACCCGTAGCTGCGCTCACCGTCCCAGCCCCTGCCCGCTGCGGACGCTCTCAGGTCGCCCTCCGAAGAGCCCGCTATTCGGGAGCGATATCGTCGTCACATCCAGGCCTACGATGATCGTCTGTCCATCGGTGAGGCCGGACGTGATCTCCACCAAGTCGTCCGCCCGTAAGCCAACGGTGACTTCTACCTTCTGCGGTTGGGCGTTCCTCCCGGCTGAGCCAGCGATGCGGGCAAGAGAACGTAGTCCTTCCCGTCTGTCACCTGCACGGCAGAGGCAGGGATAGCCAGGACGTTCTCCGCCTTCTGAAGCTCGATGCTGACATCCACCGACATCCCGGCCTTCATGCCGTTATCGGGGTCATCGACCGATATGGTCACCGGGAAGCTCACCACGCCGTCGGCCCCAGACTGCCCGGATAGCCCCACCGCGGCTCCCCCGGGTGATCCCACCGGCACCAAGCCCGGAGACACCTTGGTGACTTTGCCGGTGAAGGTCTTGCCTGGAAGCGCCCCCAACGTCAGCTTCACGACCTGACCGACCTTGACCTGGGGAAAGTCGATCTCGTTGATATCGACGAGGGCCTCCAGCGATCCGGCGGGCACGGTGGTCGCCACGACCGACTTCTGTGGCACCAGGGCCCCCACCGACACCGGCACCGACACGGCCATGGCGCCGTCGCCCACCGCCTGAAACGAATCAGGGCCCACCTGGGTCGTCCGGTCCTGCCCCTTGGCCTCCATGAAGTCGCCCACTGCCTGGATGGTGTCGTCGTTGTAGGTGCCGTCGACGTTGCCCTGGTAGAACTTCAGGTCCTTGAGCATCTGCTGCAGAGCACGGACGTCAGTTCCTTCCTCCTCGCCCGTGCTGAGGACACGGTAGAAGGGGAACCTGCCCCCGAGGGCGTACGTGGGGCGCTCATCGATGCGGAACAGTTCTTGTCCAGGTTCTAGCATCTGGCCCTCCTTCACCAGAACCGCCGTCACCGAGCCGCTTCGGGCCGTACGTATGCTGACCGAATAGGGTGCGCGAACCGTCCCCGATCCCGACACCGTGGTGACCACCTCACCCCGCGTCACGGTGGCCTGTAGATACTGCGGCGCAGCCTCCGTGTTCCGGAACCACAGGAACCACACCCCCGCGCCCACGCCGGCTAGTACCACTATGGCGACCAGCATCTTCTTCATCGGCTTCACATCTCCAGGCGATGGTTGCTATTCATATCTCAGCGCGACGATGGGGTCCTGACGACTTGCCTTCCAGGCGGGGTAGACGCCAAAGAACACTCCGATTGCCACCGACACGGCCACAGCCAGTAGAACAGTGGACACGCTCACAGGCGCGGGAAAGTGCAGGAAATACTCGGCCAGCCGAGCGATCAGGTAGCCGGCCCCGACACCGATCAGCCCACCCAACAGGGATAGGACGACGGCCTCCGCGAGGAACTGCGCCAGGATGTCGAAGCGGCGTGCGCCCAGAGCCTTCCGGATGCCCACCTCGCGGGTCCGCTCGGTAACGCTGACCAACATGATGTTCATGATGCCGATGCCGCCCACCAACAAGCTGATGGCGGCGATGCCCCCCAACAACGCGGTGAGTACGTTCGTGATGGTACTCACGATGCCCAGCACATCGGTCTGACTCTGCACGACGAAGTCATCTTGGGTGGTAGCCGCCAGTCGGTGACGCTCACGGAGCAGCGGAGGGATCTCCTGCTGCACGGTGTCGATCAGACCGGAGCCCAGCACCTGCACGCTCATAGAGTAGAGGGCGTCGTTGCCGGTGACGCGGGCCATCGCCGTGGTGATGGGGATCAGGGTCACCTGGTCCTGGTTGAAGGGGCCGGTGCTTCCGCGGGGCTGCAGAAGGCCGATCACGGTGAACGCGATGCCGGAGATGTAGACCTGCTTGCCCAGGAGGTCACGAGTGCCCAGATCGTCCGCGTTCTGCAGGCCCAGCACGGCGACCCGCGCCGAGCGATCGAGGTCGGCCTGGGTGAAGAAGCGGCCCAAAGCGATCTTCGCGTTACGCACCGGCGCATAGTCCGGGGTAGTTCCGAATAGGTACGCAAAGGCGGACTCGCCCATGTAGGTCATGGTCACGCCACCCCCAACCTGGGGTACCACTATGTTGACCCCAGCGAGCTTCCCCACGGCTTCGGCGTCGCCCAGCGTGAGCGGCGACCCGCCGGGCGTGTCCGCGGCCGGGTTGACGAACACCAGGTCGCTGCCCATGCCCTCTATGGATCCCAGCACCTCGTCGCGGGCCCCGCTGCCGACGGCCACCATGGCGATGACCGCTCCCACACCTATGACCACACCCAGTACCGTGATAAGCGATCGCTTCTTGTTCGCCGCAAGCGTCGACAGTGCCATCCTGAGGGATTCGCCGGGCATCGGGACTGCCGCACTCCTTTCGCGTGTCGGGTCGCTACGATAGCACCTGGTATATTCTGCTTCATGGTCCCACAGGCTCTTGGCCCCCAACTGGTACAGGACACCCGCTCGTTCTTCGAGCCGACGTACCAGCAGCACAAGGTACGGCATGGGGCCTTGCTGCAACACATCACCGACACGGCCCCCCGTTCCCCCATCTATGCGGGCCGCCTGCATCCCGTAGCGGCGGTGGAAGATCTGTCATCGCTGCCGCTCACGTTCTATGAGAGCATCGCTCAGGTCATAGACGAGGTCGGCACGGAGCGGGCATTCCTCGGCCCGTACGCCACACGCTGGCAGACATCCGGGTACACGGGCAAGCCGAAACGCATGTACTTCGGCACCGGAGACGTCGAGCGCTGCACGCATGCCATCGGCTGCACGTGTCTTGCCCTGGGGGTCAGACCCTGGCACTCCGCCTGGTCGTTCGGAGCCGCGTTTCCGCTTCTGTCGGGCAGCATCATCGACATGCTGGCCCAGAGCATGGGTGCCACCGACTACTTTTCCACCCCGGTCAACAACGACCGCGACTTCATCAAGGCACTGCGACGGATCTCGCGTCACAAGACCGTAGACATCATGACCGGGCCTCCGCTGCTGTTTCAGATGATCACCCGCATGGCTCATGATCCCGGGTTCTACCGCCGTTTGGCGGCAGAGAAGGCGCGCAAGGAATACCGGGTGCCCGCTGCGCTGGCGAATCTCGTCGGTAGGCTGTATCTGGCGGGCATCGATCCCGCTCGTCTCCAGCTGATCGTCCAGAACGTGAAGATCGCGCTGTCGTTCTCTGAGCCCATGCAGCACTATGTGGAGGAACTCCGTCGGAGCTACCCGCAGGTGGAGTTCCACGACTTCCTCGGCAGCACCGAGGTGCTCTTCTACGGCGTGCAATTCGTCGACGGCGATGATTGGCTGAGCCTGCTTCTGCAGTGCATCATCCCGGAGATCGCCGATCCGGCCGACGTGCTCGCAGTGCGCGAGGGCCGCAAGGACACCGTGGCCGGAGTGCCTTGGTACGAGTGGCAGGCCGGCATGCGCGGAGAGCTGATCGTCACGCGGCCGGGCGACTGCCTGCCCCTGCTCCGCTACCCCACCGGCGACTTGGTGGAGGTGGTCGACCCCGCCTACCACGTGGAGAAGGACTTCGAGGGCCAACCGTTGAGCTTCGACCTGCCCGCGATCCGCATGCTGGGCCGCTCGGTCGATGCCTTCGATTTCGAGGTCCCCGACGAGATGGGCATCTTCCCGGTGGGCAAGATCTTCTCGCGCGATATTCAGGACGCGGCGACGAACGCCGGGAACGTGCGCTGGTGGGAGTTGCACTTCCTGCGCGGATCTCCTGGCAGGCTCGTGTTCCTGGTGATCCCGGACGGGCCCCTGGAAGACGAGGCCGGCTATCGGGAGCACGTCAATAAGTGCCTGCACAAGGCAAGCGAAGGTCTCCGGAACGCCGTAAGCTCCGCGCAGGCACTGGACGCATTCGATCTGGTGGTAGCGGCGCCGGAAGCCTACCTGGAGGTCCAAGCCGAGATCGACCGTCGCATCAAGGAGAAACGCAATCTGGGCCAGATCAAGCCTCGGCATATCTTCTTCGCCGACACGCAAGAGGAACTGGACTCCAGGCTCGCCCCCAAGCTTCAGACCGCCACTGCACCGAGGACCAGCACTCCCACGTAGAAGACCACCATGAGGGCCTGCACTGGCCGGCCCAGTAGTCGCGACACCACGAATTCCGGGCTCCGCTTTCCCTCGAGCCGGGATCGCCTCAGCACCCATATGGGAAGCAGCGCAAGCAGTACCCCCCCTGCCGACCCCGCGATCTGCACCAGCTCAACGAACCCCCAGAATCCTCCTGCGACGAGAATCACAGAGGGTCCGATGGTGATCGCGAAGGCAATGAGCCTATAGCCCACTTGCCGGTCGGAGGGGAAGCGCAACAGGTCGACCACATTGCTCAGCACGGTTCCGGCCGTGCCCCAGAAGGATGTCAACAAGGCGAGCAGGGCGAAGGCACTCGCCAGCCGCAGGCCCCAGAGCCCCAGTTCGCGTCCCCACGAGTCGGTGGCGAGTTCGGCCATGCGGTCCATAGGTACCAGCACGAATATGGAGAAGGTGACCAGAAGAGAAAAGGCCAGGTTGATCAACAGAGACCAGCGGATCACCTTCGGAATGACGGCAGGACGGTCGGCAAGACCGCGGGTGATCTCCGGAACCACGGCCTGTGACATACACGTGAAGACGGCGATGGGCAGCACCGGCCCCAAGGCTCCCGGGGAGAAGGTCAGGGCCTGCGAGACCTGCGCGCCGACGTGAGTCACCGAGAGACCGGCCAGAGCAACCAAAGCGGCGCCCATGGCGATTCCCGCGAGTTTCTGGAGGAACCCGGTGGTCTTGAGCCCCAGCCACACCACTGCCGCCCCCGCCAGCAGGAAGACCACCTGCGCCTGCCACTGGTCGATACCCACCAGGCCCGCCAGAGCGCTCGCTCCACCGATGACGTAGGCGGTGAGTGTGGGAATGGCCACGCCGATGGTGATGGCGAAGAGGAACCAGAGATAGAGGCCGGCCGCCCTGCCTCGAAACAGGTAGGTCCGGAATAGACCCATCAGCTGCGTGACTTCGGGTGTCCGCAGCATGGCTTCGGCGATGTAGAGATGGGAGGCCAGCGAGAACAACGTGGCCAGCAAGCAGGCCAGGAGAGCGCCGAGAAAGCCTGCATGGCGGGCCGCGTAGGGCAGAGCCAGCACCGCGGCGCCCACGTTTGTGCCGACCAAATAGGCCACGGCCTCAGGCACCGTGAGACGGCGGAATCTCAAGGTACCCTCGGTCAAGGCTCGCGTCATTGCCGGCGTCTGCTCAGCAAAGCCGTACGGCTCCGTCTCTATGTAGGAATCAACCATCGGTCTGTCCAGGAACTGGGTGGGGGACATCCGAGGCGGCCCTTGCCGCTCCGTTGGTGCGTGCGAAGGGTCTCACGCGCTACGCCACCGCACGCAGGGTTCTGGCCCTAGAAGGCTGTTAAAGATCGAAGCCTTGACCCCCGGACGCACTGGCCGGCGCGATCCGACGATACCGAAGACGATCTGCGTCGTTCATGGCTCCCCCCCTTGACACCCGGCTCTCTCAGCTGCCGCCGAATCCGTCGGCCTGGCAGCCACAGTATCGGGAGCGGAGGGCGGTGGCAAGACCAAGCCGAGCATCAACTGCGATCACCTGCGAGAGGCCAGAAGAAGCCGATGCAGGAGCGACGCGAGGGCAAGGCACGTGGCGGCGACCGCGGTGACGACGAACACTGCGGTGGGCGGCAGGCAGTGGAGCCTCAGGAGTCGGCCATAGCGCTAAGGCAAGAGCACGTGGCCTTGGAAGCCCGATTGCAGGTACTATTCTGGTGTCGGCACTCGCGCCGGGGAATCGGCCGTTTGCCCTGGCGCCGGTTGCCCTGGCGCCGCGAGGTGACCGGGGAACGCGAGCGCGCCCGGCCGGACTGCATCGACGAGAGAGAGGGATGACACAATGGCATCGGAAGGCAAGTCGGCAGTGAGCCCAGCCGCCGCAGGCGGCGTGGTGGGTCCGATCTGGTTCATCGGGTGGCTGTTCACCATCGCGTTCGCGAAACTCGTGTGGTGGCAGATGATCATCTCCCTGGTAGTGTGGCCGTACTATCTGGGAGTCGCGGCCAGGTAACCCGCAGCCGTGCGCGTCGGCGGTCCGAAGGCGGCGGGCAGGCGCCCTCGCACCGGCCGGGCCGACCGTGCGAGCGCGCCCGGCTAGACTGCCACGACGTCGAACACGTGGTACCCCCAGGCCGGCATGTCGAGATAGAGCCCAGGCGCGACCAGGGCATCCCCGTCGCGATCGTAGGCGGCGTCGCCGAGCATGTCCTCCAGGAGCCAGCGCGCGCCGGCCAGATCGCCGAACGGGAGGGGAACGGAGCACTGGCTCTGCACGGCTGCGAAGTTGACCACGGCGAGCGCCCGGTGACCGACCCCATCGTCCCAGGCGGAGATGACGAAGCACTCGTGGGTCCAGTTGCCCTCCCACGCCGGTCGGCAGTCGAGCAGGCGCCACTCGCCCGCGCGCAGCGCGGGCGTCAGCAGGCAGGCCAACAACCTTCGGTAGAAGCCCTGGAGTTCCTCGTCCACCGGCTCGGAAATCCGACGGCAGAGGTGCACGGGCAGGCGCGCTTTGGCCCCTTCAAGTTGCCCCTGGTGGAAGAACCGCAGGCCCGGGCATAGAAAGGCGACCACTGCGGCCGCCCGGTGGATGTCGGGGCGGAAGGTCGCCGCCGCGCGGGGTTCGTCGTGATTCTCGAGGAACCTGGCCGAGCGTCGCTGGAACTCCCTGTCGGCCCGCAGGTGGTCGCGAACGGTTCGAGCGTCGCCGCCGCGAAGGCGGTCGTAGAGGCGTTTGTCGTAGGTGTAGTCGAATCCCTGCCGCTGCAGCTCGAACTCAAGGTCCCAATAGACCTCGGCCAAGAACAGGAAGCCGACGTGGTCGGCCTTGACCGCCGCGATCGCACCGGGCCAGAACGGCTCGGCGACGATCCCCCAGGTGCGCTCGAACACCTCTGGCAGCACCAGCATGGCCATGTCACACCGCACCCCGTCGCAGCGCGCCGCCACGCGGCCGAGCTCGCCGCACATGGCCGCGTGTAGCCCTGGGTTGCCGTAATCGAGTTGCAGGGTGTCCGGCCAACCGGCGAAGTACGGGTCGCGTCCGTAGGCCAGCACCAGGCCGTCTTCGCCACCACGCTCGGCCGCTGCGGCCGGACCCGCGGGCGGAGCGGCGGCCGGGTCGGCGGGCATGCGGAGGTAGTTCTGTGGTGCGCGCGAGAGATCGTCGGCCGTTCCGCGCACGTAGTACTCGGGGTGCTGACCGACCCAGGGATGGTCGAGCGCCGTGTGGTTCGGCACGAAATCGAGGATCAGCCGCAGACCCCGTTGGTGCAGGCGCGCACGCAGGCGCGCCAGGGCGTCGTCGCCGCCCAGCGCGTTCGCAACGCCGTAGTCGGTCACGGCGAAGCACGAACCGCAGATGTCGTCCTCGGTGAGGTCGGGCAGGACACCGCCGAACTCCTGCCGCCACTCCTGGTTGCTGCGCGACACCGCCCGCCCCGCGGCGCCCGTCTGCCAGACACCCAAGAAGTAGACCAGGTCGAAGCCGGCTGCAACCATGGCATCGAGGCCTGCGTCGGGGATGTCGTCCAGGGTCGCCGAGCGGCCCAGCCATTTACCGAGTTCCGTCAGCCAGACCCGGGTGTTGACCTGATAGAGCAACGGGTTGCGGGGAGAGGACAACTCGGGCGTCGCGCCGGCGGCCGTGTCGAGGGCCTCGCCGGCGGGCGTCACGCCAACTCCTCGGGTTCGCCCAGCCCGTAGGCCAACATGCGCATGCTCTCCCCCGCCAGGACGCCCTCCTTGGTGAGCGTCGCCGACATGCGGATGAAGCGGGCCACCAGCCCCGTCCAGCCCGTTTGATGACTCGCACCGAGTCCGGCGCCGTTGTCGCCGTGGAAGTACTCGTAGAAGAGGATGTGGTCGCGCCAATGGGGGTCGGTCTGGAATTTCTCCGCAGAGCCGAAGACGGGACGGAGGCCGTCGGCGTCACGCAGGAAGATCGCCGAGGAGCGGCGCATGATCTCCATGGCCGCGTCGAACAGCGTGGCTCGGACGCCGGAGTCCGTGGGACACTCGACGGTGAAATCGTCGCCGTAGTATGCGTAAAGGTTGAGGAGCGCCCGGACCAGCAGCGCGTTCGTGGGGAACCATATCGGGCCGCGCCAGTTGGAGTTGCCGCCGAACATGCCCGAGTCTGACTCCGCCGGCAGGTAGTCCACCCGGAACTCCCGCCCGCCGGCCTCGAAGCGGTAAGGATGCGCGAGATGCGAGCGCGACAATGACCGCACCCCGTACGGGCTCAGGAACTCGTCCTCATCCAGCAGCCGGGCCAGGACCTGGCGGAGCTTCGTCTCGTTCAGGAGGGCCAGCACGTGGCGACCACCCACACCGGGAGCACCCGGCGCCGCGATGTTGGCCGTGAGTTCGGGATGGTTGCGCGTGAACCACCCTGCCCGCTCGACGAACTTGGGCAGCTTCTCGATGACCTCGGCCGGGAACACGCTGCTGGCACAGAGCGAGAGAAGACCCACCATCGAACGAACCTTGAGCCGGGTGGCGGTGCCGTCGGGCATGCGCAGGAGATCGTAGAAGAACCCATCCTCGGCGTCCCACATCTCGTCTTGGTGCTCGCCCATCCGGTCCATGGCCCCGGCGATCCACAGGAAGTGCTCGTAGAACTTGCAGGCCAGGTCTTCGTAGGCAGGGTTTGCGGCGGCCAGCTTCATGGCCATGCTCAACATGCACTGACAGAAGAAGGCCATCCAGGCCGTGCCATCGGCCTGCTCCAAGTAGCCGCCCGTGGGGAGCGGGGCGCTGCGGTCGAACACGCCGATGTTGTCCAGCCCGAGGAAACCGCCCTGGAACACGTTGCTGCCGCTCCGGTCCTTGCGGTTGACCCACCAGGTGAAGGTCATCAGCAGCTTGGTGAAGGTCCGCTCGAGGAACTCCGTGTCGCCCTGCCCCTGGGACTCCTGCTCGATGGAGTACAGGAAATCGGCCGCCCACGCGTGGACCGGCGGGTTGACGTCGCTGAAATCCCACTCGTAGGCCGGAATCTGGCCGTTGGGATGGAGGTAGTTCTCGTCGAGCATGAGTTCGAGCTGCTGCTTGGCGAATTCGGGATCGACCACCGAGAGGGCGACCGTGTGGAAGGCCAGGTCCCATGCGGCGAACCACGGGTACTCCCACTTGTCGGGCATCGAGATGACGTCTTCGTTCACCATGTGGAACCAGTTGGCGTTGCGCCCCGAAGTGGGTCGGCCCCCCGGCGCCGCGCCGCCGCGGCCTCCAAGCCACCGGTGGACGTCGTAGACGTAGCACTGCTTGCTCCAGAGCATGCCTGCCATCGCCTGACGCATGACGAGCGCAGCATCGGGGCCGACCTCGGGCGGAGTGAGGCTCGCATAGAAGTCGTCGGCCTCAGCTTGGCGCGCCGCGAACATGGCGTCGAAAGCCGCCCCGAACGAGGCGGCCGCGGCGCTCTCCGGGGCGGCAGCGGCCGGCGCGGCCGTGGCCTGCCGCGTCAGCCTGAGCCGCAGCACGGCGCTCTCGCCAGGCTCGATGGTGACGATGGAGTGCGCGGCAGCTTTGGTGCCCGTGCGCTCCGGGTTCACGGACTCGTGAGCGCCTGCCACCACGTGATCGTTGATGCCGTCCTTCACGTAGGGCGTGTCGTTGGGCGTGCCGAAGACGCGGCTGTTGTTGGTCTCGTTCTCCACGAAGAGGAACGTGGGATCGCCGTCGCACGCAAGCAGGTAGGTGCCCAGGATGGGGTGCCCGGCCTCCAGCACGGCCCCGGCCGGGCCCCCGGCCGGCCCCCCCGCGGGAACCACGCCGATCCGCGGCCGCGGCTCGTCTTCAGCTGCCCTCCACCAGGTGTTCCGGAACCACAGGGTGGGCAGAAGATGCAACGTCGCCGGCTCGGGGCCGCGGTTCCAGGCGGTGACGCGGATCAGCAGATCCTCCGGCGAAGCCTTGGCGTACTCCACGAAGACGTCGAAGTACCGGTCGTCGTCGAAGACTCCCGTCTCGATGAGCTCGTACTCGAGATCGTGCCTGCTGCGGGCCCCGTTCGTGCGCACAAGGTCGTCGTAGGGGTAGGCCGTTTGGGGATACTTGTACAGGTACTTCATATAGGCGTGCGTCGGGGTCGAGTCCAGGTAGTAGTAGTACTCCTTGACGTCCTCGCCATGGTTGCCCTCGCTGTTGGTCAGCCCGAAGAGCCGTTCCTTGATGATGGGATCGACCCCGTTCCACAGGGCCAGGGCGAAACAGAGCCGCTGCTTGTCGTCGGAGATCCCGGCGAGCCCGTCTTCACCCCAGCGGTAGGCACGCGACCGAGCCTGATCGTGCGTGAAGTAGTTCCAGGCGTCGCCCGACTCGCTGTAGTCTTCGCGCACCGTCCCCCACTGGCGCTCGCTGAGGTACGGGCCCCACGTGCGCCACGGCACTCCCCGTAACTTCGCCTCTTGGAGGCGTTGATGCTCGACAGTCGCGTCCACCGTTCACTCCTTGTCCGCTCAGGTCACCCACACGGGCGGCGAGGCACCTGCCACCCACGCATGCACTTCCCGAACAGTCTACGTACCGGGGCGGGCTCGTTTGTAACCAAGAAGTTACAGATCGGCGCCAAGTCGGTTACCGATTCGGGGCGCCGGCCTCCCGTCCATTGCTGCACGCGCTCGGAGTCAAGCCAGGTCGAACAGCAGCGCTCCCGCCGCTGCCTCGGCCCAGCCGAACGCCATGTAAAGAAAACGGGCGCCTGTGGCGTGATGTGGAGTAGAGTCAGCTTGAAGTCTCAGGAGACCACGTTGCAGCGCGGAACGGTCATATTCATGAGCGAGCGCGAACTGCCCGTTGTGATGCGCGAGGCCACATGGGGTGAGAGCCTCAGCCCCGAGTCGCTCTTCCGTAGGCACTATCGCCCCCTTGTCGCCGCCCTTTCCGTTGCCTGCGGTAGCCGCGAGCTTGCCGCCGACGCCGTGCAGGACGCTTTTGTCGAGCTGTGCAAGAGGTGGAGCAAGATCAGCGGGTACGAACGGCCGGAGGCTTGGCTCATGCGGGTGGCGGTGAACCGAACGCGCAGCGAGCAGAGATCCCTGCGCCGGCGTGCGACCGCTCTGCTGCGACTAGGGGCTTCCCCGACGGAAGACCTCCCAGGGATTCCGGCCCATATCGTTCAGGCCTTCCGAAATCTTCCCCCCCGCCAAAGGCTCGCCTGCTCGCTGTTCTACGTCTTGGATCTGCCGCTTCAGGAGGTGGCCGACACAATGGGCATCTCCGTCGGGGCGGCAGGCACGCACCTGCACCGCGCACGGAATACCATGCGCTCGCTTCTGGAGGAGTCGCCATGAAACACTCCGACCCTTTGGGACAACTGGTCAACAAGATGACGCCCGATGTGGACGACACCGGCGTGTGGGGAGCCATCCAACAGCGGGCGTTTGGCCAGAAGCGGGCGCCCGCCCCCAGGCGCAAGAGCGGCCTGCGCATTGCCATCGGAGCGTTGGCCTGGCTCGTCGTGCTGGCGGGAATCTCCATCGGAAGCTTCGAGGCCGTGAGGCACTGGGCGAAGCACGAGTCGGTCTTGATCATCACCGACGTGAACGACGTCACCGGCGACACAGATGGCACGGACAGCGCTGCCGCATGGGGCACTGGGGCGCCCGCGAGCGACAACTGGCAGCAACTGCCCCTTTCGGTGGCGGAGGGTGGACAAGTACACGGCCTGGTCATGGATCCCAGCAACCCCTCGATCCTCTACGCTGCAACGCCTGCGGGCCTGTTCAAATCCACTGATGGGGCGGAGAGCTGGAACCAGCTTCCCACGGTTGGGGAAATCCTGACCCCTATGGCGATCGCCATCGATCCCGCTTCCCCTTCCACCGTCTACTTGCACACCTTCATGTTGGGGGAGACACGGCCCTTTCGACTGTGGAGGTCGGATGACGGCGGTGCCACCTGGGTGGACCTGCGCGATGAGAGCACCCCCGGAATGTATGGATATGTGCCTGGCTTTTCGTTCGATACGGCATCCACCCCTTCGACAGTCTATATGCTCGGCACCAGTGGGTCGGACAACGAAACCAATCTGTGGCGGTCGACCGACCGAGGCGAAACCTGGATCAGGCTAAGCAAGGCCGAGGAAGACCAGGCCTTCGCGCTTAGAGACACGCTTCCGTCGAAACCCGCCGCCGCGCAACGGGCCCTCGACGCGTTCCTGGCCTCTGGCGGCACGGTGAGGGACGCGGACACCGGCGACGTTGTCGTCGCATCCAACGTCGTAGTCGACCCCGATCATCCTTCGACTCTGTACGCGGCGACCGAGTGGGAAGGTGTGTACAAGTCCAGCGACGGCGGCAAGACCTGGAAGAAGGCGAGCGCCGGTTTGGTGGATCCAGCGGTCGGCAGCGTTCTGGTCGATCCGAGCACGCCCTCGACTCTGTATGCGACCACTGAGAGCGCGATCGTCAAATCCACCGACGGCGGGGCGCACTGGACAGTGATCCTCGAAGGCACGGGCTCCGTGGTCCTGGCGCCCCTAAAACCCTCGCGACTTTACGCGTGGACCTCTGCCGGGCTGTTCCGTTCCGACGACGGCGGCGGTAGCTGGACCCAGCTGGACGGCACAGGCCTCCAAATGCCCATAGGGGAGTGGCCCGGGCAGGTCCTGGCGGTCGCCGCCCCGCCCGATACCCTGCTTGCCTGGCAGGATAATCGCGTATTCCGGTCCACCGACGCCGGGAAAAGCTGGAAGCAGGCCGTCGCCATCGAGGTGCCGCTTGAGGCGGGGCACCCCGGAGACGTGGTGGCAGATTCACAGCACCCGTCCACTTTCTACGTCTTGACCGGCGTCAACGTGCTCAAGTCCACCGATGCCGGCGCGACCTGGACCGAGCTCGCTCCGAAGGAGTGGGACGTGGCGGTGGCGAGCCTCGCTGTGGACCCGCGTGATCCGGCGATCGTCTGGGTGGTTCAGGACGGCATGTCCGCGAACGAGAAGAGCGTCATCCGCCGCTCTACCGATGGGGGGAACACCTGGGAGAGAGTAGAACTCGGCGGCCTCGGAGCGAGGACTCACAAGCTTCTCTTCGACCCTCACTCGCCCAACACGCTCTACGCGTACACGGGGCCGACCCGCGAGGACATGGGCATCCACCGGTCGACCGACGGAGGCGCTACCTGGGAGAACATCAGCGAAGGCTTCCTGAACCGGAGCTGGTCGATCCTAGGCCCCCCTGAACCGCTGTACCTGGCTCCCGACCAGGCTCCGGGCGGAGCGCTCTACGCCGCCAACAACCGCGGCCTGTTCAAGTGGATGCCCGACAGCAAGTAGCGCGAGGTCTGAAAGCGTGCGTCGTGAAAGCAGGATTCCTCTGAGATGGAGGTGTGGACCATGGAAACCGCAGTCGTCCGCAGTGGTGGCGTCAACCGGTGGCTGGTGGTCGCCGTGGTGGTGCTGGTAGTGCGGATGGCTATCTCTATCGCGTGGACACCCAAAGCGGGCAGGAGATATCGAAGTTCAAGGCGGGCGGAGGGGTGGACTCCTCCCTGGCCATCTCAGACGGGGTCGTGTACTTCGGCAGCGGTTCCTCTGTCTATGCCGTGAATATCCAGCCCGGGCAGGAGAAATGGAAGTTCGTCGATTTGTCCTGGCCAGTCACCAGCGGCGTGGCCCTCTCACACGGGGTGGTCTACTTCGGCGGTTTCAGTTCCCTCTACGCCGTGGACACCCCGAGCGGCCAGAAGAAATGGAAGTCCTGGCCCGCCCCCTGGATTGGCTCCTCTCTGGCCATCTCAGACGGGGTGATCTACTTTGGCGGCAGTGAAGATGAAGATGGCTATCTCTATGCCGTGAAGTAGAGTAGGCTAACCAGGCGCTATACCGGACGGTTCGGAAAGGCCCAGCCGCGGGCGTGGGCAACGATCGGGACAGCCGGACGCACACGACCGCACCAACACCCGCCGACGGCCGGTTCGCCGCCGCTCAACTACATCTCCATGTATCGGGCTCTGCTGCAGCCGTAGCAGTCGTCGAACTCCGGCGGCGCGGGGCGACCGGGGTCCCTGAACGACGGAGCCTGGGAGCCGCTGTCGGCGTGGGGTTGCCAGGAACGCGGGGGTACCGCCCTACGGCAGGATCAGTGACGAGGAGGTGCGCAGGTCGACCCGCCCTTCCCGACGTATCTGCACTATCTGCACCTGAACCACATCATCTGAGCCTTTGGCCCCCTGCTCAGCGACGATCTGCGCCTCCGCCAGGCCGGGGAGCAGCGGGCCGGCCACCAGCACCCGGCCCTCGCGGTCCATGAACAGTACCCTCCACCTGTTGCCCGACGGTTCGAAGAACTTCACCGATCCTCCTCCCACGCGGCAGACACCGCGCACCCAAGCTCCCGACTACACCGCCCTGCAGGCTGCTGAGAAGTGATGCTTCGCCTTCAGAGCGCGATGGGCAGGCGCGAGACAAGGACGCAGGAAGCGCTCGTAGCAGCGCTACGTGCGCGACCGAGGACGCCGTATCGCGCCGGCCAGTGCGTTCTGGGGTCCAAGGCTTCGATTCTCAGCAGCCTCCTAGCTCACCATCATCGTGTAAAGAATCTGCGCCACCTCGCCGCGGCTGGCTAAGGCCCATGGGGCCCAGCCGGGGCCGAAGCCCTGAAGGCCGCCCAGCAGGCCCAAGTACTCGGCGTGTCGCATCGTCGGTCCGTGCATGGGGTCGAACATGCCCAGCGAGCCCGAGAAGCCGGGAGTGACAGGCGGAAGACTCACACTCGGGTCATTGTACAGGGAGCGCATGACCATGGTCACCACTTGGGCCCGCGTGATGGAGTTGTAGGGACCGAACGTCGTGGGAGTCTCGCCGTTGGCTATTCCGGCCACCGCGGGCATCGCCGTGCCACCCAGGGCCAGAACGGTGACAAGCAGCAGAGTCACACCCACGACAGAAGCGATCATTCTTCGCATCTGCACTCCCTTCGAACCGTCCGCGGTCCCTTGCGCCCGGATTATCCCGATGCTAGTCCCTGGGGGAAGGAATGCAAAGCAAGGTGGGCGAACGTCGGGCGCGACCGGGGCTGCGGCACTCCATGAGCGCCCGAAGCGACAGAGACGATCAGCTATGCCATGCCCACGGAGGGGCCGCCGCCCAGATCCCGCATACGAAGCCAGGCGCCAAGACGCTCGAGCCCTTCGGCGATGGAGACGGCAGGCCGGTATCCGAGTTCGCGTTGCGCGGCACTGATGTCGAACCAGTGCGATGTAGCCAACTCCTCGGCCAGGAAGCGCGTCATCCGGGGTTCCCCGGAGAGGCCGAGCCCGCCGTGCAGGCCTTCCAGCAACGTGCCCAGCACGATGGCGACGGGCCTGGAGATGGACCGCGTCACCGGGGGGAGACCGGCGACTGCCAGAATGCGGTCGATGAGCTTCCACAGCTCGACCGGCTCGCCGTTGGTCACGAAGTAGGCCCGGCCGGACGCCCGGGGGTTTCGCTCGAGGGCCTCGGCGGCCAACAAATGCGCCAGCGCGGCATTGTCGATGTAGGTCGTGTCCACGATGTTCGTGCCGTCTCCCACGCGCCGCACCTTGCCCGCCCGGGCCTGGGCGATGATCCGGGGCACGATCTGCGTGTCACCGGGGCCCCAGATGAGGTGGGGACGAAGCGAGATGGTCCGCAGGTCCGGCGAATCGGCCGCCAACACCATCCGCTCCGCCTCGGCCTTGGTGGCGGCGTACGGGGAGGCAGGCCGCTCCGGGTAGGGCAGGGATTCGTCGCCGCCCCGGATGTCCTGGCGGCCGAAGACCACGCTCGCCGTGCTCGTGAACACGAGACGCCCGACCCCTTCGGTCCGACAGGCGTTCAGCACGTTCTGCGTGCCGATCACGTTGGGACCGTAGAAGGCGTCTCGGCCGCCCCAGACAGCTGCCCGGGCCGCGTTGTGGAAGACCACGGCACATCCCGCGCAGACGGTGCGCACCGCGGACGCATCGGTGAGATCACCCCGGAAGACCTCCACGCCCAGGGACTCGAGCTCCGGGTACGCGCCGCGGGCGAAACTGCGGACACGGTACCCCGTCGCGCGCAGCTGCTCCACGATGGCGCGCCCGAGGAAGCCGCCGCCGCCCGTCACCAGCACGGTGAGCCCGCCGCCGGGCTGCACGGCCGCCGCCGCGGTGCCGCCCTGCACGGCCGCGGGGCCGGCGCCCGCCACCACCGGCCGATCCTCCGCGGGTGAGCCGGATCGAGTGCCGTTCGCATTCACTTCGTCAGCCTTCGCTCCGCCCAGGCCGCCAGCTCCTCGCGGCGGATCTTGGCGTTGTGCCGAATATCCACGGGGAAGCCGGGGTGATAGAGCACCGTGCGTATGCCGGCGGTACGCGGGTCCGCGGCGCCGAGGGCCAGCAGTTCCGCCGTCAGACCTTCGCGCCCGCCCCCCGGGTCTCCCTGCTGCAACTCGATGACGATCACGGGCCGCTGCCGACCTCGTTCGCCCAGTCCCACCAGAGCGCTGCGGCGGACGCGCGGGTGACCGTTGAAGATGGCTTCACACGGGATGGTGAACAGGGTAGCTTCCGCGGTCTCCACACGGTGGGCCGTGCGCCCGCAGAACCAGAGACGCCCCTCGACGTCGAAGTAGCCCACATCGCCCATGCGGTGCCAGATGCCCCCATCGCGGGCGTCCGCGATCTTGCCGAGGCGCGTCGCTTCCGGCTGCCGGAAGTACTCCTTGGTCACGTTGGGGCCCTTGACCACGATCTCGCCGATCTGCCCGGTGGCGAGCGGCGTGGCGTCAGACCACATGGCCAGGGGCTCGTCGGTGACCCTCACGATGGCGACGTCCAGGCCGTCCATGGGCCGTCCCACGCACGTGCCGGCGCCCGCCTCGGAGAGATGCCGCGTGGTAGCGAGGATCTCATGGCTGTCGATGCTGGAGACGGGCAGTACCTCCGTGGCGCCGTAGGGTGTGTGGATACGCGCATCCTCCGGCAGCAGAGCGCGGAGTGCGTCGAGCAGGGCAGGGCGGACAGGTGCACCGGCCGTGATGACCCGCCTGAGCGTGGGCAGCGTGGCCCCGGTCTCCCGCCCCCAGCGTGCCAGGTTCTCCAGCAACGCGGGTGAGCCGTACAGGCTGGTGCACGTGTGGGTACGCAGGGCATCCGCTATGCGCGCGGGGTCGGCGCTGCCGGGCTTGGTGGGGTCCATGTCCGGGATGACCGACGTGATGCCGAGTACCGCGTCGAACAGGGAGAAGAGCGGGAAGGTGGCCAGGTCGACGTCGCCCTCGGCGTAGCCGAAGTGCGTACTGCAGGTATTCCACTTGGGCATCGAACATGGCGTGCTCGTACACGACGCCTTTCGGTGGTCCGGTGCTCCCGGTGGTGAAGAAGATGGCGGCCATGTCGTCGGGCAGCGAGGGTTCGGGCGAGAACGGGCGCCAGGGCTCGCTCTGCAGCAGCCCGTCGAACGTGTAGCCTCCCCAGAAGAGGCGCCGGCCCACGGTGACGGTGGCTTTGACCGTGGGGAATCGGCCGGGCGACATCATCCGCACCGCCTGCGCCAGAGGCACGCCGATGAACGCCCCGGCGCCCACGGCGGAGAGGTTGTCCACCAGCCGCTGCCGTCCCATGCCCGGATCGATCATCACCGGCACCGCTCCGGTGCGCAGCAACGCGAACGTGATGGCGAACAGTTCGAACGACGGTCTCACCATCAGGATGGTGCGCACACCCTTGCCGATGCCGATCCTCTGGAACGCGTGGGCCAGGCGATCGGCCGTCTGATCCAGTTCCCGGAACGTCCAGCTGCGGGACCGTCCCTGCCCTCGCGGACCGCCGCGCCCGCCGCGGCCGGCGACCGCCGCGCGGATCACGGCCGGTCGGTCGGGGAGGCGCTCGGCGACGCGAGACAGGTGCTCGCTGAGGTTGGCGGTGGCGGTGGCGGCGCCCGGGCTAGGCATCGGGCGGCTCGGCGACCGGGTGCCGCCGGAGGAAGGCGCTCAGCCGTTCCACGATCGGCTCCGGGGCGTCCTCCAGGACGTAGTGCCCGGCGCCGGGGAAGGTGTGGACCTCCGCGTGGGGGAAGCGGCGGCGCCACTCCGCGAGGATGGCGCCATCGAACACGAAATCGTCCTCTCCCCAGCAGATGAGCATCGGGGTATCCCGGAACGCCTGGATGTGGTCGTCCACCCAAGAAGCCAGGCGATAGCTGCGATCCTTCCGGGACAGCGGGATGTCCTGGACGAAGCGCAGCGTGGCGATGCGGTCCCGCCAGTTGTCGTACGGGGCGGTGTACGCACGCCGGACGGGGGCCGGCATGGGCGTCTTCACGGCCATGCGGGTGGCCGGCCACGCGAACGCGTTCAGACCCCGCACGAGCAGGGTCGGAAGCACGGGCACGCTCTTCACGAAGCGCAGGCGCAGGGGCAGCCGGCGGCCGGGCGGGAGTAGGAACGCGGCCGTGTTCAGCACCACGATCCGCGCGATGCGTTCCGGCCGGCGGCAGGCGCACGCCATCCCGATCATGCCGCCCCAGTCGTGCACGACCAGCGTCACGCCGCGCGTGAGGTCGAGGCGGTCGAGCAGCGTCTCCAGGTTGTCGACGTGGCTCTCGAGCGTGTACGCGAACTCGGTGTCCGTGGGCCGGGAGGAGAGACCGCACCCCACGTGGTCCGGAGCCACGAGGCGGTAGCCGGGCGCGAGAGCGCTTATGACCCGGCGGTAGAAGAAGGACCAGGTGGGATTCCCGTGCAGGAGCACCAGCGGGTCCCCGGACCCCACGTCTAGATAGTGCATGGTCTGGCCGGCGACGTCCATCCAGTGGCTCTGGAAGGGATAGAGACCGGGAGCAAGGCGGGCGCGGATGTGGTCTTCGAGCGTCATGGGGCGGGGTTGCGCACGTGCCCTTTTCGGTCTAGCGCGGCACTCTGTAGAGCGCCAGCGAGGTGGCGATCCCGGCCCCCACGGTGAGGAACACCACGTTCCGGGCGACGGCGAAGCGGCCGTCGGAGAGCACCTGGTCGAGCGCCATGCCCACACCAGAGGTGTGCACGTCGCCGTAGATCTCGGTCACATCCACGATCCGGTCGCCCAGCCCGGTCCTGTCCTCGAGGCCGGCAAGAAAGTGCGGCGGGCTCTGCGACGGCACCACCAGGTCGATATCCTCGTCCCGAAGCCCGGTCTCCCCTTGGAACGCGCGCAGCGCCTCGACGGCGGCGTCGACACACTCCGACGCGTACGTAGGGGTGGAGTGCATGACCAGCCGGCTCTCCGTCTGCTCTCCCGGCCACTCGACGCGGCCCCGGTGGGACTCCAGGCGGCTGGTGTCGGAGTCGCTCCGAAAGGCCACAAACCCCTCGTCGGCCGCGCCGGGGGTCAGGAGAACGGCAGCAGCCGCGGGCGCATAGGCAAAGTCCCGGCTCTTCCCGGCCCGGGGTTCGGCATCGCCGGCCACCACAAGGGCGTGCCGGCGTCAGGCCGGACTGCAGGAAGCCGTCCGCCACCATCACGGCGGTGAGCAGGCCGCACCCGCCGTTGGAGAGGTCGAACGAGAAGGTACCGGGTGTGCCGTTGAGGCCCACGTTGGCGCCGATCCCGCGCTGGATGAAGCTGGCGATGGCCGGCTCGATGATGTGTCGGTCGCGGTAGACGCCGGCGTTGATGAGGATACCCACGTCTTCGGGCTTCACTCCGGCCTTCCGGAGGCATCCCTTCCCCGCCCGCACCTCGAGATCGATGGAACCCGCGCCGGAACTCGGCTCCCAGGCTATGTCCACGGCGTGGATCCGGCTACCCATAGCGCGCGGCCAACTCATCCATGGTGAACCCGACCACTCCGAGCACGATGCCCGAGGCCAGCGCCATGAGAACGACGTTCTCTCCCGGCTGTATCCGACCCTCCTTCAGCAACCCGTACATCGCCAGGAAGTGCGAGGTGGAGGCCGTGTTCCCGTACTCTTCCAGGTTCACGACCACCTCCTTGGGTGTAGCGTGGAGATGCTTGGAAAAGCGCCTGCCCCCGGAAGCGATCGCCGAGGCGGAGGTCTGGTGGGGGATCAGGTAGTCGATCTCTCCGTAATCCAGGCCCCATTCGTCGAGCGTCCGCTCCAGGATCTGCAGCGAGCCGGAGATGGCGGCTTGGTGAATCCTGCGGGCGTCCGTGGTCATCTCGCCGCCCGGCGCGTCTTCGCAGGCTCCACCTATGCAGAGATCGCTGAACTTGGCCAGGGTCACGAAGCCGGCGGTGGTGAGTCCGGCTTGGTCCGGGCCCGAACGCTCCACGATCACCGCCGCCCCGCAGTCACCGAGGCTGAGCGACGCCAACTGTCCGCTGAGAACGGACTTCACGTGCGGCACGGCGTTCTCGCTCAGCGAGGTGATGTACTCGCCCGAGATCACCATCCCTCGGGTGATGATCCCTCTCCGGACGAAATCGTTCATGATGAACACGCCCGTGAGCATGCCCGCGCACGCGTTGGCGACGTCGAACGCGAGCGCCTTCTTCGCGCCTATAGCCTCTTTCACGTACAGCGAGAGGGGCGGCTCGTACACGAAGTTGAGCCCGTCCTTGAACTTGGAGATGGAGCAGCAGATGATCATCTCCAGGTCCGCGGCCTCGTGGGCGGAGTACCGAAGGCATTCCTTGGCCGCTTCCACGGACAGGGTGTATGAATCTTCACCCTCGGCGCATACGCGGCGCTCGCGGATGCCGGTGTGGCCTTCCAGGTCGACGCGCCCGCGCGTCTTCACCCGTGCCATCAGGTCCTTGGTGGAGAGGCGCTGCTCGGGAAGCGTCGCGCCGATGCTTTCGAAACGCGCGGCGAACGGCGCGCGGGGGGATTCTCTCTGTGCTGGGGCGGCTGGGAACACGAGGATGCAGAATACCCTGTTCCGCGAAATAGTACCCGTGTTCGGCAGACGTTTGACTTTGTCGCAGGAGTGGTCTGGTACAATGCGACCACTCCTGCGGAGCATCTCGGGACAGCCTGCCAATTGGGGGGTAGGGCGTTCGACGGGTCTCGGGACGCGGCGACCGGGAGTCGCACCATCGGTCTTGCGAGTATGTCGGGTGCTATCAGGGGGTGGCTATGAGATGAACGAAGAACGGTACTCCATGCACGTTTCCACGACTTTCGTGACATTCTCCAGGGGGGTTTCGTGAAACACAGAAGACTTCTTCTCATCGGGGGGGCACTCGTGGTGCTCGCTCTCGTCGCCATGTCGCTGGCGGCATGCGGTTCCAGCACGACGACCACGTCCGTACCACCGACCGACACGACCGCGGCAGCCGGTTCGACCGACACCACGGTCGCAGGCGCTGAAGCGGGCGACGACATCGTCGTCGGCGCGATCAACTCCATGACCGGCAGCAACGTCTTGACCGGCCAAGAAGAGAAGTGGGCGCAGGAGAAAGCGGTCGCCGACATCAACGCCAAGGGCGGTGTCAAGCTCAACGACGGCAAGATGCACAAGATCGTGCTGAAGTTTGCCGACGACAAGAGCGATCCGACCGCGGGCGCCGCGGCCATGGAGCAGCTGATCAAGGTCGACGGCATCAAGCTCGTCCTGAGCTCGAACATCACTCCCGTCAACCAGGCGGCCGCGCAGGTGGCCGAGAAGTACGGCGTGTACTTCGACATCACCTCGAGTTGGATCGACGAAGCTTCCCCGGACGGGTCGTTCCCGGGATTCATCGGCGGCATGAAACTGAAGTGGTCGAGCGACTTCTTCGAGTCGGCCGGCCAATCCGGCAATGCGGCCATAGGCGCGATCAAGGCGATGGATCCGGCCGACACGCCCAAGAACTTCGCCGTCATGACCGACAACACGCCGGACGGCACAGGCTTCGGCAACGCCACCGAGGCGGGACTCAAGGCAGCAGGCTACAACGTCGTGACGTACGAGCAGTTCAGCTCGACGGGTACCCCGGACTTCTCCTCGATCATCCTGAAGTTCAAGGAGATGAACGTCGATGGCGTGGTCACGCTGATCGACCCCGCTTCCGGTATCACGTTCGTCAAGCAGATGAAGGAGGCGAACTGGTCGCCGAAGTACCTCTTCGGCTATAAGGGCTTCTGGCCCGTCGACTTCTACACCGCCCTCGGGTCTGACGCGGAGTACATCGGTCACGACGGTTTCTGGTCGGAGACCTTGCCGTTCCCCTACTCCAAGGAACTGGGCGCGGCCTTCTCGGCCGATCATGGCGGGGCCACATCCAACAGCGTCGGCCTCTACTACGCCGCGGTGCAGATCCTCGGCATGGCACTCGAGAAGGCCGGCGTTTCCGACCCGGGTCCCGTCAGGGATGCGGTCTTCGGCGCCACCTTCCCGGGTACCACCATGGGCGACATCGCCTTTGGGGGCATCTATCCTGACAATCCAGGCATCGCCCACATCCCGTTCCTGGCCTTCCAGTGGCAGGACGCGAAGCGCGTGGTCATCTTCCCGACGGAATTCTCCACAGGCAAGATGATGACGTTCGTTCCCTGGGACAAGAGGTAGCGGGCAGACAGAGCCATCGGAGGTAGTGTCGGCGTCGGCCTGACATAGCCGACACGACCGAGCAGGCGAGCGACTGACGACGAACCCCCGCCCTCTTCGATTCCGAAGAGGGCGGGGGTTCTTTTGTTGTGTTCGTGCGCTCTCTGTCGAACAGGGAATCGCGCCGCGGGGACCGGCAGACCCGTATTCCCAAAGCTGGCGCCGTCTGGTATCGTACGCTCGGCTCGCGGCCGACGTGAGCGGTTTCTATTTCGGCAATCGGTCCTTGGGGGGGAATCAATTGCTGTGCGGTAGGTCAGCATAGTGCCGGCTGGCGCGCCTCTGCTCACGCTGAGTAGAGTATCCAAGCACTTCGGAGGTCTACAGGTCATCAGCGACCTCGACTTCGTCGTGCACGAAGGTGAGATCGTGGGACTCATCGGCCCGAACGGAGCCGGGAAGAGCACGGTGTTCAATCTCATCACTGCCATCTACCAGCCGGATCGCGGCAGCATCACGTTCAAGGGGAAAGAGATCGCCGGCCTTGCCCCTCAAAAGATCTGCCACATGGGGATATCCAGGACCTATCAGCTCGTGCGGGCCTTCTTGAAGATGTCGGTCATGGAGAACGTCATGACGGCGGCCGTATACGGGACCAAGCACCACGCCCAGGGCCCCAAGCAACGAGCCGCGGAGGCCATCGAACTCGTCGAGTTGTCCCACAAGCGCGACGTCAAAGCGGCGCACTTGACCCTCTCCGACCGGCGCCTGCTGGAGATCGCCATGGGCTTGGCATCGATGCCGAGCCTGATCTTGCTCGATGAGCCCATGGCCGGCCTGACCGAAGTCGAGATCGAACACCTGCTTGGGGTGATCGGAACGACGAGAGCCGAGCGGAACTTCTCCATCCTGTGGATCGAACACAGGGTAGACGCGGTCTTGGATTTCTGCGACCGCGTGGGCGTGCTCGACTACGGGGTCAAGATCGCCGACGGCTGTCCCGACGACGTGGCCCGCGACCCGAAAGTCATAGAGGCATACCTTGGCGAACCTGCTGCTTGAGGTCAAAGAACTCAGTGTCGCCTACGGAGACGTCCGAGCCCTGTGGGACGTCTCCTTGGAGGTCGAGGAGGGGTCCATCGTGGCCCTCGTCGGGACCAACGGGGCCGGCAAGACCACGCTGCTGAAGACCATATCGGGCCTTCTCCGCTCCCTCCAAGGGCAGGTCCTGTTCGAGGGTGAGGACCTGGCCAGTCTCGATACGAAGCACCGGGTCGACAAAGGCATCGTTATGGTGCCGGAAGGCCGGCGACTCTTCCAGAGCCTCACCGTCCTGGAGAATCTGAGGCTCGGAGCATATCTGCCGAAGGCGCGGGCCCACTATGACGACTCGCTCGAACGAGTCTTCTCGCTTTTCCCGGTGCTGAAGGAACGCATGAACGGCAAGGCCGGCCTGTTGAGTGGCGGCGAGCAGCAGATGCTGGCCATAGGACGGGCCGTCATGGCGCGCCCCAGGCTCGTCATGATCGACGAAGCTTCGCTCGGCCTCAGCCCCATCCTGACCAGGGCGATCTTCGGGCTGATCGTCGCGCTCAATACGCAAGGCACAACGGTGCTCTTGGTCGAGCAGAACATCCACATGGCTTTGAAGGTGTGCCACCGCGCGTACGTGATGAAGACCGGGCACATCATGTTGAGTGGGACCGGAGAAGAGCTTCTTGCAAACGACGACGTGCGGAAGGCCTACATAGGCGCGCGGGGAAGCAGGCTCTTGTGAGTGTTTTTGCGCAAGTCGTCATCAACGGCATCCTCCTTGGGTCCATGTATGGGATCGCAGCCATCGGCCTCAGCCTCATCTTCGGCACGATGAGGATCATCTTCATTGCCCAAGGGACGATGATCGTCTTCTTCGCCTACCTGGTGTACTGGTCGTTCGTGAAAGCCGGTATCGACCCCTATCTCTCACTGTTCACGGTGGTGCCTTTCGCATTCGCCGTTGGCTTGGGGATGTTCTACCTCATCTTCCGTAGGGCCGCCGCACTCGAGGATCGGAACGTGTCGTTGTTGCTCGCGGTGGGCGTGATGTACCTGGTCCAGAACCTCATATTGAAGGTGTGGTCGGCAACGCCCCGCGGCCTGGACCTCTCGTATTCGGATGCCATGATCGTCGTAGGGGGCCTCCGGGTGTCGTGGCTGCGCCTCGCCCTCGTGGGACTCGCGGTCGGGTCTGCGGTCGTCGTGTACCTCTTCCTCAAGCGGACGCGCATAGGGACCGCGGTGAGAGCCGCCTCTGAGGACATGGAGGCGACGAAGATACAGGGCATCAACGCCGTCTGGGTGTGCGCGGTCAGCTTCGCCATCGGGATCGGACTGGCAGGGGTGGCCGGTGTCGGCATGGCCACGGTCTACAACTTCGACTACCAGTACGGATTCACCTTCGCCATCAAAGCCCTGGTCGCTCTCGCTCTCGGAGGCATCGGCAACGTGTTCGGCGCTTTGGCAGGGGGCATTCTCTTGGGCATCATCGAGAACCTTGCCGCCTATTACGTAGGTCAAGCCTGGGTGGAGGTGGCCTCCTATGGGGTCTTCATGCTGGTACTGATCTTCCTGCCCCAGGGCCTGTTCGGCCGTCGGGGGCTGGTCAAGAAGGTCTGACCCGGCAAACGGTCAGGGAATCGAAGGTACGGACATGAGACTACTGTCGGACGGGAGAACGTTGAACAAGCGGAGGCTCATCTCGACCAGCCTCGGGGTTCTGGGGGTCGTGTTCTTGGCCACTCTGCCCTTCTACTACGACGTCGACAGAGGGCAGTTCGGCATCTTCTTCTTCAACGTCTTCGTTTACACCATCATGGCGCAGGGCTGGAATCTGCTCGGCGGGTACACGGGGCAGATCAGCCTGGGCCAGAACGCCTTCTTCGGCGTCGGGGCCTACACCATGGCGTTGCTGTGGTACAACGACGTCACCAAGACCGGATACTACTTCGACCCCGTCCTGATGGTCCTGGCCGGAGTAGCGCCGGCCATCCTCGCCGTCTTGGTGGGAATACCTCTGCTGTCCCGCCTGCGGGGCGACTACTTCGCCTTCGGTACTCTCGGGATGGGGGCGATCGTCACGGTTCTATTCATCAACGGGGGGAAGTACACGGGTGGCGCAGAGGGCAGGATGCTGGTCTCGAAGATGCCCGCGAACGTGGTCTTCAACCTGCGCACTCACTACTGGGTGTCGTTGTTGGTAGCCGTTCTGGCGACTCTGGTGGTCTACTTCATGACGACTTCCCGGGTCGGGCTTGCCCTGAAGGCCATCCGCGAAGACGAGGTCTCCGCGGCGTCGCACGGCGTCAACGTGCTCAAGTACAAGGTCATCGCCTTCGCCGTCGGGGCGTTCATGGCCGGGGTGGCCGGCAGCATCTTCGGCTACTATCTGCTCCAGGTGACGCCGTCCAACGTCCTCACCCAGAACTGGTTGTTCTACCCGATCATGATGGTCGTGCTCGGGGGAACAGGAACGATCATCGGCCCGTGGCTCGGAGCGTTCTTGATCTATCTCATATCCTGGTACGGAGGCTCGTACTTCGCAGGCTGGGACCCGATCATCACGGGGGTCGTGATCATACTGGTGATGCTGTTCCTACCGGGCGGCCTGGTGGGGCTTGTCCAGAAGGTGCCGGGGTTGAGCAGAATGGGGCGCGGCTCCGCATAGCTAGCGCTCGTCGTTCCACCGCAGTAGGCCCATGTCATGGAGAGCACGGGAGAACTCCTCCGGGATGAAGAACTTGAGCCCATACACATCCCGAAAGAACCAGTCGAAATACGTGAAGAGACCGCCGCGGCTAATATTCATAGTCGCTAGGTGCCAGGGGTCGAAGTAAGCGGTGAAGCGCCTGAAGGGTGGATAGGCGTAGTACTTGATCATCGTCTGCCAGCCCAGGGCCGCAAAGGGCCCGATCAGAGCCAGAAAGCGGCCCTCCTCTGCCGCCTCCTCCGCGACGGCGGGCAGCCACGCGGGAGAGAAGGCCGGCTCCACTCGATACTCCCTCTCCTGCCAGCGGGCGGCGAAGCCCCCGCTGCGAAGCATTTCCGTCAGAATCAGCCCGGAGACTTCCTCCTGCAGGTAGGATGCCAACCTGCCCAAGAACGCTCCGGCGGTCACCTCTCCGCCGGCAAGGGTAAGCCGCATGTTCCCTTTGAGCCGGTCCAGCAGTCCGGAGACCGGTTCCTCAAACTCGGGACAGAGCGCGAATCCCTCCTCCGTCCCGCGGAGGATCCCCATGGTGGCCAGATTCTTCCGCTCCGCCTCCATTCTTTCTCTGCCGAATATGGCGTGCAGATCCTCCATCAGCGGCTCCGGAAGCGCTTTCCCCGAACGCCGCCCGGCGCAGACCACGGCCGATTCTAGAAGATTGAGGCTCGGGTAGGGGTCTCCCTCCTCCAGATAGTCTTCTAGATGCTCCGTTGCATGCAAGAGGCTCCCCTCTCACGTCCGGCGCCGACCGCCGTTCCGCGGCGGCCGGCGCCGCCGCGGAACGAACCGCCCCTGTCGGAACAGGGAGAGCTTCAGCGGATCTTGATCTTCCCGAAGGTGGGCAGCGCCGGCGGGATGGGCGGCATCTGCCAGGTGCTGGTCAGAGGAACCGGCGTATCCCTGTTGATGATCACGTCGAGAACCGTGGGCGTGCCGCTCTTGATCGCCGCCTCCACCGCGGGACCGACGTCGGCCGCCTTCTCTATGCGGATGCCTTCGCCGCCCATGGACTTGGCCATGGCCGCGAAGTCCGGGTTCCAGAGTTCGCCGTCGTGGTATGTGGTGCCCTCATAGGTCTCGAAGTTGGTACCGATCTGCCGTCCGCCGAAATAGAATCTCTGCAGGTCGCGGATGGCGCCGATGGCATAGTTGTTCATGATGATCCAGACGGCGGGCAGATTGTACTGGACGGCAGTCGCCACGGCATGGGGCATCATCATGAAGCCTCCGTCGCCGCAGACGGTGATGCAGGGGGCCTCCGGTCTTGCCAGCTTCGCGCCCAACACGCCGCAGACGCCGAAGCCCATGGCGGCAAATCCGCCGGCGGTGAAGTGGGTGCCCGGCTTCTCCGAGGTCCAATACTGAGAGATCCAGGGCTGGTTGTTTCCCACGTCCGAGAACATGATGGTGTCTTCCGGCGCGGCCTTGCGAATATCGTGGATCATCCGCCTGGGGTCGATGGGGCCGTCGTCAAAGGTCTGCCACGGCGTGACAAAGTCCTCCCATTCCTTCTTGTAGCCGGCCAACTCCTGGAACCACTGGGCATACTCGCCCTTCTCTCCGTCCGCTTCCGCATTTTCGATCAACTGGTTGAGCACGGTCCGAATGTCTCCCACGATTCCCATGTCGACCGGGTAGTTTCTAGCGATCTCGCTCGGGTCGATGTCCACCTGAAGCAACTTGGTAGCCGGGATGTTGTAGGCGAAGCCGGGTTGCCAGGAGGCGCAGTGCAGGTCGGAGAAGCGGCAGCCCAGAACCAGGATCACGTCTGCGTTCCTGGCCGCCTCCACCGCCGGATAGCGGCCCCAGCAGCCGGTGACACCCAGGTGCAGAGGATGCCTGTCGGCCAGGGCTCCCTTGCCCATCAGAGAGGTGTAGACGGGGATGTTCATGTACTCGGCGAATCTCTGCAGCTCATCCCGGGCGTCGGAGCGGTGAACGCCGCCGCCGGCCAAGATCAGGGGCCGCTTTGCCTCCTTCAGCTTCTTCAGCACCGACCCGATCACCGCGGACTCGGTGCCGGTGCGCCAGGAGATCGAATCGGTCCAGCCCGCGGGATCCGGAATCATCGTCTCCCCCTCGGTCTGGTAGAGGTCATAGGGAACCTCCAGATGGACCGGTCCCGGCCTGCCGGTCTGCATGGTCTTGAAGGCTTTGGGCAGGAATTGGGCGATGTGATCGACCGACGCAGCCTGATAGCTGTGCTTCACATACGTTCTGATCACCGAGGAGAAGTCCGCCTGATGCTGGCGGTAGGGCTCCTGAAGGGCTCCGCTGTCGAACTGGTCGGTGGTCACCTGCCCGGTGATCAGGAGGAAGGCCGAGGAGTCATAGTAGGCGTTAGCCACCGCGCAGGTGGACAGCGCCGGACCGGGCCCGGTGGAGACATATACCGGAAGGGGCACTCTTGACACACGGTAGTAGGCGTCGGCCATGAATCCCGCCGCCGTCTCAATGCGCGGCCACACGATCTTGATCTGATCCTGCTTGTCGTAGAAGGCGTCCAGCAGGCCGATGGCCCCGTGGCCGGCATAGCCCAGCAGATAGGGGATCTTCTCCTTGATCATGTATTCGGCGACAACCTCCCCGCCTTTGTACGTGCCCAATTTGTCCGCTGGGTAGATCACGGCAGGTACCTCCCATCATCCGATGTGCAGGGCGCTCCATCCGTGCCGAACGCGGTTGTCAGAGCCCACAGACCGCATACCATAGCGTCTATGAGAAGGCCGCCTCTGTCAACCGGTTTGCGCTCCCGAGTCGGAGAACAGGTAGCAGGCCACGAAGTGGGCCGGCGCGACTTCTACGAGCTCCGGCGTCCTCGTGTCGCACGGACAGCTCACGCACTCACTCTTGGCGTAGCAGCGACCCGCAAAGCGGCAGCCGGGTGGAGGGTCGATGGGGCTTGAGACGTCCCCCTCGAGGAGGATCCGCTTGGTGCGACGAGCGGGGTTCGTCACCGGGATCGCCGAGAGGAGCGCCTTCGTGTAGGGGTGGAGCGGGTTGAGGTACAGCTCCCTCTTGGGCGCCACCTCGACCAGACGGCCCAGGTACATGACGCCCACTCTGTCGCTCACGTGCTTGACCACGCTCAAGCCGTGGGCGATGAAGAGATAGGTCAGGCCGAACTCCTGACTCAGCTCGGAGAGCAGGTTGAGCACCTGCGCCTGGACAGACACGTCGAGCGCCGAAACGGGTTCGTCGCACACGATCAGCTTCGGCTCCATGGCCAGCGCCCGGGCGATCCCCAGGCGCTGCCGCTGCCCGCCTGAGAACTGATGCGCGTAGCGGTTGCGGAAGTTCGCTGAGAGCCCCACGCAGTTCAGCAGGTAGCCCACCCGGTCGTCGATCTCTCGGCGGGGCAGGAGGTTGTTGACGCGGATGGGCTCGGCGATGATGTCGCCCACCGTCATGCGCGGATCGAGCGAAGAGTACGGGTCCTGGAAGATGAGTTGGATGTCCTTGCAGTACGCCCGTCGCGCCTTCGCCGAGAGCTTCACCAGATCCTGGCCGCCGTACCAGATCTCGCCCGCGGTGGGTGTGTGGAGGTTCACCAGCATCTTGCCGACGGTCGTCTTGCCGCACCCCGACTCGCCGACCAGCCCCAACGTCTCACCCGGAAGGATGTCGAGCGAGAAGTCGTCCACCGCCTTCAGCACCGACGTGGTCCGGCCGAGCAGGTTGTGGTCCACCGGGAAGAACTTCGAGAGGTGCCTGAGACTGATCAGTGGCTCGCTCACGTCGCTCCCGTCTCGGACGCCGAGCCGCTGCCGGCCGCAGTGGGGTCGAAGTGGAAGCAGCGCAGCATGCGCCCTTCCACCTCGTACAGGTCGGGAACCTCGACGTCGCAGCGTTCCATCCTTCGCCCGCACCTCTCGGCGAACGCGCACCCTTTGGGCATGTTGAGCGGGTTCGGGACCATGCCGGGGATCACGCGGAGGGGATCGGTGCAGTCGGTGTCCTCCATGGTGGGGAGCGACTCGAGCAGACCGAGCGTGTACGGGTGCAGGGGGCGCTCGAACAGGTCCTGGGCGTTCGCCTCCTCGACGATGTAGCCACAGTACATCACGATCACCCGGTCGGCGGTCTCGGCGACCACGCCCAGGTCGTGCGTGATCAGCAGCACCGCCATGCCGATCTTCTCCCGTAACTCGCTGATGAGGGCCAGGATCTGCGCCTGGATCGTGACGTCGAGCGCGGTGGTCGGTTCGTCGGCGATCAGCAGCTGCGGATCACACGAGAGGGCCATGGCGGTCATCACCCGCTGGCGCATCCCCCCGGACATCTGGTGGGGGTAGTCCTTGACGCGCTTCTCGGGATCGGGGATGCCCACGAGGTGCAGCATCTCGATCGCCCGCTTGTTCGCGTCCTTGCGGCCGATGTCCAGGTGGGCGCGGATGCTCTCGGTGAGCTGGTTCTCGACCGTGAAGACGGGGTTCAGGCTGGTCATCGGCTCCTGGAAGATCATCGAGATCTGGTTGCCGCGGATGTCGCGCATCTCGCGTTTCGAGAGCGTGAGCAGGTCCCGCTCCCGGAAGATGACCTCGCCGCCGGCGACGCGCCCGGGGGGCTCCAGCAGTCCCATCACCGATAGGGCGGTGACGCTCTTTCCCGAGCCCGATTCCCCCACGATGGCCAGTACCTCTCCCTCGCACACTGAGAAGGTGACGTCGATCACGGCGTGGACGATCCCCTTGTTCAGGTGGAAGTCGGTGCTGAGGTGGTTCACCTGAAGGAGCACGCCTGGAGCCGAGGACGCCTCGGTTGCGACCCCGGGGCCCGCGCCATCGGCCGTGCGCGCGAACGCTCCGTCGGGAGCCGTGATGGGCTGCACGGGGGTCGTCACGGCCTTCCCCTACTTGCCCCGCGACTTGGGATCGAAGGCGTCACGCAGACCGTCTCCCAACAGATTGAAGGCCAGCACAGACAGGGTGATCGCCATGCCCGGGAAGAAGAGCGTCCACGGCGCCTGGAAGATGAAGCCGCGCGCCCGTCCGAGCATGTCCCCCCATTCGGCCTGCGGGGGTTGGACTCCCATGCCCAGGAACCCGAGGGCAGCCAGGTCGAGGATGGCGCTGGACATACCCAGGGTGGTCCGGACGATGATCACGGAGAGGGCGTTGGGGAGCACGTGCCTGGAGATGATGCGGATGTTGCTATTGCCGACGACCCGGGCGGCCGCGACGTAGTCGTTCTCCTTGATCGAGAGGGTGTTGCTGCGGACGATCCGCGCGTATTCGGGAATGGACACCAACCCGATCGCGATAACCGCCTTGTCGATCCCCTTGCCCAGAGCCGCCATGAGCGTGATGGCGAGCAGGATCGAGGGGATCGCCAGCATGATGTCCATCACGCGCATGATGACGGTGTCGACCCGGCCTCCGATGTAGCCCGCGATCGAGCCGAGCAGGACCCCGACGGTCATGGCGATCATGACCGCCAGGATCCCGACGGTCAAGGAGACACGGGCACCGACGATCACCCGGCTGAAGATGTCCATGCCCAGCTGGTCGGTGCCGAACCAGTGCTCCGCGCTCGGTGACTTCAGAGCGTTGCCCATGTCCGTCTCGACCGGGTCGTAGGGCACGAGGTACGGACCGAAGACGGCGATGAACAGAAGGAATCCGATGAAGACCAAGCTGACCAGCGCCGCCCGGTTGGCGACCAGACTGCGCCACATCTCGAGCCACTGGTTGTCGGGCTTCTCATTGAAGGTCTCGTCGGCTTCGGGGGCTTCGGGTGCCAGGTCGAGCTCGGTCATGCCCTCACCCGCTCTTCTTGGACCCGTACTTGATGCGCGGGTCGAGGTAGGCGTACATCAGGTCGGCGGCCAGGTTGACCAGCACGAAGATCACCGCGATCAGCAGCACGATGCCCTGCACCATGGGGAAGTCCGATTTCATGATGCTGTCGACGGTGAACTTGCCGATGCCCGGCCACGCGAACACGCTCTCGGTGAGAAGCGCCCCGCCCAGCAGCGCGCCGAACTGCAGGCCGATGACGGTAGTCACCGGGATCATCGAGTTGCGCAGCGCGTGCTTTCCGATGACCTTGTACTCCGAGATGCCCTTGGCCCTCCCCGTGCGGATGTAGTCCTGGCCCAGCGTATCGAGCATGGTCGAGCGGGTCATGCGGGTGATGATGGCCATGGAGTACATCCCCAGGGTGAGCGCCGGCAGGAGGAGGTGGATGAGCGCGTCCTTGAATGCGGCTCCGTCCCCGGCCAGCAGCGAATCGATCAGGTAGAAGCCGGTCACGTCCGTGGGCTGCAGCAGCACGTTGATGCGCCCCCCGGTGGGCAGCAGGTGCAGGTAGCCGCTGAAGAGCATGATCATCATGATGCCCAGCCAGAAGATTGGGATCGAGATGCCCACCAGGGCAACGAGCATACTGGCCGCGTCGAAGACGGAGTTCTTCTTGACCGCGGCGAGGACTCCCAGGAGGATGCCGACGACCGAGGCGAAGATGATGGCCGCCACGGCGAGTTCGATGGTGGCGGGGAAGCGCGCGCCGATCTCCTTGGCCACCGGGGTGCTGGAGTAGTACGAGACCCCAAGGTCCCCCTGGACGGCGCCTTTGATGTACTCCCAATACTGGACGTAGACGGGCGCGTCGAGGCCCTTCGCCTCCCGCCACGCATCCACCGCCTCCTGGGTGGCGTGCTGGCCCAGCACGATGGGCGCCGGGTCGGGGGAGAACACGCGCATCAACAAGAAGACGATAAGGGACACTCCGATCATCACCGGAATGACCCACAGGATCCTCTTGAACACATACTTGAGCACGCCGGGAGCCTCTCAAGCCTCAGCAGACCGTTGAAGACGGAGAACGACGCAGCCGGAAGCCACGGCTGTGGCTTCCGGCTGCGGCCGGACGTCGGGCTGTGGAACCCGTTTCAGCGCGGCTACTTCTTTTCAGCCGCCACCAGGAAGACGTTGCCGGTCACATGGTAGTTGAACCCGGAGACGTTGGGCCGGTAGCCCGCCAGCGTCTTGGCGTGCGACAACGGCAGCCAGATCGCGCGCTCGGCAACGTACTTCTCCAACGCGCCGTAGGCCGCGTCACGCTCGGCACCGTTGGGCATTGCCAAGGCCGCCTTCATGTCTGCGATGTATTTCTCGTCCTGCCACCGGGCCACGTTCATGCTCGGGTCCTTGTCGGCGAGCAGGTTCAGGAAGTTGTCCGGGTCGCCGTTGTCACCGATCCAGCCATAGAAGCAGATGTCGAAGTCACCGGGGAGGACCTTGACCTTCTCCTTGTAGGTGGCCCAGTCGAAGGTGTCGATGGTGCTTTCCACGCCCACCTTCTGGAGGTAGCCCTGGATGGCGGCCGCGAGCGTCGCGCCGGTGGCCGCGTTGTACGGCCGCGGGTTGGAGTAGGTGGCCATGCGGACCTTGGTGATACCGGCTTTGGCCAGACCGGCCTTGGCGGCTTCGGGGTCGTAGCCCACCTGCTGGACCGTCGGGTCGAACCCGGGCACGAAGGTCGGCAGGATGGTGGTGGCCTTCTCCGAGTAGCCTTGGTACAGGCTCTGCACCAGTTCCTCAACGTTGATGGCCTGGGACAGGGCTATCCGCGCCTCCTGGCTCTTGAACATGTCGGTGGCGGTGTTGTAGGCCATGTAGTTGATGTTCATGCCGGGCGCCTCGAACAGCTTGTTGCCGCCCTCGGTGATCGTGTCGACGACCGTGGCGTCGATGCCGTCGATCATGTCGACCTCGCCGGCGTTGAGCGCCAGGACGCGGGCCGAGTTGTCGGGGATGATGCGGAAGATCACGTTCTTGATCTTGGCCTTCTCACCCCAGTAGTCATCATTACGGACCAGCACCACGTTCTCGCCTTTGTTCCACTTGACGAACTTGTACGGGCCGGTGCCTACCGGGGTCTCCATGACGCTGTTGGCGCCGTCGGTCAGGGCCTTCGGGCTGACGATCGGTGCCGCCAAGCTCATGGCCAGGTTAGCGAGGAACGCGGTGTTCTTCGCATTCAGGTTGATAGTCACCGTGGACGGATCGACGACCACCACGTCCTTGACCGAGCCGTACACGAAGGGACCGTACGACATGTCGGCGGTCGCCTGCGGCGGGATCTGCCGGTCGATGTTGAACTTGACCGCGTCGGCGTTGAGGTCGGTGCCGTCTTGGAACTTGACGCCCTGCTTGAGCTTGAACGTGTAGCTCAGGCCGTCCGGGCTGATCTCCCACGACTCGGCCAGGCAGGGCTCCACCTTCGTGGAGTCGGCCGCGTACTTCAGGAGACCCTCGTATATGTTCGAGATGACCTTCGAGGATTCACCGTCGTCTACGAGCGCCGGGTCCAGACCGCGTGGGTCGGCGCCCTGCGCGTAGGTGAAGGTGTTGGCAGCCGAGTCCTCTTCGGTGGCCGGGGGCGCTGTCGACTCCGTGGTGCTGTCAGTACCGCCGCTCGTGGTGGTTGTGTCACCGCCGCACCCCGACAGTAGAAGCCCGGCTCCGAGTACCATCACAGCCATGAACGCCAGTAACCAGCCATACCTCTTCATGTCTCTCCCTTTCTCCCTCGAGTCCTCTCGACGGCCCGCCTTGGGGCGGAACCGCCTGTCGAAAACCTCGACCTTCAACAGTGTATACCACCGCCGGGCGTCGGCGAAATCGACAAAAAAGACGAAGTGGTCGGCGGGCGGGTCCTCGGGCGGTTGCGTCTTCCCCGCATCAGGTCTAGAGTTGAGATCGAGGTTCGGGGGCGCGAAGGCACGCCGGTTGACATCCGCGGAGCGGGAGGTTCGACATGAGCCCGGTTGACGCAACTCTGAAACGGCGGCCGATACGTCTCTCTACCGCAGCCGCGCTCTGTGCCCTGATGGCAGTGCTGGTTCTAACGATCGGGGGGTCGGCGGCACGGGCACTCGTCCCCCTTCCCGACCCGAACGAGCCCAACGACAGCTTCGCCACAGCCACCCGTCTGAGTAACGGTGTGACCACGAACGGCGCGGTCACCGCCGAGTCCGACATGGACTATTTCTACCTCGACATCCCCGGCTCGCGGCACGTGACCATGGATTTCTCTCCCAAGAAGCTCGGGCGCAACGCCGAGATCGCCTTTCGTGCCGAGGGCGCGTCGGACATGTCCTACCCGGGATGGGAGCGCCAGTATGACGACGACGGCCGTTGGTTGTCCTCCGGCGACATCGGCCCCGGCCGACTCTTCGTCGTGGTATCCCTCGTGGGCGGAGCTGCTCCCGGGACCGAGCCATACTTGCTCACCGTCTCCTACAGCGGTGGGGACGTCGTCGTCTTCCCCGATGTGCAGGAGTCGCACCCCTTCTACGCACCGATCGTGTCTCTGTACCAGGCGGGGGTGATCTCGGGGTATAAGGACGGCACCTTCGGTCCCGACGACCCCGTCTCGCGCCAGCAGTTCGCCAAGATGATAATCGGCGCACTGAAGCACCCCGTTTACGAGTCGATGGTGTGCCCCTTCGATGACCTCGGCGCCGACGACCCCTCGGACCTCTACCCGCACGAGTACGTGGCGGCGGCGGCCGCCGCCGGGATCACTGTCGGAACGACGCCCAGGCACTTCTCCCCCGGCGGCGACATCAAGCTCGCCCAGGTGACCACCATGGTCGTACGGGCCGGAGTCGCCGAGCACAGGTACATACCGCCACCGGCCTGGTACCAACCGCCGTTCGGGAACTTCGGCGAGCCACACTACGACTACGCGAGAACGGGCGCGTTCAACAGCCTCTTTCAGAGCTACTCCGGCCCGTGGAACTGGTGGACACCCGCCACCAGAGGTCAGTGCGCCTTCTTCATCTGGAGACTGATGATCGCGTCAACAAGCGGCGACTGAGGCGCACCGCGCGGTCCGACGATCACCCACCACGCTCGGCAGGACCTCCGGCCGCTACTCGAGCTGCCCGCGAATCTCTCCCCTAGGATGAGCGCTCGTCCCCACGTTGAGATAGACGGCGCCGGCCTTCACGAGTGCCACGAAGTCCGCGATGGTCTTGCCCTTGAGAGCGCCCTCCAACTTGCCCGCGGCAAAGGAGCCCTGGGTGAGCGTTCCACTGAAGGTGCCACTCTTGGTGGGGCCGCCATAGACGGTGAGGAGTATGACGCCGGTGGCGCCGGCCTTGCCTTCACGTAGGCGGGCCACGGTCACGTTGGTGATGTCGGTCACTTTGAGGACGTAGTGCACCGAGGAGCCGTCGGGGGCCACGGTGAGGGTGAAGGTGCCGCCCGAACGAGTAGAGAGAGCGGGTATCTCATTCTTGCCGCTCAGTTGCGCGTGGTAGGTGAGTGCCTGGGCCCCGAGGGTCGACGTCGTCGTGACGGCGCTCACGGTGGTGCTCGTCGAGGTGGATGAAGGCACCGGGCTCGCGGATGTGGAGGTAGAACTCGCCCTCTTGTCGCCCCCGGGCAAGAGTATTGCCCACGCGACCACGGCCGCGACCACGACGATGCCGACAACGGCCCAGGCCACACCGCGCCGTCTCATGTTCCGTCGCCGGCGCCTGCCGTTCCCTGAGCTCGCCGTGATGTATGGGGGCAGTTTTGGCTTCACAATCCTCAGGAGCGATCAGCGGGGGTCGGCTTCACGGTTATGTTCTGCGAGTCCTCCGTACATCCTTGCGTTTGGTCGGTCCCCGACCCGATCGGGTCGGGGTTTCCTGCCTTCTCGCGGCTGCTACTTCTTCGCGTATTCGGAAGCACCGGTTATCTGCAACAGAACCGCCGGCTCATCGCCGATCGTCCACCCGTCGTGGCCGGCCGGGATGAGGACGAGATCCCCCGGACCGGAGTCCAGCTCGGTCCTATCTTCCATGACCGTGTGCGTCGGGTGCCTCGAAACTCCTTCTGTCGATTTGTTCTTTCTCCATGACTGGACATGGCCGCCTTCGTTCTGTGCGCACGAGCGACGCCTTGACGGGGCCGCCTGATCAGAGTTGTCGTGGTGATATATGCCCGAGGGGTATCCAGACAAGTCCCACGACGCCGCGGATAGGCCGGCCTCACATAAGGTTCATGAGGGAATACAGCACGAACGCCGCGGTGATCACGACGGCTATGACGCAGCACACCGCCACCACCGCAACCACTATCGCCACCTTCTCCCAGGCAGGGGAGCTGTGCGTGACCATCTCGCCGGACGGGGTCGCGACATGCCCGTGGTGGCCCCCCGAGGTCCCGGAGACGGCCACCTGGTCGGCGGCGCCGGGGGCGGAAGCCGGAGGCGGTGAATACACGGGTTGAGCGACGGGTGGAACAAACGGTTCAGCGACGGGTGCCGGAGGGGGCACCAGTTGGTCGGGGGACGCAGGCACAACCGCCGGACTCAAGTCTGAGATGTCTCCGGCACTCTCCCGCGAAGTCCGGAATCGGCCGACAAGACCGTCCCGCCACTCCTGCAGCTGGGCGGCCCGCCGATCGCCGATCCCCGGCACGTAGGTCTCCGCACCGTCGGCCCTCCTGAGCACGCACCGTTGGTCCCTCGTCTGCCCGCTCCTCGGGACCACACCCGCGACGTCGTCGGCGGTCACGAACCCCGCCCGCTCCAACTCGTAGATTATGGCCGCCCCGAAACCCGGGAGTCCCGCGTCTCGGATCTTGAACCGGGCGAGAGTATCGCCACCCCGCCCCTCCTTGAGCTGCGCGGCGCGGTGGTCGCCGACGCCCGTGGTCAGAGGATCGCCAGGCTCCATCCAGTCCGGCACACCGCGCTGCCCGTCGCCACCCAAGTCGGTAGCCTGATGGTCCACCGTGATGCGGCTCGGCCGGCCGATCGGAGGCAGGGGAAGGACGGCATCGGGGTCGCGACCCAAGATCCAGACGAAGGCGTCGAGCATCTCCTGGAACTTCGGTTCCGAGATGGCGACCCTCATCGCGCTGATAGCCTCCGACGACTCCGGGTACAGGAAGTCCTTCTTGCGCAGAAGAAGGCATTCATCACCGCCGTCGAACCTCGACCACAGCCAGGGCGCGTACGCCAGGGCCACGAGCGACACGTAGATCACCCATGACGAGAAGTCGTCGAGGGACTCGTCGAAGTGCTCGGCGGAGCGTCGGGGATGCTGATAGTTGGGGTGCCCCACCTCCGGCGCCCGCTCCCCCGCCATCTGCGGCGTGAACATGCAGTCATAGTCCACCAGCTTCAGCCCGCCCGCGCGGGTGACCAGGATGTTGCCATGTTGCAGATCCCCGTGGGCCAGCCCCGACTGACGGAGGTCGCACATCATGGTGAGGAACGATCCGGCGAGTTCGTAGATCGTGTCGGGCCGGCCCAGGTTGGCGCCCACATAGGTGTGCAGCTGGGTCCCGTCGACCCACTCCATCTTGATGAGCGGGTACACCGCGCCGCCCACGCGTACCCCGTCGGGCACGTACTCGAAGCCGACGGTCCAGCGCCCCGCGGTCGCCGGGGCGTCTCCAAGTGCTCCACTGATGAGACGGTAACGCTCGTGCATCCCCTCGATACTGCGAAGGAAGCAGCGGACAGCGTACTGGCGCAGCAGGCACCGTACATGGAAGACTGCAGCAAAGTTGCCGCTGCTGGCGCGGGGGAGCCCGTGCCTGTCCAGGACCGGCCTGCCGCCTCTCAGTTCATGGTCGAGGAAGGCCAGGTCCGGGGCCTGCAGAGCATCCCGGTACTCCATGGCCGTAGGCAGCCGGATGGGCCGGGGACTCGCCATCCGGGACCGCGACTACACGATCACGCGGACGAAGGCCACGTCGTCGTTGCGCATCCCGTCCTCACACCGACTTGCGAGGACGAGATCCTCGAAGGCCGAAGCGGCGGAGATGCCCAAGACGGTCGCCCACTGCCCCGCGCCGCGCTCGTGCGCGCCAAGGAGCCATCTGGAGAACGCGTCGGATGCGACGATGAAGACGTCCCCGCGCCGCCAGCTCCCTCGACGAGTCAGGAGGGCGGTCGCGCCGCCCTGACCTGCCGAGAGCACGGATGCCACAAGGGAAGGTTGATTGCCGAACTCCGACGAATGGGTCAGAGGAAACGACGAGAGCAGTCTCGTCCCCCGGAGATGGAATGCGCACACGTCCCCCACCGCCTGCACCGTGTAGCTCCCCCTGCTCAAACCGCGCGGGGTGAACACCGCTCCCAGGAAGGCGGCGAAGGCTCCGCGACGCAGGCCCTCCTCCTCGTACCACTTGGGGGGCTCGCCTCTCGCGATGCGACGCTGGATGTAGGTGTCCCGCTTTGCGGCCCACTCCTGCTGGGCGGCGGCAAAGGGAACTGCGGCGGAGTCCGGTCGCGACCGGCGGCAGAAGGTCTCGACAAGGGTCTCGGCCCACAGCCCCGCCAACATGCTCTCGGTGGCGCCGTCGGCCACCGCTACCCGCACGGCCTGGCCCCTGCCCTTCTGGCGCCACTGTCTGTGCGCATCCTCACACTCTTCCGGGGAGTTGCCGCCCTTGACCACGCGGAACGCCTGGATGCCGGGCCACCAGATCACCAGCGACCTCTTAACGAAGTTCGGGCGTTCTCGTACCGATGTCCAGGAACTGCACCACCCTGACGCTGTCCGCGTTGTAGGCGAAACCGCGGGACTCGCTGCCGGCCTGGATGCCCGACTGTGCGGCCGCGGCGCTCATGAGGCCGGGCAGCATGCTGGACATCGAGAACAGGAGCTTGGCGTAGTCGTTCGGCAGATCGAGGTCCGACGCGGGGAAGGCGGAGATGACGCCGGCCGGATCCGAGCTCACATGCATGTTGAAGAGCAACACACTCCCGTCGTCGGTGCTCAGCCCACGGATAGCGGCCGCGACCGAGGACGGGTCCCCATCGGTGGACTCCCCATCGGTGATGTGGATGACGATCGGGGGAAAGGAACCTTTGTAGTGGTCTGTCCATTCGTTGACCAGGTCGCGGACACGGCCAAGGGCCGCGCACATGGGCGTGCCCCCGACCGCAACCGGATCGAGCCACACAGGAAACTTGATAGCACGCTCCACCAAGCCACCCGCACCGTCGCTGATGAGCTGCGGCCGCTCCTCGACGCGGGCGGGGTTGTCGGCGACCTGGCTTATGGGCAGAAGATCCTGGCCGGCCAACTGCATGCCGAGGGCGGACCCTACGCCTTCTCCGTAGCCGATGACGGACACGAAAAAGTAGTCCCGAACCCCCTCCTCCTTGGCGGCCTTGAGCGACAACTCGGAGAGGAAACGGTTCAGAGTGTCGGCCACGACCTCGGCCTTGCTCTTCTCCTCACCGGCGATGGCATCTTGCATCGACCCCGACTGGTCAACCACGAACACGATGCACGCTGGGTTGGCTCGGCTGATCTCCGCGGTGTACGTCACTGCTGTTCCCCTTGTCTCGGTAGTACAGGACGGCCGTGATCGCGTAGCGCTAGGCTGCGGTCCGTCTATGTAAGCACATCCCCCGCACTCCGAACACGACCGCCGCGGGACGAATCGAGAGCGTCCACATCCTGAATCCGCCTTCGCTGGTATCATAGACCGTACTCTAGGAGGTACTACACATGAACCCAGTCCCCACCATCATCCCCATCTCTGACTTGCGCAAAGACGCCGCGGGCGTCATCAAGCGCGCGACGCTCTCGCACGAACCGGTGTTCATCACGCAGCGTGGTCGGCCGGCAGCGGTCATGGTGGACGCCCGGACCTATGAGCGTACGCAGCACCAGCTCCAGATTCTTGAGCTTCTCGCCCGTGGCACCGCGGAGATCGAGGCCGGCGTGGGTCGTGATATGGACGAGGTGTTCGCCGCCGCAGATGCGCTCCTGGGCGATATATGACGTTGCGTATCAGGTTCACACCGTCCGCGGACGCCGAGTTCCTCGCCGTCATCACACATATCGGCGCAGACAGCCCTTCGGCGGCTGTCGCCTTCAGAGACACCGCGCTGCACACTCTGTCCAGACTGCGCGACTTCCCAGATTCCGGGCGTACCCTGCCGGAGTATCCCGCTCTGCCATTCCGCGAGGTCGTCGTGGCGCCCTACCGGTTCTTCTATCATGCGAAGATCGATACGGTGTGGATCGTGGCGGTTTGGCATGGCGCGCAACTCCTGCATTCGCCAGAGGACGTGGGTGGCGGATAACAACCGCATCCAGCGGACTGCGCTGCGCCGTTGAATGGGTGTCAAGGTTGATCCACGGGTGCGAGGTGCTGCAATAACTACCGACGAACTCAGGGCAGAAGCCCCGGGAGCGGCCGAGGTGGCTCGCCCGGAAACGGAACCCTTCGGCTCGCTAGTAGTCCGTCCCCACCGCGGCGTGACAGCCAAGGCAGACCCCGTCGATCTGGAACACGTACGTGAAGCCGACGATCAGATCCTGGTCGCGGGACAGGTAGTGGGGGAAGTCGCCCTCGTCGCCGACCCTGTGACAGGTGGTGCAACTGGTTCCCAGTGGGCCCTCTAGGGCCGGGATGAGCGTCACCTGGTCAGCCACCTGGGTCGAACCGTCGGTCCCGGTCAGATCCTCGGTCATCCGGTGCGACCGGCCGTTCTGGTCCTCATGGAACGCGACCCCGAACTGCGTGTCGTTGGCCGTGATGGTGGAACTCACGCTATCGTGGCATCCCCCGGCGCAGGCGGGGAACTGGGCGGAGAACTGGGCCGAGCTGACTATCGGGTTCGATGTCCCGTCCGTGCCGATCCACTGCGTGCCGTCGTGGCAATCGAGACAGAAGTCGGTCAGGGTCGTGACCGCAGCCTTGCGCGAACCGTAGCCCCCGTTCACAGCGGTCAGGGACACGACTTCCTTGGCCGGGTCGTTCTTCAGCATATGCTCGCCGGTGCCGATCGTGTTACCAGCGTGGATCGCGTGACACGAAGGGCAGCCGGCGTAGGGGGTGCCCTGATGGCCGCTGAAGTGTCCCGATCCCCCCTCGGTGCCCGCGTAGTTCGCCATGGGGTCCGGGGTTAGCGTCGGGTCGCCTTGGTACGGATCGTCGGAATAGTTCGCGATGGGGTCCGCGGCCGGCCTGAGGCTGCCTTGATACGGGCTACTGCCGGCGAAGGCCCCCGTAAGGTGGCAGAACGTGCAGGAGTCGGCCGCGACGGTACGCAGCAGTGCTTCGCTCTCGTTGAGCGTCGATCCCGTTTCGTCCAGGCTGCCCGCACCGTGGACGGCGTGGCAGACCTTGCACTTGCCGGTCGTGGTGCTGTAGCCGGAGTGTGGGGAGTCACCCGTGTGGACGAGGACACTCCCATAGGCAACGAAGCCTTGGGCGCCCGAGGAGTAGGGCCAGTAGCCACCGCTCTTGGTACCCGTCTTCGCGCAGGCGGAAGAGGCCACCAGCAGCACGATGGCTGCCATGAGCAACGGTAGTGCGATCCTCGATCTCCTCACTGACTGACCCTCCCTGTCACGGCGCCCGATATCGCCCAAGCACAAACCAGACCAGAAAAGCATGACGCGACTCTATCAATGTGGACGACGCACCCGCAAGCCCCGAGAGACGAGAAAGAAAGGTTTGCTCTTAGAATGCAACAAGGCGCATTCAAGCAGGCACAGGCTGCGGGCCTCTGAAGTCGGGCGGAGTCCCCACGGAGACCCCGGGGCTCGGTCGTTGTTGTGGAGGAGCGTATCTCTATTCGACTCGGTTCGTTCTAAGAACCGTACTCTCCTCTCTCTTCGACCGAGGGCCCTGGTGGCGGGGCCCTCGGTCCGTCCGCGTAGCAGCTCTGGTCGCTACCACCGACTCACTTCACGGTGCGCAGCTGCGTGTTGACCCAGTCGAGAGTCTTTGACATGTCGTCCAGGCGCTCGTTTAGCACGTCGATCTCGCTCGCCCGGATGGGAGAGAGGTTCTCGCGCGCCCCGACATAGTCGCCGGCTGCGATCATGGCCACGGCCGGTCTCACATCGGGGATCGGCGCCATATGGGTGAGGCTATCCCAGTCGACGTTCCAGGTGAGGTTGTTCGACCAGGGCTGATGCATAGAAAGGATCGTGCTGTAAGCCGACGCGCTGAAGTTCAGCCCATATCCCGTCATCGCGACTCCAGCCAGAGCCGTTCTGGCGGCGGCGGCATCTGCCGGCTCCTGGAGAGCGGCCAGCGCCGCATTGACGCTCTGGGTGTCCTTCAGGACCTGCGCGTGTGGACACCAGACGCTGCCATCCGCGGCGAAGGCCGTCCAGCTCGACCCGATCCGCTTCACGATCTTCATCAGCCGCATGTTGGCGGCGTCGGGGTTCTTGATGCGCTCTGAGCGGGCCTGGTATGCGGCGGCCTGCGACTTGAACTCGGCCAGCGCGGCGACCAGACGATCGACGCTTGCAGCGTCGGCTCCCGCCGTCTTGAGCGCGGTGCCGTCGACGGTGAGAGCGAGGTGGTCCGCCCGATCCGTCATGTTGTACGGCAGCAACCCCTCATCGAACTCGAGGACGACGCGCTGTAGGTACTTGTTAAAGGTGGCCAGCGCATTCCAGTCGACCTTGTCGATCGTGTCGAAATCAGTGTGGTACCACTTGCTGTAGTACTCGCCGGTACGCTCGCGGAAGTTGAGGCCCGGCACCCCTGCGCAGGCGAACGTCCAGTTGTCGGTGCTGCTGGCCAGAGGCAACATGCGGTAGCCCGTCGGGTAGCCCGGCTGTGGTGGGACAAGAGCAGGATTCGCCTTTGCCACATCCTCAAGCACCCGTGCGATCTCCGGGTTCGACCGAATCTGGAGACCATCCTTCATGCCCGGGCCATCGAGCCCGACGAACGCCGAGGTCGTACCGGCCCACGACGGATGCTGCCTCGTGATCGCATACCAGGAGCCGATGCCGTAGTCGAAGAGGCTGTTGACGGCCCCCCACTCCTCGCCGGCGGTGAAGAGGACTACGATATCGTGATCCGGCTTGTACTCGGCCATCTTCATGGCCTTGGCCATCACGACGGCACTGACGCAGCCGGCCGTGTCATCGATAGCCGCGTGCCAGTAGGCGTCGCGGTGAGCACTGACGATAGTCCGCCTGCTCCGATCCTTGCCCGGTATCGTCGCCACGAGGTTGTAGCCCTTGCCCCCGTTCTGTGCGAGCTTGTACTCCACGTCGTTGACCATCGTCGCGGTCGTCGGACCGGCTGCAAGCTGCGTCTTCAGCCAAAGGCCATCATTCTCACTCACGTAGACGACCGGAGCGGAGTCGTAGAGATACCAGCTGGGGAGCGTGCCCAGTGCGTCGGGGTCGGCGTAGAACGCGAGTGACCCGGGGTAACCGCTCGCGCCGCAGAAGATGATGCCCGCCGCGCCCCTCAGGTCGGCTTCGAACCAAGGCAAGGAGAGCCAGAGGGGGACCGCCTCCTCGTCAATGAGGAGGAGCTTGCCCGAGACGTCCCCAGCCCCGACATAGCCTGTCTCCCAGCCCCTTCCGGCATAGACGACCTCACCGGTGACCCCACCGGCAGGCGTCGGCCGCACGCCACCGAAGGTCGAGGCGGACATGACCCTGGAGCCGACGGTGACAGAAGCACCTTTGAACGTCAGCACATCGAGCGGAACCGCCTCCAGGGAGACCTTCATGCCGAGCGCGCGGAGCTCCGCCGCGAGGTACTGCGCCCTGTTGTTGTCGGCGGTCGTGCCACCCATCGACCAGCCCGCCGGAGACGTTCCCTGGCTGGTCAGGTACTCCATCAGCTCCTGTGGGTAGCCGTCTGCAAAGAGCTTGTCTGTCGCTTGGTCATACGTCATCGCCGATGCGGCTTGCGGCAGTAGAATCGCCAAGAACTACACGAGGAAGAGAAGGAATACGCGACGCATTCTCATCAGACACCCCCTGTACTCGATGACCTCGTTCTTGAAATGCCCACGGACTTAGCAGACAGGCTCATCCAAGGCAACTGGATCTCACGCCTGTCAGTTGCGTTTGAGGATGACACCTTCGTCCCCCACGACCCACCACTGATCGGGTCCGGCGCAGGCGACGTCGCTGACAGGCATACCGGCTGACTGAGCCGTCCAGGTCGCACCCCCGTCCGAGGTGCTCAGGAGAGTCCCCTTTTCACCGACGGCTACGCCGTGCTCGGCATCGGCGAAATCGACGCCTTGGAGCAACCTCTCGGTGCCCGACTCCTGCACGTTCCACGTGGCGCCTCCGTCGGTGATCGCGGCGATATACCCGTGGATGCCCACGGTCCACGCATGATCCGCGTCCACGGCGACCACGGAGCGGAGGTTGAAAGGCCCGGGCCGTTCGGTCCAGGAGGTCCCGCCGTCAGACGTATACATGCCCCCCGCGTCGCCCACGATCAGGCCGTCGTCGCTGTCGAGGAAGGATGCGCTCCACAGGCCGCGTGAGGTGCCCGACGGTCGACTGGTCCACACGGCCCCGGCGTCGGTGGTGTGAAGGATGGTGCCCAACTCTCCAACGACCCAGCCTTCGCTGGGGCTGGGGAACACCACATCTTTCAGATCGGCCGTGGTCGCGGACGCCTGCGGCTTCCAGCTTGCGCCTCCATCCACGGTGTGAAGGATGATGCCTCCATCGCCGACGACCCAGCCGCTGTCGGCATTCGTGAAGGCTGCCGCGCGCAGTGACACGGTCGTCCCCGACGGCTGGCTCGCCCAGGAGGCTCCGGCGTCGGTCGTGCGGAGTATGACTCCTCCCTCCCCTACGGTCCACCCGAGACTGCCGTCGAGAAAAGCGACCCCGCGCAGGTTGGCTCGGCTACCAGCTTCCTGGTGCGACCAGCCTTCAGGCGCTGGTGCAACAGTCGGCGGAGGGGCAGACGAGGAGGGACTCGACAACCCGGTCGTTGTCCCTCCGCAACCGGCAACACCTAGAGCCAGCAGAGACAACAGGATGAGACCCAGCGTGCGCTTCATAGCTCCCCCTTTGTTCCGATTGCGCAGGGAACCGGTTCTCGCGCCCCACGGCCCCCGCGCTCACCTATCGCACGCCGTCATCTTACCGGGGTGAGTTCAAGACTGGTCGAAGATTCATCAAAGAATGAGCGGCCTCGTACCGTGCAAAGGGCCTGGCAGGCTGTTGAAAAATGACGCTTCGCCATCAGGGCGCGATGGGCGAGCGTGAGACAGGGACGCAGGGAGCGCTCGTAGCAGCGCTACGTGCGCGACCGAGGACGCCGTATCGCGCCGGCCAGTGCGTTCTGGTGGCCAAGGCTTCGATTTTCAACAGCCTCCTAGAGCCGGAAGCGCGCAGCGTTCCCTGTTCTACCTTCTGGGAGTGAGCGCCTTGGGACAGAGCAAGGCGTGGGTGGTCGGCAGGACCGTCTTCCTGGGAACAGGTGGCGTCATTCTGCACAGGTAGCGTACCGGTCTGTCCTGGCGCAAGAAGTAACGCAAGATGGGAGCACGACGAATGGGTCCGCCTGACCGGCCGGAAAGACCAGCCCTCCCACTTTGAAACGAACTCAAGGGGATGACACGGTCAGCCGGGCGCCAAGAATGCTGGCGAGGTGGGCTGTCAACAGCCTAGCAGCCAATCCACAAGTCCCAGCACCAGATAGAGGAGCACCACCCCGACGCCCACCCAGAGAGCCCAATTGATGCGCTTGACGAAGCCATAAGCGATCAGGGCAACAGCCGCCAGAACAATCAGTATCACGAAGTTGGGCATGTGGTGTCTTTTCCCCTGTCGCCCAGTCTCTGAACCGTGAATGCCCTCGACAGGAATCGAACTGGTGATGGCACACGCGTCATCGCCGGAGTCGTGAACCGACCAACGCGACGATCGCAGTCGCTCGTCGATCCCCACGCGAACCTGCGGGCTAAGTCCTCTAGGTAGGATTAAAGGAACTCTAGAATGGGAAGGAACTGTGCTCAGCCTGAGGGGCGAAAGGTCGGCTGATGGGGGAAGCACCCTCGATACGGGTCTTGGTGGTCACACCAACACACTCCCAGGAACCGATCGGGGCGGCACTCAAACGCGCCCGCTACTCTGTGCGGTGGGCTCACACAGGCGACGGGGCGGCTCAGTCCCTGCGCGATGTGCAGCCTGACGCCATCGTTCTGCAGACCCAGGCCCTGGATCGGCGTGCGACCGAAGTCCTCACCGTGCTCGCAGCCGAGCATGGCGTACCCTTACTTGCTGTGCACAGCATGTCGGATACTCGATCTCTCGTCGCCCAGATCGATGCTGTGGTCGGGCGACGGCCGGCGAAGGGAGACGAGACCGAGATACTGACTCTCGGAGACCTCTCCGTCGACCCTACAAGGCACGCCGCACGAGTCGGTGATCGCTCTCTCAATCTGACGCAGAAGGAATTCGACCTGGCCGTACATCTCCTGCGCCGTCCCGGTTGGGTCTTCAATCGCCAGCAGCTGCTCGACGCGGTGTGGGGAGACCGGTTCACCGATCCAAGAGTCGTCACCGTGCACATCTGCAACCTGCGAAGGAAGCTGGGAGACACGGCGACGACCGCGAAATACATAGAGACGATACGGAATGTGGGCTACCGATCGACCGAGCCGCTGCCCTCGAATGCTGCGGGCGCCAACGGGCCTGCCCGACCCCCTCCGGGGTCGTTGGCCAACGCCGCGGACCGCATCCCTTTTGTGGGCCGTGAACGGGAGTTTGCGGCGCTTGAGCACGCGTTCGCCTCTGTGATGAACGGACAGGTGCGCGCGGTAGCCGTCACCGGCGACGCGGGGATCGGCAAGACCCGGCTTGCCGAGGAGTTCGCCCAATGCGCGGGCGCGGCGGGAGCCGCCACGCGCTGGGGACGGTGCCACGACACTCTGCGCAGACCGGCATATGGACTGTGGGCCGAGATCCTGGGCGACCTGCGGATCAAGGACTCATCCGGCGGGCCCACCTCTGTCTTCCCACGAAGCGGCTCGCACGCGGTCGTCTCCATGGCCGGCACCAAAGGCGCGAGAACTGCGCTGTTCGAACGGCTGACCCAAGCTTTGCGGCAGCTGGCGGAAGAGGAACCCATCGTCCTGATCCTCGAGGATCTGCAGTGGGCCAGCACGTCGTCACTGCTCGCGCTTCAGCATGTGATCCGCCATTTGCGTGGCGTCCGGCTGATGCTTCTCGTTACACACAGATCGTCCACCCCTGGCTGTGCCTCGCAACTCGTCGATGTCGTCACCGATGTCGCGCGCAGCGACTCGGGGCTGATCCTGCCGCTCCACCCCTTCTCTCCATCGGAGGTGAGCCGATTCGTCGAGCTGATCTGGACCTCCGCCGTCAACGCAGAGCTGGAAGCCGAGGTATACCGGCAGACAGAAGGCAATCCCTTCTTCCTCACCCAGTTCGCACACCTGCTTGCACTGCAGCCGGATCAGTTCAGGACCTGGGTCGGCAGCCTGGATCTCAGCCGAGATGAGGGAGTGCGGATGGTCATCCTCGAGAGCCTGTCCCGCCTGTCGCCATCGTGCCGCCGGTGGTTGGATGCCGCGAGCGTCCTTGGACAGGAGTTCATGACAACAGTGCTCGAGCAGGTGATCGGCCCTGCGCCCCGAGTACCGCCCGCGGCGGTGGCCGAAGCCGTCGGGGCGGGCATCGTGCTGCCCGTGGAGGGCGCGCCGGAGCGCTTCCGTTTTGCACACAGCCTGATCCATGAAGTCCTCTACAACGAACTACCGCCCAGGGATCGCGCGACCCTCCACGCTCGGGCCGGCTCAGTCCTCGAGCGGCTCTACACAGACGAACTCGATCAGCGCGCCGCCACGCTGGCCCGTCACTACTCGGCGGCCGCGGTTGGATGTGCGGACAAGGCCGTCGACTTTTGCCTGCGTGCCGGTCAGGTGGCCGTTTCGCAGTATGCCTGGGAGGAGGCATGCTCACTGTGGCGGAGGAGCATCGGCCTTGTTGACCACCTGCCCGTCGGCGCTCCTCAGCGAGGCCCGCTGTTCGTGGGCCATGTGTACGAGGAGATGGGCGACGCGTACAGCATCGCCGGGGACGTGGACCAGACCGTCGAGGCCTATGAGGACGCTCTGTCTCGGCTGCCCCGCGAAGAACGGGTCTGGCGGGCGCGGCTCAAGCGCAAACAGAGCGCTCAGTTCCACCTAAGCGCGCAACACCATCGGGCCCAGACGGCCCTGATGGAGGCCGAGTCGCTCTTGGGACGACCGGAGGAGGCATCCGGGCCCGGGTGGTGGCACGAATCGGTCCAGATCCGGCTCGAACAGGGCACTCTGCACTACCACGCCGGCGAGATCGAGGAACTCGAGACCCTGCTCGCGGATGTCCGGACAGCTGTCGCCGCCCACGGGACCCCGGAGCAGACGCTAGAGCTGGAGCAACTGCTGTTCCGCGCCGACCTGAGACGCAACCGGTTCGTGGCGAACGCCGAGACCATCACGATTGCGCACCGATGCGCCGAGCACCTGCGGGCGACGGGCTCCGCCAGGGCTCTCTTGGATGCGGAGATGAATCTGGTCCTCGCGTACGTGCTGTCTCCGGAGGAGAGAGTGCACGCGTACGGCCACCTGATGTGCTATTGGGAGCTGGCAAAGCACAACCACGACGTCCGGGCCCAGGTCTACGCCCTGGGGGCACTGGCATTCTGGCACCGATTGCGCGGGGACGTGGAGCTGGTTCGCGAGTATTCCATGCAGCACCTGGCGATGTCCGAGGACAGACATCTCGTTGCGTACGAGGCAGAGGCCCGCGGCGACCTCGCGTGGGTGGCGTGGAGGACGAACGACACTCAAACAACGAGGACCTATGGGAGCGCAGGGTTGAAGGAACTGGAGCAGCAGATCCCCCGCAGCGCTTTCGAGTGGCACGTGCGGTGGCCGCTCTTAGGTCTCAGCCTGGCAGATGGAGATGCGAAGGAAGCGGTCCGACATGGCCGAGCGATGCTCCATCCGTCACAGCAGAAGATGCCCGACGATCTCGAAGATACGCTGAGCCGATTCGTGCAGGAATGCGATCGGCGAACACGCCCGACCACGACGGCGCAAGAGTTGACCGCGGTGGCTGCGTCATACGGTTACCTCTAGTTCCCAGGAGCCGTCCCCGACGCCTCTTCTCTCCCGCGAGGCTCTTAATCCAGCCTTGACCTGCCCTTGCCCTTCATCTTCGAGAATAAGGGTTGAGGAGGGGTGCCCGTGCAGACCCCCCGGGAGATCGAGGCGGAAGACGGGAGAAGGAGAGGATCATGAAACGCACTGTCATACTCATGGCCCTGGAGGCCGTCGTCATCGTGGGGCTACTCGTGCCTGTTCTGGCCCTAGCTCAGGACAACGCGGTTCCTCCGACCACGGACGAGCGTGTCGCGGCATTGCAACAGCAGGTCACGAACCTGCAGGCACAGGTCAGCGACGCAGCCAAGAAAGTCGTCCACACACACTTCGACGCCCACAAGGCGCTGCAGACGCCAGTGGATGACCCGAAGCTGCTCCCCACTGATGCCGCAGACTCCTGGGTCGGTCGCTACACGGATTCGGGCAACGCCGTAGACCCCTGGACCGGTATCGGCGCGACCGGCCAGTGACCCTCAACGACCGTACTGCGCTTAGCGGCCACCGCGGGCACCCTGCCCTGGGCGCGGGCGCCGCGAACTCTCCCAACATGGGCCCGCCGCACGGGAGTCTGGCGGGCCCATGGTCGTGCTCATAGACCACGTGACCCGGTGTGGAATCCGGGCTCAGGGCCCTTTCAATCAGAGCTTCGGCGTCCCCGGCTCCCGCAAGGTGTGGCGGGAGCTGCGCCGGATAGCGCCCAGGTACCAGGACACCTGTCGCCCAGGTACCAGGACGGCCGGACGCTAGCCGGACTAGTCGTACGCCGCACCGACCACCCGCGACCTGAGCCAGGAAGCGAATCCTGCCTCGTCGGAGGACGGCCGGGCGACCCTGCTGGAGACGGCCGACGTCATATTCACACGCGCCGTCCGCATCGACGAGGCCGGGACGGTGCTGGGTGCCGGGCGGGTGGAGGGCTCGTGGCCGAACCACATCCTCCTCTGGCAGGCGGGCACTATCACCGACCTGGGCGTGGGCGGCCCCATCAGCATGAACGACCGGGGCCAGATCGTGCTCCAGAAGCAGGAGGACGATGACCCGGGCAAGCGCTCGCTCTGCTACCTGTGGGCCTACGACATCAACGGCTCGGGTTTCGTCGCGGGGCAGGTGGACGACCGGGCGGCCCTCTGGCAGGACGGGCGCATCACCCGCCTGGACCTTCATTCAAAGAACAGCGTCCCATCCGCGATCTGCACAACGTGGCGCGGGCAACCCGGCCCCTGACCCTACCCGACCGGAGGACGGCCACCAGGTGTCACATGGGGACCGGAACCACCGTCGCCCGCCAAAGCCCGGCCAATTGGACCGGGCTCATTGCTCAAATCTTCGCATCTGCAAGTCATGTTGAAGGCGGCGGCGGGTCACCGGTGCCGTCGGCGTTGACGACGTGGATGTTGGCGTTCCCCCAGATCCCAGGGAGCCCACTACACTCACGCTGTGTCGCTTCGCACGTCCGCGGCGGTATCAACCGACTGAACCATGCCCAGTACGTTGTGCGCGACGCTCTGAGCAATCGCGCTGAAGGTCGTCGGCGAACGCGTCGCCACGTACGGCCATCGTTCCGATCATGCGCAGGACACGGAGGTGACTGTTCTCGATCTCACCGAGCATCAGGCCGAGCACCATGACGCCGGCGGTGAGCGCACTGCAGGTCATCCCGGTGAAGACCGTCCCGCCCATGAAGCCTGAACTGCCATCGAGCAGTTCCTCGCTGACGGGAATCGTCTGGTCCAGGTGACGAAACACCGCGTGCGCACAGTGAAACTTCTCCTCGCCCCAGTGGGCGTAGAGGCGACCGAACGCTTTCTGCTGCGTCGCGGAGATCGCGGCCCTGCAGTCGGCGCCGATGCTTTCCGCGCACAGAACGGGCGCCTGCCGGACCACACCGATGCAGCGCACGGGTACACGGGCCCCGGCGTGAATCTCGCGACACGCCGTGGTGTCCTGCCAGCCTGAGAAGTGCCGGATAACGTCGTGTCCCTTGTAGACGACCACGGGCAATCCTTGAACCGTCTCCTCCCGACCGTAGCGCAGGCCGAGCAGCACCAACGGCGCGGTCACACCGCCACATTCGCCACCGGTGTTGCCGATGCCCCCGGGCAGTCCAGCCGTTAGCTTGACGAGCCATTGGGCGTCGGTCTCGGACACGTCCAGCATGGCCTGCATGATCGAAGGTGCACAGTGACCCATGCGCAATATGTTGGCCAGGCCCCGGTTGCGTAGCCTTCGTGCCGTTCGAGCACTCGAATCCAGCGATGGAGCCGGTATTCCAGTCGATTGCAGGGGCATGTCTAGAGACCCCTTCCCGGCTTCCTCTCGCCATATCAGGTTGCAGGCCCAGGAACCGGGGTCGGCGTCCCGGTCGCCTGGCGGTCAGACGGCTACGCAGCCAGATTCTTCCCCAACCGCTTGCCCAGGGCCATGATGGTCAAGATCGGCGGCAGTCCCGGGGCCGTCGGCAGCACGCTCGCGTCGCACACGAACAGGCCGTCGATCTCGGTCTGCAGGTCGCGATCGACGACCGTGTCGATGGCCGCCGTCCCTCCGGGATGCCCCCCCTGCACGCTCGATACCAGGATGGAGTCGGGACGCGCCCCCGCCCCAATGAGTATCTCCCGGCACAGCGCCGACCCTTCGTCCAGCCTGGCGCGGTCGCGGGCCGTGACCGGCTTGGACAGCGCGCCGTCGGCCATCACCCGCCCGACCGGTTCGTCGGTGATCTTGGTCATGATGCCCAGAAGACGCTCCAAGGGTAGCCCAAAGCCTCGGGCCGACCCCTCCAGGAAACGCACCCGGCGCGAGTGGTTCACGAACGGCGACAGGATGAACCCGCGCTCGTCGTGGAACTCGGTGTCGACCAGGCCCATCACCGGTTCGCGCACCTGGCCCAGATGGTCAGTGACGCCGTAGGTGTTGACGAACAGGTCGGTGAACAGATTCCCGCCTGCAGCCGAGATCCCGCTCCGCTGGAGGACCACCGGGGTATCCAGACCACCGGCAGCCAGGATGACGGTATCGGCGAGCATGTCGTATTCGGCCTTGCCGTTCCGGGCGCGCACCCCGGTCACGTGCCCGTTGGCAGACAGGATCCGGTCGACCCGTACCCCGGTCATCACCTCGGCGCCGTGGTCCCGGGCCTCTTCCAAGTAACGCTCGGCGGTCCACTTCGCCCCGTGGCGGCAGCCCAGTACGCAGTGACCGCAGCGATCGCACTTGGCCGGATCGATGCCCTTGGGCATCAGGTCCATCTGGTATCCGAGCCGGGAGGCCGCCTCCTTGATCGCCCAGGTGCCCTCCGACAGCAGTTCGGCGCTGCACGGCGCGACACCCACGTCGGCTTCGGCCTCGGCCAGTTCCCGCGACAGGTCGACGCCGAGTTCCGCGAACTCACGCTCCAGGCAGCGGGTGAAGTTGCCGCACGCCACCACCGTGGTGCCGCCGGGCATGAACGTGTGCCAGATCGTGACCCCCTCCGCGGAATGCCTGGGGATGTGCGTGACAGAGGAGCCGTCGAAGAACCCGGTGGCGTCTTTGTAGGTGCCCACATGCGTGGGCGGGACGCCCCGCTCGAGCACCACGACCGAGCGGCCGCGCAGAGCCAGCTCCCGGGCGACGGTCGCTCCCCCTGCTCCCGCTCCGATGATGAGGAAATCATGCTTCTCCGTGTCCATGACGCCTCCCTCTATGAAAGGATGCCGACCCGTGAGCGACCTTTGCTTCATCATAGTCCAGCTACTACCCTGCAGTCCAGACGAAGCAGGCGCCGACGCGCCGTGCACCTTGCTCGGGTCGTGCAATGCAGGTGCCGGGGTTCACCGACCCCACACACCCAGCGGTTTCCTCCGAGCGTTCACGAGAGTTGGGCGACGAAGGGCCGAACGTGGCGCCGTCGTGTTCGTGCCTGATTGGATCCGTATCCATGAGATGCCCCCCTCTGCGCAGGAGTTGCGGGCGGTGCTGATCGGAATGATCGGCGACATCGCCGCCACCGTCCGTTTCGCTCGCGGCACCGGTGCGCGCTACGGGGGCGACCCCGGCAACCTCACGCTCTTCGGCCATTCGGGCGGGGACATGGGGGCGACGATGGAAGCGTTCAGCCGCGCTCCCGCTTCCGAGGGCGGTCTCGAGGGCGCAGGCTCGACCATCCCAGAATCGCTCGTGGTGTACGACGGAGACTATCTGCTTACCCGTCCGGGGACATCCGCCGAGGTCTGGAGAAGCTCGGGGTCTTGGACCGCTACACGTACATCAACGAGAGCATGCTGGAGTTGCTGGTAGAGCGACTCCGGGCAGTCGGTGACACGGTGACCTATGTCAGACTGACCGACTCCACCGATCCGGTGTTGGGCCCGAAGGGGATGGAGAGCCTGGAGTTGACCCGCTCTCGTGGACACCCGTATCCTTTGTTTCAAGGAGGTGTCCAGAAGATGGGGAAGGTACGACCACCGTATCCGAAGGAGTTCAAGGGACAGATCATTGCTCTGGCCCGGGCAGGACGCTCGCCGGCGCAGTTGGCGGAAGAGTTCGAGCCCACCGAGCAGACCATCAGGGACTGGTTGGCTCAGGCTGATCGTGACGATGGACTGCGTACAGACGGACTCACCACCATCGAGCGAGAGGAGCTCGTCCGTCTCAGACGGGAGAACCGCCAGCTGAAGATCGAGCGGGAGATCCTGGCAAAAGCAGCCGCCTGGTTCGCGCGGGAGACCGAACAGATACCACCACGTTCTTCCGGTTCGTGAGCGAGAATCAGGAACACCACCCCGTAGCCACCATGTGCCGCCTGCTGGACGTCTCCTCCAGCGGGTACTACGCGTGGCTGACCCGCGGTCCTTCTGATCGTGACCTTGCCGACGAGTGGCTCCTCTCCCGCATCCATGAGGAACTGGAGGCCGAGGGTATCCGGGTAGGCAAGAAGCGCATCGCCCGGCTCCTGCGTCTGGCGGGTCTGCAGGGTGTCTCCCGGCGTCGCCGGTTCAAGACCACCCAGAAGGACCCCGAGGCCCGGCCTCACGAGGACCTGGTAGATCGCAACTTCACTGCCCCGGGGCCCAATCGCCTGTGGGTTAGCGATATCACCTTCGTCCCCACCTGGGCCGGCTTCCTCTTCCTGGCCGTGGTCCTCGATGCCTGGAGCCGCAAGATCGTGGGCTGGGCTATGGCCAACCACCTGCGCACAGAACTCGTGCTTGACGCCCTTGATATGGCCATCTACCAGCGGCGGCCCGAGGGCGTTATCCACCACTCCGACCAGGGGAGTCAGTATACGTCTGTCGCCTTCGGGAAGCGCTGTCGGGAAGCAAGCGTGCGCCCTTCCATGGGCTCACGCGGGGATGCGTACGACAACGCCATGTGCGAGAGCTTCTTCGCCATGCTTGAATGCGAACTCCTCGACCGACGTCGGTTCAAGACGCATGCCGAGGCCAAGATGCACATCTTCCAGTTCATCGAGGGCTGGTACAACCCCCATCGTCTGCACTCAGGGATTGACTACCTCTCTCCGGTGGAATACGAAAGGAGGCACATGGCTCTGGCTTCCTGAGGAAAGAGCTCGACTGTCCGCGGAGGCGGGTCAACTCCAACTCCAGGCAGTCCTTCGCGCAATCGCCCGAGAACTCCTGCGACAGGTCGGCCACCGCTTCCTCGGATGGCTCCCTCGTCGATCTCCCACCCCAGAAGAAGTGCGCGTCGCGGAGGAGCGGGTCTGGCTGTACATCAGCCTCAGCTGGATCGATACCGGGTATCCGGCGCGCCACTTGCTTGACACGTCGCTCGGGCTGAACCTGTCGGAGAGCTGCGGATTCGATTGGGGCGTTGGTGCGTGGTCTGCCACCCTTGGCAACGCGTGCGACTTCGTCCCGTTGCCTCGCCTCTCCCGCTTCTACCATCGCCGGGGCCTCGCCCTCGCCGAGCAGGCACCGGAGCAGGGTGCGTCGCGAACGCAATATGGGCTGACTGTCGCCCATTTCCACGCGGGACTACACGACTACGTGGCGACAGGCGACTGGGCGAGCGCCCACAGCCATCTGGGCCAGGGCCGGGACGAGATGCTGCGCCTGGGAAGGATACGCGACTGGGGGGCGGCGACCAGCCAGTTGGCAGCAGTGCTCTTCGATCAGGGGGAGTGGACGGAGGCCCAGGCGCTTTGCCGGGAGGTAATAGCCCTCAGTGAAGAGACAGGTGACCACGTGGCCGAGGCGTGGGGCCGAACGGGTGCTGGAGCTGGGGTACTCCTCGCCCAGGGGGAGTTCGAGGACGCGGAGGCATACTTCGTTGCCGCAGCCGCCGCACTCTTCGCCGCACGGGACGTCGCCTCTGGTGCGATGGCTGGGGCGTGGATTGCCTTTTGTCGTTTGAAGCAGGGGAGGCTGGGCGAGGCGCGAGCACTACTCTCCGAGGGTATTGACCGAGTTCGAAAGAACGGCATCAGGGGGCACTTCGTGCGCCACGTCTGGATCGCCCACGCCGCCGTCAGCCTGGCGATGGCGGAACAGGCGGATGACCCCGCGAGGACGTCAGCACTGAAGGAAGCCAAGGCCGCTGCCGACTGCTCCTCAAGAACGGCAGGCTCAACATAGGCGCACTGGTCCCCGGCTACCGGATGCAGGGCACCTACGAGTGGCTCCGCGGCCATCCGGACAGGGCTCAGAAGTGGTGGCGCAAGAGCCTCGACCTGGCCATCAAGCTCGGTGCCCGATACGAAGGCGCCCTGACCTGCCTCGAGATCGGCCGCCGCCTGGGCGATCGGGCTGAGCTCGAACTGGCGGAGGCCGAGTTCTCCGAGATGGGGGCGGCGTTCGACTTGGCGGAAGTCCGGCGGCTGCTGGACGATGGTGGACTCGGCAAACTTCGGGGACCTGACACTACGGAACACCCGTAGAAGCCCTTGTCCCCGTGAATCTAGGACAGGGCGTACCGCTGGCAGGTGTCACACAGGTACCGGAACTGCTGTCGCACACCTGCCGGAATCGGTGTCGCATAGTTGCCGGAATCGCCCCCCAAGAAGTGTTGTGCAGGTACCCCAGTTCACTCTTTGAAAGTGTGCTCCCAAGCAGGCAAGACCCGCTGTCTGTCCACTGAATACCACCCCGTGTCACCGGCGTAGGGTTGGGCATGCGGGTACAGCCAGGAGTGGGACAATCGCGGCGCTATTGGGCCGCAGCCCCCGCGTGCACGCCTACGCTCGCCCCCACGTGACACCGCCTCCCCATGGCCGTCACCCTCTCGCCGGCGTACGACCATCAAGCTGCGCGGGGTGCGCGCCGATAATGTCAGGGGTGTCGCCCACGGAAGTATTGGGCTTCCCCTGGTGGAACTCATGGCAGGCACACCGACCGAGGGAGGGGCTATGACCGCGCCTGGATCCGAAGACACCGGCCGCCGCCGGACCCGCTGGTGGCTCCTCGCACTCATCGCCGTCGTGGTGCTGGTGCCGGCTGCCGTCACGACGTACCTGGTGAACAGGGAGCCCGTCGAACCCCTCTACCTGCCGTTCGCGGTCGCGGCCGACGGGACCCGCATCGACCTGGGCACGCTGGGGGTGAGTGGGGCGAGGCCACGGACATCAACGCCGACGGGGCGGTGGTGGGGTATGACCGCGACGGCCGACGGCTTGCCCCACGCGTTCCTCTCCCGGGACGGGACGATGATCGACCTGGGTGCCTCTCGGGGCGCCAAGGCGATCAACGACGCCGGGCAGGTCCTGATCGCCAACATGGACCCGTCCCCGGCCGGCTGGCAGCCCTCCCTGTGGACCGACGGTGCGGCGCAGGACCTGACCTCCGACCTGGGGCCCCTGTACGAGGCCAACGACCTCGACGAGCGGGGCCGGGTGGTCGGGGAGATGGTCGCCGCGCCCCGTCTCTACACCTGGCCGATCAAGGACACCGACGGCCCGCACACGGCCCCATCGGCGTCCTCTTGGAGGACGGCCGGGCGACCCTGCTCGAGACGGCCGACGCCATGTTCACGCGCGCCGTCCGCATCGACGAGGCCGGGACGGTGCTGGGCCAGGGGCGCGTGAAGGGCTCGTGGCCGAATCACATCCTCCTGTGGCAGGCAGGCAGCATCACCGACCTCGGAGAGGGCGGGGCCATCGCCATGAACGACCGCGGGCAGATCGTGCTCCAGAAGCAGGAGGACGACGACCCGGGCAAGCGTTCGCTCTGCTACCTGTGGGAAGCTGGGCGGTTCACCCCCTTGAACGGCGCGGACGGGACCAACCTGCGGGCCTACGACATCAACGAGTCGGGCGTCGTCGTGGGCCAGGTGGACGACCGGGCGGCGGTCTGGCAGGACGGGCGCATCACCCGCCTGAACCTTCATTCGAAGAACAGCTGGGCCGTCCGCCATCAACGACGCGGGCACAATGGTGGGGGCGAGGCAGGAGTAGGGCCGGGGCACACCGCCACGATGTGGCCGGCAGTGTGAGAACAGGTGTCGCCCACCCACCGGGACACCTGCCGCCCACGCACGGAACCGCCCCAGGAAAGTGTCGCTGCCGTCCATCCGTCGAAGGTGACGTCGATGAGCTTGGGCAAGAAGGAGAACTGTCGCGGACGCATGGCTTCCAGCACGGCGGTGGCGGCAGCGTCTCGGCGACAGGCTGACCCGCCAACGCGACAACGTTCTCGTGTCGATCGCAATCCGTAGATCAATGGACTCCTCGTGTTAATCCGATCGCAGTCCTTGTACGATGGAGCCCCGGGATAGATGAGGAGGAGCGATGAAGCCGAGTATCGAATGCATCCGTTGTAGACGGGAACTCGGCACGATCGAGAGCGCAGAGGGATGGAACGTCATCGTCGGGCAGGGTCGCCCGGTGGGCTACGCGTGCCCTGGCTGCCAGACGCCCGAAGAGAGCGCCGAAGCCGTCATTCACGAGTCCACCCTGGACCACGGCGTAGACGACCGAGACCGGATGGTCACCCACACCACAGCGGACGACTCGTGTATCGTGTGCGGCCGGAGCACGACACAGGCTTAGGCTTCGTAGGCGAGGCCGAGTGGGTCGTGGCCGGACTCATCAAGCTTGGGGTATGCGAAGAGCGAGCGCTCACCCTGGTACCGCAGATGATGGGCAATCCGCCAAGGACGATGCCGGACGGCGAGGTCTCACTCGCCTTTCGGGTCTGCGCCGACTGCGCGGGCAAGGTGGACTTGGTAGTCGGTCCCCTCTCCTCGACTGACAGCTTCCCAGGATATCAGCAGAAGAGCTGAGACGCGCTTTGAGCCCCGGTGTCGCATCGCGGGCACGCAGGCGAGGGCCACCTGCGGGCCGAGCTCGACGCTACCGAGGGGGGCGCAGGTGGTCGGGTTCCTTTCCCTGCCGACCGTCCGGACCGTCTCCTCACCGAGATCCCCACAAGCGGGCAGGTCTACCCGGGCCTGCCTCGAGCGGTCAGGAACCCGCGGGACGGGGCTCCTCATTACAGCGTATCAAGCGCCCCGAGCGATTCCCGGGCCGTCGCAATCGACTCCTTGACCACGGCGCCAAGTCTCGCGATCTGCGCGACGTATTCGGCTTTCTGCCGGTTACGAACGTCACCGGTTACACGAACTCCGCCCCGACGTTCATACGCTGACGGGCCCTGGCATCAGCGCCCTTGAGCCACCACTCTCGTATCAGTCTTGTGCGCCTTGCTCGAACGTCGCTCGGATCCCGAGATGTCAGTGCCAGCGCGAATAGCTCTCGGCTGCCATCTTCGGGGTCTACAGCACTTCAAGTCCGAAACGGACTTCGGCCCCGAAACACTGCTGGATCCGGTCAAACGTCTCCGGCAGCATCGCTCGGCAGGATCGTGGCAGCCGGCGTCTGTATGCGAGACGGGACGCGGCGACCTCGCGGGCGGCGGCCACCAGGTCCGGCCGGGAGACGGTCCCGAACTCCGGCCCCACGAAGATGGCGGTGCGCTTCTCGACGCCCGCCGCATCGCCGTCCTCCACATTCCACATCTGCACGAAGTCCCGCTCGTCCCCGCCGTCCCCGGCCGACCGCGCCAGGCTACCGCATGGCTACCATGCGAAGGGATTTCGGCCGCGAGAGGAAGCGCCGTCGCCACGGCTCGCGGTCCTCATGCACAAAGGGCTGCCGAGCATCGGATGGGCAGGGCGTCGCTGGTGCAGGCCACCGGACGTCACCATTATTATAATAAACAGAAGATAACGTCTGAGTCTTTTACCTAAATTAAGTGGCATTTCGGGGGTATATGGTCCGCTAATATATACAAATAAATCTTCAGCGTCATCTCTTTTTTTAGATGACGGGGCGCTCCCGCCCTCATATAGCATAGAGCAGTGGCAGTTCAACGATGAATGCAGTACCCTTTTCATTCTCTGTTTCAAACCAGACAGTACCCCCTGCCGTCTCCACGTAACGCTTGACAATCGAGAGCCCCAGCCCCATCCCTGACGACTTTGTCGTGAAATTTGGAGTGAACATTCTGGGCCTTAGCTCCTCCGGAATGCCTGTTCCGTTGTCTATAAACCTTACCTGTACCTTGTTTCCGGTTACTGAGATAACGATATCTATCATGCCGTTATTGTCAGAAGGGATGGCCTGCAGTGCATTTTTCAGGAGATTGGAGAAAATCCCGTTCAGATGCTCCCTGTCGGCCATGACAACCGCTTTCTTCAGGCTGCCCTTATTCAGCGTGATGGTGGCGTTGCTGACATTGCCGAACATTCCGAGGGTTGTCTTCAGCTGCGCAATGAGATCCACCTCTGCCGGCTGCGCCGCCGGAAGACGTGCAAAAAAGGAGAAGGCCGTGGCTATATTCGACAGGTTATCAATGTATTCGATCTGGTGATCGGTGAAGCTCCTTAGCTTCTCGTCAAAATCGGGTACTTTGTCGTTCCACCATTTGTAGAGCTGCTGCACATTCAGCTTCATGGGTGTCAGCGGGTTCTTGATCTCATGCGCTATCTGCCGCGCCATCTCGCGCCATGCCATCTCACGCTCGGTGCGTGCCAGCTTTGAGGCGCTCTCCCCAAGCTCATCGGTCATACGGTTGTACTGCCTCACCAGCTCTCCCACCTCGTCGTGACCGCTGTACCGGATGTGCTCATTCGTTTTTCCGTATTCCACTGACGCCATGGCCTGCTGCAGCATGTAAAGAGGCGAGGTAATCCTTCTGCTGAGGAAGACCGCTACCCACATCATAAGCAACAGGAAGATCAGGGTGAAATTGATAAGCGTCACCACCAGGTTCGACACCTCCCCTGCAAGCAGGTTCTGCATATCAAAATAGGGCACGTTAAGATATGCCAGCAGCTTGTTGTCACTGTTGTAAAACGGGAGGTATACCGAGAGATATTTCATGCCTCCTATTGCCTCCTCCCCTATGTACTCTTCCTTGCCCGGCTCCGTCAGAACGCCATAGGCAACGGGGTCGATCATGCTCCCCTCAAGCTTGCGGGAGAAGACCTCGGGACGGGAAGTGGCAAGCAGCTTCCCGGATGGAGAATAGAGGTTGATGTCAGTGAAGAAGACATTTGAAAATTTGACCAGCAAATGGTTTAGTGTGGGATAGTCCTCCGTCTGCCAGCCCACCTCCAGGGTCTGTTCGGAGGAGAGCTTATGCTCAAGCTCAATCGAAAGGGAGGTGGCCTTTTCTCTCAGCACCCTGGTGTGATTGTCTCTGAACTGCCTGGTGGTCAGCATTATGGCTCCGGCAATGATGATGATGAACACAACGGTCAGCACCGCCGAGAAGGAGAGCTGCAGCCTGCTCCTGAAGGTGTCGAACCTGAGAAGCGTATGCGGCTCTTCTGTATAAACGATGAGCACGGTGAAGGCAAAAGCCAGGATCACAATAAAGAGGTAGGCGAATGTTATGATACGGTCAACAGGAGTGACAGCGGCGGCTGTCAGGACCAGGGTCATATCCCCGCGGCTGTAGCGGAGATGCCTGTAATTCCCTTTTGTCTCATACCTGTAATCACCGTTTGCGGAGAGGTCCGGATCAATGGTACTGTCATATGGGTACTCGCCTGAACGGAGCACCAGCGTGCTGTCTGAGTATTTTGCGTAGGAGATGTCCTTCAGCCTGGGAACCCTGTGGTGCGAGCCGTCAAGCAAAAGCTCCGGATATCCCGCGAGATAGGTTTCAATGTGACTTACAAGCTCTATGAACAGTCCGTTGGATAGCGACGGCGAGATTTGATACAGCAGCCTGGAGAAATACCATGCCCGGCCTGTCTGGTTCTGCATGAACCATACGCCCGTTCCGGTAATGGGATCGCCCTCCCTTTTTATCCTCTCATCAAACCAGGCATAACAGTTGTCGGCTATTTCACCCTGGGCATCGAGATCAAGGGGTGAGTCACTGCGGCAGATGACAATGTAAAGGTCGTAGTTCTCCCAGTAGCCGTTGAAGTAGGCATCCTCAAGATACCTGTAAACGGTGTTGATGTCGTCGGCAGTTACCCTCTCACGTTTCATCATCCGTGCCAATATGGTGTCATTCTGCAGATCAGGCCACATGTCAATAAGCATGCCCTCAGCAACCATGTCATTGTCGTTGGCAAGCGAGATGGCCATCACCTCCATATTCCTGTCTTCCTTGATGTCTGAATCTCTCAGAATCAGGAATGTAGAGAAGAGTGCTGTCAGGATGGAGAAGGCTACAAGCAGGGAAGGGACGGAGTAAGCTTTTCTCTGCCACAACAGGACAGTGCCGGCGAGCAACAGAATGTAGAGAATCCCCAAGTAGCTGCATTGTGTAAGGGTGAGGCAGGCAAGTGGGAGCACCACTGCAGCAGCACCAGTGATTATCAAAGCAGTTTTCAGCGGCCTCTCCTTCAGCATCATGAAGGCCCTCATAAAAAGTATCACCGGTGCCGACAGTATCAGCAACACGGAGATAAAACCTGCCACACTCATAAAGCTGACGTCAAGTATCCTGTAGGCACGGAAGCTGACGGCCGAGTCAAGAACCAGGTCACGGAAGAGAGCCTCGCCTGCCATGAAGGCAACAAAGCCCGTGGCCAGCATTGCCCCGGCGGCAACCAGCTGCCGTTTCTGCCCGCCGCGTGCAGGCAGGCTGAACTCATCACTCCGGAAGATAATCTTCAGCCCGCTGGCGATAAAGAGACCCAGCAGCAAAACATGTCCCACCGATGGCAGCAGTGGACCCGACGACCAGTGGAAGGGAGAGAAGAGATCGGTGGAGCTCACCGAAGGGGGCATTCCGGTCAACAGGAGAATAAGATAAATCAGCAACAGCAGTGCCAATGCCACAGGAGCAGCAAAGCCCTTCCCGGCTCCGCGAAACAGACGGTCCGCCAAAAGGACAACCAGCCTCACCATGAAAAACAATACGACCAGCCAGAGAAAAACGGGAATGACGATGAAGACGGTATTGGGTTTCTTCTGCGGAAAGAGCAGTCCGAAATGAAATCATCTCGGAACCCATTATGTAAAAAGGGGTTGCACTCTCATCAAAGGTGATCCCGGTTGACCTCGGCAGCCAGAACCACTCCGGGAAACCGGAACGGAGAAGATCGTTCGTTATGGGATACTGCCTGTAGACCTTTATTAGCGCCAGAGCCTGAAAATCAGAGAAGGTCCTGTGTACCGGGATAAACCACTTGTTGCTGAAAAATACCGGCTTATGCTCACTGAAATGCTCCTCATAGACGGTAGGGAAGGCTATTGAGTTATCCGACCAGTACGCTATGCGGCCCTTCTGGTAAACCAGGAGAATGATGCCTGCCTCTCCCGCCTCTCTGCCGGTGCTGTTGTGAAACATCACTGAGATATCTCCGCTGCCGGCAACACTGTCTTCAATCGTCTTCAGCAGCTCTTCAGCCTGCCTCTCCATATCAGACAGCTGTCTGTCAAGGTGCGAGGCGCGTACCTTCCATTCAAGGTCACTGAAATAAACCCTGTCGGCTACGACGGCCAGGGCAGCTGCGATGAGCAGGGCCACAAAAACCGTCCTGATATCATACATTCTCCCGGGCATCTGGTTATTCATGATGATAAGTCACGTCATTCATGATGATAAGGGTCGCCGGCATTCACCGACAGTATCCTGTAAAGTTGTTCAACGAACAATAATCGTACCACCTGGTGCGAGAAGGTGAGCCTCGAGAGCGAGATGACATGGTTTGCCCTGGCTGTAACCGTCGGGTCAAACCCCCACGGCCCCCCGATGATAAAAACAATCCTCCTGGCGGGCAGCATCATCGCGCTGCGGAGCCAGGCCGCCATCTCAAGCGTTGAATAACCCTTGCCGTTTTCATCGAGCAGCACCGCATGATCATCACTCTTCAGGTACGAGAGTATCTTCTCCGCCTCCTTCTCCTTCACCCGTTCGGAAGAGCTGTTGCCGGTCTTCTTCACATCAGGGAGAGTGACGATCTCAAAGCGGCTGTACCTGGAAATCCTCTTTCCATATTCCGCCACGCCATCCCTTATCCATGCCTGATTGGTCTTACCGGTCATCAGGAATACCAGCTTCATCAGTCAAGCTCATTTGTTGAGTCAGGCAAATATAACGAATCGGCCCTTATAAACCGGCAAATCAGGCCGGTAAATCAAATTGGTGCGGTTTTTGATAATATTGGTTAAATTTGCTTTGTCCTTAAATGATTTGAACCAAAGAACTATAATGTAACTTGCATGAGCAATAACTCACATAAGGACATGAATATTAAATGTCATACAAGTTCCATTCGACCGATGAAAAATATAATATATATACGAATGAAAAAGAAACTGATAGTCGCGGCCGGGGTGTTCCTGATGATGGTCTCGCTTGTCGCGGCCCAGGAACAAACAGGGATACCCGCAGGTATCTCCACCGCCTTTCGCACAGGCAGTGCCGCAGGACTCTCGGCATACCTCAACAGCACCGTTGAACTGGTGCTGCCTGACAGGGAGGACTTCTACAGCAAGAGCGTCGCCGAAACCATCCTCAAGGATTTCTTCACCAGGAACCGCTCGCGCGAATTCGTGATAAGACACCAGGGTGCAAGAAAAGATGCCCGGTATGCGATTGCCAATCTTGAAACCGACAAGGGTCGCTTCCGCGTTTACTTCCTGCTTAAAACGGTCGACGGCAACCAACTGATACACCAGATACGGATCGAACCCGATAATGAGTGACTCTGACCTCCGTTCATTTATCCTGAATGCCCTCGTGGAAGATACCGGCGGGGGCGACCACAGCTCCCTCGCCTCTGTGCCTGCCTCAGCCACCGGCAGGGCCAGGCTGCTGATCAAGGAGGAGGGTATCATATCAGGATTGCACGTTGCCCGTGAGGTGTTTCTCATTACCGATCCTTCCCTTGAAATAAAAATACTGCTTGATGACGGGCAGAGAGTGAGCTACGGCGACATAGCCCTTACGGTGGAGGGCAGCGTGCATGCAATACTTCGTGCCGAACGGCTGGTGCTCAATATCTTGCAGAGCAATACGCTGAACGAGGTGACACATAACAC
>CAWBOK010000008.1:0-228180 GCA_963790415.1 uncultured Actinomycetota bacterium
AGGTGTTCGACGAGCCTCAGACCCGGGCCAGGCGCGAGCAGGGGGTGCATGGCCGACGTGGCTCCGGTCATCGTGACGGTCTCCAAGGGGGAGGAGCTGGTCACGCCCGGAGTGACCATCACCGAGGAGACCCTCCGGACCCTGGAGGCCCTCGGTCTCATCGATACCCGGCCGAGCTGGGAGATCTGGCTGGGCACACTTCTCTTGGTGATGCTGGAGGCGCTGGTCGTCGTGGGCCTCACCTCGCGCGTCCAACCCGCGCTGCTCACCGACAACTCTGGTCATGCTTGCCCTGACGAGCTTGATCGTCCTGTTCACGTTGCTCGGCTCGGTTGCTGGTCATCGCGCCGCTGTCGCCGTACCTGGTGCCCCTCGCGGCCTTGCCATGCTCACCTCGATCCTCACCAGGCCGCGCACCGCGCTCCTCCTGGTCTCGATGATGGCCATCAACGTCGGGCTGCTCGCGGCTTCGACTTCTCGGTGACAGCGGTGTGCGATCTGACGGCTGTGTTCTCGCTGTATTCGGTGTCCCGCCTTGCCCAGCGCACGGACCTCATGCTCGTGGGGGTGTTCGTGGCGCTCGTCGCCGGCGCCGCCGTGTTCGCAGCGGAGCTCCTCGGCGAGGTTCCCGTCGGCGCGGCGTTCCAGGCCAGCCTCTGGGGCATCGGCAACGGCGTCCTGAGCCTGGTGCTGACCGTCACCCTCCTGCATGGTCTACGAGACGGTGTTCAACCTCACCACGCCGCTCCGGCTGCTCGAGTTGAGCCATCCCTCTCAGCCACTTCTGCGCCGGCTGATGCAGGTGGCCCCTGGCACCCTACAACCACAGCGTCTTGATGGGCAACTTGGCAGAGGCGGCGGCGGAGGCGATCGACGCCGACCCCCTCCTCGCCGGCGTGGGGGCCTACTACCATGACATCGGCAAGATCGTGCGGCCCGAGTACTTCGTCGAGAACCAGCTGCACATGACCGAACCCGCACGACAAGATGACTCCCAGCCTCGAAGCTCGCAATCACCGCTCACGTCAGCGACGGCGAGGTCCTCGCCCGGGCGTACGGGCTGCCGCGGCCGATCATCGACATCATCCGCCAACATCACGGCACCTCCCTGGTCGCGTGGTTCTACGACAAGGCTCAGGAAGCGTCCCCGGGGGTGGTTCGCGAGGAGACCTACCGCTACGAGGGCCAGAAGCCCACCTCGCCCGAATCGGCCATCATCATGCTCGCCGACAGCGTGGAGGCGGCTGCCAAGGCCATGGAGAACCCCACGGTCAAGAAGATGCAGGACCTCATCCGCGCCATCTTCAGGCAGAAGATGGACGACGGCCAGCTGGACGACGCACAGCTGACCCTGGGAGACATGCACAAGATCCGTGACGTCTTCGAGAACGGCCTGCGCGGGCTCGCCGGCCATCGGATCGCGTATCCGCGGAGGCGGTCACCGTGGTCTCGCGTCGGAACCAGCGCACCGCCGTGCAGCGGCTGCGGGGGCGACGGGTGCCCCGACCGCAACGGCGGCCTGCGCGCAGCCTCGGTTGCGGAGCATCCCCGGGGCGTCTCCGGAGGCGCGGCGATGGGCGGCCCCGCTCGAATGGAGCGGTCGACGCCGACCGCGGCGGCCGCGATGGCCACGGCTCCTGCGGTGGCCACGAGGACGGCCCGTACCCGCCGACGACGCCGGTGGAGGTGAGCAACAAGACCGCGGTCCCGGAGGCGAGGGCGGTCGCCAGGCCGGGGCCGCCCTCGGCCATGAGGGGGCCTCGGGGTCGTCGTGGTGACATTCCTGGGTGAGAACCCCGTGGCCGAGCTGAACCGGCGCTTTCGCGGGCAGACGGGCCTACCGACGTGCTCTCCTCTCCCTGGAGGCGCCGACGACGATGGATGGCCCGAGCCGGAGGGGCAGGCGGCCGGGCCGCACCTGGGGGATGTCATCGTATGCCCCCAGGTCGCGCGGCAGAACGCCGCGGACGACGGCATCGCCCTCGACGTTGAGCTGCGGCACTTGCTCGTCCACGGGGTGCTGCACCTGCTCGGGTGGGACCACGAGACCGACCACGGGGAGATGCGTGCCCGAGAGGACGAGGGTCCCTGCGTGGCCTGGGGGCTCACCCCGGGGCCATCGTGGTGCCTGCCGTCCCCTCCCCGGCTGACCATGGGCCTCAGGCGCAGGCACCGCACGGGTGAACGCGGGACGAGAGCGGTCCAGCCTCCTCGAGAGCTTCAGCTATGCTTTCCAGGGCATGGTGTACGTCCTGCGGTACCAGCGGAACATGCAGATCCACTTCGGTCTGGCCGTGCTCGTGCTCGTCGCGAGCCTCTTCTTCGGCCTCAGCCGGTTGGAGCTCGTAGCGGTCTTCTTCGCCATATCTCTCGTACTGGTGGCGGAGATGCTGAACACGGCGCTCGAGAACGCGATCGACCTCACGACCAGCTCCTACGACCCCAAGGCCAAGATCGCAAAGGACGTCGCGGCGGGGGCCGTCCTGGTGGCGGCCATCAACTCCCTGGTCGTGGCCTACTTCGTGTTCGCCAACAAGGCGGCATCGGTCTCGGTGAACGTGCTTTCCAAGGTCCGCAACTCCCCCGAGCACCTCACCTTCATCGCGCTGCTCCTGGTCGTGCTGCTGGTCATAGCACTGAAGGCACGGAAGGGGACGCTCCGGCACCTCTCGGGGGGGTTGCCCTCCGGGCATGCCGCGGTGGCCTTCGCCGGCTGGACCGCCGTCACCTTCATCGCTGCGGGCACCCGCTACGGCTTTCTCATCAGCGCGCTGACCTTCTTCATGGCCGTGCTCACCGCCCAGAGCCGGGTCGAAGCCCACATCCACAGCACGGCCGAGGTGGCGTTTGGAGCCATCCTGGGGATACTGGTGGCGACTATCGTGTTCCAGCTGTGGTACTAGCGTGAGCGGGGGAGGGGCCCGTGAAGGAGACGAGGCGGCGGGCCTCATGATCACCCGTGTGGCTCGTCCCTCGCCGAGCTTCAGGAGGAGTTGGCACAGGTCGACGCCGCGGTGTTCGGGGCCCTGGGCCTGCGAACGGCGGATGTCGAGTCTCATGGCGTGGGCAGGGGCCGTGTTCATGGCGCGTCGGCAGGGGCTCTGGTGGGCTCCTGCCAGCTCCTGCGCACGTGGGACGACCCGGAGGCCGCCTGGGTGGTCGGTCTGGCGGTCGTGCCCGGCTCCCAGCGACAGGGCATAGGCCGCCGGGATCCTTACCCGCGTGGCAGCCGACGGTCGCAGACCGGCATCCGTCGTCTCCTGCTGACGGTGGATCCCGCCAACGAGCCTGCGATGAACCTCTACCTCAGCTTTGGCTTCATGGAGTACGAGCGGGTGCCGGACTTCTACGGCCGGGGGAAGCACCGCTCGCTGCTGCGGCGTGAGCTACCCTCCGATGGGACGACGCCGTGAGCGACTCGTTCCGCTCGGCTTCGTAGCGCTGGTCGGCCGCCCGAACGTAGGCAAGTCCACCCTCGCCAACGCCCTGGTGGGTCGCAAGATCAGCATCGTCTCGGAGAAGCCGCAGACCACCCGGCACCGCATCACGGCCGTCGTCGACGGCGACGGCTACCAGATGGTGCTGCTGGACATCCCCGGTTTCCAGAAGCCTCGCGACGCACTGACCGGTCGGATGCAGGACCTGGTCCGGGCCACGCTGGCCGAGGTCGACGTGGTGCTCTTCCTCCTGGCCGGCGACCAGAGCATCGGGCGGGGGACGCCTTCATCGCTGGTGCGCTCGGGGACGGTCGAGTACTCCCGTGGTCGTGGCGGTGAACAAGGCCGATCTGCTTTCCCCGGACCGAGCCCAGGAGCAGGGCACGGTCGCCCAGCGCTTGGTCGCCGTCGACCAGGTCCACGTCGTCAGCGCGCTCACCGGCGAGGGGCTCACCGCCCTGGTCGAGCAGCTGGCCTCTCTCCTGCCCGAGGGGCCCCGATACTTCCCGGAGGGGATGCTCACCGACCAGCCGGAGGAGGTGCTGGTGGCCGAGTTCGTCCGGGAGCAGGTGCTGGCTGTGACCGAAGAGGAAGTACCGCACGCCATAGCGGTGGAGGTGCTGGATATGGAGCCTCGTCCCGCCCAGGACCTGCTCTATATCAGGGCGGCGATATACGTGGAGCGGGACTCCCAGCGCCCCATCATCCTGGGTGAGGGGGGATGCGGCTCAAGCAGATCGGGACGGAAGCCCGTCGCGAGGTGGAGTGGCTCGTAGGGTCGAGGGTGTTCCTCGATCTCGTGGTCAAGGTCCGCAAGCACTGGCGGGCCGACCCGCGGATGCTGGATCGGCTGGGCCTCTAGGTGGCGCTGGGTGGAGGGCTCGCCGGGGAAGCCGAAGGGCTTGAAGCCGGGTGCATCATGTTGGGGGCCAGGAAGTGACTGGACAGCGCCGAGGAGGCGGCCTTGAGAGTAGAAGAACTCGCCAAGACCATCGACAGCACGATGCTCGAGCCGACCGCGACCCAGATCGACGTGGAGCATCTGTGCCGCGACGCCGCGGAGAACCACTTCGCCTCGGTCTGCGTGTTCCCCTACCACGTGCCTATGGCCAAGAAGCAGTTGCGCGGCTATGACGTGAAGGTAGGTACCGTGGTCTCGTTCCCGTACGGGGCCGATACGCAGCGCGCCAAGATACAGTCGGCCGAGAACGCAGTGGCGTGGGCGCCGACGAGCTGGACGTCGTCATGAACATCCCAGCGATGCTCTCCGGCGACTTCAGGTATGTGCGGGACGAGCTCTCCAGTTTGGTGCGCGCCGTGCGCATGAAGAGCGTCAATGCCGGGCGCGGACTGGTGCTGGTCAAGGTGATCGTCGAGGCGTGCTACTTCGACGACAAGATGAAGCGGCTCGTGTGCAAGATCATCGAGGACTCGGGGGCGGACTTCATCAAGACGTCAACGGGCAAAGCGCCCGGTGGAGCGACGGCGAAGGACGTGGAGCTCTTCCGTGACCTGCTTTCGGAGAACGTGGGGGTCAAGGCGGCGGGCGGCATACGGACGGCCGACGACGCCGAGGTCATGATCAACGCCGGGGCGGCCCGCATAGGCACCTCGCACGCCGTGGAGATCGTGCAGAGGCCTTCTCGACCGACCGGGACGTCTGATCGCCCGGCGGCCGGGCCCGTCGGGGTCTGTGGGGGCTCATGCGCGTCGCGATCGTTCAAGACACAGGCCCTTGTGATCGGCACCATGCGGCTGCGTGAAGCCGACCGCATCGTGACCCTCTACCACGAGACCGAGGCCGGCTCTCCGCGGTAGCCAAGGGTGTGCGCCGCACGACCCCCGGGTGGGCGGCCGCCTGGAGCCGTTCAGCCTCGCGCACGTGGTGCTCCACCAGGGGCGGGAAGCCTCTACACGGTCACCCAGGTGGAGACCATCCGCACGTTCCAATCGGTGCGCGAGGGCCTGTTCCGGTTGGAGGAAGGGGCGCACCTGCTCGAGGCCGTCCGCCGACTCTTCCCCGAGGAGGAAGGGCACCCGGGGGCGTTCAACCTGCTGGTGCGTGGGGTGGCTCAACTCGCGGCGGCGCCGGACCGGGCCGCAGCCTGCGCAGTGGTTCTGGCCACCAGGGTGAAGCTGTTGCTGGCCCTCGGGTACCTGCCCGAGCTCGACACGTGCGTGCAGTGCGGAGGCGACGAGTACCTGTGCGGCTTCCATCCCGCGGAGGGCGGCGTCCTCTGCGCGCGACTGCTTCGCGGGGGACTCCACGACTGCTTTTCGCTCAGCCCGGAGGGACTGGACGCACTGCGGACCCTCGTCGACCGCCCGTTGGCAGAGGTGGCCGGGATGGGCGTGGAAGGCCCGGCCTGGAGCGAGGTCGAACGGGCCGTCGGCCAGACGCCGCCTACCACGGCCATGAGGGCGGCGCTCGGTCTCAACGACCCGGCCGCTCGTGCCGATACAATGTTGATGGACGCACGGCCGGCCGCGACCTGCGGACCGGCGTTTCGTTGGAGGATGCGGTGACATCCGTGGTCGAGTGAGGAGGCCGTCATGTCGACCGCGCTGAATCGCGTCGTTCTGGCCGTCGCGTGCCTGTGTGTCCGGGCTCTCCCGGGGGTCGCGGGCGCCCGTCGACGCGACCGCCCACGCTGCGGTTGGCCGCCGGCATACGTGCTCCTGTGTCGGCGCGGCTACGACCTTGGGGGCGCAGATCTCCGACCGTGGCCAAGCGGTACGGCTCGACGCTGCGGAGATGACCGCGCGCTTCAGGTCGGATCAAGCACCTGGGCGTCGACCCTCAGGGTCGTCTGTTCTACGCCGATGCGACTCTTCCCCCTGGGTCGGCGGGCAGTCGCGGTCTCCGGCGCCGCCGGGCATCGGTTGCCCTCGCGCCCTCAACGACACCTTCCTCCTCCACAGCCGTCCGGGCGCCAAACGCGTCATCTACCTGGACTTCGACGGCCACGTGCTCTCCGGCACCGCCTGGAACGACTTCGGCACAACGGCGGCCGCGACATCATCTGCCCCCCGTGGGACATCGAGGGGCAGCCGTCCGTGTTCACCGACACGGAGCGTACGCGCATCCAGCAGGTCTGGCAGCGGGTGGCCGAGGACTACGCTCCCTTCGACGTGGACGTGACCACCGAGTACCCGGGCGAGGCCGCCATCACCCGGTCGAGCTCGGCCGACGAGTACTACGGCATGCGGGTCCTTATCAGCCCCATCAGCAGCTACATCGGCACCTACGGCGGCATCGCCTACGTGGGCGTGTTCGACTTGGTGGGCGACTACTACAAGCCGGCGCTGGTCTTTCCCGAGAATCTCGCCAACGGCGAGAAGTACATCGGGGAGGCCGCCTCGCACGAGAACGGCCACACGCTTGGTCTCTACCATGACGGCTGACCGACGGCGCGGAGTACTACGCAGGGCCATGGCACCGGGGAGACGGGGTGGGCCCCGATCATGGGGAACAGCTACTACCAGAACCTGACCCAGTGGAGCAAGGGCGAGTACACGGGAGCGAACAACCAAGAGGACGATCTGGCCATCATCGTGAGCCACGGCATCGCCTATCGGCTGGACGACCACGGCAACTCGCCGGCGACGGCCACGGCGCTCCCGGCTGGTCCCGCTCCCAGCATCACGGGAGTGATCGGCACGACGGGCGACGCCGACGTGTTCTCCCTCAACGCGGGAGCGGGTCCGCTGACCCTCTCGGCGTCGCCTGCCGTGTTGGGCGCGAACCTGGACATCCTGCTCGAGTTGCGCAACGCTGCCGGCGCGCTGCTGGCCTCGGGCAACCCCGCGGACCTGCTGGCCGCCACGATCAGCACCACCGTGCCAGGAGGCACCTACTACGTGACGGTCAAGGGAACGGGTAAGGGTGACCCGTCCACCGGGTACACCACCTATGGGGATCTGGGCGCGTACACACTCAGCGCGACGCTGGTCGGGACCGTGGTCCAGAAACCGCCGGTCGCCGTGGCGGTCGCCACGCCGACATCTGGTCTCGCGCCGTTGGTGGTCACGTTCGACGGCACCGGCTCCAGCGACCCAGACGGGAACATCGCCGGGTACTCGTGGAGTTTCGGCGACGGTACCACCGGCTCGGGCGCGACGGTTACGCACACGTATAGCGCGGTCGGCAGCTACGCCGCCGCCCTCACCGTGACAGACAACGACGGGCTCACGGCCGTCGCGACCGTGACCGTGACGGCCACGTCGACGAACCAGCCGCCCACGGCGGTCGCCACGGCCACGCCGTCCTCGGGCTACGCGCCGCTGTCCGTTGTCCTGGACGGTTCCGGTTCCCGCGATCCCGACGGCTCGATCGCCTCGTACGCGTGGAACTTCGGCGACGGGACCACCGGTAGCGGAGTGAGAGTCACGCATGCCTACAGCAAGATCGGCACCTACGCCGCGGTCTTGACTATCACCGACAACAAGGGCGCGAAGGCCACAGCGTCGACGCAGATCGTGGTGACCGGGAATCCCGCCAAGGTCTTGCGGGTGACCTCGATAAGCCTCACCTCGACTCGTGTAAGCGGCCGGACCGTCGTGAAAGCTACGGTGAAGGTGACCGACCTCAACGGGTTGGGCGTGAGCGGCGTCACGGTCAAAGGGACGTGGAGCGGTGTGATAGCGGGGACGACCTCGAGAGCGACCACCACCGGCGGCACGGTCCTGCTCACCTCGAGCGCGTTCACCAAGACCGGGGTGGTCACCTTCTCGATCACCGGGCTGACCAAGTCGGGCTACACCTATGACGCCACCAAGAATCTGGTGACCTCGGCCTCGATCACGATCAAGTAGGAGCGGCGCCCGCCGGCCACGCGCACGACTTCGGGCTCGGGCGCCCCGCCTTACGGGGTCCGAGCCCGACGCGCATTTCAGACTGCGGCCGAACCCTACCGGCGTTCGCCGTAGTTGGGCGCTTCCTTGGTGATGGTCACGTCGTGCGGGTGGCTCTCGATCAGGCCGGCGCTGGAGATCTTGACGAAACACGAGCGGGACCGCAGCTCGTCGATGGTCGCGCTGCCGGTGTAGCCCATGCCGGCCCGCAGGCCGCCCACCAACTGGAAGACCATGTCGGTCAAGGGACCCTTGTCGGGCACCATGCCCTCGATGCCCTCGGGAACCAGTTTCTTGCGGCCTTCTTGGAAGTAGCGGTCTCCGCTGCCCTCGCTCATGGCGGCCACGGACCCCATCGCGCGATAGGCCTTGTAGCTGCGGCCTTCCCAAAGGATGCGCTCCCCCGGACTCTCGGTGGTGCCGGCGAAGAGAGAGCCGATCATCACGCTGTTCGCCCCGGCGGCGATGGCCTTGGCCATGTCGCCCGAGTAGCGGATGCCTCCGTCGGCGATCACCGGGATGTCCGCTTCGTCCGCGACCCGGCTGCACTCGGACACCGCGGTGATGTGCGGCACGCCGCAGCCCGTGACGATGCGGGTGGTGCAGATGGAGCCGGGCCCGATCCCCACTTTGATGCCGTCGACTCCCCGTTCGATGAGAGCGGTTGCTCCCGTCGCCGTGCCCACGTTGCCGGCGATGAGTTGGACGTCGGGGTAGTCCTCCCGGATGGATTCGATCGTGTCGAGCACTCCTCGCGAGTGGCCGTGCGCCGTGTCGATGCAGATGACGTCGGCCTGCGCTTCCACCAGCGCTTCCATGCGGGCGGCGGTGTCCGAGGCAACGCCCACGGCGGCTCCCACCCGCAGCCGACCGAGCTGGTCTTTGCAGGCTTTGGGGAACTCGATCTTCTTCATGATGTCTTTGATGGTGATGAGTCCCCGTAGCTTGAAGTCGTCGTCCACGACTAGGAGCTTCTCTATCTTGTGGATCTTGAACTGCTCTATCGCCTGGTCCAGACTGGTGCCCACCGCGACCGTCACGAGGTTCTCGGACGTCATGAGCTCGTATATCGGCCGGGTCAGGTCGTGCTCGAAGCGCGTATCCCGGTTGGTCACGATGCCCGCCAACTTGCCATCGGGGTGGATGATGGGCACCCCGGATATCTTGTACTCGGCCATGAGGGCCTCGGCGTCGCCATAGGTGGCGGTGAGGGGCAGCGTGATGGGGTCCACGATCATGCCGGCCTCACTCCGCTTCACCTTGCGCACCATGTCGGCTTGGCGTTCGACCGACTGGTTCTTGTGGATGATCGTCAGGCCGCCTTCTCGGGCCAGCGCGATGGCGAGGGCGGTCTCGGACACGGTGTCCATGGCGGCCGAGAGGAGGGGGATGTTGAGGCTTATCGTTCTGGTGAGTCGCGTGGTCACATCGGTTTCGAGCGGCAGCACCCTCGACTCCGCGGGCAGTAGGAGGACATCGTCGAATGAAAGCCCTTCCGCCGCGAACTTGCGCTCCCAGTCGATCACGCCGCACCTCCCACGTTCGTTTCGTCGATTCTAGCCGAAAGGGGGCGGATGTGCGACGCGATGTCGTACGGCGCGAGGAAGGCGTCTCGTGCCGCGCCCAGGCCACCCGGCGGCATGCGCGTCGCGTGTACAATCATGTCGTCTCGTTCCGATGGGAAGGAGCCTCGTGGAAGGAAGGCCTGGCGACACCGATACCCCGTCGCGAAAGAAGCGGCGGCCGAAGCTCGACATCCCCCGGTCGGGCCTGGACAACGTCGGCGATGTGGCGGCCGGCATCGGCGTGTTGGTACTGGTCACGTTGACGGCGGCCTCCTGGGCCACCCTCCCGGACAGCGTGCCCACCCACTTCAACGCCGCGGGCGTTGCCGACGACTGGGGATCCAAGAACTCGCTGCTGCTCCTCCCCGTGGTGGCGTTGGCGATGTGGGCCGGGCTCACGGTGCTGGCCCGCTTTCCTCAGGCGTACAACTACGTGCGCGCGATCACGCCCGAGAACGCCGCCCGCCAGTACGCGATGGGCCGTACGTTCGTCATCCTCCTGAAGGCCGAGATGGTGTGGCTGTTCGCCTCCATCCAGTGGATGACCATCACGACCGCGCGCACCGGGAGCGCCGGTGTGTGGGCGTCGGTGCTCTACGTGTGGATCGCGGCCATATTCGGATCGACGGCCGCCTACATCGTGATGTCGTATCGCGCGGGGTAGAGATCCGTCGCACCGTGCGCGCGATGGCGATAGTGCGACGTCCGCCGAAACAACGCAAGCCGGCACGTGGACCTCAAGGTTCCGTCATCCGCGGGCGGTATGATTGGTTCTGTCCGCAGACGCGTCAGTGCATGGAGTATTGCATGTTTGATATTATGCATAATGAACTGCAGTGTCTGCCGCAGCCCGCCCCTGCCGCGGGGCTCCTGGACCCTTGCCCCGCGTGATCGCGTAGGGTGGCGGTCCATGGCCTTCTGCTTCGTCCACGCAGCCGATCTGCACCTGGACACGCCCTTCGAGGGGGTGGCCGAGACCTCCGGCGCGGTCGCGGAGAGGTTACGGGACGCGTCTCTGGAGGCTTTCGACCGACTGGTGCGCCTGGCGATCGATCGGCGGGCGGCGTTCGTGGTCCTGGCGGGCGATCTGTACGACGGGGCCGAGCGCGGGGTGCGCGCGCAACTGCGTTTCCTGCGCGGCCTGGGGGTTCTGTCGGCGGCCGGCATCCCGGTGTTCGTGGTGCACGGCAATCACGACCCGGTGGGAGGGTGGCCCGGGGTGCGTGAGTGGCCCCCGGGTGTGACGGTGTTCGGCAGCGACCAGGTGGGTGTGGTCCCGGTGACGCGCGACGGCGCCGTGCTGGCCCGGGTGTATGGCATCAGCTACGGCCACCGCGAGGTGACCGAGAACCTGGCTCTGCGTTTTCACCGAGAAGAGGGGGCCGGCCTCCACATCGGCCTGCTGCACTGCACTGTGGGGGACGATCCGGCACACGGCCGCTACAGTCCCTGCTCCTTGGGTGATCTCCAGCGCGCGGGCATGGACTACTGGGCTCTCGGTCACGTCCACACGCGACAGGTGCTCCGCGAGGGCCGCCCGTGGGTGGTCTATCCGGGCAACACGCAGGGGCGCAGTCCCAAGCCCAGCGAGCGGGGCGCGAAGGGCGCCTGTGTGGTGCGCGTGGAAGGCGGCGAAGTGCGGGCGGTCGAGTTCGTGGCGCTCGACCGGGTACGGTTCGCAGCCTTCGAAGTGGACGTCGCGGGAGCGGCCGACCTGGGCGCCCTGCGGGCGCGGCTGGCAGCGGAAGTCGATGCCCTGACGGCCACCGGCGCCGGTCGCGACCTGGTGGTACGGTGCACGTTGCGAGGCAGAGGAGCGGTTCACGCCGACCTTCGCTGTCACGGGGGGGTCGATGAGCTCCTGCGCGACCTGCGCGACGAGACCTACGGGGGTCGTGTCTGGTGGGAGGGCCTGCGCGACCTCACCCGGCCGGAGATCGATCTGGAGGCGGTGCGTGGCCGGGGGGACTTCGCCGCCGAGCTGCTGCTCCGGGCGGACCGTCTGGCCGCCGACGGCGCCGAGTTGACGAGCTTCGTGCAGACGGCGCTGCGTGGGAGCGCCCCCTCGGGAGTCCACCGCCACCTGGCGTCTTCAGACCAGTCCGAGGCGAAGGCGGTGATCGAGGAGGCGCTCTTCCTGGCTCTCGATCTGCTTGGGGAGGAGTCGGACGCGTGTACATAGAGGGGTGGGGTGTCGACGGGTTCGGGGTGTTCCACGACTACGAGGAACGCGATCTTCCCGCAGGGCTCTGTCTGTTTCTGGGCCCGAACGAGGCGGGAAAGAGTACTCTGCTGTCCTTCCTCCGCGGTGTCTTGTTCGGCTTTCCCGCGCGCAAAGCCGCTCAGCACTATCCGCCGCAACGCGGTGGTCGCCACGGGGGGAGGGTGTTCCTGGGGGGAGCGGGGGTTCCGATCGCGGTGGAGCGGGAAGTGGGCGTCAAGGCGCCGCGTATCGTCTATCCCGATGATGTCGAGTCGGGCGACGTGGCCGTCCGTCGTCTCCTCGGCGGCGTAGACGACGGTCTCTTTCGCTCCGTCTTCGCCTTCGGCCTCGCCGAGTTGGCCGACCTGGGTAGTCTTTCGTCGGCGGGGGTGAGCGAACGGATCTTCTCCGCGGGCATAGCCGGCGCGGGCCCTATTGCCGGGAGCGTCTCGAAGCGGCTCGACAAGGAGGCTTCGGAGCTCGTGCGTCCTCGCAGCGGTGGGCTGGGGAACGAACTACTGCGGCGTCTCGGCGAGGCGGAAGCGACCGCCCGCGACGCGGCGCGGCAGGCGGAGGGATACCCCCGGCTGGTGGATGAAGAGGCCGGACTCGGCACTGAGGTCGAACGGATCCGGCGTGCCGGGAACGACGCCGACCGCCGGGAGCGCCGCGCCAGGCTCCTGGGAGAAGCCTGGCCCGTCTATAGCGACCTGTGTTCGGCGCGCGAACAGCTACAGGCGCTCGAGGACACCCTCGGTGCGCCGGGAGCGCAGCAAGCCGCCGACGATGGCCTGCTTCTCCTCGAGCCGCGCGCAGCCGCGGCGGCCCATACGGTGGAGCTGCAGCGCGATCGCCTCGGTCGGCTGCCGGAGCTGCGCGTCCTCGCCGACGGTCGAGCGGTCGCTCTGCAGCGGCGGCTGGCCGATCTCGGGGCGGGTTGGGACACGGTGCGGGTCCGCGCTTTCGACGCCTCCCTGCCGCGGCAGCAAGAGGCCCGTTCCTGGTGGCGCGCGTGTGTGGACGCAGCAGCGGGCGTGGAGGAGGCGCGGCGCGTCCGGTCTGCCGCCGCCGTCGCCGCGGTCGCTCTCGACCACGAATTGCAGGAGGTTGAGAAGGAACTGGAGGCGATGCCCGCGACCGCCGCGGACGCGCTCGACTCCGCCGAGGACGCGATCCGTCGACTGCGTGCCGATCTGCCTTCGCTCGGTCTCATAGACAACGACCTGCGAGGCCGCCACGCGATGCTCGACGACCGCCGCAGGCAGGTGCGCGGCGCGGAGGCCGCCGTCGCCCCGGCTGCCCCGTGGGGAATGGTGGGCCTCGCGTGCCTGGCGGCGGCGATCCTACTGGCGGTCGGGGCGGTGTGGCTGGCGGTGACGTCGTCGGTAGCCGGCGGCCTGGCGGCCGCGGCCGGGGCGGTCGTGCTGGCGGCGATGGCCGCGGCGGTGCGGGGTTGGGCGGCACGAGATGGGCGGCGGCGGCAGGCCGCCGCCCGCGAGGCCGTCGACATGCAGGCCGACATCGACGCGATGGCGACCGAGATCGACGACCTTCAGGAACGTCGGCGATCGTGCGCCGCCGCGATCGCCGCGGCCGCCGCCGCCGTCGGTCTGAACGCGGAGCCGAGCTTCGCCGATGTGGAGTCCCGCGCCGCCCAGCTTGCCGCCCTGCGTCGGCAGACATTCGCCAGAGGGCAGGCGGAGCAACGTCGGGCCGGGTTGCTGGCCCGACTCGAGGGCGCCCGCGGCGACCTGGCTGGAGCCGATGCCGCGGCCGTCGTCGCCGGGGCGGCTCACGCGACGGCTGAGGAGGGTTGGCGGGCCTTTCGGGAAGCGGCCGGTCTGCCCGCCGGCGTGGCGGCGGATGATGCCGCCGACCTGCTGCGTGCCATTCAGGCGGCGCAGGACGCGCTCCGGGACGCCGAGGACGTCGGTCGTCAGCACGGCGAAGTCTTGCGTCTGGTCGATGAGTGGGAGGCGGAGGCACGCGAGTTGCTTGCCGCGGCGGCTTCGGCGTCGAACGGAGTCGAGGGTGCGACAGCGGTCCCGGGCCCGGCCGCCGCGGCCGCCGCCGCCCCAGCACCGGGCGCCGTCGCATCGCCGGAAGCCTGGTCAGGGTCCAAGCTGGTGGCTCTGATCGAGCAATTGGCGGCGCGGTGCAGCCGCGCTCTCCAGGCCCGGGGCGAGGCCGAGGAAGGGCTACGCATGCTCGCCGAGCGCATCCGCGCTCGCGAGGATGACCTTGCCGTTCGCTTGGGGAGCGGCCCTGATGCCGCGGAGCTGCTCGCCGAACTGGAGACAGGCCGACTGGGAGACTGGGAACTCGAGAGCGAGCGCGCGGCCGCCGAAGCGGCCGCCGCGCGGGATGAACTCGAGGCCGCTATCCGCGCCCACCACGACGCCGGGCAGCGGCGTCGCGCGCTCGAAGAGTCCGCCGACGTGGCCGCGCGGCAACTGACGGCGGAGGGGGTGCGCGCCGAACTGGGGCAGGTCGTGCGGCGCTGGGAGGTGATCGCGGCGGCTCGGGCGCTGATCGATCAGACTCTGGCCGACTACCGTCTCACTCGGCAGCCGCCGGTGCTCGCCGAGGCCTCCCGCTACCTGGCTCTGATCACCGCAGGCGCCTACGAACGCGTGATCGAGGCCGACGGCGAAGGCTTCCTCGTGCTCGACGACCGTGGAGGGGCCAAGTCGCCGGACCGGCTTAGCCGGGGCACTGTGGAGCAGCTGTACCTGTGTCTGCGACTGGGCCTGGTGGCGGAGTTCGCCCGCGGGGCTACGTCGGTGCCGGTTATCATGGACGACGTGCTTGTCGACTTCGACCCCCTCCGCGCCCGGGCCACCGCCGCCGTGTTGCTGGAGTTCGCGGCACAGCACCAGGTCCTCTTCTTCACCTGCCATCCGCACACGATCGATCTCTTCCATGACGTGGATCACACGATTCCCGTGCGCGTGCTGCCCCGGTCGGGGGATGGTGCGTCGGCCGCCTCGGGCCGACCTTGATGGATCCTCGCCGCCGCACCGCGGTGCTCCTTGTCTGCGGTCTGGCCATCTTCACGGATGTGGTCGGCGTGGGGGTGGTTGTGCCGGCCATACCTCAGTTCGCCGCTCTCTTCGGGGCCTCGGAGGCCGCTCTGGCCTATGCGTTCTCGGCCTTCTCGGTGGCGTTCCTGATCGCGGCGCTCCCGCTGGGGTATGTGGTCGACCGCACGGGGCGGGCCGACCTCGTGGCATTCCTGGGGATGGTGTGCGTGGCCGGATCGGCGCTCAGCTTCGCGTTTGCCGATCAGCTGTGGATATTTGCTCTGGGCCAGGGTCTCCGCGGTGTTGGCTCAGTGGCGACCTGGGTGGCCGTTCAGCCGCTGGTGGCCCGCGTCTCCGGCGGGTCTAACGGGCGGGGGATGGGCATGGGAGTCGTCACGCTGGCCATGGGCTTGGGCCTGGTGGTCGGGCCGGCCTTGGGGAGCCTGGACGGGCTGCGCACTCCCTTCATCGCGTACCTGGGCATCGCGGTCGTGACGGCGCTTCTGGTGCTGGTCGTGCTGCGGGGGGAGCGCACCCACCACGGCGCGGCCGGTCTTCACTACGGCGCTCTCCTGCGCCGGCGACGCATCTCCGCGGCCTGCCTGGTCGTGCTCGTGCTGTACGCGGGGGTGGGCATGATGGAGGTGCTGTTCCCTTTTTACATGGACTCCCTCGGCTACGCGAAGAGTGGCATCGGCCTGTTGTTCGTGTTGCTTGCATTGACCATGGTCGTCAGTCAGCCACTCGTCGGGCGGTGGATCAACCAGGTGGGAGCGACCCTGCCTATCGCCGCGTGCCTCGTGTCGGTGGCCGCGCTCCTCACGCTGATGGTCATCGGCCGCTCGTTCGCCGCGTGGACGCCGGTCTTTCTCGCGCTCGGGATCGCAGTGGGGATGGGGGTCTCGGCGTCTATGTTCCTGGTGGCCGCCGACGCCAGGGCCGAGGAGCGGGGGGCCGCTTACGGGTTGTGGAACTTCGCCTTCTCCGTAGGCTACCTGGTGGGACCCGTGATCGGGGGGACGCTCGCTCAGACGACCGCCGGAGGCGGGTTCTTCTCTGGGATTCGATCCCCGTTCGTCGCGTTCTCGCTCATCTTTCTGCTCGCGCTGCCACCCATCGTGGTGCTCGCCGGCGGTGGGCGACCCAGGGGTTTGCATGACGTATAATGCGTCGGCGGCACGGGGAGGAGGAGTACCGATGAAGGTCTTGTTTGGCAGCGACGTACTCGACCACCCGCTCGACCTCGATTCCGCGAACCTGGAAGACGCGGTCGCTCATGAAGTCGCGAGGGCCGGCGGCGCCTTGGCCATCGCGGCCGTCTCGGGCTAGGGCGGGCCTGTGGACGGCACCCTGACGGAGAGCCGCGGCAGACGCCCCTACTCCGTCGGAGAGGAGATCGCGAACAGCGTCATCCACGGCGTGGGCGTGGTCCTCAGTGTGGTCGGGCTGACGCTGCTGGTCGTGTTCGCCGTCGACTCCGGAGGCGGGTGGGAATCTGGCTGCGGCCGTCATCTATGGCGACCACGCTGCTGCTCGAGTTCACCGCGTCGACGCTCTACCACAGCTTCCCGCAGCCTCGGGTCAAACATGTGTTCAAGATCCTGGACCATGCCGGCATCTACCTGCTCATCGCGGGAACGTACACCCCCTTCATTCTCGTGACGCTGCGCGGTGACGGCTATTGGTGGATGCTCGCGCTGGTGTGGGCCATTGCCGTAGCGGGCATCGCGGCGGAGGCGTTCTGGGTCTACCGGCCCCGATGGGTGTCCGTGGTGGTCTACCTGGTGATGGGTTGGCTCATCGTGCTGATCATCAAGCCGCTCGCGAACAACCTCGACCCTGCCGCCGTGTGGCTGTTGGCCGCCGGTGGGCTGGCCTACACGTTCGGCACGATCTTCTATGTCCTCAAGCGGGTGCCCTACATGCATGCGGTCTGGCATGCGTTCGTCCTGGGCGGGGCATTGTGTCACTTCTTGGCGGTGGCGTTGTACGTGGTGTGACGCCGCAGCCCGCGGGCCCGCACGGGGAGGTGCTCCCAGCGCGATGGGGCGGCCGTGGGTGCCGTATAATCTGCCGCTCCACGCTCACCCCCCCGAAGTAGCAGAGGAGAACCCCGCCTGATGGCTTCCGATCACCAAGTAATCTATTCCATGATGCGCGTCGGGCGCGTCCACCCGCCCAAGAACCAGGTGCTGCGCGACATCTCGCTGGGCTTCTTCTACGGCGCCAAGATCGGCGTCCTCGGACTGAACGGCTCGGGCAAGAGCACGTTGCTGCGCATCATCGCCGGCGTGGACCAGGACTACCAGGGCGAGATCGCCGCTTCCAAGGGCTACACGGTGGGCTTCCTGGAGCAGGAGCCGCACTTGGACGAGTCCAAGACGGTCATCGAGGTGATCCACGAGGCCGTGCAACCCATCGTCGACCTGATGGCACGCTTCGACGCCGTGACCGCCGCCTTCTCCGAACCCGACGCCGACTTCGACGCGCTCATCGAGGAACAGGGGAAGCTGCAGGAGCAGCTCGATCACGTCGAGGCCTGGACGCTCGACTCCCGCCTGGAGTACGCCATGGGCGCTCTGGACTGTCCCCCTCCCGACACGGCCGTGAGGATACTCTCCGGAGGCGAGCGCCGGCGGGTGGCGCTGACGCGGCTCCTGCTCACCGAGCCCGACATCCTGCTGCTCGACGAGCCCACCAACCACCTGGACACGGAGTCGGTGGCCTGGCTCGAACACCACCTGCGCGACTACAAGGGCACGGTCATCGCCGTCACGCACGACCGCTACTTCCTGGACAACGTCGCCGGCTGGATCTTGGAGCTCGACCGCGGTTACGGCATCCCCTGGAAGGGCAACTACACCTCGTGGCTCGAGCAGAAGGAAGAGCGCCTGCGGCTGGAAGAGAAGTCCGAATCCAAACGCCAACAGACCCTTCGGCGCGAGCTGGAGTGGATCCGTATGTCACCCAAGGCCCGCCAATCGAAGGGGCAGGCCCGCATCACCGCCTACGAGAGTCTGCTCGGGCAGGAGTTCGAGAAGCGGCGTGATGACGAGGAGATCTACATCCCCGCCGGTCCCCGACTGGGCGACGTGGTGATCGATTTCAAGGGCGTCGGCAAGGCCTTCGGCGACACGGTGTTGCTTGACGGCTTCTCCGGGGTCATCCCGCCGGGCTCCCTGGTGGGGGTCATCGGGCCGAACGGCACCGGCAAGACCACGCTTCTGCGCATGATCGTCGGCCAGGAAGAGCCCGACAGCGGCACGGTCGTCGTGGGCGAGACGGTGAAGCTGGCCTACGCCGACCAGTCCCGCTCGCTCGACCCGGACAAGTCGGTCTACGACGAGATCTCCGGCGGCAAAGACACCCTTCTCTTGGGGAAACGCGAGATGAACGCGCGGGCCTACTGCGGCTCGTTCAACTTTCTCGGCTCGGATCAGCAGAAGAAGGTGGGGGTGCTCTCCGGCGGCGAGCGCAACCGGGTGCATCTGGCCAAGACGCTGACGCAGGGCGCCAACGTGATCCTGCTCGACGAGCCCACTAACGATCTCGACGTCAACACTCTGCGTGCGCTCGAGGAGGCGCTGGAGACCTTCGCCGGCTGTGCCGTGGTGGTGAGCCACGATCGCTGGTTCCTCGACCGCATCGCCACCCACATCCTGGCCTTCGAAGGCGAGGGCCGGGTGCGCCTGCAGGCTGGGGAACTGGTCGGACTACGAGGCCGACTATCACGAGCGCTTCGGCGAGGAACCCCGGGCGCGGAGTGGCAAGTACCGGGGGTTGACCAGGTAGGATCGCCGCGGCGCGCTGGCGGTGTCGCGGCGGCGAAACCGACGACGCGGGAGGCGGACCATGAAGCCAGCGCGGGCGGACTCTCCGTTTTGCGACGTATCTGGCGCCGAGCATGTGGCCGGTCTACGAGTTCATCGCCGGCTATGTCGGGGACGCGTTGGGCCGTCCCGCGACCCTTGTGACCGGCTCGTCCTTCGACCAGTTCGCCGAGGGGGAAGTCGACGTCGGCTTCATATGAGGGCTGCCCTACGTCTGGCTGATGCGCCAGAACCCGCCCCCGGTCGAACTTCTCGCCGCCCCGGTCCTCTCGGGTGAGCGCTACGAGGGCCGGCCGATCTACTTCTCCGACGTCGTCGTGCGCGCCGACAGCCCGCTGCGTTCGTTCGCCGAACTGCGGGGGCACTCCTGGTCGTACAACGGCACGGACTCTCACTCCGGCTACAACGTCACCCGCGCTCGGCTGGTCGAGATGGGCGAGACCCAGGGATTCTTCTCCCAGGTGGTCCAGGCGGCGCTCACCAGCGTTCGATCGAGATGGTGCTCGGCGGGGAGGTGGAGGCCTCGGCGATCGACTCTCAGGTGCTCGCCATCGAATTCCGCGAACACCCCGAGTCGGCGGCCGGTCTCAAGATCATCGACTCGCTCGGGCCGTCGACCATCCAGCCCGTGGTGGCCTCGGTCCACCTGTCCCAGGAGGTGAGGGCGGACGTCCGCCGGGTGCTTCTCGACATGCACCAGGACCCGCGGGCCCGAGCTGGCTCTCGCGTACGGGTTCGTCGAACGGTTCGCGCCGGTTGCCGATGAGACCTACGACGACATCCGCCGGATGCTCGCCGCCGCCGAGCAGGCTGGGTTCATGCAGCTTCGTTGACCGGCCGCTTCCGCCCGACGCGCAGGAACAGCACTCCGATCGCCGGCAGCCCGCCCATGGCCGCCAGCAGGAGGAAACCGGCGGTGAATCCGCCCCCGGTGTCCAACAGCACACCGACCAACCACGGCGCCAGCAGGGACCCGGCGAAGCCGAGCACGTTCATGTAGCCGGTGGCCGCGCCCACCGTCCGCAGATCGACCACCTCGGGGACGAGAGAGAACATCGGGGCGAAGTAGAACATGCTGAAGAATCCGGAGATGAGGACCGCGGCGAACACCCCGAGCAACTCGGGAGAGAACGGCAGCGCCAGTGTGGCCAGGCCCATGGCCACCAGGGAGAAGGCGATGATCCGGCGCTTGCCCCACCGTGCCGAGGCGGCTGCGCCCGCCGGGTTGCCCACCAACGCCGCCACGCCGAGACCCGCGGTCAGGGCGGCGGCCAGGTCGCGTCCCGCTCCGAACTCCTGGGCGAGGAAGGTGGGTGTCCAGACCAGCACGCCAACGCCGGCCGCCAGCCCGGCGGCGTTGAAGAGCCCCAGCAGGTTGATGTCCCTATTCCGGGACGCCCGTGCCAACGCGGCGCCCACGTCGCGCACCGACGTAGTCCGGTGCTCCCGAGGCGGCAGAGCGCGCACGGCGGGCTGCAGGAGGGCGACGAGCGCGACGACCACGACGATCGCCGCCAGGACGAGGAGCACGGCGCGGAACCCGGCCGCCTGGGCCACCGGAGGGAAGATCACCAAGGCGGCGACCGTGCCGATGCCCCAGCCGGCGCCGAGGAACCCCCAGGCACGATTGAGTCGCTCGGGGCGCACGGCCTGAGCCAGCACCGGGCTGCAGCACGGAATGATCATTCCGCAACCCAGACCTTGCAGGACCCGGCCGGCCGCGAACCCCGCCAGCGACGAGCTCGCGGCGAACATGAGCGAACCGGCGATCAGCAACGCCGCGCTCACGGCGAGCACCCGGCCGCCGTACCGGCCGGCCGCAAGCCCGGAGGGGATGGGCGCCAACCCGTACGCGAGCATGAAGCCCGACGTCAACAGCCCGATCTCGGATGCGGAGAGCCCGAACTCACGCTGCAGATCGGTGGATATCACCGCCATGAGGCTGATCGCCAGCCCCGAGGCCGTGAAGCACAGCATCGTGACGATGGCGAGGATATCCTCGCGCCGACTCCGGCCGGGGTCGGGCGGCGGGTGCGCCGGGAAGTCGCCCGGGTAAGTGTCGTGTAAATCGTCGCTGCGGGCCATTGCAGCATACTATCGCCTGTAGTAATTTGCCGTATCGACGTTGCGCACACTCCGACGTTCCGTACAGTCGCACAGACTTACCAAGGGGAACCACGTGGGATCCAATCGTCAGTCAAGAAAGCCCGCAGATCGCAAGACAACGCCGTCTTCGGCCGATCGCGTGGACGACCTCGCCGCCAAGCGCGAGCGTTTCGAAGAGTCGGGCAGGTTCCCGCTTCGGAAGGTCGTCGTCGCTGTGTCCGTGGTTGTTGTGCGTCTCCCTGCTGGGGATGGCAGGCTGGTCGAAGGTGCAGGCTTCCAAGCAGGTCTCGAGTGGCGTGCAGGTCGCGCCTCAGGCCTCCGCCTCTTCGGCGAGCAATGCCTCGAACCCCGCGTCCGGCGGAACCGTCAGCATGGTCCCTGTCGCCTTGACGGTGTCCGGCGCCGACGCCAGCTTCGCGGTGGCCGACGTACAGAAGGCGACTCTCGCCGGCATGAAGTACACGCGCAAGACCCCGCTCGCGGGTGACTGGCAGAACATCACCGGCGGCACGATCCCTCTCATCTCGTACGTCGCTGCCGCAGCGGCAACCTGGTCGTGGCGACCTCCTTCTGCGAGCCGTGCAAGAGCACGAGCTTCCATATCGAAGGGAACACCCTGGTCTGCGATACCTGCTTCACCAAGTGGGATCTGAACACGCTCCAGGGTGTCTCCGGCGGCTGCACGGCCTATCCGCCTCAGGCGATCAAGGCCCAGCAGCAGGGTGGTAACATCGTGGTGGCGACCGCCGACCTGGAGAGCTGGACGCCGCGCAACTAGCCTGCGGTATGGTGGTCATCGCGTAGTCTGGGGACGCCGACCCTCCCGGTCCGGGAGGGTCGGCGCGCTCTGTGGAGGACGGTCCCGCTCATGCGCATCTCTCACATCGCCCTACGCAACGTCCGCCAGCACCTGTCGCGGAGCGCCCTCATGCTCCTGGTCATCGCGGCCACGGTTGCTATCGTCTGCGTTCTGTATCTGGTGACCCGCAGCGCCGAACGCGACCTCGCCAACAAGGTGGACGCATACGGGGCGAACATCGTCGTCGTTCCGTTGACCAAGGATCTGCCGCTGACCTATGGCGGGGTGAGTCTCGGCGGCCTGACCTACGACGTGCGCTCCCTGCGCATGACCGACCTCGAGAAGATCCGAGCCATCCCCGACAAGCAGAACGTCAACAACGTGGCCCCCAAGCTGATCGAGGCCGTGGAGGTCGGCGGCGTGCAGCTTCTGGGTGCCGGGGTGGACTGGAAGCAGGAACTCGCCCTCAAGAAGTGGTGGCAGATCACGGGAAGCCGGCCCCAGGGCGACCACGACGTCCTTCTGGGCAGCCGGGCGGCGACGAGACTCGGTCTGCGGCCGGGGGCCACGGTGCCCCTCGGCGGTGAGAGGTTCCGGGTGGCCGGCGTGCTCGGCCCGACCGGCACGCAGGAGGACGACCTGCTCTATCTCGACCTCGCCACCGCGCAGCGCGTCTGGCAGCGTCCCGGAGAGATCAGCCTGGTGGAGGTCTCCGCCTACTGCAGCACCTGCCCCATCGAGAAGATCAACGCCGAGATCTCGGCCGCCATCCCCAACGCCCGGGTTTCGGCCCTCCTGAAGGCGGTGGAATCCCGGCGCCTCCTCATCGACCAGTTCCGTCTGTTCAGCGCCGTGCTCTCGGGCCTCATGATCCTGGTCGGCTGCCTGATCGTGCTCTCGTCGACACTGGCGGGGGTTCGTGACCGCCGCGGGGAGATCGGCATCTTCAGGGCCATCGGCTATCGGCGTACGCACATCTTCACGATCATCCTGGTGGAGAACCTGGCCCTGGCCTTGGTCGGCGGGCTGGTGGGCGTGCTGTTGGCCACGCTGGCGGCCGGACCATTGGCGCAGGCCGTGGCGGGGGTGAGCCAGGCTCTTCTGCCCAGTCCTGTCACGTTGATGCTCGCGCTGGGCGCCTCGGTGGGAGTTGTCCTCGTGGCCAGCATCTACCCGGCCTGGCAGGCCTCGCGCCTGAGCCCAAGCTTGGCCATGAGGACGATGTAGCCGTGCGCCTGCGGACCATCGCCATCGGCAATCTCCGCCGACGCAAGGGCAAGGCGGCGCTGGTCGTCATAGGGCTGGGTGTGGCCGTCGCGGCGTTCGTGCTGGTGCTCTCCCTGGTCTTCTCCCTGCGGGCGACCATGGACGACAAGCTGAGCAGATACGGCTCCAACCTGGTGGTCACGCCCGCGAGCACCCAACTCAGTCTCACCTACGGCGGGGTGAGTGTCGCCGGCGCGGGGAGCGGGGAGGTGCGCTACCTGCAAGAGGCCGACCTGGCCCGCCTACGCGCGGTGCCTTCGGGCAAGGAGATCGCCGCGGCGGTGCCCGTGTTGCTTCAGTCGGTCGAGGTCGACGGTCGCTCGTTCCTTGCTATGGGGACGGATCTGGCTGAGAGCGCCAAGGTCAAGCTCTGGTGGCGGGTGGAAGGACGGCTGCCCGGCAACTCGGACGAAGTCCTGCTGGGCCTCAACGTGCGGAATGCCCTCAACCTCGACGCGGGCAAGACCCTGACAGTCGCCGGACGGACATTCACGGTGGCAGGCGTACTCCAAGAGACCGGGGGCGAGGAGGACAACCTCGTCATCATGCCGCTCGCCACTCTGGCCGATCTCACCGGCCTCAAAGGCCGACTCAACCTTATCGAGGTGACGGCGGCGGGCACAGGCGCTGTCGATACGCTGTCCCGGGAGATCGAGGCGGCTGTGCCCGGCTCCTCGGTGGCTTCGGTCAAGAAGAGCATCGAGTTCACCAACCAGGCCAACTCGTCCCTGGCCGACTTCGGCCTGACCATCACCCTGCTCATCGTACTGATCTGCGGCCTCGTGGTCATGATCACGATGCTGACGTCGGTCAAGGAGCGGCAGAAGGAGATCGGGGTGTTCCGCGCCGTCGGCTACAAGCGGATCCATATCACCAAGCTGGTGCTCATCGAGGCGGTCCTGCTCAGCTCGGCCGGCGCCGTGGTCGGGGTGATCGCCGGCCTGCTGGCCGCGTTCGTCGTGCCGTCGCTGGCGCCCAGCCTTGCGTTGACGACGACGCCGAATCTCGTGGTGATCGTAGCGGGCGTGGCCCTGGCATTCGTGGTCGGGCTCCTCGCCGCTCTCTACCCTGCCCGCCGGGCCGCCAACATGGACCCCGCGACGGCTCTCAAGCAGATCTAGCGGCGCGAGGCCGGCTCGGCCGAAGGCCCGCGGCCAGCGCCTGGGCCGGCCCCAAGTTCGGGGACGGAGCCGGCGGGCGGTACCTACTCGCCCATCACCTTGATGATCAGCCGCTTGCTCCGCCGTCCGTCGAACTCGCAGTAGAGGATCGCCTGCCAGGGCCCCAAGTCGAGGAGGCCTTCCGTCACCGGGACGATCACCTGATGGTGCACCAGCAGGTTCTTCAGATGCGCGTCGCCGTTGTCCTCGCCGTTGCGATGGTGGCGGTAGTCGCCCCCGGTGGGCAGCAGCGTCTCCTCGATCTCGTGGGCGGGTGGGCGCCAGGAAGGAGGGGCGAGTTTGTCCAACCACTCCAGAGCGTCTTCCTGGATGCCGGGATCCTCGTCGTTCACCCATACGCCGGCGGTGATGTGCATGGCCGACACCAGCACCATGCCCTCCTGGATGCCGGCTTCGTCGACCGCCCGCTGCACGTCCTCGGTGATGCGCACGAAGGCCCGGCGTTTGGGCGTCAGCATGGTCTTGTAGACGGTGTGCGTCTTCACGTGGGCTCCCCTTCCCAGAAGCGATCGATGGCTTGGTCGAGGATCTCGTAGAGCCGGCCGTCGTCGTCGGCTTGGGTGCATCCGGGCAACCTGTTCCTGTCCAACCACCGAGACGGGAGCGCCGATGCTCCGTGGAGTGCGCCGACAGTCGCTCCCACCACCGCGGCCACCGTGTCGTTGTCGTAGGCATCGTTGACGGCTCTGACGATCGCCTCTTCCGGCGACGCGGCGTGGAGCGCCAGGGTGGCCAGCGCGGTCGGCACGGTCTCGAGGAGATAGGCTCCCGAGTGCCATCTGTCGCTCACCTGGCGGACGGTCCATCCGTCCACCAAGGCGGGAGTCAATCTCTGCGAGAGAAAGTCGCACAGGCTCCCACGGAAGTCGTCGGTGGGGACGCGCGGCTCGTACTCCACGCCGGTCTCCAGGGGTCCCGCGTAGCGGAGGAAGGTCTCCAGCCACCATCCGCCCGGGGGCGCCTTGGGAGCCCGCCATGCCAGGCACTCGAAGAAGAGCCCGACGAACCCGACACTGGAGACCACGGCCATCTCGTCGGCGTGGGTGAGGGCCGTTGCGTCGATGACGTCTCGCCAGAGAGCCGTGCTCGGGTCGTGCAGATGCGGGAAGCAGATCGGCGCGATCCGCATGAGGGCACCGTTGCCCGCACTCGGTTGACCCAACTCCCACCACACTATCGGCTCCTCGCCGCGGACCTGCTGTCCGTAGGCGCGCAGGAACCGCAGCACCGTTCTTCCCATACCGCACAGGGGCCGGGAGGCGAACGTGGCGGCGAGGTCGTCTAGGTCGAGGGCGCCGCCGCCGGTCTTGCCCGGCCGCAGCAGCGACTCCAGCGTCCACGCGGCCATCTGGGTGTCGTCGGATGGCAGCCCCACGCGCCTGTTGGCGGCGTGGCGGTTCGGCAGATAGTCCCGTATCTCGCCGTGCGCGAGACGACGGTCGTCGGGAATCTGTCCCTCGGTGGTGTTGCCCAGGGCGTCTCCCACCGCCAGCCCGAGGATCATGCCCCGCAATCGGTCGCCGGTAACAGTGTCCCGCGGAGGCGGCGGCGGCAGTGGGGGCGCCACGGCCGGCCAGTGGGAGAAGTGGTCCGGGCGGACCTCGGTCATGGTATGCCTACTTCCGACCTACCGCCCGGAGATGTAGTTCTCCAGTTGGTCGATCCGATACTCTTTCTCGTCCAGGGTGGCCTTGACCACGTCGCGCACCGAGATGACTCCGATCAGCGCTCCCCCATCCAGCACGGGAAGGTGGCGGAAGTGTTTCTGCATCATCAATGCCATGCACTGCTCGATGCTGTGCTCCGGGGTGACGGCGACGACGTCCACGATCATGACATCGCTGACCGGTGTGTCCAAGGCGACCTCGGCCTGCGCGACTTTGCGGGCGTAGTCCCGCTCCGACACCACGCCGACCAGGGCACCGCCATCGACCACCATCACGGCGCCCACGTCGGTCTCCGCCATGAGCCGCAGCGCGTCGAGCACGGATTGGTGCGATGCGATGGTGGATGGATTCTTGTGCTTCTCTTCAAGGATCTGCTTGACGGTCTTCATCGTTGGTCCCCCTGGTCTCTCGATCATATCCCCACGACTCGCCGGAGCGGTTCACTGAAGTATAGAGTACCTTCTCCCTGAATGGAGGCGGAAATGCGGCGGCACGGGGGCGTCGCCGGCGGGCGGCGGGCGTGGTGGCAAGACCGCGCGGCCGGCCGAGCCGTCCATGAGGGCTGGTAAGATACGGCGCGATGGAAACCATGAACGAACGCGCGGCCACATCCGGCACGGCCACAGGCGGTCCGGAATCCCCCGGGCCGGCCGTCCCCGACGCCGCCCTGGATGTCCTGCGCCGCGTCTTCGGCTATCCGGAGTTCAGGCCGAACCAGCGCGAGATCGTGGACCACGTTGTCGCCGGCGGCGACGCGTTCGTGCTCATGCCCACCGGTGGAGGCAAGTCGCTCTGCTACCAGATACCGGCCGTGCTGCGACCGGGGGTCGGGGTGGTGGTGTCCCCTCTCATCTCGTTGATGAAGGACCAAGTCGACGCTTTGCAGGTGCTCGGGGTGTCGGCCGTGCGACTCGACTCTTCGCTGGAGCCGCGTGAGGCGCGCGACGCGCTGAACCGGCTGCGGGCGATGCGGGAAGGGCAACGGTCACCCTGCCGGGCCGCGCGACCGCGACGGCGGCGTCGTGGGCGCGGGTGCCGACCATGATGGCCGAGCCGGCCCGGCGGCGCGGCGGATGCAATCGACCTGCTCTACGTGTCGCCCGAGCGGCTGATGACCGACGGCATGCTGGAGTTGCTCTCGACCATCCCTCTGGCGCTCTTCGCCATCGACGAGGCCCACTGCGTCTCCCAGTGGGGCCACGATTTCCGCCCCGAGTACGTGCAGTTGGCCCAGTTGCGTGGACTGTTCCCCGGAGTGCCCTTCCTGGCCCTTACCGCCACGGCCGACGGCCAGACCCGCGACGACGTGCGTCGCGTGCTCGGGTTGGCCGGTGCGCCGGCGTTCATCGCGGGCTTCGACCGGCCGAACATCCGCTACGTGGTGACCGAGAAGCGGGAACCGCTGACACAGCTCCGCCGGTTCCTCGACGACCGTCCGGACCACGCGGGCATCGTCTATTGCCTGAGCCGCAAGCGGGTGGAGGAGGTGGCCGCCCATCTGCGGGCCCACGGGATCCAAGCCGCCGCCTACCACGCCGGGCTGCCCGCCGAGGAACGCACGGCGGTGCAGGAGGCGTTCCAGCGAGACGACCAGCGCGTGGTCGTGGCGACAGTGGCCTTCGGGTTGGGCATCGACAAGTCGAACGTGCGCTTCGTGGTGCATTTCGACATCCCGCGGAGCATCGAATCGTACTATCAGGAGACCGGCCGAGCGGGACGCGACGGTCTGCCCGCCGAAGCCCTGCTTCTGTACAGCCTGCAAGACGTGATGGTGGCCCGGGCGCTGATCGAAGGGGGTTCCGCACGGGGTCGCAGCGGCTCCGGCGGGGGCGGGCCCGGCTGGGCGCGCGACCGCGACCCCGAGCAGCCCCGCGATCCGGAGCAGGTGCGGGTGGAACTCCACAAGCTGAACGCCATGGTCGGCCTGGCCGAGGCCCGCACCTGTCGGCGGCGCGCCTTGCTGGGCTACTTGGGCGAGTCCTTGGCGGCCGATTGCGGCAACTGCGACGTCTGTCTCGATCCGCCGGACTGCTACGACGCCACCGAGGATGCCCGCATGGCCTTGTCGTGCGTGTATCGCGTGGGGCAGCGGTTCGGGGTGGCCCACGTCATCGACGTGTTGAAGGGCGCGGACACCGCGCGCATCCGGGACCTCGGTCACGAGCGCCTCTCCACCTACGGCATCGGGGCCCACCTCAGCCGCGATGCCTGGACCAGCCTGGTGCGACAATTGATCCACCGGGGCTATCTGGAGCAGGATATCGCCCGCTACTCCGTGCTCACGCTCACGCCGGCGGCGCGGGCGGTGTTGCGCGGCGAGGAACAGGTCGTGCTGGCCCGGCCGCGGTTCGAGACTTTCGGGGTGGGCAGGGCGAAGAAGGACCGGAAGCGAGCCTCGGCCCCAGGTAGCCCTGGGGTCCGGACTGCCGGGTCGGGTGCCGCCGGGTCGGGCTCTGCCGACTCCTCCGATCCCGCTGCCGCCGAACTGTTCGAGCGGCTGCGGGCGCTGCGCCGGCGCTTGGCCGACGAGCAGAAGGTGGCAGCGTACATTGTGTTCTCCGACGCTACTCTCTGGGACATTGTCGCGCGCCGGCCGCAGACCGAGGCCGAGCTTCTCGAGGTGAGCGGCGTAGGTGAGACTAAGCGAGAGCGGTATGGGGCGGCGTTTCTTGAGGAGCTGCGTGGGGATGGTGGCGGCGACGAAGCGCTGGCCGGGTGAGTGGAGCCTCCAGCAGTCAGTGGGAATTCGATATGGGCCCGCTGAGTCTTTCGTCCCGTCGACCTGCAATGCCGTATGCCCAGTGTGCCGGCGAGCAAGCGCGCGATCTCCTGCTTGTTCGCCATGTGACGTTATCGCTCCCCGGGCCGCCTCCTGGTACAGTCGTGACAGCAGCAAAGGTTGCGCGACGACTCGGTTGTCGCTCTTGCGTAGGCGATCGTTCCACCTTGACCAAGGAACCGTGAGTGTGGATTGTCCTCCTGATGACTGGTCTTCTGCTCGGGCGGTGCGTCTTGTTCAGGCCTCTGCGACCTGCTCCAATGCGGGCACAGGATCCGTCATGTTCAGCTCCTTGCTCAGTGCCCGTCGCGCCTCTCCCAGCCAGTACGCTGCTCCCATGTCGGCGAACTCGGCTTCGGCCAGCCGGAGGTGTTCCCCGTCGTCGAGACGGCGGCCGATCTCGAGGTGGGTGATTGCTCCCTCGTAGCGCGCCCCCTGTCTCTCGGCCACGGCTAGGCTCTTCCGCCACCAATGCTCCGCCCGCCCCGGCCGGCCTGCAAGAAGACCCCTGTTTACCCGCGGTCTGGATACCGATACACGGCGCGGTTTCGAAGAGATGAATCGGGCGTTGAAAGCTAGGGCAGAGCAATAATGAGCGCACGATCGACGGAGAGAAACCGACTTCGACGTGCCTGCGAAATCACCCCGGGCGTGCACTGCCTGGCGGCGGGCAAGGCGCTCCTTCGGTCCAACACCTACTTTGTGCGGTCAGGATAAGATGATCGGGTCGGCTTCTTGAAGACCAAAGTGGGGGGGTGGACGAGCTATGAGATGGCCTACCACGGCTGTAGGGCTGCTGATGATCGAGCATCGTCTAATCGAGCGCGTGCTCGCGAATGCTCCGCAGCATCTCGCTTCTCTGACTGGGGGAGGCGACATCCCCGCCTATATCGATGTCGTCGTCGACTTCCTGCACGTCTATGCGGATCGCACCCATCACGGCAAGGAGGAGGACATTCTCTTTCGACAGCTTGCCGGTAAGTCTCCCGATGCCGAGGTTGCCCGGCAGATGGAAGAGCTGCTCGCTGAGCATGCGCACGCCCGGGAGACGACGGGACGGCTGGTCGAGGCGAACATGCGCTTTCGGAGCGGCGATGAAACTGCCCTCGGGGAGATCGAGCAGACCCTGGGCGAGCTCGTCCTCTTCTATCCGCGCCATATCGAGAAAGAGGACCGGTACTTCTTCACGTCCAGTGTGGCGTACTTCTCGCCTGAGGAACGGCAAGCCATGTTGAGCGAATTCTCCAACTACGACCGCACGATGATCCATGAGAAATACCGCCAGGTCGTGGATATGTTAGCGGGGGAGTAGCCCGTCCACTCTGGGGATTGGCGGACGTCTGACCGTGGCTCGGTCCCATTCCGGCTCGGTTGACGGACTCGGCGCGAAGGACTAGTCTCCCCGGCTGTCCGCAGTCCCCAGCGAAGGGCCGCCATGATCTCGACTCCGGCGCGGTGGAGGGTGGTATCTGCCTTCGCCGCCGTCTACATCATCTGGGGAACCACGCATCTTGCCATCCGCTTCGCGGTAGAGACCGTCCCTCCCGTCCTCATGGGCGGTCTCCGCTTCATCCTCGCCGGCCTACTGCTCTACGGGTGGACGCGGCTCCGCGGCGTCGGGCGCTCGGAGCCATCGCACTGGAGGCCTGCGATCATCTCCGGGGTCCTCGTTGTAGCCGTCGCGCAGTAGACGCTCCGGCGCCTATCGGGGGGCGCCGGAGCGTGGAGGCGTCAGGTCCCGGCCTCCAGGGACTTCTTCAAAGACTCAATCGTGCGCCGGCGCTCGCCACGGCCGATGATGCCGACCATCGGCTTCATCGCCCGAAAGGCCCCGAACAACGTGGATTCGGCCACGTGATGCACCGCGGTTCCCTCCGGGGTCGGCTCGAGATCGTAGCGCACGCGGGCCTCGACCACCGGCGCGCCAAACCAGCGCAGCCGCTCCTTGAAGACTACCCGCCTGGGGGCCTCGAACTCTTCAACGTCGCCGCTGAATGTACCCATGCGTCCTTTGTCGATGAAGGGCGTGCCCTGTCCGACGGGACCGTCTGAGCACTGTCGGCTCTCTTTGAAGACGCCGCGGTGCGACATCCAGTCGGAGTAGTGGGAGACATCCGCGAGCCGGGCAAACACGTCTTCGATGGGACGGTTGATGGTGACATCTTCCTCGACCCGTACCGAGATGCGGTCTGTTGCTGTCGCTTTCATTTCATCCTCCACAACATCCGCTGTGAGAGGGGCGACGCGATCCTTGAATCGCCCCGGGGGCCAAGGGCCGGGTCTCACAGAGATTGTAACAATACAAACATACCCGGATCGACCTGTCCCCAATCCGGACCGGCACCGTGAACGCGCGCCGCAGAGTGCCGATCGAGGCCACGCTCCTCGGCCTCTGCGATAAGGACGTAGTACTCGGCCAGGCTTTGGGTCGTCACTCGCGTGTCTGGCCGCTTCTCCGTTGTGGGGCAAGGTATGCGACCGGGAGGACAGGGGATGCGTCTGTCGACCCCTCTTCCAGCACCCAGCGGAGAAGCCCTTTCTCGGACTCCGGCGGCCCATGGCCCGCTGGACATCTCTTATGGTGGCCAAGGTGCCCAGCACCCCCTGCAGTATCTGAGGGGAGTGGGGGAAGAGCATCTCTTCGCCACTCAACTCCAACTCCACCTGAGTTGTAGTCTCGCGGGGTTCGCTAGGCGCGGGGGTCACGCCCGGCGAAGTGCGGCCGTCTGACCCACAAGGCCGCAGAGTCCTTGTTCGGGGAGGACACGCCTCCGGCTTCGATCCTGCTCACGCACGACCACCCCGATCACGCGGGCTCGTCACACGCCCGGGCATATCGCCTGCTTCCGGCGGAGTGACCGGGTCCTGATCACAGGCGACGCCCTCCTGACCGTGAACCTCAACTCCTTGTGGGGTCTTCTGCTGCACAAGCCGAGAGTCTCCGGGCCGCCCTGGTACACTACCTGGAGTTAGCCGGCGGCAGAAGAAACGGTCGCTTCTCTGGCAAAGCTCGAGCCGCTTGTGCTGGCCGGCGGGCATGGGATTCCTATGACCGACCCCGAGACCCCGAGTGGGCCGCCGCCCCTCTGGGAGTGCCTTTCTCTATGCGCTTCCAGACCATGACTATGCAGACAAACGAGGCAGAACCGTCTGCTCTCGCCCGCTTGGAGGTCTGATGCTGGAATCGCTGTTGTATCCGCACTCCGTCGCCGTGATCGGTGCCTCACGAAACCCCGGCAAGGTGGGCTACGAACTTGTCGCCAACCTCGTCAAAGGGGGCTTCGCCGGCGACTTGATCCTGGTCAACCCCACGGCGCCGGAGATCATGGGATACCGCTGCTACCCACGGCTGGAAGACTACGAGGGGACCATCGAGCTGAGCGTGGTCGCCACCCCTGTGCCGGGGGTGGCGGCTGCCGTGCGCACCTCGCTGGACAAGGGCGCCCGCGCGGTGGTGGTGATCACGGCGGGATTCAAAGAGGTGGGCAGCGAGGGGGCCGCCTTGGAGAGGAGCCTCATGGAGATGTGTTCCGCCCGAGGCGCCCGGATGCTGGGACCCAATTGCCTGGGAGTCATCAACACCGCACACCACCTGAATGCCTCCTTCGCCGCTCAGATGCCGGAACCAGGATCCATCTCCGTGGTATCGCAATCGGGCGCGTTGTGCGCTGCGCTTCTGGACTGGCTGACCGGGAGGGGAGTCGGGCTCGCGAAGATGATCTCCATCGGAAACAAGGCCGACCTTGACGAAACCGACATCCTGGAGGCCCTCTCAGGCGATCCAGAGACTCATGTCATCGTCGGCTACCTTGAGAGCATCGCCTCCGGCGAGGCATTCGTGCAGGCCGCCGAGGTAGTGAGCGCAGCCAAACCGGTGGTCATGCTCAAAGCCGGGACAACCGCAGCCGGGAGCAGGGCGGCGTCCAGTCACACCGGCAGCCTGGCCGGAGCGGACATAGCCTACGGCGCCGCCTTCAAACGATGCGGAGTGATACGCGCGGAGACCTTCGAAGCCCTTCTTGATTATGCGTTGGCCTTTTCCATGCAGCCACTCCCCGCCGGCGAACGAGTCGCCATCATCACCAACGCCGGCGGCCCCGGCATCATGGCGGCGGATGCGGTGGAAAGCTCGGGGTTGAGCATAGCGGTCCTCTCCGGGAGCACGGCAACCGCCCTGCGCGCCAAGCTTCCCGCAGCCGCCAGCGTGGCCAACCCGATAGACGTCCTCGGCGACGCAGACCCCGAGCGCTACGCCGAGGCGGTGAGGGCCGCCCAGGATGACCCGAACGTAGACGCTGTCATCGTGCTCCTCACCCCGCAGGCCATGACCCGTCCGGCCGAGACCGCCCAGGTGGTGGCCGCCGCGGCTCGGGGCGAGAAACCCCTGCTCGCGGTCTTCATGGGCGGAGTGGACGTCATGCCGGGGAGAGAGGAGCTCGCGGCCGCCAGCCTACCGGACTACCCGTCCCCCGAGCGCGCCGTTGCCGCGTTACGTGCCATGTGTGAGTACTCGGCCTGGCGAAACCGTCCACCGCGCCGGCTCACCCGCTTCCCTGTGAACCGGCGACGGGTCATGCGCATCATCAACAGTCAGTGGAACATGGGCCGCCTGAGGGTGAGCGAACCAAAGGCCAAGGAGATGCTGAAGGCGTACGACTTCCTGGTCCCCGAGGGGGGCGTCGCCCTCACCGCCGACGCCGCGGTGGAGACCGCCACCCGCGTCGGCTTTCCGGTGGTCATGAAGATCGTGTCACCGGACATCCTACATAAGTCGGATGTGGGCGGCGTTCGGCTCAGCCTGAACACCGCCGGCGAGGTTCGGGACGCATTCGATCTCATGATGCTCCGGATCCCGTTGCGCCAAGCGGAGGCTCGGCTGGAAGGGGTCTACGTGGAGACCATGGCCCCGCGAGGGCGCGAGGTCATCATAGGCATGACCCGCGACGCTCAGTTCGGACCTATGCTGATGTTCGGGCTCGGCGGCATCTTTGTGGAGGTCTTGAAGGATGTCACCTTCCACCTGGCGCCCATCACGGCGGAGGAGGCCATGGAGATGCTGCGCGCGACAAAGTCCTTCGCCTTGCTGGAGGGCGCGAGAGGGCAGTCGGGCGTAGATTTGGACGCCATCGCGAGCGGCCTGCAGCACATCAGCCAGCTGGTCACGGACTTCCCGCAGATCGCCGAACTCGACATCAACCCCTTCATCGTGAGCGAGTCCAGCGCACAACCGATAGTCGCCGACGCGCGGATCACCCTATTGGCGAAAGAGACCACGTGATGAGTGGCTCGTACGATCCCGAATGGCGCGAAAAGTACACGAGCCTCATCTGCACGGCCGAGACGGCCGTGGCGGGCATCAGGCCGGGCCAGCGGGTCTTTATCGGCACCGGGTGCGCCCAGCCGCAGGAGCTCGTACGGGCACTGACCGCTCGCTCCGGCGAGCTCGCCAACACAGAGATCATCTCGCTGCTCACGGTGGGCGAGGCACCCTACGCGTTGGAGCGGCTGGCCCGGCACTTCCGCGTCAACACGTTCTTCGTGACAGCCAACGTGCGCGACGTGGTGCAACAGGGCCTGGGCGGCTACACGCCCATCTTCTTATCCGACATCCCGGAGCTGTTCGCCTCGGGGCGCCTGCCCCTGGACGTGGCCCTCATCCAGGTGACTCCACCCGACGAGCAGGGCATGTGCAGCCTGGGCATATCCGTGGACGTGGTGAAGAGCGCCGCTCAGAACGCGGCCCTGGTGATCGCCCAGGTCAACCCGCAGATGCCGCGCACACTGGGGGACAGCAACATCCACGTGTATGACCTCGATAGGCTTGTTCCGGCCGACCAGCCACTGATCGAGACTCACCGGGATCCGCCCACAGACATCGGTCCCCAGATCGGACAGCATGTGGCCAGCCTGGTGGAGGACGGCTCCACCATCGAGCTGGGGATCGGCCGCGTCCCCCACGCGGTGCTGGAGTTGCTGAAAGACAAGAAGGATCTTGGTGTGCATACGGAGATGTGCTCGGACACCATCATCGATCTGGTGGAAAGCGGAGCCATAACCGGCGCACGCAAGACCCTGGACCGCGGCAAGATCGTGACCAGCTTCGCCATGGGCACGCGCAGGCTGTACGACTACGTGGACGGCAACCCGATGTTCTCATTCCGGCCCACGGAGTACGTCAACGATCCCAACATCATCGGCCAACAACACCGCATGGTGGCCATCAACTCGGCACTGGAGATAGATCTCACCGGGCAGGTATGCGCCGACTCGCTGGGTACCCTCTTCTACTCCGGGATCGGCGGTCAGGTGGACTTCACCCGTGGCGCCGCCCGCTCGCGCGACGGTAAGGCCATCATCGCGGTCCCGTCCACCGCCAAAGAAGGGAAGGTCTCGCGCATCGTGGCCACGCTCACGTCCGGCGCGGGCGTGGTGACCACGCGGGGTGACACCCAGTATGTGGTCACCGAGTACGGAGTGGCCTACCTGGCCGGCAAGACCGTGGAGGAACGCGCCCTGGCCCTGATCAGCGTGGCCCATCCCGATTTCCGCGCCCAACTGCTGCGGGATGCGATCGAGGCACGCTACGTGAATCCCGGACTTGCCGATGTCGAGGGCCGCATCTCCGTGGGCCCGCCCGAGCTTCACACTACCATGCTGCTTCCGGACGGTACCCAGATCGGTTTCCGCCCCATTCGTCTCACCGATCTGGAAGCCTTCAAGGGCCTGCTGTACGCCCTGTCCCAAGAGACCATGTACTACCGGTTCATGGCGCACCTGCGCATCCTGCCGGAGAAGCAGATCCAGGACTTCGTCTTTCTAGACCATCGCACCGAGGTATGCATCGTGGGCACGCTGCCTGAGGCCTACGGCGAAGAGATCATATCCACCGGGCGATACTACTTGGACCCCAAGACCAACCGGGCAGAGGTGGCCTTTGTCGTTCGTGACCATTGGCAGAACCGCGGGATAGGCACCTTCATGCTCCGCTGGCTTACCACCATCGCACGCGCGAACGGCATCGCCGGCTTTACCGCCGAGGTGCTGAGAGACAACGTCCGCATGCAGAGCGTGTTCCACCACAGCGAGGGTAGGGTCACAAGTCGGCCGGCGGACGGCGTGCAGCACATCGAGATCGACTTCTAGGGTTCCACCGGCCCCAAGAGACGAATTGTCACAGGTCCGGAGGCGGCCTGCCTTGCGAGACGCTTGTCGGCGGTCCAGAGTTCGGCATCAAGATGCTCGGCCACGGCCAAGTATTGCGCGTCGTAGGCGGCGCTCAGCCCGAGTCGATCGGCCAGCCGCAGCGCGTGACGAAGGAGCACGGGGCTGTGCTCGTAACGAATCGGGAGGGACATGGCGGCATCGATGACGAGGTCGGCCGAGTCGGAGCTGAGAAACCCGGCGCGATGGTAGCGGTGGAGTGCGTTCGTCACCTCGTAGCCCAGAAGGGCGGGTGCATGCACGGCGACCCCAGCCGTGGCCCATTCATCCCACAGCCTCCACACCTCCGCGTCGTCCGGCCCGACGAACAACCGCACCACGAGGCTCGCGTCAACGCAGACTGTCAAGCTGCTCATCCCGTTCTGCGCGCACGTCCCTCAGCACGTCCTCCGGGGACGGGAGTTCGCGTCCCGCGATCTCGGCGCGGATGCGCTCGCGTGCCTGTTGCACGCGCCCACGCCACTCATTCTCGTCCGCAGCCCCCACGAGCTGCTCGTACGCCTGCACGGACAGCACGACGACCTGAGGGCGCCCTCCCCGCTCCACGAGGACAGACTCCCGCCCCTCAGAGACCCGCCGGAGTAACTCGCCAAAATGAAGTTTTGCCTCAGTCGCGCTCATCACTCTGTGCATTGCAGCCGCCATCGTTCGAACAATCGGTCGATCATTATGATAGCACGGTCTGCATGTGGGTCGGGCGCCTTCAATTACCGTGACGCTCGCACTGCTCAGTTGATTGTTGAGGCCTACGAAAAGACAGACTCGAACACTCCCAGATTGGGTCGTGATCTTCCCAATGGCGTTGGCACCGGCGCCGTGCACAGGGAGTTGGGCGAGCTGGCCGGCAGCGGGCTCATTGTGGGATCAGAGAATGACATCGACTGAACTTGAGAACTTGGCCCGGCTCGGCAAGTTGAAGCGTGAGGGTGCGACGCAGGCCGAATTCGATGGCCTGGTTCGTTCCGGACGGATGCGTCTAGGAGATGCGCAAGACTCTGACTTGGCTCCCGAGAGCCGCGAGGACGCTGAAGGCGGCGGTCGTAGCCCTTGGTCCGATCCAACCCGCAATGAAGTGAGTTCCCTCGACAACGAGCCGGCTTCCCTGCCCCAGCAGGTAGAATGCACCCCATGACGCGCTCCTTCCGACTCCAGGCCGTGCTGTTCGACTTTGACGGCACCCTCACAGAGCCAGGCGCCATCGGCTTCGAGGCGATCCGGCAGGCGATCGGCTGTCCGCCCGGCACTCCCATCTTGGAGTTCATCGCGGCGCAGGCGGACGAGGTCCGGCGGGCCGAGTTATACTTCGTTCTCGAAAGCTTCGAGCTCGAGGCCGCCGCCGTCTCGCGGCCGAATGTCGGAGCGGTACAAGCCGTGCGCGGACTGAAGTCGCGGGGCTTGCCCGTGGGCGTGATAAGTCGGAACGGCTTGGCCTCGATCGAGCGCGCCCTCGAGAACTTCGACGGGCTGGGACCGGACGACTTCGACGTCATCGTGTCGCACGATCTCCCGCTGGCTCCCAAGCCCGCGCCCGACACCGTGTTCTGGGCGGCCGAACGCCTCGGGGTCGACCCGTCCGGCTGTCTGGTGGTGGGCGATTTCGGCTTCGACGTGATGGCGGGGAAGGCCGCCGGGGCGGTGACGGTGTTGGTGCGCAACCACTCGTTTCCAGCCGAGGGTTTCGCGGGCGATTCTTTCACCGACTGGGCTCGGGACGCCGACTACGTGATAGACGATCTCACCCAGCTCGATGAGGTCGTGCGCCTTGGTCTGCCGCTGCCTACGGGTAAGTTCCCCAACGACCTGCTCGCCCGGTTCCTAGCCGACCTCATACCCGAAGATCCCGCGCTCTTCGTGCGCCCACGCGTGGGCGAGGACGTGGCGGTAGTGGATCTGGCCGCCGCAGGCCTGTCACGCGGCGCCGCAGGCATGCCCTTCCCCGGCGGACCGGCAGCGCCCGATCTCGGCCTCCTGGTACTCAAGTCCGATCCCATCACCTTCGCCACGGACTCTCCGGGGCGGTATGCCGTACTGGTCAACGCCAACGACGTAGCCACTTCGGGGGCGACACCACGGTGGCTGCTGGCCACCTGTCTCTTCCCGGCGGACTCCACGCCATCGGAGATCGTGGCCACGCTCACCGAGCTGCGCGATGCCTGCTCCGAATCGGGGATCACCCTGTGTGGGGGGCATACGGAGATCACCGACGCGGTCAAGCATGCGGTAGTGGTGGGAGCGCTCGTGGGAACGGTCGCCCGTGACGGACTCATCGACAAGAGCGCCATGCGCGAAGGAGACCGCGTGCTGCTGACCAAACGTCTAGCCGTGGAGGGGACGGCGCTGATCGCCCGGGAGCTGGGGCCGCGCCTTCTTGACCTGGGCATGAGCGCGGAAGAGATCGAGCGCTGCCGGGGGTTCCTCTCTCTGGTCAGCATCCTGCCGGAGGCGCGCGTGGCCGCGACTTCGGGGGTCGTCGCGGGCATGCACGACGTCACCGAGGGGGGCCTGGCCACGGCGCTGGAGGAGTTCGGCTTGGCGGGCGGGCATCGTATCCGCGCGCACCTCGATCGCATCCCGGTGTTCCCGGAGACCCGGCGGGTGTGCGCGCTGTTGGGGATAGACCCGCTGGGTCTGATCGGATCGGGCAGCCTGCTGATCGCCTGCCGTCCCGCCGGCGCCGCCACCCTGATCGCTCAGTTGACCGCCGAAGGCATCGAAGCCACCGACATCGGGGAGGTGTTGGAACCGGCCGTCCCCGGGGATCCCGTCGTGGAGGGCATGCGCGCGGGCCTGCCGGCGGCGTGGCCGCGCTTCGCCGTCGACGAAGTCGCCCGGCTGTTCTAGCCGCTGTGGCGACTTCGCGACGCGATCCGCCTGGGGGCGATGACGCCAGGGAGTCCATGAACGTGCTGTCCGATTTCTCCGTACCTGTGCGGACCTGGTTCGCCGACACGTTCGGCGACTCCACACCCCCGCAGGCCCTGGGATGGCCGCCCATCCAGCGGGGCGAGCACACATTGATCCTCGCGCCCACAGGGTCGGGCAAGACCCTGACGGCGTTCCTGTGGGGTATCGACGACCTCTTCCGCGAGTTAACGGGCACGGCAGCGTCGGATGTCGCCATCGCCGCGTCCGGTGCCCCGGTGGCCCCGCCGGATGCCCCAGTTCCCGCGCCCGGCGCGAAAGCGCCTGGGGTTCCTCCCTCCGCGGCGAAGTCCTCGGTGGTCGCCCCGCCCGGCGTCCGCCTGGTCTATATCTCACCACTCAAAGCCTTGAACAACGACATCCAGCGAAATCTGCGCATCCCCCTTGCCGGCGTGCGGGCTGCCGCCGCGGCGGCAGGACTCGTGTGGCCGGAGATACGCGTCGCCGTCCGCTCCGGCGACACGCCGCAACGTGAGCGCCGAGCGCTGCTGACGCGACCACCGCACATCCTCATCACCACGCCCGAGTCTCTCTATCTGTTGCTGACGAGTCCTCGGGCACGGGAGATCTTCGCGCCGGTGCGCACGGTGATCGTCGACGAGATCCACACGCTGGCGGGGAACAAGCGGGGGGTCCACTTGTCGGTGAGCCTCGAGCGGCTGCAGAACCTGGTTGCGAGACCGATCCAGCGGATCGGGCTGTCGGCGACCATCCGTCCGTTGGAGGAAGTGGCCCGGTTCCTGGGGGGAGCGGAGTGGGCGTCGGGCGTCGACGGCAACGCCGACACTGGTGACGGCGCGGTCCCCCCCGGCGAGGGTACCGGCGACGGCCCGCGTCGCGGCGGCCTCGTGGCACGTCCGGTCACCATCGTCGACGCGGGCCACCAGAAACCGCTCGACCTGCGGGTGGAGACCCTCACCGAAGACTACCGTGGACTGCCCGGGGGCTCGGTCTGGCCTGTGGTGATCCCGCGGGTGCTCGACCTGATCCGGCAGCACCGCACCACCCTGGTCTTCACCAACAACCGTCGGCTGGCCGAGCGCACGGCCGACCGGTTGAACGAGCAGGCCGCGGCTGAATCCCGGGGAGAGGCCTCGGGGCTCATCGTTGATGGCGTCGTCAAAGGCGTGGGTTTCACAGCGGCCGGCACGGGGGTGACCCGGGGCGAGTTGGCCGCCGCCGCCGGGGCCTTGACTGCCGGCGGGCCGCTCGCCCTGCCCCCCTTCCGCGCCCACCACGGGAGCATGGCCCGCGACGCGCGCCTGGAGATGGAACGCGATCTCAAGGCCGGCACGACCCGAGCCTTGGTGGGCACGTCGTCGCTGGAGCTGGGCATCGACATCGGAACGGTCGACCTCGTGGTGCAGCTGCAATCCCCGTCCTCGGTGGCGCAGGGCCTGCAGCGCGTGGGCCGCTCGGGCCATCTGGTCGGCCAGACCAGCAAGGGCCGCATCTTCCCCACCCATCGGGAGGATCTGGTGCAGGCGGCCGTCGTGGCGCGTGGGATGCTCGCGGGTGACGTGGAGGCCGTCGTGACTCCCCTCAACCCGCTCGACGTGCTGGCCCAGCAGGTCGTGGCGGCGGTGGCCGTGGAAGATTGGCGGGTGGACGATCTCTTCCGCCTCGTGCGCCGGGCCTACGCGTATCGCGACCTGACGCCGCGTGCGTTCCGAGCGGTGCTCGACATGGTCTCGGGCCGGTTCCCCAGCTCGGCCCACCGGGAGTTGCGCCCGCGACTGGCGTGGGACCGGGTGAACGATCGGTTGACCGCCTTGCCCGGTTCGCGCCTACTGGCGCTGACGAACGGGGGCACCATCCCCGACAGGGGCCTGTTCGGCGCCTACCTACCCGACGGAAAGACCCGCATCGGCGAACTCGACGAGGAGTTCGTGTTCGAGAGCCGGGCGGGCGACACGTTCATCCTGGGCTCCCAGGTCTGGCGCATCCTCGAGATCACCGACGACCGCGTGCTGGTGGGGGAAGCCCCGGGAGCCCTGCCCCGCATGCCGTTCTGGCACGGCGATCTGCCCTGGCGGCCCCACGAGCTGGGGAAGCGGGTGGGGGAGTTCCGGCGGACTTTGGCCGAGCGGCTGGAGCGGATGGCGTCGGAACTGTCTGCCGCGCGCGAAGCCGGCGACGGGTCGCCCGATCCCGAGGCGGGTGTCGACGTACCTGTCGCCGGCGACACGCCGCCCGTGCAGGCAGGCGACCCATGCCCGCCGACCGTTCGGCCGACCAGTCTCAGCCTGCTGCTCGACGAGGAGTGGGACCATCCCCGGTTACGGGAAGAGCTGTCGTGGCTCGCCCGCACGTGCGCCCTCGACGGGCCGTCCGGCAGGCAGATCCTCCGCCACATGGCGACGCAACTCGACCGGGGCGGGGAGGTGGCCACCGACCGCACCGTCGTGGTGGAGGCGTTCGACGACGCCATCGGCGATCCGCGCATGGTGGTGCACTCCGTCTTCGGCGGCCGGGTGAACGGCGCGTGGGGGATGGTCCTGGCGGGAGCCCTGCGCGAACGGACCGGCGTGGAGGTGGAGATGCAGGCCGGCGACGACGGCATCCTCATGCGCTTCCCCGACTCCGACGCCGAATTCCCGCTCGACCTGATCGCGGCTATCGGGCCGGCGGAGGCACGGCGCCGTCTGCTGGCCGAGTTGCCCGATTCCGCGGTGTTTGGGGCTCAGTTCCGCATGAACGCCGCCCGGGCCCTGCTGCTTCCCGGCCTGCGGGGCGGAAAGCGCACGCCATTTTGGCTGCAGCGGCTGCGCGCCCGCGATCTGCTGCAGGGTGGTTCGGGGCTACCCCGACTTTCCGCTCCTGGCGGAGACCTACCGCGACTGCCTGGAAGACGTGATGGACGTTCCCGCTCTGGAAGACGTGCTGGCAGCCGTCGAGAGGGGCGAGATCCGAGTGGTGACGGTGGAGTCGCTGGTGCCGTCGCCGGTGGCCCAGAGCCTGTTGCGGAAGTTCGCGGACGTCCACCTCTACGACGCCGACACTCCCAAGGCGGAGCGCAACCTGCAGGCGATGGCCGTCAACCCCGAGCTGCTGCAGGACCTGTTGCGCGACGTGCGCCTGGACGAGGTACTGAAACCTGAGGCTCTGGTGGAGGTGGAAGCGCGGTTGCAGCGCACCGCCCCGGATGGACGGGCCCGCACGGTGGAGGAACTCGCGCTGTTGCTGGAGGAGCTGGGTGATCTCTCCACGGCCGAGGTGGTCGCCCGATGCGTCGTCGCTCCCGGTGCATGGTTGGCGGAACTCGAGGCACAGGGGCGGATCGCCAGGATCGAGATACCAACGTCGTTGGGGATGGAGGAACGCTGGGTGTGGGGCGAGTGGAGGGAGGACTACCGGCAGGCTCTGGGCGTCGGCGCCGCGCCGGGCGCCGTGGGCCACACCCTGGCCGACCACGACGCACCCCTTGCCCGCGACGCGATGCGACGCATCCTCGAGCGGCACCTGGCGCGTTCGGGGCCGGTGACCGTGGAGCAACTCGGTCGGCGTTACGGATTCCCCGCCGAAGCGCTTCAGGATGAGCTTCACGAGATGGTCGGAACGCGCCGACTGGCCGAAGGCCGGTTCTCGCCGAAGACGGAGACTGCTCCCCCCGCCGGCGACGCCACGCCGGCCCCCGTGGCGCCGGTCGAGCCGCCCTACACTGAGTATGTCGACGTCCACGTTCTCGAGCAGCTCCACCGCCACACGCTGGGCGCGTTGCGCCGCGAAGTGCGGTCGGTCGATCTCGCCACTTACGCGGACTTCCTCGTGGATTGGCAGCGTCTGTCGGCGGATAGGCGCTTGGACGGCGAGGGAGGCCTGCGCCAGGTCCTCGCGCAGCTGCGGTCCGCGCCGGTCGTGGGAGCCGTGTGGGACAGGGACGTGCTGCCCCTCCGGCTGTGGGACTTCGACCCCGCCCTTCTCGAGTCGCTCTGTCGGAGTGGCGACCTGGTGTGGATCGTCTCCGGCGAGAAAGACCCTCGCCGGGCTCGGGTGCGGTTCCTCTTCCGTGGCGAGGGGGCGGCGTTCCTGGGGGCCGGGGCGGGCGAGGATTCCGGCCTGACCCCACCGGCTGTGGCGGTCCACGACCTGCTGCGCACGGAGGGCGCGCTGTTCACCGCCGATCTTCGCGGCGGGCTCGCACTCGATTCGGACGCCCTGGAATCCGCCCTCGTGGAACTCGTGATGGCCGGCCAGGTGACCAACGACAGCCTTGGTGTACTGCGGCGCCTCGCGGACTGGGCTCCGGTTGCGCCCCGGACGAGGCGCGGGGCCGCGTCCAGCCTGGAGGCCGATCTCGCCCGGCGCCTCGAAGGGCGCGGGCTCGGCGCCGGCACCACCCGGCGGCTCAGCGGCCGCTTCTCCGGGTCGTCGTCGTATCCAGGTGTGCGCCCGCACGGCCTGCAACGGCCGGCGCGCGGCGTCCAGCGCGCGGCTTCTCGGCGCGTGCGCGACCGACTGGCCCTGCGCGGCCCTGCTCCCGGCGGGGCCGGGCCGGCCGATCTACCCACCGACGGCCGCTGGAGTCTGGTCGACCGTCTGGGGATCATGGGTCCTCCGCTACCGCCGGACGAGCGCTCGCTGCGACAGGCGCGTCAGCTGTTGTTACGGCATGGAGTGGTCACTCGAGCCTGTCTCGACCGCGAGGAGGGACCGTGGGAGTGGACCGCCATCTACCGTCAGCTGCTGCGCATGGAGCTGCGGGCCGAAGTCCGGCGGGGCTACTTCGTACGGGGGCTTCCCGGGGTGCAGTTCGCGCTTCCGGAGGCGGTCGAACGCCTGCGGGCGGCGAGCGGCTCGGGCGGGGGAGAGGCAAGGCGCGCCGACGGCGAGGGGTCCGTCGTGGTCATGAACGCCTGCGACCCGGCGAATGTCTGGGGGTCGGCTTCGCTGGGAATCGATGCCGCACAGTTTGTGCGGGTGCCTACTACCTGGCTGGTCCAGCACCGTGGCCTTCCCGTGCTCGTCGCCGAGGACACCGCCGCCCGCATCAGAGTCGCGCCGGGCGCCGATGTGGGCCTTGTTCGCGACGCCCTCGCGGCGCTCGTGGAGCATCTGAGTGGGTTTACGAACCGGATGACCGTCGAGAGCTGGGACGGCGTCCGCGTGTTGGACAGCAGCGGCGCGGCACTGCTCGATTCGCTGGGGTTCTACCCGGACCACCCCTGCATGACCCGGGAGCGTGGGTGAGGCCGGCGGCTCAGTCCCGCCGGCCTCACCGCAGGGTGCCTAGAGGGAAGCAGGTGTGGAGATCACGGAAGCCACGCCGACCCGTTCCACCACTTGTGCCAGAGGGCGTTGTCCGTCCCACGTGTGAACACGTCGATGCGGTTGGGACCCCAGGAGACAGCGTCGGGATCGGAGGTGATGACGCCACCCAGAACCTGCCACCCCGACCAACCACTGCTGTACCACCTGTGCCAGAGGGAATTGCCCGGACCGCGCACGAACACGTCGAGGCGGCCGCTTGCCCAGGAGGAGACACCCGGACCGGAGGCGAGAGTCCCGCCGAGGTTCTCGTAGTGCAGGGCCGGAACCGTGGTGGTCGTGGTCGAGCTGGTCGTCGTGGTCGTGACTTCAGTGGTGGTCGTCGTGGTCGACGATGTCGAGGTGGTGGTAGTCGCGGGGGGCGCGAGTTGGCCGAGCAGGTTGTGCAACACCTGGGCCACCTCACCCCGGGTCATCTCCCCCCAGGGAGCCAGCGTCGCAAGCGGGAGGCCGGCAAGCAGTCCGTTGTATTCGGCCCGCCGGGCGTTGGCCCCGTGGGTGGGGGCGTCACCCCAGCCCGCGGCACCCACCCAACTCGGCGGTGGAGCGCCCAGGAGACCCGGCTCCAGGTCGTCGGCTGCCCGCACCACCATGCTGATCACCTGCAGGCGGCTGATCTCTGTGCCCGGGGAGAAGAGCCCGGGAGCGGTCCCTTGGTGATCGCATGGGCGGCGGCCACGGCCACGAAGTTGTCGGGGTAGAAGGAGGCGGTGTCGCTCTTCTCTACGTCGGTGAAGGTGCAGATGTCGGCCTCCGAGACAGGATAGCCGCCGGTGAGCACGATCATCTTGGCGAACTGCTGGCGCGTGACCGCGTCGTTTGGACCAAAGTCTCCGTTGCCGTAGCCGTTGATGATGCCGCGGGAGGCCAGATCGGTGATGGCGTCGTAGTAGGGGTGGCTGGCCGGGACGTCGGGGAAGCTCGCGGTCACAGCCAGGGCGAGCGACACCACCAGCACCATCAACGCAACCAAGACGATGGCGGCGGAGAGCACCCCTACCAGCAGTCGCCGGCGCCGGCGCCTGGTGCTTGACGTGGATACGGCAGGCTTGAGATTCATACCGACCCTCCCCCTTCGCCGTTGTCGACCCGTTCAGGGTTCACATTCTGACTCTGATTCTATGACGGAAGCGTTCGGAAGGTAAATGCGCCCGCGGTCCGCCAAAGCGCCCCCAGCCGCTTCATGGTGACCGTCTCGGCCGGGACCATCCGGCCCCGTATCGCATCTGCCGCCCCGGCGACGTACTATGGTGGAGCTGGCGATGACACACGCGAGGAGGCATCGATGGGGGCGGACACCTGGCAGGACGCGAAAGACAAGGCGATGGCCGGTTTTCTCGACAACGGGCCGGCGCATCTCAACTGTGCGCAGGCGGCGGTCGCTTTCGCGGCGTTCGGCTTGGGTCTCGATCCTCGGTTGGTGCTCGCGGCCCGCTACATGGGCGGCGGGTCGGTGGGAATGGGTCATCTGTGCGGCGCCCTCTCAGGAGCGATCCTGGCGCCCGGGCTGCGCGATTTCTTCGCTGGAGCGGAGTGGCCCGACCGGGCCGCGCCCGACAAACCGGCTCTGCAGCAGCTCATCCGGGATTTCGAGGCCGAGTTCGGCACGGCCACCTGCCTCGGGCTCACCGGCCACGACATCTCTTCCAAAGAGGGCTACCGAGTTTTCAAGCATGACCCGATCGCCAAGCGGTGCGCCGACTACGTCGCCTGGGTCTGCGATCGCCTGGAACCCATCCTGAGAGGGGTCGACTGACCGTTCCATGGAACGAAAGCGCTACACGATCCACCTCTCGGGTCCGTTGTCCGGCTGCAATCCGCGGCAGCGGCGTCTCTGGCGCGCCGAGTTCAAGAGACTCTGCCCCGACATGCTGACCATCGACCCCAGCGAGTGGGGCGACGAGTGGGACTTCTCCCGCGACCTGCGGGCCGTCGCCGCGTGTGATGTGGTGGTGGCCAACATGTGGAAGGAGTCCATCGGCACTACGATCGAGATCATGCAGGCCCGAGCGTGGGGCAGACCGGTGGTGGTCATCGACCCCAACCATCTCGATCACGCCATCCTCCGCGGTCTGGTCGCCCCCGAGAAGCCTGTCCACTCCGTGAAAGAAGCGGCCGCACGGGTGCGCGTCTTGGTGCGGGAGTTGGGCGGTTTCAGCGTCATGAAGAAGGACGGTTCGTCGGAATCCTTCGACCGCGACAAGTTGATGCGTGGTCTCAAGCTGGCGTGTATCGAAGCCGGCGTCGACGACCTGGAGTTTCCCAACCAGGTCCTCGGGCCGGTCGTGGCTTCTCTCCGCAAGGAGGCCGCGAGCAGGGTGGTCAGCACCGGCGATATCAAGAATGTTGTGTTCGCCCAGATCGACGGCCTGGCGGTGGAGACCGAGGGCCGCAAAGCCGTCGGGGACTTTGCCGTCCGCGTGCGGCGGGCGTGGGAGAAGCAGGAGAGCCGCAAGCAGGGGGACGCCTACCTCGATGTGCTCCACGACGACAACGACGACCTCCGTGCCCGGGTGAGAGACCTGGGGATCCTGGTAGCTCAGCTGCACCAGGAGATCGCCGAACGCGATGCCCGACTCACCGAACTCGATCGCCGCCCGGAAGCCCCTGTCCCGCCGCCTCCGACGACTCTGTTCGAAGCGTTGCGTCGCGTCGAGCGCGACTACGCCGACGCGATCGCCGTCCATCCGCGGGCACTGAAGAGCGCGAAGGATTGCCCCTTTCAAGATGTGGACAGAGCCAACACTGCGCTTCGGCTCTTGGCACGATATGCACGCGAACGTCTGGAAGCCACCTCCTCTCCCGGCTGTCGTCCACCGGGAGCGAAAGAGTGGTTCAGGCAGCGCAGGGAGGAGGCCCCCTGGCTCGGCTATGCACCGCACGAGAGCAAGACCAGCATGAGTATGTGGGCCGTCGAGCGCACGGTCGACTTCGCGGGGGAGACCCTGCTCATCGAGCAGCATCTTCGCATCGGAAAGGGTAGCCCCTCCGACCTGCTCCGCGTCCACTTCGCCATCCACCAGGCGACAGGGCAGGTGGTCATCGGCCACTGCGGGCGGCATCTGACGAACACCAAGTCCTGAAGGCGGGGGCGGCTCCGCGCGGCGCTGCAGGGTCGCAGGGGCGGGCTATCGCCAGAGCGATTCGTCGATGTGTTCAAACTCGGCGGTCGCCCTCTCGAACTCAGCGATGTCGTCGGCGGTCCAGGTGCCGACCAGCGCGTCGAGGTCGCTGAAGATGGGGTGGTTTGCCATGGCAGACTCCTCGGCGCTCCGATGGTATTGGCCAGCGACAACATGATACCGCGGGCGTGAGAGCAGGATCGTGCGCTTCTTCCGGTAGCCATAGATGCCCACCGGCTTGACAGCCACCGCCTCGGCGTGATACTTCTTCGCGGCACAACCGAGCAACGCCGCTTGGTGCCGCCGGTCCGGTGATGCAGGAGCCTCTCGAGGCGCTGCGACCGCCGCCGGTGGAGAATAGGGAATCGGGTGAGAATCCCGAGCGGTCCCGCCGCTGTGATCGGGGAGTGAACTCGCATGAGGCCACTGTCCCACCACCATCGGCCCGTAGTGGGCAGTTGGCAAGGGGGATGGGAAGGCGCGGGGGAGCGGTGATCCGAGAGTCAGCAGACCTGCCCGGCGGCTGGTAGGCCTCCCGTGTGAAGGGGGCCCTGCTGAGAGACGATGGCAAAGTCTCCGGCCTACTTTAGGCTGGGGGCTTTTCTTTTGCCCCCTCAACCCGAAAGGGGGCAGATGTGGCGACACAGAGACGCAGTGCAGGCTGAATCCCGACTTGAACGCGCGGTTCCTGTGGCGGCGCGGGAACGCACACGGACACGCGCCCGGGGCCGGAGGCGCGCCGGAGGGCATGCGACTCCGGCTCTCGTGGCGATCGCGGTACTTGTCGCGTTGACCGTGCTGGTGGAGCTCGTGGTCCAGGCGGCGCACGTCGCCCCGTTCGTGTTCCCTCCGCCGTCCATGGTGCTGCGCGAGTTGGCCGACGGACCTGGGCTGTTCGCCCGGCACGCCATGTACACGCTGTACGAAGCGGGAGCCGGGCTTGTGGTCGCGGCGGCGGCGGCGCTGATCTTCGCCGCCGCCGCTCTTCACTCCCGCTTTCTCGACCGGGTGCTGACGCCATTCGTGGTGGTGTCTCAGACCATCCCGGTGATCGCGCTGGCGCCTCTGCTGGTTCTCTGGATCGGCTACGGAGCTCTGCCGCGGGTGATCGTCTGCGCCCTCATCGCCTTCTTCCCGATGGCGGTGATGACTCTGCAGGGGTTCCGCTCGACCGATCCGCAGTTGCTCACACTACTCCGCTCCGTGAATGCCTCGCCATGGGATGTCTTTTGGCGGGTGCGCGTGCCGGGAGCGGCGCCCTTCTTGGCCGCCGCGTTCCGCACCGGGGTCACGTTGAGCCTGGTCGGAGCCGTGGTGGCCGAGTGGACCGGCACCGACCGGGGTCTCGGCTACCTGGTGCTGAGCGCGAACTCGCGCATGGCCACGGCACAGGCGTTCGCCGCCGTTCTCGTGATCACCCTGCTCGGCCTCGTCGCGTACGGTGGCGCCGTGCTGCTGGAACGGAAGATCTGCTGGTGGAACTCCGCGGCCCCCGTCGGCCGCCCTTACGACAAGAAAGAAGGATGAACATGATGCTCCGCAAGAAACACACGCATGCCGCCCTATCGGCGACTCTGTTGGCGGTCTTCCTCCTGCTGTGGGCGACGGCCTGCGGCACCTCCGCCACGACGACGACCGCACCGGCGCCATCTTCCACGGTGGCTTCGGACACCGCGACCACCGCGGGTTCCAGCTCAGCCGCCAAAGTGGGGCCGCCGGAGGTGGCCAAGGTCGACCTGATCATGGATTGGGTGCCCTGGGTGCTCGATATCCCGATCGACGTGGCGCAGGAGAAGGGTTTCTACACCGACGCCGGCCTGGAAGTGACCCAGACTCTGCCGGCGGGGCCCACCGACGTGGTCAAGTTCGTCTCCACCGGCAAGAGCCAGTTCGGCCTGTACTATGCCCCGGACATGCTCATGGGTGTGGCCGAGGGCGCGTCGCTCGTGTCCGTCGCGGCCCTCATGGGCCACGCGCCGGTGGGGCTGGCCGTGGCGCCTGGTGTTGACGTCACGGAGCCAAAGGACTTGGTGGGCAAGACCGTGGCCGTGCCGCTGATCCCTTCGGTGCGGGCTTCATACGACACCATGCTCAAGGTTGGAGGCGTCGATCCGGAGTCGGTGACCCTCGTCGATCCCGGATACACCTTGGTTGCTCCGCTGCTCGCGGGGACCTACCACGCGGTGGCGTTCACTGAGTTCGGTGAGCTTGTGGAAGCGGAAGCAATCGCGGGCGAGAAGTTGACCTATCTCGACTTCCGCGACTGGGGCACCCCCGACTATGCGTTCATGAATGTGATCACCGCCTCCGACTTCGCTCAGAAGAATCCGAACACCGTGCGCGTGTTCGTGGAGGCGACCATGGCCGGTCTCGCCTACGCGGCGGCGAACCCCGAGGAGGCTGCGGACATCTACGTGGCCCGCCATCCGGAGCTGAAGAAGGATCTCCTTTTGGCGCAGTGGCGCGCGGCCCTGCCCTCGATGGCCACGGCCTACGGTCGACAAACCGGCCGGGTGGCAGGACGTGGAGGCGTGGACGGCCCTGAACACATGGATGGTGGAGGCGGGTCTGCTGAAGCAGCCCGTCGAACTAGGCGGATCGGTGAGCAACGACTATCTGGCGGCGCCGTGATGGGAGCGGCGGCTTCGTGCGCCCGCCCGGCGCCGGGCGGGCCGGAGAGGGTGCGGCGGCGTGGCCCAGGAGGGCCACGCCGCCGCCTCGGTGACGGTCCGCGGTCTGCGGGCGGGTTATGACGGTCGACAGGGGCACGTGTCCGTGCTCGCCGACCTGGAACTCGCCCTCGCGCCGGGCGAGTGTCTCGTGGTGGTGGGGGAGAGCGGCTGTGGAAAGAGTACGCTCCTGCACCTGTTGGCCGGACTCATGGCGCCCGAAGCGGGTGAGGTACAGGTCGACGGACGTGCGGTGGCGGCAGCCGACTTCGCCGGAGACGGGCTGCCCGGGTGCTCATCCGGGCATGCCGCCTACATGTTCCAGCGCGATCTGCTGCTGCCGTGGAAATCGGTGCTGGCGAACACGGTGTTCGCCGCCGAGGTGGCCCGCGGAGCGCGGACACGGCGGGCGTGGTCGGCGTTCTCGCCCGCGGGGTGTCGGTCGCCCAGAGCGGCTGGAGCTGGAGGAGCGGGCACGGACGATCCTGGGCGAGTTCGGGCTGTCGGCGAGCCCTCGATGCCCTTCCTCGCGAACTCTCCGGGGGGATGCGGCAGCGGGTGGCGCTGGCCAGAACGCTGGTCTTGGGTCGTGGCCTCGTCCTGCTAGACGAGCCGTTCGGCAGCCTGGATGCCTTCACCCGCGCGGAATTGCAGGGCTGGCTACTCGACGTGATGGAGGCCCATCCGGCCACCTGGGTGTTGGTCACGCACGACGTGCGTGAGGCGGTGCTATTGGGTGACCGCGTCGCGGTGCTGGCGGGCCGCCCGGCGCGTATGGAGGGTTGGGTGCCGGTGCCCCTCGACCGAGCCGCCCGGCGCGGACTCGCGGCGCCCGAGGCCGACGGACACGTCATGACCCCGTTCACGAGGCGTGTGCACGGTCTGCTGGCGCAGGGGAGGATGTCGTGAGCGTCACGCCGGGTGTACCTGTGATGTCGGGGTCCGCCGCTCCGGGAGCCGTGCTTTCCGCGACCCGGGAGCGGATCCGTCCGGTGGACCAGGGGTCAGCGGCCCGTGCGGCCGCCCGGGCCGCCGAACTGGCCATCCCCGCGGGCAGCCTGGGCCGGATGCTCGACTTGGGCGTGCTCTTGGCGGCCATCCAGGGGACGCTGCGACCCTCGTTCCCGCGGAAGGCCATCGTGACCGCGGCCGGCGATCACGGCGTGACGCGTCGCGGGGTCAGTGCCTTCCCGGCCGAAGTCACCCCGCAGATGGTGGCCAACTTCGTACGCGGGCAGGCGGCCGTCAGTGCCCTCGCCGGTGTCGCCGGTGCCCGGGTTATGGTCGTAGACGCCGGCGTGGCCGCCGATCTGCGTGCGCTTCTGGGCGATCGAGTCTCGGCCGACTTCTCAACGGTCTTCGACAACGGCGGCGTGCTCGATCGCAAGGTCCGGTTCGGCACGGCAGACCTCAGCAGGGGACCGGCCATGAGCCGGGAAGAGGCGGTGCGGTCCCTGGAGGCGGGCATCGAAGTGGCGCTCGGGCTGCGGGGCGCCGGCATCGATCTGGTAGGCACCGGCGACATGGGCATCGGCAACACGACGCCGTCGAGCGCTCTCGCCTGTGTCTTCACGGGGCGGACCCCGGCCGACATGACCGGGCGCGGAACCGGCATTGACGACGCGAGTCTCGAGCGCAAGCGCAGGGTCGTAGGGGAAGGCCTCTCCGTCAACTCCCCCGACCCGTCCGATCCGGTGGGTGTTCTGGCGGCCGTGGGCGGCCTGGAGATCGGGGTCATCGCCGGAGTGATACTCGGCGGGGCTTTGGCTGGGATCCCCATCGTGGTCGATGGCTTCATCTCCACCGCGGGCGCGCTGGTGGCGTGTGCGCTTGCCCCTCACACCCGAGGCTACCTGATAGCCGGACATCGCTCGCTGGAGCCGGGGCATCGACTTATGCTCGACCATCTGGGTCTCACTCCACTGCTCGATCTCGACTTGCGTCTGGGAGAGGGAACGGGAGCGGCACTGGCCATGCCGTTGATAGACGGAGCTGCCGCCTTACTGAGAGAGATGGCCACCTTCGCCGAAGCCGGCGTGGCGGGGGCGAACCCTGGAGTCACGGCGACGCGCCCCGTCGTGGCCGCGACGCGCCACATGGCGGCGGCCGGCGCCGTCCAGGCGCACCAGAGAGCGGAGGCGCGATGAGCATCTGGTCGGAACAGGTCATGGTTCGCGGGCCGCAGGATCTGGAGGACGTGGCCACGGCCGGTTGGCTCTCGGGTGCCCTCTTCGCGGCCTTGGATCTGGACCTCTTCGAGACCATCGGCCTCGCGGACGTCTCCCTGGACATCGTGGCGGAGCGGACGAGTGCCGACCTCGACGCCCTCCGCAGGCTGGTGGAGACGCTGGCGGCGCTCGGCCTGCTCTCCCTCCACGAGGATCGGGTGGCCTGCAGCACCGTGGCACGGCGACACCTGCTCGCGCAGAGCGAGGGGTATCTGGGCCATTCACTCCGCTACCGGCAACGACTGGCCGCACACTGGCCTCGCTTGGCGGAAGCCGTGCGCCGGGGCGGCTCGCCTCTCGCGGCCGCAGCTGACGACGACGCCGACCCTCCCCACGATGCCGCTGCCGAAGCGCAGGCCGTTGACACCGACGATACCGACGACGACTATCAGGCCCGAGTACGTGCCTACCTCCTCGCCATGGACGACGTGGCCCGGTACAAAGCCCGTCTCATCGCCGACCGGGTACGACTGGATCGACTGCCGAATCCCCGCTCCGGTGGGGAGCGCTTCGTGCTCGACGTGGCGGGTGGCGCCGGCGCCGTGGCCGCAGAGTTCGTACGGCGATATCCCGACGTGGATGCGGTGGTCGTCGACATGCCGGAAGTGGTGGAGGAGGCCCGCGAGGTGTGGGCCGAGCGCGGCGATGACCCTTCGGGCGCGGCAGGTTCTCGCTTGACCTTCACGGGCTTGGATATCTTGAGCGAACCCCTGCCCGCTCCCCCCGAGGGTGCCGCGGGGTGGGACGTGATCATCCTGTCGAACATCGTGCACGCGTTCGGTGAGTCGGAGTCATCTGCGCTTCTCGGGGTGGCCGCAGCCGCGCTCTCCGACGACGGTCTCCTGCTCGTTCACGACTTCTGGACCGACGGGCCGGGCCGCGGCCCGGCCAAGAGTGCCCTGTTCGACCTGCATATGTTGATCAACACGTATCAGGGGCGCACGTACCCCTGGGCGTGGGCCCGAGAACGTTTGGCCGCGGCCGGGCTCTCGGTTCTGGCTCCCGTCCTGCTGGGAGAAGGGCTGCACGCCGAAGACACCGCGCTGGTGGTAGGCGGCCGCTCGCCCGCGGCTTTGGCCGCCTTCGACGCCGGCCCCCTCGATCGGGTGCGCGCGACGGCACTGGATCTGGGGTTCGTCCGCACCACCCCGGTCGAGCCATCGCAGGTCTTGACGGCGGCCTGGGTGCGCGAGAAATGCCGCTTTGGCTGCGCCGGGTACGACGCGGGCGCGCAGTGCCCTCCCCGTTCGCCGGCGCCGGACGATACGCGGAAGCTGCTCGCCGGATACGGCCGCGCGCTGCTGGTTCAGGGAGAACCGCCTACGGCCGACTTCCACGAACGGATGCTCGTCCTTGGAGCGGGCGGCCTTTCTCGCCGGTTTCCCGCAGGCGCTCGTGTTCGTGGCGGGTCCCTGCCGGCTCTGTCCGGCATGCGAGCCCGACGCCTGCCGGCGGCCCGCGGACGCGCGACCGTCCATGGAGGCGGCCGGCATGGACGTGTACGGCACCGCGGAAGCGGCCGGATGGCCTCTGGAGCCGGTGCCCGACCGGGAGTCGCCGGTGACGTACCTCGGCCTCCTACTGGTGGACTGATGGGTATGCGCATACTCTTGATACAGGCTCCGTCGGTGGAGGGACCGCGCGTCGGAGATCGTCGCGCCGCTCGGTCTGGGGGTGGTGGCCGCCGCCGCGCGCGGCGGCGGCCACGACGTGGAGCTGCTCGATCTCAACCTGGAGACCGACCCGTTCCCTGTGCTCGCCGCCACCTTGGCCCGCGTCGACCCTCGGCTTGTCGGCGTCGGCCTGCGGAACATCGATCCTCTGGCCAATCGGCGGCATTCGTTCCTGCCGCAATTCGCGGCGGTCCTCGAGGTGGTGCACAGCGCTCTCCCCGACGCACCCGTCGTGGTGGGAGGTGCCGGCTTCTCGATGTTCCCCCTCGAGATCATGCGCCGCTATCCTCGTCTGGATGCGGGCGTGCTGCTCGAAGGGGAGGAGACGTTCCCGGATCTCGTGTCGCGTGGGCGACAGGGTCCCGGTAGCGCCGGGTCGAACGGGGCGTCTGCGGCCGGCGGCCGCCTGGCCCCCGCCGCGGGCACGCCCGGCACCATCGTCCGCACGGGCCCCGCGGCGGGTGATCTGGTGGCCGGGTCGCCGCGACCCCGGCTCGCGCCGGCGGAACTCGACAAGGTGCGTCCCTGGCTGCCGGAGATGGCGGCCACCTATCAGCACACCAGCAGCTACGCGCCCGCGGCCGGGGTCGAGACCAAGCGGGGTTGCCCGCTCGGCTGCTCGTATTGCGTCTATCCGGCGCTGCAGGGGCGACAGGTCCGTTTCCGCAGTCCGGCGACCATCGTGGCCGAGGTGGAGTTGCTGCACCGGGAGGCCGGCGTCGAGTGGGTCCACTTCACCGACCCGGTTCTGAACGATCCTCCCGACCATTTTCGAGAGGTGTGCAGGCGGTTGATCGAGGCGGGAGTCCCGGTGCGCTGGACCGGCTTCTTCCGCGAGAACGCCCTCGGTCGCGAGGACGCCGCGCTGGCGGTGGGAGCCGGCTGCGCCGCCTTCCAGTTCTCCGGCGACGGCACCTGTGACGCCACCCTGGCCGGTCTGCGCAAAGGCCTCACCCGCGACGACATCCTGCGGTCCGCCGGCTACGTGGCGGCCACCGAAGCGCTCGCCGTCTATCACTTCATGGTGAACGTTCCCGGCACCGACGCGGCTGTCGCCCGGGGGGCACACGAACTCGTCGACCGGCTTCACGACCTGCACGAGCCGCGGGGCAACCTGGGCGCCGTGGTCTTCAACAACCTGCGCGTCTACCCCCGGACTCCGCTGGCCCGGCAACTCCTGGACGAAGGCGCCCTCCGACCGGAAGACGACCTGCTGTATCCCACCTATTACGACCCAGAGCCGTTCAACCGACTGCGCTACGAACTCGATGAGCACCATCAGCTCCGTTCCTGCGCACGACGCGCCCAAACCGCCGCGCCCGCGGCTCACAGAGAGGTCGAACCTTGACGCCTTCGCACGCGCGACCCACCACGGAACACACGCGGACCCCAGCGGGTGGACTCCGCATCACGTTGATCGAGCATCCCCGGCAGCCGAGCTGGGTGCACATGAACGACATCGCCAACACGCCGCTCTCGAGCAGCCTGATGACCGGCTACACGGCCGGTTCGCTGGAAGCGGCGGGTCACGTGGTGGCGATCGTGGAAGGAAACCTGGCCGGGATGACCATCGCGCAGGTGGTCGCGGCCGCGGCCTCGACGAGGCCCCAGCTGGTCGGGCTGCACCTCGTGTACGACTGGTCCGACGGTGGGCAGATCGCCGTCCTGCTGCGCGACCTGCAGGAGGCCTGCGGTCCCACACCCGTCTTCCTGTACGGTTTCTATCCCACCTTTGCCTGGCCGGAGCTCCTCGAGCGCCACTCCGAGGTGACGGCCGTCATCATCGGCGAATCGGAGCTGACGGTAGTGGAGGTGGCGGCCGCGGCGGCCGCTGGAGCGCCGGGAACGTCGCCCGGCCTGGCCGGGATACCCGGGTTGGCGATCCGCGGAACGGACGGTGCTCCCCGGCTCACCGCTTCCCGACCTCCCATCGAGGACCTCGACTCCCTGCCCTATCCGCGACGCACGCCCGAGTTGATGCGCATGCGCGAGGTCAATATCTCCGGCAGTCGGGGTTGCTACGGGTCGTGCACGTTCTGCACCATCAACCCCTTCTACGGGGGCCGTTCGCTCTGGCGGCCGCGTTCCCCCGAGAGCGTGATCGCCGAGATGGCGGCCGTGCTGGAGGAGCATCCGGACACGAGCCGTTTCTACTTCGTCGACCCCAACTTCTTCGGCCCTGCCGGTCGAGGGCGCGTGCGGGCGCTCACCCTGGCTCGGATGATCCGGGAGCGTTTCCACATCCGCTTCGGCCTCGAGGGCAGAGTGAACGACATCGACGAAGAACTGGTCGAGAACTTGGTGGCCGCCGGGTTCGACGAACTCCTTATCGGCCTGGAGAGCGGCTCCGACGCCACCCTGCGCCGCCTGAACAAGCACACGACCGTGGAGCAGAACCGCCGGGCGCTTCGCATCCTGCGCGCCCATGGCGTGGAGCCCAACGTCGGCTTCATCATGTTCGAGCCCGACAGCTCGCTGGACGACCTGCGGGTGAACCTTACCTTCCTCCACGAGGAACGGTTGTTGGACCGCCTGGCGGTGACGGCCAACGTCCTCTACCATCAGCAGATCCTTCTGCGGCCCACTCCCGCCTACCGGGCGGCGCTGGCCGCGGGACGGCTCGACGTCTCGCCGCACAACCCCTACGAAGGCACCATGCCCTATCTCCACCCCGAGGTGGCTTTCCTGGCGGAGACCATGGCCGAGGTGTGCCGCCACGTGTTCTCAGGGCTACCGTTGGAAGTCTGGGTGGGCGACAGCTCCGGGGGTGCCGGCGGCGACCATACCGGGGCGGTCGATCGGCTGGCGGGATTGAACCGTTCCCTGGTGGGCCTGTTCGAGCGCCTTCTGGATGGACTCGCCGCCGGGAGACTCAGGCCATCAGCCGAGTTGGCGGCGGAGGTGGTGGGCGAGGCACGGGCCTGGATCGAGACTATCCGCCGCGCCGCGTAGCCGACCAGCGTCGGCAACCGCCTTCTCCGCGTGGAATACTATGGAGGCTGTTGAGAATCGAAGCCTTGGCCACCAGAACGCACTGGCCGGCGCGATACGGCGTCCTCGGTCGCGCACGTAGCGCTGCTACGAGCTACTCTTTCGTCCTTGTCTCACGCTTACCCATCGCGCCCTGGAGGCGAAGCGTCACTTTTCAACAGCCTACTGGGGAGGCGACGCGGTGGGGAGGGGGGATCATGCGATCGATGAAACGGAACGTGGCGCTGCTTGCGACGAGCCAGGCGCTTCTGATGTCCGGCCAAGTCGTGCTGCTGGCTACGGCCGGCCTCGTCGGGGCGGTCTTGGCGCCTGTCCCGTCTCTGACCACGCTGCCGTCAGCTCTGTCGTTCGTCGCGGGCACGGCGATCACGATCCCGGCGTCGCTTTTCATGCGCCGGATGGGTCGGCGTGTCGGGTTCGTCACGGGGGCCCTCATCGGCGTGGTTGCTGGGTTGGTCGCCGCCGTGGCCATCGTGCAGGGCAGCTTCGCTCTGTTCTGTCTAGGGACGTTTCTTGCCGGCTTGTATGGCGGGTTCGGCAGTTACTATCGCTTCGCCGCCGCCGATGCCGCCGACGATGCGTTCCGCAGTCGTGCCATCTCCTACGTCATGGCCGGTGGCGTGGTCGCGGCTTTCGCCGGTTCGAACCTGGCCACCTGGTCTCGGGAGATGCTTCCCGATGCCGTCTTCGCAGGGAGTTTCCTGGCCTTCGCGGGCCTCGCGGTGGCGTCGGCGCTGGTTCTCGCGTTCGTCGATCTGCCGCGGCCGGAGACGGTCAAACGGGGGGAGACGGGTCGGCCCCTGACGTCTATCGCCCGACAGCCCGACTACGGCGTAGCCGTGCTCGTGGGCATGTTGGCCTACGGCGTCATGGTGTTCCTCATGACGGCCACTCCTCTCGCCATGAAGGCGCACCTGTTCGCCTTTGGCAGCGTTGCCTTCGTCATCCAATGGCACGTGCTGGGGATGTTCGCGCCGTCCTTTGGTACCGGCACGCTGATAGGACGCATGGGCACCCTGCCTGTGATGGGTGTGGGCGGCCTGTTGATGGTGGGGACGATCATGTGCAATCTCATGGGCGTCGGTTTGTGGTACTTCTGGGCCGCGCTTCTGATGCTGGGAGTGGGCTGGAACTTCCTGTATGTCGGCGCCACCACACTCCTCACGGGTACCTACCGGCCCGAGGAGAAGGCAAAGGCTCAGGGGCTGAACGAACTCGTGGTCTTTGCCGGTGTCGCCTGTGCGTCGTTGTCGGCTGGCGCCTTGGTCCGGGCGGTCGGCTGGCGACAGGTGAACCTGGCCGCGGTGCCCTTCATTCTGGCGGCGCTTGCGGCCGTCGCTTGGCTGTGGCTCCGGGACCGCCGGTCGGTCCTCGCCGTGGCGCCGCCGGCCTGACTTCCTCGCCCCCAGTCATCATCCCTTTCGTCGGCCCGTTGTCAGCCCGGCAGCGCCGACTGCTGCCTATTCGTACCGCAGCGCCTCGGCCGGGTACACCCGCGCCGCCTGGCGGGCGGGTAGGAAGGTTGTCACCAGCGACGCCACGTATGCCACCACGACCACCACGAGCAGCTGCTTCCAGGGCACGGTGAACTGAAGGCCTTCGACCTCCTCCTTCATGGAGGAGATGATGCCCGGAGCCACCCCGAAGCCGAGCGCCACCCCCATCCCGATGCCGAGCAGGGCCACGAACGACGACTCGAGCAGGAACGCGCTCTGCACCATCCCCTTCTGGAAACCGATGGCGCGCAATACGCCGATCTCCTTGCGTCGCTCCACCACGGCCCGGGCGGCGACGACGCCCAACGACGCGATGCCCACCACCAGCCCCAGGGCCATGAAACCCTGGAGCAGCGTGTTGATCATGATGGTCGCCTGAGCATTCTTCCGTATCTCCGCGGCCAATGACTCGGCCTGCATCCCGTTGACCAGGAAGCGCTTCTCGAGTGCCGTGCTCACCGCGACCGCATCCGAGCCGTTCTTGAGCGTGAGGAACTGCATGATCGGAGGCACGGGCTGCGGTGCGTACAGGTCGGCCAGGGTGGCGTTGGACGTCATGAGTTGGCCCGCGTAGAACGCGGTGGAGGAGAGGACTCCTATCACGCGCAGGCGACGCGGTGTGCCGCCCGACGGGTCGCTGATCTCTACGGCTACGTCGGGGAGGGTCCCGTCCTGCAGGTAGAAGCCCTGGAGCTGGAAGGGTGGTGCCGGAGCGCCCATGCTGTAGTTGGCCCGGGAGGGTACCAAGGCGGACGAGATCACCACGGTGTTCGGGTCGGACTGGAGGGTCTGCCACACCTGCCGATCGGAGGTGAACTCAGGGGCTTTAAGGGCGAAATCGTAGGTGATTGTCTTCGCATAGTCGGCGTCGATGCCTTGGGCCAGCAGGCGCGCGGGCTCGGCGGTGCTCTGTGCGTCCCGCGCTTCCACCATCGCTCCTGTCACGGTGCCCACCGACGTGATGGCCGCCAGGGGTGCGACAGCCGGGTCGGTCGGTGCGGCGGCCAATGCTTCGGAGACGGCAGTCTGCAGATCGGCCACCGGATTGGTGTAGCTCGACGAGGCCCGCACATCGAAGCCGCCGGCCAGCTTCACGGTGTCGCCGTAGATGCCGCCGATACCGGCGATGATGAACGACATGCAGACCAACGTGAACACCACCAAGGAGAACATCGCCAGCGTCATCCCGGTACGGAAGCGGTTCTGCATCGGGTAGGCCACGGCCGTCTTCAAGATGGGCGGCAGCGACCGGAAGCGCCCGAGCACGGCTACCGTGACGCGCACCAGCAGATCGGAGTTGAACACCACCACCCACACCGCGGCGATCACCAACATGATGCCCGAAAGGAAGAACATCTCGATGCCCGCGCTCATGTCGGGAAACAGCTTGTCGGTGACGCTCGAAGGCAGGAGCCAGAGGACGATCAGGGCTATCCCTGCCGCCGTGAACGCCGCCCGGTCGGGTGCCCCCAGTCGTCGGGCCAGCAGCGCCAGTCCGATGATGCACAACGAGAGGCCCAGCAAAAAGGCGCCGGCCTGACCCCCCTGCAACCCTGCAACGGAGGCGAGCACCCCGATGACCAGCAGGAGCACGATCTGGACGATCACCCGCCGTCCGCGCCTGCGGACTTTGGGTTCGGGCAGGTCGCGCACCGCCCGTACGATGTTCAAGCGGCTCACCCGCCAAGAAGACACGAGCACCACCACGAAGGTGAACACCACGCCCAAGGTGTAGGCGATCACCACGCTCCGCCAGCTGAACATGAAGCTGAGTTGCAGGTCGACACTGCCGAACGCCACCGCCATGATGCGCACCATGCCCCAACCGACGGCCACGCCCAGGAGACTCCCCACCGCCGACGCCACGAGGGCGTAGAGCCCGCCTTCCATGGCGAACAGGCGGATGACGTGACCCCGCTGTGCCCCCACAGCGCGCGCCATGCCGAGTTCGTGTTTCCTCTCCGCGGCCAACATCACGAAGATCAGGAAGATCAGCAGGATGCCGGCGGCGATGGAGAACTGCGCGAAGAGTAGGAAGATGCCACTGAATGCTGTGCCTATGCCATCAGCGGCTGTGAGCGCCTCCTGTTTGACCGGCGTCGTCTCCAGACCCGTGCCTTCGAGTGCGGGTTTGAGCGCGGCGACTACCGCGTCCGAGTGGGTCGCGCCCGTGATGGTGTCGCCCGTGTTCTCCACCACTATGGCGTTCACGCTGCCGGCGGTGCCGGTCAGCTCTTGCAACCGAGAGAGGGGCATCACCAGCGAGGCGGCCGTTGCAGGGTACGCGCCCGCAGCGTAGATGCCCGCTATCCGCGCGTCGGTCGGCTGTTGTCCGAGGAAGATCTGGACGGTGTCCCCCGACGCGACCTCCAGCCGCTTCGCGGTCTCGGCACTCAGATAGACCTGGTCGCCGCCAAGCGAGGCGAGGTCCAACGCCGCGCCGCGTGCGTCGGTGAGGGGGCCGAAGGCGGTGACATACTCGGGCGGGAGTCCCAGGACATCCACCGAGGGCTCGCTCAGACCCGGCCCGGGAGCAAGCATGGGAGCGGTTTCCTTTGCCACCGCCACCGCTCCCGCGACTCCGTCGACCTTCTTCAGTTCGCCGGTGATACTCCCGGCTAGGCTGTCGGTGAAGTAGGGCAGGCGGCCGGCTGCGTCCCGGTCGGTCCCCTGCACGATCTCGTCCACGGGACCGATCTCGCGGAGCATAGCCATGCGCAGGGAGTGGGTCATGGTGTCGCCGGTCGAGAAGGAGGCCGAGAAGAGCAACGTGGCCAGCATGAGCCCAACGACGATGAGGCTCGATTGCGCGGGACGACGGGGTATGTTTCGCACGGCCATCTTTAGTATCACAGGGTCCCGCAGCGCGACCACCGCCATGGCGGCGATTGTCAGGCCGAAAAGGATAAGAAGGGCGTACATGACCGTGTCGATCGGCAACCCGAAGAGCTTTTCCATGGCCGATCCCTAACCTTCGGCGTGAACTACAGGCGCGTCCAGGCCGTCGCTCTCCACCAGACCCGAACGCATGCGTATCGTGCGATCGGCCCGAGCGGCCACCGCCGAATCGTGAGTTACCAGCACGAACGTCTGGCGCTTGTCCTTGTTCAACCGGCATAGGAGATCCATGATCTCGGCCGAGGTCTCGCTGTCCAGGCTGCCGGTGGGTTCGTCGGCCCATATCAGGGCGGGCTCGTTCACGAGCGCTCGGGCGATGCTGACGCGTTGCTGCTGCCCGCCTGAGAGTTCCGCCGGGCGCTTGTTGTCTTCGCCTGCCAATCCCACCGATTCGAGCACTTCGCGCGCGCGGGTCCGTGCCGCCCCGGCTTTGACTCCCGCCACCAGCAGCGGCAACTCGATGTTCTCGGCAACGCTCAATACGGGCAGAAGGTTGAAGAACTGGAACACGAAGCCCATCCGCTCAGCGCGATAGCGCGTGCGCTCCCGGTCCGACATGCGGTGCAGGGCCGCGCCTTCCACCAGTACTTCTCCCGAAGTGAGGTCGTCCAGCCCGGAGAGGGTGTTGAGCAGGGTGGTCTTTCCGCATCCGGAAGGACCCATGATCGCGACCATCTCGCCGCGGGAGATGCGCACGTCGACGCCCCTCAGCGCGTGCACTTTGACCGATCCGGTGTCGTATTCCTTGTGCACCGCGGTCGCCTCGATGATCGCACCGTCAGTGACAACACCGTCCATGCGTCTCATACCTCCGCTGTGCGTGCGCCGCCGACCTAATGCATGCGAGGGTTGTGCCCTGCGCCGTGTATCCAGTCTACGTCGTGAGGTTCCTGTACGTCCAGCGAGAATGTGGCCGGTCCATCGAAGGTTATCTCCACTATCCAGCTGCCGTTGTCGCCGTTGACCTCCCAGTGCACATCGGCCGGCAGGGCGAGCAACACCGTCTGGCCCTCGCTGTTCCTCCAGGCGAGAAGCGACGAGCCATCCGGCACCGGCTCGAGGTCGAGGAGTTGCGTCTCGTCGACAGGTCCTACATCCATCGTTACGACACCCACGTGCATATCTCCGATCGGTGGCGGTGGGCTCAGGCGGTGGCCGTCGCGGGCTGACACTGGACGGGCTGAGCTGCCGCCGGTCACCGAGAGTGTATGTCGCCGCCGGGCTGCTAGTCAACTCCGGACGCTCCGACCGATGGCCTCGTGCGTGGAGTTCAGCGGTACGGGGTACTGATGCTTACACGTTCGTGTCGGCGGCGCCCTCGGAAGCCGACCGGCGCAGAAACCAACCCGACGACTTCTAGTTGAGGAGGACGCACATGATCCCGAAGAAGATCCTCGTTGCCACCGACGGCTCGCTGTCCGCGCGCGGGGCCGAAACCTTCGCGGCCGGTCTTGCGGACATGATGACCGAATGCGAGTTGACCGTCGCGACGGTGCTGACTCCCCGCGGTGCCTACTCCAAGGGCGGGGCGATCATGACCTCCACCGACGCCGAGATCGAAGAGGCTGAAGCGGTGGTCGCGGAGGCCGCCAAGCGTATCTCCGGGGCCATCAGCAACGTCAAGGTAACGGTGAAACCGGTGGTGATCGAAGCCGTTTCGACAGCCCTGGGATTGATCGACGAGGCACACGCCGACGAAACCTGCAGCCTGATCATCATGGGCAGCAGGGGGCACGGGGGCTTCGCCAGCCTGGTGATGGGCTCGGTGAGCACCCAGGTGCTCCATGGGGCGCACTGCCCCGTGTTGATCGTCAAGGAGTAGTCGGGGCGTCAGGGGGCATCGTCCAGGCAGATGTAGAGGGAGGACTCAGATGGAACGCATCGCCAGACACCTAGCCGCGATCGCGGTTGCTGTGACCCTAGTCGTGGTGGTGACCGTCTCAATGGCGTCCGCGGCTCAGTCACCTGAGGAGAGCAGCGGGAAGGTTGTGCCCCAGCCGGGTATCGTTGCGTCCGCGGAGGGGGTCCGCCTCGATCCGGCCGCCTCGGCCGACATACATTCGCGGCTCTCTTCCGCGATCGGGGCGCCTGCAAACCCACTGGGAGTGAGTGCATTGTCGGCGACCCCGGTCATCGAAGACAGCATCAGATACTGGACTGACGGGCGGAACCCGGCGACGCTTCTCGACCTCTCGAAACTTACTCTCGCAATAACGGAGTTCGGTCGGCTATCGATCCTCATCGACTTTAACCCGACGTTCGACAAGACGGGTGTCGGCACCACCGACTCCTTGTGGATACTCCTCGACACCGACAACAACACCCAGACGGGGTCGGACTTCTACGGAATTCTCGGATACGAGAACGTAATCGTGTTCGAGAACGCCAGTGGCTGGAGAGCCAAGGTCTATAGGACCCCGGCCGGGGTCCCGTGGACTATCGAGACGTCCTGGACCGCCACGGTCAACGGCAATTCCGTGAGCGCCGAGATACCTTTGAGTTCCTTGCACAACTCCGAAGAGCTGGTGTTCCTTCTTGCCAGCATCGACGACTCAAGCGGCGTCGTGGACCTCATCCCCGACTCGAGTTTTGGCGTCTACGACGTAGACCCCGCCTGGCTCACCCCCGTGACGACCACGACGACCCTCGCCACGACCACCACGACGCTGCCGACAACGACGACGACTCTGGCGACCACGACCACGACGCTACCTCCATCGACCACCACCACGACCGTGCCGTCTGCGACGTTCACGGACGTTCCGCCATCGCACCCGTACTTCTTGCAGATCAACGACATGGCGTCGCGACATGTGGTCGACGGCTACGGGAGCGGGTTGTTCGGTCCCGAGGACTTGGTGTTGAGGCAGCAGTTCGCCAAGATGGTCGTCATCGCGATGGGCTATCCGGTGAGCGAGGCGAACATCTGCCTGTTCGCCGACGTGGACAGGCCGCTGGATGACCTCTACCCGGACAACTACATCGCGGTGGCGGCGGCCCGGGGTATCACGGTAGGACTCCTTCCGGGGTTGTTCGCTCCGTGGAACGACATCAGCCGGGCCCAGCTGATCACCATGGTTGCCCGAGCCGCGGAGTTGGCGGATCCGCCCGCCGGGTATGTCCCTCCGTTCGCCAACTTCTCGAACACGCATTACCCGTGGGCTCGCAAGGCCGCCTACGCCGGTCTTCTCAGCGGCCTGCAGGGCATGGGAGCCGGCTATGACTTCTGGTCACCGGCCACGCGGGGAGAGGTCTGTGTGGTGCTCTACAACCTCGTGAATCGGTAAGGGGGCACCGTTCGGGGCACGTGGGGTGTGGCAGCTTCCGCCGTTCCTCTGCCGCCCACGTGCCCTGCGGAGGAAGACTAGTAGACCGGCTGGCGTTCCTTGCTGATCGGAGGATGAGTGAACAGGCCCGCGCGGCGGTCCAGAACCAGCGGCAGCGTCCCCGTCCAACCCGTGCGGGCGTTCGTCCGGACTTCGAGATCCACGTGCCCGAAGACATCGTTCGCGGAAGCTGAGACCGACACCAAGGCCAGTGTGGTCTGGGCCGGGAGTCTCTCCAGGCCACAGGTGGACCGATCGGGTGGGGACATGGCGAGCAGACCGGGTACGGAACTCGCGGCCAGAGCGTCGTCCAGGCGCGAGAGTAGGTGCACGAGCGGACGAGCCCGGGTGAGGAGCAGCAGGCGCTCCAGGTCGTCGACCAGGAGCAGCGGGATTCTTCCGCGCCGCTCTTTTGCCTCCTGGGCCCTCAGCCGGACGTCCTCGATGAAGGCTCCCAGGGTGTCGGTGTAGGCCGGAATGGTCTCGACCAGAGACAGAAACGGCAGCACGGAGGCCTGGAGAGTCAGGTCCAGGCGGGTGAGCGTTTCGAGGTCGTCCGGACCCAGCGTGCGGGCGCGGAGTGCGCTGAGCGGGATTGCGGGGCCTCCCACGATACTTCCGAGCGTGCTGATCATGCGCTCCCAGGCACCCACGCTCCCTTCTTTCAAGGCGTAGTAGAGGACCGGACGCTCCGACGAGACGGCCTCCCAAGCCACCGACTCAAGGAAGGCGGTCTTTCCGATCCCGGACCGTCCTGCTACCAGATGTAGCCCGGAGCCGAACCCCCCGGCTAGACGAGGATCCAGATTGGCCAGCCCCGAGGGAGCAAGTTCGGGAGAGCGGGCGGCTTGCCGCAGGAACCGCCGCAAGAACACGCTCGGCTCTGTTGTTGGGGGTCCCCGCTCACCCGCCGTCGCGAAGGCGCTGCCAGCGGGGGCGACTTGGGGGCGAGGAGAGGGCCGTTCCGTGGCATGAAACAGCGCCGCCAGCCCTTCGTGCATCGAGGCGCGAGTGGTGCCGTGCGTACGCCTGCTATTCGGGGGCGACTTCTGTTGGAGAGGCCCCTCTTCTGGGATCGGCTCGGGGGGGAATGCCTCAACGGGGCTCCCAGGTGCCTCTTCGGCGAGGGCGGCCGAGAGGAGCTCGTCAAGGTAGCCGTCCAGCTCACGCTCCATGTTGGAGCGTCCGTCCTCGATAGGGCTCTCATCAGTCATGGTCGTCTTCAATCATACTCCTGCCGATATTCGACATCGGGCCGCCGGCTCCTCGGCGCCCGTTGCGGGAATGCGAGCCGGCAGACTTCTTGGATGGCGGCCCAAGAAGCGGCGGACCGAATCGATCCTCAGCGGGTAGTGGACACTACGCTCACCTACGTCCCCTCCAGCAAGGACCTCGATCTCCTGCTCGCGCAGTGCAAGGGCCACACAAGGTCGGGGCCACCTCGAGTCGCTGGCGGCCTGTCTCGCTGCCGAGGTCGAGTCCCGGGCCGAGCATCGGCTCTCTGCGGGGATCAAGGCCGCCCGCTTCCCGGCTGACGCGATCCCCCTACCGTGCGAGGAGACGGAGCACGGCTTCCGGTGTCATCGGCAGTCGATGCACCCGGGCACCCACGGCATCGGCTACGGCGTTGGCCACTGCGGCCGCCGGTAGCGACGCAGGGGGCTCACCGACGCCTTTGACCCCGAAGGGCCCCGTGCTCGAGGGGCACTCCACGATGATGGGCTCGATGGGGGGCATGTCCACCGCGGTCAGCAGTTTGTAGTCGAGCAGGTTGGGGTTGAGCACTCGGCCTTCGCTCATGAGCACTTCCTCCATCAGTCCGAACCCGAGGGCCATCGCCACGCCACCCTCTATCTGACCTTCCACCGCCAAGGGGTTGATGGCTCGGCCCACGTCGTGGGCGGCGGCCAGCTTGAGAACGGTCACTTTGCCCGTGTCCCGGTCCACTCGGATTCGCGCGGCGTGGGCGCTGAAGCTCGGCGCCAGGAAGGCCGGGTATGTGAGCCCTTCGGCCAGAGACGGATCGAATGGGGGGAACTCGGCCAGGTAGGTTGACTGCCCGATGATGGGCCCGCCGATCTCCCGCCGGCCGATCTCGGCCAATTCGGCCAGAGTGAACGACGGTTCGGTGCCGCCCCGCACCCATACCGCGCCCTGGTCGAGGTAGAGGTCGTCGACGCTGAGCTGCAGCAGTGCCGCCGCCCTGGCGAGGATCTGCCGCTTGGCATCTTCGGCAGCCATCTGGCAGACACGCCCGACGCTGTAGGTCATGCGGCTGCCGCCGTCGCCGTGGTCGTACGGCGAGGAGTCGGTGTCGCATTCCGACAGGATGACCTGGTCGACGTTGATGCCCATCTCCTCGGCGACCATCTGGGGTATGGCCGAGAATTTGGCGCCGCCCCCGATGTCGACCGCCCCCGTGACGAGCGTCACCGTTCCATCGCCGTTGATGACGAGCTGAGCCGAGGTGGCCCATCCGCCGCTGGTCCACCAACTACAGGCGAGGCCGTAGCCCTCGTCGTCGTCTTTAGGTTCTCCCCAGCCTATCGCCGTCGCGGCTCTTTCCAGGCATTCGCGGACGCTCACCGCTTCGAGCTTCTGGCCGACGCCGGCGACGTCACCTTCGCGAACGAGGTTGTGCAGGCGGAATTCCAGCGGGTCCCATCCCATCTCCTTGGCGATCATGTCCAGGTGGGATTCCGATGCGAACACCGCCTGGGGGCCGCCGGGACCGCGGCAGGATCCGGAGCTGGCTTTGTTTGTGTAGACGCAGGAGCCGTGCAGGTCCTGGTGCTCGGCGCGGTAGGGCCCGGAGAGAAGGAACAGAGCTAAGCCGACGGCCGTGGGCCCGTTGCCCGAGTATGCGCCGGTATCGAGGAGTACTTCGGCCCGTCGGCAGACGATGGTCATGTCGGCGGCCACGCCGGTGGTGAGGGTGAACCTCGAGGCATGGCGGGGGTTGGCTCCGACGAACTCCTCCGCGCGGCTCATGACCATCTTCACGGGACGGCGGGTCTTCAGTGCTAGGAGGGCGCAATACGGCTCCAGCCCCATCTCGAGTTTGCCGCCGAACCCACCTCCGATATGCAGGCCTATGACGCGGATCTTGGTCATCGGCTTGCCCAACGCCTGCGACATGTAGTGGCGCACGGCGAACGGCTTCTGGTTCGTGGTCCAGATGGTGACCTTGCCCGACGCATCGGCCTCGGCCAGGGACGCGTGCGGCTCGATGTAGCTCTGGTGGACGATCTGCGTCTCGAACGTGTGCGTGAATACCCGGTCGGCTTGGGAGAGCGCTGCGTCCACGTCGCCGTAGCGGATGCGACTCTCGGAGCAGACGTTGCCGTGACGGATGGCGGGCCAGCCGGCTTCGTACTCGAGCAGGCGCTCGTGGACGAGGGCGGCCCCCGGCGCCAGGGCGTCGTCCAGCCCGTACACCGGGGGGAGGGCATCGTACGAGATCTGCACGAGCGCCGCGGCGCTCGCGGCAAGTTCCGGAGTCTCGGCCGCCACGAGTGCTACCGGTTCGCCGATCCAGCGCACTTTGTCGCGGGCCAGTACCCGCTGATCGTAGAGATCGACGCCGTAGTAACCGTCCGGTACCTCGGCCCCGGTCACGACCGCCGCCACACCCGATAGCGCGAGGGCGGGCCCCGCGTCGATGCCCAGCGATGCGTGCGTGCGCCCTCGTGCTGCGCACGACGGCGCCCCAGAGTTGGTGCGGTCGGGAGACGTCGGCGCCATACAGTGCCTTGCCGGTTGCTTTCTCCAGACCGTCCAGACGACGCGTGTTCACGCCTAGCCCACAGTCCGCGAGTTCGCACCTGCGCCCATCGGCGACCGCTTGGATCGCCTGGACTATCTTGGCGTAACCCGTGCAGCGGCAGAGGTTGCCCGCGATGGCTTGGCGGATCTCGGGTTCGCTCGGATGTGGCGTCGTGTCGAGCAGCGCCTTGGCCGACATGAGGAGTCCCGGCGTGCAGAAACCGCACTGGATAGCGCCGTAGTCGATGAAGGCCTCCTGCAACGGATGCAGGCCCTCATCGTGTGCGAGGCCCTCGACGGTCGTGACGGCGCGTCCTTCCACTTCAGCGACCAAGGTGAGGCAGGCGTTGCGCGGCTCGCCGTCGACGAGGACCACGCAGGCCCCGCATTCGCCGTCGCCGCAGCCCTCCTTCGTGCCCGTCAGTCCCAGCCGTTCGCGTAGGCAGAAGAGCAGCGTCTCGGTGGGTTCGGCGTAGAATGCCCGCGCGGCCACCGTTCACCATCAACTCCATCCGCATCATCGTTCCGGACCCCTTTCGTCCCGCGCGACGGCACGTCGCCAGGCCTCGGCGGTCACGTCTCGAACCAGGACCCGGACCATCGTGCGACGATAGTCCGCCGAGGCTCGGATGTCCGTGATGGGGCACGCGGCGGCATCGGCCAGGTCGGCCAGGTCGGCCAGCAGGACGTCGTCGAGCACCCTGCCGTGAGCCAGTTCGCACGTGCCGCCCACGACGATCGGCGTGGGCGCGACGGCTCCGAGCGCGATCACGAGCCGCCTGCAGACTCCGTCCTCCAACTCCACCAAAGCCGAGGCACTGGCAAGCGCGATGTCCACGGCCGCACGCCGACTGATCTTGCGAAAGGCCGAGCCCGAGGCGCGGCGAGCGCACGGCGTGATCATGATCCCGCGCAGGAGCTCTCCCTCGTGCAAGACGGTCTGCCCAGGTCCGGTGAAGAAATCCCGCAATGGGATGTCTCGGGTGCCGTGTTGATCTTGCAGCACGAGTCCGGCCTCGTAGAGGAGCAGGGGAGAGGCGGTGTCGGCGGAGGGCGCGGCGGTACACAGGTTGCCCCCCACGGTAGCCGCCATCCGAACAGGAGCGGATCCGACCGAGCCGCCGGCCTCGGCCAGCGCCATGAATCGCCTCTGGATCTCCGGGCTCGCGGCGAGCTGGGCGTGCGTGGTCATGGCGCCGATGAACACCCGGCCGTCGGGCAGCCGATCGAGTATCCGCAACTCCTCGACGTCGCGCAGAGAAACCAGGAGAGCGGCGCCCTCCCTCTGCGGGTTGCCCGGCACGAGGAGGTCGGTGCCTCCCGCCAGATAGACGGCGCCCGGTCGGCCGCCGGCCGCCAGTGCCTGCCCGAGATCGGACGGTCGGATGTAGTCGGTGCTCATGTCACGCTCCCAGATATGCGGCTCGTACCCGATCGTCGGCCAGCAGCTCATGCCCTGTGCCGCTCAAGGTGACCTCGCCGACTTCGAGCACGTAGGCCTGGGCAGAGACGCTCAGCGCGAGGTTGGCGTTCTGCTCGACCAACAGCACGGTCACTCCCGAAGCGACGATCTCCTGGATGACCTCGAAGATGCGTTCCACCACAACGGGTGCCAGCCCCAGCGACGGTTCGTCGAGCAAGAGACACCGAGGCCGAGCCATGAGCGCGCGCCCCAAGGCGAGCATCTGCTGCTCGCCGCCGGAGAGCGTGCCGGCGGGCTGCCGACGACGCTCGGCAAGCACGGGGAACAGTTCGAAGACCTGCTCTTGCGGAGAGAGCCAGTCGGGCAGCCTGCGGTGGGAGTACGCGCCGAGTTTCAGATTCTCTTCCACCGTCATCTGGGCGAAGACCTGTCGTCCCTCGGGACACTGCACGATGCCGCAGCGCGACGATCTCCACCGAGCTCTTCCTCAGGATGGATTCACCTTCGAAGAGCACGTCACCCGCCACCGGCTTCATCAGGCCCGAGATCACCCGCAACGTGGTGCTCTTGCCCGAACCGTTCGCGCCGATCAGCGTGGCGATCTCGCCCTTTTCCACGCTCAGGCTTACGTCCCTCAGTGCCTGCACGGCTCCGTATCGAGCGCTGATCCCCTTCAGCTCGAGAAAGGCCACGTCACCCTGCCTTTCCCAGGTAGGCATCGATGACCCGGCGGTTCTGTCTGACTTCCTCCGGCGTCCCGGCGCAGATCAGCGACCCGTGGTCCAGCACCACGATCCTGTCCGAGATGGTCATGACCACCTTCATGTCGTGTTCGATCAGCATGATGGTGACGCCATCGGCGCGGATCTTGCGGACCAGGCGCACGAGTTCGGCGCTCTCGCCGGAGTTGAGTCCTGCTGCGGGCTCGTCCAGAAGCATCATGCGGGGGGTCGGTGGCCAGTGCCCGGGCGATCTCGAGCAGCTTCTGATCGCCGTAGGGGAGGGACTTGGCAAGCTCGTCGGCTCTGTGGAGGATGCCCACGAACTCGAGCGACGCGAGGGCCTCTTCCTCTATCTCCCGCTCCTCCCGGCGGGTCCGGGGCAAGCGGGTGAGGGCCTGGAACACCCCGGCCCGCGTGCGGCAGTAGCGGCCCACCTTCACGTTGTCGAGCACGCGTCATGTCCGGGAAGAGCCGGATGTTCTGGAACGTGCGGACGAGGCCCGCCTCGGTCACCTCGTGGGGGCTGAGGCGGCCGAGATCCTGCCGTCGAACGTCATCGAACCGGCGGCGGCCCGGTACGTGGCGGTGAGCACGTTGAGACCGGTGGTCTTGCCCGCGCCGTTCGGACCGATCATGGCCACGATCTCGCCCGGGAGCACCTGGAAACTCAGGTCGGCGTACGGCCGTCAGGCCGCCGAAGCTCATGGTGAGGCTCTCGACGTTGAGGAGTGGACGCGGCTGGGTGATGGCCCGAGCGCGCTCACGACTCGCTTCTTTCGCTCAGCTCGCGCCGCCGTTGCTTGCTCGGCCACAGTCCCTGCGGTCGAGCGTCATGACGACGATCAGCAGGAGCCCGTACAGCAGGTAGCGGTAGTCGGCCACGGGTCTCAGGATCTCCGGCAGCACCACCAGCACGACCGAACCCGAGGATGGCGCCGGGGATGCTGCCCATGCCGCCGAGCGTGATCATGCAGAAGATGATGATCGACTCGCCGAACGTGAAGCTCTCGGGACTGACGAACGTCTGGAACCCGGCGAACAACAACCCGGCGACGACCGGCGAAGCTCGCGCCCATGGCGAACGCCCGCAGCTTGAGCGAGTGCGTGTTCAGGCCCATGGCTTTGGCGGCCACCTCGTCCTCGCGGATGGCTCCCCAGGCCCTGCCCGACGCGCGAGCTGCCCAGCCGGCTGATGGCCACGACGAACACCAGCACGAAGACCAGCACCAGGTAGTAGTAGCGGGTGGGGGTGCGGATACTCGACCCCGAAGATCGTGACGGTGTCGATGTTGGCGATGCCCTTGGGACCGTTCGTCACGCTGTCCATGTTGTTGATGAACAGCCGGACGATCTCGCCGAACCCCAGCGTGACGATGGCCAGGTAGTCGCCTCGCAGGCGCAGGGTGGGCGTTCCCAGAAGCACGCCGAAGAAGGCGGGCACGAGGGCGCAGAACGGAAGCACGGCCAGCCAGGGGAGGTGGATGCCGAAGTGGGGTGAGGCCAGGAATGCGTACGTGTAGGCCCCGATGGCGTAGAAGGCCACGTAGCCCAGGTCCAGGAGGCCGCAGAAGCCCGACCACGATGTTGAGACCGAGAGACAGCAGATGTAGATGCCGCAGGTGATGGCCACCCGGATGAGGTAGTTGGAGCCGAGGACAGGCGACGGCAACTGCCGAGAAGCGTAGCTGCCGCGAAGGCGGCGTAGCCGGACCGAACCGGACGGGCCGGCTTGTTCGAGGCTCAGGCTCTCCACGGTCACTTCTTCCCGAACTTGCGCGTGCCCAGAATGCCTTCGGGTTTGAAGACCAGCACCGAGATCAGGATGACGAAGGCGAAGATGTCGCGATACTCGCTGCCCAGGACGCCGAAGCTGAGCGTGGGCAGGTAGCCGGCCCCGATGCTCTCGAGCAATCCCAGCAGCAGGCCGCCCAGAACGGCCCCCTCGATGCTGCCGATGCCGCCGACCACGGCCGCCGTGAAAGCCTTGATGCCCGATCACGAACCCCATGGTGAAGAAGATCGTGCCGTAGTACATGCCGAACATGACCCCGGCCATGCCGCCCAGTGCCGGTCCGATGACGAACACGAGTTGGATCACCCGGATACACGTTGATGCCCATGAGGCGGGCCGCGTCGCGGTTCTCGGCCACCGCCCGGATGGACATCCCGAAGACCGTGCGGTTGACGAACAGCAACAGGGCCACCATGAGGAGGACCGAGAAGGCGATGATGAAGATCTGGGTGTAGGTGATCTGAATGTCGGCGACGACGACCTTCCCGTCCGGGATGAGCTGCGGGAATGTCTTGTTCCGCCGCCCTGCGATGAGCATGACGGCATTCTGCAGGACGATGGAGACACCCAGCACGCTGATCAGGGCCGCGATGCGGGGGGCATTGGCGATCGGCCGGTAGGCGAAGCGCTCGGTTGCCGTTCCAAGGAGGGCGGAGCCGACGCCGGCGGAGAGGAAGGCCAGCAGCAAGACGCCGACCACCACGATCCCAACGCCCATGGTCGTGGCTCCAACGGCGGTGAGCGCAAAGAGCGCGAAGTACGCTCCCGTCATGAACAGTTCACCGTGGGCGAAGTTGAAGAGCTGGAGCAGGCCGTAGACCATGGTGTAGCCCAGTGCGACGAGCGCATAGAGCGACCCGAGCACGAGACCGTTCACGATCTGTTGGAGTAGGGTCTGCATCCGTCCTTTCTTCGTGCTCACGGGGTGGGGGAGCCCCCACCCCGCGAGCGCAGGCCTCACCAGGCCTGGGAGAGAGAGCTACTTAGCTACGCTCTCGCCGATGTAGGCATCCTTGGCGTCTTTGACCTGGTAGATGTAGATGGTACCGCCGCCTGCGAGCGCGCCGTTGGCTTCGAACGCGTAGTCGCCCAGGATGGTCGGGTAGGTGTTGGCGTGGAGCGCGTCGGTGATGCCCTGGCTGGTTGCCGCGCCGGCGGTCTTGATGGCCGCTTCCACGAGCTGCATCGACACGTACCCGAACTGGCCCACGAAGGGCTCAGCGCCGTACTTGGCCTTGAACTCGTCGGTGAAGGCCACGAGTTCCGGCGAACTGTCGAGCGGCGGCCCTTGGTAGCTGATGTACGCGCCCTCGGCGCCGGCGCCGCCGATCTTGATGAACTCGGGGCCGTAGCACTGATCGGGCACGAAGAGTATCTGCGTCATCCCCAACTCGCGCATCTGCTTCGCGATCAGTCCGCCCTCGGCAGCCACACCGCCGAAGTAGACCATGTCCGGGTTCTCGGCCTTGATCTTGGTGAGGACGGCGCGGAAGTCCACATCGCCGGTGGTGATGCCGTTCACGCTGGTCGTCTTGCCGCCGGCCGCCTCGAATGCCTTCTGGAACTCCTCGGAGACGCCTTGGCCGAATGCCTGCTTGTCGTTGATGACGGCCGCGCTCTTCGCCTTGAGTGTGTCGTACGAATACCAGCCGATGTTCCCGCCCTGCGCGAGATCGTCCGGGTCGACGCGGAAGACGCTCTTGACGCCTTGGGCGGTCACGTCCGGATTACTTGCCGGTGTCAGCTGCGGGATGCCGGCGTCGCCGTAGATCTTCAGCGTCGGGATGGCCGTTCCGCTGGTGACGGGGCCCAAGACGGCCACGACCTTCGCGTCGACCAGCTTCTGCGCGACGGTGGTGGAGTTCTTCGGATCCATCTGGTCGTCTTCGGCCATGATCTGGACCTGCTGGCCGTTGATGCCGCCGGCGGCGTTGAGCGTGTCGACATAGAGCTTGGATGCCGTTCAGATAGTCCTGACCGGCAGACGCGCCGTTACCCGTGAGCGGGCCGGAGTAGCCGATCACGATCGGCCCGGTCGCGGCCGGCGCGGTGGTGGTCGCGCCTACTGCGGTGGTGTCGGTGGACCCGGTAGGCGCTGACGTCGTGGTGGTCGATCCACCACACGACGACACCAGGGTGGCAAGCGAGAAGACGAGCGCGAGCGCAAACAACAGATACAGCGGTGTCCGGTACTTCCTGTTCATTGAGCCTCCTCCGAGGTGCGATTCTCTCTCTTTTCGAGCGTGGGATGGACGTGCCGGGCTCATCCGAAGTCTCAGTCGTCCACCTCCTTTTCGTGCTCTCGAGCGTTGAGCGCCACGGCGTCTTCGAGGGTCATGCCGTCGGAGAGGGCCAACGCGACGTCCTCCCTGGCGCTCCGAACGTGTTTGAACATGGTCCTGCCCGCACCCTCGGAGTCACGGGCGACGATGGCTCTGACGATCGGGCCGTGCTCGGCTATCACGCGTCTCGGGTGGCCCGGGATCCGCATGATCGCTTGTCGAGTGTCCATGACGAGTTCGCTCAGGCTGCGCAGTGTTTGCGCGAGTATGGTGTTGCCGCTCGCCTCGGCGATCGCCTCGTGGAGACTCGTGTCTGCCTCAACCAGTGCCTCCGGGTCCTCGGCGCGCGCGGCCCGGCTGCATGTCGGCCCACGCGGCTTCCACCGCTGCCAACTGGTCCGTGGTTCCTCGGTCGGCGGCCAGTGAGGCCGCTTGGACCTCCAGGGGCTCCCGCATCTCGAGCAACTCCGTCACGTCTTTCTGGTGGTGGGGGAGCCACGAGAGCCACCCGTCTCGGGCAGGTCGGCGATAGTCGTCCCGGATCCACGTGCCGCGGCCGGGTCGCACGACCAACACTCCGGTGGCTTCCAGCATTCGAATGGCTTCTCGCAGGGACGAGCGGCTCACAGAGAGCCGAGTGATCAGTTCACGTTCGGCCGGCAGCTTACTGCCCAGCTCCAGCTTCCCCTCGCGGATCAGTCCTAGGATCTCCTCCACGGCGCTGTCCGAGAGACGCTTCGCCTTCAGCGAGAAGAATGGATCGCCGGACACGCTTCCCCCACGGTCGTTCCTGGCCTGCCCCTTGAGATGCGGTCCGCTGGTCGTCTGGTCGGACCGCACCGGGCAAGTGTTTCATGGAGCGGCGAAGGATGTCAAGCCGGCCGGCAGGGCTACCACGAAGCGCGAAGGAGACGCTGTGGTCCCTCCAAGTTGGGGGAGCGGGTGATCGTGTCTTTGGAAGTTCCGTTGACTCTCTTGGAAAACGGCCTATGCTGGGGCTACAGAATCTGAAGCGCGGTCTCCGTAGCCCTGGAGACCCCGGAACGGGAGGAGTGGACCATGGAAACGGCAGTAGTCCACAGCAGTCGCGTCAACCGGTGGCTGGTGGTCGCTGTGGTGGTGCTGGCAGCGGCCCTGGTGGCTCTGGGGGCGTGGTTGATCATAGATCGCTATGTCGGTGGGAATGACGATCAGGCTCTCGTCGACACCATGGCGACGGTCTGGACGAACAACGATGTCGCTGCGGCCAAGGAACTCTACGCAACCGATGCCGTTGTCATGCTCCCGGGGGACCCCGCGCTCACCGGCATCGACGCCATCAGCGGCATGGTGTCAAAATATCCGGTCGATCCCCAACGGGTAGGGGGCACCACGCTCACCTACGTCCCCTCCGGCAAGGACCTCGAACTCCTGCTCGCGAAGTACAAGGGCGCTCGATATATAGCCTACCCGGTAACGGTAGCGCACGAGCTCTTCATGGCGGTAATGGAGATACGCGACGGGAAGGTGGCCAAGCAGTGGGTCACGAGCATGTATGGCGAGAACCCCACCTCGTAGACCATGCTGCAAACAGCGACCTTGGGTCCGGCGTGTTCGTTACAGTCAGTCGAGTACAGCAAACACCGACTCGCACAACTGAAGAAAAGGGGGTATTTGATGAAGCGTGTGGCGATTCTAACCGTAGTGGCAGCCCTTGCGCTTGTACTGGTCATGAGCACGAGCGCCATGGCGGATTTGCCTCGTCCCGTCATTGAAGTGAACGGCAGCGGCACGGTTCCGCTAGCTCTGGGCGGGACGACAGCCAGAGTCACCGTTCACGCACGATCCGTAGGCAATTATGTCAACCCCACCCCATGGCCGCATTGGGACGGAGGCAAGGCCAAGGGCACTGTGAAGATATGGGTCGACGGCAGAGGACTCGCAGTGAACGGTCGCGTCACAAAGATATCTACGGGGTGGGAGATTGCGCGCGGCGTGTTCATAGACTTCAAGTTCAGGGGCGTGACGTATTCGATGTACATACTCGAGGATTACGACCTATCCGGCGATGGTGTCTGGTTCGACCTTCTCGGTATCAGAACTGATGGCGCGCCGGCAGACCTCTTGGATGGCGGTTTCGACCTCCACTACCCCGAACCGCATTAGGAGCCTGTTGAAAATCGAAGCCGAGCCCCCCCAACCAGTTTGTGCGAGCAGCGAGGCAAGGAGTCCGAAATGAGTCACGCCGTTGTGTACCAATCTCAGACTGGAAGCACCAAAAAGGTCGCCGAGGCCATCGCGGGCGCTCTGCGCGGCGACGTCAAGCCCGTCCCGATCGCCGATCAGCCCGATATCCTGGGGGCGCAGGTGGTGTTCGTAGGTCTCCCCATACAACAATTCGGTCCGGCCAAGGAGGCAGCGGCCTTTCTCGAACAGAGCTGTCGAGGTCGCCGCGTAGCTCTGTTCGTCACGCACTCTTCTCCTGAGGAGAATCCGCAGCTGGAGCCATGGCTGCAGAAGTGCAAGGATGCTGCCGCCGATTGTGATCTCGTCGGTTTCTTCCACTGCCAAGGGGAACTGTCCCTGGCGATGAAGCAGGCGATGCTGAACATGGGCCCCGACCTCAAACGTTGGGCCGAGATGGACCAAAGCCAGGGGCAACCGGATGAGACTCGCCTGCAGAAGGCTCGAGAGTTCGCGCAGCAGGTTGCGGGTGAGAATACGTAGCCTACGCGGCGGAAGCGGACGGCGCTGGATGTGAAAGCCAAGTCACTCGGGTTCGGCCGGATCGAGATAGAGGGTCGGCAGTTCGACTGCGACGTGGTGATCGACGCCGGTACAGTGCGCAAGCGCAGGAAGAAACCCTCTCAGCCGTACCGCTCGCAGTACGGGCACACGCCTCTCTCAGCCGAGGAGGCGGTTCCCTGGGGAGGGAAGCAGTTGATCGTGGGTACGGGCACCTACGGCAGCTTACCCATCATGCCGGCGGTGTACGAAGAGGCGGAGCGACGCGGTGTGGAGATCGTGGCTCTGGCCACCGAGGAGGCGTGCGAGTTGATCCGCGGGCGAAAGGCGAAGGAGGTCTACGCCATCCTGCACGTCACCTGTTGAGCCGACGACGGGCCGCCGTCACCTCTACGGAGCGCTCTCACTTCGCCTTCTGGATCCAACCTACATACGACGTTTTCGCGGAAGGGGACTCCAGTGCGTAAAGAAGGTCTGGGCCAAGGAAGTGCTGCGACCAGTAGGAAACCAGACCTTCGTATCTCGCTACATGTGACCCCCACGGATCGGGGGAAGCGCTCTGTACTCGTCGGTCGCCTCGACAGACTCCTGGATCCTTCCCAGGACACGTAGTAGGTCCAGAGCTTGCTTCTCCTGCGAGAAGTTGTAGTTGTCCCAGCGGATCTCTGCCAGTTTGCCGTCGACCCGGAACCGCAGGTAGTAGCTGGAATGAGGGGGTACCATAGCCGCCGGTGTCGGGCGGCACGTACTTGACCGGGTAGGTGGTGGCGTCCATCTCCCGCAGGAGCCCATAGATATCCCGCAGCCCGGATACAGAAGGATGGAGGGTCGTGCCGGAGGTCGGAGGCACCGCGGAGATGAGGTCCTTGGTCAACGGGAAGCTCCGTACCGGGATTGCCTTGGGTGGCTTCTGCGGCGAGCTGATCCTGAAGACGCCGCGCCAGGTCGGTGACCGCCGGGGCTGCGCCGGCGATCCTTCGACTCCTCCCCGGGAATACAAGGTTGATCGCCACTCGCCCAGTGTCGCTGGCGAAGATCCCCGAGTCCCGGTCGTCCGCGGTTCGCCCGCCGCGTCGGTGCCGCGAGTCATGCCCGCGCTGGCCGCCGCGGCCACGAACTCGGGCAGATCGCCGGGGACCCACGTCGTGGAAGGGCATACTGGGATCGGTGTGGGCGATAGCCAAGGTGCTCACGATCATCTTGGCGAACTGTCAACGAGAGACGGGCTCGCCGGGACCGAAGCTGCCGTCGAGGCGGCCGGAGACGATTCCCCGAGCGGCGAGGTCGGCGATGGCGACGGCATACGGATCCGCCGGGTCGACGTCGGGGAAAGCGAGAGCCGCCGGAGAGACAGCGAGCCCGGCAAGTAGTGCGGCCATGGTAGTGCCCTGGTGCTTGGTTTGCATACCCAAACGATATGTGGCATTCGAGGGACCGCTCCGGGGGGACGGCCCCTCGCTTACAGTCAGTAGCTCATTGCGGATGGCTCAGGCTCTCAAGCTCTGTTGGTGCACAATCGCTACGCGAGAGCTTTTGCCTTGATGCTGTCGAACTCGGCTTGGGTGATGGCGCCCTTGTCCAAGAGGCCCTGGGCCTTGGCAATATCGTCAACGGCCGAGCCGCCGACTATGCGCGCCTGCGCCGCCTGCATCTCGGCCATGTCGCGCTGGTCCTGCTCGGTGTTCTTGGGGCGCACGATCATGTAGATCAAGATCCCGATGAACGGGATGATGAAGATCACCAGGATCCAGCCGAACTTGCCCCAACCCGTCAGGTTCTCGCGGTGGAAGATGTCGGCGAACACCCGGATGAACATCCAGATGACCATGATGAACAGGTAGATGATGAACATGTACCAGAAGAAGTACAGCAGCCCGCCGTTGAACATTCGTCACTCCTAACGTCGTGTCTGTTGTGAAAGCGGAATGGGCAGCACTGAAAGCCTCAGCGTCTATCCCGCCGGTCGTCCCGCCGGTCGCCCCGGTCGTCGCCCCGGTCGTCGCGCCGATCGTCTCGCCGGTCATGGCCGTGGGCGACTACGGCTGCGGTGCCCACTACGGCTGCGGTGCCCACCACGGCGGTGCGCGCGACCGGTCCCCCGATCACCCCCCCTCGGCCCCTGCGACCCCTTCCCAGTGGCATGTCAGACTCCTTCCGCTTGTGCTTGTTCCTCGACCGCCTGGAGAGCGGCGAGGATCCCTTGGGTCGGGATACGACCGGTGGCCACCAGCTGACCGCCCGATTGGCGGATCGACACGGCGAACGGCGCCGCCCAGGTGTTCTCCCAGACCAATACCGCCGCGATGCTGTCGGGTTCGATCACGGCCGCGATCGCGTCGACGTCTTCTTCGGCGAGCAGCTGCGTGGCCTCGGATCCCAGCTCGCGCAGGGCCCCGATATCGCCCTCGAACTCATCCAGCTCGAACGCCTCGATCGAGCCATCGGCCCCCTTCCTGATGAAGAGCAGGTCAAGAATCCGTACGAGTCCTCGTTCGACGAGCGACGTCAAGTGCGTCCCCATCTCACCCGAGAAGTTGGCCTTGCCCAGCGGAAACTCCACCACCAGGTAGTCTATCGGCCCGAACTCATCCATGCTGCGATCGTCCATCGGCTTCACCCATCCTTGCTTGGTTGTCTGCCATGAGGCGTCTTGGCGCTCCCATCTCGCCCGTCAGTCGTGCTCGTTTCCCGGGTGGAGTGTGCGGCGCTCCCGCTCGGGCAGCTTCATCTGTTCGGGATCGAGGTCGTACGTCCACGGGAGCCCCGAGTTCTTCCACCCGTTCTTCATCCGCATGCCATGGAAGACGCTCTCGGGATCGTTGACCTTGCCTCCCTCCATCCCGTCGAGGATGTTGTAGGCCTTCGTGAATCCGGCCGCCGCCAGCTGGTTGATGGCCATCGCCGCACGGCCCCCCGACCGGCACGAGACGAGGATCGTGTCGTCGGGCTTGGCCCACTCCTTTACGGCCTGGACGAATCCGGGGTTGAGCCCCCAGGGGAACTACAAGGCAAGTCCGGGCCATGCCAACCCGCTCTTGAACCGTCTTGCTTCGACGATCCACGCGCTGGCGTTGGAGCGGGGTGCCGTCGATCGCTTTTAGGGCCTCACCGCCGCTCCACGGCCCTCCGCGGCGGCTCCGTGCGCGCCCATCACGACGGTCGGCCGATACCTCCCGCCCGGTGCCTGCGTCCGACCATTCGCACGAGGCTCAGCGCGGCGAGGATGCCCAGCGTGAACATCACCGCGCACGCCACCACGATGCGCCAGGGCATGACCAGCACCAGCTGCTCGGTGCTCGCGGCGGCCTTGTTCGTCGTGCCGTAGTTGACGATCGCCGAGATGCGGCAGAGGCCGATGGGCAGCTGATCGACGTGCACCGTGGTCTGTCGCGCCGAGTCGGGCAGCACGTTCTCAGCCGGGACCGTCGCTGTGGTCTCGTGGCCGCCGAGGACGGGGTCGATGAGCACGACCCCTGTAGGCTTCACGTGCACATTGCCGCTGTTCACGGCGCGGAAGGTGAACTCGGCCTGCCCCGCCTCTATGAACCGGCTCGTGCTCAGGGTGACCGAGAGGGCCTCTCTGATGGCGCCCCGCACTGTCAGCAGGATCAGACTCCCCACCTTGGCCACCACCTGGGTCTGCTTCTTGCCCGTGGGCGTGCTGCCGAAGAGGGCCGCGGCGTAGTGACCTCCGGGCTCCGCCCGCTTGGGCACGTTGATGGTCAGCCGGACGGTCTGCTGCTTGCCCGGCTTGAGGGTGAAGCTCGCCGGCTTGGCCGAGATCCATCCGCTGAGCGACTGCGCGGTCGACGGCGTGGGCACGAACGACGGCTCGCCCGACTCACCGTGAGCGACGAAGTCCTGGAAGCCGGCGGTGATGCTCAGTTCTTTCGATCCCACGTTGCGCACCTTGACGTCGGCCGTGACGGTCTTACCGCGGTCGGCGGTCATCTCCAGCCGGATCGGGGTGATGCTCGCGGCGAGTTCGCCGGCGGCGCGGGCTGGAGGTGCCGTCGCCGTCACGGCGGTTAGGCAGGCGACGAGCAGCGTGAGCGCGGTCAGCGCTCCCGTCCTGCGGCGACGGGTTGTCATGGCTGCTCCCTTCATCGTCGCTCCCGGTGGAGGGGGTCGCGGACCGATGACCGCGGCCCCCTCGGTCGCTTGGACAGGTCGGGGAAGTCTCGCCGCAGGATCAGAAGTTCCCGGTGGCGATGTACGTCAGGGTGTTGGTGTAGGTGCCGTTGTGCTGGCCGGCGCTGATGTTGACCTTGTACGCGACGTCGACCTCGCTCCCGGTGACGGGTGTGCTGCTGCTCATGATGCTCTGGGCGTACTCACCGCCGGTGGTGTTGGCGAACTGCCGGTAGTCCGACGTGAAGGCCGCGTCGGCGCCGGACAGCGTATAGCCGAAGCCGTAGGTGGTGGCGAGGGCCCAGGGCCCGGTCGTCGCGGGGTCGGTGACCGTTCCCGCGTCACCCGCGAAATCGGGGATGGTGTGCAACCCCGACGTCAGGGGCCGGTTCTCGCTCGCCCACACCTTGTAGCCGGTGTCACTGTTGGTGGTCACGCTCAACCGGTGCGAACCGGTCTTCGGCACACCCGGGGTCAGCGGTCCGAAGTCGATGGCTGTCTCGCTCACCGAGCCGCCGCTCGGGGCGGTCAGGCCACTGATGGTGAAGGTGAGGGCGGTGGGCAGCGCGACGGTCGCGCTCACGCTGATGTCGCCCGTGGTGGGCGCGGAGGGCGAGATGGTGTACGAGAACTCGTAGTCGACGGGCACGGCGGTGCTGGTCAGGTGCTCCATGCGCAAGAAGTAGGTCGCCTGACCGTCGCCGGACGGCACTGTGTAGCTGATGGTGGTCACGCCGAAGGTCGTCTCGGCGATCCACTCACCGCCGGAGCGACGCAGCTCGAGCTGGGCGTACCACGGGTCGCCGCTCACCAGGGTGGCCGAGATCGTCTGGCCGCCGATGAGTTGCACTGAGTACAGGTCGGCGTCGTCTCCGGCCGCGAGGCTGCCCGAGACCGGCGAGGCAGGCACCACCACGCCGGGAGGGCCGGTTGAGATGTCGGGAGACTCGGCCAGTGCCACGGGGGCGAGCAACAGCACGAGTACGATGGCCGCGAGTGACGCGGCGATGACGGTTGAACAACGCGTGTGAGGGTGTGTGTAGCCTCTCATGGAAGGACCTCCCATCCTGGCTTGACGAGGGTGGGGAGCCGTCGGAGGGCTGCGCGTGGGTGGCATCGGTGCTCCCTTGGTCGGGGGTCGGCGCGTCGGGTTCCTGCCGTCCCTACAGGCGGAGCAGAGGGGAAGGATGGCGGGGGCGACGGGACCGGCGGAGGGTCGCCCTCCCGCCGATGTCGTTGCGAGCGATCACGTTTCGTGCGCCTGCCCGGTCCCGTGCCACTACTCTTCTTCTGGGTCAGGATGTGCTCCCTCCATCGGGGTGATCTTGGCAATCACATGCATAACGTGACCCATCTACTTCTCTTGCAGGCTTCTGCACCCCTTGCCGCCCCTCGTTCTGAGTCTTGGGTTGAGTCGGTGTTTGGCTGCCCACATCGGTGGCAGAATCGCCAGTCAATTCGGAGCGCCGAACCGCATCTCTCACAGCGCGCCTGATTCCGTAGCGGAGCCGTTTGTTCTACCAGTTCTTGAAAAGGGGGGCCTGTCTGCCCACAAAGACACTTGCCTGACTCTAACTGCATCAAACGGATGATCCTTGTGTTCGATACCCCAATAGTTGACCACTTGGAGGCCGTTCGATACTCGAAAAGTTGACCACCTTCAAGGACGAGTCCTGTACCGTCAGCCCCGTTGTCGGGCGCTTTTGCGGACAGGGGAAGGGCATGTGCTGAAGATGGTCGACGGGGGGTCGCTACGAGGTGTTGCATACCATGATGTCATGGTGTGACCAGGCCGGGGGGAAACGCCGTGGAACCCCTCCCGTTTCTGTCGTTCTGCTTCTACTCAAGTGCCACCTATTGAATGGCAAAGGCCGGGCTCGAGTCGTCCGAGACCAGCTAGTTGCCGGAGGCGTCCACATGCCACACCCGGACCATGTAGCGGCTACCGATGGGCTGGGTGACGGTCCAGCTGAAGCTGTAAGCGTTGGCTCCAGAGGCCGCCTGGCTGTTCAACCAGTAATAGCTGCCGTCCTTGAACGCGTAGGTGTGGAACCAACCGGTGGCAGCCGCGTAGGCCACGTTCCAGGCCACCGGCACCACCGAGCCTTGGGCGAACGGTCCGGCCGTGCTGGGAGCGGTTACGGTGGGGGTGGGAAGGGTACCGGCGGGGATGGAGAAGCTGGGGCTGGAATCGTCGCAGACCAGCCAACTGCCCATCTCATCTACATACCAGACGCAGACCACATACCCTGTGCCGGTGGGCTGGGTCACTGTTCAGTTGAAGTTGTAGGAGTTCGCTCCAGAGGCCGCCTGTGCAACAAGCGCCTCTGGGTCGAGCGTCGACGGCTGGAGGTGTGTCCCAGCTGCGGTGGCGATCTCAAAGATCGCACCGAGCGTCGCCAGGGCTGCCGGTCGGGCTTTCGCACCAAGAAGGACGCCGAGGACGCTCTCAACGAGATCCTCGGCACCTTGCGAACCGACACCTACGTGGAGCCTACGAAGCTCACCCTGGCCGAATACTTGCGCGACGAGTGGCTCCCGGCGGTCGAGGCCACGGTGCGGGCCTCTACGTATGTGAGCTACAAGACCCACGTCGAGGTCCACATCACCCCGCACATCGGCGCGGTGCCCCTGATGAAGCTCTCCGGATCGCGGATCAACGCCTTCTACGGGAAGCTCCTCGCTGAGGGTCGCCGGAGCCGCAAAGGTCGGAAGCGGGCCAAGAACGTGGAGCGTTCCCGCAAAGAAGAGCCCACCCACGGGACTCTCTCCCGCCACCGTCCGCCGCATCCACGCCACCCTACACAAGGCGCTCCGGGATGCGGTGCGCTGGAACCGGCTGCAGCGCAACCCCGTGGATGCCGCTGACCCTCCCGCCGTCCGTACGAGCGAGAAGAACGAGATGAAGACCTGGACGGGGGAGCAGCTGCGGACCTTCCTCCAAAAGACCCGAGAGACTCGCCTGCACTCCCTGTGGCGCACCCTGTCCATGACCGGCATGCGCCGGGGGGAGGCCTTGGGCCTCCGCTGGACCGACGTCGACCTTGAGGGCGACGGGCCGCGCCTCATGATCAGGCAGACTCTGGTAACGGTGGGCTATGAGGCGCGCTTCTCCGAGCCCAAGACCCATCGAAGCCGACGGGCCATCCCGCTTGGACGCAGAGACGACAACGGTGCTCAAGGCATGGCGAGCAGCCCAGAAGGAGGAGCGCATGGCCTGGGGTCAGCTCTGGACCGACATCGGCTTGGTCTTCACCCAGGAGAACGGCATCGCCTGGCACCCCGACCGCATCAGCAAGCTCTTTGAGACCGCGGTGACCGCGTCCGGCCTTCCGCGCATCCGCCTGCACGATTCTCCGCCACACCCACGCCACCCTGGCCCTGGCCGCGGGGGTGCATCCCAAGGCCGTGGCTGACCGTCTGGGGCACGCCACTGTGGCCATGACCCTGGACGTCTACTCCCACTGGGTGCCCGCTGTGGCCCAGGACGCGGCAGACCGGATCGCGGCTGTCGTGGCGGGCAGCGCGGCGCGTTGATGATTCGTTGATTAATCCGCCTGGCAGACAGGCGGCTCAAGATGCTTGGAATACAAAAGCCCCGCAAAAGCGAGGCTTTTCTAGTGCGCCCGGAAGGATTCGAACCTTCGACCTTGGGATTAAGAGTCCCCTGCTCTACCAACTGAGCCACGGGCGCGCGCCGGGATTGTACACCATCAGGCGATGACGTACCGCCCGCCCGCCTCGCGCAAGAACCCTTCCGCGACCAACTCTGCCAGCACGCTCTCCACACGCGTGATCTCATCCACTCGCTCTGCCTCCTCGGCGGCCGCCGCCGAGGATCCCCCGAACAGACGCCCTTCGTCGAGCGCCCCGGTGACCTCGGCGACCGTGACGCTCGGTCGATCCAGTATCACGCGCAGAACCTGAGCCCGCAGCTGCCGCTTCGAACCCGAGAACGGCGACTGCCGGGTGTGGTGCCGGCTTCGGCGCGAGGGGTTGGGATGAGTCCGTTTGAGCTCGACCCCGTAGTCCATGAGGGCGTAATACCAGGACCGGGGGTCGGCGTGGTCGAGGGTCACTTCCACCAAGGGCAGGATCTCGCGGTCGGACACGTCGGTGCGGTCGGAGAAGAAGTGGTGCAGGTAGACCGCGCGGATGTTGGTCTCGATGAAGGGGTGGGCTTCGCCGTAGGCGAAGGCGGCGACGGCGCCGGCTGTCGCCGGACCGACGCCCGGCAACCGGAGCAACTCGGGCACCGATCGGGGTAACTCGCCGCCCAGTTCCCCCACCACGATGTCGGCCAACTGCTTGAGCGAGCGTGCACGGCGGTTGTATCCGAGGCCCTGCCACGTCCGCAATACGGCTTCGAGGGAGGCGGCTGCCAGGGCGCCGACGGTGGGGAACGCTTCCAGGAACTCCTCGTACTTCACCAGTACGCGGGTTACCTGGGTCTGCTGCAGCATGATCTCCGACACCAAGATGCGATACGGGTCGCGCGTTCGACGCCAGGGGAGGTCGCGGCCGTGCGCCCGATAGTAGGCCAGAACCGTCTCGCGAGAAGTCGGCCGGAATGGTTGGATCGAGCAGGGGCGGTCGTGTCACGGTGTCTGTCACCTCCCATGTTAGAGTATCCCGCGTGGACGACGGTGTGGGACAGGATGGAGGTCGGCGTATGCGCGTGCTGGGGATAGCTTCGAGCCCCCGAGCCAATGGGAACTCCGCCGCGTTGCTCGACGCGGCACTTGCCGGCGCCCAGGAGCGCGGTCACAGAACCGATCGTGTGTGGCTCCGGAAGCTCGACGTGTCGCCCTGCACGGCGTGTGACGGGTGCCGGCGGGGTCCCATCTGTATCGTGCACGATGACATGGACGGCATATATGCGGCCTTGCATCACGCCGACGTGGTCGTGGTGGCGACTCCCATCTACTTCTACAACATGTCGGGTTGGCTCAAGTCCACGGTCGACCGCCTGTACGGTCTGATCGACGCCGACGGGCATCCGCGTCTGGCTCCAGGCAAGAGACTCTACGTCATCACTTGCCAGCAGGAGCTCGACGCTGCCGACGGGCAGTCAGTCGTCCGCACGCTGGAGCGGGCCTTTGCCTGGGTGGGGATGGAGCTGGCCGGGTCCTTGGTCGCCGTCGGGGTGGATGCCGAGGACGACCACCTGGCCCATCCTGAGTACCTGGCGGCCGCGCGCTCACTGGTGCCCGGCTTCCCGCAGGCTTGAACTCGCACGCGGTCGGGTATGCAAACCGAAAGCGACCAGCGGCGAGAGGAGGACACCATGGCCTACGAGATCGAGGTGCGTGAGTTGCAGCCCCAGTCGGTTGTGGCGGTGAGGGTCTCGGTGCCTGTGGAAGCGATCCCCACGATCATGGGCGAGGTGTTCGGCGAGCTCTACGCATACGTGGGGCGCGCCGGCCTGACCCCGGCGGGGATGCCCTACGCCCGCTACCATAGCTTCGGCACGGAAGAGATGGACATGGAGGTGGGTTCTCCTGTGGCCGGACCGGCGGAGGGGCAGGGGCGGATCGTCTCGGGGGAACTCCCCGGGGGGCCGGCCGCCGTGACCTGGCACATCGGCCCGTATGACACGATCGCGGCCGCCTACGACGCCATCACGGCATGGATGCAAGAGCACGGCAGGGAACCGGCCGGGGCGCCGTGGGAGGCCTACTGGTCCGATCCGGCCACCGTGACCGACCCGGCTGAGTATCGCACCGAGGTGTTCTGGCCGATTCGCTGAGCCGCCGACCTCGGCTCACATGGGGTCGTACCGCGCGATGTGCTCGTGCAACTCGAGCATGTTGTCTCGGGAACCTGCGAAGAAGGCGGTGCGCTGGTGGATCTGCTCGGGCTGGATATCCAGGATGGGCGTGCGCCCGTCGGAAGCCATCCCTCCGGCCTGCTCCATCAGGTAGCCCATGGGGCAGCACTCGTAGAGTAGGCGGAGCTTGCCGCCCGGCTTCTTCGGACCTTTCGAATCGGCGGGATACATGAAGATGCCGCCATAGAGCAGTGTGCGGTGGATGTCGGCCACCATCGACCCGATATAGCGGGCGGTGTACGGCCGACCGCTCTCCGGGTCGGCTGCCTTGGCGTACTTGACGTAGCTGCGTACGCCCTCCGACCAGTACGGGAAGTTGCCCTCGTTGCACGAGTAGATCTTCCCTTTCTGCGGGATGCGGATGCGGTGGTGCGACTCCAGGAACTCGCCCACGGATGGGTCGAGAGTGAATCCGTAGACTCCGTGACCGGTGGAGAGCACCAGCATGGTGCTCGAGCCGTAGAGCACGTAGCCGGCGGCGGCCAGATCGCGGCCGGGCTGAAGGAGGTCCTCCGGCCGGCCCTCGACGCCATCGCTCAGCCGTTGATGGACGGCGAATATCGTGCCCACGCTGACATTGGCGTCGATGTTCGACGAGCCGTCGAGAGGATCGAAGGCGATCGTGTACTTGGCGACGGAGCCTCCGTCGGAGATCGGCACGGGGTCGACGAGTTCCTCCGACGCCATGATGCAGAAATGGCCCAGCTGGCTGAACGCGGCCATGAAGATCTCGTTGGCGAAGTCGTCCAGTTTGCGTACCTCCTCACCCTGCACGTTCGTCTCGCCTGTCAAGCCGAGGACGTCGACCAGTCCGGCCTTCCGCACCTCGCGCGAGACGATCTTCGCGGCCAGAGCGATCTGGTTCAGTACGCCGGTGAGGACTCCGGTCGACCCGCTGTGCTGACTCTGCAGGTCGTAGACGTGCTGCGCGAGAGTCATCCCGATCTTCGTTCTGGGCACGGGGCTACCTCCTGGGTCGAGGGCTCTCCGACGCCTACCGGGTGCCGGCGGGGCGTGCTATGTGATGTGAGCCTACCATCGGAGGGCGGGACGACGCTAGAGGATAATCCCGCACGGTGCGCGGTCGGGGAGATGCGACGCGGCCCGGGCCGGTTTCGGCCCGGGCCGCGTGTAAAGCGCCGGTATCAGATGGAGCTGTTCGCCGCTCCTGCCGGGCCCGCGGCACCGCCGCAGCAGCCGCCGCCGCCTTGTGCGGCGCCGGCAGCGCCGGCCGCCTTGGGACACGCGCCGCCGCCGGCTGCCGGGTCACACAGACCGTTCGAGTTGCCGGGACTGCAGAGGCCCGAAGATGTCGCAGGCGTCTGCGGGGTCGTCGCGGCGAGGGCCGGTACTGCCACGAGTACGGCGAGCACTACGATGACCAAGATCAGGATGAGAGTCTTGAGGTCCACGGTTCTCGCGTTTAGATGCACGGGCTACCTCCGCTGTTGGGCCCGCACGGACAGGGAATACTCTGCTGCCTGCCGGGGGGCGTGGTTGTTCGACCGTCCGGAAGTCTACCCGACGTTTGTTAGCGCCGTGTGAAGAATGTTCGATGCGACCGTCGCCTGGGGCGGTATGCTTCCTTCCATGGTCGAGATGAGAATACTGGTGGATTCCGCCGAGTTCTGGCCCGCGTTCTCCGCCGATCTGCGGGCGGCCCGGTCGCGGGTCTATGTGCAGGCCATGACCTTCGAGGGTGATGCCGCCGGGCAGGGACTCGTGGAGTTGCTGTCGGCGTCCAGATGCACCGATCGTCGCCTCGTGGTCGACGACTACTCGCGCTACAAGGTGAGCGATCGCCTTATATACCGGCCGTGGGGATCGCGTGACCCGGCGCTGCGTAGCGAGTTGGAGGCCATGCTCGGAGCCGTGGAGCAGCTCCGCCGTGAGGGTGTCCGGGTGGAGTTCACCAATCCTATGGGGCGGCTTCTTCTGCGCTTTCCCGCCCGCAACCACAAGAAGCTCGCCGTGCTCGATGACGTGTGCTACCTGGGTGGTATCAACTTCAGCGATCACAACTTCTCGTGGCACGACATGATGCTTCGAGTGGAAGACGCTGAACTGGCGGACTTCTTGGCCATGGACGTGCACGCCACCTGCCGGGGGATAGACCAGCGGGCGGTCAAGCGGCTTCCGGGGATGGAGATCCATCTGCTCGACGGCATCACCAACGAGCAGGGTTACGGCCCTGTTCTCGGGCTCATCGACGAGGCCGAGCATTCCATCTTCGTCGAGAGTCCCTACGTGACGTACCCGTTCCTGGACCGTCTGGTGGACGCCCGCCGTCGCGGCGTGGCGGTGACGCTGGTGCAACCGCGGGGGAACAACTACGCCACCGCGGCGGCATACGTGGCGCGCACGGCATCTCGCTCAGACCTCAGTCTGCGTCTCCTTCCGGGGATGATCCACCTGAAGGTGATGCTGATCGACGATCGAGTCGTGGTGATGGGTTCCTCGAATTTCGACATGGTGAGCTACCGTGCCGAGCAAGAGATCGTCGCCCTGGTGACCGATGCCGCGGCGATTCGCGAGGTCACGCGGCGGGTGCTCGAGCCCGATCTCGAAGCGTCTCGTCCGGCGACCGCAGCGGACGTAGGTTGGGGGAGTTCCCTCTGTTCGCTGCAACTTCGCGGAATCGAGGCGTGGGCGCTGGTGGCCGCGAGGATCCCGCCGCCGAAACGAAGCCTCGGCCTCCGGGGCGCACTACCCGGCGTGCCGCGCTGCCCGGCGGGGACGCCCGGGCCGGTGCGCCGGGGCACACAGGCAGGCGCAAGCTTCATCGGCTGACCCACCCGTTCTGTCCGGGGCGGGCGCTACCCTACTTCCTACGGGGACAACGCGTGCGGAGGTGCGGGGTGCGAACGGCGGCTCAGGTGCAGCGACAGCGACAAAGGGGGGCGGCGCGTCACCGTCATCCACCGCACGCGGCGGCAGCGTGGCGGCGCGCTCTTGCGCCGAGCGCCGCCGCCGCCGCGGTCTTGCTTGTGCTGGCCACTTTCGTCGTGCCGGCCGGGCGGGGATCGTTCGAGGTGGCCCGCGGTTCTTCGGCCGAACCTTCGGCTGCCGTTTCGGGCGTCGTATCCGGTGGCCACGCGCAACCTACTTCGTCAGTCGTGAGCGCGGAGGGGGTACGGGTCATGGTGGGTCCGGTCGTGGCCGAGCCTGTTCGGGGCCTCCCTCAACCGAGCGCCGACGTCGGTGAAGTGCCGGCCACGCGTCGGGTGGCGGTCTATCTGAAAGTGCGCAATGAGGGACAGAAGGTGACTACGTTCACGCCCCTCGACGTCGCGCTGCGCGACGTCGAGGGCGAGGTCTACGTGGCCTACAGTCCGGAATGGAGCCGCCGCCCGGCCCTGCCGGGTTCCGCGCTCGAGCCGGGCGGGCAGATAGAGGGGTGGCGGGTGTTCAAAGTGCCTGCCGCCGGACTCGACTACGTGTTGCTCTACCGCCCCGACGCCACGGGTTCAACCGTCGAGGCCGGCCTGCCACGCCTGCGGAGTCGTGTAGACGAGGCGCCCCTGGAACCGCCCGCGCAACTGCCTCAAGAAGCCGCGAACCCGGGCGGCGATCGATAGGTCTGCGTGCGCGCCGGTGAGCTGCTCCAGGGGCAGGTAGAGTGCCTCCCGGGAGAATTGTGGGGCGCAGAGTAGCCGGCCCGCAAGGTGGGACATGCGGCCTACACACTGTAAGGTGTCGGTGGATGATGTACAGTCCAGCGGGCGTCTGGGTCACGGGAGTGCCGGGACTTCTGCCGTAGACGCCAGGGGCACCGGACGAGCGGAGAGCGGGCGATGAGTGTTACGGGGAAGACCGCGGTGAGGGTGGAGGAGATCCCGCTCGGAGATCGCCGCATCACTGCGTTCGCCGATGTTCCCTGGCGACTCTATCGTGGTGATCCTCATTGGACGCCACCGTTGCGCGCTGAGTTCTTGGGCAGCCGCATTCTTGGGCTGGACGGCCTTCTCACCCCGGCGCATCCCTACCACCGGGATGCTGAGGTAACGCACTTCGTCGCCTGGCGCGGCAACGACGCGGTGGGGCGGGTCTCCGCCGCCGTCAATCGGCGCTATAACGAGTATCACGGCGAACGCATCGGGTTCTTCGGCTTCTTCGAGTCGGTCGATGACGACGAAGTGGCTTCGGCCCTGCTCGACAGGGCCCGCGAGTGGGTGAGTGCGCGGGGCATGACGGTGTTTCGGGGTCCGGGCGAGTACTCCACGGCCACCCACGAGCGCATGGGCGTGCTCATCGAGGGGTTCCAGTACCCCCCGGTGGTGGAGTTGACCCACAACCCGCCGTACTACGGTCCGCTGCTCGAACGATATGGGCTGGGGAAGGCCATCGACTACTATGCGTATCATCTCGACGCTACGAAGCCTGTTCCAAAGCGCGTCGTGGCTCTGGCGGACAGGGTGAGGCAGCGACAGGACGTGACAGTGAGGCAGGTCGTGCTCTCTCGTCTGCATGAGGAAGTGGCGCAGATCATCGAGATCTACAACGACGCCTGGTCGCACAACTGGGGGTTTCTGCCGATCACCGATGAAGAAGCGGCTGCTCTTGCTGATACGCTGAAGACCATAGTCGATCCCGGACTCATCCGGTTCGCGTACGTGGATGGTGAGCCTGCCGCGGTGCTGGGCGCGTTCCCCGATCCGAACTGTGCGCTCAGACCGAGGTGGAGATGGTACGGCGATTCAGATCCGATACGGGTCGCCCGCTTGATGCTCACCCGCCGCCATCTTCCCCGCACCCGCCTGATGTTCTTCGGCATCCGCCAACCCTTCCGCAACCAGGGACTCGACGCTCTACTGTACGACGATGTGTTGTCCTATGGGCGCGGAAAGGGCTACAAGGAGTGCGACATCTCTCTACTCCTCGAGACCAACCAGTTGATCTTGAAGGCGGCGGAGTCGATGGACGCCCACCACTACAAGACGTGGCGCGTCTACCAGATGCCGATCTCCCTGCAGGCTGTTGAAAAGTGACGCTTCGCCACCAGGGCGCGATGGGCACGCGTGAGACAAGGACGCAAGGATAGCTCGTAGCAGCGCTACGTGCGCGACCGAGGACGCCGAATCACGCCGCCCAGTGCGTTCTGGGGGCCAAGGCTTCGATCTTCAACAGCCTCTTAGTAGCGGCCGATCAGCTTCCAGATGCCCCGATGGATCACGTGGTAACTCGAGGTTGGGGCCAGGTACATGACCGCGCAGCCACCCGACTGCACGTTGGCTCCTTGCCGGCGGCAGAGTTCGAGGGCCTCCGGGTTGTCGGTCGTCTGGTGCAGCCAGATCTCCGTGAGGCCGTGATCCAACACCTGGCTGACCACGTCGGTCGCTCGTTCGGGGGCCACCTCGACAATCGCGGCCTGGGCGTCGGTAGGTATCTCGCCGACAGAGGAGAGGAACCCGGGTTGCCCACCGGCCAGATCGACCGGGTAGACGGTCTTTCCCTGTTCCTCGAGATACCGTTGGGTCAGAGCGGGGAATTTGCGCGTGCGTGAATCGCCGATCACGGCGTAGCGCTCTTGGCCGAAGAAGCTCTCTTTTGACGACACCTGCTCCTCCTGTCCTCTGTTCTGGGGTGCTCCGACGGCACCATCCGTACAACAGCTACAGCTTACGCCAACGGCCGCCCCTGCGCTATCATCGCTTCAACAGCCTCCAAGGGAGGTCGAAGTGACATCGATGTCTGCGACCGTTGACCGCATCTTCCAGCAGTTGAGCCGCGACCTGCCCGATGTGCCGTTCCGAGTGCGGATGTGGGATGGCACTGAGAAGCGGTATGGCGAAGGGCAAGAGAAGTTCCTCCTGAGCATCAACAGTGCCGCGGCTCTGAGCGATGTGCTTACCCGCGGTTCGTTGGGCTTCGGGGAAGCCTACGTGAGCGGAGGAATCGAGGTCGAGGGAGACCTCCAGTCGCTCGTCCGCTTCTCTTTTCAGCCGGTCGTGCGCGAATTGCATCTGAGCGCCCGCGACAGAGGTCGCCTTCTGGCCCACGTGGTCAAGCACCGCAACACCCAGAAACGATCTCGGGAGAACGTCCGGCACCACTACGACCTCGGCAATGAGTTCTACGGGTTGTGGCTCGACGAGAGCATGACCTATTCGTGCGCGTACTGGGACGACGAGTGTGAGACTCTCGACCAGGCGCAACGGGCGAAATACGAGCATATCTGCCGAAAACTGCACCTCCGAGCGGGGGAAAGCCTCGTCGACATCGGCTGCGGCTGGGGCGGCATGCTGGCGCATGCTGCAGCCGAGTACGGAGTGGAAGGGGTCGGCTACACGCTGTCCGAAGAGCAGTTCGCGTACGCGAACGAGCGCCTCAAGGACCTGGGCCTGCACCCCCGCGTGCGGGTGGAACTCGCCGACTATCGCGAGATCACAGGGAAGTACGACAAGTTCGTGTCGATCGGCATGTTCGAGCACGTGGGCAAGGAGTACTACGGCGTCTTCTTCGACAAGGTGCGTGAACTCCTCGTGAGCGGTGGCGTCGGTCTGCTCCATACCATCGGTTCGGAGAAGGAAGCCGAAACCGACCCATGGATCGCCACCTATATCTTTCCCGGCGGCCATCTCCCCACGTTGGGGCAGATCGCACAGAACATGGGCGAGCGCGATCTAGTCATCACCGACGTGGAGAATCTGCGCCTTCACTACGCCCGTACCCTTGATGCCTGGGCGGCCGAATTCGAGGCGCACGAGGATGAGATCCGCGAGCGGCTGGGCGATTCGTTCGTGCGCATGTGGCGCTTCTACCTCAACAGCTGCTCCGCGGGCTTCAAATGGGGAGACACCAGAGTCTTCCAGGTCGCCTTCACCAACGGGCTCCGCTTCGACCTGCCCATGACGCGGGCGTATCTGCATCACCAGGTTCCCTTGATCTGAGCGCGTATGTCGGCCACCGTCACCTGCGCGCAGCCTCGCCATTCGACGCCGCCCGCGCCGGCTGGGGCGCTCACGCCTGCCAGCCGCTCCGCGAACCACGGCCGCACGGAAGGGGAGACGAACCGGGTGAGCTGGGCGTAGCCGTGGCTGTCGGTCGGTCGGCGGGGCACGGGGTAGTAGCGGAGTGGGCAGCACACGTAGAGCCAGTCCTTTGCCCGAGTGAGGGCTACGTAGAAGAGTCGCAGCTCTTCGTCGATCTGCTCCGCCGACCCGGTGGCCATGTCGGAAGGGATGTTGCCGTCGGCGGCGTGGATGACGTAGACGGCGTCCCACTCGAGACCCTTCGCCGAGTGCATGGTGCTGAGGATGAGGTAGTCCTCGTCTAGATAGGGAGGACCGGCGAGATCGCCGGTGTAGCTGGGGGGATCGAGGGTGATCTCCGCCAGGAAGTGGGTCCTGTCGGGGTAGCCCGCAGCCAGGTGTTCGATCTGCTCGAGGTCGCGCAGCCGGGCGGCGGCATTGTCGTACGCGCGTTCGAGCAGTGGGGCATAGACAGCGCGGATCTGGTGGATCTGTTCCGCGAGGCCACCGGGGTCGGGGGCGGTCAGACCGATCAACAAGTCCACCAGCGCCGGCCAGCTCTCGGCCGCCGCGGCGGGCGGGCGTTCGTTCAACCAGGCCTGGAAGGGTCCCTCCAGGTCTGAGCCGGCGCCTGTGAGGGCCGCCGTCAGTTCCCGGGCCCTGGCGGGGCCGATACCGGGAACGAGCAGCAGCGCCCTCATCCCGGCGATCTGATCGCGGGGATTCTCGGCCAGCCGAAGGAACGCCAACAGGTCCTTGACGTGGGCCATCTCCACGAACTTCAGACCGCCATACTTGACGAACGGGATATCGCGCCGGCCGAGCTCCAGTTCGAGGGCGAGGCTGTGGTGCGACGCACGGAAGAGCACCGCCTGCCTGCGCAGAGGGAGCCCCGCCTCCCGGTGGTCGAGGATAGTCTCCACGAGGAACCCCGTCTGGCCGTCTTCGTCCTCGCACAGCACGAGCTGAGGCGGCTCTCCCTGCGTGCGGTCGGTCCAGAGGTGCTTCTCGTAGCGCTCCCCCGCCTGGGCGATGACGCGGTTGGTGACCTCGAGCAGTGGGGCGGTGCTGCGGTAGTTGCGTTCCAGTGTGACGACGGTGGTGTCGGCGAACTGTGAGGGGAAGTCGAGGATGTTCCGTACCGTGGCCGCGCGGAACGAGTAGATGGCCTGGGCGTCGTCGCCCACCACGGTGACACCGTCGCCGTCGGGCCGGAGCAGGCTGATGATCTCGGCCTGCAGTGCGTTGGTGTCCTGATATTCGTCCACCAGCACGCGATCGAAGCGGGCCCGCACCGCCGCTCCCGCCGCGCGGTCCTGGAGGAGGCCGCGCCAGAACAGCAGGAGATCGTCGTAGTCGAGCACGGACTGCTCGGCCTTGCGGTCGACGTAGCCGCCGAACAGCGCCCGCAGGTCTTCCGCGTGATCGCGGCACCAGGGGAAGGCGCTCTCCAGCACCGGCTCGAGCCGGTGGCCGGTGTCGACGCAGCGGCTGTAGATGTCGAAGCATGTGGCTTTCTGGGGGAAGCGACGCTCCCGACGTGAGAGGCCCAGCTCTGTGCGCACGAAGTTCATCAGGTCTTCTGCATCCGTTCGGTCGAGGATGGTGAACCCCGGGTCGAGGCCGATGGACCGGCCGTGGAGCCGCAGCAGCCGGGTCGCGATGGCGTGGAAGGTGCCTCCCCACACCGAGCTGTGGCCTTTTCGAGACGGTTCGACAGGCACTCCGACCGAGTGTCGGATGCGCAGAAGGGCATCGACCCGACGGAGCATCTCTCCGGCTGCCCGTCGAGTGAAGGTGAGTAGCAGTATGCGACCGGGATCCACCCCGGTGGCTATCTGGTAGGCCACTCGGTGGGCCAGCGTGGTGGTCTTACCGGTGCCGGCGCCGGCGATGATCAGGAGGGGTCCGTTGCCGCATGATGCAGCTTCGCGCTGCCGCTCGTTGAGCGAGCCCAGCGAGTCCTCGACGGCCGCCATGCCGGCGGCCGGGCTCGTCGATATGGTCGGGCCCTCGATCGTCGTCTGCATGCCGTCCCCTCCTCGTCGCTTGGAGAGAGCGTACGTGACGGCTCGGACAGAACGGCGGGGTGCCCTCCGGAAGCGAACGGGTATGGACTCAGACCGAGGCTAGGAGCGTGGGTTCTCTACCAAGACGACGCCGAGGATGGAGGGCCCCGCGTGGGCGCCCACCGCGGGGCTCAGTTGCGTGATGATCGTCTCGACACCGTGCCGGTCGGCCAGCCGGCCGCTCCACGCCTCGGCTTCGGAAGAGTCCAATCCGTAATGCAGGCCCGCGCGTTGCAGGCCTCGGGAGGCGGAGTCGTCTACTAGCCGCCAGAGAGCGGCCTCAGCCGCTCGGTGCGTCCGGGTCCGGGCCACCACCGCCGTGGCGCCATCCGCGAAGGTGAGTATGGGCCGCACGTTCAGCAGAGACGCCGCGACGCCGGCGGCGCGGCCCACGCGGCCACCCCGCACGAGATACTTGACCGTATGCAGCAGAAAATACACCCGGGTGCGGGGGATCATGTCTTCGATGACGGCGAGTGCGTCGACGACCTGGGCGTCCTCGGCGGCCATCCGCGCGGCTTCCATCACCAAGAACCCCAGCCCCAGTCCGGCCGACCGGGAGTCGACTACCTGTATCCTTCCGGAGCCGATCCCTGAAGCCACCGCATAGGCGGAATTCAGGGTTCCGCTCAGGCCCGCTCCGATGTGGATGGAGATCACCTCGGCACCGTCCGCGGCCGCCCGCTCGTATGCCGAGCGGAACTCTTCCGGTGTCGGCTGGCTGGACATGCTGTTCGCCCCGGCTTCGAGGCGGCGATAGAACTCGTCGGTGGAGACACTGCCGCCATCCTGGCAGGGGACCCCGTCGAGGATGAATCGCTGAGGGATCACGGTCACATCATTGGCCGCGGCCCACCCCACGGGGAGGCAACTGGAGCTGTCGGTGACGATGCGGAACCCCATACGTGCCGTCAAACCCCTGCAGTGACCCGAGTCCGCGTCGCGCGCGGGTGAGCCCGCATCACGCGCGGGTGAGCCAGCCCTGCACGGCGGCCTCGACGCCTCCGCGGGTGCCCTCGACCGTCTGCGCGAAGCGCTCGGGCAGGTGCGCCAGTTCGGCCAGCGGACCGGGTACGGTTTCGGCGGGGGCGAGGCGCTGCACGGCGGCCAAGAGCTCCAGGCCGGTCAGGTGGGAAGCGCCCGGCGGCAGTGGTTCGCCGTACGGGACGCGATGCAGTGCCTTGTAGACGTCGGCGCCGAACTTGGCCCAATGGGCGGTCGACACCACCAGCATGGGAGCGTCGCCCCGATTCCGGTCCGCCGCGTCCCAGGCTACGGCGGTGTGGGGATCGAGAAGGTAGCCGTGACGGTCGAAGACCTCTTTGATCACGTAGAGGCTGCGGTCGTTGGTCACGTAGTCGCCTACGAAGAGGTCTCCGAGTGCGGCGAACGTGTCATCGTCGACCTCGAACACGCCCGTGGCCGAGAGGTCGGCCATCCATCCGTTCACGCGCTCGGGATCGCGGCAGAGTTCGTAGAGAAGCCGCTCGAGGTTCGACGAGATGAGGATATCCATGGACGGGGAAGGGGTGGTCACGAACTCCCGGTCGGCGATGTCGTACACGCCGCTGCCGATGAAGTCGGCCAGCACGTTGTTCTCGTTCGAGGCGCACACCAGGCGGCCCAGCGGAACGCCCATCCGCTTCGCGTAGTAGGCGGCGAGAATGTTGCCGAAGTTGCCGGTGGGCACGCACACGTCGAGCGGATTCCCGGGCGCCACCGCGCCCCGGGCGGCCATGTCCGCATACGCGCTCACGTAGTAGACGATCTGGGGCAGCAACCGTCCCCAGTTGATGGAGTTCGCCGAGGAGAGTTCGATGTGGTCGCTGTCGCGCAGCGCGTTGCTGAAGTCGGCGTCGTTGAAGGCGGCCTTGACCGCGTTCTGGCAGTCGTCGAAGTTCCCTCGTACCCCGAAGACGGCCACGTTGCCGCCGCGCTGTGTGACCATCTGTTTGCGTTGGATGTCGGATACACCATCGGCCGGGTAGAAGACGGCGATGCGGGTGCTCTCTCGGTCGGCGAAGCCCTCCAGGGCGGCTTTGCCCGTGTCGCCCGAGGTGGCCACCAGCACCAGATAGTCGGGCGCGTCATCACCTGCTGCGCGCCGCATGGCGATAGCCTCGGAGAAGAAGTGCGGCATGCACTGTAGTGCCATGTCCTTGAACGCGGACGTGGGGCCGTGCCACAACTCGAGTACGTGCAGTCCCGGAGTCACATCCACCACCGGAGCGATCTCGGCGTGGTCGAAGTTCGACGCCGAACGCCTGCGACATCAACGCATCGATGCGCGCCTCCGGCACGTCGACCCCGAAGCAGACGGAAGATGTGTGCCGCCCGCTCGTGGTACGCGAGTTCCGCTAGGCCAACCACCTCCGAGAGGCCCATGGCAGGCAGACCGTCGGGCACGTAGAGCCCACCACCGCGCGCGATGCCTTTGATGACAACTTCGGTGAAGGTGGGGTGTGTGGGATCGAGGCCGCGGGTGTCGTGGTAGCGGATGATGTCCATGGCTCCATGGTAGCAGGGCCGTCGCGCGGAGTACCACTCACCCGCCCACGTCGCACGGCGCCAACTCGGCCGCGCGGATGGTGTCGGGGCGGGCTTGATTCCCATTCCCCTTGTGCCTACAGTGGGCGCGGTGAACGCGCGACTCCGGCGGATTGCGTGAGGGGCCGGCGCGAAATGTGGTGAGGCAGAGAAGCGGGGGCACATGAGCGTCTTGTTCGAACCATTCTGCATCGGATCTCTCGAGGTCAAGAACCGGTTCGTCAGGTCGGCCACGTACGAAGGCCGGGGAGACGGGAGCGGCGGCGTGACCGAGAAGGCGCTCGCCCACTATCGGACCTTGGGTCGGGGAGGGATCGGGACCATCATCACCGGGGTCATGTACGTCCGGCAGGACGGCAAGGGCGCCCCCTCTGCCCTGGGCATCGATCGCGACGAGTTGATACCCGGCCTCCGCCGGCTGGCGGACGCGATGAAGACCGATGGCAGCCGCGCCGTCTTCCAGCTGCATCATGCTGGGGGACAGGCACTCAAACGGATCACCGGGAGTCCTCCCCGCAGTCCTTCGGCCGAACGCCGAGGTCGTTTCCTACGCATGATGTCGGGCACGCGGTCGCCGCTTTCGGCCGACGATATTCGGCAGCTTGCGATTGATTTCGGGTCTGCCGCCCGCCGGGCCAGAGAGGCGGGTGCCGATGCGGTGCAGCTCCACGCCGCGCACGGCTATCTCTTGAGCGAGTTCCTCTCGCCCTACCACAACCGCCGCGACGACGACTACGGCCGCGACGTCGACGGTCGCTACCGGCTTCTTGGCGAGGTCATCGGGGCGGTGCGCGCCGAGGTCGGCTCCGACTTCCCGGTGCTCGTCAAGATGAATATCGACGACGGCACGCCCGAACCCGGCATGACCCCCGAACTGGCCGCCGCGTACGCCGCCCGCATGGTCCAGGACGGCGTCGACTGCCTCGAGATCAGCGCCGGCGCCACCATCGGAGCCCCCTTCGTCATGTGCCGGGGCGAAGCGCACACCGAGGATTTCGCCAGTGTCGCTCCCTGGCCGGTCAGCCGCCTGCTCGGGCGCACCATCGCGGCGACGCCCCAGCCGCCGTTCGTCGAGGCGTACAGCGGAGAACGCATCGCCCCGGTGAAGGCCGCGCTCGGGGACGTTCCTCTGGCGCTCGTGGGAGGCATGCGGTCGCTGTCGGCGATGCAGGTGTGCGTCGCCGGCGGCACGGCCGACCTTGTCTCGATGTCCCGCCCGCTGGTGCGCGAGCCGGGGCTGATCACCAAGTTCATGGCCGATCCGACCACCGTCCCGGCGTGCATCTCTTGCAACCGGTGCCTCGCCGCCTGCTACCACGACATGCCGATCCGCTGCTACGTCAACGGGCTTCCGAAGAAGCGCGGGCGCGACTAGTGCCAGGGCCTCGACGGGGCGTCGATCAGGGGCTCTACCGTGCGGTGTTGCCCCCGTCCACGGCCAAGATCGCTCCTGTGACGTACGACGAATCGTCGGCGGCGAGGAACAGCACGGCCTTGGCGATCTCCTCCACCGACGCTACCCGGCCCATGGGCAGACCCCTCGCGCTCTCTTCGAGGGCCCGTTTCCTCTCCACGCCTCCGGAACCCCTGTAGTATCCATCCTCGACCCATCGCTCCACGAACGTGTCGCCCGGGCACACGGCGTTGATGCGGATATTCTCCCGGGCGTGGTCCATCGCCATGGCCCGCGTCAACTGGATCACGGCACCCTTGCTTGCGCAGTAGGCTACGGCATCCCGTGCTCCCACCAGGCCCCAATCGGAGGCGTTGTTGACGATGGCGCCTCCGCCTCGTGCGCGCAGATGGGGGAGTACCAGGCGGCTCATGCGCCATACGGCCCGGACGTTGAGCTCGAAGGTGGCCGCCCAATCCTCCTCTGAGGTGTCTTCTGCACTGCCCCCGATGACGATCCCGGCGTTGTTGAACAGTATGTCCAACCGCCCGTAGTGCTTCACGGCGGAGTCCACCGCGCGTCGGCAGTCTTCCTCCCGGGTGTGATCCGCGGGGAAGAAGGTGGCATCTCCCCCCGACGACGCGATCTCATCTACCAGTGAGGCGCCCTTGTCGGCCCGCCGACCGGTGAAGGCCACAGCCGCCCCGTGTCTGGCTAGCAGGATCGCCGTGGCCCTACCGATGCCCGATGTAGCGCCGGTTATCAGGGCGACCTTGCCCCGGAGCCTGCCCGGTGTTGAGTCGTCAGGGGTTGCGGGAGGGTCGAATCGGGACGAAGTCATCCTGCTACATCCCCTCTCTCGGGCGACCGGACATTTGGATGCTCGAGTGGACGGTCCGCCGTGAGACGCTTCGGTGGGTAGAGCTCGGCCACCTGGCGGAACCGGTAGGAGAAGACCGCCCGCAACTGGATCGCGACCGCGAACCCCGCCAGGCGCCCCAGGGCGCCGAAGGGGAGCCGGTAGTCGACCCGGTCCTCCATGAGGGTCGCGCCGTCTGGAGTCGGTTCGAACCGGTGGGTGTGGATCCACGTACGGTAGGGACCCGCGATCTGTTCGTCGACGAACCCCCGGCCCGGGTCGAGCCGCAGGATCCGGGTCTTCCAGCGCAAGGGGATGCCGAAGAGCCGCAGTCGGTACTCCAGAAGATCGCCGGTCACGAGCCTCCGCTCGGGCGCCTCGAGGATATGAAAGCCCAGCCAACCGGGGGTGATGTCTTCGAGGTTCTGGGCCGATTCGAAGAAGGGGAAGACCTCGGCCACGGGGCGGGGGATCAGCTGTCGCTGCCGGATGGGGGAACGGCCCGGACGCCACGTTGCTGCGCGCGGTACGTGGTGCGAGTCTGCGCATGGGACGGTGCCTGTTCGCTGGGCCATGTGTGGGAGGTGCCCACTGGGAGGGGGAGCGAAACGGGCAAGTCGTTCGGCGGAGGATGCCCAGGCAACGTGGGTCGTAGTGCAAGAACCCTCGCCGCTGGGTAGCACATAGCCGGAACGTCGCGCGGCCACGGCCGCGCTCGAGCCTCACACCAGTAGTCGGCCGGGCCCAACGAGCCCGCCGGCACACGTCGACCGGGAGGGTTGACCCACCATGAAGGTACTCGTAATCGGCACAGGCGGCGTGGGCGAATGCGCGGCGACCATCGCTAAGCGTCGCGATCCCTCGGGTAGTTGGCTGCAGAAGTGCGTCATGTCCGATTACAGCGTGGAGCGGGCCACTCGGTTCTCGCAGAAGCTGAACGACCCACGCTTCCCCGCCGAGCAGGTGGACGCCGGCAACGTCGCGCAGATGGTCGCATTGGCCAAGAAGCACGGCGTCGATCTGATCTTCAACGCGGTCGCTCCCAACTTCAACCAGGCCATCTTGGCGGCGGCCATCGAGGCGGGCACCGACTACATGGACACGGCCATGACGCTGTCGGAGCCACACCCGACCGATCCCTTCCGCCAATGTGGGTTGAAGCTGGGCGATGAGGAGTTCCCCCTCGACGACGCGTTCGCCGCCAAGGGCCGGCTCGCGATGGTCGGCTGCGGTGTGGAGCCCGGCATGGCCGACCTCTTCGCCCGCTACGGCGCCGACCACTTCTTCGACGAGGTGGAGGAGATCGGCATCCGCGACGGCTCCAACCTGGAGATCCCCGGTTTCAGCGGCATCAGCTTCGGCTTCTCCATCTGGACCACCATCGAGGAGTGCACCAACCCGGCCATCGTCTGGGAAGCGGGCAAAGGCTGGTGCACCGTCCCGCCGTTCTCGGAGCCGGAGCCGTTCTGGCTTCCCGAAGGCATCGGGACGGTCGAGGTGGCCCACGTGGAGCATGAGGAGGTCATCTGCATCGGCCGCTCGGCCCACCTGCTGAAAGGCGTGAAGAAGGCCACCTTCAAGTACGCTCTGGGCGACGAGTTCATGAACGCCATGGAGGTCTTCAAGGCGGTCAACATGGACAACAAGGAGAAGATCCGGGTGGGCGACGTCATGGTGGCGCCGCGCGACGTTCTCGCCGCCGCCGCGCCCGACCCTATGGAGATCGGCCGGCGCTACGTGGGCAAGACGGCGGCCGGCACCTGGATCAAGGGCAAGAAGGACGGACTCACGCGGGAGGTCTATCTTTACCAAGTGGCCGATAGCCAGGAGTGCGTGGAGAAGTACGACCAGCAGGTGGTGCAGGCGCAGACGGCCTTCACTCCCGTGATCCTCTGGGAACTCATGGCGGCCGGGAAGTGGGCGGGATACAAGGGTAACCCCACGAGCGGCGTTCGCTGTCCGGAGGAGTTCTCGGCCGATGATTTCGTGGCCCTGATGGCCGACTACGAGTTCCCGGGCGGGGTCCTGGAGATGGAGTCGGAGTACAAGCTGGCCCAGGATCGTGGGGCGCTGGTGGCGCCGGCGACCGCTGGGAGGCCGGCGTAGGACCACGACGCCCTCCACCACACGGCGCGCTGGAAGCCGTGTGGCAGGAACGTGAAGGGGATACAGTTCTTGCAAGTTTCGTTGCAGTTTATGACAAATGCAGTATCAGCAGGGCGACCTTGTATCCAGCAGGGTGGATGAACCCCGCTCGTGGCCGCAGCTGCGTGGTGTACGATGGTTCGTGGTGTTGCCCATTGGCACGCGTCCGCGACGTTCTCAGGTGGACTTGAAGGGAGGACCAATGCATCTCACCGCGATCATTGAGCGCGAAGAGTCGGGTTTCGTAGCCCTGTGTCCGGAGTTGGATGTCGCCAGCCAGGGTGACTCTATCGAGGAAGCGACACGAAACCTCCGTGAAGCCGTTGAGCTGTTCCTCGAGTGCGCTGAACCGCTAGAAATCGAGGAGCGCTGGCGCGGCGAAGTGTACGTGACTCACTTCGAAGCTTCTCGTGGCGCGGCTTAGAGTCCTTTCGGGCCGCGAGGTCTGCAACATCCTCGAGCGTTACGGTTTCGTGGAGGTCAGGCGACGCGGCAGCCATGTCGTCATGCAGAAGAGCGTTGGCGCGGAGACCGTCACCGTTCCCGTGCCCGACCACAGAGAACTCCGTGTTGGGACGCTACAGTCGATCATCCGTCAGTCAGAAGTGGCCCGAGCAGAGTTCGAAGAAGGGTGATCGCGGGGGCCGGGCTGCGCGTCTTGGCTCCGTTGCTGCCGCTGCGTCGCTTGTAGCCGTTGACAGTGGCCCTTGAGAAGGGTGCGTGCCATGAAAGCAGTCGTTGTCTACGAATCGCTGTGGGGCAACACCGCGGCTATCGCCAGGGCGATAGCCGAAGGCCTCGGTCCGGAGGCGCGAGTGCTCACTACTTCAGAGGCCTACGGGGCGGCGATCGCCGACGCGCAACTCATCGTTGCGGGTGCGCCGGTGCTCGGCTTCAAACTTCCGACCGAGAAGATGCGGAGCAGCATCGCGGCCAACCCCGGCAAGGCCCCGGCCCCGCCCGATCTTTCGCACCCCTCGCTGCGCTCGTGGCTGGACGCTCTCCCCGCGGGGGCGGGCAGCTCGGCATCGTTCGAGACCCGCATCTGGTGGTCCCCCGGGGGGGCCACAGGGGCGATCGACGAAGCGCTGAAACTCAAGGGGTACGTCTCGGTGGCAGAAGGGGAGCGCTTCATCGTCAAGGGCAAGTATGGACCACTGCGCGACGGGGAGATCGAGCGGGCGCGTGCGTGGGGCGCCGAGCTGGCCGCTGCACTAGGAGGCTACTGAAAAGCGAAGCCTTGGCCCCCAGAGTGCACTGGGCGGTGCGATACGGCGTCCTCGGTCGCGCCCGTAGCGCTGCTACGAGCGCTCCCTGCGTCCTTGCCTCGCACTCAGCGCAAGCGCTCTGAAGGCGAAGCATCATTTTTCAGCAGCCTGCTGGGGTTGCCGAAGACGTAGCCCTCCTGGACGTCGTCCCGGCTACACGTGATTGCGCAGCTTGAGTTCCAGCGGGTGGGGATGCAGGTAGACCTGCTCGGCCAGATACGGTTCCTCGAACCGGCGCACGTAGTGGTTGAGTAGCGTGATCGGCACGATCAACGGTACCAGCCCCGCTCGATAGGTCTCGATGACTTCCAGCAATTCCTGCTTTTCGTCGGCCGTCAGGTCGCGCTTGAAGTAGCCCATGATGTGGTGCAGCACGTTGACGTGCCTGCGTGGCGTGGCCCGGAGCGCCAGCGCCTCGAGCAGCAATCCCTGGTACGTGTTGAGGAGTTCCCCCAACTCGCGGGCCTTGGCGTCCGCTACCAGCGGCCCCGTCGCACGATAGTGCTCGGGGCTGTGCGCCATCAGCAGCAGCTTGTGCATGCTGTGGAAGCGGACCAGCGCTGCGCGGCTCGGACTGCGCACCACCTGTTCCCGCCAGCGTTTGAGCGCGAACACGCGTTCGATGAAGTTCTCCCGGATGTCGGGGTCGTTGAGGCGCCCCTCCTCCTCCACGGGAAGCGCGGGAAAGTGCTCCACGAAGGCCCGGGCGAACATCCCGATTCCTTTCCTGACGGGCATGCCGCTCTTCGCGTACACCTTCACGCGCATGAGTCCGCTGCTGGGGGAGTCCTTCTTGAAGATGAAGCCGCACAGGTCTTCGGCCTCTAGTTCTCGTACGCGGCGCTCCGCCCAGCCGGTCATCAGGTCGGTGCGGTCCTCGTGTGTACGCACGGTCACCAGGCGCGGGCACCCGGGGTCACCGATCAGTCGCATCGCTTCCCGGGGCACGCCCAGGCCGGCCTCGGCCTCGGGGCATACCGGCACGTACTCCACGAACCGGCCGAGTCCTTCCACCAGGAACTGGTCGAGCTTGTGACCGCCGTCGTAGCGCACGGGCTGTCCCAAGAGGCAGGCACTCACTCCCAGGCGGATAGTCATGGGTTCACGTGGCGCCCGCGCAGCCGTGGGTGAACGATACAGAACACGGGTCCTCCGTCGTGTGCGTGGAGACGCCGGGCGTCCGCCCGATTCGAACCAGTATAGTGGTCGGCCTGGTCTTTGTCGCCGGTGGCGCCAGGCAGTAGGATGGTCGGTAGATGTCCCGGCGTGAAGGAGGCAGTAGGTGTCAGAGGAGTTCTGGTCTCATTGGGCCTGGCCGCTCGCCACGGCGGTACTCGGCTTCGTGTACGCAGGGCTGGTCTTCCGCCAGTGGCTGAAGCGGCGCCAGCCGCATCAGCTGGCCTGGGCGATCGGCCTGCTCTTCTATGCGGTAGCGGCGGTCATGGAGGCGGTGTCGGAGTATCAGGGCCACTGGGATCCACTCGTCTACCGTTTCTACATCGTGCTGGCCGCGTCCCTGGTGGGGTTCCTGGGTCTCGGCACTCTCTACTTGATGACGCGCCGCCGGAAGTGGGGCGATAGGTACCTGATCTTCAACCTGGTCTGCCTGGCGATCTTTCTCTACGGAGCGCTGACCGTGACGCTCGATGCGAGCAAGTTGGTGCCCGGCATTACCGTGGGCGGTCAAGCTCTTGGCCCCAGCCTCTCGTTTCCCCGGGTCATGTCGTTGGTCTTCAATATCCCCGGTTCGATCCTGCTACTCGGGGGAGCGGTGCTCTCCGCTTATCGGTTCGCGCGGAAGCGGGAGTACAAGTATCGGATGTGGGGCAACATGATGATCGCCGCGGGCACGCTGATCATCGCCTTCGCCGGTTCCCGGGCGCGCCTGGGCAACACAGCCGGGCTCTATCCGGCGGAGATGGTGGCGTCGGCGCTCTTGCTGGCCGGTTTCCTCACCGCGAGCACGCTGGACAAGGGCGCCCGCGCGATCCGCGACCGCATCGCGAGCCGGGAGTGACCCAAGGCATCGGGGCGCGGACCCTCGTTGCCATTCTGACCACGCTGGTGCTGTGGGCTTCGGCATTCGCGGGCATCCGCGCGGCCCTCGAGGCGTATCCGCCCGGCGAGTTGGCCTTCCTGCGGTTCGTGGTGGCTTCGCTCGTCATGGGTCTCTACGTGGCCATCGCCCGCCCGCCGCTGCCGGCGCGGCGTGACATTCCCGCGTTCCTCGTGCTGGGCTTCCTCGGCGTGACGACCTATCACCTCTGCCTCAACTACGGCGAACAGACGGTCACCGCGGGGGCGGCAAGCCTGCTGGTGGCCTCGAATCCGGTCTTCGTCGCCCTACTGGCAGGGCCTGTGCTGGGCGAACGTCTGCGTCCCTGGGGATGGGCGGGGATCGGCGTGGCGTTTGCCGGCGTGGCTGTGGTGGCGCTGGGCGAAGGAGGCGGAGTGCGGTTCGATCCCCGGGCCTTCGTGATCCTGCTCGCCGCTCTCTCCGGCGCGTTGTACTTCGTCTATCAGAAACCGTACCTGGTCCGCTATGGACCCCTGCCGTTCACCGCCTACGCGATCTGGGCGGGCACCCTCTTCCTCGCGGTCTATCTGCCGGGCACGCTGCGCATACTGCCCCACGCTCAACTGAGCGCAACGTTGGCCGTGGTCTACATGGGGATCTTCCCCGGTGCCGCGGCCTACGTCACCTATACGTACGCGCTCTCCCGGGCCCCGGCGCCTCTGGTCACCAGCTTCCTGTACCTGTTGCCGGTGCTCGCCATCCTCATCGCCTGGGTGTGGCGTCACGAGGTGCCCGGCCTGCTCTCTCTGGCGGGCGGAGCAACCGCCGTGGTCGGTGTGGTGATCGTCAACACGAGGGGAAGACCATGAACGACGTACCGTTCCCGGTCGCCGACGGGCCGTTCCCGGTCGCCGACACGCGCTTCGACCAGAAGAACGAGATGTTCAAGCGGAGCGTGTGGGACCCGGCCGTGAAGCCCCTCGGCGATCGCTTCTACCGGGAGATCGTCTACCGCGATCGTCCCGGCTATCGGAAAGTCGATTACGCCCTGCGCAACGCTTCGTGGAACCTGGAATGGGAACATGCCCAGGGCAACGCACACGCCGACTTCGGTCTGTACGCGTGGGAGGGCATCCCGGCCAAGGCCCGCCTCTATGTGGAGACCGACGGTCCGGTGACGGGCTCGCCGGCCGAGATGAGCCGCTTCGTCAAGCGGGCGGCCCGCTTCTACGGCGCCGGTCTCGCCGGCGTATGTGACGTGCACCCCTCGTGGGTCTACTCACACCAGTTCGACCTGACGACCGGCGAGCACAGGCCTACGGAACTGCCGGAGGACTGCCGGCAGGCAGTGGTGCTCGCTGTCCCCATGGACGAACCCGCCATGCGCGGCGCTCCCACCGGTATCGGCGGGGCGGGCACCGGCCTGGGCTACTCGCATATGGCCGTGGTGGCGAACCTGGTGGCCGCGTTCATCCGCGGATTGGGCTACCGAGCGCTTCCCTGCGGGAACGACACCGCCCTCAGCGTGCCGATGGCCATGGCGGCCGGCTTGGGCGAGTGGAGCCGCATGGGCATCCTGGTCACGCCGGAGTTCGGGCCACGCGTGCGCCTGTGCAAGGTCTTCACCAACATGCCTCTGGCTGCCGACACCTACTCGCCCTTCGGCGTGGAGGCGTTTTGCCGCGTGTGCAAGAAGTGCGCCGAACACTGCCCGTCGCGGGCCATCCCCGACGGGGAGCCGACCACAGGAGGGTCTGAGCATCTCCAATCACCCCGGGGTACGCAAGTGGTATGTGGATGCCGAGCGCTGCTTCGGCTTCTGGGCCAAGAACCGGCTGGATTGCGCGGTCTGCATCCGCGTGTGCCCGTTCAACAAGCCGCCGGGTGTGCTGCACGACGCCGCCCGTGCCGTCGCCGCGCGGGCGCCCTTCCTTGACCGGTTGCTCGTGCGCGCCGACGACCTGTTCGGCTACGGCCGGCCCGTGTCGCCCGACGAGTTCTGGCGCTCGTAGGAGAGGCCGTCGCCCGGTTGCCGCTGCCGGGCCGCGATCCAGATGGGGATTCGCGCCACGAGCAACCCCGCGATCAGTGCCGCCCAGGCCAGGCGTCCGGTGGTCACGGCTTTGGCGGCCCATAGGTTGTGCAGCACGACCAGCCCTGCCGCGACGTACACCAGTCGATGCAGCTTCTTCCACGCCATCCCGAGACGACGCCTCCAGCCCTGCGTGGAGGTGACGGCCAGGGCCGTCAAGATCAGGAATGCCGCCAACCCCACCAGCGCGTACCGCTTCTTCAGCACCGCGTCGACCAGCAGCGCGGGATCGAGCCCGAAGTCGATCACGGCGAACACGAACAGGTGCAGAGACGCGTAGAAGAAGGCGTAGAGTCCGAACGTGCGCCGCAGCGGCCGCAGCGCAGAGCCGAGCCTGCGGCCGGCGCGGGCCGCGCCACCGACTCGGCGCGAGGCGATGCGTTCCAGCATCCAGACCAGCGGCGTCACGGCCAGCGAGAGGGTCAGTATGAGCAGGGCATCCCGGCCCAGCCGACGGGTGACGTCCTCTATCGGGTTGGCCGTAAGGCGGTCGGCCGCTATCACATAGATGAGGATCGCCAGAGGCGCGAGTGCCCACACGTGGGCGGCGACGCGCACCAGCGGACCGAGTCGGCCCGCGCCCGCCGACGCGGTGGGGCGGGCGGCGCGCATCAGAAGTCCTTGCTGAGGTCCATCCCGGCGTAGAGTGCTGCGACCTCCTTCTCGTAACCATTGAACATGAGAGTGTCGCGCCGGCCGGACTCGCCGATGCGCCGCTCCGACTTCTGCGACCAGCGCGGGTGGTCGACGTCTGGGTTCACGTTGGCGTAGAAGCCATATTCCTCCGGCCCTGAGGCCATCCAGAAGCTCACGGGCTGCTCCGCGACCAGCTGGATGCGAACAATCGACTTGATCGACTTGAAGCCGTACTTCCACGGCACCACCAGCCGAAGCGGGGCGCCGTTCTGGGGCAGCAACCGCTTGCCGTACAGCCCGGTGGAGAGCAGCGTCAGATCGTTCATAGCCTCGTCCAGGCGCAGCCCCTCAACGTAGGGCCAGGAGAAGCCGGAGTCCTTCTGGCCCGGCATCTCCTCCGGGTCGAGGAGGGTCTCGAAACGGACGTACTTCGCCTCGGAAGTGGGCTCGACGGTCTCCAGGAGCTTCCGCAACGGAAAACCGAGCCACGGGATCACCATGGACCAGGCCTCCACGCACCGCATACGGTAGATGCGCTCCTCGTCGGGGAACAGGCCCGTCAGCTCTTCGATGGCGAACGTGCGGGGCTTGGCTGCCAACCCACCGACTTCGACGCTCCAAGGGGTGAACGTGAAGTCTTTGGCGGCGGTCGCCACGCCGTCCTTGTTCGTGGTGAACTCGTAGAAGTTGTTGTAGGTGGTCACGTCCTCATACGAGGTCAGCGGGTCGCCGAGCTCGTCCAGGGTGGACGAGACCGATCCGGGGGTCCCGGTGGTCACGCCCGGGGCGGCCGTCTTGGATTCACCCAGGCCGCAGCCCGCCAGCACAGCGCCGGCGGCGACGGCCGCGGCCCCGGTGATGAACGTGCGGCGTGACAGGTAGAGATGTTCCGGGGTGATCTCCGAGGGGTCGATGCGGTTCATGAGCTACGTACTCCGTTGGTCGGGATGTGCGGGAAACCATACAACCTGTATTCCCCGTATCGGGCGTTTCTACCTGAGCGATGGTCGCCGGTGCAGCCCGGCTCGGTCTCAAGAAGGAGTCCACCACGATCGCGATGGGTCGGGGAGATTGAGCCGCGGCGCTGTTTGCCGTACACTCCTAGGCGATGCTACCCCTCACCCCGGCGCCCGATCAGGCGTCCATCACAGAGAGACTCGCACTCCTCGGCTACAACGAGCGGTTTCGGGACGCGTTCATGAAGGTGGCCGAAACGGGTCTGGTTCCCGGGCGAGTGGCCCGCGGCGACCGGGGCAAGTACGTGATCCTGACGGACGTGGGACCGGTCCACGCAGAAGCCCATCGTCGCTTCCGCGGGCGGGGCACGCTGGAGCAGACTCCGGCAGTGGGGGACTGGGTGACGGTACGCGTCTCGTCTGAGGGCGACGCCGTTCTGGAGCGGGTGCTTCCGCGCTTCTCGGCCTTCGTGCGCAGCGACCCCGGTGATGCCACCGCCGCCCAGGTGGTGGCCGCGAACATCGACGTGGTCCTGGTGATGCAGGCGATCTCTCGGGAGCCGAACCTCAGGCGCTTGGAGAGAGAATTGGTCCTTGCCTGGGAGAGCGGGGCCGATCCCGTGGTCGTGCTGAGCAAGGCCGACCTCTTCGCTGAGGTGGATGGGGCTTTGGAAGCCGTCCGGGCGGTCGCAGTGGGCGTGCCGGTGCATGTTCTCAGCAACCTCACCGGCCTGGGCGTGCCCGAGATCGCCGCCTATGCTTCCCGGGGCCGTACGGTCGCCCTTCTGGGGGCATCCGGCGTGGGCAAGTCGACCCTGGCGAACCTTCTCGCCGGCGAGCAGCTCCAGGCCACCGCGGATGTGCGTCCTCGCGACCAGAAGGGTCGGCACACGACGGTCGCGCGGGAGTTGGTGCTGCTACCCGGAGGCGGCGTGCTCATCGATACTCCCGGAATGCGGGCGCTGGCGCTGTGGGAGAGCGAAAGGGGGATGGCCCTGGCCTTCGCCGACATCGAGACCCTGGCTGCCGGCTGTCGGTTCGCCGACTGCTCCCACGATGCCGAGCCCGGTTGTGCCGTATTGGCTGCCGTTGCCCGCGGCGACCTGCCGGCCCGCCGTCTTGAGAGCTACCGCACGCTGCGGGGCGAACTGACCGATCTCGCGATCAGGCAGGAAGAGCGCCGGCGCCTGGAGTCGCGCGGCCGAAGGCCGACGGGGCGACGCTTGCCGCGGCGGTGACGCACACGTAGAATCCGTTCCGTGGAGGGAGCGAGGGGAACCGCAGGACAGATCCGACCCGCTGCGCCGGGCTCTGGCAACGGGCGGAGGCGCGGGCCGATACGCGCGTTCTTCGCGCGGCTCTCGCCGCAGGCTCTGGTGCTGCTGGGCTTTGCGGCCGTCATCCTCATGGGTTCGTTGCTGCTCGTTCTTCCCTGGTCGCACGCGCCCGGTGAAGTGAGCTACCTCGATGCTCTCTTCACCTCTACCTCGGCGGTGTGCGTCACCGGCCTGGTGGTAGTGGACACGGGCACGGCCTTCACCGCGCTGGGCCAGGTCATCATCATGGTGCTCATCCAGATCGGGGGCTTGGGCGTGATGACGGGCACCGCGATGATATTCGCCATTCTCGGCCGCCGCCTGTCCTTGCGCTCCCAGGCCGCCCTCCATGATTCCATCTTCCAGTCCGACGCAGCGCACGATTTCCGCCTGCTGTTCGTTCGCATTCTGAAGATCACGTTCGCCGTCGAGGGACTGGGGGTGGTGGTGCTCTTCGTGGCGTTCCTCATGACGAAGGGCAACGTGTTCCACGCGGGGTGGTCGGCATTGTTCCACTCGGTCTCCGCGTTCTGCAACGCCGGTTTCTCGATCTACAGCGACAATCTCGTCGCTGCGCGGGTCAACCCCCTGATCACGTTCACGATCATGGGGCTCATCGTGGCGGGTGGGCTCGGCATGTGGGTCCTCGCGGAGCTCTGGATCCATGCCAAACACGCCCTCCCGGGAGCCCATCCACCGTCGGGACTGCGTCGTCTCAGTCTGCACGCGAAGGTTGTCCTCACGGGCACGGCCATCCTGATCTCGGTCGGTTTCGTGGGTCTGCTGGTGTTCGGCCTCACCCCGGGAGAGCCGACCATCTGGGACCATCTCCATAACGCCTTGTTCCAGTCGATCACGTCACGCACCGCCGGCTTCAACACCGTAGATATCGGGAAGCTCCCCTCGGCGTCTATCCTCCTCATCACGCTGCTCATGTTCGTCGGCGCCAATCCCGCCTCGTGCGCGGGCGGGGTCAAGATAACGACGATGGCCATCTTTCTGGCCCAACTTCGCTCGATCATCCGCAACCAGGACGACGTCACGCTGTTCGAACGGCGCATCTCCGGGGACGTCGTCCGCCGGGTGAACCTGCTTCTTGCCCTTGCCGTGATGTGGAACATCGCCGGCTTGTTGTTCCTTCTCGTCTCGGAAGCCGGTTCCAACGGCATGTCCATGGAGCGACTTCTCTTCGAGCAGATCTCCGCCTTCGGTACCGTGGGTCTGAGCACCGGGATCACCCCGGACGTGTCGGGTCCGGGCCAACTCGAGCTCATCCTCACCATGTACATCGGCCGGGTGGGACCACTGACTCTGGCCACGTGGGCGCTCACCCGCATGGCGCTTCGTATCGGCTATCCAGAAGGAAAGGTGATGATCGGATGAAAGTCCGCAAGCATGTGTGCGTCATCGGCTTGGGGAACTTCGGAGGGGAACTCGCGCGAAACCTCGCGCTGGAGGCGGAGGTGTTGGCGATCGACATCGACGCCGACCAGGTCGACGAGATCAGCACACACGTGCAGCGGGCCCTATGCCTCGACGCCCGCGATTTCTCCGCACTGTCCGCTGTGGTCTCGCGCAGCTTCGACGAGGCCGTGGTCAGCATGGGGGGTGGCCTCGAGGCCAGCATCCTCACCACACTGCACCTCAAGCAGATCGGCGTGCCGCTCATCCACGCAAAGGCGTTGAGTGACATCCATGGGTCGATCCTCACGCTCGTCGGCGCGGCCGAGGTGATCTTCCCTGAACGGGAGACGGCCCGCCGCATGGCGGCCCGCATGCTCAATCCCAACCTGCTCGATTTCGTGCCGCTCGAGCAGGACTACCTGGTTCGTGACGTGGAGCCGCCTGAAGTGGCCCACGGCCGCACGCTCGCCGACCTCGACCTTCGCGCGTGTCTGAACGTGTTCGTCCTGGCCGTGCGCAAGCAGACCGAGCCCCATTTCGTGTTCCTGCCGGGCCCGGACTACCTGGTCGACCGCGGCGACTCCCTGGTCATGATCGGGCGCGAACGCGACCTGGGTTTCCTGGAGAGCGTGCAGGGGTTGCCGGTGTGTCCGGTGGTGCCGCACTAGAAGACTTCCGCGGCCGAGTCCCCAGGCCCGCCGGCTGATTCGCTCATCGCACCAGCTTAGTGTAGAGTGATCCTACAAGGCCTGCACGCGGGGTTTCACGTCTCGGGGGAGGTTCGCATGGGACTCATGGATTGGTTTCGCTCGCTTCGTGGGGGAGGCAACGCGCCAAAGGCGACTCCTACTGCGGGAGCAACCGGGTCGCGACCCTCTGCTGCTCCGGCCGCCGCGGGAGCGGGACCGGGGGCCGGAGCGACCGGCGCGGCCGGCGCGGCCCCGACCGGGGGAGCCGATGCGACCGTGGAAGCGGCGATGGCACTCGTCGGCAGTGGCGGGAGCGGACTCCCCGCGCTGCTCGAGAAACTCCATGCCGGAGGCCTGGGGGAGGTCGTGGACACGTGGGTAGGGACCGGCGACAACATGCCTGTATCTACCAGTGGACTGACCGCGGCCCTCGGAGCCGATCAGATCTCCGCCATGGCGGCCAAAGCGGGAATCCCCGTGGACGTCATGGCTTCCGGCTTGGCCAAAGCTCTGCCGGGCATCGTCGACAAACTGACCCCGGAGGGCCTCGTGCCTGACGAGGCTTCGTTGGCCGGGCACTTCGCGACTCAGTTCGGGAAATAGCGGGCCCTCGTCGAGTGTCCGCGCGCCGGCCCGCTCTCCTGTAGGAGTGAGCGCCCTCGCCAAGGGCGCGCTGGTGGGGATCGAGTGCGTGGCGCTCCGGTAGACGCACGCGCCGGAGGGAGCGACGGGGATCAGCGGTGGATCAGCCTGCCCAACAGGGGCTTCGCGATCCCGATGGCGTGTTCAGGGCACAGTTCCTGACAGCAATAGCACCGGATGCAGCCATCGTAGCGGTGCACCGGAGGAGAGGGGTGGTGGCGCGCCCGAACAGGCGCGCCCTTCGTCGCTCCCGTGGATCGGTCTTCGGACTCGTCGACCCACTCGTAGCCGTCTTCGAAATCCACGGCTTTGGGTTCCACAGGGCACATCTTGACGCACGTACCGCACGCGGTGCAGAGCGATGGATCGATGACCGGCCGGGGGACGAGGCGGTCCCTGGTGAAGCGGCTGAAGCGACCGGATTCGCCCGTGGTCGAGCCCGGTGCGCGATTGACCACGAAGTCGCGATCGACGAAAGAACTCAACGGGTCTCCCACGATCTCAACGTCGGCCGCCTGCCCGAGTCCCCAGGCCTCTCCGAATCGCACTGTGGGCACCAGCATGGGGTCGAGGGCGATCATGCGGCAGACCGTGGCGTCCAGAGCGACGGGATCGGTGGAGAAGAGCAGCACCGACATCGGGCGGGCGTCACCGCCCCGAGGGCCGTTGCCCTGCATGGCGATCACTCCGTCCATGATGAAGAGGCGGGGCCGGACAAGGCGGTTGAGATCCACGAGCATCTGACCGAAGCGGTCCATAGTGTTCATTCGAGCGTGAAACTCGCCCTTGAGCAGACCGGGGATACAGCCGAACTGGTTCTTCACCGCTCCGGTCATCCGCATGAGCCCATGCGTCTTGAGCTTGGGGAGGGAGACGATGCCGTCGGCATCGAGGGCCGCGTCGGCGATGGTGAACTGCTTGATCAGGCGCCCTTCGGAGAACGACACCGTGCGTCCGGTGGAGAAATCGGCCAGGCGGATCCCCAACTCCTCCGCCACAGCCGCTATCCCGGCTTTCCGTGCCACCCCCGGGGCGCCGCCGAATGCGGGCGAATCTCCATACGAGAGTTCCGCGCCGGCATCGCGCAGCTGCTGGGCGACCGCCCGAAACACGGTGGGGTGGCCGCTGACAAGGCCCTCGGGGCTCGCGCCGGCCAAGAGGTTAGGTTTGAGAAGGATATGCTCGCCCGCCCGTACATGGGCCTCGAGGCCGCCCAAGAGCTGGAACCCGCGGCTCACCGCCTCGTCGACCGTCGCCTGGTCGTAGTCCCCGCAGCGCACGAGCGCGACCCGCGAGGGCGACGCGCCGGTCGCGGGCGAGGACTCGATATCGGACGAGTAGTGCTCCCGGTTCATAGCGCTACATCATACTGGGTACGCGCGCGGCCTGCGAGGGTCAGCTGAGCCGGCGACCGTCGACCTGCGCAACCGCGGCTCGCTCCGGCGTATAGCCTCCGTCGCCGAGCGCTTAGAAGGTCGGGCGACTGGTAGCACCGTTGGCGTTTTACGAGCCTGTTTTGGGAGCCCACACACCTATGATATAGTACTTGGAAGCATCCGATAGGACACCCCGCTCAGGCGACGCGCGCCGAACTCTTCTCGTTCTTCCCGCTCCGTTTCCAGGCATGGCCTACTCGCATGCGCACAGCAACCCAGTACGGGAGGATCAGATGAGTTCTGCAAAGTTGTACGTGGGCAACCTGAGTTACAACACGAGTGAAGGCAGCCTGGAGACGCTCTTCGCGGCTCACGGCACGGTTGCCTCCGTCACGCTGATCAACGACCGCGACACCGGCCGCCCCAAGGGCTTCGGTTTCGTCGAGATGGGTAGCGCCGAAGAAGCCCTCGCGGCGAAGACTGCCCTCGACGGTACTGAGGTAGATGGTCGTGCCATCAAGGTCGACAACGCGAAGGAACAAGCGCCGCGGCGCACCGGTGGCGGCGGCGGCTACGGCGGCGGCGGTGGTGGCGGCTACGGCGGCGGCGGCGGTCGGAGCGGCGGCGGCAGCAGCAGCGGCGGTTACGGCGGCGGCGGCGGGAACCGCTGGTAGCACCGCTCTCGCACACGAAGCGATGACGCAGAAGCGCCGGCCTATGGCCGGCGTTTCTGCGTCAGGGGTAAAGGTCCGGGCGCTCCGTCCGATAGTAGCGGTAGGAACAGCCACCGAGGCGGGTTCTCTGCCCTCTACGTGGCGTCTCCTTTTTCTCCACGCCCCTCGGGCCCATCCTCCCGAGGGGCGCTCTGTCTTCCAGAGCGCCCGCAGGCGCGTCTCCAGCGCACATGTCCAGGTTCGTCCCTGGATCGCAATGTCCTCTGCGCACGGGCGGCCCCGTTCGGATTGCCTGTGTAGGGACAGGGGTACGTTCGGTGGGCACGACACCAAAAGGAGGGCGCAAGTGGACCCCAGAATGATCTCGACGTGTCTTCAATTGCCGGGCTGTCGCATCACCCACAACCTGGGGGTGGTTCGGGGGGTGACCGTGCGCTCTCGGTGGATCGGCAGTCAGGTCACCGCGGCGATCCGCACGCTGGGCGGCGGCCGGATCGACGAATACGTCGAACTGTGCGAGCAGACGCGGGCGGAGGCGTTCGATTTCATGGCTCAGCACGCGGACGCCATGGGCGCCAACGCCGTGCTCGGTTTCCGCTACGACGCGACCGACCTCGGCAACAACATGACCGAAGTGCTGGCCTACGGCACCGCCGTCATCGTCGAGGCGCAGACCTAGTAGGAGTCACGCGCGGTGCCGCGGCGAACCTCGATGGGGGTGGGCACACCCGCTTTCTCTGGTCAGTCGCTTCCGCCGAATTCCTGCTCGAGTGCTTCCTTGGCGTTGACCATGGCCGTCTTGAACTCCAAGGGCCGCCTGATCTGCTTCAGATAGTTGACCGCGGCGGTGCTGGCGGCGGTCAGCACCTCGATGTCGCCGTAGCCCAGGATCCGACCGAACAGGCGCTGGGTGAGCACCACGTCGGTCAACTTCTCCAGCGACGAATCCATGACCTTCTTGTTTATGACCCCCGTGACTTCTACCACCCGCCGGTTGGTGACCACGTAGATGTTCATCAGCCATGATACGAACCCGCCTCCGATGCGGACCACGGGGATGATCAAGACCAGATACCCCCAACGGATCCAGCCTGCGTCGGGCAACCACCAGAAGGCGACCAAGGTGAGCACCACGAAGATGACGATCCCCACGAGGATCCACTTGACCATCTCACTCACGGGGAAGATCCAGTGGTGGCGTTCGGTGTAGAGGATCTCCTCGTTGTCGCCCAACTGTTTCCGCAAGTACTCGACGCTCATCCGGCACCTCCGCCACGGTCGCTTCGATGGTTCACGCCGTTGTCGTGTGGAACTCCAGCCCGTCCTTGTGACACATGATCTGCACCGTCTGCCGGCCGGTCATGAGCCCGCTCGGCAGGCCGCCGCCCGGCATGACCCATTGGCCCGCCATCAGGAACGCGTCGAGGCCGGGCAGGTCGCGGGGCATGTCCGCCATGAACATCTCGGGGGTCGGCAGCCAGCCTTCGTAGCTACCCAGCCAATTGCCGGTATAGCGCTCTATGGTCGCCGGTGTGGCCACGTCGACCATCTCCACCTGGGCGCGCAGGCCCGGGAAACGCTGCTCCAGCAGCCCCACGACCGCGGCCGCGACCTTTGCCTTCTCTTCTTCGTAACGCGGGTCCTCGGCGGCGAGGGCGACCCAGTAGTCGTAGTCGGCTTCGAACGTGACGGTGATCACGGTCTTTCCCTCCGGGGCCAGGGTGGGGTCGAAGTTGTGGATGCGCACCGCCACTCGATCCGCGTCTACCCCCTGCAGCGCCGGGGAGAAGTGAGCGGGGAGGCTCCAGCCGCTCACCAGTTGTGGTTCGTCGGCGAAGGTGCGGTTCACTCCCAGTCCCACGAAGACGAGTGAGGGGAAGCGCGCCAGGTCACGATAGTAGTGGCGGCGGTTCTCGTCGAGGTAGCGTTCTTCCAACAGGTCGAAGATGGTCGAGTGGCCGTCGGCGGCCGAGACCACCCAGTCGGCGCGCCGTTCGTCTTCCTCGGCCAGTCGCAGTCCGACCGCTCGGTCGTCCTCCACGATGATCGAAGCCACGCGGGCTCGATACTCGATCTCGCCGCCCAAGTCCAGGTAGCGCTTCTCCAGCGCGCGCGCCAGCGGCACCGAACCTCCGATGGGGTACCCCGCCTGCCGATCGTGAAGCCAGACCAGCGTCATGAGCAGAGAGAAGACCGACATCTCGGGGTGCCACCAGACGCGAAACGTCTCGCGCAACGCCGGGCTGGAGAACTGGTCGGCGAAGTCGGCCAGGGAGAGCCTGCCCCAGGTGCGGAGCGGCTTCATGAAGGGCAGCAGCATAGGCATGGCCCGGAGCTGGTCGAACCGGCCCATCAGGTTTCGCGGGGGCAGGTCGGCGCGGAGGTCCTTGCCCGAGAGACGTCGCGCGTCTGCGAAGAACCGGCGGATCAGAGTCGCATCGGCCGGAGCGAGCTCCAGAAGATGCCGTTCCGTACGGTCCAGATCGCGGTAGAAGACGACCGTCTCCCCACCGGCCGTCTCCAGACGGGCGAACTCGTCCAAGTCGACGATCTCCACGCCCTGCACCATGCCCACCTCTCGCCAGAGCTCGTGCATGGCGATGCCCGGACGCGAGCCCACCAACCAGTGAACGCAGAGGTCGATGGTATAGCCGCGGCGCTTCCAGGCTGTACAGAGACCTCCCGGTGCCGAATGCTGCTCGTAGACGCGGGATCGGTATCCGTTCATCTGGGCGTAGACCCCGGCGCAAAGCCCCGCGATGCCGGCTCCGACGATGGCCACGGTCTTCCCCGCTTGGTCCATGCTCTTCCCTTCCGGAGCTCGTGTTCTGGTCGGTTGTCCCACGGCTCATCATACGGACCCGTCCTCGGTGTCACAACACCGCCGGGCCGACGCTCTCCACGCATTTCCTTTACATATCGGGGGTATCATGAAACACATAGATGGATCAGACCATGCGGCATCAGCCCTGAAGGGAGCCTCGCGATGCAGCGAAAGAAGATAGCGATCATAGTCGCGGCGGTGGTAGTGGTCGTGGCACTGACGGCGGGATTGGCGGTTGCTCGAGCTCAGGGTGGTTCAGACCTGCCCGCACTCACTCCGGCCGAGCTTCTGGCCAAAGTCGCCGAGAGCGCGCCGAAGACGACCACGGTGAGCGGCGACGTAGCGTGGACCAACGACCTTCTCGGCCCGATAGGCATGTTGCTCGCTCCGGCGGGCGGTCCCGGCGTCTCCTCCCTGCTGCAGAACGGATCGGGCAGGATGTGGCTTGACGGGAACAAGGTGCGTCTGGAGTCGCAGAGCTCTCAGGGCGACACCGCGCTGGTGTCTGACGGCACCGGTCTGTGGGTGTATAGCTCGCAGGCCGCGACGGCGACAGAGTACACGATGCCGGTCAAGCCGGGAACCGAGACCGCGGTCGGCGACGGCGGTCCGGCGGCGGGGGTCGACCTCTCGGCGAAGATCCAGGAGTTCATGACCGAGCTGGCGCCTGACGCGACTCTGACTGTGGATCAGGTGAAAGTGGCCGGCCGCGCCGCGTATCTGTTGACGATGACGCCCACAGCGACGAACACGGTCGTGGGGTCGGCGCAGGTGGCGATCGACGGCGCGACCTACATGCCCCTGCAGGCACAGATCTTTGCGAAGGCCGACACCAAGCCGGTTCTGTCGGCCGGGTTCACCCGCGTCTCGTACGATCCCATCGCGGCGACTGTCTTCGAGTTCACGCCGCCCGCGGGCGCCAAGGTCGAGCATTCGACACTCGCCTTGCCCGAGGGCATGATCGCCGGTATGCATCCCGGCGCGCAGAAGGGAGCGACGGCTGGGAAGGAACCGGCGACGCTCACCCTGGCCGAAGCGCAGACCCAGGCGGGCTTCACGTTGCTCACACCTGCGGGTGACGCACTGCCCTTCAAGGGTGCGTATGTCATGCCCGCCAGCGAAGTGGGCGCATCCGGTTCCCCGGCTCTCGGGTCGCTCCCGGCTCTTGCGGGAGGAGCCCCGGTAGTCGTTCTTCAGTACGGTAGTGGATTCGGATCGGTGTTCCTGGTAGAGACCACGATCAGCGCGGCCGACCTATCCCAGGTCACGGCCGAGCTGGCGAAGGTACCCGTTCTCGGGACGACCACACCGGTGGGCCCGCATGCGGTGTATCAACTGGGCACCCGTCTTGGCTCGGCAATGGTGTTCGCGGAGAAGGGCACAGTGGTCCTGGCGGCGGGGAGCGTCTCTCAGGCCGACCTCGCTGATCTTGTCGCCGGAATCAAGTAGCTCGGAGACGGGACGGTCGGCGCACGAACCGTGCGCCGACCGTCCCGTCGTCCTCTCCACCCACCAGCTCACCAAGGACTTCGGCCGCCTGCGGGCGGTCGACGACCTGGACCTCAGCGTGTGTCGGGGCGACATCTTCGGCTTCCTCGGACCGAACGGCGCCGGCAAGACCACCACCATCCGCATGATCTTCGGCCTGATCTATCCCACCTCCGGTTACGTCCAGATACTCGATCACCGGGTTCCCGACCAGCGCCAGGAGGCGTTGCGGCACGTGGGTGGGTTCGTGGATATCCCGGCCTTCTATCCCAACATGACCGGGCGCCGCAATCTCCGCCTGTTGGGGCGCATGCACGGCGACGTGACCGAGGCCCGCGTCTCGGAGGTGCTGGACATCGTGGGGCTTGGCAGTCGGGGTGACTCCCGGGTGGCCGGCTACTCCCACGGCATGAAGCAACGGCTCGGCATCGCGCAGGCGTTGCTGCACGAGCCCGAGCTCATCATCCTGGACGAACCTACCAGCGGCCTCGATCCTCAGGGCATGAAGGACGTGCGCGAACTCGTCCGCGAACTCGGGCGGCGGGGGACCACGGTCTTTCTCTCGTCGCACCTTCTGCATGAGGTGGAGCAGATCTGCAATCGGGCTGTGATCATGCACAAGGGGCGCATCGTGGTGCAGGGACCCGTGGCGGAGTTGCGGCCCAAAGACATGTCGGTCAAGGTGCTCACCGGCGATCAGGGGCGCGCGCTCGAGGTGCTGCGTGCTTTGTGCGGCGCGGGTGCGGTGGTGGATGACGGCGAATACCTCGACGTGCGCGCCGCAGACGACGCCGGCCCGGAGATGGTGAGACACCTGGTGGCGGCCGGCATCGACGTGCGGGCGATCATACCCGCGGTCGAGCAGGGCTTGGAGGATTTCTTCCTCGAATTGACCGCGAGCGCCGACGCCTCGGCAGGCTCGGTGTCCGCGGGCTCGGCGACGGGGCCCGCGGCCGCCGCCGTCGATGACTCGACGGCCGTGCCGGCGTCCGGCTCGGCGACAGTGGCGTCGTCTCCCGGCGAGGAACCGCCCCGATGAACCATCTGCGCCGCGAGATAGTCAAGGTCCTGTTCCAGCGCCGCACGTACGTGGGCTGGGCCGGTCTCGTGGCCATACCCATCATCATGACTATCGCCCTGCGGCTCTCTTCGGGTACGCCGCCGCACGGTGAGGGCCCGCCGTTCTTTTCCAACATCGCAGCCAACGGCATGTTCGTGCCGCTGGCTGCGCTGGCCGCCATGTCGTTCTTCCTGCTCCCCCTCGTGTCGGCCATGACGGGCAGCTACGTCATCGCCGGCGAGGCTGAGCTTGGCACGCTCAAGACCCTGCTCACCCGGCCGGTGAGCCGCACCGGGGTGCTGCTGGCGAAGTGGGCGGTGGCGATCATGTACGTGGGCGTAGGCATGGCGCTGGTGGCGGTCGCCGGCGTCATAGCCGGATGGTCGGTCTTCGGTCTGCATCCGATGACCACACTCTCGGGTGGACAGGTGAGCGTGGCGCATGGGTTCGGGCTTATCGCCTTGGCGTATCTCATCGCCTTGGTAGGGATGGCGTGCATCGTCTCGCTGGCGGTGCTGCTCTCCACCCTCACCGATTCCAGCCTGACCGCCGCCGTCGGAGCGCTGGTGCTCGTGTTGGTGCTGCAGGCGTTGGGCCAGTTCAGCTACTTCGACTTCCTGAAGCCCTACCTGTTCACCAGCCATTTCGAGGACTGGTTCAATCTGCTCCGCCAGCCCATCTCGTGGGAGCCCATCTGGAAGGCGCTGGCCACGTTCGCGGCCTACATCGTCGGCCTGGTGCTCGTGGCGTGGGGAGTGTTCCGGCGGAAGGACATCCTGTCCTGACCCGAGTCCCCGCGGTCGTGCCCATTGCGCGAAGGGCGGGTGCCGCCCGCTACCCGAAGTGCTTCGCGAAGAGCGTCCGCAGGCTGATCTCCGCCTCCGCTTCGAACGCCCGGTAGCGGACGAGAAGGTCAAGGGCCTCGGGGGTGAGCGTAGATCCACCCCCGGACGTTCCGCCGACGGTGCGGTGGAGAAGGGCGAAGCCGAGACCGTCCTCCATGGCGCGGATGGTCCAGTATGCCTTGTTGTACGACATGCCGACTTCTCCCGCCGCTTTGCGCAGGGAGCCCGACCCGGCCACGTGTTCGAGCAACGTGGCGGGGCCGGGTCCGAAGACCTTGCCCTCGTTCTCCAGCCAGAGCTTCCAGGCAGGTCGCACCGCGGGCCTACTCCGCGTCGCCGTAGACGGTGAAGTGCCAACCCTTGCGCACGTCGCCCGTCAGGTCGGCCATGACGTGCTTGACCGTGGTGTACTCCTCGAAGGAGTAGTGCGAGAGATCGGCTCCGAACCCCGACTTCTTCACCCCTCCGTGTGGCATCTCTGAGGCTAGGGGGAGGTGGTCGTTGATCCACACTTCGCCGAAGTGCAGCTCCTTCGCGACGCGGAGGGCGCGGAACACGTTGGTGGTCCAGACCGATGACGCCAACCCATAGTCCACGTCGTTGGCGAGCCCGACCACCTCGTCTTCGGTGTCGAAGGGCAACACCGTCACCACCGGCCCGAATATCTCCTTCTGCACCACCTCGGAGTCCTGGCGCGCCCCGGTGACGATGGTGGGCTCGTAGAAGAATCCCGGCCCGTCGACCGCGCGGCCGCCGGTGACGATGGTGAGGCCCGTCTCGCGGGCGCGATCCACGAATCCGGCCACTCCCGCCCGCTGCGACGCCGAGATCAAGGGCCCCATGTCGGTGAGCGGGGAGCGGGGGTCGCCCACGCGGATGGCGAGCACGGCTTCTGTGAATCGTTCCAGGAACTCGTCGAAGCCGGCGCGTTGCACGTAGACGCGGGTGGCGGCGGTGCAGTCTTGGCCGGTGTTGACGTAGCCGCCCACCACCGCGCCCTGCACCGCGGCGGCGAGGTCGGCGTCGTCGAACACGATGAACGGCGCCTTGCCGCCCAGCTCCAGGTGCAGTCGTTTCAGCGTGGGGGCCGCCAGCATCATGATGCGCGAGCCGGTGGCGGTGTTGCCGGTGAGCGACACCATGTCGACCCCGGGGTGCTCCACCAGGGCCGCGCCGACTTCGTCGCCGGGGCCGGTCACCACGTTGAACACGCCCGCGGGTATCCCCACGTCGAGTGCGATCTGAGCCATCCTGATGGCCGTCAGCGGCGTGTTCGAGGCCGGCTTCAGGATCACGGTGTTCCCGGCGGCCAGCGCGGGGGCGATCTTCCAGGCGCCCATGAGGTAGGGGTAGTTCCAGGGTGCGATGGACGCCACCACTCCCACGGGTTCGCGGCGGAGCATGCTCGTGTAGCCCGTGACGTACTCGCCCGCCGCGCTGCCTTCGAGACTGCGCGCCTGCGTGCCCATGAAGCGGATGTTGTCGTTGGCGAAGGGGATGTCGGAGTTCGCGCTCAGTTTGATGGGCTTGCCGGTCTGGGCGGTCTCGAGTTCCGCCAGCTCCTGCGCCTGCTCGTCCAGGCGGTCGGCGAACTTCATCAGGAGCATGCTGCGCTCGCCCGGGGTGAGTCGAGACCAGGTCGCGAACGCCTCCCGCGCGGCGCGCACGGCGCGGTCGACGTCCTCCGCGCCCGCCCGGGGCACGCTGCCCACGGTCGCTTCAGTGGCGGGGTCGATGACCTGCATGCGCCGGCCCGACACCGATTCCACTTCGTTCCCGCCCACGATCATCTTCAACTCAGTCAGGTTCGTCGCCGCATCCATGGCCCGCTCCTCGCGCGTCTGCCCGTCGTATGCCGCTCATAGTATGCCCGAGGCGGTGCGGTCGTACGCAATGAGTTGCTATGCTGTCTCCGGTCATGCGCTACTTCGACGCCCACTGCGACACCATCCAGCCTATCGTGCAGGGGCAGGCCGACTTCATGGCCGACCCCGGTGCAGCCGACCCGGATGCGACCGAGCCGGGCCTGCACGTGACCCTGCCCGGCATGCTCGAGGCAGGTCTCTCGGCGCAGGTCTTCGCAGCCTGGGTGTTCGCGGAACGGGGTACCGGCAACGAATACGAGCGGGCCATGGAGCAGGTCGAAGGGGTCCAGGATCTCTGCCGGACGCATAGCGCGCATCTGAAGTTCGCTACGCGCTATGCGGACATCGTCACGGCACGCGAGAATCCCGGCCTGATCGCGGCCATCGCTTCGCTCGAGGGCGCCGACCCCCTGATGGGCGAGGTCGACACGCTGCGCGACTTCTACGCAGCCGGCGTCCGCCTGGTGACGCTCGCCTGGGGGGACAACGCCTTCTCGGGTACGGTCTACGGCGACCGATCGGGTCTCACGTCCAAAGGCCGAGAGCTGGTGGAGCTCTGCGACGAGATGGGGGTCGTCGTGGACGTGTCGCACGCGTCCGACCTGGCGTTCTCCCAGGTGGCCGATGTGGCCCGCGGGCCCGTGGTCGCCAGTCACAGCGATTGCCGGATGCTCTGTCCCCACCCCCGCAATCTCACCGACGAGATGATCCGCGGTCTGGGGATGAGGGGCGGCGTCATGGGCATCAACCTCGCCTCGGGGTTCCTGTCCGCCGACTTCTTCGCGCAGGAGAAGGACGAGCAAGAGGAGTGGGTGAGGCGGATCAGCACCGGCGAGGGCAGCTTCCGGGAGGCGACCGAGGTGGCTCGGGCAGGAGCACGGAAGCTGCGTCGGCCGCCCCTTGAGCTGGTGGTGAATCACGTGAGACACGCCATGAACATCGGGGGAGAGGACTGCGTCGGCTTGGGCGGCGACCTCGACGGCATCGAGAGCACACCCGTGGGCATGGACACGGTGGCGGACTACGGCAAGTTGGAAGCGTTGCTGCTGGCCGGGGGACTGAGCCCCAGGCAGGTGGAGAAGGTGTGCCACGAGAACTTCGAGCGCGTGTTCCGAGAGGTCTTGCGGTGACCGGCGCCGAGCCGGCCTCGCCTCTTCGCATCGGTGAGGTGTCGGTCCCCGGGGCCGAGGGCGTGATCGGGATGACCCTCTGCCCCGGGAAGAAGGGGCCCAGCACCCGCTCGGCGCGGGTCTGGAACCGCGATCTGGATGTAGACCTGGAACGCATCCGCCGCTGGGGCGCTGAGGCCGTGGTGACGCTCGTGGAGCAGTGGGAACTCGAGGAGCTTCGCGTCGGGCACATGGGGAATACTGTGTCGGCGACCGGTCTCCCGTGGTTCCATCTGCCGATCGTGGACGCGCAGGCCCCGGATGACTCGTTCGAGGATCGGTGGGTGGAGTCGGGACAGCGGATCCGGGCGATCCTGGCCGACGGCGGCCGGGTGTTGGTGCACTGCCGGGGTGGTCTCGGCCGCACGGGCGTCGTGGCCGCGCGCCTGCTGATGGAGTTCGGCGTGCCGGTCGAGGAGGCTATACGCGCCGTGCGCGAGGCGCGTCGGCATGCGATAGAGACCTCCGTGCAGGAGCGTTACCTGAGGGATCTCGCGCGCGGCCCCGGTGGCGTCGCCGCCGCGCCCGTGCCCTTTCTCGCCGAGCCTTGGCCCCTCGCCCCTTCTCGGGTCGACCTGCTCCATTTCGCCGGCTGCCTGCTGGGCGGTGCGGTGGGGGATGCCCTGGGAGCGCCCGTCGAATTCATGAGCCTCCGCGACATAGCGGCGCGTTTCGGGCCGGCCGGTCTGGACGACTATGCTCCTGCCTTCGGCCGGCTGGGAGCGATCACCGACGATACCCAGATGACGCTGTTCACGGCGGAGGGTCTGCTGGATGCCGCCCTCGCCTCCGGACACCCCGGCGCCGAAGGACGCCTCGACGCCGAACGACACCCCGATGTGACCCGGGCGGTCCACCGAGCCTACCTGCGCTGGCTGAGCACCCAGGATGGGTGTGCGCCGCGCCCCGAAGACCACGCCGCCGATCCTTGCGCCCAGTCCGGGCTGCTGGGCGAGCCCGCACTCCACTTCCGCCGAGCGCCGGGAAACACGTGTCTGTCCGCGTTGCGCAGCGGTACGATCGGCACCGTCGCCGACCACCTCAACATGAGCAAGGGGTGTGGTGGGGTGATGCGGGTAGCTCCCGTGGGGCTCTTCGTTCGCTCTCCGGGCGCCACCGGGGGAGACTCCGATGGCGAGGCGTTCCGCATCGGGTCCGATCTTGCCGCCATCACTCACGGCCATCCGTCCGGCTATCTCTCGGCAGGCGCGCTGGCGCTCATGCTCTCGCGGGTATTGGCCGGCGACGGTCTTGAAGCGGCGCTGCGGAACGTGCGGCGCGAACTGACGAGGCATCCGGGTCACGAAGAGTGCTCCGAGGCACTCTCTGGAGCCCTCGACCTCTGGCGCAGCGACCTTCCGCTCGTGCCCGAGACGGTCGAACAGATCTGCGGATGCAAGCCCGGCGGCGGAGGATGGGTGGGGGAGGAGGCCCTGGCCATCGCAGTGTTCTGCAGTCTGGCCGCCGGGCGGGATTTCTCGCGTGGCGTACTGCTGGCGGTGAACCACTCGGGGGACAGCGATAGCACCGGGGCCATAGCGGGCAACATCCTGGGCGCCCTACTCGGTCGCGATGCCATCCCTACCCGTTGGCTGGAGGGGCTGGAGCTCAGGGAGGTCGTCGAGGGGATGGCCGAACGTCTCTACTCCGGGTAGCACGGTCGCACTCGGCCGGCCTCCTCGAGGACCGCAGGGGGAGGTCTGTTGAGGGTATCTTGACGGTGGACTGGTCGACTGCTAGCGTTCTTCGCCCCCCGACGCGCGATCAAGCATCACTTGTCAGAGTGAAGGAGTCCGCCCATGTCCCAGGAACTGGTCGAAGCCATCGTTCTCATGCGGGAGAAGGATGCCCTGCGCCTCACCGAAGAGGCGCTCGCTCGGGGTGAGAGTCCACAGTCGATCCTCGCCGCCTGTCAAGATGCCATGCGGGTCGTGGGTGAACGCTACCAAGACGGTAGCTACTTCTTGCCTGAGCTCATCATGTCCGGAGAGATGCTCAAGAAGATCGCGGTCCTTGTGAAGTCGGAGTTCGCCGCCCAGGCGCCTGCCGGCGAGAGGCTCGGCCGGGTGGTGTTGGGGACGGTGCGCGGCGACATCCACGATATCGGCAAGGACATCGTGGGCTTCTTGCTGGACGTGAACGGCTTCGAGGTCACCGATCTCGGCATCAACGTGCCCGAGGAGAAGTTCGTGGAAGCGGTGAAAGAGCACGAGCCCCAGGTGCTCGCCCTCTCCGGCTTCCTGTCGGTGGCGTTCGATACCATGAAGTCCACGGTGGAAGCGTTGCAGGCGGCAGGCCTTCGTGAGGACCTGCGGATCATCATCGGTGGTGGCCAGATGGACGAACTCGTCCGCACATTCACCGGTGCCGATGCATACGGCGACGACGCCATGGCCGCCGTGGCGTTCGCCAAGAAGACGGTGGCGGTGAACTAGGATGGCACCTGTCGAGACTTGCTGGCCCGATCTCTCCGCCCGGGAGAGAGGCGGGCCTCGCATCGCCGGCTGGTTGAACCCCGCCGGGGTCGAGTGATCGTGGAAACGCGCGTAACCGGCGGCACCAAGGAAGTCGTGATCGGTCACGACCGACCCACGATCCTCATCGGCGAGCGCATCAATCCCACCGGGAAGAAGCGCCTGGCCGATGCTCTGCGGGCGGGGGATCTCGAGGCCGTGCGTGAGGAGGCCCGGGCGCAGGTGGCGGCCGGAGCCGACATCCTCGACGTGAACGTGGGCGCCACGGGAGTGGACGAGGTGGCCATGTTGCCCCTGGCGGTGAAGGCGGTGGCCGAGACGGTGGACGTGCCGCTCTGCTTGGACAGCCGCAACGTCAGCGCCCTGCGGGCCGCCTTGGAAGTCTGCCCCGGCCGACCCATCGTCAACTCGGTCACCGGGGAGGAGGCGTCGCTCGACGCGATCCTGCCCTTGGTCAAGGAGTTCGGCGTGGCGGTGATCGGCCTGACGCTCGACGACACCGGCATCCCGGCGGAAGCCGAGGGCCGGGTGGCGATCGCCCACAAGATCGTCGAACGCGCGGCCGCGCTGGGCATCCCCGTGGAGGATGTGATCATCGACTGCCTCACCCTGGCGCTGGGGGCGAACGGCAAAGCCGGCCTGGCGACCCTGGAGGCGGTGCGCCGAGTGAAGGCGGAATTGGGTGTCAACCAGACTCAGGGTGCGAGCAACATCTCGCACGGTCTACCCGATCGCGTGCCGCTGAACGGCGCCTATCTGGCCATCGCTATCGCCGCGGGGCTGACGTGTCCCACCGTCGACGTGGCCCAGGTGCGTACGGCTGTGCTCTCCGCCGACCTGATCCTCGGTCGAGACGACTACGCCATGCGCTTCATCGCCGCCTATCGCGAGGCAAGGGGCGTCACACTGTGACCATGGCTCAGACTGCGAGGAGAAGCACCATCTACTTCGATCCCGAAGTGCATCAGGCACCCAGGCTCAAAGCCGCTGCGACGGACCGTTCGGTGTCGGACCTGGTCAACCTTGCGGTGAGACTGGCGCTGGCGGAAGATGCCGAGGATCTGGCGGCGCTCAACGAGCGCATGGCAGAGCCGAACCTCTCTTTCGAGGCCGTGGTGAAGGCCCTGAAGGCAGATGACAAGATGTACGCAGTCGAGGATGACGAGTCGGTGGTCTGGGCGGTCAAGATCGGCCGTCGAAGCAGCGTCTATCGATGACCGCCCGATTCCCATGTGACGCCACCAGCTCGATGATGCCCGAGGGCTATACCTGGCGTCCGCTCGGGATGGGCGACGTCGAGGCCGTCTACGAGTTGGAAGCCCTCGGTGAGGCTTTCGCCGACGGAGAGGTCGAGATCGCCCTCTCGGATATCGAGGCCGATTGGGGGATGCCCGACTTCGACCCGGCCACGATGACCGTGGGTGCGTTCCGCGACGGTGTCCTCGCCGCCTACGCTCAGGTCTTCAAGGGTCGGGCTGAAGCCCTGGTGCATCCCGACCATCGGGGACGAGGCGTCGGCTCCGCGCTTCTCGACTTCACGTGGGGCGTCGCCAGGGCTGAGGGGAGGGAGCGTGTCGGCCAGACCATCAGCGAACACGAGCACGACGCCGAGGCTCTCTTCCGCGCGCACGGCTACGAGCGGGCGCACACATCCTGGATCCTTCGCATCGATCTCGCCGACAGGCCTCCGGTTCCCGCTCTTCCCGAGGGATATCGCTTCCGCGACTACCGTCCCGGTGTGGACGACCACAGGGTGTTCGAGGTGATCGACACAGCCTTCGAGGAGTGGCGCGGTACGGGGAGCGCATCCATGGGATTCGACAACTGGGTCGCCTCGACGCTCGGCCGGGCACGTCCCGAGCTCGTGGTCGTGATCTCGTACCAGGATCGTATCGTGGGGACGTCGATCGGCATCGACTACGTCCCGCAGAACGAAGGCTGGGTGGAGCAAGTGGCGGTGGAGAAGGCCCACCGGGGCCGGGGGTTGGGGCGGGCGCTCCTGGAGGAGAGCGCTCGGCGGTTCTGGGAGCTTGGTCGGCGGCAGGTCGGCGTCTCCACCGATTCTCGCACCGGCGCGCTCGCTCTCTACGAGCATGTGGGGATGTCGGTGCGTAGGACCTACACGCGCTGGATGAAGGTGCTCGGCCCGGCGGCGCTACCGGGCGCGGCGGCAGTGTCGCCGGCGGTGCCGACCCTGACGGCGCCGAGCGCCGCGGCGGCGGCGGATCCGGCGGTGACGGACCACCGGATGCACCGGGTGCTGGCGGCGCAGAACGTGAGCCGGATGTGCCTGGTGTGCGGCACCGAGAACGTCGCCGGTCTCAAGGCATGCTTCTACGAACTGGAGAACGGCGACCTCGCCGGCATCTTCCGGCCGTCGCAGGAGCATCAGGGCTATCCCGGCCGTTTGCACGGCGGGGTCTCCTCGGCGATCCTCGATGAGACCATCGGACGGGCGATCAACATGCTCCATCCGGACGTGTGGGGCGTGACCGTGGAGCTGACCCTGAGGTATAGGAAGCCGGTGCCGTTGGACGGCGACGTGCGGGCCGTCGGGCGGATCACGAAGGACTCCAGCCGCCTGTTCGAGGGCACCGGAGAGATAGTGTTGGCGGATGGCAGCGTGGCCGTGGAGGCCTCCGGCAAGTACCTCCGACTTCCGATCGAGCGGATCGCCGGGCAGGGCTTCGACGAAAGCCAGTGGTTCGCGGACGAGCGCGTGCGCCCTGAGGAGATCGAGATCTGAACATTCACGAACAGGGCGACCGGGGCGAACGGCTCAAGATGAGTGGATTCTCATGGAATAGGGGTGTGCCGGCCGCCTCGCAGCCACTACAGTACTGCCTAATGTAGGGATACTCCGTCTCGCAGGACGTGACGCGGGCGATGGGGCGCTTCTTGAGGGGGGATCGCATGGTGTATGTGTCGAGCAGATGTAGGGTAGGCGTCGCGCTCGGAGTGGTGCTGTCGGTGCTGGCAGTGGTGCTTGTCTGCTTCGCGGGGCCGGCGCTCGCATTCAGCGACGTGCCTGCCGGTCATCCGTACGCGGCTGCCATCGCCGATCTTTCGGGCAGGCAGATCATCAACGGCTACGAAGACGGGACCTTCGGCCCCGAGAAGCCGACTATGCGGCAGCAGTTCGCCAAGATGATCGTGTTGTCGCTTGGTCTGCCGGTCTCCGAGACCGATGTATGCACGTTCGTCGACGTCGATAGCAGCGGTCCGGACAATCTCTATCCTGACAACTATATCGCCGTTGCGGCGGCCAAGGGGATCACCGCGGGCACCACTCCGGGCCACTTCTCCCCCGATCTCCTGATCACGCGGGCCCAGGCGGTGACGATGGTGGTGAGGGCGCTCGACCAACTCGAACCGGGAACGCTCGCGTCCACACCCGCGGGCTTCATCTCGACGTGGGGAGATTTCAGTCCGGATCACGCGGGGTCTGCCGCCAAAGCCGAGTCGAACGGCTTGCTCGCGGGTCTCGGAGCGGACGATTCGCATCCGGACGGCAACCTGACGGCGCTTGAACCCTTCGGTAAGATGTCGCGGGGCGAAGTGGCGCAACTCCTGCACAATCTCGTGGCCAAGACCACGCCGCCGCCCCCTCCGCCGGTCGACTATGCGGCCTTCCACGCTCCGGACGCCGCGCTGTCCGCCACGTACGCCGCGTGTGCGGAATCCTCGTGTCATGAGTTGAATCTCTTCTCGCAGCACGTGGTGAAGCTGGGGCTCCCTTGTGACACCTGCCACGCATCGACCCGCCCGGAAGTCGTCGGGGCGATCGCGGCGTATGGGCAGACGGGGGCCAAGCAGGGGTGCCGGGTCTGCCATGGGCAAGGCGCGGGCCAACATCTGTCGCCCCACGAACTCGACAACCCGGCGCCGACCGCCTGCACGCTGTGTCACTCCACCAATCTCGTCTCCGAGCACGTGACCGCGCATGAGCTCACGTGCGCGGTGTGCCATGGTCCTCTGGCGACTCCGGCTGTGGCGGCCGTCGTCGCGGCGTTCGCCGGGGCCAACCCGTTGAACCCTGTCTGCGCCGACTGCCACTCCTCGAGCCACGCGGGACTCACCGCGGCGCACACGGCGACAGAGGCCGGCGACTGCAAACTCTGCCACCAGACCGTGCTTCCCGATGAACACGCCCGCTCCAGCAGCAGCGGCGCCTCGAAGGGTTGTGCGGTGTGTCACCCGTTGAAGGCCGGGTTCACCTCGTCGGGGCTGTGCGCGGACTGTCACAAGGGTGGTGGCGTCGCCCCTGTCCGTCATCAGGCCATCGACGCCGCCCACAAGTCGGCTTCCACCTGCGCGATCGCCGGCTGTCACACCTCTGACCTGCGGGTGGTGCACCAGGGCGCGCCGAACGGCTGCCAGACGTGCCACAGCCCGACGTCGGTGCCCACGAGTTCGCAGTGCACGGCCTGCCATGCGTCGCCTCACCCCGACCTGGCCGCCGCTCATACCGAGGACGAGCCGGCCGAGTGCAAGGATTGTCACCTGCTGATCCTGCCCGATGAGCACGCCCGCTCCTCCAGCAGCAGCAAGGCGGCCGGGTGCCAGAACTGCCACCCGCTGCCGAGCGGCTTCGCCTCGACCAAGACGTGCGCGGACTGTCACGCGCCGGGCAAAGGTGCGCCGGCGCCTCACCAAGACATCGACGGCGCCCATGCCGTGTCGACGGCGTGCACCGGTTCGAGTTGCCACGCGGGCGACCTGCGCACGCTCCATCAAGGCACCAGCAACGGCTGCAAGACGTGCCACGGCACCTCCAAGGTCCCGACGACCAAAGAGTGCAGCGGCTGTCACCCCTCGACTTCGCATGCTGTCCGCGAGCCGTACCGTGCGAGCTGCGCGAACTGCCACCCGATCGGGGGCCCGGGGGAGAGTCTGCACGACTGGCACGTGGGCAAAGGCTACGCGTGCAGTGAGTGCCACGGAGCCTCAGCGCCCGGGTGTGCACACGGATCCTGCCACGAGCATTCTGTGGAGAAGATCCACGGCGTCGACGACCACCCCTCGGAGTGCGTCTACTGCCACAAGTCGGGGACACCGTAAGGTCGCAAGGCCGCGCGGCGCACGGGATCACGGAGGCAGGCCGCGCGAGGTTCCAGAACGGGCGCTTTGGGGGATAGGTGAAGCATTGGAAAGGAGGGGCGCTATGGTGAACGAAGTGAACGACGACGAGCCCCAAGATCCGAATGAGTCCTGCTTCGCCTGTCAGAACATGGACGCCTATTGGGCCGAGAAGGCCCGTCACGACCCGGCTTTGCGCGCACGGTTGGTGGAGCTCGAGAGGATGAAGGTAGGCTCTGTGCAAGGCGCGCCGGCTGTGCCCGAGGCTTTCGAGCATGTCCCGGGGCCGGCCGGGGGTAGCGCCGAGTCTCAAGATTCTTCCGTCTGACCGGCTAATCCTGGTAGACCAGCCGTCCTTCGATCTTGCTACCCACGTTCTGGTGGGCCATCAGCTTCTCCTTGAGCGCAGTCTGGGACGAGGTCGCCGCTACGCGGGCCGGCCCGGCGGCCGTGAGGTCGCCGGCGCCAGGTCCAGATCGGCCCTTGGCCGTACCTACTCCGCCGTCACAAGCGGATAGAGGTACCCCACGACTTGGCCGCCGGCATTGATGGCCGTGGCCTCCGACTTGGCGGCTGTGGGGGTCAGATCCGTCATGGTCCCACCCTGCCAGAGGAACGCGTGGTCGAAGAACAGGGCGGCGGTAGCGCCCAGTATGGGAGCCGAGGAGAAGCCCACGACCTGGCGAGAGTAGTTGAGGTCGTTGGGGAAGCTTCTGTCACCACCGAGCGTCCCCAGGTCCTGCATCGGCTTGAAGGGCAAGAACGGTCCGCGGCCCCTGAGAAAGTCCAGCAGGGAGACGGATTTGATGAACGCGTGCCGCTCATCAGGGTCGTGCGTTGAAGACTGTCCGATCACGTCGTTCCGGCTGTTGATCCCCACGGCCATGGAGTATTCGCCCCCAAGTGTGCCGAGGTTTATGGGAGAGGTGCCCCACCACACGGTGGCCCGCGCAAGGGGACCGCTTGGGTAGGAGTAGCTGTTGCTGTGAGTCCCCTGCCACGAGGCCGAGATCGTTCACGGCCCAGGCCTTGCCGAAGCTTGTACCCGGCGAGGGGCGGAAGGGCCTGGAGCGTGGCTGGTACCCGGCCTCCACGAGAAGGCCCGGCTTGCTTCATACGGCGCGTCCAGCGCACCACCCGGGAAGCTCGAATACCCGACGACGCGACCCAGGTTGTTCAGGTCGGTTGCGTAGCTGTAGGAGACGTGCGACGGGGGCATGCTGAACGCTCCGAGATCCTTGTATGCACCGCCCTTCCAGTAGAACGCGTGCCAGCGGTACGCATCCGAAGCGGCACTGAAGCTGCCGGCCACATTGCCGCTCCCGTTGATCTGGGTGGCCGGGTAGTAGCCGGCGGACGACTTTCCAAGAACCCGGGTGATGAAGGTGGTATGGAGGGTACTGGCGGGCGCGATCCAACCGAGGTCGGTCACGGATCCCTCGTACCAGATCACCGCGTGCCATGTGTTGTCAGTCGCCTGCGCTACGCCGGCTATCTTGCCCCTGTCGTTGATCGAGTAGGCGCAACTGTTGTCGCCCCCGAGCGTGCCCAGGTCGGTCATCACCCCGTCTTGCCAGAGGAAGGCGTGCGAGTGCGGATACAGATCCCCGTCGCCAAGGGCGAGGTCGGCCCACCCCACGATCGCCCCTGCGCGGTTGATATCCAAGGCTCGACTGTTGATACCGCCCAGCGAACCCAACGGCACCGTCAGGCCGCCGTCCCACATGACCGCGTATCCATAGTCGGCCGCCCCGGCGAAGGCGGGCGCAGCCACCAAGAGCAGGAGGGCAAGCGAACAACCGGCCAGCATCAACACGCTCCGCACCTTCCGGCGAACCGAACTCAGTTGCGGACAGAAGACGGTGATGCGGTGGCTGCGCATGAGACTACCCCCTCTTGGGACGATACCGGTGCGCCAGAACCAAGGCCTACCTTCACTCGATACTAGACTCAGGAAGTGGGGGTGTCAATGCGCCCGCGGACCCGGTGGAGGAAGGCGCCGACGTGACGGGAGACGATGGGTGCGTCCTCGCCCACGCCCAGGAAGAGCGAGGACTTTCGCGTGCGCATGAAGTGGACGCCCACGAAGAACAGCCCGGGGACGACCGTACTGACGCCGTCTCGCTGCAGCGGGAAGCCGAGTTCGTCGAACGCCTCGGGCCAGGGAAGCCAGGAGCGGTAGTCCGGGCGGAAGCCCCCGGCGAACATGACCACGCCGAAGTCGGAGAGATCCAGCCATTCGGGCGCCCGCGCGACGAAGGCTTCCGGCTCGTCGAACGACGGTACATCAAGTCCATGCTCCGCCGCAAACCGCTCGACTAGGCCCATCACGTCGCGGAAGCGCTGATCGCCCCATGCGGCGCTCTCCTGCAGATCCGGCGCGAAGTGGGCCAACCCGCCCTCCATCCCCAGAAAGTGCCCGGTCAGGGTGACCCCCATCGCCTGGAGCGTGCGCAGGTTCAAGTCGTGGCCGCCGCCGTGACCGGTAGCTATGGGGTTGGCGGTGAGCCGCGCGGCCGGGGTCGGGAGAGTCTCCACCGTCTGGTCGAAGAAGCCTATCTGGGCCAGCCACCAGACGATGTCTCGGTCGCCGAGGCGACGCGGCACCCACGGCGCCTTGCCGCAGGCCAGGACCACCTCTCGTCCCGCCTCACGCAGCTCCTCGCTGATCTGCGCGCCCGACTGGCCGCTGCCGACGACGAGCACCTTCCCGGGCGGCAGGGCGCCTTCGTTTCGGTACTCGTCAACGTCTATCCGCGGCAGGCCGACGGGCAAGGTGTCGGCCGCCGCCGGCCGGTGGGGCCGCTGGAAGGCGCCGGTGGCCAGCACCAGGGCGCGGCTGCGGAAGTCCCCGGCCGTCGTCCGCACGATGAAGCCGCCATCGGGCAGCGATTCTACCCCGGCAACCGTGACGCCCTCGCGTACCGGCGCCCCGAAGCTGCCGGCGTAGTCTTCCAGGGTGGCGACGATCTCATCGCGTGGCATGTAGCCGTCGGGGTCCGGCCCGCTGTATGGGCGGCCGGGCAGCTGCAGAGTCCAGTTGGGGGCGACTAGGCAGAAGGTATCCCAGCGGCGCCGCCACGTCTCGCCCACGCGACCGCGCTCGAGCACGACGTGGTCCACCCCCGCGGCGTTGAGTTCGTGGCTCACGGCCAGACCTGCCTGACCGGCGCCGACGATGATGACATCGACCTGTTCCATCGTGCTACCCCCGTTCAGATGTGCCTTGGAAGTACCCGTTTGGTTCCACGGCTACTCAAGAAGGCGGGCCGGCGGCCGAGCGGCAGGGTTCCTCCCGATCGCCCACGCGCCGTCACGATGCGCTGCCGTCGAGTGAACGTGAGGCCTCCATTGCGGCACGGTTCAACGCAACATCACCGATGCGTTCGGCCCAGGCGGCGAAGCTGTCCGCGGGGCCGCACCAGACGAGTTCGTCGACGTCGGTGAAGAGTAGGGCGTCGGTTTTGAGTGTCGCCAGGTCTTTGAAGAGGAGGGCGAGATCGCGCGTCTCCTTCAGCACGTCGGAGGGGAACTCCTCGATGCCGCCGTATCGGGTCAGCAGCCGGGCGGCCGTCACCGGGCCGATGCCGGGGATACCCGGGTACCCGTCTGCCGCGTCGCCCACCAGGGCCAGATAGTCCGGGATCAGGCCGGGCTCGACCCCGAACTTCTTGCGCACCCCGTCCGTGTCGCGGAATGTGCCGGTCTTGCTGTTGACCTGCACCACGCGATCGCCGCGGACGCACTGCGCCAGATCCTTGTCCGGCGTCCAGATGCAGACCTTCTCCACCCGGGCGTCGGCTGCGGCGAGACAGGCGGCGGAGGCTAGAGCGTCGTCGGCTTCCAGTTCGACCATGGGCCAGACTGGGACACCCATGGCGATCAGTGCATCCTCGAGTGGCTGAAACTGCGCGAGCAAGGCCCGATCCACCCCGGCACCGGTCTTGTAGCCCGGCCAGAGTTGGTTGCGGAACGACTCGATGACGTGGTCGGTTGCCACGCCGACATGGGTTGCCCCACCCTGGATCATGCGCAGAACGGTGCTCAGCACACCACCCACGGCGCCCAGGGGCAGGTCCTCACCCTTCCTCCAGCGGCGCAGACCGTGAAAGTGGCGGAAGAGCTCGTAAGTGCCGTCGATCAGGTGGATGATCATGCGGCAGTGTACCGCGGGAAGGGACGGAGGGTCGTTGGTCGGACGTCTGCGGCCCGTGCAGGCTCACGCCACTTTCGAGTGCGCGGACACCGTCGACGCCACCAAGACCGTGCTTCCCAAACAGGTTTCCCAGAAACAAGGCGGAGGGGGCGGGATTCGAGCCCGCGAGGGCTTGCGCCCACCGTGGCCGACGCCGTCCTTGACCGCTTGGTGCACAACGCCGTCCGCCTCGACTTCAAAGGGGGTTCCATGCGTAAAAAGAGGAGTGATGGTTGACCCATGCCGATCAGTCTGCTACCAATTGGCCACCGAGCGTCGCTTCGCTCCGAGGGTGATCGGCATGGGCGGAATCGGTGATCGGCATGCGAGCGTATTGGGTGATCGGTTTGCGTGGAATACGCAGACCCACGAGGCCAACGCCTCCCCCGCTGGCAATCTCGAGATCGAGCCCCCGGACGGCGACGACATCGCCGAAGCGACGCGTGAGTCCTTCGGTGCGGATGACGAGCATGCACACCTCCCATACGTGTAAGTGAGCGTTCACCCATCTTGGTGAGTGACCGCTCACCCGTCAAGGGGAAGGTGTCGAATCGGCGGCTCCGCCCTATCTGCGCGGACCGTGGGTACGCGACTCCAGGATCCGCGTCCTGATCGGGTAGTATCGCTTTCCCAGGACTCTCCTGGCCGCCTTCCTGCTGTTCCAGCCGAGCCAACGGGAAGCGCAGGCGACCGGTCTCCCGGTCGCCAGGGCCGCGGCGGTGTCCGGGCTGTCGGTCCTCTTCATCGCATACCGTCCTATGACCGTGCACCCTTGTAGCCGGTAGACGCGAGAGATAGGCTCCGACGTGAACAGGATCTCGATGCCGGCCTCAGCCGCCGAGGCGGCCACCTCCGACGAGAAGCTGCCGCCCGGCACGGACGCGACGCGCACCGGCTCTCCGAGCAGGTCGCTCAGAACTTCGAGACTGCCGCGCCACTCTTCGAGAAGCTGCGCGTAGGAGAGGTCCGACATGGGGTCGGGGTGGGAGGTAGAGTGCGATCCGATGACGTGGCCTCGAGCGCGCAGCTCGAGTATCTGGTCGGCGGTCATGTAGCCCGGAAGGCCGATCGACCCGGTGACGATGAAGAAGTGCCCTCGCCACCCGGCGGACTCGACGATCTCAGCAGCCGCCGGAGAGTCGTCCAACCCATCGTCGAACGTCATGGCCCACCGAGCGGCCGGCGGCTCACCATGCACCAGGTCCCAGCAGTTCGACGGAGCGACACCCGGGCTCTGCGCACAGGCGCGCACGTGTCTCTTGAAGTCCGCAGCGGAGATACTGTACGACTCGCGCCCGACGGAACCGCGGATGCTCTCGGCATCTGCGTGGACACCGTGATACATCAACACCCGCACCATGCGACCAGTCACGCGGCGCATCACGCCGAGACGAAACTCCTGCACAGAAGTACCATCTCCTCAGTCTCTGCCGGAGTCTGGAACCTGCTCACGGGAAGCTGTATGAGCCGCTTCGAGAGACGGAGCGCCACGGGGAAATCCTCAGCGTCCGCATCCCAAGTCGCGCGCGCGAATCCAGACACGCCCAGGGCGCCGCGCCACATCGCACTCGCCTTGACGCCGTGGTCCCGCAAGTATCCCTTTAGATCGTCGGCGTCGCACCCGTCCGGCGGCTCGAGTGCGACGGACGTGTGTATGTGATCGCCCGTGTCTGCCTGGAACACGAAGCCCGCTGGTTCGAGAGCCTCACGCAGCCGCACGGCACAGCGGCGCTTCGCCGCGAGAGCATCACGGTAGTGGGGCATGAACCCCGCGAGCATGACCATGCCCAACCGATCGAACTCGCGGGTTGGAAGCGGAGCGTAGTTGCCGACCTCCCTCGGGTAGAGGGGAGTGTCCGCGAGAAGAGAGTACGCGCGGCTCTCCGCGAACGAGGTGAGCGGGAACTTTACCAGCGTCAACGCGTGAAGGAGCCCCGTGACGCCGATGCTCGCCGCACGCAGATTGGCATGCATCGGCTCCTCCGAGAGGGCGATGCCTCCCTGCCGCACGGGCGTGCATTTCGGGAGGCTGAACAGCGCATAGTGCCCGAACGACCCGGCGAGCCCACCCGCGCGCGAAGCTCCAAGCGCGCGGGCGCAGTCCTCGATCATTACTAACCTGTGTTCGTCGCAGAAGGCTCGGATCATCGGACCGTCTAGGGGAAGACCGAAGGTGTGCAACGCGACCAATGCTCGGGTGCCTTCGAGTTGGCTCCTGGCTATGGAGCGGATATCGATGTGATAGGTGCCGGGCTCTACATCCACGAACACCGGGGTGATCTCATACTTGCGCATCACACCCACGAAATCATCGGGGAAGAATGCAGGGAACAGGATGCGACTCCGTTGCAGTTCTGCCGCGAGCACGATCTGCTCGAACGCCGCTTTCCCCTGGTTCATCAACGTGCAATGCCGAACGTCGAGCGGCAGTATGCCGTCGAAGAGGTCGCCCACGTCGGCGTCGCGGCCACACCGAAGGCCACTGAGCAGTTCTGTGACCCGTATTCGTTCGCGGGTCGTGATCATCAATCACGCTTCCCGAGGCGCCTCGCGTGGCCCACCGCAACACTCCGGGCTCGGAATCCCTTCTGTATGGTGGTTCGGACGACGCCGAACAGCGGGTTCATTGACGCGTACCCGGCAGGTAGACGGACGAACGTCCCCCCGAACTTCGTCTTGTAGTCTCCTCCACCGCAGGTGTCATAGACCGTCAAGCCCCGCTCGATGGCCAGCTGCAGGGCGTGCCAGTGGATGAGGTCGTTCGCTCCTAGGGGATATGCAGTCTCGTATGACGCTCCGCCCCAAAAATAGGCGGTGTGGTGATCGACGAGCGCCAACACGCAGGCCAAGGCTTGGTCGTCTTTCCAGGCTGTAAGTGTGACGAGATTGTGCGTTTTGGAGAGGGTCTGCACGATCGTCTCGACGCGCTCCAACTTGTAGGTCGGGGTGAGCCCCTGCCGGTTGAACACCGCCTGCAGCATGTCGTAGAATCGCCGTGGAAAGTCTGGAGAGGTGTCTTGGGTAACTACCACTCCGCTCTTCTCGGCCTTGTGGACCTTATTACGCATTGCCGGCTTGAGATGACTCCAGACCTCATCCGCCCCGCCGGATAAATCCACCCGATACGTCTGCGTGTCGCGGAGCTTGTAGCCCTTCGCGGTAAGGTCTGCCGGTGAGAAGTACTCACCGCCTAGTTCGACCAAGGCGATCCTTCGCCCCCGGGCCCATGTGTCCACCGCATTCAGGAAATCTCCGGGAGGGACCACGTTCGAGAACAGTGGGTACATGTAGTCGGTGGCGCTCCCCGGCAGGGGCGCGCCGAAGACCCTCGCTCCGAACTTCGTCATTAGGAAACCGCACCAATGTCCGCACACCTGTCCGTTTGCCTCGATCTCGAAACGGATGACAGCACCCGGGAGGGAGCGGTCGAGGCAGGCATGCCAGCCCGACAGGTGGAATACGGTCGCGTCCGAATAGGAAGCGGCCATCTCGTCCCACGCGTCGGGGGTGATGTCTGGAAGTGGGCGGATCAGAACAGTCTGGGGCATGGCTCCTACGGATGTTCGTTGGGTAGTCTGACAACCATAATACCCGAGCCGAAGGCGGAGGGGGCGGGATTCGAACCCGCGAGGGCTTGCGCCCTGCCAGTTTTCAAGAACGACGGGTCTCTTCTAAGAAGAGCCTGGTGATGATTGGTTTACTGCTCAGAAGGAGGGCTCTCATGAGCCAATCCATGAGCCGAATCGTTTGTGGCGTCTTCTGGGTGGGGAGCAAGATGGGCCCCTTTTTGTGTGCTGTCCCGGTACATACTTTCCATACAGCGGCTCCGGTACCTATGTTCCACTTTCCGGACACAGCTCCGGTACCTATGCGACACCTGTTCCGGTAGGTGTGCGACACAAGCTCCGGTACCTGTGTTCCACTTCTTGGGCCCTCGCGCCGGCACCGCCCCTGCTCGGATATGCCTCTTAAGCAGGCATATCCGAGCAGGGAGGGCAGAGTCGTGCTCGTGGAGCTTCAGCTGGTGGAGCAGCGCTATCAGGCGGTTCTCGAGGTGCTCGCCGGGGTGACGGTCACCGACGTGGCCCAGAGATACGGGGTCACGCGGCAGACGGTGCACCGGTGGCTTCGGCGGTATGGCGTGGACGGCCTGGGCGGTCTCGCCGACCACTCCTCCAGGCCGGCGAGCTGCCCCCATCAGATGCTCCCGGAGGTCGAGGCCCGGATCGTCACCCTGCGGGTGGAGCACCCGGAGTGGGGTCCCCTCACCCTGCAACATGAGCTGAAGGAAGAGGGATGTGTCCCCATCCCCTCCCGCTCCGCCATCCACCGCTGTCTGCTTAGACACGGTCTCATCACCCCGGAGCCCCGCAAGCGCAAGCGCTCGGACTATAGGCGTTGGGAACGCTCCCGCTCTATGGAGCTCTGGCAGATGGACGTGATGGGTGGGGTGATGCTCACGGACGGCACCGAGCTCAAGGTGGTCACCGGCCTCGACGACCACTCCCGCTTCTGCATCTCGGCCAAGCTCGTCCTGCGGGCCACGGCCCGGCCGGTGTGCGAGGCTCTCGCCGAAGCCCTGCGCCGCTACGGGGTCCCCGACCAGATCCTCACCGACAACGGCAAGGTCTTCACCGGGAGGTTCGGCCCCGGTAGCGGGGAGGTGCTCTTTGACCGCATATGCCGGGAGAACGGCATCCGTCATCTGCTCACCGCGCCCCGCTCTCCCACCACCACCGGCAAGGTGGAGCGCTTCCATAAGACGGTCAGGACCCTCTTCCTGCGCGATCGGGCGTTCGCCACGATCACCGAGGCCCAAGAGGCACTCGACGCCTGGGTCGAGAGCTATAACCACCGCCGGCCCCACCAGAGCCTGGGCATGGTGGCTCCGGCGAAGCGCTTCGCCCTCGCCGTCCCGGAGGTCGGTCGAGAAGCCCTCGGAGCGCCACGGAGATTGCCCGCCCACCAGCACCGCCGGGACGCACGGTCACCCGGGTGGTGGGACGGGACGGGCGCATCAGCCTCGCCTGCTACGCCTATCCCGTGGGGAGATGGCTCTCAGGCGAGACGGTGGACGTGGTCCTGCGCGACGACGGTCTCCTCGAGGTCTTCCACCGGGGGGTGCTCATCAAGGCTCACGCGCAGCGGCACGAAGAGAAGAGGAAATCGCAGATACCGGTGCGCAGCCACGCCCGGCCGAAGCCCCTGCGCCCGAGCTCCGATCGAGCCGTCATCCGCCTGGTCGACTCCACCGGCTGCATCTCCTTCGCCGGGACGAGCTACCGGGTGGGCAAAGCCTTCAAGGGAAGCCAGGTGGAGGTCGAGACCACCGTGGAGACGGTGCGGATCTTCCTCGATGGGGAGTGCATCCGCGTCCACACGGCCACGCATGACCCAAGCAAGCTGCACGGCGCCTTCGCTACGCCCGGTGGTCGCCCAAGAAAGGCCAAGGCAGGCTGACCCTCATGCACTCACTCACCCTCTGCAGGTTACGTTCCTCAGAGATCTGTAACACAGGTACCGGAACTCAGATGTAACACGGGTACCGGGACTTGACAATGGGCCCCTTTTTGTCTTCAGTTGCGGTTGCACGATGAGCAGGAGGTCGTCTTAGTATCCCGGGCTCTTTCCGGTGAAGATGCCGAGCTACCACCCGATGGTGTCACTGCGTCGACGGCGACGCTTGTATAAGCCTGGTTGCGCCGGAATCTCGCGGCTGGGGGCGACGTAGCCAGCGGGGGAATCTGGATCCTCCGTGCGGAAGGAACCCAGTCTACGCCGGTCAAGCGCATCAGCATCCCGTAAGCGTCGACCGTTCCGCGCGCGCAACCGGTCTGATACAGTCGGCACACACCGCCACGACCGACGCATGGAGGATCGCATGCCCGCGCGCCCACGCCCCGTTGGACTCTTCCTCCTCGCCGGCCTGTTGGCGTTCTCCCTGACGGCGGTTGTAGTCGCTGTGACTGCGTCCTCGGCCCAAGCGGCCGGCCCGAGCGTGCGACAGGTCACCAACGACAGTCTGGACGATCTGAGCCCCTCGCTCGGAGGCGGTCGCCTGGTCTGGCAGAGTTGGGACGGTGGAGACTGGGATATCGAGTTGCTCGACCTGTCTACCGGCGCCACGACGCCGGTCACTTCAAGCGAGTTCGGTGTGAACGATGAACGGCCGCAGATCGACGAGTCGGGGGCGAGCGTCGTGTTCGGCACCCGGAACCGCACCGAACCCACCATGTGGACGCTGCGGCTGTACGACGTCTTTTCGGGCACGACCGAGCAGATCGCCACGGTCGACGACGGCGGCTACGACGGTTGGCAGCCGCGGGTAGACTCCGGCCTGGTGGTGTGGTGGGGCATCGAGGTCGGCGTGCGCTATGTGTATGTCCGTTCCGTCAGCGCGGGCCGAGAGACCCTACGTCTGGGTGGAGCCGACGCCTATGGGCCGGTCGTCAGCTATCCCTACGTCTGCTGGATCGAATCCGGCGGTGTCTACGCCTTCGACGATCGCACCGGTGTCACGCGACGCCTCGAGAGCCTGGGCGGAGATCCTCCGGCTATGCTCGCGCTCTCCGGCCCCATGGTGCTCGCGACATGGGTCGACGGGGATGCCGGTAACGCCCGCCTTGTCTCGTGTGATCTCCTCACCGACGCCGTCCAAGACATAGCCGTCGGCGAGATCTTGGACCGCCCGCCCGTGCTCTCGGAGGGTCGCGTGGCCTGGGCGGACGAGACTGGTGTGTGGACGGCCGACGTCGCAACCGGAGTGTCCGCGCGGGTGGCGGATTCCCCCGGGGGAACCTACGCCGGGGGACGGCAGTTCGCGCTGTCGGGAGACACGCTCGCCTGGACCGTGCAGGGCTATGACCCATCGGCCTGGGCGATCTACCGTCACGACCTCGCCACCGGCGCCACGACCCTCTTGAGTGAACGCCTCCCTCTCGGTCACAACCAGGCGCCTACCGTCTGGGGAGACCTCATCGCCTGGCAGGGCAAGGACGCCACCGATGCCGAGATCTTCCTCTACTCACCCGGCGCCTTCAACGACGTCGCCTGTTCACCCTATCGCTACGCCGCCGAGTCACTGGCGCTCGACGGTATCGTGAGCGGTTACCCCGACGGCTCCTTCCGCCCGAACGCCCTGGTGGTGCGGGCGCAGTTCGCCAAGATGATCGTGGGCGCGCTCGACATTGCCGTGACCGAGGGGGGAGAACCGTTGCCCTTCACCGACGTCGAGGTCGACCCCGGCGATCTTTACCCCGACGACTACGTAGCCGCGGCCGCCGCTCTGGGTATCACTCAAGGGGTGACGTCGACCACCTTCGCCCCCTTCCGAGCCATCAGTCGTGCCCAGGTTGTCACCATGGTCGTGAGGGCTGCGGGAGCACGCGGACTCGAACTCGTCACTCCTCCGGCGGACTGGAGCGGATCGTACATTCCCGCGGACCCGACGCACGGTTCGAACATGGCCATCGCCGAGTACAACGGTCTGCTCGACGACGTAGTGCTGTGGGAAGACGTGCCGGGCTCCGGCGAGTCGCCTGTGTGGGACCCGTGGGCCGAGGCCGATCGCGGGGAGGTGGCCCAGATACTCTGGAACCTGCGCGGCAGGCCCATCGGCGGACTCGGCGCGCCCGGCATGCCCGCGGGCCTCGAGGAGTGGCTGCGCCGCCGAGGCTTCCTGGGCACCGTCTACACGCTGAACTCGCTCCCCGAGGGGTGGTTCGCTTCGTCTGACCCGCTCACCTGGAACGAGGGCGCGTCGGACTACTTCCGGCCGCACAACCCGGCGTACGAAGACTACGGCTCCGGACCCGGCTACGATCTCTCCCTTACCCGGGGGAGTCTGTACGCCGAAGCCTCCTTCGGCGCCGCGTTCGTGAGCGCCGAGGAGTTGTCCGGACTGCCCCAGGGCGACCCCACTGGCGTGTACACCGAAGGCCGGGAATGGACGAGTCAGGTTGGACAGATGGATTGGCTCTGTTCGGTGACGATACCCCTGCCCGAGGATCCCGAGCGTTCTTGCCTCCTGCGGTTGGCGCTGCCCTACCCGGGGAGCCAGGACGAGCGGACGTTGCTGCTCGAGGAGTTTGCGAGGCTTGTTGTGAAGCACGGCCCGGCGGGGGATTGAGGTGGAGCGTTCTGCGACTAGAAACTGGAGGGTTCGGATGCGTAATCTGCGCTTCGCGGGTATCGTGATGATCGTCGTCATCGTCCTGCTGATAGTGGCAGCCCCGGCCTTCGCCTTCTCCGACGTCCAATCCTCCGACCCCTACGCCGCCGCCATCACCGATCTTGCCACCCGGGGATTAATCTCCGGCTACGACGACGGCACCTTCCGACCCGAGAACCCCGTCTTCCGTGCCCAGTTCGCCAAGATGATCGCGGGCGTGCTCGGTCTGACGGTGAGCGAGGCCCTCACGTCCCCCTTCAGCGACCTCGGCGCCGACGACCCGACCGACCTCTACCCCCACGAGTACGTGGCCGCCGCCTGGGCTGCCGGCATCACCAAGGGATTCACCCCGACCACCTTCGGCCCGTACCGCACGATCACTCGGGCCCAGGTCATCACCATGATCGTCCGGGCGGCGGACGCGTACCTGCCCGGGAGCCTTCTCGAGCCCCCGGCCGCCTGGTGGGGCGGCGTCGTACCCGGGGACCCCACCCATGCCGCCAACATCCGTCGGGCCGAATACAACGACCTACTCTCCGCCCTCCACCCCTACGCGGGCTGGGCCGTCGAGGGCGAGGCCACACGCGGTGAGGTCGCTGAGCTGCTCTACGCCCTCGAGCACCACGGGCCGCCCCTCGCTCTCCCCGACACGGTGTGGCGGGAGGTCGACTCCCCCCTTGCCGGGGGCGCGCTGCAGGTGGCTGTGTCGTCGGACGCCCTCGTGACCGTCGACGATGACCGCGGGGGTCTCCGGGCGTATCTCTTCGCGACCGGCAAGACAATCGCGCTCCCGAGCGAGGGCATGGTCCGTGGCGCGGCGGTGGAAGGTACGCTGGTCGTCTGGTCGGAGCTCCCGGAGGGCGACGGCGCGGCGGGCAACACCGTCTACTCGTATCGTCTACCCGATGGCCCGCAACACCAGGTGCTGGGAACGGATGCGGGTGTGCGGGGATTCAAGCTCTCCGAGGGTCGCCTCTTCTTCACGACGGGGGAAACCGTTCTGCGAGAGCAGTATGGCGTCTTTGAGACCATCCCCATCTGGGAACTCGCGCTTGACACGGCAGGGCAACCCGTGGGCGAGCCTGCGCTTGTCACGCGGCAGTCCAACTACCTGCACCAGTTCGGCGGTGACGCGCTACACGACTTCGCGGTCAGCGGCCACCTGCTCGCCTATCAGCGGGACTGGGGCGTCCAGGCGGGCATCCACCTGCTCGATCTCGATACTCGTGAGGATATCTACGTGGGGGCGGGTTCCCAGCCCTCCCTCGCCGGGGACCTCGTCGCCTGGCAGGGATGGGGGATCGATCGGCAGTGGGCGGTGCGGGTCTATGACCACTCCACCGGTCTGCAGTCGATCCTGGCTGCAGATGCCCACGGCCCTGTCGTGACCGGCGCCGGTATCGCCTATCTGCGCTTCGTCCCCGGAATGCTCCGTGACGAGGTGGTCTTCTACGAGACCGCCTCCGGCAGGGAGAGCGTCCTCGGGACGCGCGACTACGGTGACGGCTATCACTGGGTGTCGCTTGCCGTGTCGGGCGGCCGTCTGGCCTGGGTGACCGAGGCGTTAGGAGACGAACCGGGCAGCGTCCGTCTGTTCGAGGGCGTACCTGCCGCTGAGGCCGGCTCCGCCACTCCGGCCACCGCCCGGCTCGTCGATCTGTGGGCCGCCGCGGCTCCGCCGCCGGCGCTCGCTTCCGGGGCCGCGTCGTGGCCCGAGAGCGGGGGTTGGACGATCGTGCTCGCCTCTATCGAAAACGATGGGCCGACAAGCGAAGCCAGGGCCGAGGAGGCGAGTTGGGGACTCCCCGACACCTTCGGCCCCTCGGGACTGTTCCTCTCCGACGGCTACTCGAGCCTCGAGCCGGGATACTGGATCGTCTTCGTTGGTATCTTCGCGACGAAAGCGGAAGCGGAAGTGGAGCTCACGCGGCTCAGCGACGCGGGCGTGACGGGCGCGGTGGTGCGGGAGGTGCGGCCATGAGGGTTGGCCCGAGTTTTGGGGAAGGGGGCCAGTGGTGAGCAGGCCCATGTTCCGCGCAGTTCGTTTCGCACTCCTGGTCTCCGCGTTGCTGCTGGTGTCGGGATGCACGGCAGACCCTGCCGCGACGACCTCCACTTCGTCAAGCCTGCTACCCCCCACCCTGTCGACAACTGCGACCTCGGTGCCCCCGACGCTCGCCCCAAGTACGACCGCTCCCTCCACGCCGGCGACCTCAGAGCAGGCGGAAGAGGGCCCCTGGGAACTCTCGATCATCGTGGGCTCCATCCCGAGGTCCGATCCAGAAGCCGAGGCGAAAGCCCGCGCGCTGGCGGATCGAGTACGGGCAGATGGCTTCGAAGCCGGTGTGGTGGCCTCTTCGGATTTCCCGAGTCTCGAGCCCGGCTACTGGGTGGTCTACTCAAGGTACGGGATGGGGGATGAGGCCGATGCCCATCTGACCGATCTTCGCGCCAAAGGCTACGCCGACGCCTACCTGGCCGAGTTCTCGGATACCACCTTCGTCAGGCCGAAGACGCTCTCCGGGCTCGATGGCCAGACCTACCTGCCGGTCATCAGTTCCGTCCCCGGGAACGTCTCGAACATCGAGTTGCGCAAGGCGCCCGGGGACGATTCGACCCAGGGCTACAGCTTCCATTCGGTCTGGCGGGGGCATCTGTTCAACGTGGCCGTCGCGCCCTCCATCCTCTTTGAATGGTCGGACGAGGACGCAGTTGATCCCAATCGGATGGTCGACATCTCCAGTTCGGTCATGACTCCGAACGGATTCAACAGCCGGGTGATCGTCTATTCGGAGACGGCTCCGCGGGCTACGTTGGAGGCGTTCGTGGCCGAGCTTGAGATCCCGGGGGTCAAGTAGGTGATGAAGCGGGAGCGGGGAGGTGGCGACGGCAAGCGGAAAGTGGTCGAGGGACTCAGCCATCAGTTCATCGAGACGAGTCTCATCGAGGATGGAATGCCCAAGGACATCATAGACGCCATCATCGAGGCGGGCTACGCGGTCTCGCCCTAGTCTGAATCTCGCCCTACAAGGAGGCTGATCGTGCCGAGATTTCGTCTGTTCATGATCGCGTGCCTCGTATCGTTGTGTGCGCTTGCGGCCCCGGCCGTTGCCTTCACGGACGTGCCCAGCGACCATCCCTACACCGCAGCCATCATCGACCTCTCCGACCGCGGCATCGTCAACGGCTACGGCGACGGACGGTTCGGCCCGGATGCCCTCGTGTTCCGCGCCCAGTTCGCCAAGATGATCGACGGCGCGTTGAATCTCACCGTGACCGAGGACCTGACCTCACCTTTTGTCGATCTGGGAAGGGATGTCCAGAGCGATCTGTATCCGCATGAGTATGCCGCTGTGGCCTTCTCTGCGGGCATCACCAAAGGGATCACCCCCACTACCTTCGGGCCCTATGTGGACATCACGCGGGCTCAGGTCATCACCATGGTGGTGCGGGCAGCGCAGACGTTTCGCCCGCAGGCGCTCCTCCTTCCTTCCCCAGAGTGGCGTGGCGCCTTCCCCGACGGTGACCCCACCCACGGAGCCAACACGCGCCTCGCGGAGTACAACGGGCTCCTCAACCGTTTCGGTCCCTCGCAGGACTGGGACGTAAGCGCGAAAGCCACCCGCGGTGAAGTGGCCCAGCTGCTCTACGCGCTGGACGGACTGGGCACGGCAGACCGTGGGCTGCTCGCTCATCCTTTCGTCTTGTGGGAAGACGGTGCTCTGGTCCTGCTTGATGCCGACGGTGCGAAGACCCACCTGCTAGATCTCCCGGATCGATCCCCGCTGGCTTGGTCCGCCGACGGACGTGAGGTCTACTACCTGGATCATCAGGTTTCTGGCGAGGACATCGACGATTGGGATCTCATGGCAGTGGATGTCGCCTTAGAAGAGACGCGTCTGATCGTCACGTCCAAACAGGTCACGGACTTCGCGGACCGCTTCTCCGCCGAGTTCACCGGGGTGGTCAACCCGGCGACGGGTGAGATCTACGTGGGTGTGGACAACCTGACCGCAGGGAGCATGGGCCTGGTCTCCGTGGCTGCGGTGGGGGGAGAGATGCAGTGGCGGTCGGGCAACAGTGTGCGCCTTAGCGTCTCGCCCGGCGGAGGTTGGCTTGCCTGCGCCGAGTATCCGCTGCATTCTCTTGAAGGAGGCGGAGGCCGGTTCGAGACCCTCACGGTCGCTTCTGCGACCGCGGGCAACGGTGCCGAGCAGTTCCTCGATCCGCCTCTCACCGAGAACCGTGACACCGACTACAGTCTCCTCGGCTGGTGGGATGAGCAGACCCTGCTTGCCTATCGCCGCACCGCTCTGCGGGCGTTCGCTGCTCCATCCTGGACGCCGGGACCGGGACCACGCGGCTATCCGTCGGGGGCGGCATGGTTCGCGCGGACCCTGGACGGTACCGCCATGGCGTACCTGCAGGTGGAGAAACAGGATGACCTGACTTTCCCGGCCCAGGAAGTGAGCCTCTGGATGGCCGCCGGCGATGGGTCGGGGGTCCGTCGGGTGGCCCTCCTCGGGGAGGACGCCGCGTGGGCGTGGTGTCGGTGAGCGGTGAGCCGGACGAGCGCGTCTGCAGAGGGGTAGACATGCGCGACCATATGAGCACTGTTCTGTTGGGCCTGGCTCTGGCCGTGCTGCTGACGTTGATGGCGCCCGGTTCGGCGCCGGTCTTCACCGACGTGCCCGCTGGCCATGCCTACGAGTCAGCGATCAACGATGATCGTGGGCACGCTCGAGATCGCCCCCAAGACTTCGACTACTACCCGCTTCACTGGTCGCTCGGAAAGCACACGGGCGGTTGCGGAAGAGATTGCTAGGGCTATCGTCAGAATCCAATCTGACGCCGCGCCGACCTCAATCTCCGGATCGACGATAACCGCGCAGATGCTGAACAGGCCTCGGCCGTTTGACTCCACTCCCCCACTCTCGTAGAGTGGGCCACGATCCATCGGGTGGGCATCAAACGGTCGACGATTTGGAGGGCGCAGTGAGACTCAGGGTTCGTGGTATGGCAATGATCCTCCTGATGTGTGCCGTGAGTCTCCTTCTCGCGTCGAGCGCCGTTGCTTTCACGGACGTCCCCGCGGGCCATCCGTATGCCAGCGCCGTCGCCGACCTCTCAGCGCGCGGCATCATCAACGGCTACGGTGACGGCCGCTTCGGCCCTGACGCCAACGTCAAGCGCATGCAGTTCGCCAAGATGATCGATCTCACGATGGACCTGGACGTCACCGACGCGGACATCTGTCCCTTCCCGGACGTCGACCCCAGCCAACCTGGTGGCCTCTATCCCGACCATTACGTCGCCGTCGCCGCCCGCAATGAGATCACGAGAGGCTATGAGGATGGGACCTTCCGACCCCAGAACCCCATCACCCGGGCGCAGGTGATCACGATGATCGTCCGCGCCGCCGACCGGCTGCGTCCGGGGCTGCTGGCCGAGGCTCCAGAGTGGTACCCCGGATGGCACTTCATGACCGACCCCACGCACGGCGCGAACATCGTGAAAGCGGGCTACAACCTGATCCTTGAGGGCGTCGATCCGAGCGATGAATCCGCCAGCTGGGCCACCTCAGAGCCCGTTACGCGTGGCGAGGTCGCCCAGATGCTCTTCAACCTATCGGCGCTCTGGGCGGACTATGCCTACTTCGTCCGCCCGGGAGCTGGGGCCCGACGACCTACCAAGGCTTCGTCGTGAGCTTCGATTTCGGGATCGAGCCGCACAGTGTGCAGGTGTGGGACGACACGCCGGAGCACCTGCAACTGGAGTTCTCCATCGGTGCCTATAGCTTCATGTTCCAGGCCAGTACGGAGTCCGATGTCGTGGCCATCGAACCCGATAGCGACCGCTGGAATATGAACCACAATCTGAGCGACGAACTCGTCCAGCAAGTCCCCGCAGATCTGAACGCGCGGGTGCATATCGATCGTCGAGAGGATAGCGGCGCCGGCTGGGCCTCCCTGGGCATTGGCGACGGCCATGCCGCCGCCATCAAGAACGACGGGTCCCTCTGGGTTTGGGGAAGCTACAACTACGTCCCGCCTGCCGACGGCTTCAACATCTTCCCCTGGCCCACACGGCTGGGCTCGGATACAGACTGGGCTGAGGTGCGCGCGGGGGGCCGCTTCTCGGTCGCCCTCAAGCAAGACGGCTCGCTCTGGGCCTGGGGGAACAACGAATACAGCCAACTCGGCGACGGCACCACCACCAGCCGCTCAAGCCCTGTCCGCATCGGGTCCGATACGGACTGGGCCGGCGTGAGTGCGGGGAGCTCGTTCACGGTGGCCGTGAAGCAAGACGGGTCGCTCTGGACCTGGGGGCAGAACCCCGTCGGCCAACTCGGCGACGGCACCACCACAGACCGCTCAAGCCCTGTCCGCATCGGGTCCGACTCTGACTGGGCCACCGCAACCGCCGGTGGTTCGCACGCGCTGGCCCTCAAACGTGACGGCTCGCTCTGGGCCTGGGGAGGCAACTACTACTCCGGTCTCGGCGACGGCACCACCACCGACCGCTCGAGCCCCATTCGCATCGGCTCCGACAGCGACTGGGGGGCCGTGAGCGCTGGGAGCCACTTCTCGGTAGCCCTCAAGAAGGACGGGTCGCTCTGGGCCTGGGGATACAATTCCGAAGGGGAGCTCGGCGACGGCACCACCTTCGGCCGCGCTAGCCCTGTCCGAATTGGGTCCGACTCGGACTGGGCCAGTGTGAGTGCGGGTGAGATGCACACGCTGGCGCTGAAGCAGGACGGGTCGCTCTGGACCTGGGGGTGGAACCTCTCCGGCCAACTCGGCGACGGCACCCAGACTGAGCGCTGGAGCCCCGTCCCCGTCGACTCCTCCCTTGGCTGGGTCGCCGTGAGCGCGGGCGGCGACTCGTCGGGCGGGATAGAGAAGGACGGTTCGCTCTGGTCATGGGGCAGCAATGTCACCGGTGTTCTCGGCGACGGCGGCACCGACCCACGCTCGAGCCCGGGTCGGGTGGTCACGTGGTGATGTTCCCGCGGGCCATCGCAACGGGAGGGACGATGAGTGGACCAAGGGCCGGACGCCCGGGCAGCACATCCAGATGCTCGGGCGATGCCGGGTATGGGCAGCGCCACTCGATGCCACGGGTGCATCGCATGGCCCTGTTCGCAATGGCCCTTTGTTCGCTCGTGCTGGCCACGGTTGTGCTCCCGATGGAGGCGCGCGCGGCCGAAATTCGGCTCTCGGCTCCGGGTGCGGCGCCCTCGGGTGTCCAGCTGTCCGGGGTGTGGGCCGCTTGGGAAGACTACAACGTCGTCCCCGCCGTGGTGAACTGGCATAACCTGGAAACCGGCGCCGCGGGAACGGTGGAAATCCCAGGACTGGAGGTTCGTAGGGGTACGCAGTGGATCTTGGGTGACGGCTTCCTGGCCTGGTACCTGTGGTCCGAGGACCTCGAGGGGCGCCTGTACACCGAGCATCTTCTGACCCACGAGCAGCGCGAGCTACGTGCTCCTCCCGATGGGGTCGGTTTAGCCACCGATGACTCCCTACTCTACTGGAGTGAGGGAGGGCTGCTCCATCGTCTCAACCCGAGCACCGGTGCGACCGCGACCCTCGCGGCGGCCGGTGTGCCCTACGACTTCGACGTGGGCGGCGATTGGCTGGCCTGGACGGTGTTTGAGGAGCGTGACCCTGACGCCGCCGAATTCCGCGGATACATCGGGACGGTCCGTGCGAGGAACCTGGTGACCGAAGAGGAACTGGTGCTCGGCTCCTTCTTCTGGGGCACCGGGCAGGAGCCCCCGCAGGTTCCCCTGGTGGATGGCCGCTGGGTTGTCTGGTGCGGGTATCCCAGCCCGGTGACACCGTTCACTCTGACCGACAAAGTTGCGTACGCCTATGACCTCGAGGCTCGCCAGCCGATCGCACTAGACGCACGCATCGGCGCGGGGCAGAATCCCAATCACATCCGGGTCTCGGATGGCTGGATAGTTTGGGTGGACACACAGGACCAGAGCGTCCGCAGCTACGTCATGGATCTGACCGACCCCGCTGCGGTGCCCATCCCGGTGGCCAAGACCCCGGGTTCGCAGTATGCGGGCCGCATCGCGTTTCCGTGGGTCGTCTGGGCAGACGATCGTGGGAATGGGGGTGAGTTTGCCGTCTATGCCCGCCGCGTTGACGAAGCGCCCGCTGAGGCCTTCTCGGACATCGCCGGTTCTCCCTACCGGATGGCTATCGAGTCTTTGGCGGCCACCAACGTCATCGGCGGCTATGGCGACGGCACCTTCCGAGCAGCCAACCTCGTGCTGCGGGCCCAGTTCGCCAAGATGATCGACCTCAGCCTGGGGCTCGGTGTCTACGAAGGAGCGGAGACCGTGCCGTTCACGGACGTCGAGCGCCCAGACGACGACCTCTACCCGGATGACTACGTGGCCGTGGCGGCTGCGAACGGCCTCATCAAGGGCTTCGGCGGCGGGATATTCAGACCCTACACTCCCATCAGCCGTGCCCAGCTCCTCACCATGGTGGTGCGGGCGGCAGAAGGCTTCCACCTCACCAGCCTTCAGGCGCCTCCCCCGGGTTGGACGGGAGAACTCCCCGCCGACGACCCCACCCACGGGCTCAACATCAGGAGGGCCGAGTACTCCGGACTCCTGGCCGGCATCGACCTTGCCAACTTCGACGTCTGGGGCAATGCCACCCGGGGAGAGGTGGCGCAGGTGCTGTGGAACACGACGGCCTTGAAGGAGGGCATCCCGGCCGCGTGGTTTCTGTACACGAATCCCTACGAGGCTCCGTCCGTAGAGGTCATGCTCGGGGTGCTGGGTGGCGACTTGCACCCCCTGATCGGCGAGGACTTCTACGAGGGCGGGTATTTCATCACGGGGTACTGGTGGAACCGCGATGGTGTCCGCTACGCCGTTGTCAACAGCACGTACTTCACTGACGAGGGAAACGAAGACGCGCAGTTCCCAACGGTCGGGATCGCCAAGATCTACCAGTCAAACGGCAACACCTGGTACGTGTGGGTGACCGGCGATGCCCCGGGGCCCGAGCGCCAGCAACTCGCCGAAGCCGCGGCTCTTCTCATCGCGGACCGTGTGAACTCCGAGTAGGCCCACCCGGTTCCAACGGCTGCTGCTGGGTCGATGCCATGGACCGGGCCCCTGACTGCTTGCTGAGCGGGGCGAGCGAGTGCGCCCAGTGAACCGACCGCGCAGCAACTCCGTCCCGTTTGACTCTAGTCCCGCTGTCTCATAGAGTGGGCCACGATCTTTTTGGTTGGGCATCCAACTGTCCAGGATTTGGAGGTCACAGTGAATTTGGTTAGGGGATTTCTCAGAGCGGTGGGCTCATCGATGCGCACGGGCCAGTGTGGCTCGTTGGATAGCCTCGTCTGCGGCGACGACCGCCCTCGGGCAGACCGGTTGACCGGGCCTCGCCGGCTCATGGCTCTGTTGGTGTGTGCCTTCCTGGGAGTGGGCCTGGCGGCAATCTGGGCGGCCGCTCCCGCGCATGCGGCGTTTGCCTGGCAGCCCGTCCCCGGCCCCGCGGACTCCACGCTCACGCGCGTGGCCTTCCTCAACGAGAGCGAAGGCTGGGCGACTGCGCTGTCGCTGACGGGTCAAGGGCCAGAGCAAACCAACTCGATCGTGCGGACATGGGACGGTGGGCTGAGCTGGGACCCGGTCGACGCACCCGTTGACGATCTCTGGTTGGATGCGCTCTTCTTCCTCGACAGCGAGGCCGGCTGGGTGGTGGGGGAACAGTCGAGTGACGCCCCGGGCGGGTTCCCCTTCAACTACTACGTGCTTCGGACCATTGACGGCGGATCCACGTGGACCAAGTCGGTTGTTGCCTTGGATGCCGGCCTGTTGTTTGTAAACGACATCGTGTTCGTCGATCGCTCGACGGGTTTCATCTTCGGGAGCGAACGCAAGGGGTTGGGAGCCGTCATCTTCAGGACCGCTGACGGCGGTGCGAGCTGGACCCGGTATGACGCCGGTGACGCCGAATGGGCCGAGGACGGGGTGCTTGGTGCCAGTTTCGCTGACAGCCAGAACGGCTGGGCGGTCGCCGGCTGGGAGAGCTCAGTGGGGGAGGGCTCGTCCATCCTCTGCACCTCCGATGGGGGTCTCTCCTGGAACCGTCAATCCGGGTACGAAGTCTCCTCTCCGACGGGTGACCATCGCTGGTATCGCGACGTGGACTTCGTCGATGCACAGCATGGGTGGGTCGTGGGTGACGGCGGCCTTCTCCTCGCGACCACGGACGGCGGCACGACGTGGGGAGAGCACGACAGCTCGACAACGGTCGACCTGACGGCGGTCGACTTCGTGAGTACGACTGAGGGTTGGGTCGCCGGAGCAGGCGGGCTCATCCTTCACACGGTCGACGCCGGCGGCTCCTGGACGACGGAGAACGCGCCGTCGATCGGGGACGTGCAGCAGCTGAGGGTCTTCAACGACAACCAGGGCTTCGCACTCACGTCTGAGGGGACGCTCCTCGCGCTGGGTGAGGCGCGAGCCTTCGCCGACACGAGGGACTCCCGCCATTGGGAGGCGATCGAAGTGCTCGCCCGCGCGGGTATCGTCACAGGCTACCCCGACGGCACGTTCCGTCCCGGTATTCCGGTAAAGCGGGCTCAGATGGCCAAGATGCTGGTGGAGACCCTGGGCCTTCCGGTCGGCGAGGGTGTGCTCCCCTGTCCCTTCCAAGATGTCGAGCGCCCGACCGATGACCTCTACCCCGACGACTACGTGGCCACTGCTGCCGCCAACGGCATCGTCAAGGGCTTCGACAGTCGCACCTTCGGTCCGTACGAGACCGTGACCCGGGCGCAGGTCGTCAGCATGGTGGTGCGTGCCTTGGAGCGTCTGCGGCCGGATCGCTTGGAGACTCCGCCGGCTTCCTGGGATCCCCGTGTTCCCTTCGGGGCGGATTCCCAATGGGGTCCGTACGCCGGATGGGACGACGCATCTCACGGGGCGGCCATCCGGTCGGCCTGGTACAACGGGCTTCTTTCCATCTGGAACCGCGACGGCGGGTCGGACCCCTCGGCGAACGAGCGCTCCTGGGACCCCTGGGCGCCGGCGACTCGCGGAGAGGTGGCGCGCGTACTCTATCTGGCGTTCGGGGGAGAACTGGCCCCCCTTGCCACCTACGAGAAGAGCGACCAGACCTTCGAGCAGGCCGTCGCGGTACTGGAGCGCGGCCTGGAACCTGACTCGTACCCAGAGCTGCCGGCGGACCTGCCCTCCGGATGGGGCTATCTGCGACCTCCCATCCCGGGTGGGGGTGGGGTCGTCTACGACGAGAACCCCGTGATCTATACGCCGAACCCCGGATACTGGTGGGCGGAATACACGGACGGCGAGTACCTGCTCACCTTTGAGCCCGGTCTCGGAGGAGACGCGGACAGCAGCTTCACGGGGTTCCGCGACAGCGGCGTTCTCAATGGAGGGGAAGCCGTCTTCATCGGGTACTACCAGGGCGACGTGCTCGTGGTCGGCGAATCGGGCTGGGCTGTATCGGGCGATGCCTGGCTCTGGCGGGAGGCGCTCGCGATGGCGGCCGGCTTGCACGAGGTGCCTTGACGTAGGGTCACCCTGCGATCGTAACTCGCCCCGACGGCCGTGTCATCGCGAACGACCCGTGCAACAGAGGAGATTCCCAGGCGAGAAAGCCAAAGGGTCGGGCGGCAGTTGTCTCGGCCGTCAGGGCCTTGACAGCCTTCTTCGCTACAGCCAGCGGCCATTACTCTCGCGAACGTCCGCACCCATGACCCGAGTCTACTCAGCGGTCGTGGGCGGAAATAGTCCCCGGAGTCACGTCACCACCATCATGGGATGGTGCGGGTCCGCCGCTCCTCTCATCGCGCATGTCTTCTAGCGAGCAGTCGTGCACTTGTCGAATACTCCCTGAGGGATACCACTGCGGTCTGGTCATCAGGCACAAGCTGCAGGTCGACCGGGAGGTCTCAATGTCGCGTCGCTGTGCGGAACTGGCCAACGCAGAGGTTCCGTCCGATTCCCGTGCTATGGTCCAATTGGAGCTTCGGAAAGGTGGGTGCCCATGTCTCTTTCAGGACTCATGCAGACCGGTTTGCCGTTGAATCGTAAGGAGCGCTATTTCACAGGAACCGTGCTGCCCATGATTGTCTGTGCCGCCGGCTTCAAGGATCTCCACATCTTGGCCTCGCTCATGGGCTGCAAGCTCCCACCCGTGGAACCGGATCCGGCGAAGACCAACATCCAGTTCTTCACCGAGTACAGCCTGGTCGAGTCCATCTACGGCGCGAAGACCAAGGCCCGGTTTCCCAGTCCTCCGAAGACCAAGGACACCCCAGATGTGATCATCCTGGTCAAGGGCGAGGAGAGGACGATCCTCCTGGCCTTGGAAGCCAAGATGTACCACCAGCCTCAGGCTCATGCCCTCGTGACCCAGATGAAGGCGCAGAAGATCCAACTTGACTATCTCCGGGAACACCTTCACCTCGATGAGGTCTATCACGCGGCGCTCCTGCCTGCCGCCTACGCCCGTAAGATCCAGGAACAGATCCTTTCCCAGGAGCAGTACGCCTTCCCTGTGGTCAGCTGGGAGGACATCCTAGATGGGTACCGCCCGGTCAGAGGGGAGGCCGACTACTTTCTCGGCATGCTCGACCTTGCCTTGAAGTCGTGGGCCGAACTTGCCTCCGTACCGCTCGCCTACGGTCAGAACGCCGAAGCTACGCACACGGGGGCGGAGATCCTGAGCCTGTTCAGTACGGACCCGAGCATCGTGATCATGGGCCGAGCCGGTGGGCTTCACGGTCCGCTCCTTACCCAGGATGTGGCCGCTGACACCTGGCGGCAGCAGACTTACGAGGTCAGCTCAGCGAGCGACCCCCCGAACTCCAACTGGTTCCGCGTGGAAGACTTCATGTCCATCGTCGAGGGCAGGCGCTTTCAGCCATCCGTAGCTTCACCCAATGTCGCCCGGCCGCTGCGAGACAAGCCTCCCGCGAAGAGGTATATGACGGGCGAAGAGATCGTCGCGCACTGGGAAGTCGCTTCGGTTCGCGTTGTCGGTCGCCAGGGCGGTCAGAGTGGCCGGGCGTTCGCGGAGGACGTGCGGACGGGACGTTGGCGAACCTGGTCGTATGAGGTGTCGGACGCACTTCGGCCGCCGAACAAGAACTGGTTCACTGTTGAGCGGTTCCTGGCGCGGGTTCAGGCGGAGATCCCCCGAGCGTCATCTCACTAGCAGCTGCCGGTTCGTCTCAAGGTCGAAGGCCCCCCAGGATCACAACTCAAAAGGCAACAAGGGCAACATGCCTGCAAAACCCAAGAAGACATGGGGCAACAAGGCACCTAAGTCGTGATTGATGTTGCCTCTTGAAAACGTGCCGTTTCCAGGGATGTTGCGGATGTTGCCCCTTGACACTCAAGGATAGGCGACGGGACGCGTTCTGAACCTGTTTCGGGCAAGGTGGAAGACGAGGTGAACTGCGGGCGCGGTCGGAGAGCCAGGGGATATCATGCGTGTAGCCGTCGTTGCATCGCTTATCGCTTCGTAGGACGGCTGAATCGCTAGCCGAAGGGAGGCGAGGTATGGCACACGCGAATGCATTCGGCGTCACAAACGCATCCAGCGACGCAAACGATCCGTACATTCTGGGTCGCTTCGTGCAGGCGCAGAAAGACGTCTACGAACAGGCACTCAGCGAGATCAGGAGCGGCCGGAAGGACTCCCACTGGATGTGGTTCATCTTTCCGCAGTTCGATGGGCTGGGCTTCAGTGCGACCTCCAGGCGGTATTCGATCAAGAGCACCGCGGAGGCCGACGCGTACCTGAGTCACCCTGTTCTCGGTTTGCGACTGGTGGAGTGCGCCCAGGCGGCCCTGGCCGTCGAGGGACGATCCGCCCACGACATATTCGACTCCCCCGACGACCTCAAGCTGAAGTCCTGCGCGACCTTGTTCGCGAATGTGTCGTCCGCAGGGTCAGTGTTCGAGCGGCTGCTCGACAAGTACTTCCAGGGCCACCACGACGAGAAGACACTTCGTCTGATACATATGGCAATCGACGCACGCTAGGCCTTCTTCTCGCCTTGACGTCGTTTGCCGTTGCGCACCTTGACCCGTCGATTGCGCAGATCGATGTGGGCAACCTTGACTGCCACGGCCTCACTGCAGCGTAGTCTTGAGCCTAGCAGGAAGCGGATGAGGTCAGTGGTTGCGGTGCCCGGTTGGATAGCGCTTGTTGGGGACAGCGAGAAGCGCATCGCCCTCCTCGCGAGACAAGAAGTCGGGAATCGTCCTCAGTGCCACTCGCGCCTCCCGCTATCGCCGATAGTCACGACTACACATAAGAACCGTGACTGATACGCGGTCAGTCGCGATCCTAGCGACGAGAGTCCTCTGAGAACTGCAAGTCGTGACTGATGCACCGTATTCCCATGGTGGCGTTGGCTGCATTGTGGCCCCCCACTGTCACCTTCGGGCGTTTCGGACAGAGACGGGCCAGTCGCTCCCTAGTCGTTGTTGCAGGATCTGCAATAGCGCGAGGGGCGTTTGGAGCTTGTGTTAGGCGGAAGGTAGCGTTTCAGGGCGAGACGGCCTTCCCGGCTGGCGTCCGCGGTCCCGTTGACTGCTGGGCGTTCCGGCGGTTCGCGGCGGCCTGATTATTCGTGGTCATAGGTCTTCCAGTTCCAGCCCCAGGAATTCCTGTCTATGTATTGCCGGTGATAGGGGTCTCTTTGAATCCTACTGACTCTGCCAAAACTGGCTAGGTCCACGACCTCTTGGGTGACCTGGCTGTAGCTCCCGAATGGGCCAGCCGACCCTTCCGTCCACGAAAGCTCATACTGACCATCGCGGACGCTACAGGAGAGCACCACGCCCGCCACATCGAGCACGAGGCCTCGATTCGTCGCATAGCGGGCCACCTTCGCCTCCGGACCAAGGACTTTCTGCACTGCTGCCTCCGCACCCGCTACCAGCGCGATGAACCGCCCCGGGTTCACTGGAGACTCAGTTGCTTGAGTCCCTCATCTTCGACAAGGGACTGTTGGCGATAGTACACGTCCTCGAACTCCGCCGGTGGAATGTTGCCGGTGGGTTCGAGCAGCCGGCGGTGGTTGAACCAGTCCACCCACTCCAGGGTGGCGAACTCAACGTCTTCGAGGTTCTTCCAGGGGCCGCGCTTTCTGATGACCTCGGTCTTGTAGAGGCCGATGACGGTCTCGGCCAGGGCGTTATCGTAGGCGTCACCGCGGGAGCCCACCGAGGTGACCGCGCCGGCGTCCGCCAGGCGTTCGGTGTAGCGGATGGAGAGGTACTGGCCGGGTCGCTGTGGTGAACGAGGCCCGTCAACGTCGCCACCGACGCCGCCAGATGGCCATCTCCAGGGCATCGAGGGCCAGATCGGTGCGCAGTGAGCCTGAGACCTGCCAGCCGAGGATCCGGCGGGAGAAGACGTCGATGACGAAGGCGACGTAGACGAAGCCCGACCAGGTGCGCGACGTACGTCAGATCGGCCACCCATAGGCGGTTGGGGGCGGTGGCCGTGAAGTCGCGGTCCACGAGATCGAGCGGGGCGGGGGCGGCCTGTCGGGGATGGTGGTCTTCAGGCCTTGCCTCGGACCACGCCGTCTCAGGCCGAGGGCGCGCATGAGGCGCTCCACCGTGCAGCGGGCCACCGACGGTGCCCTCGCGGCTGAGCTGCCGCCACACCTTGCGGACGCCGTAGACGCCGAAGTTCTCCTCGTAGACGCGGCTGATCTCTGTTCAGCTCTTCGTCGCGGAGTTGCCTGGCTGAGGGGGGCCGGGACTTGGCGTCGTAGTAGGTGGAAGGGGCGATCGGCAGACAGCTCGCAGATCGGCTCGACCCCGAAGCGGTCCCTGTGGCTGTCGATGAAGGCGGTCATCTCTTCTGTCGGCGGTCGAGCTCCGCCCCGAAGAAAGCCGCCGCTGCTTTCAGGATCTCGTTGGCCCGCCGAAGCTCGCGGTTCTCGCGCTCGAGCTCCTTCACGCGGGCCCGCTCCTCGGTCGTGACCCCAGAACGAAGACCACCGTCCGTCTCGGCCTGTCGCACCCAGTTGCGCAGCGTCTCGGCCGTCATGCCGAACTTCGCTGCGATCGAGCTGATCGCCGCCCATTGGGAGCCGTACTCGCCCTCGTGGTCGAAGACCATGCGCACCGCCCGTTCCTTGACTTCTCGTGGATATCTGTTTGGTGTGTTCATGACTCCATCCTCTCAGAGGTTGGAGTCTCCGGCAAAGTCGGGGCGGTTCACGATGGTCTCTCGCTCCCTCTCCTCGCACTTCTTGGCTTGTTCTCGCACTCTCCTGCTGGTGGCTTCCGAGACCTTGTCCTGGTACGCCTTCTCTGCGTTCTCTCTTAGTCCCATCGTGCGCTCTCTTCAATGAGCCGCATAGTGCGTGCTTGCGTTCACTGAGCCCTTCCGAGGGGGACTCAGTGTCATGAGGTCAACGGCCTCTTGAAGGCACAGAAGTAGGCGTTGGACCACCATGTGCCCTCGCCTGCGTTGACTTGGACATCGTGGTTTCGGCCCACGAACACGGGCTGCATGTGGACCAACTCCCAACCATCGGCTCCCCACTCGTTCAGCTGGGGTATCATGGCCTCGACGCGGTACTTGAAAGGTTTCACCCCTTCAGACCACACTGCCTTCAAGGCCTCCTTCGCCCCTCGATCCTCCATGTTTGGCCAGAGAAACACGGTCCTGTACTCCCACCGGTCGTTCACCTCGCGCTCCTCTCACTTCAGGTCATGCTCTCCCTGTCATTGCGGTCGACACCGCCATCCTTGGTCCGGGGGAGAGCTTCCTCTAGTTGGTTGTCAATACTGATTCAAGACAGCCGGAGAGTCAAACGGCAGCGGGTCTGCAGGGTTTCGTCTTGCGCCAGTCGGTTCAAGCCAAAGGCCAGACGCTCCGATAATCAAGCAAGTGACCTCTATGGGCAGTGTTCCAGGTCTCAGCGTCCCAGTCTCCAAATCCGACGGAACTGGGTTGCGCAGGGGTTGCCCCATACGGTGCTCATGGGGTTCCTCTCCTTGGTCGCTTGACACGATTGGACACAGATTGGACACGGAATCTCTAGGAACGTCGTCGGCTCCCGTCTCATCCCGTCGTCGTTGTTTGAGTGAAGTGCCTGCACATGCAGGCTTTCGAGTGACGAGGTGCAACACCCGCAAACACCCGAAATCGGCCAGCATCAGACTCATAACCCGAAGGTCGCACGACTAAGTCCTTGACCTGCTGCCACAAGAAAGACCCAGGTTTGCATGCCTACTTTCTTTCTGCGTGAACCTCCTCGACCTGAGCCCCGTGATCCAAGCCACATGAGCCACGTGAGCCAAACGTGAGCCAAACGTTAGCCAACAGCGCGGCACACAACGGCACAGTACGCCACGGACAGTCGACGGCGCAATCGGGGCATCGACCGCGGGAATGGCTTTCACAGGCTAGCTAGGCGGAGGGGGCGGGATTCGAACCCGCGAGGGCTTGCGCCCTGCCAGTTTTCAAGACTGGTGCATTAAGCCGGACTCTGCCACCCCTCCGCGGGGCCGGCGGTCTGCCGTTCGTCCGGTCGCGAGTATAGCCGACCGCGCATCAAAGGCTTTACTTGACGCCACCAAAGCATTACCATGGGCGGATAGGTGGCCGCCCGCCCTCACCCTTACCCGGATCAGGGGCCCTCGTGGAAGGTCCGGCTCAGAGGATGATGGATACCGGTGCGGTCGTAACCTCTCCAGCGGGGAAGCACAAGGAGGGCATATGAAAGCCAAGGCCTCGAAGCCGGTCACCGGTGTCTTGACCTTCGTCGCGGCAGCGATCATCCTGCTGATGCTGGGCATGTTGGTCGGAGGTATGTCGGCCGTTTTCGGCTAGGATCGCGGCTTCCTAAGCAGCGTCGCCCCGGTGGCGGTACCCCCACCACGACCGCCACATGGCGCGACTGCCCAGGAGTAGGCCCACTCCCACCATGATGTAGATCAGGCCCAGGTCGGGTCGGGGTATCGGCAGTCGGCGCAGCACCTGCCCGAACAGCATGAAGCCAAGCGCAACCAGCCAGGTTCGGCGGGAGTAGAAGCTGAAGACGAACCTGTCGTCGCCGCGCTCTTCGATGCGGTCCGCCGTGCGCCGGGCGGTCCGGTCGAGGATGAAGAGGCCTTTCATCACCCCGAGCACCAAGAAGGGGATGGTGTAGAGGAATCCGTGCGGCCCCCAGCCGTTGACCACCCACCAGACCCCCAGGCCCAACAGCATGGATCCGATGATGGTCCACATCAGTTGCGCCAGCAGGATGTGTGTGCGTCTATCGGCGCGGAGGTACCCCGGAGACCGCCGGCCTGGAGTGGGCTTCGCTACCGTCATGACGCGGGGGGCGTGCTCCAGATCCGGAAGTTGTCGAAGTACACGGTCACGCCTCCGGTGTCCAGAGACGACGAAGCGTGCAGAGCGAAGAGCCCGGTGGGGAACACGGAGTCGGTCACCGCGCCCAGCAGAGAGTTGTTGACCCAGACCGAGATGCGATCGCCCTGGAAGGTGACGGTGAGGTGGTTCGTGCCCTCCTTCTTGACGGCCGCGAACGCCTGCTTGGGAATGAGCGCCAGGCGCGCCTGGCCCGTGACTCTCCATAGGCCGACGGAGCCGTCGCTGCTCAAGGTGAGTTGGTAGCAGTCGCCGTTCCCCTGTAGCCGGATCTTGACACCATACTCGGACTTGGCCTGGCCGGGAACGGGGGAGGCGTCGATCTCGATGGTGGCATCGGAGAGCAGGATGTCTCTGGCCGACCAGGTGGATACACCGGGCTTCAGCAACGTGATCGCGTAGCGGCCCTCGAAGTAGCCCACGCTCGAGTTGGTGAGGGCCGTGTCCTTCCAGCCGCTCGCCGGATCGGAGAAGTCGTCTACCGAAAGGAGCGCGGGCCGCGGGCTGCCAGCCACGCGGTATAGATTCCACATGACCTGGGCTGCTTCGGCGCGGCTGGCGTCGTGCCAGGGGTCCCAGCCGGGGCCGTAGCCCACCAGTCCGGCGAGCAGGCCGCTGTATTCCGCCAGACGTAGGTTGGCGGTGTGGTCGGGGCTGTCGAAGTCCGGGCAGGCTGCCGGTGTAGCCGGCCGGGGGATCCTTCAAGGCGCCGGGCTTCATCGTCCGGGCGGCGCGTGTCGCCATGGTGATGAGTTGCACCCGACTGATGTTCACGTAGGGCGAGAACGCCGTGGCGCTGGTTCCGTAGGTGATGCCGCGGCGGGCGGCCTCGGCGATGTAGTCGTGGGGGTAGAGAATGAGCGGCGAGTCCGGCTCCAGGTCGCTGAAGGGCGGGTCGTCGTCGCTCCAGGCGTCCTCGGTGACCGGGACTTCGAGGGCTCCCAGGATCATCTTGGTGAACTGCGCCCGCCACAGTGTGTTGTCGGGGCGGAACTCCTTGCCTCCCTCCACCGGGTACCCGTCGACCACGCCTGCCTCGCCGAGGCCTTGGATCGGTTCGTAGTATGAGTGACCGAACAACACGTCGACGAACATGTCGGTCGAGGCGGCGCGGACGGCCGTCGGTGCGATCAGCGCCGGCGCGAGGGCGGTGAGTAGAGCGATCGCGACGATCGCGGCGATCAGCCCGGCGGCCCGGCGCCCGGGGCGCGCAGTCATATAGTTCCTTCCTTCCCGAATGGTCGATGGTGTGAGAGAGGGCGTTCATGATCCTCCTATGGCGCGGCCTCGGCGAGGCCTGAGACCTTCATCGCGTCTTCTTGGGGTCTTCATGGGGTGAAGACAGTCATACGTGGGTATCTCGAACACATGCGTAGGTATCTTGAACACTGACCGGTAGTATACGGCGATTTCTTCGGAGGCATGCGATGAACCATACGGGCGATTCGTCGCGCGCACCGGGGGGGCGCCGACGGGCTCAGCGGCCAAGGCAGCGACGGGCTCAGCGGGAAGCGCACCATAGCTCTGGCCGGGGTGGGTGTTGCCATGTTGGTGGCGGCCGGGTTGGCGGCTCGGCGCCTCGTCACGCCACGCGAGCGACCACTCGAGGTGGCCGACCTGGTCGATTCCGACAGTGAGTTCTACGAGGTGCACGGGCTCCGGGTGCATGTGAAGCGGGCGGGGGAAGGCCTCCCCGTGTTGGTGCTGCTCCACGGCTTCGGCGCGAGCGTGTTCTCCTGGGGCAAGGTGATGGGGCCGTTGGCCGAGAACTGCACGGTCGTAGCCTACGATCGGCCGGCGTTCGGTCTTACCGATCGACCGCTGTCCGGCGAGTGGGACACGGATGTGTGGCCGGGTGGCAGTCCCTACGGACCCGAAGCTCAGGTGGAGATCCTGGCGCGGATCCTCGACGCGCTCGGCGTCGAGCGGGCGGTGCTGGTGGGAAACTCCATGGGCGGAGCTGTGGCTGCGCTGGCCGCAGCGCGTCTGCCGGAGCGGGTGCAGGCATTGGTGCTGGTGGACGCCTACCTGGAGAGTTCCGGGCCGCCCGGCCCACTGCAGGCGCTCATGCACTCGCCGATCGCCCGGCGCGTCGGGCCGACGATGCTCTCCCCGCTGGCCGTGGGTATGCGACCGGCCCTCCGCGCCTGGTCGCCGACGCGGCCACCGTGACACCGGAGATGGTGGAAGGCTACGCCCGCCCGTTGCGGCTGCCGGGGGCGGGCGCGGCCCTGTGGGAACTCACGCTCGCGGGCGTGATCCAGGTGAGCGAGGCCGAACTGGGGCGGATAGCGGTTCCCACGCTGGTGCTTCGTGGGGAGCGCCGACCGCGTGGTCAACGCAGCCGCCGCGCAGCGCGCGGCCGACCTCGTATCCGGGGGCGACTCTGCGCACGATCCCGGGCGCGGGCCATGTGCCGCAGGAAGAGCGGCCGGCTCTGGTCATCCAGGCGATCGAGGAGTTCCTGCGGGCAGCCTCTCTGTGGCGTGGTGGATGAGATCGGCCTTGAGCAGCGCCAGCGCCGGCGAGAGGCCCACGCGGTAGATCTCCGGGTTGCGCAGGCGGCGCAGCTCCTCGGGGAGCGAACGCACCCCGGCGATGCTTCGAGCCCGCACGTCGCCCAGGGGAGGAGGCGCGTCGATCCTCCGTCCTCCCCGCACCACCTGCTCCAAGAGGTCTTCACCTGAGGCCACGCCTTCCAGCACCAGCGGGAACCCGAGTTCGACGCGTCCCTCGTAGGTGATGCGGGGTCCGGAGGGCGGCTCTTCGTCGACCAGGTACATGATGTCGCCCACGGGGTGTCCTTCGGCGTCGCGATAACGGATCACGCGCTTGCGCCCGGGATCGGTCATCTTGGCCGGGTTCGACGAGGTCTTGATGCGCGGCTCCCAGTCGCCCGCCTCCCCGGTCGCGCTCCCAGCCGCCCCCTCCGCGCTCTTCGCCGCCATCAGTTTGTAGACTCCGCCCAGCGCCGGGTAGTGCGACGAGGTGATGAGGTGGGTGCCCACGCCCCAGGAATTGATGCGTGCTCCCTGGCGCTTGAGGTCGGCGATGAGGTCTTCGTCCAGCTCGTTCGAGGCCACGATCAGGGGGTCGTCGAAGCCGGCGGCGGTGAACATGCGGTAGGCGATCTTGCTGAGGCGCGCGAGGTCGCCCGAATCGAGGCGGATGGCGGCGCGCGGATCGCGACCGGCGGCGCGTAGCTCCTGGAACGTGGTGAGCGCGTTGGGCAGTCCCGAAGCCAGGGTGTCGTAGGTGTCCACCAGCAGCAGGCAGCTCTCGGGATACAGGGCGGCGTAGGCGCGGAACGAGGCCAACTCGTCGTCGAAGCTCATGACCCACGAGTGGGCGTGGGTGCCGCGCACCGGTATCCCGAAGAGCTTGCCGGCGAGAACGTTCGACGTGGCATGCGCCCCGCCGATGTAGGCCGCTCGGGCGCCGGATATGCCCCCGTCGGGACCCTGTGCCCGCCGCAGTCCGAACTCCATCACGGTGTCGCCGTTGGCGGCCAGGCAGATGCGGGCCGTCTTGGTGGCGATCAGCGTGGGATAGTTGAGCGCGTTCAGCACGGCGGTCTCCAGGAGCTGAGCCTCGGCCAGGGGACCCTCCACGCGCAGGACCGGCTCGTGCGGGAAGATGACCGTTCCCTCGGGAACCGCCCAGATGTCGCAACTCAGGCGGAAATCTCGCAGGTAGTCCAGGAAAGCTCGAGGAAAGACGGACAGGCCGTCGAGGTAGTCCAGGTCGCACTCGGTGAAGCGGAAGTGCTCCACCAGGTCGAGGAGCTGCTCCAATCCGGCGGCGACCGCGAACCCGTTGTCGGGCGGGAGGTCTCGGAAGAAGTACTCGAAACTGGCGGGCAACTCGTGCCGTCCCGTGCGCCAGTAGCCGCTCATCATGGTGAGTTCGTAGAAATCGGTCAGGAGGGCCATGTCTTCTCGGCGGGCCCAGCGCATGCCGGTGTCGGGTTCGCGGGGTGCGGCGGACGATGCCGCGGCGCAGCGTTCCAGCAGGGCGGCGGACGTCGTGCGCGCGACGCCGGCCTGGTCGAGGTCGCGCAGGGCGGCCGCCGTGGTCTCCGGCGCCACCCCGCGGGTCGCGTCCTCGACGAGGACCACCTCGAACCCGGCCGCGAGGGCGTCAAGGGAGGTGGCGCGGACGCAATAGTCGGTGGCCAACCCGGTGACGAACACGCGCCGCACCCCGTGCTCGCGCAGCCACGCCGCCAGGTCGATGGCGCCCGCCTGGAAGCCGCTGTACGCCTCGCGTTCGGGGTCGTCGCCCTTGCTGACGATCAGTGCGTCGCGCGGGACGATCAGGTCCGGGTGGAAGGCGGCTCCCGGCGTGTCCCGGACGCAGTGCGACGGCCACGACTTGTCGCGGAACTCGGGAGTGGCGGCGAAGCTGACGTGGTCCGGCGGATGCCAATCACGCGTGAAGACACGGTGACGGAACACAGGAAGCAGACGGTTCACCACCGGCACGACCAGGTCGCCCTCGGCTACCGCGAGGGAGCCACCCGGGCAGAAGTCGTTCTGCACGTCGACGACGATCAGGGCGTCGCGGTCATCTGGGCCTCTCATCGGATGCACGCTCCCTCCGTCATCGATACACGTACCCCTTCTCCTCGAGCAGCCGGGCCAGCTCCGGACTCGACACCAAGAACTGTCGTTCGTTCCACAGGATCTCGAAACGGCCGTCGGGCCACTGGTTCGAGCGGAAGGTCTCCTCTCCCGGGAAGGCGTAGCCGACGCCGATCTCCGGGGTGGGGCCGAAATGCTGCGCGTTGCTCTCGCTGAACGTGCCGGCCAGCAACGCCCGTGTGAACCTCTGGGCTTCGGCGCCGGTGAGGGTGGCCGGCCCTGCCGGACCGGTCAGTTCGACCGTGGTGACTGCGGCCGGGTCGAAGCGGCGCTGCATGTCCTCCCAGCTCACGCGGTCGAGTTCCTCCGGGACCTGGACTATGAAGGTGAGGACGAAGATCGTCGCGAGCACGATGAGGGCGATGATCGCTGACCGGGCGGCCAGAGTCGCCGCAGGGGGATCCGCGCCGCCAGGCCGGAACCACCATTCTGAAACGAGTCCTTGAGCAAAGCCGCTCCCGTCACGCCGCTACCCTCCGAGCACCGTCTTTCCCGCGGGCAGGAACGGAGCGCAGGACCGCGGGTACCTCGATGAGACCGTCGGCCGTCTGGTAGTTCTCCATGATGGCGATGATGGTGCGACCGACGGCCACCACGGTGCCGTTGAGCGTGTGCACCAGGTAGGGGCCGCCCTCCTTGCCCTTCGCCCGGCAACGCAGGCGGCGGGCCTGGTAGTCGGTGCAGTTCGAGCAGGAGGTGACCTCTCGGTAGCGTTCCTGGGTGGGGATCCAGGCCTCGAGGTCGTACTTCTTCGCGGCCGAGGCGCCCAGGTCGCCGGCGGCGATGTTGACCGCCCGGTAGGGGAGGCCGAGGTCCTGCAGCACCTCTTCCTCGACGCCGCGCATGAAGTCGTGCTCTTCCAAGGACCGATCGGGATGGCAGAAGCTGAACATCTCCACCTTGTCGAACTGATGCACGCGGAAGATGCCCCGGGTATCCTTGCCCGCGGCGCCGGCCTCCCGCCGGAAACAGCTGGAATAGCCCACATATCGCACGGGCAGGTCGGCCTCGTTGAGGATCTCGTCCATGTGCAGGGCGGCCAACGGCACCTCGCTGGTTCCTACAAGATTCAGTGCATCTGCCTCAAGACGGTACACTTGTTGCATATCGGTAGGGAAGAAACCGGTGCCGAACATGGCTTCGTCGCGCACCAGCACGGGGGGCACCACCGGCCGGAAGCCCTTGGTCATGAGCTTCTGCAGGGCGAACTGCACCAAGGCGAACTGCAGCAGGACGAGGTCGCCTTTCAGGTACGCGAAGCGGGTGCCTGCGACCTTGCCGCCGCGTTCCATGTCGATCATGTCGAGAGCGGTGCCCAGGTCGAGGTGGTCGCGGGGCGGGAACGCGAACTGCCGGGGCTCTCCCGCGTGGTGCAGCACGATGGAGTCGTCTTCGCCGCCGTCCGGAGCCGTCGGATCGGCCAGGTTGGGCACCTGCAGCAACTCCTGCTCGAGCTGCGTCGTCAGCCGTCTTGAGTTCGATCTCGAGGGTCTTGATCTCGTCGCCCACGAGGCGCATGGCGGCCATCTTGTCCTCTGCGTCGGCCCCTGCTCTCTTGGCGACGGCGATCTCCTGGCTCACCGTGTTCCTCACCTTGCGCTTCTCTTCCACCTGCACCACGAGTTCGCGCCGGCGGAGGTCGAGCGCTAGGAGCGTGTCCAGGGCGGCTTCGGCCTTCTCGCCCCGGCGATGGAGTTGCGCCCGCACCGCCTCGGGTCGTTGCGGATCATCTTGATGTCGAGCATGTGATCCCTCTCTCTATGGGCCTCGGCGCCGCGGACGGTCCCGGTTCGGCAGGTCGCGCGCCATCGTTTCGAGTGCGTCGACTAGAGAGTACCAGAGCCTGGGAGGGGCGCGGAGACGAGGCCGCCGCGGTCTGCCGCGAAGCGGTGCCCGTGCGGTATGGTATGCGGATGCTGACCGGCATCCTCATCGGTGTGATCGTCGTCGTCCTCGCGGGGTTGTTCGTCGTGCTGTTCCGAGGCATCGATCTCGCCGAGCTGAGGTCTCATCCCCAGGGCATCGTGTCCCTGGAGGGTCTCGCTGTCGTGGTGGGAGTCGGATTCCTGCTGGGACTCGGCTACGGGATGCTCGTGGGGAGTAGGGCCGGCGGATCGCCGTGGATCTGGATAGGTCGCGGTCTCATCGATGGGCTGGTCATGGCGTGCGCGGCGACGTTCTACGTGGGCATCATCCACAGGAAGCAACGGCGTCTGCGCCTGTCGCTCGAAGCATCCGCCGCCGCCCCGAACGAGATCTCCTCCGGCGACGACGGCCCGCCGGACGACCGAACGGAGGACTGAGGGCCGTGGCTCAGGCGGGAGGTGTACCGCAGGGCGGGCATTCCGCCGTCCAGGGTGTCCTGGACGGCGTGATCGGACGGACCTTCCTGTGGGCGGTGCCGGTCTGGGTACGGCCCAATCACGTGACCGCTCTGCGCCTGGTCCTGGTGCCGATCGTGTTCCTGCTGCTCCGGGCCGGTCACACCGGAGCGGGGATGGCCGTGTTCGTCGTGGCGGTCTGCACCGACTTCATAGATGGTGCCATGGCCCGCAGCCGCGACCAGATCACCGGGCTTGGCATCAATCTCGACCCGGTAGCCGACAAGGTGTTGGTGGGGGCCGTCCTTCTGGCTCTGGGGTCGGACTACGTGGTGATACGAGTGCTCTTGGCGCTCATGGTGCTGGAGATCGTGTTCGTGACCGCGGGAACGGTGTTGTGGATGCGGGGAGCGGAGGCCATGCCGGCCAACGTCTTCGGCAAGATCAAGATGGTGCTGCTCAGCCTGGGTCTGACGCTGTTCCTGGTGGGGCGTCTCGCCGGGAACGAATCGGTGGTGGACGTCGCCGTCGTGATCCTGTGGGCGGCCCTGGCGTTCGCCCTGCTCTCGCCGGTCAAGTTCGCCCTGATCGCGAGGGACGCGCGAAGGCGGCGCGCGGACACGGACGCCTGAGCAGCGGGCGCGCGCCCTGGTGGCGAAGCGTCACTTTTCAGCAGCCTGTTAGAACACGTCGGCGCGCAGGGGCGGCCGACCGACCGGATAGCTCCCCAACACCTTGACCTCGAGGAGCTTGCAGGCCAGGCAGCGCAGGGCATCCGAGACGCGCACGTCGTCGATGGAGCCCTCCATGTCGACGAAGAAGATGTAGTCGCCCAATCCCCGCTTCGAGGGCCGCGACTCGATCTTGGTGAGGTTGATGTAGCGGTGCGCGAACTCCTGCAGGATGAGCAGGAGCGCTCCGGGTTGGTCTTTGAGGATGCGGCAGACCACGGAGGTCTTGTAGGGCTCGGGCAGGTCCTGCCGCTCGCGGGTGCGCGAGAGGAAGATGAAACGGGTCTCGTTGTCGTCGTGGTCTTCTATGTTGTCGTGCAGCACCACGCAGCCGTATTCCTGGGCCGCCAGGCTGGTGCCTATGGCCGCCCAGGGGCGATCGATGCCCGCCACCCGTTCCACGGCGTTGGCGGTGGAGTTGGCCGCTTCCACCTCGATGTCGGGAAGGTTCGCCCGCAGCCAACGGCGGCACTGCGCGTTGGCGTGCGGGTGAGACACGACCTTCTCGATGTCCTGGTGCCGGGTGCCGGGTCGGGTGATCAGGCGGTGCGTGATGGGCTGCCTGACCTCGCGCACGATCTGGATGTTGTCCACTTCGTGGGCCAACACATCCACGGTGACCGACACCGAACCCTCGATGGAGTTCTCGATGGGCACGAGCGCGCAGTCGACGTCACCGCGACTGACCGCTTGGATGGTATCGCTGTTGGAAGGGAACGGGAGCAGTTCCCGGGCTCCGCCACCGGTCGGGTCGCCTCCCGGCGACGTGGCGAGCGCGGTCCGAAGCGCCTCTTCGGTGAAGGTACCCCGGGGTCCCAGGAAGCCGATCCTGCGCGCGGCGAGCACCAGGGGTTCGTCCAGGGTGGATGTGTTCCACTCGGGCAGAGAGCAGCCTTTGACGCCGCAGTATGGATCGCTCACGTGGTGGCCTCGGTGCGTTCGGGGATCGACGTGTCCTCCGACTCCGCTGCGCCGAGGTAGTCGTCGGTCTCGGAGGGCTCGATCACGGGCAGGGGCTCGAGCTTGGGCCAGCCCAGGGTAGACGGCGCGGGGGGCAGTTCGTCGAGTGGGGGCAGGCCCTGGCGCTCACGGCGACGGTTCTCGCGTTCCAGCGCTCGGGCGGCGGCCTCGGAGTCTTCGAGGTCGTCGATCGTCTCGGGTTCCGGTGTCGCCTCTTCGTCCTTCTTGGCCGCGTCCAGGCGCGGGCGGATGGTGAAGGGGGCCGTCGAGCGCGCCTGGTCGATCGCCTCGGTCTCCTCGGGTGCCAGCGCGATGTCGGAATGCCCGTCCTTGATCGTCTTGACATATATGCGGGCGAAGTCCCGGCTGACCACGGTCGTGATGACGATGCCGTTGTCCCCGGCGTCCAGGAAGGCCACCGAGGTGCTCTGCCGGCCGCCGAGGTCGTGGTAGGCATCGAACCGGACCATGCCCACTCTCGACAGGCAGCCGTCGATGCGGACCTCGTGATCGCGCGCTTCGACGCTCAGGTCCTCGACCGCCAGCCGGAGGTTGGACACCTTCTCTTCCAGGGCGGCCACGTAGGAGACCACATCCACGTCGCCACGCGAGCCCAGCACCACCCGCTGGTCCTTCTGGAGGCGCCGCACGCGCCGCGCGGTGATGTACAGGAAGACGAGCGCCATGATCGCCAGTCCAGCGGCGATGATCGCGACGACGGGGGCCAAGGCTTCGATTCTGCAACAGCCTCCTAAGAAGACGCGTCATCTACAGAATGAAGATGACGTGGGCCTCGAGCTTGTTGTTGGCCGTGTTCTTCTCTTCCTTGACCGGCCCCACGGTGACCTTGAGGAGGGCCTTCTCGCCGTAAGCGGTGGGGTTGACCCCGGTTATGGTCACCTTCTTGACTTCTTTCGCCTTGAGCACGGGGATCTTCACCGCCACGATCTGTGGTTGCGCCGCGTTGGGCGCGGTGAGGGAGACCTCCACGGGCACGTCTTTCTCGGGCACGTTGCCCTGGTTCTCGACGGTGACGACGAACTTGAGTTGATCGGTGGACTGCAGGTTGTAGAGACCGTCACGCTCGATGACCGTGTTGGAGGGAAGGGCGCGGACTTCCTTGAGCGCCACCCCGTGAACGGTCTGCACGCTTTCGTTTCCGCGCAGCTGCGTGAGGATCTCCTTGATCTTCGCCTGGGACGACAGGCTCGAGTCACTGACGAACTTGGTCGAGCCCACGTTGACCCCGCTGATCTGCCGTTGCTTCAACACCGAGGTGGCCCGAGTGACGAAGAACTCCTCGTAGATGACGTCCGACACCACCAGGAACAGCATGGCGCGCGCGATGGTCTCGGCCGAGACCTCGGTGTCCTCCACTTCCAGCGCCTGCAGCAGGGCCGGCTTGAGGTTCGTGAGCCCCCGGTCGCGGAGCTGCATGGAGAATACGAACGTCTGCTGCGCCTCCTTTAGATCATCGGGCACGGTGAGCGCTTTCGCCTCGTTGGTGAGCTTGGTCGAGGCGGCGATGTACTGATCGAGCCGAGTCGTGACGTCCTTGCGGGTCGCCTGTCCCGGGTCCATGAGCAGCTGGCTCAGATCGCGCCCCATCACGTCCGAGCGCTTGAGGATGCTCGAGACTTGGGTGATATACGTGCTGTACGCCGAGACCTCGCGATTGTGCAGCCAATTGCGGACGAACAGGCCGGCCAGCAGTACGACGACCACCACCACGGCCGCCACGAGGAGTACCCGCACGACCGGTTGCGACAGTATGCGACGGTCCTGGCGGCGGCGTTCCTCACCGGCCAGTTCCGAGAAGGTATCGTCGTCATCATGCACAGACGTCATTCTGCCTCACCTTCGGGGCGCCGCCCGCCATGGCCCCTCCGCGACTCGACCGGAACGGGGACCGGAAGGTGGAAATCAGTGGGCGAGGGGGGACTTGAACCCCCATGAGCTTGCGCTCACTAGGTCCTGAACCTAGCGCGTCTGCCAATTCCGCCACTCGCCCTCCTCGGCGCAGGAGCCACAAACTCGTGACACCCGCCGGGTCGGCGGAAGTATAACACACGGTCTTCGGCCGTCTGGAGGGCGTCCGAAAGCCGTCCGGAGTCCTGTTTCGGGCGCCTCCCGGGGCACCTACAGCCGCAGGCGTCGAAGGGTCTGAAGCCGAGCAGCCGGGCGGTATACTGAGACGTCATGGCCGAGCCACCTCTCCTCTTCGATCGCTATCGCATCGTACGCAAGTTGGGCAGTGGCGCATCTGCGACGGTCTACTTGGCCGAGGACCAGCTCATGGGTCGCCAGGTGGCCATCAAGGTGGTCGAGGGAGTGTCCGACGTCGACAGCCGGGCTCTGCGCGAGGCTCAGGCGGCAGCCAAACTCGACCATGCCAACATCGTCACCGTCTTCGAAGTGGTGCGACAGAGCGACAGGACGCTCCTCTTCACCGAGTATGTGGAGGGTCACACGCTTCGGGAACTGCTGGGGCGCCACCGTCTCACCGACGCCGAGTTGCTCGAGGCCGGCATCCAGATCTGCCGAGCCCTCGAACACGCCCACCGCCGGGGCGTGGTCCATCGGGACATCAAGCCCGAGAACATCATGTTGGTCGAAGGGGAAAGCGTCGACGTGCGGATCATGGATTTCGGCGTCGCCCGCCTGGAGGATCTCAGCTCCATCACACTGGACGGAGATCTGGTCGGCACCCTGGCCTACATGGCGCCCGAGCAGCTGGAAGGCCGGCCGGTGGATCGCACCGCGGATGTGTATGCGCTGGCCCTCACCCTCTACGAAGGCTTCACGGGCGCCAATCCTCTGCGCGGGAAGGACCTCGCGACGGTGATCCGTGAGGCGGGCCGCGTGGTGTTCGTCCCTCTCAGTCGTGCGCGGGCCGACCTGCCGGCCACCCTCGCGGATGCCCTCCGGCAGGGACTCGAGCGGGACCCGGCTCACCGTCCCAGCGCCGCGGAGTTCCGGCGGCTTCTGGAGAAGGCCGGTCGAGACATGCCCGAGCCCATGGAGCAGCCCAGGATGGGTGAGCGGATCACCGGCGCGGCGCGCCGTCTGCGCGGTCCGCGCATGACGTACATCGGGCGACATCTGGTGGCCGGGGCGCTGTCGCTCGCCACCTTGGGATATCTGCTTCCGCGGATGCCGTTCTACCCGCAATCCGCCGTGGTCCCTCTGGTGGCCGGGGCGTCGTTCGTGGCTCTGCTGTCGCCGCTCGTTGGGGGGATGTTGAGCCTGACCCTGTTGGCTCTGCCCGTGTTCGCGTTCGGACTCGGGTGGGGGGTCGTGTACCTGGTGGTGGCGTCGGTCGCGTTCGGACTGTTGGCGTGGCGCGGGCGGGAGTGGGCGGCTCTGCTGCCCGGAGCCGCCCCTCTCATGGTGGTGGCGGGCGTGGGCTTGGCGATCCCCTTCCTCGCCGGGCTCCTGCTGCGCCGGTGGGGCCCGCCGATCGCGTTCATGGCTGGTCTGGTGATCGCCGCCGTCGCGGGGTTCGAGCGCTGGGCGGTGCTGCCCTATACGTTCAGCGATGGGGTCGGTACCGTGCTCACCGGTTCTCGACACGTCGCTTCTCCCGGTGCGGCGATGGAGGTCTACGCACGATTGCTCGACCAGCATCCCGAGTTGCTGCTCCAGGCGGTGCTGTTCGGGGTGTTCGGCATACCCCTGGCATGGTTCGTGCGCGGCGGGAGTATGCGCCCCCGCCTGTGGGCCGCCGCGGGTTACGTTGCCGTTCTGCTGGTCGGCTTCGTGGCCCTGCCCCCCCTCGTGGTCGACGTGAACGTCGATCTGGCGGCCTTCGGCCTCGCCTTCGTGCCGTGCGTTATAATCGTTGTCCTGTCGGCCCTTCTGGTCCCGTCCGAGGGCCACGTCAAGACTCCGGAGGGGTAGATGGGTCTCTTGCGGAGGGTAGAATCCCGCATCCAAGGTGGTTTCGAAGGCACCTTCGGCCGGAAGTCCGGCCGGGGCGTGCAGACGCCTGAACTTGCGCGGATGCTGACCAAGGAGATGGACGACCACCGCACCTATTCTCTGGCCCGCGTCTACGCGCCCAACCACTTCACCGTCTACCTCTGCACCGGTGATCGCGCCACGTACCGTCCTCGCGAAGCCACCCTGGCCGTCGAACTCGCCGAGCACCTCGAGCGGCATGCCCGGACATGTGGCTATAGCCTCACCGGACGACCGTCGGTGGCGTTCACCACGGACACGGATCTGCGGACGGGGCAGTTCGGCATCTTGGCGGAGATGATCGAGAAGCCGTTGGAGCGAGGGCCTACGGTGGCTCTACGGGAAGCGCCGACGCCGCCCGCCGGGCCGGGGGCGGGCGAGACCCAGAGCATCCCGCCGCGTGAGGCGGCCGACTTGGGCTTGGCTCGGCAGACGCTCTTGATGCGCCACGGATCCCATGTGCAGGAGTTCCAGAAGAGCCGCGTGGTCGTGGGACGCTCGCGCGACACCGACTTCCGTCTCGACGATCCCAACATCTCTCGTCGTCACGCAGTAGTCTATTGGGAGGCCGGGCAGGCGTTTGTGAAGGACTTGGGCAGCACGAACGGTACCTTGTTGAACGGGCGGCCGATCGCGTCCGCTGCTCTGGACGACGGCGACGTGCTCACACTCGGTGGGTGCACCGTCGTGGTGGAGACGGAATAGGGTGGCGGGGCGGCCCCGAAAGGGAGGTGGGCCGGCGTGGTGAATGTGGTGCTTCTCGCGGGCAAGATCCTCTTCTTGCTGTTCCTCTACCTGTTCATCTACTGGGTCATCCGCGCGTCGGCGCGCGACATGAGGGCCTCGCTGGCGCAGGCGCAGTCCGGGGCGCCCGGAACCGCGCCGATGACGGTGGCCGGGCCCGTGACGGTCTCGAGCGGGCCCGTGGTTGCGGGCGGGGCGGCAGGGCCGGCGGCGACTCGACCCACCCCGGGCGTCTGGGCGCTGGTGGTGGAGCAGAGCCCGCACGCCCGCGAAGGGTGGGCGTTCGTCATACCTCCTGGGGCGCGGATGGTCGCGGGGCGGGCGTCGGACGTCGACATCCATCTGCCGGATACCTTCGTCTCTTCTCACCACGTCCGTTTCGAGGCCCGGTCCGAGGGTCTACTGGTGGACGATCTGGGCAGCACGAACGGCACCTTCGTCAACGGGCAGGAGATCGCCGGGCCTGTCGTGGCGGGTTCGGGAGACAACGTGGCTGTCGGTGATTCCGTATTCCGGGTGGAGGCACGCTGATGAGACTGGTTTCGGGAGCGTCGAGCCACGTCGGGCTGGTCCGCAGGCAGAACGAGGACTCGTTCGTGGTCGGAGGCGGCATTTTCGCAGTATGCGACGGCATGGGGGGAGCGAGGGCGGGAGAGGTGGCTTCGGAGTCTGCGTGTCGGGCGCTGATCCGCATGCCGGAGACGGGCGCAGTCGATCCGATCTCGCTCGAGCGGGCGGTGCACGAGGCCAACGCCGATATCGTGGCCCAGAGCCGCCGGGACCGTGGCCTCCATGGCATGGGCACCACCATGACCGCCGCCGTGGCGACCCCGACGGGGCTCGCGTTCGTCCACGTGGGCGACTCGCGGGCGTATCAGCTGCGCGGCGGCGTGCTGACCCAGGTCACCGACGACCACTCCCTGGTGGCCGAACTGGTGCGCCGGGGGCAGTTGAGCCCTGCGCAGGCGGCGGTCCACCCACATAGGAGCATCATCACTCGGGCCCTCGGCACCGAGGACGCGGTGGACCCCGACCTGTTCGAGCTATCGCTTGAGCCGGGCGACCGGGTGCTGTTCTGCAGCGACGGTCTAAGCGGCATGGTGCCCGAGGATCTGATCGGCCGCCTGCTCGGCGAGGGCGACGATCCTCAGGCCATCGCCGACTCCCTGGTGGGCGCCGCGCTGAACAACGGCGGTGAGGACAACGTCACCGTGGTCGTGATCGTGGTGGACTCCGACGACCCCCTGTCTGAGTCCCCGCCAGATGACGCGACCCTGGAGTTCGGTCCCGCGGTGCGGCAGGCGATCGCGGAGGGCGTGGCCGATAAGGGTGCCGCGTCCGGTCGCGGGGAGACACCCTCGTGGTTCCGTTCGCGGCGCGTGCTGGTGGTGGCCGGGGTGGTGGCGGCGCTGGTGATCACGGCTCTGGTCGCCTTCGCGGTATTCAATTCCACCGTGTACTACGTCGGTACCAGCGCCGGCAGTGTCGCCCTGTTCCGCGGCATGCCGGTCGCTCCGCTGGGAGTCGAGCTCTATGCGGCGGTGGAAGTCAGTCCGACCCGCTACGAGGCCCTTCTCGCCTATCAACGTGCGCGTGTGGATGCTCACGAGCTGATCACCAAGGACGAAGGACTGCGATTCGTCCGGAGCTTGAGCGCAGGGCGGTGAACGAGCGCAATCGGGAGCTGGTGCTTCTGCTCCCGGCGATGTTGGTGACCACCATCGGGTTCGCTCTGGTGTACATCCAGCAGTCCGCTACCCTCGAGTGGACCTCGTTGGCCTACGGCGCCGTGTTCTTGGGCCTGTTCGGCCTCGTGCACGTGGCGGCGCGCTTCGCCGTCCCCCGGGCCGATCCCTACCTGCTGCCGGTGACCGCCCTGCTCTCCTCGTTGGGCATCCTGATGCTCTATCGGTTGAACGTGCGTCTGGCCATGCAGCAGACGGTGTGGCTCCTGGTGGGGTTGGTGCTCTTTCTGATCGTGCTCGCCGGACTGAGGAACTACCGCATACTCTCCGAGTACAAATACGTGGTGGGGTTGGCCGGGCTGGGCCTGTTGCTGGTGACCATACTGGCCGGACGCGAGGTGAACGGGGCTCGGCTGTGGATCCGCGTGGCAGGCATAGGGTTCCAGCCGGCGGAGTTCGCCAAGCTGCTCCTGATCATCTTCTTCGCCGCGTATCTGGACCAAGTGAGGGAGTTCCTCACCGTCAGCACCCGGCGGTTCCTGGGGGTGGCCATTCCGCCCATCCGCTACCTGGCGCCGCTGTTCATCATCTGGGGACTGGCCGTGCTGATGATGATCTTCATGAAAGACCTGGGCACCAGTCTGCTCTTCTACGGAGCCCTCCTGGCGCTGATGTACGTGGCGACGGGCAGGTTCTTCTACGTGGTGGTGGGAGTGATCCTCTTTGCGGTGGGGGCGACGGCACTCTATTCGGTCTTCCCGCACGTGCAACTGCGGGTGGATGTCTGGCTCGATCCGTGGAAAGACACGGCGGGCCGGGGCTATCAGATCGTCCAGTCGTTGTTCGCGCTGGCATCCGGGGGAGTGGGGGGAACGGGGTTGGGCAGCGGCTTCTTGATCATGCGGTCCGGGAACACGATCATCCCCGCCTTGGAGACCGATTTCATCTTCTCGGCCATAGGTGAGGAGCTGGGCCTGGCGGGGGCGGTGGCGATCATCCTCCTGTATCTGCTGTTCGTGTATCGGGGGCTTCGCATCGCGATCGCGAGCCGCGACGACTTCTCTCGTCTGCTGGCGACCGGGCTCTCCGCTATCTTCGGTCTGCAGGCCTTCCTCATCATCGGGGGCGTCACCAAGCTGATCCCCTTGACCGGGATCACGCTGCCCTTCGTCAGCTACGGCGGCAGCTCGATCGTGGCCAATTTCGCCCTGCTCGCATTGCTCCTCGTGGTGAGCGACCGGGCGGCCCGTGTCGCCCGGCCCGAGGCAGGCTGACCCGGCTGTGGAACGGCAGGTGAACCGTCTCTTCCTTTTCTTCGCGCTGTTGTTCGTGGCGCTCATCGTCCAACTCACGTACGTGCAGGTGTACGCGGCTCCCAAGCTGAGGGTGCACGCGGCCAACACGCGTGCCCTCGACGCCGAGATGCGCGTGCAACGGGGCCTGATCGTGTCGGCCGACGGAGTGGTGCTGGCCGAGAACCACAAGGACGGACCGTATTACCTGCGCGACTATCCGCACCCGGAACTCGCATCCCCGTGGCTGGGCTACGCCGACCTGCGGTACGGCAGGGCCGGGGTCGAGCGCGTCTACAACGCCGAGTTGACGGGAGAGACCGGCGTGCTGGCCGTGCGCAACTTCCTCGACAAGCTCACCGGCCGGCCGCAGCGGGGCGCCGATCTGCGCGTGACCATCGACACCCGGGTGCAGGCGGTCGCCGTCGCCGGTCTGGGCGACCGCGTGGGTGCGGTGGTGGCCCTCGATCCCCGCACGGGGAAGGTGTTGGCCCTGGCGTCCTCGCCTCGCTACGATCCCAACACGGTGGCGACCGACTGGAAGGTGCTCACGCAGGATCCCGGGCGGCCCCTGGTCGACCGCGGCGTCCAGGGCTTGTATCCTCCAGGCTCCACCTTCAAGACCATCGTCGCCTCGGCGGCGATCCAGGAAGGCACGGTCACTCCCGGGACCACCTTCACCGATGTCGGGTACTGGGTGGCGGGGGGCTATCGGGTGAACAACTATGGCGGCAAGGCCTACGGAGAGCACACGTTCGCCGAGGCCTTCGCCGAGAGCATCAACACCACGTTCGCCAAGGTGGGGGTGGAGTTGGGCGCCGACACCCTCTCCCGCTACGCCGAGGCGTTCGGCTACAACGCCCGACCCCCCTGGCCGCTCGGCGGGGCCAAGAGCTTCTTCCCGCCCCCCGCCGGTATGGACACGGCGCACGTCGCCCAGGCGTCGATCGGTCAGGGCAAGGTGTTGTCCACCCCCCTCGAGATGGCCTTGGTCGCGGCCGGCATCGCCAACGGCGGAGTCGTGATGGCGCCCACGGTGGTCGAAGAGTGGCGGGACTACCGGCAGACAGTGCTGGCACGGCCTCAGTCCAAGGTGTGGCTGACTCCTATCACGCCGCAGACGGCCGCCACCGTGCGAGGCCTGATGGTCGAGGCGGTGCGGACGGGCACGGGAACCAAAGCCGCCCTGCCGAACGTCCAGGTCGCCGGCAAGACGGGCACGGCTGAGGTGGATGGGGGCGGACCGCACGCCTGGTTCATCGGTTTCGCGCCCGCCGACGATCCTCAGGTGGCCGTGGCCGTACTCGTCGAACACGGCGGAACAGGTGGGTCGGTCGCGGCGCCCATCGCCCGCGACGTCATCGCGGCGGCTCTCGGTCGATGAGTCCGCGGCGGGGGCTCGGCCTTCTCCCTGGTACTATAAGCCAGCAGGCAGCCTCCTAGAGCCTACGTGGAGGATGAGAGAGCGTGATCGGACGCGTGTTCGACGATCGATACGAGATCATTCGCCTGCTGGGGACGGGAGGCATGGCCGAGGTCTACCTCGCCCACGACCGTCATCTGGAACGCGATGTGGCCCTCAAGGTCTTGTCCACGCGGTATGCGAGGGACGAGCAGTTCATCGAGCGCTTCCGCCGAGAGGCCAGCAGCGCCGCCGGCCTGAGTCACCCCAATATCGTGCAGATATACGATCGGGGAGAGGCCGAGGGCACCTACTACATCGCCATGGAGTACCTGGAGGGGCGCTCGCTCAAAGACCTCATCGTGCGCTACGCTCCGCTGAGCGCGCAACACGTGGTCTCTTTGGGCACGCAGATGCTCGAGGCGCTGCGCTACGCCCACCGCAGGGATATCGTCCACCGAGACATCAAGCCCCAGAACATCATCGTCGACGACGAGGGACGGTTGAAGGTCACCGACTTCGGCATCGCCCGGGCCGGTAGCGCGTCCGCCATGACCGAGGCCGGGTCCATCCTGGGCACGGCGCAGTATCTGTCGCCGGAGCAGGCCCAGGGCGGGGCGGTGGAAGCCGCCTCCGACCTCTACTCGTTGGGCGTGGTCATGTACGAGATGGCCACCGGCGTGCTGCCCTTCACCGGGGACAACTCGGTGACGATCGCCATGAAGCACGTGAGCGAGCCGCCGGTGCCGCCACGGGTCCTCGTGCCGGCGATCCCCGAGAACTTGGAGCGGGTGATCTTGCGGTCGTTGGCCAAGCAGCCCGAGAAGCGGTACATCACGGCCCAGGCGTTCCTGGAAGACCTGCAGCGCGTCCAGCGCGGCGAGACGGTTGCGCCGGCTCCGGTGTTCGCCCCCTCCGACCTCGGGAACGGCGGCCGGCGGGAGGATCAGGTCACTCAGGTCATGGGTCGGGTGGCCGTCGCCTCGTCGCGTCCCGGCCAGAGCGGGCTCTCTCCCGATCCGCACGCCCCGACGCCGCTGCCCGGCCCTGGCGGTCCGGCGAAGACGAGTTCGCGCGCCTGGTGGCCCTGGGTGCTGGTGGTCTTCTTCGTGCTCATCCTTGCGGGCGGCGTGTATGCGCTGGTGAACTCCATGAACCAATCCGCCGACGCCGCCCCCGTGCCGAAGTTGTTGGGTCTTACGCAGGCCGAGGCCGAGACGGAAGCGAAGGCGGCCGGCTTCGCCCTCGAGGTCGCCGGGGAAGAGGCTTCGACCTTGCCCGCCGGGCAGGTGACCCGTCAGGATCCGGAAGAAGGCGTCAAGCTTCCGAAGGGCGACCCGATCAGGGTCTGGCTGGCGGCGGCCACGGCCACGGTCAAGGTGCCCGACCTGGTAGGGATGACCCCGGTGGACGCCGTCGCGAAGCTCAACGGTCTCGACTTGACACTAGGTTCGCCGACCGAATCACCGTCGGACAAACCGGTGGGCACGATCGTGAGTCAGGATCCGGCCGCCAACAAAGACGTGCCGGCGGGCACGGTCGTATTCGTCGTGGTCAGCAGCGGGCCGGCGTCGACGCCGGTGAAGGTGCCCGATCTGGTCAAGATGGATCAGGACGCGGCCCTCGCCCTCCTTGACAGCCTGAAACTCAAGGGCTCGACACAGCCGCGCGACAGCGACCGCCCGGCGGGCGAGGTGGTCGACCAGAGCCCGAAGGCCGGCGTCGAAGTGGCCGAGGGCTCCACCGTCACCATCTGGGCGAGCAACGGCTCGGTCACGACCAAGGTGAAGGTAGACGACGTGGTCGGCAAGACGCGGCCTCAGGCCGTGGTGATCCTCACCGCGTCCGGGTTCAAGATAGACCGGCGGGACCGTGTGGACGCCGTCGCCGCCCCCGGGACCGTCGTAGCCCAGGTCCCGGCCGCCGGCACCTCGGTGGACAAAGGCAGCACGGTGACGATCTACGTGGCGGTGGAGCCGCCGCCGTCGACCACCACCACCACGATCACGGCGACCACGGAGCCTCCGCCCATCACCACGACCACGTCACCGCCGCCTACCGGGTAGGGTACATACCCACGCATCGACGGACGTCAATATTGACAGATGTCGATATTGCTGGTAGGGTCGCGATATGGCCGTAGCACCCGACACCCACGAGGTCATCCGCGGACGCGAACTGGGCAGCCGTTGCTGTCCCGGGCTGTCGGCGCGCACGCTTGACGAGGCCGCGGCGAAGAGCCTGGCCGATCTTCTACAACTGTTGGGGCATCCCGTGCGGCTGCAGCTATTGGATATCTTGAGCCGCCAGGGGGGGCAGGTGTGCGTGTGCGATCTGGAGGAAGCCCTCCCCATCAAACAGCCGACGATCTCTCATCACCTTCGCATCTTGCGTGAGGCGGGCCTGATCGACTTCGAGAGGCGTGGCCCCTGGATCTACCATTTCGTACTGCCGGAGGCACTGGCAGCCGCGCGCGGCCTGATCTGCAGCGGATTGAGCGCCCTGTAGTGATTCAAGGAGAGGAGTCGTCATGAGCGCCGAGCATGAAGATGTGGTCAGAGACGCCGTTCGGGAGCGGTACGCGGGCTTCGCGACGTCCGCCTCGTCGTGTTGCGGCCCGGCAACCAGTACCCCGGCAACCAACTGCGGGTGTGCCCCATCCGCCGCCACCTCCGACGAGACGGAGATCTCGCGCCGTCTCGGTTACAGCGACGAGGAGTTGGCCGCCGTGCCCGAAGGAGCGAACCTGGGGCTGGGCTGCGGCAATCCCCAGGCGATCGCGGCGCTCTCTCGGGACGAAGTGGTGCTCGACCTGGGTAGTGGCGCGGGGTTCGACTGCTTCCTGGCCGCCCGGATGGTTGGAGAGGGAGGCCATGTCATCGGCGTGGACATGACGCCCGAGATGGTGGCGAAGGCCCGTGGGAACGCCCGCAAGGCGGGCTACGCCAACACCGAGTTCCGTCTGGGTGAGATCGAGCATCTCCCGGTGGCCGACGGCTCGGTAGACGTCATCATGTCCAACTGCGTGATCAACCTGTCTCCGGACAAGCCCGCTGTCTTCCGGGAAGCCTTCCGGGTGCTTAAGCCGGGAGGCAGATTGGCTATCAGTGACGTCGTCGCTACCGCTCCTCTTCCCGAGTCGGTACGCGACGACATGCGGCTTCTCTCGGCCTGTATCTCAGGAGCCGCCGATCTCGAGACCCTCGAGGCGATCCTTGCCGATGTCGGCTTCCAGGACGTCGACATCCGCCCAGTGGAGGAGAGCCGGGAGTTCATCCGCGATTGGGAGCCCGACAGTCGGCTGGAGGACTTCGTGCTCTCGGCCACCATCCGCGCCGTCAAGCGCTAGGCGGCGTCATGGACCTGGTGATCCACACCGAGGATCTGACGAAGTCCTACGGATCCCGCAGGGGCATCGTCAACGTGAACCTGGACGTGGTGGCCGGAGAAGTGTTCGGCTTCCTGGGGCCCAATGGCTCCGGCAAGACCACGACGATCCGCACGCTGCTCGACCTCATGCGTCCCACCAGCGGAAAGGCGTATCTCTTCGGGCTCGACTCCCACCGGGACAGCGTCTCCATCCGTGGGCGGGTAGGCAACCTTCCCGGGGACTTCAACCTCGACGACCGCCTGACGGGCGAGCAGTTCATACGCTTCTTCGCGCGACTGCGGGGCGTCGCCGATCTGAGTTTCGCCCGGTCTCTGGCGGAACGGCTCGACCTCGACCTCACCCCGCCCATGCGCCAGTTGTCCCGAGGGAACAAACAGAAGGTAGGTCTGGTACAGGCCTTGTTCCACCGACCGCCGCTCGTGATCCTCGACGAGCCCACCTCGGGTCTGGATCCGCTGGTGCAGGAGGAGTTCCACGCGGTGATCGATGAGGTGCGCGCCGAGGGCCGCACAGTCTTCTTCTCGTCACACGTGCTGAGCGAGGTCGAGCACCTCTGCGACCGGGTGGGCATCGTGCGCGAGGGCGAGCTGGTGGCCGTGGAGACAACGGAGTCACTGCTGACCAAGCGTGTGCGTCATATGACCATCACGTTCGCCCAGCCGGTCGAGGGAGAGGCCTTCGCCGCCCTCGCCGGGATCTGCGATGTGCGCGTCAACGGCGCGACCGTATCGCTCAGCCTCACCGACGGCCTCGATCAGGTGGTCAAACTCGCCGCCCGCCACACGGTGGTCGACATGGACCTGCCCCGCCCGAGCCTGGAGGAGGTCTTCTTCACCTACTACGGGGGCGGCGCGGAGTCCGGCGGTGCGTCGCCGACCGGTGCGTCGCCGGCAGGTGCGTCGCCGGCCGGTGTGTCGCCGGCCGCGGGAGGTGCATCGTGAGCGGGCGGTTGTTGGTCCTGACCCGGCAGACCCTGACGGAACAAAGGCGCAACGTGCTGGTATGGGGCATCGCTATGGGGTTGCTCGGCCTCATGTACGTGGCGCTCTATCCGTCGTTCAAGGACACGCTCAACGAAGCTCTGAAGGACTTCCCCGAAGCCTACCTCAAGATGCTCGGCATCAGCGCGGGGGTATCCGATGCCGCCGGATTCCTGAACATGGAGATGTTCAACCTGCTCGCGCCGCTGGCACTGCCGTTCTTCACGATCCTGTTGGGCGCGCGTGCCGTGGCCGGGACCGAGGAACGCAAAGCCCTCGACCTGCTGCTGAGCAACCCCGTGCCCCGTTGGCAACTGGTCGTGAGCCGCTATCTGGCCATGGCCGCCGGCCTCGCTGTGGTGCTGCTCATGCTCGCGGTGCTGACGTGGCTGCCGGCCCCCGTCATGGGCGTCGACCTCTCCTTTTCGGCGGTCGTGCAGGGCGCCGCCAACATCTGGCCGTTCGGTCTCTTCTTCGGAGCCCTGGCGCTCCTGTGCTCGTCGGTGCTGCGCCGCGGCGCCGCGGCGTCCGGGATAGCCGCCGGAGTGTTGATCGCCATGTACGTCTTGAACGCAGTCGGCAGCGCGGTCGAGAGTGTGAAAGAGGTCCGCAAGGCTTCGCTGTTCTACTACTACGGGGCCGCCATCCTGGACGGCATCGATTGGGTGAGCTTCACCGTGATCCTACTGCTCTCGATGGGACTCACGGCGCTCGCCGTCCTGGCGTTCAACCGTCGCGACATCTACACTTAGGAATCGCGACGCTTCGCCCAGGGGTTAACGAGGCGCGGTTCGTTTAGCTCCATGTGGCCAATGCATCGACGCCGTGTCTCCGGCAGAGTGGGTGGTGCGCCACGACCACCACCTCTCGGAGACGTCACATGGATGCCATCAATAGTGGGGACACCGCCTTCCTTCTCGTAGCGACGGCTCTGGTCATGCTCATGACCCCGGGGCTGGCCCTTTTCTACGGGGGCATGGTGCGAAGCAAGAACGTCATGAGCGTCATCATGCAGAGCTTCGTGCTCATAGGCCTGGTGTCTATCGTGTGGGCGGTGATCGGCTACACCTTGGCCTTCGGTCCCGATCGCGGGGGACTGATCGGCTCTCTGCAGTATGTCTTCTTGCGAGGCGTGGGCCAGGCGCCCAACCCGGACTATGCGGCCACCATCCCCCATCTGGTCTTCATGATGTTCCAGGGTATGTTCGCGGTCATCACTCCGGCGCTCATCACCGGGGCGTTCGCCGAACGCATGAAGTTCTCGGCGTTCCTGCTGTTCAGCCTGCTCTGGACCCTGTTGGTCTACAGTCCGACGGCGCACTGGGTGTGGGGCGTCGGGGGATGGATCCGCGAGTTAGGCGCGTTGGATTTCGCCGGCGGCACCGTGGTTCACATCAGTTCCGCGGTGGCGGCGTTGGCGGCGGTGCTGGTCATCGGGCGGCGGCGCGGCCATGGCACCGTGCCCATGCATCCCCACAACCTGCCCATGACGCTGTTGGGCGCGGGCATCCTGTGGTTCGGTTGGTTCGGCTTCAACGCCGGCAGTGCCCTCACCGCCGGTGGTGTGGCGGCCGAGGCGTTCGTGACCACGCACCTCGCCGCGGCGGCTGCCGCCATGTCGTGGGCGGCTGCGGAATGGATTCACCGCGGCCAGCCGACCAGTCTGGGCGTGGCCTCGGGCCTGGTGGCGGGCTTGGTCGCTATCACGCCCGCCGCGGGGTTCGTGGGTCCGATGTCGGCCATCGTGATCGGGCTGATCGCGGGCAGTCTCTGCTACCTGGGCGTGTTGGCGAAGTGGAAGCTCGGCTACGACGACAGTCTCGACGTGGTCGGCGTTCATGGGGTGGGCGGAACGTTCGGTGCGATCGCCACGGGGCTGTTCGCTCAGGCGGCCATCAACTCGGCCGGTGCGAATGGCGCCTTCTTCGGGAACCCCGCGCTGCTGGCGAAGCAGATCGTGGCCGTGGTGGCGATCATGGCTTGGTCGTTCGGCATCACGTACGGACTGGTCAGCCTGGTCAAGGCGCTCATGGGCGCCCGCGTGGACGAGGAAGCCGAGTTGCTGGGGCTCGACCTGAGCCAGCACAGCGAAGGTGCCTACGCATTCGGGACCGACTGAGCGCCGGTTGCGCGACCGTCCATTCGGCGGGCGGGTACCCTCCTGAGAGGGTACCCGCCCTGCAACGTGGTCTCAGTATGCAGTCCCCTCGGTCTCGCCCTTGAGACGGCCCCAAAAGGCCCGGTATACCAAGGCCGTGTATGCGAGCACCAACGGCACGCCGACCACGGAGATGATCAACATCACTTTGAGCGTGAGGTTCGACGAGGAGGAGTTGGTCACGGTCAGGCTGAGCTCGGGTTGGTCGAGCGCCGGGATGAGAGACGGATAGTTACCTGCGGCCCACAGTCCGACCAGGCCCAGCACACCCAGGGACGAGCCCAGGAACGCCCACAGGTCGGTCTTTCTGGCCATGCCGTACCGAGCGATGAAGAAGCCACCCACCAGCAGCACGATCATGATCCATCCGACGGGTCGATTCAGGTTGTTGCGCACGTGGTCGGGCGTCACCCATAGTGTGGCCGCGGTGGCTGCCAGCACCAGTAGACCCAACAGCCAGTGGCCGAGCGTACGCAGGCGGGCGGCCCGGGTCTGCATCGGGCCGACCGTACGCAGCGCCGCCCAGGAAGCTCCCTGGGTGGCGAACATCACCAGACCCGTGATCCCGATCAGCAGGGCATAGGGGTTGAGGAGAGTGAGAAACGTGCCCGCATACTCTCCTCGAGCATCCAGTGGCACCCCGCGCACCAGGTTGCCCACGGCCACGCCGAACAGTAGTGCGGGCAGGAGGCTGCCGCCGAAGAACGCCCAGTCCCAGAAGCGTCCCCACGCGGGATCCTTCGACCGGAACTCTATGGCCACTGCGCGGAAGATGAGGCCGGCAAGCACGAGGATCATGGCCAGGTAGAAGCCGCTGAACGCTGTGGCGTAGACGGGTGGGAAGGCGGCGAACAGTGCGCCGCCCGCGGTCAGCAGCCACACTTCGTTGCCGTCCCAGAACGGGCCGATGGAACTCCGGAGGGTCGCTCGTTCTTCATCGGTGCGGGCAAGAAACGGAGAGAGCACACCCACGCCCAAGTCGAAGCCGTCGAGGACGGCGTACCCGGCGAACAGTACCCCGACCAACACGTACCAGATGATCTGAAGACTCATGGTGTCCCCCTTCCTAGAGTTTGGTGGTGGTTGTGTCGGCGCGGGTGGCAGTAGCCGCGGCCACGGATCCCGCCGGGACGGTCGCAGCCGGCACGGGCTGTTCGTATCCGGGAGCGGCCGGCGGGCTGCCGGGGCCCTTCTTTACGATCCCCAGGACCACTCTGACCCAGGCCACGAAGAGGAACGTGTAAATGACCGCGAATATCGCCAGCGAGATGACTATCTGCGACGCGGGCACGACGGCGGAGATGGCGTCGACGGTCCGCAACTCGTTGTAGACGATCCACGGTTGTCGGCCCACCTCGGCGGCGGCCCAACCGACCTGGATGGCCAACATGGGCGCGAGGAAGGACCAAGTGGTCACCGCAAGGTACCACCTGCTGGTCTCCAGTCTCCCTCTCCACCATAGGAAGATCCCCACTAGCATCCAGGCGATCATCAGCAGTCCGAGCGCCACCATGAGATGGTAGGTCTGGAAGGTCAGCTGCACGGGCGGTCGATCCTTCGGAGCGAACTGGTCGAGCCCGGTTACGACATGGTTCGGGGAAAAGCCGAGCATGATGCTCAGGCCGCTCGGGATCGCGAGGCCTGTGACGCTCTCGTTCTGCGTGTCGACCCATCCCACCAGACCCAGAGGGGCCCGATCCTGGGTGACATAGATGCCTTCGAAGGCGGCCATCTTGGCGGGCTGGGTGTCGGCGACCTGAAGGGCCGACCAGTGGCCGAGGAAGGGCATGGACAGCGACATCACCAGGCCGAAGACCAGGCCGAAGCGCAGCATGCGGCGGGCGAAGTCGGTGTGGCGACCCTTGCGCAGATAGTAGGCGGCGATGCCTGCGGCGAAGAATGCGCCCACGGTCCACGTAGCCGCGACGGTGTGGAAGTAGCGGGGCAGGGTGGAGGGATTGAGGGCGGCGGCGAAGAAGTCGGTGAGCACGGCGCGCCCGTCGACCACTTCGTATCCGGCCGGCGTCTGCTGCCACGAGTTGGCGATGATGATCCACAGAGCCGACAGGTGGGCGCCGATAGCCACCAACCACGCCGAGACGTAGTAGAACCGGCGTGAGACGCGGTCCCGCCCGAACAGCAGCACGCCCAGGAAGGTCGATTCGAGGAAGAAGGAGAGCAGGCCCTCGGCGGCCAGCGGGGCGCCGAAGATGTCGCCCACGAACCGGGAATAGGTCGCCCAGTTGGTGCCGAAGGCGAACTCCATGGTGATGCCGGTGGCGACGCCGATGGCGAAAGTGGCCGTGAAGAGCCTCACCCAGAAACGGGCGTCGGCCTCGTCTTGGAGTGATCCGCTCTTGTAGAAGCGTCGTTCGCCGATCACCAGGGCTATGGCCGAACCCAGGCTCAGCGGAACGAAGAGAAAATGGAATGCTATCGTGAAGGCGAATTGGATCCGGGAGAGCAATACGGCGTCCATGGGTGCGGTCTACCTCCTTGTCACGTCGTCCAACGGTCCCGCATCACCAGCTGATCCAGGCCCTTTCGGCGCTTGACTCTCGGCTCGTCGGCCGGGTAGCCCAGGGGCGTCAAGATGACCGGCTCCACGTGGTCGGGCAGGTGGAGCACGTCACGAGTCGCGTCGGCGTCGAAGTCGGCTATCCAACAGGTGCCCAGACCGAGCTCGGCCGCCTGAAGCGTGAGGTGATCCATGACGATCGCCACGTCGACATCGTTGTAGTTCTTGGCGTCCGCTCTCACCCAGCTCTCCGAAGGTACGCCGACTCCGAGGATGATCACCGGCGCGGTGTAGAACCACTGCCGATCGTACGCCGCCCTCATGTGTGCGCGCACCGTCGGTTCCGTGACCACTATCAGTCGGAAGGGTTGCTTGTTGGCCGCCGTCGGCGCCAGTCGGGCCGCCTCCAGCACAAGGTGCATCTTCTCATCCTCGACAGGTCGGTCCTGGTAGGCCCGGGTGCTGTACCTGGTCTGCACGAGACGCTCGAAGTCCATCCTGTTCGCCACCATCCTCTCTTGCGCCGGCCGGCGGGCATCCGTTTGTCCCTTCGGTCGCTTATGATTCGCTTGGATCCAGTGCGTATCGTTCCCCATAGGGGGTCTGTTACAATCGGACTTCCTCCAGGGTCGGCCCTGGCGTCAGCGTATCAGCGGCATCCGAGGTCATCGTGAGCATAGAGAGACCCACGTACCAGGACGTCCTCCTGGGGTTGGAGCACTTCTGGGCAAGCCACGGCTGCGTCATCTGGCAGCCCTACCACACCGAGGTCGGCGCGGGCACGTTCAACCCCGCCACGTTCTTGCGCGCTCTGGGCCCCGACCCGTGGAACGTCGCCTATGTCGAGCCCTCCATACGGCCCACCGACGGCCGCTACGGCGAGAACCCCTACCGGCTGGGTCACTACTACCAATACCAGGTGTTGTTGAAACCCGCGCCCGATAATATCCAGGATCTCTATCTGGCCTCGCTCGAGCATCTGGGCATCCGCCTGGCCGAGCACGACGTGCGCTTCGTGGAAGACGACTGGGAGTCGCCCACCTTGGGGGCATGGGGCCTGGGGTGGGAGGTCTGGATCGACGGCATGGAAGCCACCCAGTTCACCTACTTCCAGCAGGTGGGCGGTATCGACCTCGACCCGATCAGTGTGGAGTTGACCTATGGCACGGAGCGCCTGGCCATGTACCTGCAGGGGGTCAACAGCGCGTTCGACCTGGTGTGGGTGCCCGGGGTGACCTACGGCGACGTCCACAAGGTGAACGAAGCCCAATGGTCCGCCTACAACTTCGACGTGGCCGACGTGGCGGTACTGCAGCGGCACTTCACCGACTACGAGCAGGAGTGCGAGAGCTGCCTCGCCCGCGGGCTGGTGGCGCCCGCCTACGACTTCGTGCTCAAGTGCTCCCACGCCTTCAATCTGCTCGACGCCCGGGGTGCGATCAGTGTCACCGAACGCACGGGGTACATCGGCCGGGTGCGCAACGTCGCGCGGCATGTGGCCGAGGCGTACGTGGTCCAGCTCGAGGAGCGACGGGCCGCTTCGGAAGGCGCCCGAGTCGCGAGTGGGAAGGAGACCTAGACATGGCCCGCGACTTCCTGCTGGAGATAGGAACCGAGGAGCTGCCGGCCTCGGCCTGCCTCTCCGTGCTCGACCTGCTGCCCGACCGGGCCGCCGGACTGTTCGCCGCCAACGACATCGATCTCGAACCAGGGTCGCTCGACGTCATGGTGGGCCCGCGTCGCATCGCCCTCCTGGTGCGCTACGTGCCCGATACGCAGACCCCGCGCGAGACCGCCCAGCGTGGTCCGGCGATCGAGGCCGCCTTCGACGCCGAGGGTCGTCCGACGAAGGCCGCCGTCGGCTTTGCCAAGGCGAAGGGTCTGGCACCCGACGGACTCCAGGTGCGCGAGGAGGGCGGTCGGCGGTTCGTGTACGCGGTGTCCCGCAGCGAGGGGCGGCCGACGGCGATGCTCCTGCCCGACATCTGCACGAAGTTGGTGCGGGAGATGTACTTCCCCAAGAACATGCGCTGGGGGGCGCGCGACCTGCGGTTCTCGCGTCCCGTGCGCTGGTTGGTGGCGCTGTTCGGCGACGACGTGGTGCCGTTCGAGGTGGCCGGCGTCGCCGCCGGCCGCATGAGTCACGGCCATCGCTGGTTGGGAGGGCCGGTGGCACTCACTACGGCGACCGGGTACGTCGACGCCGTCCGCGGCGCCCGCGTGATGGTGGACCACCGCGAACGGGAGGCTTTCCTCTGGGCGGAACTGCGACGGCACGCTGCCGAGCGCGGTCTCGACGTGGTCGATCCGATGGCCAAGATGCGAGAGGTCAAGTTCCTGGTGGAGTGGCCCACGGTCCTCGCGGGCGGCTTCGGCGAGGAGCACCTGCGGCTGCCGGCCGACGTGCTGATCACCGCCATGCAGTCGCACCAGCGCTACTTTCCCCTCATCGACGGCGAGGGCCGGCTCTCGAGCACCTTCCTGTACGTCATGAACGGCGACCCGTCCTTCGCGGCACAGATCAACGCCGGCAACGAACGGGTGCTGGAAGGACGCATCGAAGACGCCGAATTCTCGTTCGACAAAGACCTGGCCACGGGGCTTGAACAGATGGCCAAAAGTCTGGATCGGGTGGTGTTCCACGTCAAAGCGGGCACGATGAAGGACAAGACCGACCGCTTGGTGGCTCTCACCGGCCTGCTGGCCGACATGGTGGGCGCGTCGGCCGAGGCCGGGGCACGGGCTCTCGAGGCCGCGCGACTGGCGAAGGCCGACCAGGTCTCGGTGATGGTGCGGGAGTTCGCCGATCTCGAGGGAGTGATGGGCGAGACCTACGCGCGCATGGAAGGCTTCCATGAGGAGGTGGCTCAGGCCATCCGAGAGCAGTTCTTGCCCGACGCCGCCGGGGGCGACCCGCCGCGCTCGCTACCGGGCGCGCTGCTGGCCACGGCCGAGAAGATGGACAACGTGGTCGCCGCCTTCGCATGCGGCGAGCCCCCCTCGGGCTCGAAGGATCCCTATGGACTCAGACGCGCCGCTATGGGCATGGTGACTATCGCTTTCGTTCACGGCCTCTCCTACGACGTTCGCGAACTCGTCGGCGCGGCCTACGGTCTGCTCGAGCGGTTCCCCCACCTGGTCGACCGCGAGACCGTGGTGACCGAGGCCTCTGACTTCATTCTGGACCGCCTGGCGAAGTTCCTGGTGGACAACGGCATCTCGCGCGACGCCGTGGACGCGGCGCTGCCCGTCTCGTCCACGTTCACCGACGTGCGCAGGAGGGCGGCGGCCGTGGATGCCATCCGGGGGACCGAGGCGTGGGATGATCTCGTGACCGTGTTCACCCGGCCGGCGAATCTCGCCACGAAACTGCCGGCGGAGGCCGAGAGGAAGACGGTGGACCGCTCGCTGTTCGTGGAGGAAGCCGAAGGCGTGCTGTACGAGGCATGGGAGGAGACGTCCGGGCGCGTCGACCAGTTGATGTCGGCACACGAGTACCTCGACGTGCTGGAGGCATTGGCGGGCATGCGGCCGGCGGTGGATCGCTTCTTCACCGACGTGCTGGTTATGGCGGACGACCCGGCCGTCCGTCTGAACCGCCTTCGCCTTCTGGCCGGCGTTGCCGGAACCGCCCGTTCCGTGGCCCACCTGGACAAGCTGCAAGCGTAAGGAGCGTGTTCCGCATGAACTCCAAGAAATACGTGTACGACTTCTCGGAAGGAAGCGCCCAGCTCAAATCGCTGCTTGGCGGAAAAGGTGCGAACCTGTGTGAGATGACCGGTATCGGCATCCCCGTGCCGCCGGGCTTCACCATCACCACCGAGGCCTGCATCGCCTTCTCGCGCAGTGGGCGCTACCCCGATGGGCTGACCGACGAGGTGGAGTCCCATCTCCAAGCCCTGGAGAAGACCACGGGGAAAGGCTTCGGCGACCGGGCCAACGCCCTGCTGGTCTCGGTCCGTTCCGGCTCGGTGTTCTCCATGCCCGGCATGATGGACACGGTTCTCAACTTGGGATTGAACGACGACACGGTCGCCGGCTTGGCCGAAAGCACCGGGAATCCCCGCTTCGCCTATGACTCCTACCGCCGCTTCATCCAGATGTTCGGCGACGTGGTCATGGGCGTCGAGAGCCAAAGATTCGAGGACATCCTCACCGCGAAGAAGACCGCGGTGGGAGCCGCCCACGACACCGATCTCTCGGCGGACGATCTCAAGGACCTCACCGTGCGCTTCAAGGCGGTGCTGGAAGAGGACACGGGCGCGGGTTTCCCCACCGATCCGCGGGTGCAGCTCGACCTGGCCACGCAGGCGGTCTTCCGCAGCTGGGACAACCATCGGGCGAAGGTATACCGCAAGTCGCAGGGCATCCCCGACGATCTGGGAACGGCCGTGAACGTGCAGTCCATGGTCTTCGGCAACAAGGGCGAGACCTCCGGGACCGGCGTCGCCTTCACGCGCGACCCGTCCACCGGTGAGAACTTCTTCTACGGCGAGTTCCTGATGAACGCGCAGGGCGAAGATGTGGTGGCCGGCGTGCGGCACGTACGGCCGCTGGAAGAACTCCGCCAGGTCATGCCGCGGGCGCTGGAGCAGCTGTACGAGATCCGGGAGACGCTGGAGCGGCACTACAAGGACATGCAGGACCTGGAGTTCACCATCGAGGACAGTCGCCTCTACATGTTGCAGACGCGCAACGGCAAACGCACGGCGGCGGCCGCGCTCAGGACCGCCGTTGACATGGTGGCCGAAGGCCTCATCACGAAGCGGGAGGCCCTCGGGCGCATCGATCCCGAGCAACTCGATCAGCTTCTCCACCCCTGCCTGGATCCGAGCGCTCCCTACACAGTGCTTGCCACGGGCCTGAACGCTTCGCCCGGGGCCGCCGTGGGCAAGGTGGTCTTCGACGCCGACACCGCCGAAGCGCGGGGTTCGGCCGGAGACGCCGTCATCCTCGTGCGCTGGGAGACGAACCCCGACGACATCCACGGTCTCATCAAGGCTCAGGGCGTGGTCACCAGCCACGGGGGCATGACCTCGCACGCCGCCGTGGTGGCGAGGGGCATGGGCAAACCCTGCATCGCCGGGGCGGCCGACCTGGAGATCGACGCCGCCGCCAAGATGTTCAAGGTGGGTGACACGGTGGTGCGGGAAGGTGACTGGATCACCATGGACGGCACCTCGGGCAAGGTCATCGTGGGGCAGGTCGCGCTCATACCGCCGCAGATCAACGAGAACTTCGACGAGGTGTTGGCCTGGGCCGACGAGGTGCGCCGTCTGCGGGTGCGCACCAACGCCGACACGCCTGAGGATGCGGTGAAGGCGCGCGAGTTCGGTGCCGAAGGCATCGGTCTCTGCCGCACCGAGCACATGTTCATGGCCGAAGAACGGCTGCCTCACGTGCGCAGCATGATCATGTCCGAGAATCGCAAGGAGCGCGAGGAGCATCTCGCCAAGCTCCTCCCCTTCCAGCGCGACGACTTCGAAGGCATCTTCCGCGCGATGGCGGGGCTTCCGGTCACGATCCGCCTGCTCGATCCGCCGCTGCATGAGTTCCTGCCCGACTATACCGGCCTGATGGTGCAGCTGGAGCGTCTGAGGCTAACGGGGGGGTCGGCGGAGGAGATCGCCGCCCAGGAAGCCATGGCCCACAAGGTCAAAGTCATACACGAGATGAACCCGATGCTCGGCACGCGTGGTTGCCGTCTGGGCGTGCAGTATCCCGAGATCTATACCATGCAGGTGCGCGCGATCATGGAAGCGGCCTGCAACGTCACCACCGAGTCCGGCACGGTCCCGCTGGTGGAGATCATGATCCCCTTGGTCGGATTCGCGAAGGAGCTCGAACTGATGCGCGACCTGACGGTCGAGGCGGCCGAGGCCGTGTTGGTCGAGCGTGCGTGCAGCATCCCCTACAAGGTGGGGACCATGATCGAGCTGCCGCGTGCCGCGATCACGGCCGACGAGATCGCCGCGCACGCCGACTTCTTCAGCTTCGGCACCAACGACCTTACGCAGACCACGCTCGGCTTCTCGCGCGATGACGCCGAGGGCAAGTTCCTCACCTACTATCTGCGCGCCGAGGTCATCCCGGCGAACCCCTTCGAGAAGCTCGACCAAGTCGGCGTGGGAGCCCTCGTGGCGATGGCCACCACCAAGAGCCGCGCCGTGAAGCCGGGCATCAAGCTGGGCATCTGCGGCGAGCATGGGGGCGAGCCCTCGAGCGTGAAGTTCTGTCATCGCACCGGACTAGACTATGTGAGCTGCAGCCCCTACCGTGTGCCGCTCGCCCGGCTGGCTGCCGCGCAGGCGGTCTTGGAGGAAGCCGGCGGCGACGCTGTGCGTGACTGACGCTCCAGTCCCAGACCGACGCCGTAGAGCTGTGCTAGGAGGCTGTCGACCAGGCAAGGAGGTCGCCCGGTGAAACAAGAACGACCGGGCAGAGTGGCGCTGTCGATCGAGACATACGACGCCGGGCTCTCTCCGTTCGCGCAGCGGTCGAGCGGCTCGCGCGGGCGCTTACGGGAAGAAGAGCCGTGCTCGATCCGGTTGCCCTACCAGCGCGACCGCGACCGCATCGTCCACAGCAAGGCCTTCCGTCGGCTCAAGCACAAGACGCAGGTCTTCATAGCGCCTGAGGGCGACCACTATCGCACCCGGCTCACCCACACTCTCGAGGTGTCGGGTATCGCGCGTGCGGTGGCCCGCGCTCTCCGTCTGAACGAGGACCTGGCCGAAGCCATCGCGATGGGCCACGATCTGGGCCACACGCCCTTCGGCCACGCGGGCGAGGACGCTCTCGACGCGGTGCTGCGCGGCATGGGCTACCCGGGCTTCCGCCACAACGAGCAGAGTCTGCGCGTGGTCGACGTGCTCGAGAACGAAGGTCGAGGGCTCAACCTCACGTGGGAGGTGCGAGACGGCATCGCGCGTCACACCGGCGACGACCGGCCGTTCACGCTGGAGGGTCGTGTCGTGCGTGTCTGCGATCGGGTGGCGTATATCAATCACGACATCGACGACGCCCTTCGCGCCCGTCTGATCCATCCGCATGATCTGCCCCAAGAAGCGGTGGCGGTGCTGGGAGCTACCGGCTCCGATCGCATCGACACGCTCGCGCACGATCTGGTCGACTCCAGCGAGGCCGCGGGCGATATCGTGCAGAGTCCGGAGGTCGGCACGGCGATGGACGACCTTCGCACCTTCCTGTTCCGCACGGTGTATGCTCGGTCGCTGGCGGAGAGCGGGGGAGGTATGATCCAGGAGTTGCTCGCACACCTGTTCCGCCATTTCATGGACCATCCGGAACAACTGCCGAAGGGACTCTTCCACGCGGGTGGCCTGAACGGCACTTCGGCGCCGAGCGCGGCCTTGGACGAGCGGGCCGAGCGCGTGCGGGCGGTGACCGATCACATCGCCGGCATGACCGATCGCTACGCCGAGCAGGTGTATTTCGACATCTTCCTTCCTCGATCGTGGAGACGGTAGATACCCGTGTGTGCACTCATCAAGCAGAGCAGTCTGGACGCCCTGCTCGATGTATCCGACATCGTGGAAGTGGTCTCGGGCTACACGAGCCTCCGCAAACGCGGCGCCACTCACACCGGGCTCTGCCCGTTCCATCAGGAGAAGACCCCGTCGTTCACCGTCAGCGCGGATAAGGGCCTCTTCTACTGTTTCGGGTGTGGCGAGGGAGGCAATGTGTTCACCTTCCTCGAACATATTGAGAGCCTCTCGTTCGTGGAAGCCGCCGAACAGCTGGCCCAGCGGTTCGCGGTGCCCCTCGAGTACGAGGACGGCGGCGGAGCCGATCGCCAGGGCCGCGGCGGCGAGAAGCGTCTGCTCGACCTGCTCGAGAAGACGGCCATGTTCTACCAGCGGTTCCTGTGGGAGAGCAAGGAGGGCGCGCGTGCCCAGGAGTATCTCGAATCCAGAGGCCTGCGGCGCGACGTGTGCGAGGTGTTCCGCGTGGGCCTGGCTCCGGCCGGGTGGCGCGGGCTCTGCGGCAAGGCCCGGGAACAAGGGTTCACCGACCAGGAGCTGGAAGCGGCCGGTCTCGTGGTGCGCCAACCGGGCAAGACATACGATCGTTTCCGTGCCCGGTTGATGTTCCCGCTGGTCGATCATCGCGGTCGGGTCGTCGGTTTTGGAGGCAGAAGCCTGGGAGACGAGTCCCCCAAGTACCTCAACTCCTCCGAGGGCCCGGTGTACAGCAAGGGCCGTCTTCTGTACGGCCTCTTCCAGGCGCGCAAGGCGATCGCGGAGGCGGATGAGGTGCTCGTGGTCGAGGGCTACACCGACGTGCTCGGGCTGTCTCAGGCAGAGGTGCACAATGCGGTGGCGTCGATGGGGACGGCGTTGACCGACGGCCAACTCGATCTTCTCACGCGCTTCACGCGCAACGTTACCTTCATGTTCGATGCCGACCGAGCGGGGGCGGAAGCGGCTGTCCGATCCGGCGAGCTTGCCCGTCGTCACGGGTTGCATCCCATGGTGGTCGTGCTGCCTGCGGGGTCGGATCCGGCCGATGTGGCCGTATCGGGAGGCGCCGAGGCGGTGGCTGGGCTGACGAGCGCCAAGCTGTCTTTTCTGGGGTACGAGTTGAAGCGTGCCCTTGACCGCGGGGACGTCACCACCGCCGAGGGCCGGGTGCGCGCCTTCGACGTGGTGCGGGAGATCCTCAGTCGGGCGGCATCGCTCAAGGAGCGCGAGGAAGAGATGCGGGTGGTGGCCGATCGTCTTCGACTGACGTCGGACAGCGTCGAGATGTTGATGCGAACCCCGACGGCATCCGGCTCCTCTGCAGGGCGCGCGCAGGGGCGCGTGTCCGCCGTGTCAGCCGGCGCCGGCCCGGCCCGGGGGTCGCAGGGGGATGTCCTCGCGGCCTATCGGGAGCGATTGCGGTCGCCGGAGGCTACCGTCGAGAGGGAGTTCCTGGTGGCTGCGTTCAGTCATCCGGAAGCGGCCCTGCCACTTCTCGAGGGGATCACCCCCGAGCATTTCGTCGATCCGCTGCATCGGGATGTGTTCCGTGGGCTGTACCGGGTACTCACGGCGCCCGACCCGGCTCGGGAGGTGACCTCCCTTGCGGGAGTCGACGATGACATGGGCCGTTTCTTTGTGAGACTAGCGGTGGAGGCCGACTCCGCTCTATACTCGGCGGCGGTGCTGGGTGAACGTCATCTGCGTCTGCAAGAGCAGTTCCTGGCCCGCGAAGTCGCGAGTCTCCGGCGTTCGCTTGAGGAGGACAGCGTCGAAGTCGATACCGAACAACGGCTTCTGCGGTTGGAACAGCTACTGCACCAAGTGAGAGCGGCGGCGACCGGGCTCGAGGAGGAGTAGGTCGGCTGTGGTGGATGAAGGCGACATGGACGGTCATGCGTTGCAGGCAGTGCTATCGCGGGGGAGAAGGCTGGGCGCTCTCTCCACCGACGAGATCAACGAGATGCTGCAAGACGTAGCGCTGAGTCCGGGCGAACTCGAGGCGCTCTATAGCGAGCTGTCCGAGATGGGCGTCGAGATCAGTGAACCCGCCGAAGAGCCTGAGTCGGCTCACGACTACTCCTCCGAGGAGCGGTTCCTGCGGCAGCTCGATCTGGCCATCGACCATACATCCAGCGATCCTGTCCGACTCTATCTGAAAGAGATCGGCAAGGTAGCCCTTCTCACGGCCGCCGAAGAGATCGATCTGGCCGAACGCATCCGGTGTCGGGATGTCGAGGCGAAACGCCGGCTGACTGAAGCGAACCTGCGTCTGGTGGTGTCCATCGCCAAACGATACGTAGGCCGGGGGTTGCTGTTCCTGGACCTGATCCAGGAGGGCAACTTGGGACTCATCCGCGCGGTGGAGAAGTTCGACCCCACGCGGGGCTTCAAGTTCTCCACGTACGCCACGTGGTGGATCCGCCAGGCCATCACACGGGCGATCGCCGATCAGGCGCGCACGATCCGCGTGCCGGTGCACATGGTCGAGACCATCAATCGCATGAAGGCGGTGCAGCGACGTCTGATACAACAGAACGGCCGCGAGCCCACCATGGCGGAGGTAGCCGCCGAGATGGATATCAGTCCGGCGCGTGTGCGCGAGATCCAGCGGGCCGCCCAGGAGCCCGTGTCTTTGGAGATGCCCATGGGCGAGGAGGACGACTCGGAACTGGGCGACTTCATCGAGGATCTGGAGGTCGACCAGCCCCTCGAGGTGGTGGCGCGCAAGATCCGCCATGAGGAACTGTTGCGAGTGCTCGACACGCTCTCAGAGCGGGAGCGGAAGGTCATCGAACTGCGCTTCGGCCTTCGCGGGGAGCAGCCCCGCACTCTCGAGGAAGTGGGGGAACGGTTCGGGGTGACGCGCGAACGCATCCGGCAGGTAGAGGCCAAGACGCTCAACCGCCTCAAGAACTACCGTGACGCGCAGGGGTTGAAGGACCTACTCTGAGGGTGTCTGCCGCCGGACGAAGTGTTTTGCTAAAGTCTGCACGCAGAGTGTCGATAGTCATGGCAAGAGTCTCCCCATCCAGACTCTTCTCTCTCCTCTTAGGGCGCCCGATAGGGCGCCCTCTCCCTTTTCCGGGGCCGGTTCTCTATACTCCCGTGACGCATGCCGGGGAGATTCCCTTCCGCCGGTCACCGTTCACGAGCACAGCAAGGAGGGCGCGATCGTGATAACCCGCGCCGAAGTCGAGCACATCGCCCGCTTGTCGCGCCTACACTTCGAGGAGCAGGAGGTGGAGCGCCTTCGACAGGACCTGTCGCCCATCTTGGACTACGTGCAGACTCTGGGTGAGCTCGACCTTGCCGGTGTGCCGCCTACCGCGCATGCGGTGGCTCTGAAGAATGTGTTCCGACCCGACGAGCCGCGCTCGGGCCTCGAACAGTCGGCCGCAACGGCGAACGGGCCGCACGTAGAGCGGGGGCAGTTCGTCGTGCCCCGGATCGGGTAGGCGGGTCGTGGACGTGCTCGGCCTATCGGCTGTCGAATGTCGCGCCCTGTTGGCGTCGCGGGAGGTCTCGTCTCAGGAGCTCGTGAGTCTCTACCTCGATCGCATCGAGGCGGTCGACGGCGACGTCTGTGCCTTCCTCTCGGTCGACGCCGAAGGCGCGCTTCGCCGAGCGGCCGAAATCGACGCCACCGACCCGGCGACGCGCGGGCCGTGGGAGGGGGTGCCCATCGCCCTCAAGGACGTCCTGTGCGTGGAGGGGTGGGAGACCACGTGTGGCTCGCGGATCCTGGCCGGCTACCGGCCTCCCTACGACGCCACCGCCGTCGCCAAGCTGCGCGACGCGGGCCTCGTCTTCCTCGGCCGGCTCAACATGGACGAGTTCGCCATGGGCAGCTCGACGGAGAATTCCGCCTACCAGGTCACCCGCAATCCGTGGGATCTCGAGCGGGTGCCCGGCGGATCCAGCGGCGGCTCGGCTGCCTGCGTGGCCGCGGCGGAAGCCCCGTGGGCCTTGGGCACCGACACGGGTGGGTCCATCCGCCAACCGGCGTCCTTGTGCGGGGTAGTCGGGTTGAAACCCACCTACGGGGCCGTCAGCCGGTATGGTCTCGTCGCATTCGCCAGCTCACTCGACCAGATCGGGCCCTTGGCCCGTTCCGTCACCGACGCCGCGGCCTTGCTCGACATCATCGCGGGACACGACCCCCGCGACTCCACCAGCATCGGCCTGCCGGAACCTATCCGCCTGCCGACGGAGACCGATCTCACGGGCACGCGCTTCGGCATCGTCACCGAGTACCTGGGCGACGCGTGCGAGCCGGGCGTCAGGCAGGTGTTCGACGACACCGTGGCCGCGGTGACCGCGCTCGGTGGACAGTGCCAGGAAGTGAGTCTGCCTTCCGTGGAGAAGGGCATCGCGGCCTACTACATCATCGCGCCGGCGGAGGCCAGCTCCAACCTGGCCCGCTTCGACGGGGTCCGCTACGGCCACCGCACGCGCCCACAGCGACGATCTGCTCGAGATGTACACGCGCACCCGCAGCGAGGGGTTCGGAGCCGAGGTGAAGCGGCGCATCATGATCGGCACGTATGTGCTCTCCTCGGGCTACTACGAGGCCTACTACGGCCAGGCGCAGAGGACCCGCACCCTGATCATGCGCGACTTCGACCGCGCCTTCGCACAGGTGGATTACCTCATATCGCCCACCTCGCCCACCGTGGCCTTCAAGGTGGGGGAGCGCACCGAGGACCACTTGGCCATGTACCTCTCCGATCTGTGTACCATCCCGGTCAACCTGGCGGGGTTGCCCGGCATCAGCCTGCCCGCCGGTTTCTCCGCGGGTCTTCCGGTGGGCGTGCAGATCGTGGGTCCCCATTTCAGTGAGCAGGGCCTCGTCGATGTGGCCTACGCGCTGGAGCAGCGTCTGGACATCAAGGCGCGCCCCGCGCTGGGGGAGGTGCGGCCATGAGCGATCTGGAGCCGGTGATCGGTCTCGAGATCCACGTGCAACTCAAGACCCGGACGAAGATGTTCTGCGGCTGCGTGACCAGCTTCGGTGAAGATCCGAACACGCAGGTGTGTCCGGTATGCCTGGGTCATCCGGGCACCCTGCCCGTGGTCAACGAGCGGGCGGTGGAATACGCCACGCGCATCGCGCTGGCGCTGGGCTGCAGTGTCGGCGGGCAAACGATCTTCCACCGCAAGAACTACTTCTATCCCGATCTCCCCAAGGGATATCAGATATCGCAGTTCGATCTGCCCCTGGGTGTGGGCGGTCACCTGGATGTGGAACTCGACAACGGCGACATCTTCAGGGTGGGCATCACCCGGGTGCATATGGAGGAGGACGCCGGCAAGCTCGTGCACTCGGGGGGCGCCACGGGACGCATCCACGGGGCCGACCACTCGTTGGTCGATTTCAATCGCGGGGGCACGCCACTGGTGGAGATCGTGAGCGAGCCCGACATCCGGTCGCCCGAGCAGGCCCGGAGCTTCCTCACGCAGCTGAAGAGCCTCCTTGAGCACCTCGACGTCTCCGACGTCAACATGGAGGAGGGGTCAATGCGCTGCGACGCCAACGTGTCTCTACGCCTGGCCGGCGATGAGTTCGGCACCAAGACCGAGCTCAAGAACATGAACTCCTTCCGGTATCTGCAGCGGGGATTGGAAGCCGAGATCGATCGCCAAGAGCGTCTTCTTGGAGAGGGGGAAGCGGTGACGCAGGCGACCGTGCACTTCGACCCCACCACGGGCGGCATCTCGGTGCTCCGGAGCAAGGAAGAGGCCCACGACTATCGCTACTTCCCCGAGCCGGATCTGACGCCGATCGAACTCGATGCGGAGTATGTGGAGCGGGTGCGGTTGAGTCTGCCGGAGTTTCCTGCCGCGCGCAAAGAGCGGCTGATGCGCACGTACGACCTGACGGCGTACGACGCCGGAGTGCTGAGTGCCAACCGCTCTCTGGGTGACTACTTCGAGCGCCTCGCCGGCATCGTGGGCGACGGCAAGGTGGCGGTCAACTGGGTCACCGGCGACTTCGCCGCCTATCTGAACGACGCCGACCTTCAGGTCGAGCAGAGCGCCGTGGGCCCTGAGGCCTTGGCTGAGTTGCTCGGTCTGGTCGCCGACGGTACGCTCTCGGGCAAGATGGCCAAGGAAGTGTTCGCGGAGATGACCGAAGCCGGCCGCGGCGCTCGCGCCATCGTCGAGGAGCGGGGCCTCGGCCAGATATCCGACAGCGCGGCTCTCGAAGCGGTGGTGGCGGCGGTGGTGGCCGCGAACCCCGCTCAGGCTGAGGAGTTCCGCCAGGGGCGTGACAAAGTGTTCGGCTTCTTCGTTGGACAGGTCATGAAGGAGACGAAAGGCCAGGCCAATCCGCGGTTGGTGAACGAACTCCTGCGCCGTCGACTCAGCGGCTAGGAAGGCTGCTGAAGATCGAAACCTCGGTCGCCGTGGCCGCACTGGGCGGCGCGATGCGCCCTCCTCGTCGGGCCCCGCCGGGTTGAAAGCGCGGGGTCCGTCTGCTAAGTTACAGTGTCCTTTTTCCGGGGGCCGTTCGGGCTTCCCGCCGCGAATATGCCAGCAATCAGACGCAGTAGGAAGGTTCAGTGACCGTGCATCACTTGACGAGCGATCAAGATTCCTGCCCTGTTCTCATGACGGCCGATATCATCTCGGGTAAGTGGACGCTGCTTATCTTGCGCGACCTCTCCGAGGGTCTCAATCGCTTCAGCGTGCTGGAGCGGTCACTCGTGGGTATCAGCCCGAAGACCCTCTCCGAACGGCTGAAATCGCTGGAGAGGGCCGGAGTCATCACGCGCACCAGCTATGCCGAGGTGCCGCCGCGGGTAGAGTACGCGCTCACCGACCGTGGGATGGACCTCATCCCCTTGATCGATCACATGCGCGACTACGGCACCAAATGGCTTGTGTCGGGCAACGGCGCAGGGGCCGACAGGTCGAACGGCGACCCGCACGGCGTGTGACGATCGCGATCTCGGCCGTCACCCGACCGTAGAACGGAGTGTCTGCGCTGGAGGGGTGGGCCATGAACACCGAGGAAGTAGAGCACCTCGTCGAGCGTGGCCGTGAGCGGGGATACGTCACGGCGGAGGACATCGCCGAGGTACTGGCGGAGGTCGACCTCACCACCGATCAGATAGAGGCGATCTACACGCGGCTTCTAGACTTGGGTATCGACGTGTCCGACGGACGACACGGCCGAAGCAGACGAGCCCGACGAAGCCGCCGAGAAGGCCGCGTTGCGGGCGGCGGGCCTGCATGGCGTGGAGGCCGCGCTCGACGTATCCACCACGGATCCGGTGCGCATGTATCTCAAGGAGATCGGCCGGGTCCCACTGCTGACGGCAGAGCAAGAGGTGTCGCTGGCTAAGCGCATCGAACGGGGCGACATCCGGGCGAAACACGAGCTCACGGAGAGCAACCTGCGCCTGGTGGTATCCATCGCAAAGCGCTACCACACCGATGGCATGAGCTTCCTCGATCTGATCCAAGAGGGCAATCTGGGGCTGATCCGGGCGGTCGAGAAGTTCGACTACCGGAAGGGCCACAAGTTCTCCACCTACGCCACCTGGTGGATCCGCCAGGCCATCACCCGAGCCATCGCGGACAAAGCGCGTACGATCCGCATCCCGGTGCACATGGTCGAGAAGATCAACAAGCTCATCCGAGTGCAGCGTCAGCTGCTGCAGGATATGGGGCGAGAGCCACTCCCCGAGGAGATCGCCCGCGAGATGAGCATGAACGCGGTGGAGATCCGGGAGATCTTGCGCATCAGCCAGACCACGGTGTCGCTGGAGACGCCCATCGGTGAGGAAGAAGACTCTGAACTCGGCGACTTCATCGAGGACGAAGAGGCCATCCGCTCCTTCGACGCAGTGGCGTCTCAGCTCGACAAGGACACCGTCACCGAGGCCCTGAACTCTCTGCCGTATCGCGAGCGCAAAGTCATCGAGCTGCGTTTCGGCCTCAAAGGGGAGCACCCGCGGACGCTCGAGGAGGTCGCCCGCCGTTTCGGGGTCACCCGCGAACGCATCCGGCAGATCGAAGCGAAGGCCCTCTCAAAGCTGCAGGCCACCGAAAAGGCGCGTCGCCTGAAGTCGCAGCTGGAGTAGTAGGAGCTCGTTTCGAAACGAAGCTCCGGCCACCGGGACGCGCTTGGCGGCGCGATACTTCGTCCTCAGTCGCACCCGTAGCCGCCGGCTACGAGCGCTCCCTGCGTCCTTGTCTCCCGCGTGCCAATCGCGCCCCGCCGGCGAATCGTCGTTCCTCAACGAACTCTGGAATCCGCTCCCTCTGTGGGTCGGTTGGGCCGCATCTCGCCGCGGTTTCCCTGGTGTCGACGCCATGTCAAGACCACACACATTCCCCAAAGAGGTCCGAGAGCGGGCCGTGCGGGTGGTGTTCGACCACCGGGAAGAGTACGACTCCGAGAGCGCAGAGGTACTATCGTCAACTGCCCCTCTGCGAGGATGAGGGACTCAAGCAATATAGGGTGGGGGGTATGGTAGAATATTCCCTGCCCAGGGGTGAGATGCACCCTCTTACGGGCCGCGCGGAGGTGAAACATGGCAATCGGGGCCGAGCCCAAGACCGTGACGCTGCAGGTGCCCATCGAGGGGATGACGTGCGCGTCGTGCTCGTCCCGGGTCCAGCGGGGGCTGAGCAAACTGCCCGGCATGACCGACGCCGCGGTCAACCTGGCTACGGAGAGAGCCACTGTCAGCTACGACCCGGCGCTCCTCGACCAAAGCGCCATCATCGCCGCGGTGCATGACATCGGCTACGGCGTCACTCTCGAGAAGCAGACGCTGCATATCGGCGACATGACGTGCGCCACCTGCGTGGCTCGGGTGGAGAAGGCACTGAAGGCCATGCCGGGCGTGACCACGGTAGCTGTCAACTTCGCTACCGAGACGGCCACGGTGGAGTATCTGCCGGGCTCGGTGACCCAGGCCGGCCTGCGTGCCGTAGTCGAGGGTGCGGGCTACAGCCTACGGGAACCGGAAGCCGGGAGTCTGGCCTCCGCCGGAGATCAGGCCGCTGAGGCCCGCCGCCGGGATCTGCTGCTCGTGCGCCGCAAGATGGTCGTGAGCCTGGGCGTAGGCGCGTTCCTGATGCTGCTGGGTTTCTTCCCGCCCGCGTTCCTCACGCAGCGCCAACTGTGGCTGGTGATGTTCGCTTTGGCCACACCCGTCCAGGTATGGGCGGGCGGCCAGTTCTACCGCGGGGCGTGGGCGTCCGCGCGGCACCGTACCACCGACATGAACACGCTGATCGCCGTGGGCACGTCGGTGGCGTACCTGTATTCGGCCGCCGTGACGTTCTTCCCGGGCTTCTTCGAGAGCATAGCCGGCGCCGGTTTCGAGGCCGCCGTCTACTACGAGACGGCGGTCATCATCATCGGCTTGATCCTTCTCGGTCGCTTCCTCGAGGCGCGGGCCAAAGGGCAGACCTCCGACGCCATGAAGAAGCTGATGGGGCTGCAGGCCAAGACCGCCCGCGTGGTTCGCGACGACGTCGAGCTCGACGTGCCGGTGGAGTCTGTACGTGCGGGCGACGTGGTGATCGTGCGTCCCGGTGAGAAGATCCCGGTGGACGGTGTGGTGCTCGAGGGGCGTTCGGCGGTGGACGAAGCCATGCTGACCGGGGAGTCGATCCCCGTGGAGAAGGGCCCCGGCGACGAGGTCATCGGGGCGACGCTCAACAAGACCGGGTCGTTCAGGTTCCGGGCGACACGAGTAGGCGCCGACACCGCCCTGGCGCAGATCATCCGGCTGGTGGAGGAAGCGCAGGGGTCCAAGGCCCCCATCCAGCGCACGGCCGACTACATCGCGAGCATCTTCGTGCCGACCGTGTTCGGCATCGCGACGCTCACGTTCTTCATCTGGCTGCTGTTGGGGCCGGCGCCGGCTTTCACCCTGGCCATGCTGGCCGCGGTGTCGGTCCTCATCATCGCCTGCCCCTGCGCGCTCGGCCTCGCTACGCCCACCGCGATCATGGTCGGGACCGGCAAGGGAGCTGAGAACGGCATACTCATCCGCTCGGGCGAAGCCCTCGAGCGGGCATACAAGCTCGACGCCATCGTGCTCGACAAGACAGGCACCCTGACCGTGGGCAAACCGGTAGTGACGGACATCGTGTTGGCGAAGAGCCCCCTCGGCTCGGAGACGGGCTCGGAGACCGGCCCTGGGCGGGTCATGACGTCCGAGCGCCTGTTGACGTTGGCCGCGTCGGCCGAACGCGGCTCGGAGCATCCCTTGGGTGAGGCAATCGTAGGCCGCGCCAACGAGATGGGCCTTACGTTGGGCAGACCGGATGAATTCGACGCCATGCCCGGCTACGGCATCGAGGTGACGCTCGATGGCTCCCGGGTGCTTCTGGGCAACAGCCGGTTGATGGAGGACCGGTCCTGCGAACTCGGCGGGCTCGCAGAAGAGGCCGAGCGATTGTCTGCCGAGGGCAAGACACCGATGTTCGTGGCGGTGGATGGCGCCGTGGCCGGGATCATCGCGGTCGCCGATACTCTGAAGCCCGATGCGGTCGAGGCCGTGGAGCGCCTCAAGTCTCTCGGCCTGCAGGTCGCCATGATCACGGGAGACAACCGCCGCACGGCCGAGGCCGTCGCCGGGCAGTTGGGCATCGACCGGGTGTTGGCGGAGGTGCTCCCCGACCGCAAGGTGGAAGAAGTGCGCAGACTTCAGAGCGAGGGACGCGTCGTGGCCATGGTGGGAGACGGCATCAACGACGCCCCGGCTCTTGCGCAGGCCGATATCGGCATCGCCATCGGCACGGGCACCGATGTGGCCATGGAGGCCTCTGACATCACGCTGATCCGCGGCGACCTTCTGCCCATCGTCACGGCCGTGACACTGAGCAAAGCCACCATGCGCACCATCCGCCAGAACCTCTTCTGGGCCTTCGCATACAACGTGGCGCTCATCCCGGTGGCGGCGGGCATCCTCTATCCGTTGTTCGGAGTGCTCCTGAACCCGATGCTGGCCGCCGGAGCAATGGCGCTCTCGTCGGTCAGCGTGGTGAGCAACAGCCTGCGGCTACGGCGGTTCCGTCCCGCCTGACCGCCGTTCCGTCCCCGCCGCCGGCCCCTTGACAAGCCGCCGCGGGATGCTACACTTCCGATAAAGCTGATTATTCCGATAGAGTATTGACAGTTTGAGGAGGAGCCCGCCATGCCGATCGCCGCCAGCCTGTCCGAACTCATCGGCCACACCCCCTTGGTACGCCTCAACCGGGTGACCGGCGATGCCGGCGCTACGGTGATCGCGAAGCTCGAGAGCATGAATCCCGGTGGCTCCGTCAAGGACCGCATCGGTTGGAGCATGATCGACACGGCCGAGAAGCAGGGGCTCATCACGCCGGGCAAGACCACGCTCATCGAGCCCACGTCGGGAAACACGGGCATCGCCTTGGCCTTCGTGGCCGCCGCCCGAGGCTACTGCCTCATCTTGACCATGCCGGACACTATGAGTGTCGAGCGACGCTCGCTGCTCAAGGCCTACGGCGCTCTATTGGTGCTCACCCCGGGGGCTGAGGGGATGAGCGGAGCGATCAACAGAGCCAACGAACTGGCCGCGGAGACGCCCGATTCCTTCATCCCTCAGCAGTTCATGAACCCGGCGAACCCGGCCATACATCGGCTCACCACCGCTGAAGAGATATGGGCGGACACCGAGGGCGCTGTGGATATCTTCGTGGCCGGCGTGGGCACCGGCGGCACCATCACCGGGGTGGGCGAAGTCCTGAAGGAGCGGAAGCCGGGCATACGCATCGTGGCGGTGGAACCGACGGATTCACCGGTGCTTTCGGGAGGCGCCGCCGGACCGCACAAGATCCAGGGCATCGGCGCCGGGTTCGTACCCGAGGTGCTCAACACGGCCGTGTATGACGAGATCATCCAAGTGACAAACGACCAGGCCATCGAGATGGCCCGGCGACTGGCCCGCGAAGAGGGTATCCTGGCGGGCATCTCGGCGGGAGCGAATGTGTTCGCCGCCGTGCAGGTGGCGCGTCGTCCGGAGTCAGAAGGCAGGCAGATCGTCACCGTGATCTGCGACACAGGCGAGCGGTACCTGAGTCACCCGGTGTTCGCGGACCTAGAGTAGGAGTCCGCTCCGAAACGAAGCGTCGGCCGCCGGGACACGCTGGGCGGCACGATGCTTCGTCCTCCGTCGCACCCGTAGCCGCTGGCTACGAGCGCTCCCTGCGTCCTTGCCTCGCACTCGCCCATCGCGCCCAGTCGGCGAAGCGTCATTCCGGAGCGGACTCTGGAGCTCGCTCCGGAACGAAGCGCCGGCCGCCGGGACGCGCCGGGCGGCGCGATACGGCGGCCCGAGTCTACGCCGGTACGGGGTCGCTTCCCGGCCGCAGTGCCCGCACGTTCGCCTGCGCCGGCCTCTCGTCCTCGGCGCCGAGGGCGATCCTCCAGAGACTCAGGGCCTCCTCCAGACCGCCTGTCAGGCGCTCGGTGAGGCGCGGCGGGAACGCCAGTCGGTAGCCGGTGAAGGTGAGCGGCCATTCGTTGTGCCGGGCCCGCAGCGCGTCGCGAAAGCTGTCGGTCAACGGGACATCGGGCAGATGGAGCAGGTATGATGCGTACCCACCCAGCGCCTGGGCGTGCTGTTCGATGAAGTCTCTCGACGACTCCGTGCCGGCTTGAGCGGTTTCCACCAAGTCGCGGACGTATTTCGCGAACTGGGCGGCAGAAAGGGCTGGTATCGTTCGTGTGCGCACCATCGCGCTCTCCTTGGTCGCTCTGCACGTGGGGCTAGGGTATCCATCGCGTGCCGCCAGCGCTAGGGGCGGCGGCCAACATTCACAGAACGTTAACAGTCTGTGCTCGGGCAGCGGGTCGGGCGGACGACGCACCGCGGGCCGCGCACTCGGCCCCCGTGGACGGCGCACGGGGCAGCGAAGGACAAAGCATCGTGCCGTCCAGTGCGTTCTGGGGGCCAAGGCTTCGCTTTTCAGCAGCCTCCTAGACGATGCGGCCCACCCACATCCCGAGTAGCACGAGCAACAGTCCACCGACGTTGTTCACGACCAGGTTCAGGGCCGAGATGGCCGGCGTGCCGGCCTGCCCGTACGAGACGGTCTCCAAGGCGAAGGTGGAGAATGTCGTGAGAGCACCGAGGAACCCGGTCATGAAGAAGAGGCGTCCCGCGGGGCCGAGCACCGCTCGATCCTCAGCCAAGGCATACGCCAAACCGATGAGAAAGCAACCGGTCAAGTTGACGACGAGTGTTCCGAGAGGGAACGTGCCCCCTACCACGCGACCGGCGAGCAGAGAGACGCCGTAGCGGGAGAGCGTCCCAAGAGCGCCGCCGAGGGCGAGAATCGCAAGTTTCCCAAGCATGGCGGTACTGTACCATCCGGCGCGTCGCTTCCACGTCTTGGCACTGTCACAGGCTGCTGCTATCATCATCGCCCCATACGAGGGCGATTAGCTCAGTGGGAGAGCGCTGCCTTCACACGGCAGAAGTCACTGGTTCAAATCCAGTATCGCCCACTCGTTTCAGAGGAGTCCCGGTCGGGGCTCCTCTTCCATTTGACCGGGCTAGCGGTCTCCCTCGTGTGTAGCAGGCGGTTGTGATAAGGTCATCGAGGTCTCGCGAACGTTGGTCCGAGTTCGCGACACCTCCGGCCCGACCAGATGCGGTGCGGCCGGGAGTTGTGTGTTCCTCTTCTACGATTGGAGTGACGAATGTTCGACGGTGGATTGTTGTACTTCTTCTGGTATATGTTGATCTTCTATCTTTTCTTCATGGTCGTCTGGATGTTCATCCGCGTGTTCGCCGACATCTTCCACCGCGAGAACCTGACCGGATGGGGCAAGGCCGGCTGGATCCTGTTGATCTTCATCATCCCGTTCATCGGCTTGTTGATCTACATGATCGTGCGCCCCAAGAACACCGAGCAGGATCTGCGCGACATGGAGGCAGCGCAAGCGACGCAGGCACGGCTGGTCGGCGGCTCGGCCGTCGACGACATCGCCAAGGCTCAGGACCTGCTGGACAAGGGCGCGATCACCCAGGCCGAATTCGACAGCATCAAGGCCAAGGCGCTCGCATAGGCCCACGCTCGGAGGGGCCAGGCGCCTGAGGTCTGTGTCCGCGACCATGGGTTGTGTGTGACGAGGGGCCGTCCCATGTGGGGCGGCCCTTTGCAGTGCTGCCCACTCCGACCGCCCCACCCGTTCGAAGCGGAGGAACGGCGACGCCGCTACATCTCCCGCAGTTCCTCGATCACTGTCTTAGCCGCCTCCGGCGGGAAGGCCGACTGCCGTGATCTGCACGGTCACGTCGGGGAAGACGATCTGAACGACGAAGGCCGCGACGGGGGTCGAGACGACGCGGGTATGGACCGTAGCCGTTCTCCCCGCGACCGTCATCTCCTCGGTGGTGTCCCCCGGAAGCGGGGGCTCCGTCATCTGCGCCCAGTCGTCCGGCTCTCCGGGCTGGCGTTTGTTGGTGATCAGCTGGATCGACTGCTCCCAGGGCGGCTGTCCAGAGCTGCCATAGACGGACATCGTCTGCTCGGACCGTGTCGTCTCGTCGGGATCGCCGACCACGATTGCGGCGTTGTTGAGCTTCAGATCGAGGAACTGCGATCCGAGCCAGTACTGCGGCCAGGCGACGTCCGCACGCGGCGGGTCAAGAGCAAGCTCTGTGGAGAGCTGCACCACACGGTAGTCCTGTGGAAGGGTCAGGCGTACATCCTGCTCCTCGAGGCCGTCGATCGGCTCGATGCGGTATTCGACTCGTTCTATACTGGTTTGCTCGCTCTGCCAGGTGCTCGTCGTTCCGTCGGGCTCCGCTGTCCCTCCGCCCGTGGAGTAGTGGATCGTGCGCTCGGTGCGTCGTGGCAGGAGATCAGGCCCCACGACGATCAGGAGGTCCCCGAGGTCCCCGGCCATCATCTGGGCTTCCCGAGCGGTGATCCGGGGTCGGAGGACGAGCTCCCACGAGCCATCGTCCTTGAGAGAAGCGCTGATCGCCTGTGCGTCCTCCAGGAACAGGGGCGACAGCCCGTACAACGGGAGGGGCAGCCCCGTGGGGGGACGCAGTTGAACGGAGCGGATGACCTGGACGTTCTCGCCCTCGCCCATGACACGAACGCTCTCGTTGCCGATCACGCTGGCCTCTTCGGGCCCACCAAGAGAACTGGTGATGGTCTCCCGGGCCAGGCCGCTCACCGGATCGAGGAGCTGCACGGCGTGCCGTTCGTTGGTGAGGTCGCCCGTGTCCGCGGTGACGGTGGCCTCCACGCGGACGGGCCCGATACTCTCGAGAGCCGCGAGGACCGCCTGACGGACCTCCTCCGGCAAGGCGTCCGCCGCCAGGGTCACGGGGCCGGGGCTGGGCGTTGCACCTTCGGTCGTCGACGCCGACCGGTCGGCCGTTCCGCACGCGCTCGAACCGAGCGCCACGATGAGGAGAAGGATCGGCGTCAGCCGTCTGAGGATCATGCCGTGTACCCCCTGCGTAGAAGACGTTCGTTCGCCGGGGTGGCCTACCCGACGAGGCCCGATCCCACCACCAGCACCTGCGCGAGGGCTACGAGCACCACGGCGCCCTCGGGCACGGCCATGATCCGGTAGATGGGGGAGAGGGCGGACTTGAAGTAGTCCTTGGTCAGCACCAGGCATAAATGCACGGGCGAGAACATGACGCCCGCGAAGCCCGCCGCGAAGGCGAAGGCCAGCAGTGCCATGTTGGGGTGACCCACGCCCCCGATAAGGGGAAGGATCAGGGGGAACGTCGCGCCCACATAGGCTACGGTGATGCCGGTGATCAGGCCCACGACGAAGGGCATCGCGAACAGGATGAGCACCACGGGCACGCCGGCATGCTTCATCGTGCCGGGCAGGGTGTCGACCACTCCGGACGCTTCCATCACCCCTCGGAAGACCAGTACTCCGGCAACCATGAAGAGTGTCTTGAAGGACATGCTCTCGCGCGCGGTGGCGACGATACGCGTGGGCGTATAGCGATGAGCGACCAGAAGTACCGCCACCACTCCGATCATGGCCAGGGCGATGTTCACCCCCAGGGCGATGACCAGCACCATCACCGCACCGATGGGAGCGAAACTCAGAGCGAAGCGGCCGATGTCCTTCATCCGTTCTTCGCTGCGCGGATGGGGGGTTGCGGTCACGCCTCGGAATCCGTAGATGGTGCCGGCCGCGAGCACCGTAAGCGGGAAGAGGAACTGCCAGCGGAAGAGGGCGCTCATGGATATGCCCGCTATCGTCGCGGCAAGGATGAACCCGGGATACAGGGGAGACACATACTCCCAGATGTGACGGAACCAGTAGTTGACGAAGCTCTTGCGCTCGGCGGCCATGAGGCAGCCATTGGACGACTCCTCCACCATGGGAGCCGAGAAACGGGCGCCGCCCGCCGACGGCAGGATACCGATGATGGCAGGCATCAGGGCCATGACCGCGCGGTTGTCACCGAGGAGGCGCTGGAGCGAGCCGACGAGGGTCTGCAGCGTGCCTGTCTTCCGCAGGATGTTCTCGAGCACCATGATCAGGGCCAGCCCCACCAGGAGCGAGACCGCGTCGGGTGCGATGAGCGAGCGGAAGGCGATCGGCAGCAGTCGCAATGGGGCCACACCGGTGAGCAGACCGAGGACCGTGGCGGCGATGAGCATGACCCAGCCCAGGTTCAAGCGCAGCCGCAGAAGCGCGACGATGATGATGAACACGGTCAGGATGATGAGCAGATCGGTCATCGCGTCCTGCGGACGGCGCGCGCGGTCGTCAAGATGCGGGTCGTCACACGTTGAAGCGGAAGTTGACGATATCGCCGTCGGCCATGACGTAGTCCTTGCCTTCGATGCGCAACACGCCGGCTTCGCGGCACGCCTTCATGGATGTGTCGTGAGCCATGAAGTCCTCGTAGCTCACGATCTCGGCCCGGATGAATCCGCGTTCTATGTCGGAGTGGATGGCTCCGGCGGCCTGCCGGGCCGTCTCTCCCCGGCGGATGGGCCACGCGCGCACCTCGTCCTCTCCGCTGGTCAAGAAGCTGATCAATCCCAGTTGCGCGAAGGCGGCGTGGGTGACAGATCTCGTCGGCGGGGCCGGGGAGGCCGAGCGCGTCGGCGAACTCGATCTGTTCCTCGGGAGAGAGGCGGGCCACCTCCGCAGCGTCTGAGAAGGGAAAGGCGATCAGCTGGCGTCCTTGAGCGTGCTCCAGAACCGGTGCTGTCGCCGACGGGTCGGGCTCGCTTCCGGACTCGGTGTCAACCAGCAGAAGCTGCGGCACCAAGGTGAGCAGCTGGTAGTTGCGCACGAAGGCCAGTTCGTCGTGGTCGAGATCGAGGTCGCGCAGGGGAGTCTCCGCTTCCAGGGAATCGCGACAGCGGCCGAGCGCGCGCCTGCCTATGTCGCTGAGAGGTTGCTTCTTGGACCGTTCGAAGGCCCGTTCTATCGCGATGAGATCGGCGAGGACGAGTTCGTTGTCCAAGGCCAGGAGGTCGCGCACCGGGTCCGGGGGATCGGCCAGCATGGGACTGTCGAAGGCCCTCAGCACGTGCAGGAACACCTGCGCCCCCGACAGTTGGTCCAGATAGCGCTCGAGTTCGCCTTTGCGTGCGCTGGCCTCTGTCCATGCCGCCTCGCGCACACGGAACTCGGCGAAGGTGGTCTTCTTGGGCTGGAAGACCTCCGAGAGCCTGCGCACCCGATCGTCGCCCATGCGAACCGTTGCTACCTGGCCCTCTGCTCGGCCCTCTGAGAGAGCGGCCATCAACGTCGTTTTTCCACAGCCCTTGAGGCCGATGATCCGTGCTTCCACAATCCCTCCGCCCGATGTCCCGCCGCTCGTGCGGCGTGTTTCCGCGCCACACTGTCCACAACCTATACTAACATCGGCTAGGAGGCTGAGAAGGGCCAGCGGGCCACGACATCGCGCCCGAGTCGCTTGGCCTCGTACATGGCGTCGTCGGCTCGCTTGATCAACAGATCGGCGCCGTCCGCGTCCCCGGGGAATGTCGCGACGCCTAGACTCACCGTCACACGGGGTAGGGGCCCGCCGTCGGTTTCGGCTATCGCGACTCGCAGACGGTCGGCTATCTCCATCGCCGTGTCTTTGGTCGTTGCCGGCAGCACGATGGCGAACTCCTCGCCTCCGATCCGACACGCGAGATCGTACGGCCGGATTCCACCCGCAGAGAGCGGGCAACCGATGCGAGTGCCTCGTCACCGACGAGGTGGCCGTACGTGTCGTTGATCGTCTTGAAATGATCCAGGTCGGCGATGATCAGGCTGACAGGATGCCCAAGCCGCCGGCCGCGAGCGAGTTCGGTGCGCAGAACCGAGATGAAGCGTCGTTGGTTGGCGAGGCCGGTGGCCATGTCCAGCGTCGCCAATTGCGAGAGCCGCTGATTGGCGCGGAAGAGGGTGATCCGGGCTATGCCGTACGCAAAGCCACCCACCATCAACCCCGAGGCGAGGCAGGCGGCGCGGAACCATCCCTCATCCCCCGGGCGCAGGATGAGGAGCCGCGACACGACCTCCGGGAAGAGGAGCCCTACCAGCAGCCCGAACGCCACCATGGCGAGAAGGATGTGCTTCATCGACACGTCCTCGCTGGTGACCGCGAGTGATTCGCCGTGCGCCCCGAGGGTGCTCGCTTCGTCGGAAGCGCCTGTGTTATCCGGTGGATGCACCTGTGCTGAACTCCGATCTCGAGGAGCCTCGCACCAGGTATCGGTCGGATCGACCCAAGTCCTTAGAAAGGGTCGCACTCCAGGCCACACCTTGCGCCGTCCACGTTCCTCTGCTAGCATACCCCATAGGGTATATGGGCCCTTACAGCACGGGCCACCGGACTCCTGGAGACTGACTTCCAACAGAAGGGAAATGGGCCATGAGCGATCCGACATACGCTATTGCGAGGCACGTGAACGTGGGCTACGAAGAGGCGCTTCGTCTTACCCGGGAAGCCTTGAAGGAACAGGGTTTCGGCGTGCTTACCGAGATCGACGTGAAGCAGACGATGAAGGACAAGCTGGATGTCGACTTCAGACCGTACATCATCCTCGGCGCCTGCAACCCGCCGTTGGCCCATCAGGCATTGATGGCCGAGCCGGACATCGGTCTGATGTTGCCGTGCAACCTAGTGGTGTACGAAGAAGGTCCGGGGGCCGCCATGGTGGAGGCCATCGCGCCACTTGCCGCTATGGGCGTGGTGGGCAATCCCGCTCTCGACGAGGTGGCCCAGCAGGTCCAGACGCGGCTCACCTCCGCCCTGGACGCCGTCGCGGAGCGTGCCGGGGCATAGCCGCCGCCTGCGAACCATGCTGCCTGCGACCACGTCGATCGGGGCCGGGGCCAACCTCAGTCTTTGTGCGTACAGACGGAAGTCGGAGCGAGGACTAGCCTACCTTCACACCTCCCGGTAGGCGGGGGGAGCGCGGAAGGGAGGGCCGATGTTCGAACGGCAGCCGTGGATGCAGCGGGCGGGAGAGTATCCGCGGTCCGACCAGGAGTACTTCGGGTTGCTGGTCCGGAGTGTCTTCTCGGCCGGACTGGGGCCTCGGGTGGTGGAGGCTCGGTGGACGGGTTTGACCGATGCGTTCAAGGGCATGGTCCCGTTGGAGGTCGCGGGCTTCGACGAGTCGGACGTGATGCGCCTGTTGTCAGACCCCGGAGTGATCCGCAATCGGCGCAAGATCGAAGCGGCGATCGCCGACGCGCGGGAGTTCCTGGTCGTGATAGGGCAATGGGGTAGCTTTCATGCGTACCTCGAGTCGCTCGCCGCGGAGCGCAACTTCGCGGGCCTGGTAGACGAACTGTCGGGCAGATTCGCCTATCTCGGGCCGACGTCGGCGGCGCTGTTCCTCTTCAGCGCCGGGTGGCGGGAGGATTCTCCGGCCGCGCCGGCCGAGAGTGGCGCGGAAACGGAGCCGGCCAAGCAGTCAGGCCGGCGGACATCCAAGCGGGATGGGCGCGCCGCCGCGGGGGTGGCAAGCCCGGCCTGAGTGATGCCCGGTGCAGCCGCGGGAACCGGCGATGCACCCGCCCCGTCGGAACCCGCGGCAGCCTCCCTGGTAGACTACCCGGGCGGGCGTGCCTGCCGCGTGCCTCCCGGAATCGAACATACAAAGGGCTGAGCTCACCAATGGATCGTCCACCTTTCACCACCGTACTCAGTGCCGCCGTGGCCTCCGCGGCCGCATTCTTCGTGATCACCAGATCGGGCATCGCGGGCACACTGGCCGGCGCGGCCGTGGCTTCTATGGTCTACACCGGAGCTTCGCACGGGGTGCGTCATGCTCTTGAGCGGTCGGTCGGTGGTGTGCGGCGCCGGTTTGTTCCCGAGGCGGAGGTCCCTGTGGACGAAGCGCCCATGGCTATCTCGGCCGAGCGGGACGGGCGGGCGTCCGCGGACGCATCGCTTTTGCCGCTCCCCGGGCGTCACCGTCCCGCGAGGAGCGTGACGGCCACCTGGGGTCCGGTGTTGCTTGCCGCCGCGGCGCTGCTGACAAGCGTCTACTCCATGACTTCGGGAACCCCCATCGAGCGGGTCGTGGTGCGGGAGCGCATAGTGGAGAGGCCGGTCGTGACGGAGCGGGTCGTGGTCCAGACCCAAACCGTTACCACCGTCCCTCAGTCCGTGCCGGTCCACGGGACTCAGCAGGCTGCAGGCACACCGACGACCACTACGACCATGGTTGCCGCAGGGCCCGCTGTCACCACGGCCACCACCGCAACCACGACGACCTCGACGGCGCCTCCGACTACCGTCACGACCAGCACCGTCGCACCGGTCTCCACGACTGCTCCTACGGCGCCGGCTCCATAGCGCCCGTGGTAGGATAATCGCTCGATCCTGTGAGCGTGAGTCCGAGAGGAGTCCTGTGTCTCGCGAAGTAGTCATTCTGGCCGCCTGCCGCACCCCGGTGGGCCGTTTCCTTGGTTCGCTGTCAAGCGTTCCCGCTACCAGACTCGGTGCCGTGGCCATGGTCGAAGCCCTTCGCCGGGCCGGTGTCCCAGGCGCCGACATCGACGAAGTCATCATGGGCAACGTGCTGCAGGCGGGACTCGGCAGAACCCCGCCCGTCAGGCCACGCTGCTCGCCGGATTGCCGGCCGAGACCCCGGCGCTGACCATCAACAAGGTCTGCGGGTCCGGTCTGAAAGCGGTGAACCTGGCCGCGCAGGCCGTGGCTCTGGGCGATGCCGAGGTGATCGTGGCCGGCGGCATGGAGAGCATGAGCCTCGCCCCGTATCTCGTTCCTCAGGCCCGTAGCGGATATCGCATGGGCGACGGGGTGCTGGTCGATTCCATGATCAAAGACGGACTCTGGTGCGCGATGACCGACGTCCACATGGGCATCACGGCGGAGAACGTCGCCGAGCGCTACGGCATCACGCGGGAGATGCAGGACGCCCATTCGGCCGAGAGCCAGCGCCGAGCGGGTGTGGCGATCGCCGAAGGCAGGTTCAAGGATGAGATCGTGCCCGTGGAGATCCCGCAACGCAAAGGGGATGCCGCTGTGATCGACACCGACGAGCACCCCAGGCCCGAGACCACTGTCGAATCTCTGGCCGGGCTCAAACCGGCATTCAAGAAGGACGGCACCGTCACCGCCGGCAACGCGTCGGGCATCAACGACGCGGGAGCGGCCTTTGTCGTGGCTTCGCGCGAGTATGCCGACAGCAGGGGTCTCACGCCGCTCGCCACGATCGTGCGTCAGGGTGCGGCCGGGCTCGATCCGTCGATCATGGGCATGGGGCCGCTCTATGCGTCGCGAAAGGCCCTCGCGAAGGCCGGCCTCACCATCGACGACATCGATCTCGTGGAAGCCAACGAGGCCTTCGCCTCCCAGGTAGTAGCGGTGGGCAAAGAGCTGGGCCTTGATCCGGCGAGGACCAACACCCGCGGCGGCGCCATCGCGATCGGTCATCCCATCGGTGCCTCCGGCGCGCGGATTTGGTGACACTGCTGTACGCCATGGTTCACGACGGCGCGCGGACCGGCCTCGCCACCCTGTGTATCGGTGGCGGCCAAGGAGTGGCCACCGTGGTGCGGCGGGGAGAGGTTTGAGTGCTTGTGCGGGTGGGCATTCATCCGACAGTATGAGAAACTAGACCGAGTTACTCGGGATTCAATGCCCCGGCGCGACGTAAGGGATCGGCGGGGCCGAAGGAGGAACCATGAAGGAGCGTGTGGCGGAGGCCCTGGAGTTTGTTCGGCCTGCTTTGCAGAACGACGGGGGCGACATCGAACTCATCGACGTGGACGAGGAGAGCGGTGTGGTCACGGTCAAGTTGGTCGGGGCGTGTGGCGGTTGCCCGATGTCCCAGATGACTCTCAAGAACGGGGTCGAGCGCATCCTCAAGGAAGCAGTGCCCGAGGTATCTTCGGTCGAAGCCATCTAGCACCATATCGCCCGCCCGCGGGTGTGAACCAAGGGGCTTCCCACGCGAGGGTGTGCGTGGGGAGCCCCTTCTTGGTTCGGCGCACTGTTCGGTAGCGGGGCGCGGCCTTCGACGGTTGGATCAGTCCATGTCCAGCGTCGTCAGCTGCTCTTGGGCGTCCTGCAACTCGCCAAGAAGGCCGGCAAGGCTTTCGACGGAGGCCCCCGTCTCCTGCAGTTGGTTGACGAGGTCCTCCTGGCGCCGGTTTATCCTTTCGGCCAGTTCCATCGCGCGCTCTTGACCGGCGACGAGGGCTTCGATGGGCGGCGTGATCTGCTGTTGGGCTTCTTGCACCTTCCGATAGAGACGGTGCAACTGCCGGCCGACCAGGCCGAGGCCGATGAGGACCGCGGCGGTGGCCACCAGGAAGCAGACGAGGATGACCCAGTTCATGGGATACATCATAGACTATCTTGCGGCGCCCTTCGGAAGCTCGTCGCGGGATCCTGGGTTGGCGCCGCCGCCGGACTCGAGATCAGTCTACGGCCGGGGAGCCGGAGCGAGCTTGGATCGGGAAGCGACGGATGGTGTTCAGGTCGCTGCGGTCGGAGAGTGTCGAGATCTGGATCACTTCGCCGGTGTGTGGCGAGTGGATGTACTGTCCCTCGCCGATGTAGATGCCCACATGGTGCACGGGGCTGCCGAACGCGAGAAATTCCCCGCTTTGATGTCGGCGACCGCCACTTCCACGCCCATTTGCGCTTGGTAGCCGGAGTAGTGGGGCAACACGATGCCGTGTTGAGCGAAGACGTAGCTGGTGTAGCCGGAACAGTCCATGCCGGTGGACGGTCTGGCGCCTGCCCAGACGTAGGGGATGCCCAGGTACGCGGCCGCGGTCTGTACGAACTGGTTGAGTACGTCGTCACCGGTCTGCGGCAGCGGACCGGCGTACATCTGCCAGCCGGAGAGCTTGGAGCGTAGCTCGGCTTCGAGGCGCTGCCTCTCCGCCTCTTGCCTCAGTCGCTCCTGCTCCACCAGCTGTGCGATGTTGCCGTCGAGTCCATCCAGGGTGGACTGCCGCTCGGCCAGCGTGGTCTCGATCGCGGCGCGTTTCTGCTCGAGTTCCTCACGGAGACGCAATTCCTCGCTCTTCTTGGCATCGACGCCTGCTTCGAGCATGGATAGGTCCGTCAGGGCGGAGGCGACGTCCTCCACCAGCCGTTGGTCCTGCGTGGTCACGTGATAGAGGAGGATGAGACGTTTTACGAAGCTCGTGAAGTCATCGGTGGCCATCAGGATCTCGAGGAAGCTATTGCTACCCGCCTTGTAGCTGGCTACCAGACGGTCCTCGAGCTTGGCCTGACGGTAGTTGTAGGTCCCTTGGGTATCTTGGAAGCGGCGACGCATCGCGGCGAGGTCCTGGTTCGTCTGCTCCAGCCGCAGGGCGACCTCGTTGTAGTTCTCGGACAGCTGTTCCAATCTGACGTCGAGGGCGGCTATCTCGCTCTGAACCGCCGCGGCCTGGGTCTGGAGGGACTCCACCTGCGCCTTGGTCTCACCTTGGAGCTGTATGGTGGAACCGGTCGTCGGGGCCGCCGTGGCAACCGATGTCCCGAGAGCGGCCGAGAGAAGGAAGAGCGCGATCATAAAGACGGCGAGGGCGACATAGGGGTTCGCAGTCGGCCTCGCGTGGTGCCGAGCGGACGTTCGGCGGTCGGCGCGGTGCGCGCTCGGCTGTCGCCGGCGCACGGCCCACCGGCGTACCGGCTTCTGAGCGATCTCGTGGTGCATCGTGTCCCTTGTGATCTGTGGTCTCGTACGTGCCCTATCGGAACATTGGAACGAACCTTGAGGGTCCATGGTTACTGTGACCGCGGATACGGTCGCCCGAAGGCGCCCTGGCTTGGGAAGTGTACAGGGTCGCGGGGGTAACGCCATCCACCAAAAGTCCGAGATTGGCGGCTTTCCGTTATGGTGCTATACTGAAGATTCACGCGGCGCGGGGTGGAGCAGTCCGGTAGCTCGTCGGGCTCATAACCCGAAGGTCGCAGGTTCAAATCCTGCCCCCGCTACCATAAGAAAGGCCTGCATATGCGGGCCTTTTTCTTTTGTCCCGGGACCTCCGCGAGAGCCCTCTTTCAGCCCTTGCACCCCTACGCGCACCCCTACCCAGGTGTACTTCAGTGGTACTCGGTGGTACTCGGTGGACGAAATGGGGCTCCAACAGCTTTCATGGCTCGGTAGCATTCGTTCTTGGCGAGTGTCTTCTTCGGTCTCGAATTGACGATTAACCGCGATCAACACGCCCAGTCGGTCGCGCATTCTCCCCGGCGGTCGGACACCATGCGCACGGCCCGCTCCCGGACCTCTCGCGGATACCTCCTTGATGTGTTCAGGACTCCATCCTCTCAAGAGGTTGGAGCCTCCGGCAGGGGCGGGGCGGTTCAGGGGCATCGGATTCCTCGACCGGGGGTGGTTGCCGAGCATCGTGAAGTTGACTCATGGCCTCATCTTCCGACTGGGGATGCCGATAGCCCCTAGTAGCCTTTGACCACAGACTGCATGATGGTTGTTAGACCAATCCTCGGCTGCGCGCGAGCGATTCGGCAGGGCAGTTCGTAGGGATGTGGTATGTCGGCGCTTTCGTCTTCTGGGTCATCTGTGGCATCGGCGCGTCTATGATCGCCAGGAGCAAGGGCCGCAGCGGGTGTGGCTGGGCTAAGGTGGGTTTGCTGATCGGCCCCATCGCCATCCCGGTCGTCGGGTTCATGGCACCGAGATCGTAGAACCAATCGGGATCTTCGAGGCAGAAGGAGAAGTTCAGGTGAAGAGATTGATAGCCCTTGCAGTCGCTGTCGTAGTCACGGTGTCTCTGGTTGGCTGTGGGACGGCCAACAAGCCTAGCGACACAATCGCCGTGCCAGCATCGTCTAGCGACCTCAAGGGCGAGAACTACAAGGACGTAATGACCAGGTTGAAGACCGCCGGTTTCGCCAGCATTGAAACAGCATCAATAGATGACTTGGTTCTTGGCTGGTTGGCAAAGGATGGAGATGTCGAACGGGTGTCTGTCAACGGCGAGACTAAGTTCGACGCCGACAGCAGATTCCCGAAAGGTGCGAAGATAATCATTACCTATCACACGTTCCCGAACAAGGAACCGGAGAAGTCGGCAGAGAGCGACCCAGTTCAGAGTGAGACTGCCGATAGCGGTACTAAGGAGGCAGACGACACGATACTAACTCAGCAGAACAGCAAGGAACTGAGTGCAGTCTTGAAGGCAGAGAATCCGGGAGATCCAGAAGTGCAAGCATTTATAGAGAAGTACCAGGGCAGAGAGATTGAGTTTGATGGATACGCGTGGTATTGGATTGAAGTTTCAGGATACAAGACTATGTACTCCACAAATATTTATGTCGGTGACGTAAAGAACGCGGATACAATTTCGGTCGGTCCCATCTTCAGAGTAGAACGATACCAATGGCCGAGCTTCGTGCCGACGCTCAATAGGATGAATGTCCACGTCAAAGCCACAGTTAATGGTTATGACGCAGATCATGAGTTCTTCGAGATAACCTCGATTTCCATTGAACCAAGGTAACTGGGGCCATAGTATCGGTTAGGGTGCGTCTGGCAAGCGCATACACGCGGACGGCACACCCGTCAGCTAGACTCGGGTCGGAAGCGCTCGCAGGAACGTGCCGTCGGTGATGCGCAAGCACGTTAGACCGTCATCGCGACATAGACGGGGGACCGATGCGCCATGTCGAGCAGGGTTCTTCGAGGTGGTTGATTCGGCGGCCCGGCGGGCGGACCTCCGTATGGTCAAGCCTGGCGCAAACGCCCTCAGACGGCCGTCGTCTGTCCGCTACTGCCGTAGGTGGAAACTGCCGATACTGCTTCTGCCAGAGCTGGCAACAAGGAGGGAACAGTGGCGGGATACGATCTTCAGCCCGGCGAGTCGTTTGTGCATAAGCATGATCGCGTGCGTCACGGTGGATTCGGGCGAACTACACTGACGAGCTGATCCTTACCAGCCAGAACCTGGTGCTCCTCAAGAAGGGCGTGTTCGGCAACAGACAAAGGCATTCAGGTCTTCCCACTCAACCAGATCAAAGTCTTCCAGGGCCATGCTCAGGCGGTTGTCGGCAAGCAGCGGTACGGCATACCCGCCCTAGACGTGTATTTCCAGAATGGCACTGAGCAGTTCGGCTTCGAGGAGCAAGAAGGAAGCCACCTTCTGGTCGCAGAAGATCAACGAGGTCATCACTGGCACTCCCGCCAAGATGATTACGCCCGACTCCTCGCCAGCGGAGATGGTCACAGACGCTATGAAGGACACGGTGGGGGCCTTCAAGGACGCCTTTGGCCTCAAGTCCAAGGCTGAAGTCGCTGCTGCTGCAGCAGCTGTACCGGTTGCAGGCGATTGCGTCTCCTGCGGTGCGCCAGTCTCCGGCATTCGGGGGCAAGCAATCATCTGTAGCTACTGCGACACTCCTAACCAACTCTGACCCGAAGGCGACGATGCAATGACCATCATCCAGGCGTTTACCGGAGCCCTCGGGGGTACCTTCGCTGATCAGTGGAAGGACATCATCACGGCGGGCCACTTCGACGAGCATACGGCGGTGGCTCCGGGTGTCCTCAAGCAGACGAACAACGGACGAGGTACGAATTACAGCGGGTCGATGGGAGTAATCTCCAACGGCTCCAAGATCTTCGTGCCCGAGAATACGGCTGCTTTCATCTTCAGCCAGGCAGGCATCGAGGACATCATCACGCAGGCTGGCGGTTACGAGTACCAGAATGGCCAGAGCAGCGTCTTCAACGGCGATGGCGTCAAGGAGTCCCTTGTTGAACAGGTAGCCACGCCGCGTCGGCTTCGGCGGACAGACCTCCGATCAGAAGCAGATCGCCTTCGTGAACCTCCGGGAGATACGTGGAATCAAGTTCGGCACTCGTGGCCCGCTGGTCTACAACGACCTCTTCTACGGGGCGGACCTGGAGATCACTGCGTTCGGCACCTTCTCGCTACGGATCGTCAACGTGGAAACCTTCATCAGGAACTTCGTGCCTGCCAACGTTTTCCACTACAGCTTCAGCACGCCGGAGGCCCGGCAGCAGCTCGTGCTCCGAGTTCATCCAGTCCTTCACCGTGGCGCTGAACTCGCTCTCATCGACTTTCCGCATTTCGCAGTTGCCCTCGCAGGCTCAGGCCATCGCCGCCCAGATCTCGGCCGGCAGCAGCGGCGCGGGTAGCTGGGTCGAGCGCTTCGGCATCGAAGTAGTCAATGTGGGCATCGAAAATATCGAGTTCACTCCCGAATCGCGGGAGCTGGTCAAGCAGTACTCCACCAACCTGATGAACCTCAAGGCCTATGAGGGTGTATCTCAGCAGTCCTCGAACATCTCCGCCCAGCAGAAGATCGCCCAGGGCGTGCAGGATCACGGCCTCGGCGAGGGTGGCGGGTTGCTCTTCGGCATGAACCTCGCCCAGGGAATGAACACGCAAACGGGTGCGCAGGTCGGTCAGGGGACTCCGTTGACCTACGATGAACAGATCGAGACCGTGAAGAAGATGAAGGAACTCTTGGACGCCGGAATTCTCTCTGAGGAGGAGTTCGCGGCCAAGAAGCGTGAGGTCATGGGTCTCTAGCCAGGCATTCGGTGCGTGCGGGTCTGTATTGTGCCTGTAGCAACTCATGGGATTCCCGCTCGTCTCCGCAGGTCGTCAAACTTGAGCCGAGGGGCGACCCGACGGGGTTGATTCCCGAAGGGGATCGCGCCCAAAGTCGGTCAGTGAATTCCAGGCGACCGTCGGCCTCGGCGAATCGCTCGGCGTAGCGGATCGAGAGGTCCTCCCAAATGATGGAGTCTCCGCGAACCCCGGGGATTCACAACTGCCAGCACACAGCCGACCTGAGCCGAACCGGGTTCTATAGAGACTCATAGGTTTGTGTCCTCTCCGTCGGAGCGGGACCGTCACCACGTGCTCATCGTGTTCACTGGCGCGCGCCGACGATTCGCCATACGCCGCGGCCCGCTGAGGGCTGCCCTTCTACTGCCGGTGACATCCTGCACCGGGCTCCCCCGCCATGAGAGACTGGATGCGTTGGAATCGAGCGAGTTCGGATTGGCTCCGGTCGAACAGAGCATGCACCACGTGCTTCCATGAGAAAGCCTGCCTCTGTCAACCGTCCGATCCAGTGACACCTCTCTTTCGTCCTTCTCCGTGACACGAAGAGCAAGACTGACCAGGCTTCCATTCGCACTCATGTGATGGACGTCGCCGGTGTCCGGTGCATGTTGGGGCTCGACCAGCTGCGGCGCTGCAATCTCAATGGACGGCTTCGGTGGCGTCGGCCGGCGTCTGCTACTCACCCGCCTTCGCGCTCGAGCCTGCACGTGGTGCGCAGTCGCCGCGGACTGGACTCAAACAGCCCCGCTCTCCGTTGTCAGGGTCAAAGCCTCCGTGTACTTCGTTCCTGCATCACCCTCCTCTGCTCTTGCACCCTATGCCGGAGTGGGGAGGAGCTCACCGCTCTTGCGCGCGTTCCGAAGCGGATCGTGGGTCCCTCGCCCGTTGCCCACAGCCGCAAGAGGAGGACCGAGAGCTTCCGGGCGACGGCCACTGCCGCCCGCTTCTTCGCGTTCCTACCGCCCCGCTCAGCCAGCTTGAGGCCCCAACGCCGCAGGTCGCTGTCGGTGCCCAGGCCGCCGAGCATGTGGTGGGCGCATTCCACCAAGAGACAACGCAGCATCTGGTCGCCCGCTTTGGTGATGTGCAATTGCGGCTGACTGGCCCCGGAATCCTGCTGCCGGGGACGAAGCCCGAGATAGGAGCCCACCGACCGGCACTTCGGAAAGCGGCTGGGGTCCTCCACGGTGAGGACGAAGGCGAGCGAGGTGAGCGTGCCCACGCCCGGCACCTGCACGAGGAGCGCGGTCTCTGGATAGGTTTCCTTGGCCAGGAGGTCGATCTTGCGCTCGAGTTCGCGGATGCCATCGGTCAGCGTGGCGATGATGGCAAGGACCGGAAAGCCGGCCGCAGGATGTCAGGGACGTGCCCTTCAACTCTCCTCACAAAGTAGTCAGTCGAGCAGCGAGGGAGCCTGGCCCCGAAGACCTTGACCATCGCCCGGACGTGGGTGATCGGTGGGCCCGGCTGCGGACCAGGGCTTCCCGGCTGCGCAGAAGCGCCCGGTCGGCCTGGCGCGCTTCGCTGCGGTGCAGGATGGGCCGAAGGAGCGAGATTGGACGCTCTCCACCCGGGCGAGATAGGCGGCGTCGGCGGAATCGTTCTTGGTGTCGCTGCCGTAGATGAACCGCAGCATGCGGGGGTTGGCGACGATCGCCTCATAACCAGAAGTCCGTCGTCGACGGCTGACCCAGTGGGAATGGGTGCCGGCTTCGAGGGGACCCATTGTTGGCCGGCTCCTTGGCATCGAACCACCGCCGGAACGCGCGTGGGTTGGTGGGCACGGTGGCTTCTTCCACTACCTCTCCCTCCGCATCAAGCACACAACAGTGCGAGTTACGGTCCCCGGAGTACCTACTCCCACGGTCAGTTTGCCTTCAAGCCTGTCTGCGGTAGAGTCATTCACGGCCAGCCTCCTTCGATTTGGGCCACGAGCCCGTCCTTGGATTGGGGCCCCTAGTTGGGGTTCCCCGGGAGGCTGGCTTTCTCATCCCATCTCATCGT
>CAWBOK010000009.1:0-320000 GCA_963790415.1 uncultured Actinomycetota bacterium
GTGTTCGCCTCCACGCACCAGGTCGTGTCACGGGACCGTCGGCTTCCGTCTGGCTGCAGCTCACCGCGCCGGTCGCCGCCCTCTACGTGGCATCGACCTCCCCCGACTACCTGTCGACGGTCATCGCGCTCACGCTGTGCGTCGGAGTCGTGTATGTCGTGCTCGGCGTGCTGCGCATGGGCTGGGTCTCGAACTTCCTCGCCAAGGCGGTTCTCGAAGGCTTCATCTTCGCGGTCGGGTTCGGTCTGATCGTCGACCAGCTGCCCAAGATCCTCGGGATAGGGAGAAGACCGAGGGTTCGTACTGGAACGTGCTCGTGGGCGTCCGTGAGAGACCTCAACCTCACCAACTCCCGCCACGCTGGTGGTCGGCGCAGCGGCGGTCGGTCTGCTGCTCCTGATGCGCTTCAAGGCTCCGAAGCTTCCCCCGCTCGTTCATCGTCGTGTTCCTGGGGATACTCGCGGTCCCGTGGCTGGATCTGACCGCGCACGGCGTCGACTCATCGTCGGCACGGTGCCGACCGGGCTGCCGAGTCTTCGTGCTACCGACGGGGCTTCTCGATCTCGGAATGGCTCTCGATGGCGGTGGGGGCACTGGCAATCATCCTCGTGAGCTACAGCGAATCCATCGCCACTGCCACGGACACCGCGGCGAAGCACAAGCAGGAGTTCTCCCCCGACCAGGAGCTCATCGCGCAGGGCGCCGCCTGGGTCGGTTCATCGCTGGTGGGCGGCTTTCCCCGGGTGCGGCAGCCTGAGCAAGACGGCCGTCAGCGAAAGTTCCGGCCAGAAGACCCAGCTTGCCGGCCTCACGGTCGCGGGGCTCACCGTCCTGACACTCCTGTTCCTGGCGGGGATGTTCTCGAACCTGCCGCAGGCCGTGCTGGGAGCGGTGGTCGTCGACGCGGCCCTGGGACTGATCCACTTCAAGGTCGCGGCGCGGTTCTCGGCGACGAGCAGACGCGACTTCATCGTGTTCGAGTCCGGACGCCGCGATGGTCTGTTCTTGTTCGGCGTGGTCGCCGGATTCTTCTTCGCGCTTCGGTGGTGTCGCTGCTGCTGCTGGGTCTCCGAGAAGCATCCAGATCGCCAAGTTCCACCCAATGGCCTATGACACCGCAGGCGCAGGTCTACGTCGAAGCCGACTCACACCCGGATGCAACGACCCCTGATGGCGTGCTCGTCGTCGAGGTGAACGGGCCGCTGTTCTTCGCCGACGCGGCGCCCTTCCGCGCGGGCCTTTTCGAACTCCTTGCCGCGAGCAATGCCACCGCGGTCGTGGTCGACCTCGAGTCGACACCCGCGATCGACCTCGACGGAGCGGACATGCTGACCAAGGTCCACGGACAACTGGCTGACCGGGGAGTGCGTCTCCTGCTGACCCACGCGGATACGACGGAACTCGACATGTTGCGACGCGCGGGGACGTTGGACGCCATCGGCGAGGAGAACGTCTTCGAAACGGTGAGGGCAGCAGTCGCCGCAGCTAGCTAGTGTCGACGCAGTGAGACCATCAAGGAACCAAGGCACAAGGAGGACGCATTGAGCGAGTCGAACCCCGCCGAATCGTTCATCGGGAACTCGGTCCGCGTCGATCAAGGGCGGGAACCACTTCTACATCACCCAAAGGCCTTCACATTCTCTGTTTTTGCCAGTCAGAGCTCCCGATGATTTTTTGCATACTCAACCGGCTTTCAAGGATGGGAGAAGCCGATGAACGATCGCAGCGTAGATGACTTGGGACCGATCGACTACCTGGTGGTGGAGTTTCCCGCAGGCAAGTCCAACTTCTCAGGTGATGCTCTCGGAGCTGAAGTCTCTCGTGGACCGACAGCTCGTGCGCATTCTGGACCTCGTCTTCATCGAGGAAGGGGGCCGACGGCTGGATCGAGGCGCCTTCGAGTTGGCTGAGTTCGAGCACGAGGACTTCGGGGGCCTGCGCGAGCTTGGACCGATCTCGCGCACCTGCTCGCCCTAGAGGACGTCGACGCGATCGCGGAGGATATCGAGTCTGACAGCGTCGCTGCGGTGCTCGTCTGGGAGAACACTTGGGCAGCGCCGTTCGCCTCGTCGCTCCGTCGCGCAGGGGGTCAGTTGGTCGAGACCGGCCGCATCCCCATGCAGGCGATCCTTGCCGTGCTCGAGGCGAACGAGGCTGATGCACAGACGGGAGGAGCCTGACATGGGTTTGGGAGGAGACCGCGACCGGCCCGGCCTGCTCGGCGGCCGCGACCGCCGCAGTGATCGACGCGACGACCGCGGACGATCGAGGCGACGACGAGGCGACCGGCGCGACGACCGAGGAGACCGGCGTGACGATCGACGGGATAGGCGCTGAAGGACGAGCCGGCATGGTGTGTTCCATTTGAGCCTCATGCTTCGACAAGAGGAGTGACACATGTTCAACGGCGGGCTGTTGTACTTCTTCTGGTATTTGTTGATTATCTACCTGTTCTTCATGGTCATCATGGTTTTCATCCGCGTGTTCGCCGACATCTTCCACCGCGAGAACCTGACCGGATGGGGCAAGGCCGGCTGGATCCTGTTGATCTTCATCATCCCGTTCATCGGACTGTTGATCTATATGATCGCGCGCCCCAAGAACACCGAGCAGGATCAGCGCGACATGGCGGCGGCGCAAGCGACGCAGGCACGGCTGGTCGGCGGCTCAGCCGTCGACGACATCGCTAAGGCTCAGGACCTGCTGGACAAGGGCGCGATCACCCAGGCCGAGTTCGACAGCGTCAAGGCCAAGGCGCTCGCCTAGCTAGGCCGACCAGGCAGGCGCTCCAAGGTGCCCGGCGCATGTGTCTCGTGCCGGCGACAGTCGGGTTTGACGAGGGACCGCCACCATGGGGGCGATCCCCTCCTCTACCGTGGCCGCCCTCCCGTTGATCGAGCATCACTGGGCCGTTCCGTTGCTCACCGCCTTCGCGCGTTCCGGGAGATTCCGGATCAGGGAGGGTTTCGGCAGCCGCTCGACTCGGTAGACATGGGAATCATGGAGGCCGAGGATCTCAGCACGCTCGGCACGGAGATCGACGCGGACATTCAGCCGATCGGTCGAAACAAGAAATGGAGTGAACATGGGCGAATCGCAGAGCGTCCTTCTGGCGGGCTACCAGAGCCTTGACCCGGCCGAGAAGGACTTCGACCGGCTGGTGCAGCTGGTCAAGGACAAGAAGGTCAAGACCGAGGGCGTGATCCTGGTAGAGAAGGACGAGGAGGGTCGCGTCACCGTCGACCAGACCGGCGACCATCTGGGCCGCAAGGGCATGGGTTGGGGTGGCGGCGTCGGCATCGCGGTCGGGCTGGCTGCCCCGCCCCTGCTGGCGGCCACCGTGGTCGGTGCTGCCGGCGGCGCGCTCCTAGGGAAACTCGCGTCGCACAAGGTCGAGAGCGGCATGGAGAGCGGCCTCGGCGAGAAACTGAAGCCGGGCACGGCCGCCATCGTGGCCATCATCGACGACGACAGCCGCCTGGCAGCCGAGCAGGCGCTCGCCCAGTCCCTCGCCAAGTCGGTAGCCCCCATATCGGGCATCAGAGACCTGAAGGATGCCCTCGCCGAAGCGGCGGGCAAGTTCAACCCGGACCGCACCGTGCTGCCGATCCCCGACCGGGTCTTCGCGGGGGTCGCTGGGCGAACGATCGACCAGTCGGCCGCCGACTGGTCCTTCATCCCCGGGCCGTCGGCGCCGGAGGACGCGCCCAACGTGCTGATCGTGCTCATCGACGACGCCGGCTTCGGCGGCCCCGACACCTTCGGCGGCGGGATCGCGACCCCGAACCTGACCCGGGTCCAGCAGATGGGTCTCACGTACAACCGGTTCCACGTGACCGCGGTGTGCTCGCCGACCCGGGCGGCGCTGCTCACCGGCCGCAACCACCATCGCGTGGGCATGGGCGGCATCGCCGAGCTCCCCGGCCCGTTCCCCGGCTACACGGGCACGCGGCCGCGCAGCTGCACGGCCCTGCCGCGCATCCTGCGGGAGAACGGCTACATCACCGGGGGCTTCGGCAAGTGGCACATGACGCCCGGTCGCGAGATGGGCGCCGCCGGTCCGTTCGACCACTGGCCCACGGGATGGGGCTTCGACCACTGGTGGGGCTTCCTGACCGGCGCCGCCGGCCAGTACGACCCCATCATCACCCAGGACAACTCGACGCTCGGCGTGCCGGAAGGTGAGGACGGCAAGCTCTACTACTTCCCCGACGACATCACCGACAAGGCCGTCGAGTGGCTCCACGCGGTGCGGGCGCAGGACGCCCACAAGCCGTGGTTCCTGTACTACTCCACCGGCTGTGCCCACGCGCCGCACCACGTGCGCCAAGGAGTGGGCCGACAAGTACAAGGGCAAGTTCGACGACGGCTGGGACGCGTACCGCGAGCAGACCCTCGAGCGCCAGAAGAAGCTCGGCATCGTCCCGCAGGACACCGAGCTGACGGAGCGCCCCGACCTGTTCCCGGCGTGGGACTCGCTCACCGACGCGCAGAAGCAGCTCTACGCCCGCCAGATGGAGGTCTTCGCCGGCTACTCCGAGAACGCCGACTGGAACGTCGGGCGGCTCCTCGACTCGATCGAGGAGATGGGCGACCTCGACAACACCCTCATCATGTACATCTGGGGCGACAACGGCGCCAGCATGGAGGGTACCCTCACCGGGTCCTTCAACGAGACCACCTTCTTCAACGGCGTGGTGCTCGACGCCGACGCAGCAGCTGGAGATCATCGAGAAGTTCGGCGGCATCGAGGACCTGGGCGGCTTCCACACCGCTCCGCACTTCGCCGCGGCGTGGGCCCACGCCAACAACACGCCGTTCCAGTGGGGCAAGCAGATGGCCAGCCACCTGGGCGGCACGCGCGACCCGATGGTCGTGGCGTGGCCGAACCGGATCAAGGGCGGCGGAGACCTGAGAACGCAGTTCACCCACTGCATCGACGTCGTCCCGACGATCCTCGAGGCGGTCGGCATCCCCGAGCCCACCGTCGTGGACGGCATCGCGCAGGAGCCTATGGACGGCACCAGCTTCGCCTACACGCTGGACGACCCGACGGCCGCCGAGCGGCACACCGTGCAGTACTTCGAGATGTACGGCAGCCGCGCCATCTACAAGGACGGCTGGTGGGCGTGCGCCAAGCTGGACAAGCTCCCCTGGGACTTCGGTCCGGAGACGCTCAAGCGGTTCGGGCCCGGAGGGACTGGGACCCCGAGCAGGACACCTGGGAGCTCTACTACCTGCCCGACGACTTCTCGCCAGGCCAAGGACCTGGCGGCCGAGAAGCCCGAGAAGCTCGCCGAGCTCAAGGAACTCTTCTGGCAGGAGGCCGAGCGTAACCGCGTGCTGCCTCTCCTCGCCGGCTTCGCGGTGTTCTTCGGCATGCTGCCGCCGATGCCGACGACCACGCGCTTCACGCTTCGCCGGCGACGTCCAGAACATCCAGACGACGATGATCCCCCGCATCTACGGGCGCTCGTACGCCATCGAGGCCGAGCTGAAGGTGCCCGAGCGCGGAGCCGAGGGCGTCATCGTGGCCTTCGCCGACTTCATCGGCGGGTTCGCGCTGTGGGTGGACGAGAACGGCCTGCTGAACCACACCTACCAGTTCCTGGGGGTGGAGACCTACAAGCAGACGTCCACCGAGCCGATCCCGACCGGCGACGTGACGCGTGAAGATGCTGTTCGAGGCCGACGAACCCAAGCCCGGGTGCGGGCGGCACGGTGACGCTCTGGGCGAACGACAAGCAGATCGGCGAAGGCCGGCTGGACAAGACGATCTCGCTGCTCTTCACCACCTACGCCGGCATGGACATGGGCCGCGACAACGGCGGAGTCGTCGACCTCGCCTACGAGGACAGGGCGCCGTACGCCTTCACGGGCACGGTGAAGAACGTGGTCTTCGACCTGAAGCCGTCGCACCACGAGTCCGAGATCGAGCTGCACGCCCACCACGCCGCCCAGTCCGTCGGCGCAGGGGCCGCCGGATAGCAGATCTAGGCACAGGCGCCCCCGGAGCGACCAGGCTCCGGGGGCGGCGTCCTTGGCGCCGCGACCTCGGACGCCGAGCAACGAACGCCGCCAGCGGACGAAAGGACTGTGATGTGGGACAGACGATCGGCGAGATCCTTCCGTTCGCTATCGGCATAGCCATAAGCCCGATGCCGATCATCGCGATCATCCTGATGCTGATCACGCCGAAGGCGCGGTCCAACGGGCTCGCCTTCCTGGTCGGCTGGGTCCTCGGCCTGGTCGTCATCGGCGCCATCCTGCTGGTCGTCGCCGCCACCGCGGGTCTGTCGGACTCGAGCGGCGGATCGACGACAACGGCCGTGATCAAGCTCCTGTTGGGGCTGCTGCTGCTGTTCGCAGCGGTCCGGCAGTGGCGCTCCCGCCCCGCTGCGGGCGAGACCGCACCGATGCCCAAGTGGATGCAGGCGCTCGACGGGTTCACGACCCCGAAGTCGTTCGGCCTGGCCTTCCTCCTGTCGGGGATCAACCCCAAGAACCTGATGCTGAACATGGGGGCCATGGCGACGATCGCAGGGATGGGGCTGTCCGGCGGTCAGCAGGCAGTCACGCTGCTCGTGTTCGCATTCATCGCCAGTCTCACCATCGCGGCGCCGGTCGGCGTCTACCTGACGATGGGGGACCGAGCGGCGAGATCCTGGGCGGCTGGAAGACGTGGCTCGCCGCGAACAACACCGCGGTGATGGCCGTGCTGTTCGTGGTGTTCGGGTTCGTGCTGATCGGACAAGGGATCTCCGGTCTGTCGTCGTGAACATCGCGACTGTTGACGCAGGTTCCCCTCGGTTGACGCTGCCGTACGACACTTCGCGAGGGTCCGGCGTGACCACCTTTCGACCACAGCGCAAAGGATGGGCGCCTCCATGAGCTCGACCACTCGCTTGAGGAAACGGGCGAGCCGGGCCTCCATCGACGATGCGATGGTCGGCGGTGAGCGACAGCGTGGCGAGGTCGCGTCTGCACCAGGTCGCCGTCGGCGTCGTAGGTGGCGGTGGGGACGATCGCCCCGATGCCCAGGATCGCCGCCTCGGGTAGGTTGACGATGCGGGTGAACGCCTCGATGCCGAAGGGCCCCAGGTTGCTGATGGTGAAGGTGCCGCCTTTGTAGTCGTCGGGCCCCAGCCTGCCTTCGCGGGCGGCGGTCACCAGGCGGCCGAGTTCGGCGGAGATGTCGAGCAGGCTGCGCGCGTGGGCGTCGCGGATCACCGGGACGATCAGACCGTCGGCCAAGTCGACGGCCACTCCTACGTGGGCTGCGGTGCTCAGGCGGATGCCTCGGCCCCGGAAGCGGCGGCGAGCATCTCCGGTCGACCTTGATACGGAGCGCGGTCGGCTTCAGGCTCCATGGCATTGTCCTCGTAGTCCTCTCTCAGGACCCCAGCCCTTGACACCGTTGCGCAGTCTGGCGGCTTCGGCGTCTCGACGCGCCAGCACCGCGGGTATTGAGGCATCACGCCGCGAGGGCGTCGCGCTCGACAGGGTCACCGTCATGCCCAGCTGCGCTCGCGCGTAGCGCGGCTGACGTAGCCGCCCGGTCCGGCTCCGATGATGGCAGGTCACGCGTGCGCGCGCCGGTTCCACCGGACTGCGGGTGGCGTCATGGTGCGATCTCTGCTGCATCAGCCGCGTATTCGGCCAGGTACTGCAGGAAAGCCCGCACCGCGAACGAACGGTAGCCTTCGCGCGGCACGACGATGTCCACGTGCACCCACAGACCCTCGCCCGCGAACGATATGGCGCACAGGTCTCCGGCACGGACTTCGTCTTCCACCGAGATGCGGGTGAGGATGCTGACGCCGGCTCCCTTGGCCACCAGGTCTTTGATGAAGGGCACGCTGCCCGCCTCGAGCAGGATCGAGAGCGAGACGCCCTGTTCTTCCACGGCCGCCATGACCACCTGGCGGATGCCGGAACCCCGCTCTTTCAGGATCAGAGGCAGCGCCTGGATCTCCCGTCAGGTCCACCGAGGCGTTGTCGGCCAGCGGGCTCTTGGGATGCACCGCGAGCACCAGTTCGTCCACCTCGTGCCCCGGGAACGGGACCACCTCCAACCGGTCGTCGTACGGCACCCGGCCGACGATCGCCACGTCGTTGCGTCCGTACAGAACGCTCAGGGCCATCTCCTCGGAGCTGGCGTCGTCCAGGTGGATGCTGATGTCCGGGTAGCGCTCCTGGAACCCGAGGATGTACGCGGGCATCAGCACCCGAGCCCACGTCTTGGTCGTCCCCAGCCGCAGGACGCCGTGGGGATGGGTCTTGAGGGTCAGGAGGCTCTGGTCGGCCTCGAACGCCAGCAGCATGATGCGCTCGGCGTAGGTGAAGAGGATGGACCCGGACTCAGTCAGGCCGAGGCCTCTCTTGTCTCGGGTGAAGAGTCGGGTGCCGTAGTGGCGCTCCAGGGCGTCGACCTGCATCGTGACCGCGGGTTGCGTGACGAAAAGGTCCTCCGCGGCCTTGGTGAAGCTCAGGTGCTTGGCCACGTAGTAGAAGACCTTGAGCTGCTTCAGGTTCAGGTCGAAACGCATGCTCTCATAGTAGGCCACGCAGACCGGCCTGAGAAGGGGCGGTCGGCACCGAGCGCGCAGCTGCCGGAGCCGACAGAGCGAAACTTATGGTGCGATAAGTATTGCTGATTTGCAGGGAAGTTTATGCGCACATAAATTCATTTGAATGTACAAGCGGGGTTCCGTCTGGTTAAGTGACCGGCGCACGCATCGAGTCGAGGCGACCCGGAAGAGCACTGGTCAGGTAGAGCGAGTGAAGGAGTATCGCGAGATGGCACAGAGGACCGTCGATGCCCATAACCACTGGTATCCCAAGGAGTATCTAGACTACCTCGTCAACCGCACGTCGAGCCCGTATGCTCAACACGACGGTGGAACGCACTATCGCGTGTGGGTATCGCGTGCCGATGGTCCCGATGTGTGCGTGGCCCATATCGACCGTGCCGGCCACTACGATCTAGTGGAGCGCAACAAGGATCTCGACGCCGCCGGTCTGGACACGCAGATCCTCTCGGTGACCATCCCGGGCCCGGAGACCCTGCCGCGCAAGGAAGGCCTCGAGTGGGCCACGCGCTGCAACGACGCCCTGGCCCAAGCCACCGAGGACTATCCGGGCCGCTTCTACTTCTTGGCCACGTTGCCCTACCAGGACGTGGACGCCGCCTGCACCGAACTCGAGCGTTGCATCAAGCTGGGCGCCCGCGGTTACCAGATGTTCTCCAACTTCAACGGCGAGCCGGTCCATCTGGAGAAGTTCCACCCCATCTTCAAGATCGCGGACGAGCACTCGCTGCCGGCGCTCATCCATCCGACCATCCCTCTCACTGCCAGCGTGATGGACGCCATGCGCATCCCGTACCAGCTCTGGGGATACACCCTCGACACCAGCATGGCCATCATGAGTCTCATCCTGCAGGGTGTGTTGGACAAGTACCCCAACCTCCGCTTCGTGCACGGTCATCTCGGCGGCATGGTGCCCTACTTCGTCCGCAGGCTGCAGGACTCCTACAAGGGATACGCGCACGAGTGGGATATCCAACTGAGCGAGAGCCCCGATCTCATCTACAAGCACAAGGTGTATCCGGACACCACCTCCTTCTACCTGCCGGCCATGAAGTGCTGCCTCGAGTGGGTCGGCCCCGGTCAGATGGGCATGGGCACCGACTACGCCCACCGGGTGGGCGATCCCGAAGGCGCCATCCAGGCGATCATGCACCTGCAGGAGCAGGCCGGCCTGACCCAAGAGGAAGTCGACCAGATCCTCGGCAAGAACTTCGAGCAGCTCTTCAAGCTGCCGCCGATGACCAAGTAGTCGCTTCAACAGTCGTCTGTGTGGGGGCTCCGTCGCATGCACGGAGCCCCCGGGGGCACACAGTCTGACGGGGTGGGACCGAGGTTCGTGGGGGCATCGGACAGGGGGAAGCATGGGCAGGTTCGTCAAGTCGTTCAGCGAGATGGGCAGGCAGGACTCGCAGGAAGCCGGGGGGAAAGCGGCCAACCTCAGCGAGCTCACCCAGGGAGGGTTCAACGTCCCTGCGGGATTCTGTGTCACCAGTTCGTCTCTGCAGCACCACATCGACGCCGCAGGCCTGCAACCACAGATCACTGCGTTGTCTGCTTCCCTTGATTACGAGGATTTCGAAGCGATCGAGACCACTACGGCGGCTATCAGGGCGCTGATCGACGGGGCGCCCATCCCGGATGATCTCGACGCCGAGATCCGCGAGGCCATCGACGCGCTCATCGCCGAGCCGGGCACGTTGGTCGCGGTGCGCTCGTCGGTGGCGGTGAAGGGCACGTCCATCAGTTCGTTCCCGGGCATGATGGACACGTATCACTACCTGCGGGGAGAGCAGGAGATCGTCGACCATATCCGGCTGTGCTGGGCGTCATTGTGGACGGCGAGAGCCACGTTCGACCGCCATCATAAGGGAATAGCGCATGACCTGGCGCTGATCGCCCCGACGGTGCAGAAGATGGTGCACTCCGAGGTCGCCGGCGTTCTGTTCACCGCCAACCCCATCACCGGGTCGCGAGACGAGATCGTGATCGAGTCCAACTGGGGACTGGGGGAGTCGGTGGTGTCGGGGAAGTCGATGAACGATTTCTACGTCATCGACAAGATGTCTCTGGGGGTCACGACCGAGAAGATCGGCCGCAAGACCGTCATGTTCGACCTCGACCGGACCAAGGGCTACGGCCGCATCGAGGGCCCTGTGCCCGCCGAGAAGTCGCAACTCGCCACACTCTCCCGAGATCAACTGGTGCTGCTTGCCCAGACCGGGTTGCAGGCCGAGGCGCTCTTCGGCTCCCCGCAGGACGTCGAGTGGGCGTTCGAAGCTGGGCGACTCTACCTTCTGCAAAGTCGCAGCATCAAGAATCTGCAGAGCTGAAGGTCGAGCGATGAGCGCTGCTGGGTGTCATGGATGTGAAGTGGGCCGGTTTCGATTTCGGTCAGTGCATCATGGAGCCGGGGGGCCTGCGCAACCCCCTGGTGTTCGGCGACATCTATAAGAAGCTGGGCCGCCCCGAGCTGACCGCGGAGCGCATCCACCGCTACCGGGTACTCAAAGAGAAGTACGGCAGCTACGGTGCGATCAAGGAGGGCCATCGGGACGAGATCCACTCGTACGTCCTGGATGGCGAGCCCCGGGCGATCGAGCTCTTCAGCCAGATGGAGCAGCGGCACCTCGATACCGGGGAGGGTCTGGTCGACGCTCTCGAGTACCTTCAGAGGGAGGGTATCGAGTTGCAGGTCGTCTCGGAGATGAAGAAGACCCTGGGTCCGGTGGGCACCGACATCGTCTCGCGGTTCCTCAAGAACCGCGGACTGGTGACCTACTTCAGAGAACTGGTGACCCCGCAGGGCAAGATAGACCTGGTGGACGAGACCGTCGACGAGCGATATCTCGGCCACACCAAAGAGTCCGGCACCATCTACGACGTGCTGGCGGCCGAGCTGGCCGAGCGGGGCATCAGTCCGGAGGAAGCGGTCATGGTGGGCGACAAGCCCTCCACCGATATCGACCCGGCGCACGACCGTGGGTTCAGGACGATCCAGTACACCGGCTTCGTCGATCTCGGGCCGTCGAAAGCCGACCTGCGCATCGACTCCTTCGCGGAGTTGAAGACGATCCTGCGCAAGAAGGGGTCCTGACATGGCGGCGACGCGGCCCGAGACCCTCACCATCACCTACCCGGGAGGCGCCTCGGCGACGCGTTCCCTTCGACGATCTGCCCGCGAACCTGCGGAGCGAGATCCTGCGCCAGCCGTTCGCCGCCGCGCCCAGCCCCGATCCCGCGGCGGAGGGCTACGTGCTTCTGGAGTGGGAGGACGGCTGGAAAGAAGTAGTGCAGGTCGAGGCGGGCTGCACGGGCATCCGGCGCTACTACGTGATCAGTCGGACCGAAGAAGTGGGCCGCTTGTCCTTGGAGCACGAGTCGGGCTACCCTGTGTTGCTCGAGGTGGAGCGTCGGCCGGGGGGCCTGAAGCCGCGTCACGTTCGGCGAGACGTTCGTGCTCTCGCCGGAGCGCTCGGCGCGAGAAGGCAAGAAGACCGACACCTGGTTCTCCATGACGCCGGCGGTGACGCCACGACGGAGTTGAAGGAAGCTCTGAGCGCCGCGGGCGGCGACACCGCGGCCGTCGGTGTCGTGGCGGGCCGCCGGCAGCAGGACCTTGACGATTTTCTGGCCACGCTGGCCGACTAGGGGGCGACGCTGATCATGAAGCTCTTCGAGCCGTTCGACTTCGGCGGTAAGCTGACCATCCAGAACCACGTCGTGCTGCCGCCTATGGTCACTCGCCTGGCGACAGCCGAGGGCGAGGTCACTCCGGAGCTCATCGAGCGGTATGTGCTGTACGCTCTGGGGGGATGCGGCCTCAGCGTGATGGAAGCCATCGCCGTCGAGAAGCAGAAGAGCGGCCAGCTCCTGCGTCTGAACGACGACAGCTACGTCGCCGGGCTGCGCGACCTCAACCGGCGCGTGCACGCCGAGACCGGCACCAAGATGGCGCCTCAGCTCATCCATTTCCTGAAGATCGCCCGCAGCGGCTACCGGCAGAAGGTGGAAGATCTCGAACTTGACTATGTGCGTCGCCTGCCGGCGATGTTCGCCGAAGCGGCGTACCGGGCCATGGAAGCGGAGTTCGATGCCATCGAGCTGCACTTCGCCCACGCATACACCATGTCTTCGTTCCTCTCGCGCCACAACGGGCGCCACGACGAGTATGGGGGGTCGGTCAAGAAGCGGCTCCGCCTGGCCGAGGAAGTGGTGCTGGAATCGAGGCGGGCGGTCGGGCGACGACGTGGTGCTGGGCGCGCGTATCAATGGCGACGAGTTCACCGTGGGGGGCAACAGCCTGGTCGATTCCCGGGCCATCGCTCTGCGCCTGGCGGAACTGGGCCTCGACTACATCAGCGTGTCGGCGGGGGGGAAGTTCGAGGACGCGCCGCGGATTGAGGGCGAAGCCCTCGATCCCTACACCGGCTACAGCGGCACCCGCAGCATGCCGCCCAAGTGGATGCCGGAGAAGGTCAACGTCTACTTGGCCGCCGACATCAAACGGACGCTGACCACCGCCGGCTACGCCACGCCGGTGATCGCGGCCGGCCGGATCCCCACGGCGCGCGTGGCCGAAGGAATCCTGCAGCAGGGTGACGCGGATCTGATCGGCATCGCCCGTCCCATCCTGTGCGACCCCTACTGGCCGAACAAGTCGCGCGAAGGACGCGCGGCCGACATCAAGAAGTGCACGTACTGCAATCACTGTCGCGAGATGGAGGGGGCCTACGAAGAGGTCACCTGCATCCAGTGGAAGGCCAAGGACGGCACCCGGAGGGACCCCACGCCGTGAGCCACGAGACCCTGAACGGCCGCCCAGTGCCCGTCGTCGGCCGCCCGGTGCCCACCCTGGCGGGCTTCCGGCCCTACGACCCGTCAGCGGCTGCGCTGTATGCCGAGCGGCGCTGGTGGCTGGGATTGACGGTCGGGGATATGTTCGACAAATCCGCGGACCTCTACCCGCGCAAGGAGGCGCTGGTCGGTTGGGCTGCTGATGGCACCGAGGAGCGCTATTCATACGCGGAACTGCGGCGGCGCGTCGACGAGATGGCCTTCAGCTTGCTGCGGACCGGTTTCGTGCCCGGTGACAGGGTGCTGCTCCAACTCCCCAACTGGCCCGAGTTCGTCGTAGCCTACTTCGCGCTGCAGAAGGCGGGCTTGGTGATGGTGCTGCTGACCGTGAACCACACCGCCCGTGAGGTGGCCCACCTGGCCCGACTCACGCAGCCCGCCGGCTGGATCGTGCCCGGGCGGTATCGCACGACGGACTACGCCCCCTTGATCGATCAGGTGCGGCAGGACGTCCCCACGATGGACAAGGTGATCGTGGTCGGTGACCCAGTGCCGGCGGGTTGCCTGTCGTTCGCGGCACTGCAGCAGAGCGTCGTCGACGCGGAGGAAGTCCGCGTCGTGCTGGAGGCCGCGCGGCCGGACCCGGCGGCCGTGTGCCAGATCCTGCCTTCGGGCGGCACCACGGGTCTGCCCAAGGGCGCACCCCGCACGCATAACGACTACATCTGCAATATCGAGTACAAGTCGAAGGCGTGGGACCTCAATGTCACGGACCGGGTCCTCGTGGGCACCACCGTGGGCCATAACCTAGCTCTGCTTGTGTGCGTCAGCGCCGCCGTGTTCCACGGGGCGGGCATGGTGGTGTTGGACTCCACCCGCCCCGAGGATTTCTGCCGGGTGGTGCAGGACGAGGGTGTGACCGCCACCGGCCTGGTGCCCACGTTGATGAGCCGCATCGCCGCGTTCGACCGCCTGGCCGACTACGATCTCTCCACGCTCCGGAAGGTGTACGTGGGGGCGGCGAACAGCCCTCCGGGCCTGGTGCGGGCCGTCGAGAGTGGGTTGGGCGTGCGCTACACCAACGCGTTCGGGATGGTCGAAGGCCCGTGTTCGCAGTCGCGGCCGGACGACCCCGAGGAGATCGTCTGCAACACCATCGGCCGGCCGATATGTCCCTACGACGAACTAGTGACCCTCGACGCCGCCGGAGCCAAGACCGGCCCCGGGGTGGAGGGTGAGCTCGCCGCCCGCGGCCCGGGCGTCTTCACGGGCTACTTCGACAACCCGGCCGCAAACCAGCAGGCCTTCACTCCCGACGGCTACTTCCGCACCGGGGACCTGGCCGTGATCGACGAGCGCGGTGTCATCCGCATCACCGGGCGCCTCAAGGACATCATCATCCGCGGGGGCGAGAACATCGCCGCCCGCGACGTGGAAGACCTCATATCCGCCCACCCGGGGGTGGAGTACGTCGCGGTGGTCGGACTACCCGATCCGGACTTGGGGGAAGCGGTCTGCGCGGTGATCAAGCCCAGAGCGGGGTCTGTCGTCGATCGTGCCTCTATCGTGCTGTTCTTGGAGGCCGGGGATGCTCCTCGCAAGTTCATCCCCGCGTGGATCGAGATCGTCGAGGCGATCCCTCTGACGGCGGCCGGCAAGGCCGACAAGAAAGTGCTGAGGCAGCAGATCACTGAAAAGCACGCCGGCGACGCCGGCGGAGGGGAGAGGACTGCATGAGCCTGAGCGGCAAGACCGCCTACATCACCGGGGGAGCCCGGGGCATCGGCCGGGCCATCGGTCTTCGACTGGCCCGCGACGGAGCCGACATCGGCATCATCGATCTCTCTGTGGAGGCGGCCGCCGCCACGGTGGCGGAACTGCGGGCTTTGGGTGTCAAAGCGGCCGCCGCGGCGGCCGACATCACCGACTATGACGCCACCAAGGCGGCGGTCGACGCACTCGGCGCCGAGGTGGGCGGCCCCGACATCCTGATCAACAATGCCGGCATCGACAAGGCGGAGTTCTTCGTCAACACGACGCCGGACCAATGGGCGAAGCTCATCGCCGTCAACTACACCGGCTTCCTGAACGCCACCCACCTGTGCATCCCCTACATGATCGAGCAGCAGTGGGGTCGCATCGTCAGCCTGGGATCCGACGCAGGGCGGGTGGGCAACTCAGGCGAAGTCGTCTACTGCGGTACCAAGGCGGCCATCATGGCCAGCTCCAAGGGTCTGGCTCGGGAACTCGCGCGCCACAAGATCCGCGTGAACTGCGTATCACCGGGGCCGGTGCAGACCGACCTCCTGGACGGGCTGCACGAGGCGGAGAAGGGCAAGAAGATCATGGAGGCCGTGGCCAACATGATCCCCATGAAGCGCATCGGCGCGCCGGACGATGTGGCCAACGTGGTGGCCTTCCTGGTGGGCGAGGATTCGGGGTACCTCACCGGCCAGGTGATAAGCGTCGACGGCGGCCTGACTATGATCGGCTAGAGGAGCGTCATATGGATTTTGCCCTTTCAGAAGAGACCATCGCGCGCAAGGCCCGCGCCCGGAAGTGGGTGGACGAGGTGCTCGACCCTCTCTCCGTTCCCCTGGAAGAAGAAGAGCGCCTGCCCGACGAACTGGTGGCCGAACTGCGGCGGGGCGAGTTCTTCGGACTGACCATCCCCAAGGAGTACGGCGGGCAAGGCTGGACGGTGGTGGAGTGGTTCAGCGTGCTGGAGGAGCTCTCGCGGGCCTACGCCACCGTGCGGCTGGTGGCCCACACCATGAACGGGCTGTTCTGGCGGCCTCTCCAGGTGTTCGGCACCGAGGAACAGCGCCAGAAGTACTTGCCCAAGCTGGCTTCCGGCGAGATCTGGTCGGCCAACAGCCTGACCGAGCCCGAGGGGGGCACGGGTCGCGACATCAACGCCAAGGCCGTCCTCGATGGCGGCGACTACGTACTCAACGGCCATAAGTGGCTGATCACCCTCTTCCCCGATCAGACCAAGCTCATCTACGCCTTCGCCTCCACCGAGGAGGGCGTGACCGCGTTCCTGGTCGACTCGCCGCGCGAGGGGCTGGAACTCGTGCCCATGGAGAAGATGATGGGGTGCGTGGGCCCCCGGCACTACAACGTGCTCTACCGCGACTGCCGCGTGCCCGCGGATGCGGTGTTGGGTGAGAAGGGCAAGGGGCTGGACGTGGCCTTCGGCATGCTGCACCTCTCGCGCACGTCGATCGCGTTCTGCTGCGTTGGATTGGCCCAGAAGATGCTGGAACTGGCTATTGCGTACGCCAAGCAGCGGTCCACGTTCGGCAAGCTCATCTCCACGCGCCAGGCCGTGAAGGACAACCTGGCCCAGATGGCCACCGAGATCGAAGCCGCCCGCCTGCTCGCCTACCGGGCCGCCTGGAAGTTCGACCAAGGCCTGGATATCGTGAGTGACGCCGCCATGGCCAAGCTCTTTGCCGAACAGGTGCTTACCCGGGTGTCGGAACTCGCGCTGCGCATCCACGGGGGAGTGGGCTACACTCGCGCGTATCCGCTGGAGCGGCACTTCCGCGACGCGCGGTCCTTCCACTTCGAAGAAGGGACTGAGGAGATCCAAAAGCTGCTCATCGCTCGCCAGTTGTTGAGGTAGGTATCGAACGTATGATGCGCCGGCCGGACGGGGGAGTCCAGGCGGCGAGAAGGGGGATCCAGCATGTTCGATAGAAGCATTTCTTCGCTGAGGACGCTCAGGCCGTCCACGGACTTCGACAAGTCCATCTTCTGGTTCCGCGACGACCTGCACCAGCCCTACGCTATCACCCCCATGGGCATGACGACGGTCCAGGCGCACCACGCCTGGGGCTATCACGTGGCGGCGGAGACCACCAGCCTGCCGCCCTCGAAGGGCGGGCACGTCAAGATCTACAAGGGCAAGGTCTACCTGGGCTTCGCCCTCATCGACGATCCGGCGGAGATCGAAGCCCGGGCACCCAAGTTCAACGAGCTCCTCGCCCATTACGTGGACCATTGGGATGAGTACTACCGCACGCTCATCAAAGAAGTGATCTGGAACCTCGACACGTTGAACGGAGTCGACACAGACAAGCTGATCTGGTCGCACCTGCTGGCGCATCTGGAGCGCGCGGAGACCATCAACCGGCGGAACTGGGAGATTCATTTCCAGTTGATGTACATCGCCGACGCCCTCTACTTCCAGTTCGAGGACTACTGTCAGGAGCACGGCATCGCGGAGACCGACTTCCTCACGATGCTACGCGGCTCCGACCACATGCCTTCCCGCACCGACCAGGAGATGTGGGCGTTGGCGGTGGAGGCCGAAGCTGCGGGCGTCAGGGACGTGATCATCGGCAACGAGTCACATGCCGTGCTTGACAAACTGCGCGAGCTTCCGGAAGCCTATCGTTGGCTGGAGAAGTTCCAGAACTTCCTGAGCGTCTACGGCAACCGGGTCGTGGCTGCCCACATGGACGTGAGCACGCCCACGTGGAGGGAAGACCCGACGCCGGTGCTGGATACCATACGAGGCTACTTCGACCGTATCGATTCCGGATGGGACTACTACGGTTCTCGCGATGTGCTGCTCAAGGAGCGGGATGAATCCATCGCGGCCTACGAGGAGAGCCTCGGCGCCGAGGACGAGAAGACCGAGTTTCGCCGTTGGCTGAAGTGTGCGCAGGGTGTCTATCATTTCCAGGAAGACCACGGGTTCTACATCGACCAGGGCTCGACGGCGGTGATGCGAGCCGCCGTCATCGCCTGCGGCAAACGCCTTTCTAGGCGGGGACTCATAGGAGCCATCGACGACGTGGTGTTCCTCACCTATCACGAGCTGCGCGAGATCATGGAAGCCTTTGTGCGCAACGCCGATACCGCCGAGTATCACTACAGGGCCTTGGTGCCGGAGTTGGTGCGGGAGCGCAAAAGCGACTCGGTGGCGTCGATGCAACTCGATGCCCCGCTCACCATCGGCAACGTGCCCGAGACCATGACCGATCCCATCGGGATCAAGGTCTTCGGCATCATCGATGACATCCTGCACCCTCAGGGCGAGAGCGTCGTAGCCGAACGTCTGGAAGGGTTCCCCGGAGCTCCCGGGGTGGTGGAGGGCCCCGCCCGGGTGATCCTCGACTACAAGGACTTCCAGAAGGTGAAGGTGGGCGAGATCCTGGTGTGTCCGTATACGGGCACGGCTTGGACGCCCCTGTTCATGAAGATCGCCGGCGTGGTCACCGACACGGGCGGCATGCTCACGCACGCCGCTATCGCTGCGCGCGAATACGGCATCCCGTCGGTGGTGGGAACGTGGAACGCCACCCACTCCATCGGCGACGGCGACATCATCCGCGTCGACGGCAACATAGGTGTGGTGGAGATCCTCAGGCGGGTCGGCAGCGCGCCGGCCGATACGATGCGGCCCGGTGACGTACTGGGGGTGGAATTGGAGGTGTGAACGGGTGGCGGGCCAGGGGAAGACCGGATCGATCGATAGGGGGACACAATGACTGACAAGCGCGAATCTGGCAGCGACGGAATCATTCCGAAGGGCCCGCTGAGCCGGCGGGAGTTCCTGCGGGTGGCCGGTCTGACCGGCGTGGCCGTTGGGGTGGGTGGCGGCCTGACCGGTGCCCTGGCGGGCTGCGGCGGCACCACGACCACGACGGCGGGCGGCGGCGTTTCGACCACTGCCGGCGTGAGCACCACCGGCGGGGCACCGGCAGGCCGTGAGATCAAGATCGGCTACGTGAGCCCGCAGACCGGCCCGCTGGCCGGCTTCGGCGAAGCCGACACCTACGTTCTGGAGGGAGTCAACAAGGCCTGGGCGAACGGCATCACGGTGAACGGCGTGACTCACCCGGTGACCGTGATCGTCAAGGACAGCCAGTCCGACCCGAACCGGGCCGCCACGGTGGCCGGCGACCTCATCCTCAACGACGGCATCGACCTCATGGTGGTGGCCTCCACCCCGGAGACCACCAACCCGGTCTCCGACACCTGCGAGGCCAATGGGATGCCGTGCGTCTCGACGGTGGCCCCGTGGCAGCCGTGGTTCTTCCGAAACAAAGACGTGGACCCGGCAAAAGGCTACCAGTGGACCTACCACTTCTTCTGGGGTCTCGAGGACATCATCACGGTGTTCACCAACATGTGGAAGACCGTGCCGAACAACAAGGTGGTCGGCGCTCTGTGGCCGAACGACGGCGACGGCAACGCGTGGGGCGACCCCAAGCTGGGCTTCCCACCCGAGTTGACCAAGCAGGGCTACACCATCGTCGACCCCGGTCGCTACACGAACGGCACCGACGACTTCTCGGCCCAGATCGATCAGTTCAAGAAGGCCGGGGTCGAGATCGTGACCGGCGTTCCCATCCCGCCCGACTGGACCACCTTCTGGAAGCAGGCGGCGCAGCAGGGCTTCCAACCCCCGATCGCCTCAGTGGGCAAAGCGCTGCTCTTCCCGTCGTCGGTCGAGGCGTTGGGCGACTTGGGCGACGGCATGTCCACGGAGGTCTGGTGGAGCCCCACCCACCCGTTCTCGTCCTCGTTGACGGGTGAAAGCTCGAAGCAGCTGGCCGAAGGCTATACGGCCGCCACGACCAAGCAGTGGACTCAGCCCATCGGCTTTGCGCACGCTCTGTTCGAAGTGGCCAACGATGTGTTCAAGCGCACCACCGACATCGAGAGTCACGACGCCGTGCTCGCGGCTCTCGCTGCAACCAACTTCAAGAGCATCGTCGGTCCCATCAACTACACCTCGGGTGGGCCCGTGCCTAACGTATCCAAGACGCCGCTGGTCGGCGGTCAGTGGGGCCCCGGCGTGGCGCCGTTCAAGTACGATCTCGTCACCGTCGAGAACGCGCTCGCGCCCGAGATTCCCACTGCGGGCACGCTGCGTCCGATCCCGTACAAGTAACCAACGCCTGACGACGTAGACGATGGCCGTGCGACGACATCGGGAGGCCCGGTTCAGGTGACGAGCATCCTCGAGCTGGACGCCGTCTCGAAGTCGTACGGGGTCATCAAAGTGGTCGACGACCTCAGTGTCTCCCTGCAGAGCGGGGAGGCCCTGGGGGTCGTCGGTCCGAACGGTGCGGGCAAGACCACCATGCTCAACCTCATCACCGGTGTGGTCCCCATGAATGGGGGCCGCGTGCTGTTCGAGGGCAAGGATATCTCCGCCGCGTCTCCCCACGTTCGCTGCCGGAACGGCATCGGCCGCACCTTCCAGATCCCGCGGCCCTTCGAGGATATGACGGTCTTCGAGAACGTGCTGGTCGGGGCCACCCACGGAAGGCGGAAGACCGAACGGGCCTCGTACGAGAGTTCGGCGCTCGCCCTCGAGCGCACCGGGCTGCTACCACGGGCGAACGTGCTCGCCGGGAACCTCACCCTGCTCGAACGGAAGCGGCTGGAACTCTCGCGCGCTCTGGCGACGGAGCCCCGGGTTCTGCTTCTGGACGAGATCGCCGGAGGCCTGACCGAGATGGAGGTCGAGGAGCTCATCGGCACCATCAATGACCTGCGGGGGGAAGGCATCTCCATCATCTGGATCGAGCACATCGTGCACGCGTTGCTCGCGGTCGTCGATCGCCTGCTGGCGATGGACTTCGGCAGGAAGGTGGCCGAGGGCGACCCGGAGTCGGTCATCAACAGTCGCGAGGTGCAGGACGTGTACATGGGGACCGAGGCCTGATGGGCCCGCGGGACACCAGATCGTGCGAGGCCTCAGAGTGAGCCTGCTCGAGGTCAAGGGCGTGAACGCCCACTACGGACCCTTCCAGGCGCTCTTCCAGATGGATCTGAAGGTGGAAGAAGGGGGCACCATCGCCGTGATCGGCGCCAACGGCGCGGGCAAGTCCACCCTGCTCAAGGTCATCTCCGGGGTCATGCCCTGCAGTGCGGGCGAGGTGCTCTTCGACGGCGTCGCCGTGCACGGCCTGCGGGGCCACGAGCGCGTGGCGTCCGGGATATCCCTGGTGCCCGAGGGCCGTCGGATCTTCCCCAGTCTCAGCGTGCATGAGAACCTGCTGGTGGGTGGGTGGGTCAAGCGCCCAGGCCCCTGGACTCCCGACAAGGTCTATGAACTCTTCCCCCTGCTGGTGAAACGCCGGGACCAGCGGGCCGGCACCCTGTCGGGAGGGGAGCAGCAGGCGCTGGCCATCGGGCGTGGATTGATGTCGAACCCCCGGCTCCTGCTGCTGGACGAGGCATCGCTCGGGCTGGCTCCCATCGTCGTGCGCAGCCTCTACAAGGCCATGCCGGCCATCGTCCAGGAAGGCACCACGCTGCTCGTCGTGGAGCAGGACATCGGGCAGGCGGTCTCGGTGGCGGACCGCGTGTACTGTCTGCTCGAGGGCCGCGTAGTCCTCTCCGGTAGCCCCGCCGACCTTACCCGGGAACAGATCTCGGCGGCCTACTTCGGGGTGCGCCGGCGATGACCTGGATCAATCTCGTTATCCAGGGCATCCTGCTCGGCGGGCTCTACGCCCTGTTCGCCTCCGGCCTGTCGCTCATCTTCGGAGTCATGCGATTGGTCAACCTGGCTCACGGCGACCTCAGCAACGTGGCCGCGTTCCTGGCTCTGCTGGTGGTCGACGGCCTGGGCTGGAACCCCTTCTTGTCGCTGGTGATCGTGCTGCCGGTGATGTTCGGCATCGGGTATCTCCTGCAGCGCTACGTGCTCAATCGGACCCTGGAACGGGGCCCCATGCCACCGTTGCTGGTCACGTTCGGGCTTGCGGTGGTCATCCAGAACGTGCTGCTGGAGGCGTTCACGGCCGACTCCCAGGGCCTCGACGCCGGGCATATCGAGGACACCGCCATCACGATCAGCAGCCGGCTCGCTGTCGGCTGGCTCCCTCTCCTCACCATGGTGGTGGCGGTGGCCGTGATCGGCGGCCTGCAGCTCTTTCTGGCTCGCACCCAGTGGGGCCGGGGGTTCCGGGCCACGTCCGACGACCAGCGGGCGGCGCAGTTGGTGGGCATCAACAACCAGAGGCTCTACGGGTTCGCGATGGCCCTGGCTCTGGTGACGGCGGGGATCGCGGGCGTCTTCATCGGTATCCGCACGACCTTCACGCCCGACGCGGGTAGCCTGCGCCTCATCTTCGCCTACGAGGCCGTGATCATGGGGGGTCTCGGGTCGCTGTGGGGCACTCTTGCCGGCGGCATCCTGCTCGGGGTCGCGCAGACCCTCGGTTCTCAGGTCGATCCCGGTTTCGGGGTCCTCGCGGGGCACTTGGTGTTCCTCGCAGTCCTGGCGCTGCGTCCGCAGGGGCTCTTCGCGAAGCAGGTGGACGAATGAGCGACCCCCGTTTCCGCGTGGTGAAGTCGACCCGAGCCAACCGGGTCGCACTCGCCGTCGCCGGGTTGGTCGTGCTGGGCTTCGCCTCGGTGCCGTTGTGGGCGCAACCGAGCTTCCAGCGCACGTTGACGACCTATCTGTGCCTCCTGGCCCTCGCCCAGATGTGGAACCTGCTCGGCGGGCTACGCAGGCCTGCTGTCGGTGGGCCAGCAGGCATACATCGGATTGGGAGCCTACGGGCTCTGGGTGTTCACCGACGGGCTCGGACTCAACCCCTTCTTGGCGGTGCCGCTGGCGGGTCTGGCCGCCGCGCTGATCGCGTTGCCCACGTCGGTGCTGGCCTTCCGTCTCCGTGGCGGCTACTTCGCGATCGGCACCTGGGTCATCGCCGAGGCCTATCGGCTGATCGTGACGAACATCGACTGGGTCGGAGGTGGTTCGGGGACCACGGTGACAGGGGCGTCCCACGTCAAGATGGCTACCCGCATCCCGGCTACGTATCTCATGGCGCTCGGCGTCGCGGTCGGCTCCGTGCTACTCGTCTACCTGTTGCTGCGGTCGCGGTTGGGCCTGGCGCTGACGGCGATCCGCGACAACGAGACCGGAGCCGAGAGCCTGGGGGTCGACGTCTCCCGAGCCAAGCGCTACGTCTATCTCATCTCGGCCTTCGGCTGCGGTCTGGCCGGCGCGGTGACCTACCTCAACCTGCTGCGGATCCAGCCCAACGCCGCCTTCAGCGTGCAGTGGACGGCGCTGATGATCTTCATCGTGGTCATCGGGGGCGTGGGCAGCATCGAGGGGCCCATCATCGGCACGGTCGTATTCCTCGCCCTGCAAGAGCTACTGTCGGACTACGGTTCCTGGTACCTTATCTTGCTGGGTTTGGTGGCCATGGTGATCACCATCTGGAATCCGCGAGGCGTCTGGGGTCTCATCACCAGCCGCAGGCCACTCAGTCTCTTTCCGCTGAGACGGCTTCTTCGGGTTGCCGATGCCACCGCCTTGGAGGCCGTCGAGCCTCAGCGGGCTGTTGAAGAATGACGCCTCGCCGCCGGGCTGCGCTGGGTATGCGCCAGGCGAGGACGCAGGGAGCGTTCGTAGCAGCGCTACGGGCGTGACCGAGGACGATGCAAGGCGCCGCCCTGCGCGGTCCGGTGGCCGGAGTTTCGTGCTTCAACAGCCCCTTAGGGGAGTGTGGGACGTTCCGAATGAGGAGGTACTGTGCGCGAGTTGAGTGACGTTGTGTTCGTGAGCGCCGTCCGCACGCCCATGGGGCGCTTCGGGGGCACGCTCAAGGATGTGAAGGTGTACGACATCGCATCGTTCGCCATCCGCGAGGCCCTGCGACGGGCCGAGGTCTCGGGTGACGACGTCGATGACGCCGTCGATCGCGTCGTGCCGTCAGGCAGGCAACTACGTGAACCCGGGTCGCACCGCCGCCCTCAAGGGCGGCTGCGGCACGCACGTGCCCGGTGTGACCATCAACAAGGCGTGTCCGGCCGGGATGAAGGCCGCCAGCATCGCCACCATGCTGATCCAGGTGGGTCAGGCCGACGTGGTGCTCACCGGTGGCATGGAGAGCATGTCGACCATCCCGCACCTGATCCGCGGCTACCGCTGGCAGGGGTTCCGCCTGGGTCCCGTGCAACTCGAAGACGGTTGGAGCGACGCGGACGACCCGGTGGCCGGGGTCAGCATGGGCATGACCGCCGAGAACCTGGTGGAGAAGTACGGTCTGACGCGCGAAGACCTCGACTTCTTCGCCGGCCGGCAGCCACCAGAAGGCCGCCGCGGCTCAGAAGAACGGCTGGTTCGACGCAGAGGTGACTCCGGTGGTGATCCCCGCCAAGGGCAAGGCGCCGGAGGTGGTCTTCGACAAGGACGAGTCGATCCGCTACGAGGTGGACGCAGCCGCCATGGGCAAGCTCAAGCCGGTGTTCAAGGACGATGGCGTGGTCACGGCGGGCAACTCGTGCGGGATGACCGACGGCGCCGCCTTCATGGTGGCCATGTCTCGGGAAGAGGCGGCGCGTCGCGGGCTGACGCCGCTCTTCTCGGTGGTCGGCTACACGCAGACCGCGGTCGACGGCCGCTTCATGGGTGAGGGTCCCGGCGTCGCGATCCCCAAGGTGCTCGAGCGCACCGGGCATGAAACTGGCCGACATGGACCTGATCGAGGTCAACGAAGCCTTCGCGGCTCAGATCCTGGCGAACCAGCAGGTGTTGGAGTGGGATCCGGAGAAGCTGAACATCCACGGCGGCGCCATCGCCTTGGGCCATCCCACCGGGTGCTCGGGAGCGCGTCTGCTGGTCACGTTGTATCATGCCCTCAAGCGCACCGACGGCGAGCTGGGCATCGCCTCCATCTGCGGCGGAGGCGGCTCGACCATGGCATGATCATCCGCCGGGAGAGCTAGAACGTACTCCCGGCCGGCGGCACGCAACGTCCGAAAGGAGACCCATGAGCCTCGACTGGCTGCCTCGCGACAACGAGCTGAAGGACCACCAACTGATCGGTGACCAATGGTGGGGGACGGAAGCACCCTGCACCCTCTACGAGAAGCGCCCGCTGGTGGGCCCGACGGGGGAGGTGGTCGACGGCCTCTACGTGGCCTGGATCACGCTGAACAACCCCAAGCAGTACAACTCCTACACCACCTCGATGGTCAAGGGCGTCATCGCCGGGTTCCACGCCGCCTCGGGCGACCGCAGCGTGGTGTCGGTCGTCTTCACCGGGGCGGGCGACGCCGCGTTCTGCACCGGCGGGAACGTGCCCGAGTACTCCTCCTACTACTCCAAGCGCCCGAACGAGTACGGCGAATACATGGATCTGTTCAACCACATGGTCGACTCGATCCTCGACTGCAAGAAGCCGGTGATCTGCCGCGTGAACGGCATGCGGGTGGCCGGCGGGCAGGAGATCGGGTTGGCCTGCGACCTGGCCGTGGCGATCGGACATGGCCGTCTTCGGCCAAGCGGGACCGAAGCATGGGTCGGCTCCCGCGGGAGGTTCCACCGACTTCTTGCCCTGGTTCCTCTCCATGGAAGACGCCATGTACAACTGCATCTCGTGCGAGATGTGGTCGGCCTACAAGATGAAAGCCAAGGGCCTGGTGTCGAAGACCGCGCCGGTACTCAAGAAGGACGGCGCCTTCGTGCGCAACCCGCTCGTCCACACCGAGCAGTATGTGCTCGACGGCGAGATCGTGTATGGCGAGCCCAAGACCGGCGCCGAGCTGGCCGCCGCCAAGGCCCTGGTCAAGGAGTGCTCCACCGACCTCTCGCTGGTCGACGACGGGGTGCAGGACCTCGTGTGGCGCTTCGCCAATCTGTTCCCGGGCTCGCTGCAGACGTCCATCGATCTCATCCGCATGAAGAAGAAGTTCTTCTGGGATCAGGCCAAGATCATGAACCGGCACTGGCTCTCGGTGAACATGATGACCGAGGCCTACCTGGGGTTCTACGCGTTCGCCACCCGGAAGCAGACGGGCGAGGACGTGATCGATTTCCTCAAGTTCCGGCAACTGATCGCCGCAGGCGCCACTATGGATGACGCGACCTTCGAGGCGGTACTGCCGAAGCCCAAAGAGTAGGTCACGACCGGGAAGAACCGTGGTGGCCGGTGGAGCATCAGGCCACCACGACGCGCGGGGGCCTGGGCGTGCTCAGGTCCCCGTCACCACCGCGGCGGAGACGCCCGGTAGTCCGCGCGTCTCCGCTACGCTACACGCTTGATCGCCTCGATCTCGATGGTGACGTCCACCGTGTTGCCCACCAAGACGCCACTTGTCTCGAGTGACTTGTTCCACTGGAGCCCGAAGTCCGTCCGATCCAACGAGGCGCGCGCTTCGAAGCCGATTCGTTCTCCGCCCCACGGGTCCGCGCCGCGCCCGGTGTACTCGGCCTCCAAGACGACCTCCCGACTGATGCCGTGCGCGACGAGATCGCCGATGACGCGCAGCGTGTTCGCTCCCGTCGGTTCGGTCCTGCGACTGGCGAATGTCAGCTCGGGATACACCTCCGCCTCGAGGAAATCGGCTGAGCGGAGGTGAGCGTCGCGCCTGGAATCGTGGGTCTCGATGCCCGCAGCGTCGATGCTCGCCCTGAAGGTCGCGGTGCTGAAGTCCTGGTCGTCGAAATCGATGCTGCCGCTCCAGGTAGTGAAGCGGCCACGCACCTTCGAGATGACCATGTGGCGCACCGAGAAGTTGATGCTGGAATGGGTGGTGTCGATGTCCCAGGTCACGAGTGCCATGAGGGCTCCTTCCGACGTGTTGTGCGTGGGTTGCCGGGCGTAGTGCTCATCAGTTCAAGTCGAACAGAAGCGCGTGGGCGGCAGAGGACGCCCGCAGGTCGAGCGCGGCTTCGTCGCTGACGGCCGCGCCGTCGCCCGGCGATAGATAGAGCCCGTTGAGCGCGAGTTCTCCCCGGACCACCTGCAGCCATGCGTGGCGGCCCGGCCGTAGCGCGATCCGGGCGCGGCCCCCCGCCACGAGTGTGACGGCGTGCAGGCGTACATCCTGGTGGATCAGCAGCGAACCATCCTGGGCGTCGGGCGAGGCGACAAGTCGCAGCGCCGACGCCGACTCATCGAGGCCGGTCCTCGAGTCGAGAAGGGCGTGCTGCTCGTAGCCGGGCGTGAGCCCGATCTCGGCGGGGGTGATCCAGATCTGCATCAGGTGCACGGGCTCTGAGCTGGAAGCGTTGTACTCGCTGTGCGTGATCCCGGTACCCGCGGTCATGCGCTGCACCTCGCCGGCGCCGATCACGCCGGTGTTGCCCATGCTGTCTCGATGCTCGAGCGCGCCTTCCAGGACGTAGGTGACGATCTCCATGTCTCGGTGAGGATGAGTGCCGAAACCGCGGTCGGGCTGGACCACATCCTCGTTGATGACGCGCAGGTGTCTGAAACCCATGTGGGCTGGATCTTGATAGCCCGCGAACGAGAAGGTGTGGCGTGTATCGAGCCACCCGTGGTCGAAATGTCCGCGCTCGGCGGATGGGCGAAGAGTGATCATGACGAACCTTCCTGAGGTTGTGTAGGTGTCTCGCCGCGGACGTCGAGGGTGCCTCCGGCGGTCGCCCCGCGTTTCAGCTTGAGCAGCAGGCGGATGAGATCCCGACGCTCGGTCGGATCCAAAGCGTCGGTGGCCCGATCGAGGGCCTGTGCGTGCTCGGCCCAGATGCCCTGCATGAAGGTGTCGCCCGTAGGGGTGAGACGGACCATCCGCGCCCGGCGGTCGGAAGGGTCGGGCAGGCGCTCCACGAGACCTCGCGCCTCCAATCGGTCGATGGCCGTCGTGATCGAGCCACTGGTCAGGAGCACCAGCTTGCCTATGACGTTCACGGGCAGCGGACCCTTGTGCCGCAGGGCTTCGAGGACGGCGAAGTCGGAGTAGCAGAGGCCTTGACGGGCGACGTCACGGCGGGCGTGGCCTCCCACCGCGTCGGCGGTCTTCCAGAGAGCCAGCCATACGGTGACGCCTCGCGGAGCGGTGGTCATGTGGACACCTCATGAATAGCCGGGCGGGATCCGCACTGCCGGCGCGCGGTCAGCGGCCCGCTGTACGTTCCGCCGCCGTGTCGTGCGTCCCGTCGCCGTAGTACTTGATGAAAAGATACTTGACATCAAGGGATACGTCAAGGTCCGGGGGGTGCCAAGATGCTCGAGATGTGAGAGCCTATACCGCCCCCAACATAAAGGGGGGAGGACGTAGGTGCGAGTCGGAGGTGCGTGTTGACCGTTTCTTTTCGTAGTGCGCGTAGACGCGGGGGGCTATTCCTGCTCCTGATTATCGCCGCCGGACTGGTTCTTGGCCTGCTTGTGGCCGGCTGTGGCGGTGGGACGCAGGATCCGGCCGGCACGGACGATTCGTCAACCACGACCTCGGCGCTTGGTGGCACCGAGACCACCGTTGCTTCCACGACCGGGACCGACGACACGTCACCCGACACGACCGCCGGCAGCACCGGCACGACGAATGGAGATACGGCTATGAGCGGCACGACCACAGTACTCATCAAGACGTCCATGGGGGACATCACCGCCGAACTCGACGCGGACAAAGCCCCCTTGACGGTGGCCAACTTCCTTGGCTATGTCGCGGACGGCTCCTATGACGGCACCATCTTTCATCGCGTGATGGCCGGATTCATGATCCAAGGGGGAGGATTCACCCCCGACATGCAACAGAAGCCCACGCGTGCTCCTGTCAAGAACGAAGCCGACAACGGCCTGAAGAACCTGCGCGGCACTCTGGCCATGGCGCGCACCACCGTGGTGGATAGCGCGACCAGCCAGTTCTTCATCAATGTGGTCGACAACGCGTTCCTGGATTTCAAGGCCGCCACTCAGCAGGGATACGGGTACGCGGTCTTCGGTAAGGTGACCTCGGGCATGGACGTGGTCGACGCCATCGTGGCCGTGCCGACGACGACTAAGGGCCCGAACCAGGACGTGCCGGTGACGCCCGTGGTCATCGAGAGCATAAAGGTGGTGGAGTAACCATGGCGGACAAGCGGTCGCTGGGAGCACGGACCCTCCTGTATCCCGCTCCGGTACTCGTGGTCGGAACGTATGACGCAGAGGACAACCCGGACATCATGACGGTGGCTTGGGGAGGCATCGTGTGCTCCAAGCCACCGTGCGTGTCGGTCTGCATACGCGCGGGCAGGCTCTCTCACGCCAACATCATGCACCACCAGGCCTTCACGGTGAGCCTGCCGGCTGCGCATCACGTGGCCGAGGCCGACTACATCGGCACCGTGTCGGGTCATGACGTCGACAAGTTCGCCGCGACCGGTCTCACCCCGGTGCGGGCGGAACACGTGCATGCGCCGGGAGTGGGCGAGTTCCCGGTGGTCCTGGAGTGCCGGGTGGTCCACGTGGCCGAACTGGGCGCGCACACGATGTTCGTGGGTGAGATCCTCGACGTGAAAGCCGACGAGACCGTACTTGGCCCCGACGGCAAGGTAGACCTGGACGCGGCGGGGCTCGTGACCTATATCCCCGGCGCGGAGACGTACTACGGACTGGGACCATCCCTGGGGCATGCCTTCTCCGTGGGCAAGAAGTTCAAGGCGGACTGAGTCCACGTGAGGATGTAGGCGGGCGACGATGGAAGCGGCGGTACCCGCAGACGGCGGCCGTAGGAAATGGTACGTCCTGGCGGCACTCGCGCTGGGCATGTTCATGGCCCTGCTCGACGCTACCATCGTCAATATCGCCGTGCCGGCGATCATCACCGATCTCGGCACCTCGATCACCCAAGTCTCGTGGGTCCTCAACGCGTATAACATAACGCTCGTCGTGCTCTTCCTGTCGATGGGGCGGATCGCCGATCGATACGGCAAGAAGCGGGTATTCCTTGCCGGACTCGTCATCTTTACGCTCTTCTCCCTGGCGTGTGGGTTCGCGCCGAACATCCAGTTCCTGATCGCGTTCCGGGTCGGACAGGCGGTGGGCGCCGCCGGAATGGTCCCTGTCTCGCTGGCCATCATGCTCGGCGTGTTCCCGCGCAGCCAACACGGCATGGCCGTGGGCATCTGGGGGGCCGTGGGATCCATCGCCGCCGCGCTCGGACCCGGTTTGGGGGGAGTGCTGGTGACCTACGGGTCGTGGCACTGGATCTTCTTCGTCAACGTGCCGATCGGCATTGCCGCCTTCGTGGCGGCCGTGATACTCGTGCCAGAGAGTCGCGGAGGAGAACGGGCCGGTTCCGGTGTGGATGTGCCGGGCATCGCCCTCTCGGCCGTGGGCATCTTTGCCCTCACGCTGGCTCTTGTGCAGGGTAATCAATGGGGTTGGACGTCGGCAAGAATACTCGGGTTGGTCGCCCTGTGGGCGGTCACTGTGGCACTCTTCGTGGTGTGGGAGCTGCGGACCTCGTCTCCCATGCTCGACCTGCGTCTGTTCCGCATCAGGCCCTTCACGGCGGCGAACGCGAGCATGCTCCTTGTAGGCACGGCCATGGGTGGCGCCATATTCCTGCTGGTGATCTTCATGGTCACTGTCATGGGTTACAGCGAACTTCGCGCGGCCCTCTCGATAACGCCACTCCCACTCACGGCGCTCGTGTTGGCCCCGTTCGTCGGCCGTCGCGTGGACAAGGTGGGCCCCCGAGGTGCGGCCGCCGCGGGTGGCCTGTTCTTCACTGCCGGACTGGTGGCCCTTGCGTTCCTCGACGCGTCCGCCACTACGGGCGATGTCATCTGGAGGGTGATGCTGATCGGCGCCGGTATCGCCTTCTCGATGCCTACACTCATGTCGGCCGGTATGACCTCGTTGCCCGACCGCGTGCGCGGAGTGGGATCGGGCGTGCTGAACACCTCCCGCCAGATGGGCTTCGTGCTCGGCGTCGCGGTTCTGGTGGGGATCTTCTCGCACACCACCGAGGCCGCCGTGACGACCGCGGTCGCGGAAGCCGCTGTCTACGTGCAGTCCCAGCCTCAGATACCCGCGGCTGTCAAACCTCAGATCGTCGCCGGGATCGAGAAGACCGCCGCCACCAGGGTCAGCCGGGGGGCCGGCGGGGGCGGGTCGGTGGGCGACTTCCTGGCGGGCACTCCGGCTCCTCCGCCCGGGTCGCCACAGGAGCAGACTATGAGGTCGCTCGCGAGTACGATCGGCCAGATCTTCAGGACGAACCTGGGTCATGCCTTCTTCTGGCCCTACATCGCGGCGGCGCTCGCGGCGTTGCTGTCTGTCGTGCCCTCGCTTTTCACCGGGCGACGCCTGGGAGAGCAACTGGGGCGCGAGATCTAGGAGGCTGTTGAAGACCGAAGCCTTGGCCGCCAGGACGCACTGGCCGGCGCGATACGGCGTCCTCGGTCGCGCACGTAGCGCTGCTACGAGCGCTTCCTGCGTCCTTGTCTCACGCGTGCCCATCGCGCCCTGGAGGCGAAGCGTCACTCTTCAACAGCCTGCCAGGAGGCTCTGGTCGCCCGAGTCTGGCGGCCGGTGCCCGGCACGGCGGCGTCCCGCGCGTTCCATGGCGTCCGGCCTACCCCGTGCAGATCAACCGCCCCAGCCTCTCGGTGAGCTTCAGGTTCTCTCGGTAGTCGACCGGACAGTCGATCACGGACACGGTGGAGTCGGCCAGGGCCTGCGACAGGATGGGGGCCAGGTCCTCGGCGGCTTCCACCCGGTAGCCACGCGCGCCGAAGCTTTCCGCGTAGCGTACGAAATCGGGGTTGGTGAGAGCCACGTTCGACTCGCGCCCGAAGTGGCTCAGCTGTTTCCAACGGATGAGGCCGTAGCTGTCGTCGTTCCAGATCAGCACCACGAAAGAGACGCCCAGTCGCATGGCCGTCTCGATCTCCTGCGAGTTCATCAGGAAGCCGGCGTCACCGGTGACCGCGACGATCGTGCTGTCGGGTCGCGCCAGTTTGGCCGCGAGCGCCCCGGGGACCGCGATGCCCATGGCGGCGAAGCCGTTGGAGATGATGCAGGTGTTGGGTCGCTCCGCTTGGTAGAGGCGAGCCATCCACATCTTGTGCGCTCCCACGTCGCAGATGACGATGTCCTCGGGTGCGAGTGCGCGGCGCAGATCGTGAATGATCTTCTGCGGCGTCACCGGTGATCCACGGTCCGAGGCGTGGTCTGCGGTCTCTTCCAGGATGATCCGCCTCAGATCCTGGTCGGCCGCGGGCCCCGGGTGGCGACGGGCCTGGGAGGCTATGTCGCGCAGGGCCGCCCCGATGTCGCCGATGACGCCGCACTCTACGATGTAATGCTCGTCGACCTCTGCCGGGGAGGAGTGTGATGTTGACGATCTTGCGGTCGTCGTCGCGGTGCCACAGGTGGGGGTGATACTCCACGATGTCGTAGCCCACGCAGATGATCACGTCGGCGCGCTCGAATCCGCAGGATACGTAGTCGTCGGACTGCAGGCCGACCGCGCCCAGACAGAGCGGGTCGGAGAAGGGGATCACTCCCTTGGCCATGAAGGTCGTGGCCACCGGGATGTTGAGGCGCTCGGCGAACCCCACCAGGTCGGCTGAAGCCCCGGCTCGGACGACACCGTTGCCGGCCATGATGAGCGGCGACCTGGCCTCCGAGATGATGCGGGCGGCTTGGGCAACTTTGTCCGGCGCGGGGACCGGGGGAGTGGCGCTCTGGACCCGCAAGGGGGTCTTGTCGAGTATCTCCGCGGCCGCCACATTCTCCGGGAACTCGACGAAGCTGCACCCGGGCTTCTCGGTCTGCGCGACCTTGAAGGCCTTTCGTACGATCTCGGGGATGGTCTCGGGGGCTCGAATCTGCGCTCCGTACTTGGTGACCGGCTCGAACAGTCGCACCAAGTCGACCACCTGGTGGCTCTCCTTGTGCAGTCGGGTGGTGGCCGCCTGCCCGGCTATGGCGACCACCGGGGCGCCATCCATGTTGGCGTCGGCGACACCGGTGACGAGGTTGGTCGCTCCCGGTCCCAGCGTTGAGAGGCATACCCCCGCGCGGCCGGTCAGGCGCCCGTGCACGTCCGCCATGAAGGCGGCCCCCTGCTCGTGCCGGGTGGTGACGAAACGGATGCGACTGTCGAGAAGGGCATCCATGACGTCGAGGTTCTCTTCGCCGGGAATGCCGAAGATAGTGTCGACACCCTCGTTCTCCAGGCAGCGGACGAACAGGTCGGCGGCTCTCACAGCGTGCTCCTTGCGCTCGCATCGGTCAGTCGCGTGTATTCTTCGAAGGTGCCCTTCAGGCACGACCGAGTAACCTCGACTTCCGAGATAGAGCGGGGGACGCGCCATGACTGACCCAAGACATGCGGGGGCGCTGACCACGACGCTGCTGCTCGCGCCCGCCGTGACGGCGTGCGTCCTCCTGGCTGCGCACTTCTTGCGCTTCTATGCGTTCGGCATCGTCGGCTTCTGCCTTCTGCTGCCGTTCCTGCTGCTGGTGCGGCGGAGGTGGGCGGCCAGGATCGTGCAGATCGTGCTGCTGCTGGGCGCCCTGGTCTGGGGCAGGGCAGGATACGTGTTCGCGCACCAACGGATGCAGGCGGGCGAGCCATGGGGGCGGCTGGTGATCATCATCGGGGGAGTGACTCTCTACACGTTGGTCGCCGCCGTGCTGTTCGAGACACCATCCCTGCGCCGGCGCTACGGTCTGCGCACGGGCGACCTGTTCTCCGCGGCCCCGGTGGATCGTGGGTAGTAGTCTATTGCGGGACGTCCGCTATGGCGACGGAGCGTGCTGCAACCGCTTCCACTCTCGTGCCAGCGTCGGGGCGGTGACCACCAGCCCGATCAGGGACACGACCCCTCCTACCGCGATCGTGTATCCGGAGATCACGTGATAGAGGAGCGGCGAGAGCAGCGTGCCCATGAGGGCGGCGAGCTGCATGGATGACGACTCCAGCCCCTGGATGGTGCCCAGCCAGCGCCGAGGGCTCACCTGCACCAGAAACGCCTGTTGGGCCGGATACGACCAGGCGACGGCCAGACCTTCGATCACGCAGAAGACCAAGAACACCATGAGGTTGCGGGTGATCCCATACACGATCCACGCCAGCGACGACACCGCGAGGCCGGAATACATCAACAGGAAGCGGCTGTGCCGATCGGCCAGGCGACCCCCCGCGAACGCCAACAACATGGGCAGGCTGAAGGCGATCCACGTGAGCCCCACGAAGTTCATCGGTCGCTCCGAGATGGCGCAGCCAGAGACTCCAGAGGACCTCCCACACTCCGGTGGCGAAGCCCACGGTGGCAGCGACGACAAGAAAGGCGGCCACGGGCCGGGTGACCAACGATCTGTAGGGTGGACGCTCGGCGCCGTCGAGACGCCGCCGACGGGCGTGCTCAGGTTCCCGGATGGTGAACAGAAGCGCCACCGCGGTGATCGCCGCGGCCACGCTCCCGAACAGGAAGATGGCGTAGAACGCCGACCGACCGTGGCCGCCTCCCAGCGCGTACAACGGCACGGCCAGTGCGGGGCCCGAGGCGAGACCGCCGAATTGTGCGGTCGTCAGCCAGCCGTAGGCCTGGCTGCGGGTGGCCTCGGTCGTGATGTCGGCGATGAAGGCTTTGCCCGCGGGCATGACCGCGGCGGCTCCGATGCCTTCGAGCAGCCGGAATAGCACGAACCACCCGGCCGAGGTGGTCGTGACAAAGAGGAAGCTGGCAGCGGCGTACAGACCGACGCCGAATATGAGTACGGGCTTTCTGCCGATGCGGTCACTGAGGGCGCCCATCGGTGACGAGAACACGAAGGTGCCCACGTAGTAGGCCGCCGCGATGATGCCGATCAGACCCACCGAGGCGTGGGCTTCCTCCTGGAGGAACACCGGCAGATACGGCAGGATCGCCCCGAAGCCCGCCCACACGACAAAACTCGCCACGCATACGACTACCAGCTGGCGATAGTCGGGTTGTGTGTCTGCATGCCGAACCGCAGGGTTATCCGTTGATAGGGGTCGATCCATCTCCCGGCCTGTGTGAGGGGGCGCGGCACACGCCGAGCACATGGACAGACCCGGCACGGAAGCTTACTACTCCGGCCGCGGGACGAGAAGGGTGTGCCACCTGCTACTCTGGGAGCCGTCCAACATCGACCAGGGAGTTGCGAGAATGCGGATGTGGCCGGAGTGCGCGCCGTGCATCGATGAGATGATCTCGAAGGTCGCCCATTTGGCGCTCGACGACCAGGCAGTGGCTGAGTTCATGGAGGACGTCCGCCGTCTTCCCGCCTTGACAGAGCCCTCGAAAGCATTTCGATCGCCCGAGGTAGTGCGCGACGCGTGGGCGCTGCTGGTCGCCCGCACGGGCGAGGTCGATCCTCTCGCCGACGTGAAGCGGCGGCAGAACGAACTGGCCCTTGGCCTATTCGAGGCCGCGCGAACCAGTGTGTTCGAGAGCTCAGACCCCTTTGCGTCTGGCCGTGAGGTTCGCCGCCGCCGGGAACACGCTCGACGCGATGGTGGATGTGACCGGCGGTCCGAGGGCCGATCTTCCCGATACGGTGGCCACGATGCGCGTGGACGCCGATCGCGTGGAGGTCTTCCGTGCCCGGGTCGCCCGGGCGAAGAGCATCGTCTACTTCGGGGACAACTGCGGGGAGATCGTCTTCGACCGTCTTCTCTTGGAGGTGATCGAAGCCGCGGCCGCCGTTCAGGTCACCTTCGTAACCCGCGAAGTGCCCGTGATCAACGACGCCACCATCACCGAGGCCCTCGTCGTCGGCCTGGACGCCGTGGCCGACGTTGTCGGGAACGGCATCGCCGAGCCTCTCCCCGGGACCGATCTGAGCAAGGTGTCGGAACGGGTGAGGGGATTGGTCGAGGAGGCCGACTTGGTCATCTCGAAAGGCGGTGCCAACTACGAGATGCTCGACGAGGAGCCTGCGTTGGCGGGAAAGACCACGTTCGTCCTGTTCGGCAAGTGCGATCCCTCTGTGCGGATCCCACGGCGTCGAGCGGGACGACTTGATCGTGTTCAACTACTGACGAGGAATCGTCGGGGAAGAGGTAGACGGCGGGGGCTCTGGCAAGCCCCCGCCGTCTTCGACACCCGGGATGGGCGGGCGTCAGGAGATGTGTACTAGACGATCGAGAGCGCGGGCGAATGCGCCTCGACCGTCTTCAGTGTCGGTATCTAGCGAGGTGCCGGAGAACTGGATTCGTGGTCGCTGCCATGTTCGTCGTCATGGTCTTCGTCCTTCGGGAGGAGCGTCCTGGTCGTCTGAACCGTGGGACTCTGGACCGCGAGAGTGTCCGAGGAGCGGGCGTACTTGTCCTTGGACACCACCAGCATGTAGGTCCCGTAGGGGATTCTGGAGAATGTGGCCACGCCGACGCTGTTCGTGTATCTCTCACGCTCGTCGGAACCGCGCTTTTTTAGCACAACCTTGGCGTGATTGATGGGGTTTCCAGCAGCGTTAACCACACGCACCACGACCTGCGCTCTGCCACCGCCCACTGTGTTAGCCGCGAACGTGACCGAGATGGTGTGATTGGCGGCTACAGCGTTGAAGGTGTAGCTGGTCGGGGCTCCTGTCACGGCGGTTCCGTCCACCAGCACGCCGGCGACGTGATAACCCGCGGCAGGGGTCATGGTGAAGGTCAGGTTGGCTCCACCGGCCACCGTCCGGGCGCCGAGCGGGCTGATCGTGCCGTTCGCGCCGGTCGAGGAGGTGATGGTGTAGTTGGTGGTGTTAGCCGCGAACGTGACCGAGATGGTGTGATTGGCGGCTACAGCGTTGAAGGTGTAGCTGGTCGGGGCTCCTGTCACGGCGGTTCCGTCCACCAGCACGCCGGCGACGTGATAACCCGCGGCAGGGGTCATGGTGAAGGTCAGGTTGGCTCCACCGGCCACCGTCCGGGCGCCGAGCGGGCTGATCGTGCCGTTCGCGCCGGTCGAGGAGGTGATGGTGTAGTTGGTGGTGTTAGCCGCGAACGTGACCGAGATGGTGTGATTGGCGGCTACAGCGTTGAAGGTGTAGCTGGTCGGGGCTCCTGTCACGGCGGTTCCGTCCACCAGCACGCCGGCGACGTGATAACCCGCGGCAGGGGTCATGGTGAAGGTCAGGTTGGCTCCACCGGCCACCGTCCGGGCGCCGAGCGGGCTGATCGTGCCGTTCGCACCGGTCGAGGAGGTGATGGTGTAGTTGGTGGTGTTAGCCGCGAACGTGACCGAGATGGTGTGATTGGCGGCTACAGCGTTGAAGGTGTAGCTGGTCGGGGCTCCTGTCACGGCGGTTCCGTCCACCAGCACGCCGGCGACGTGATAACCCGCGGCAGGGGTCATGGTGAAGGTCAGGTTGGCTCCACCGGCCACCGTCTGGGCGCCGAGCGGGCTGATCGTGCCGTTCGCACCGGTCGAGGCGGTGATGGTGTAGTTGGCAACGGGAACAGGGTGGCAGCCTTGGCAACCCGCCGACGGGTGGTCAGACGTTGGCACGGCCGCGATCACCACGGCGCTGCCGTGGCACACTACGCACTTGGCGAGTGCCGGCGTGTCACCCACAGTCGCGTGACACACGGTGCAGGTAGAACGTGAGTGCGTTGGGTAGTTGGCGGCGACGTGAAGACCCGTGCCGACTGCTGTGGGGTGGCAATTCTGGCAGCCGTTGTTGAAGCCGCCACTGGTCGGGCTGTATGCGCCCGCCTGGTTACCGCTGAGCCCGACGGCCACGAACACGGCCAGGATCACCAGCGCGGCGATAAGAATCGACGTCCTTTTCATTGACACCTTCAATTGTCACCTCTTTGTCCGTTTACAGTGCGGCCCCGAGGGGCTCTGCCGGTCGCCGAACGCAACCAGCTGCCGCCGCATTAAACGGTCCGGAACGCGCCAAAACCACTCAAATGAGAGGACTGTCACGAGCGCGTGAGAGCTCTCTCATCGGGGGTTGGGCAAATCTCGCGACGCGGCCTGGGTTTCATCCGTGTCGCCCGGGAAGGAGTGAGCCCCGAAGAGAACTGCCCGCGCGATCGACGAGCCCGGAGACAATCGCAGCGAAAGGCAGACGGCTTCGACCACCAATGGGTTCTCGAGAGAAGTCAGCAGGCGGCGCATGAGAAGGCGCGAGGTGAACCGGTGGCGGAACCGCGCGCCTGAATAGGTTGCCAGGAGGGTTTGGTCATCACGCACTAAGTGGTCGACGATCGCCTCGGCGGCGACGGCCGTGAGACGAAAACACGGATCCAATCCCCCTGCGGTAAGGGGTGACGGAGCTCCGGCCGCGTCGCCGACCAGTAGTCCGCGGGTGCCCGCCACGCGTCGCAACATGCCGCCTATGGGTATGCAGCCTCCGCGGCGCTCCGCTTCGGCTCTGGCGAAGGCGGTTGTATCGCCGAGGACGCCGTCGCGTGCCAGAATGGCCGCTGCCTTCCTGAGGAACGGCCCGAGCGTCTGGCCGGGTTCGAACCTGCCTGCCAACCCACCTACGCCAACGTGGGTCTCGCAGCCATCGTGGGCTACCCACCCGATGTATCCGGGGGCGAGGTGAGGGTCCAGGAAACACATCAGCTGAGGCTCGCAGTCGAGGGCCAACCCGGGGAAGAGCAGTTCTGTCGCGACCAGCCACGTCTCGTTGCGGTCGAGGCGGAGCGCGCGGGCCGTGTCGGAGAACGTGCCGTCGGCCCCTACCAAGAAGCGGGCCCTGATGATGCGCGCGCGTCCGCTTTGGGGGCGTAGTTCGACCAGGGTATCCCGGTGCAGGCAGTCGATGCCTTCGAAGGCGTGTCCTGCCGCCCAGCACGCGCCTGCAGCGGTCGCCGCTTCCAGTTCGCGCTCGTAGAGGGCCGTCATCCTACCTATGCGGAACTCGTCGTGTCGGCTCCGATGAACCGCTCGACGTCCCGAGGGCGAGAACATGGTCACTTGGCGGATGGGTGGTCCCAGGCAGGCTTCGGGCAAGGGAAAGCTCTCCAAGGTTCGCCGAACGAAGATGCCGGTAGTGTGGACCCCGCGCGTGGGGTCCACCTTCCGGTCTGCCACCAGCACCGACAGCCCCTCGCGGGAGAGCAGGCCGGCCATGCGCAGTCCCGAAAGCCCAGCGCCGACAACGACGACATCGAATCGGTCCATCCGTTTCCTCCTTTGCAAGAACTTTGCACGACAAAGTTACACAGCATGTCAAACGTGCAGCGACCCCTTGCGCCGCGCCTACCTGCGGCGGATCGAGTCGATCAAGATCTCCATGTGACTGAGATAGTCCTCCAAGGCCCGACGCCCTTCGTCTGCCAGCCGGTACTCGGTCTTGGGAACGCGCCCTTCGAAGGACTTCGTGCAGGTTATGTAGCCGCCCTCTTCCAACTTGCGGGCGTGCACGCTCAGATTGCCGTCCGAAGCGCCGAGGATGCGGCGGAGTTCCGTGAATGTCAGACTCTGGTTCACTGCCAGGGCGCTCACGATGCCCAGGCGCACCCGTTCGTGGATGAGTTTGTCGAGCTGGCGCGACCGGCTTGCCGCGGCCCCTCCACCGACACGCGAGAGCGTGGGGGCGGCGGCGGGAGCCCGAGTGGTGCCGGACTTCGCCGGTCTAGCCACCGTAGTCCCTCGCAATCCACAGGCCAAAGATCACGTGAAGCCCTCCGAACCCCAAGCCGAGCAGAAGGTCTCCCCAGGAAGCGGGGGCAAAGAGCGCGACGGCACCCAGACCCATGAAGCAGGCTCCCATCGCCGGTACCGGTCGCACCGAGAAGGCGCCCCCGGCCACGACGGCCGCACCATAGAGCAGTAGCCACATGCCGGCCAGAAGCCCCGGGGAGCCGGCCTGCACCAGAACGATCGACAGCGGCACAGCGGCTACGAGCGCGGGGGAGAGGGCGAAGGCGAACTTTCTGCCGGGACCGGTCGCAAGTGGCACACCGGCCCTGCGCGCCTTGAGGTACATCGACGCTCCGCCGACGGCGCATGCGGCGACAGCAGCGATCGAACCAGACGGTCAGCCAGCCCCGAGTTCCCACCTGCAGGCCGGCGACGACCGCGGCGATGATCCCGATCGCGCCCATACCCACGCCTCCCCACCCGGGAACGGCGGTGAAGCTTCCGGCCGAAGCCATCGTCGCGTCGGATGTAGCGCAGATTGTCGAGGGCGTGGTCGTCGAGCGCCACGACCGGCTCTGCGTTGCCGGAGGGCTCGTGCGCGCGCGGAGGCGGAAGAGGCGTGACTGGATTCATGGGGGCAGCGTATCGCAGGGACCGAGCGAAAGCAAGTACTTTGTATGAAGAAGTGCGTCGTTCCCTTCGGGTCCGGCCTGGCACCACCAAGCCGATCGCCGCGTGACCGTGGACCATGGTGTGCTTCTCGCCGCGCAGGGGAAGATCAACACCATTCTTCATCGCGCAAGTGACGCCCGGATCGGATCCGAAGAACGGAAAGGGCCGTGTGATGGCATTCGTCGGGCTGGAGAGACCACGCAAACATTGGTCGACATCCGCGGCGCCCGTGTTCGCGCTGTCTTCGGCGCGAAGGTCGAGCTGGAACTTGTGGATTCTTGCCCTCTGTCTGGCGGCCCTTGTTGTTGTTTTGGCCGGCTGCGCCTTCGACGGCACGCCATCCGCGCCCGCGACTGACGTCCGCGCGACGGAGTCCACGACGGGAGTGACTACTGGAGGCGGCACCGTGACGACGCCGACATCGACCGCCGGCCCGGGGACACCCGCCGGCGACGCCGACCTGCTGGTGGAGGTGGTCGCTACCGGCCTGGACGTACCCTGGGAGATGCGGTTCCTCCCCGACGGCAACCTGGTGGTCACCGAACGCACCGGACGCATCGTCCGGGTGGACCCGGCCACAGGCGCCGTCACTCAACTCGGCGAGCTTCCTGTCGCCGCGAACGGCGAGAGCGGCCTGCTCGGCCTGGCCGTCGACCCCGACTTCCCTGGGCAGCCGTACCTGTACGTCGCCTACACCCACGATGCAGGCGGTGGCGGCCTTCAGAATCGTGTGAGCCGGGTCACTCTCCGGGGCGACGCGATCGGCGAGGAGAAGATACTGCGTCGACGGCATCCCCGCCGGTTCGATCCATGACGGCAGCCGGGTCGCTTTCGGACCCGACGGCTTCCTGTGGGTGACCACCGGCGACGCCGGCCGGGGGAGCCCCGCGCAGGACCGAAGTTCACTCGCCGGCAAGGTACTCCGCATGGACCGCGACGGGCGACCCGCGCCGGGGAATCCCTTCCCGGGTTCATTGGTCTACTCCTACGGGCATCGCAACCCCCAGGGCATCGCGTGGCTGCCCGGGGACACTCAGCCGTTCCTCACCGAGCACGGACCCGACACCAACGACGAGATCAACCACGTGCAGGCGGGTGGTGACTTCGGCTGGCCGACTTTCGTAGGCAAGGTCGGCATGCCCGACTTCGTCGACCCCATCTACACCTGGACTCCGACCATCGCTCCCGCCGGAGCCGTGTTCTACGAAGCGGATGCGATCCCGGGCTGGCGCGGTTCTTTGCTGTTCGTCACGCTCAAGGAACAGGATCTCCGCCGGCTCACGCCGGTAGATAGAGCCTTTGGCGCTGTCGCGAACGAGGACATCCTGCTGGACGGCCGCTTCGGCCGCCTGCGCTCGATCGCCGTGGGACCGGACGGGGCCCTCTACCTGGGCACCAGCAACCGGGACGGGCGGGGGAGTCCCGGAACTGACGACGACCGCATCCTGAGAGTCACCGCCCGCTGACTCGGGCCCTGGGATCCCGGACCGCTCCGCCGACCGATCGCGCGACTGGGCGTCCTTAGCCCTGCACTCGCCCGTCGACCAGACGGACGGTCTGGTCGGCCTGGTCGGTCATGCGCTGATCGTGGGTGACCATGACACAGGTCATCGCTCGGCCGTGGATGTGGTCACGGAGCAGATCCAGCACCTGCCGTCCGCGCTCGGTGTCCAGGTGAGACGTGGGCTCGTCCACGAGCATCACTCTGGGCTCGTTCATGAAGGCCCGGGCGATCGCCACCCGCTGGCGTTCCCCACCCGACAACTGCGCGGGTTTGTGTCGCGCCCGAGCGCCCAGGTCGAACTCCCCCAGCAGGGAGTCGGCTCGGGCGCGGTCTTCACTGGTGGTCCGGCCTCTCAGACGCGGCACGAGCAGGAGGTTCTCTCGGGCGGTCAGGTAGGGGATCAGGTGATACTCCTGGAAGACGATGCCGACGTTCTGCCGCCGGAATCGCGCGGCGTCCCGCGCCGTGTGCAGATGGACCTCCCGACCGTCGAGGATCACCTCCCCCGAGGTGGGCGTCAGAAGCCCGGCGATGATGGAGAGCAGAGTGGTCTTGCCCGAGCCCGACGGCCCGAGCACGGCCAGCAACAGACCTTGGTCGAGGGAGAACGACACGTCGTCGAGGGCGGTCACCGCTGTATCTCCATCCCCGTATCGGTGTGAGAGCCGGCGCACTTCGAGCAGACTCACGCGGCCGCTCCCTCCGGGACGGTGAAGCGGGCCGGGACCGAGCGTCCATGTCAGTTCTCCGCCCGGTTGAGCGCCGAAGCCGGGTCGACAGCCAGGATCGCGCGCAGCGAGAAGAGGCTTCCCAGATACCCCATCAAGAAGACGGCGACGAGACTGGTCAGCCAACTCTGTGCCTGAGGTTCGAAGGCCATCGCCGGCGGCATGGCGCCGCCCAGCCCGAGGGCCAGCAAGATGCCGATGACGGCGGCCACGGCTACGAGGATCGTGACCTGGAGGATCAGCTGTCCACAGACGTATCCGTTCGAGGCGCCGAGGGCCTTGATGGCGGCGATCTGACCCGTCTTGTGGAGCGTGGTCACGTAGAAGAAGACTCCGATGACCAGAGCGCCGATCACCAGGGAGACGACCTGGATGCCATCCACCGCGAGCACCATGACCGACATGCCGTTGCCCGCCATCGCGGCCTTCTGCGGGAGTGGTGACCTCGAACCGGCCGCCCAGTCTGCCGGCCAGGGCCTCGATGGCGGCTGCGTCGTGGGGGCCCTTCATGGTCACCGCCGCGATCGAGGCGCTTCCGGAGAACTGGTCACGCACCGGATCGGCGCCGGCGCCGCTCGACGTCTTCTCCACCGGCGCCAGGGCGGAAGCGAGGTAGAGGTCCTCCCAGGTGGCCATGTCCACATAGAACGCGGGCGCCATCACGTAGCGTCGCCCCTCGGTGAAGCCCACGACGGTCAATTCGCGATCGATGGGCGAGAGGCGAACCGTGTCGCCGATCGAGACGCCCTCCGCCTTCGCGGTCACGTCCACGATGGTCTCGCCTGGACCGAGCGGACCTCCGGCGCCTTCCACGATGGGCAGCTGTTCGAGGTGTGAGCCGAGTCCCAGGACCCGAGCGTCGAAACTCCCCGTGGCGGTCTCGACCGAGGCCATCGCGTGGCCGACCGGGTAGACCTCCTCCACGCCGGGGGTCTTCCGGATCTGCTCGAGATCCGCCGCGCTCAGCAGGCTCCGCTCCAGGGACAGCTGGGTGTCACCTTGGAACACGAGGACGTCGGCCTTGAGGGCTTCTTTGGCGCCCGTCATCCCGCTGATCAGTCCTTCCGACATCGCCGCCATGAGCATGGTGAGCGACACGACCAAGCCGATCGCGAGGGCGATCAGACCGAACTTGAGCTTGCTGTGGAGAAGCTCCTTGATAGCCGGCATCAGGACTCCCGCGCGCGGATTATCGGACCCCGACGATGATAGCCTATGATGCCGGGAGACGAGGAACTCGAGGAGGCCTGACGTCTGGTCGGCGGGCTGCGACTACCAGCCGTAGGAGGTGACGTGTCCGAGACTGGCCGGCGAGACCTGCAGCGGCGATTGTTCCCCGAGGGGGTGCCGCGACTCTGGTGCCCTCCTCTCACCCACTACGACCGGGATGGAGGGATCGACCACGTCCGCTGCGCGGCCCATCTCGCGTTCATCGCGCGCTGGTCGCGGGGATGGCTGGCCCCCGGGTCCACCGGCGACGCGTGGGAACTCACGGCGCAGGAGACCCAGGAAGTGGTCGATCTGGCGCTGCTCGAAGCGGCGCGGCTCGGAGCCAAGGTGCTGGTCGGAGCATTGCACCCCGACGCGGCCGAGGCGGCGCGGGTCGTGCGGGACACTTCAGCTCGGGTGGGAGCTGGATGGGGCGCCGGGTCCCGCACCGGGAGCGTCGGCTCGGCAGGCTCAGGCACGAGCGACCGGTTCAGTGCCGACCAGTTCGATGGTGCGTTGTGTGGGTTCGCCGCGTGTCCCCCCAGGGGAGATGACCTCACCCAGGAAGAGATCGGGAGCGCCCTCGGGGAGCTTCTGAGTCTCGGCGCACCCCTGGCGCTCTACCAGCTTCCGCAGGTCACCGAGAACGAGATGAGCCCCGACCTGGTCGCCTCGCTCGCGCGCCGCTTCCCGAACTTCGTCCTTTTCAAGGACACGAGCGGAGCGGATCGGGTGACCGTTGCGCAAGCCGCAGGGCTGGACCTGGAGGGCGTGTTCCTGGTGCGCGGCGCGGAGGGCGGGTATGCCGCGCATCTGCGCCCGAACGGGGGAGGGTACGACGGGTTGCTGTTGTCGACGGCCAACTCCTTCGGTGCCCAGCTCTCGTCGATCATCGACCTGTCGCTGGACGGCCGATCGGGTAGAGGCCGACGAGCTCTCGTCGCGCCTCTCGGCGCTCGTGGCCGAGCTGTTCGCGGTCGTGGGCCAAGTCTCCGACGGCAACCCCTTCGCCAACGCGGCCAAAGCCGCCGACCACTTCTTCGCCTACGGTCCCCAGGCCCTTGCCGCACCGCCGCCGCGCCTGCACGCGGGCTCGGTGCTGCCCCGCGAAGTGCTGGCGGCCACGTGGGAGGCTCTCCGCCGGTACGATCTGCTGCCGATGCATGGGTACCTCGGGTAGGCTCCGTCGGGTTGGCTGCTATCGGGTGGCCCCAGCGCCACCGGTGGACCGCCCCACTTGGTCCGCCGCGCAAACGCCGCGCCGCGTCACCGCGCCTTCCCCGGTGCGCCTCCGCTCAGGTATGATTCCCCGGACCGTTAATCGCGCCCCGTGAGGCCGAACGGAATGGAGACCTGATGCTTCGCCGCCAGCACCCGCAGTCCGAGGGCCGCTAGAATGCCCCGCCGCACCGACATCCACAAGATCATGCTGCTCGGGTCTGGGCCCATCGTCATCGGGCAGGCCTGCGAGTTCGACTACTCCGGCACCCAGGCGTGCAAGGTCTTGCAGGAGGAGGGCTACGAGGTGGTCCTGGTGAACTCGAACCCGGCCACCATCATGACCGACCCCGCGTTCTCCCACCGCACCTATGTGGAGCCCCTCGTGCCCGAAGTGGTGGCGAAGATCATCGCGCGGGAGCGGCCGGACGCCCTGCTACCCACCCTGGGTGGCCAGACCGCCCTGAACCTGGCAGTGGCGCTGACCGAGGACGGCACGCTCGAACGCTACGGCGTCGAGTTGCTGGGTGCCGACTACGCCGCCATCCACCGAGCCGAGGCTCGGGACGAGTTCCGCACCACGATGGCGTCCATCGGCATGCGCGTGCCCGAGTCGTCGGTCGTCCGCACTCTAGCCGAGGCGCACGAGGCGCTGGCGGGCGGCCTGCGCCTGCCTCTGATCGTTCGTCCCAGCTTCACCATGGGAGGGCACGGGGGAGGGGTGGCCCAGAACCGTGCCGGCTTCGACGCCGCCGTGCAGGCCGGTCTCGACGCGTCACCCACGACGCCAGGTGCTCCTCGAGGAGTCGGTGGTAGGCTGGAAGGAGTTCGAGCTGGAGGTGATGCGCGACCACAAAGACAACGTGGTCATCGTCTGCTCCATCGAGAACATCGACCCCATGGGCATCCACACCGGCGACTCCATCACGGTTGCCCCACAGCAGACGCTCACCGACATCCAGTACCAGCGCCTGCGCGACGCCGCTCTGGCTATCATCCGCGCGATCGGGGTGGAGACGGGGGGGTCGAACATCCAGTTCGCCTACTCTCCCGAGACCGATGAGCTCATGGTCATCGAGATGAACCCACGGGTCAGCCGCAGCAGCGCGCTGGCTTCGAAGGCCACCGGCTTCCCCATCGCCAAGATCGCCGCCAAGCTGGCGGTGGGATACAGCCTGGACGAGATCGCCAACGACATCACCAGGAAGACCCCGGCCTGCTTCGAGCCCACCATCGACTACGTGGTGGTCAAGACGCCCCGCTGGGCCTTCGAGAAGTTTCCCCTTGCCGACGCGCGCCTCACCACCCACATGAAGAGCGTGGGCGAGAACATGGCCATCGGGCGCACCTTCAAAGAGGCCTTCCAGAAGTCCATGCGCTCGCGCGAACTCGACGTCAAGCCCGACATCCCCGACGACAACGGGGCGCTGTTGGCCATGATCAGCATCCCGTCGGCGGAGCGCTATGACCTCATCCTCGAAGCCTACAGGCGGGGAGTGACCCTCAAGGAGATCTTCGACGTCACCTGGATCGACGAGTGGTTCCTGGAAGAGTTCCGCGAGATCGTGGAGGCGGAGGGCCGCCTACAGGAGTTCGGAGCGAAGGGAGGTCTGGCAGGGATCCCCCGCGAGGAGCTGCGGCAGGCGAAGCGCCTCGGTTTCTCCGACGCCTACATAGGCCGCTTCCTTGGCGCGGACGAACTGGAAGTGCGCGCGCGGCGGCGCGAAGACGGCATCATCCCCACCTACAAGGCGGTGGATACCTGCGCGGCCGAGTTCGAGGCGTACACGCCCTACTTCTACTCCACCTACGAAGAAGAGAATGAAGCTGTTCGGGGGGACCGCGAGCGGGTGATCATCCTGGGGAGCGGACCCAACCGCATCGGCCAGGGCATCGAGTTCGACTACTGCTGCGTGCACGCGGTCATGGAGATGCGCGAACAGGGCTACGAGGCCATCATGGTCAACTGTAACCCCGAGACCGTCTCCACAGACTACGACACCTCGGATCGACTGTACTTCGAGCCGCTGACCTTCGAAGACGTGCTCAACATCGTGGAGAACGAGCAGCCGAAGGGGGTCATCGTGCAGTTCGGCGGCCAGACGCCGCTCAAGATCGCCGAGAAGCTCCACGCGGCCGGAGTCCCGATCATGGGCACGAGTCAGGATGCCATCGACCTGGCCGAGGACCGGGAACGGTTCGGCGGCGTGCTGAAGAAGCTGGCGTTGCAGGCGCCCTCGTTCGGAACCGCCCGCTCGGCCGAGGAGGCGTCGGCTATCGCCGAACGCATCGGCTATCCGGTGCTGGTGAGGCCGTCGTACGTGCTGGGCGGCCGTGCCATGGAGATCGTGTACGACCAGGCGGGCCTCGAGCGCTACATCCACACGGCCGTGAAGGCCTCGCCTCGGCATCCCGTATTGATCGACCGGTTCCTGGAACGCAGCATGGAGATCGACGTGGACGCCGTGTGCGACGGCCACGAGGTCTATATCGGGGCGGTGATGGAGCACGTGGAGGAGGCCGGCGTACACTCGGGCGACTCGGCCTGCGTGATCCCGCCGGTCAGTCTGGGGCAGGAGTTCGAACGGCTCATAGAAGAACAGACGGCCGCCCTGGCGCTCGAGTTGGGGGTGGTGGGTCTGATGAACGTGCAGTATGCGCTGCAGCAGACGGACGAATCCACCACCATATTCGTACTTGAAGTCAATCCAAGGGGAAGCCGCACGGTGCCCTTCGTCAGCAAGGCCACCGGCGTGCCGCTGGCCCGTGTCGCGACCAAGGTCATCGCGGGACACCGCCTGCGCGACCTAGACCTTCCTGGGTGGGCAGAGTCCGTCGGCGCCGGCCGCGTGCCGCGGCGGCGCGACCTCACGCATGTGGCCGTAAAAGAAGCCGTGCTGCCCTTCCCACGGTTCCCCGGTGTGGACACCACGCTTGGGCCGGAGATGAAGTCCACCGGCGAGGTCATGGGCATCGGGCCGAGCTTCCCGGTCGCGTTCCACAAGGCCACGCTGGCGGCGGGTGATCGTCTGCCGCGGGAGGGCACGGTCTTCATCTCGGTGTGCGACGCCGACAAGGCCGCGGTCGTGGGTGTGGCCGACACGCTTTCCCGACTTGGGTTCCGCCTGCTGGCCACCTCCGGCACGCACACCACGCTCGCGCGCAACGGCATCGCGTCGGAGTCGGTGCTCAAGTTCACCGAAGGGGGCGCCGGCCTGCAGGCGGCCGATCCCAGGGCCGGTGGAGACGCGAGCCTGTCCGGAGCGGCCATAGCCGCTGATGCCGGGCAGGCCGCGCCGACCATCGTCGATCTGATCGAGGCCGGCGCCGTCGACCTGGTCATCAATACACCGCGGGGTCGGGGCGCCCGGGCCGACGGCTATGAGATCAGGCGCGTCGCCCTCCGCCGCGGCGTGCCTACCATGACCACCATCGCGGCGGCGCACGCCGCCGTGCAGGCCATCGAGGTCGTCCGTGAGGGGGAACCCGCGGTCATCTGTCTGCAGGAGTTGCACCAGAGCTCGTGAGCACTCGCGGTCGTAGTGCGGGGCGCGTCGTCGCCTGCGAGCAGCAGGGCAGCATGTACGTGGTCCGTCTCCTGGTGCCTGGTTGGGTGCCCGGTCACGCGGGACAGTTCGCGCTACTGCAGCGAGAGGCCTCAGCCATGTTTCTGCCCCGTGCCTTCAGCCTGCACGGTCAGGCACCCGACGAGGTATCGTTCCTGATATCGCCTATCGGCCCCGGCACCGAAGAGTTGGTGGAGGTCGGTGCCGGCGATGTCGTGTGGGTGTTGGGGCCCCTCGGCCGGGGTTTTCCGCGCGACGGCATGGTGCCCACGAGGGGAGGCCGACTGGTGATAGTCGCCGGCGGAGCGGGAGTCGCGCCGTTCCCGCTGCTGATCGAAGCCTTGGCCGCCTCAGCGGTTATCCCGGCGCCTACGGTGATTCTCCTGGGCTTTCGAGATGCGGCCCAAGCCGAGTGCGTCGACGCCTTCACCGCGCCGGTCGCCGCGCTCCGCGCCCGGGGAAGCGATGTGCGGCTGGAGATCATCTGTGAGGACGGTAGTCTTGGGCGCACGGGGATGGTGACCCATCTGCTCGCCGACGAACTCCGCTCGGACGACGTTGTCGTGGCATGCGGTGTATTCGCCATGTGCCACGCTGTGTGGCAGCTGTGCCTGCAGCGGGCCTGTGCTGCCTGGTTCAGTCTGGAAGCGGGGATGGCCTGCGGCGTGGGATCGTGCCAAGGCTGCGCGATCCCCATGGCCGACGGCTCGCTTGCCCGCGTCTGTCGGGAAGGGCCGGTGTTCGCCGGCCAGGCGGCATTCGGCGGGGGCGCGCACCCCTGTGCAGTGCCGGGGGGCAGGGAGTGACGGCCCCCGAAGATCTCCCCATCGATCTGGCCGTGGACCTGGGTCCGCTGAGGCTGGCCCATCCGTTGATCAACGCCTCGGGCACGTTCGACCTCCTCGAGGTCGCCGAGAGCCTGGACTCCACCATCGTGGCCGAGCCGCCCGTGGCCGCCTACGTACCGAAGACGGTGACGCTGCAGCCCCGCCGGGGCAACGAACCGCCCCGCATCCTCGAGACTGTGGGCGGCATGCTCAACTCGATCGGTCTGCCCAACCGGGGCGTCGAGATCTTCGTGGAGGAAGACCTGCCCCGGCTTCTCACCTTGCCCTGTCCACTCATCCTGAACGTGGGAGGCTTCGGCGCCGAGGAGTACGGACTACTCGCCGTGCGAGTGCGCCGCGCCCTCGATGTCCTTCAGCCCGGCTGGGTCACCCGCGTCGGCCTGGAACTCAACATCTCCTGCCCGAACGTGCACTCGGGGTGCATCTCTATCGGCACCGATCCGGCGGAGACCCTCACGGCCGTCGCCGGTGCCCGAGAGGCGTGGCCGGGGTTGCTGGTGGTCAAGCTCACGCCCAACATAGGCGACATCCTTCCGGTGGCCCGCGCCGCCGTCGAGGCCGGCGCCGACGCGCTGGCGCTGGTCAATACTTTCAAGGGACTGGCTCTGGACCGCGTCACGTTGCGGCCGTACCTGGGTGGCGTCACGGGAGGACTGTCGGGGCCGGCGATCAAGCCCTTGGCCCTGCGTTTCGTCTATGAGGTCGCCCAGGAGGTCGACGTGCCGCTCATCGGGATGGGGGGCGTGGCGTCGGTGCGCGACGTTCTCGACTTTCTTGCCTGCGGCGCCACGGTCGTGGCTGTGGGCGCCGCGGGCTTCCGCGACCCCCGGCTGCCGGGCCGTCTGGCCACTGAGTTGGCGGCCGAGTTGCGTCGGCGGGGGTGGTGCCTGAGCGACGTCGTAGGACGGGCCCAGCGGTAGGTTCCGCTGCCTCATGCGAGAAGCCTGTTGCGTCGGGAGGCACCGTGAGTATAATCGATCCTATGATCGATCCAATCGGGCCCAGCGCGCAGACTCCGGAACGTACCAGCCAGCAGCGGATGGAAGCCCTGCAGCGGGCGAACAGCATCCGGACCGAGCGGGCTCGGTTGAAGAGCATGCTCCGGGAAGGGCAAGTCCGCATCTGCGACGTGCTATCCGAGCCTCCTGAGTATGTGCACACGGCGAAAGTGTTCGATCTCATCATGGCTGTGCCCAAGTACGGCCGCGTCAAGACCACCAAGATCCTCGAGCGCTGCCGGGTGAGCACCTCCAAGACCGTGATCGGTCTGACGCCTCGTCAGCGGCGGGAACTCGTCGAACAGCTTAGGGATTAGAACGCCCCGGGGGGGACCATAGGCAGGCTAATCGTCATCTCCGGGCCTTCCGGTGCCGGAAAAGGCACACTCATCGCGCGCATCCTGCCCCTCTTCGAGAACCTCGTGCTGTCGGTGTCCACTACCACACGAGAGCGACGCGCCCGCGAGCGGGAGGGCATCGACTACCACTACGTGACCCGCGAGGAGTTTCTCCGCCGAGTGAAACAGGGAGACTTCCTCGAGTGGGCGGAGTATGGGGGCCACTTGTATGGCACTCCCGGGGGCGCGGTGTGGGCAGAGGTGAGGGCGGGACGCGACGTCATCCTCGAGATCGAACTTCAGGGCGCCCGGCAGGTCATGCAACGCGTTCCCGAGGCGGTGGTCGCGTTCATCGCCCCGCGCGACCTGAAGCAACTGGAGGCGCGGCTTCGCCTGCGTGGCACTGAGACCGAGGAAGCCATCCGCCGGCGTATGGACCATGCCCGCGATGAGATGGACGCACTGGCCCGGAGTGCCGCGGGGGGCGAGCAAGAATTCGACTATGTTATAGTTAACGACGTTCTAGATACCGCCGCCGAACACCTGCGCGATGTCATCGAAGAGATTCGCGCAACCGACACCGAGAGGTAGCCCCCCGAATGAACAAGCCCACGGTAGACGAGATCATCCTGGGTCTCGAAGAGAGTCGTGACGAGCAGATGGACCACCCGAACCGTTATACGGCGGTCATGGTGACGGCCAAGCGCGCTCGTCAGATCAATAGTTACTACCGCAGTCTTGGGGAGGGTGGCGTCTTCGAGGATGTCGCACCACCTCTCATCACCACCGCTTCACGCAACTACCTCACCATCTCCATGGAGGAAGTCGCCCGAGGCGAGATCACCTATCGCCTGCGTCCTGAGGTCTGAGGGCCCGAGCACCCCTTCATCGCCGGCGGCCAAGGCTTCGTCTTGAAATGAGATCCACGGCCCTATGACCTCTCAGCCCACTGTCCTGCTCGGCGTCACGGGGGGCATCGCCGCCTACAAGGCGGCCGAGCTGTTGCGCGGGTTCCAGAAGGCGGGCATGGACGTACGGGTCATGATGACCCAAGCAGCCACCCGGTTCGTGGCCCCCCTCACGTTCGAGACGTTGTCGGGCCACGCGGTCCATGTGGGCGACCAGCTGCGGGCCGATTTCACCATCACCCATATCGAGGAGGCCAACGCTGCCGACATCATGGTGGTTGCACCGGCTACGGCGAACACCATGGCGAAGATGGCGAACGGCACGGCGGACAACCTGCTGGGCGCCACCTACCTCGCCTACGGCGGGACGGTGGTCATGGCGCCATCCATGAACACCAACATGTGGCGTCATCCGGCCACCCAGAGAAACGTCGCGCTTCTTCGCGAGCAGGGGGTGTTCATCGTCGAGCCAGGCGCGGGAGAACTGGCCTGCGGGGTCTACGGGTCGGGCCGCATGGCCGACCCGGACAGTATTGTCGCCGAGGTCAAACTGCGACTCCAGGTGGAGCGCAAGACCGATCTACGAGGCCTGCATGTGGTCATCACCGCCGGTGGTACGAGAGAGCCCATCGACGCCGTCAGGTTCATAGGCAACCGGAGTTCGGGCAAGATGGGGGTGGCCCTGGCGCGGGCGGCATTCGACCGCGGCGCCGCCGTCGACCTGGTCAAGGCGAACATCGACCTACCGCTGGCTCCTGGGGTGCGGGAAGTCGAGACGCCCACGGCTGAGGGGATGTATCGGGAAGTGATGCGGCTGCTACGGGACACGGACATCCTCATCATGTCGGCGGCCGTGGCCGACTACGAAGTGGTCACGCCTACCGGTGGAAAGATAGGCAAGAGTCAGGGCGAAGTCCAGGTGAGCCTGGCGCCCACTACTGACATCCTGTGTGAAGTGGCCCTGGCAAAGCGGCCCGATCAGTTCGTGGTTGGATTCGCCGCCGAGTACGGCATCGAAGGTCTGGCGCGGGCGCGCGAGAAACTGGTGCGCAAGAGCTTGGATATGATCGTGTTCAACGACATCTCCCGCAGCGACATAGGTTTCAACTCTGACTACAACGAAGTCCACATCCTGACTCCGCAGGGCGAGACTCAGGTCGAGCGAGCGCCCAAGGAGACCATCGCCGAGATCGTGCTGGATTACATCGCCAGAGCAGTGCGGGCCCGGACCGTGGAATACCAGACGCAGTCGTAGCCGCCGCGGCTCCCTGGGCGGAGCCGGCTCAGACCAGACTAGTGCGGCGCCGGTGGTCGACGCAGGAACAACCTGCCGCCCGACATGTCGCGACCAAAGGGGCACGCAAGCTGGCAGAGGCCGCAGGCGGCCGCAGGGCCGCTCGGGCCGCCCATGCGTATGCGTGTCGCCTGACAGGCGAACGCGTCCACCAGGAGCCCCCGTTCTGCGCCCGGCGACCACGGTCGGCCGGTGATGCATCCTCCGGGACAGACGTCCACGCAGGCACGGCAGTCCGCGCATCCATCAATCTCGACGGGTTCGGCGGACTGCAGGTCTAGGTCGAGCAGCACCGTGGCGAGATACAACCGCGGCCCGTAGTCGGAGGTCACGAGCAGGCCGGACTTGCCGATCCAGCCAAGGCCGGCTCTGGTTGCAGCGAGTTTGTGTGGGAAGGGACCGGTGAGGGTCACCGGATCCTGACCGCGCAGTACCACGAGGTGGGGCAGGTGACGCTCGAGGAGGTGAGAGGAGATGGCGGCGAGCATTCCCTCCAGCGCGCCACGGGCGGCGAGCTGGATCTCGTGGTAGGCCGCGTCGGTGAGTTGCGCGCCTGGGTCATCCGTGGGCAAGCGATTCGGAAGCGAGACGAGCAGTCCGGTCAGCTCGCTCGCTTCTGAGGCCTGCGAGTCCATGGTCCTCCTAGCAGAAAGGCGCGGCAGATGTCGCCGCGCCTTTCGAATCTTCCGAGGGGAGTATCAGTAGGGGCCTGCCCTACTCTCTTCAAGCGGTCTCGCGCAGCGCCTGAATATGCTCGGAGTTCTTGATCTGCTCCAGCGCCTTCGCTTCGATCTGCCTGATCCGCTCGCGGCTCACGTTGAAACGGGAACTGACCTCCGCCAGCGTGCGCGGGTGCTCGCCCTTGAGGCCGAAGCGCAACTCGACCACCTTGCGCTCGCGTTCATCCATGGCTTTCAGCACCCGGTCGAGGCTCTCTTTGGCCAAGAGGCTCTGCACCGCTTCGGCGGGATCGGGCGTACTCGCGTTCTCGATGAAGTCACCAAGTTCCGCGTCTTCCTCGTCGCCGATGGGCGTCTCGAGCGAGGTGGTACGCTGGGCGATCTTCCGCATCTCGCGCACTTCCTGAGCTTCGACGCCTAGTTCGTCGGCCAGTTCGTCGTCGGTGGGTTCTTTGCCGGTCTCCTGCAACAGCTTGCGCTCGGTGCGGACCATCTTGTTGATCTTCTCGATCATATGCACCGGGATGCGGATGTTGCGGTCCTGATTCGCGATGGCGCGCGTGATGGCCTGCCTGATCCACCAGGTGGCATAGGTGGAGAACTTGTAGCCCTTACGGTAGTCGAATTTCTCGACCGCGCGGATGAGACCGGTGTTGCCTTCTTGGATCAGGTCGAGCAGATCCATGTCCTGCGTGTAGTAGTTCTTGGCGATCGAGATCACCAGGCGCAGGTTCGACTGGATCATGCGGTCTTTGGCCCGCTTGTCTCCTTGCTCGATCCGCTTGGCCAGCTCAATCTCCTCTTGCTTGTTGAGCAGGGGGATCTCGCCGGCTTCCTTGAGGTAGAGCCGGAGAGGGTCATGACTGATGGTCTCGATGGAGAGATCGAGCGTGGGCTCCGGTTGCTCGAGCGCTCCGCTCGCTACCGGGCTCTGCTCGTAGACCTCGATGCTGAGGTCGATCAACTGCGAGTACAGTTCTTCGATCTCATCGGTGCTCATGTCATGTTCTTCTACAAGGCCCATGATCTCGTCACTAGTCACGTAGCCGCGTTCCTGACCCAGATGGAGAATATCCTGCGTGTCCAGGACGGTCCGACCTTCGACCGCCACCACTTCAATCTCACGATGCATCGTCATACCCGCGTCAACCTATCCTCGTCGTCTCGTACCGTCTCGTACTGCCCTCATGCAAACCCACACAGTGTACCCCTATTGGACAGCCTTGTCGATAGCAGTTTCCCCCGGACTCTGCCAATGGGGGGTAAACTCATTCGACACGGTGTTTACAGTATAGAGAACACAGGGTCGACGGGCAACGGTAGTTTTTCGGTCTCGGATGTGACGGGCCTCACACGGCGTCGGTTCCCGGCGGGGCCGTGGCTGCCGTTGAGGTCGTTCGAGCTTGGGCCACGAGTTGCGCGTGGTACAACTGCGCGTAGGGGCCGCGTGTGGCGAGGAGCGCGCCGTGAACGCCATCTTCGACGATGCGTCCGGCTTCCATGACTATGATCCGGTCGGCCGTCTCGACGGTCGACAGGCGGTGGGCGATGATCAAGGCCGTACGCCCCTGCAGCAGCCTGGTGAGGGCGGACTCCAGCCGGTGTTCGGTGCCGGGATCGACGCTCGATGTAGCTTCGTCGAGGATGAGGATCTCCGGATGGGCGAAGAAGGCGCGGGCGAAGGCGACCAACTGACGCTCTCCGGCGGAGAGCCGGCCTCCTCGTTCGTGAACTCGGGTGTCGTAGCCCTCGGGCAGCGAGGACAACAGGTCATCGATACCGAGTTCGAGCGCGGCCGCGCGGACCTCGGCAATATCGGCCTCGGGCCGGCTCAGGCGGATGTTGTCCAGCACGGTGCCGGAGAAGAGATAGGGCTCCTGGGGAACATAGCCCACATGGCGGCGGTATTCCCGCACGTCGTACTCGCGCAGATCGATGCCGTCGACCAGCACGCGCCCGAGCGTGGGGTGGTAGAAGCGCAGCAGAAGCCGGGCCAGAGTGCTCTTGCCGGCGCCCGTGGGCCCGACCAGGGCCACGCGCTGACCGGCAGGGATATGCAGCTGTATCCGGTCGAGGACTTCACCGGTCGCCGCGGCATATGCGAAGGAGACGGTGTCCAAGGTGATGTCTCCCTCGAGGCGGGTGGTCGGGAGTCCCCCGGCCCGCTCGGCGTCACCAGGCTCCGTGTCGAGCACCGACATGATCTTCTCCAGGGCGGCGCCCGACGACTGGATCGTGTTGTATAGGTCGGACAGAGCTTCCACCGGGTCGAAGAAGCTCGAGAGGTAGCCGAGGAAGGCCACAAGGACTCCAACGGTGATCGCTCCCCGGGCGACCTGATGGCCGCCGTAGAGCAGGATCAGCGCAGTGGCCACGGCACTGAGGAACTCCACCGTGGGGAAGTACGTGCCGGACAATATGACGGTGTTCATGTTCGCGTGGCGGTAGCGCTCGTTGACGATGGCGAAGCCGGTCTGGTCGGCGGTCTCACGGGTGAACGCCTGCACCACCCGCATGCCGCTGAGACTCTCTTGAAGGGCCGCCGTGACGTCGCCCACGGTGTTTCGCACCGTGCGGTAGGCCTTGACCGCCCGCACGCGGAAGATGATCGTCGCGAGGAAGAGGATGGGCAGCACGCTCATGGTGACCACGGCCAAGCGGACATCCATGGCGAAGAGGATCACCACGGCTCCGCAGAGGGTCAGGCTGTTCGTGACGAGTTGCGCCGAGCCCTCGACCAGGAGCTGCTCGAGGGCTTCGATATCGTTGGTGAGACGCGAGATGATCCATCCGGCCCGTTGGCGCGTGTAGTAGCCCACGTCCAGGGACGTCAGATGCCGGAAGAGGTCGTCGCGCAGATCGCGGACCACGCGCTCTCCCACCCAGTTCACTCCGTAGGTCTGCAGACCGTTGAAGAGCGCCCCGAGCAGCGAGATGCCCAGATAGACGGCTGCGATCATGGTGAGGAAGCCGAGGTCGCTCTCGCCGATGCCGCGGTCGATGGCCAGGCGCAGCAGATACGGTCCGGCGAGTCCGCATGCGGTGAGGGCCACCATGCATGCCACGGTCGCGACCGCCTGCAGGCGGTACCCGCGCACGTAGCGGGCCAGCCGTACAAAGGCCCGTCGCCGCACCCAGACACGCACGCCACTCATGTGGTCACCCCGGTGCCGGCCCCGCCCAGTCTGGCCGTCGTGGCTTGGCGGGCCTCCAGGTCGGCGGCGGCACGATGCGCGGCCGCAAGTTGTCGCTGCAGACCCACCTCGGCGTCGGCGATGAGGATCTCCTGCCAGGGCACGTCACTCGGGGAGCCGACCTGCCGGATGGCGCCGGCTTCCATGAGCACCACTCGATCGGCGAGCATGACCGTCGACGGTCGATGGGCCACGATCACGGTGGTGCGCGAACCGCGCAGACCGGAGAGGGCGTCGACGATGCGGGCTTCGGTCTCGGCATCGACGCTGGAAGTGGCGTCGTCGAGGATCAGGATGCGCGGATCGATCAGCAGGGCGCGGGCCAGCGCCAGCCTCTGGCGCTGGCCACCGCTGAGGGTGACTCCCCGCTCGCCGATGAGCGTGTCGTAGCCGGAGGGGAGGGCTCGGATGAAGTCGTCGGCGGCGGCGGCTGTTGCCGCCGCCACGACCGTGTCGTCGGACGCCTCCGGCCGGCCGTAGCGGATGTTGTCGCGCACGCTCGAGGAGAACAGGAAGGGGTCCTGATCGACCAGCCCGATCTGGCGTCTCAGCGAGACCAGAGTGGCGTCGCGCAGATCGACCCCGTCGAGGTGGACAGTGCCCTCCGTGGGATCGTAGAAGCGTGGTATCAGGTGGGCCAGGGTGGTCTTGCCACATCCGGTGGGCCCTACGAAGGCGATGGTCTCGCCCGGCTCGATACGCAACGAGATCCCGGCGATCACCGGTGCATCGTCGTGCGCGAACGAGACATCCCGGAATTCGATGGCTCCAACAAGGCGGTCCAGATCGCGGGCGTTCGGTCGGTCGGTCACCGTGGGCTGTTCGTCGAGGACCTCCAGCACCCGCTCGCCGGCGGCGATCGCCCGCTCGGCCCAGCTCACCAGCATCCCCAGCATGCGCATGGGCCAGATGAGCAACATGACATACGCGTTGAACGCGATCAGACTTCCCAGGCTGAGGTCGCCCGCGACCACCATGCGGCCGCCGTAGAGCAAGATGATGATGAGGCTCAGACTTGGTAACACGCCGATCAGCGGGATGTAGCGGCTCCGTATGCCTGCCGCTTCGAGGTTCTGTCGGTAGATCTGGTCGGACGCCAGCGCGAATGTGACCTGCTGCTGATCCTCGATGGCGAACGCCTTGATGACGCCGATCCCGGTGATGCGCTCCTCGGCCACGGCGGTGAGCTCGGCTATGCGCTGCTGCACGGCCCAGAGAGAGGGGTGGAGACGGCGGCTGAACCTGCGGGCGGCGATCAGGATGAACGGCATGGGGAGCAGGCTGACCACGGCCAGACGGGGCTGCAGGGCGAAGAGGATCACCGTCACCGAGACCAGGGTGATGGAGTGGGTGATGAGGAAGACCAGCCCGTAGGCGAGGAACATCCTGACCGCGCGCACGTCGGCGATGGCCCGCGACATGAGTTGCCCCGTCTGCCAGCGCATGTAGAAGTCGAAACCGAGGGTCGTCAGGTGGGAGAAGAGCCGATTGCGCATCTCGGTCTCCACGTCAAGCGAGACACGGCCCGAAACGACTCTGCGACCGAACGCGGCCACGGTGCGGAGGGCGGCGGTACCCAGGATGGCCAGGGCGAGGGGCACCAGGAGATCGGTGCGACCACCCACGAGGGCCTTGTCGATGGCCGCGCGAACGAACCACGGCACCACCAGGCCTAAGGCGATGGTCACGACGGCCAGGACCAACGACAAGAAGAGCGCGGCCCAGTGACCCCGGAGAAACGTGCGCATCATCCTGCGGAACGTGGCCATGGTCTCCCTTTCGTCACACCGGGACCACGGCGATTGTAGCGCGGCGTGGTGACAGAAGACGCCGGGCTGCTATGGTATCCCGAAGCGGGCGGGTTCGGTGCGAAGAGGAGGAGAGGATGCGCGGTGACACGTATGGTTGACTCGACGACGACACCGGTCACTCTCACCTTGGACGGACAAGGCGGCGACCACGCCCCCGAGGAAGTCGTGCGCGGAGCTTTGCTGGCGGCGTCGGCAACGTTGAAAGTGCTGTTGGTTGGCCGGCCGGAGGCGCTCGCACCGCACCTGGCGGGAGCCGACCTGACGCATATCGAGATCGTGCCCAGCGAATCGGTGATCTCGTCAGAGGACGAACCGGCCAAGGCCGTACGCTCGAAGACGGATTCGTCGATCGTGGTGGGCGCCACCACCGTGGCCGACGGGCGTTCGCAGGGTTTCGTCTCGGCGGGAAACACGGGCGCCATGCTGGCCGCCGGTCTGCTGGTGATCAAGCGCGCGTCGGGGGTCAGGCGTCCGGCGATCGTCACGGTGCTTCCCGGCATGGACGGGCCTCTCGTGTTCCTGGACGCCGGCGCGAACGCCGACTGTCGGCCCGAGCATCTTCTGGAGTTCGGCCTGCTGGGAGCGGTGTTCGCCCGCCGCGCTTTGGGCATCGAACGCCCGCGCGTGGGCCTGCTGAACATCGGGGAGGAAGCGACCAAAGGGAACGAACTCGCCCTGGGAGCTTATCCCTTGTTGTCCGACTCGGCGCATGGTCTGCATTTCGTCGGCAACGTAGAAGGCCGCGACCTCCTGTTCAACGCCGCCGATGTCGTGGTGACCGACGGCTTCACCGGCAACGTGGCCCTCAAGTTGCTGGAGGGGACGGCTCGAGCCATCCTTCTGCGGGTGAAGGCGGTCTCGGGGAACGATCTGCGTTCCAGGGTAGGCGGCGCCCTGCTGCGGCCGGCCCTGCGAGGTGTGCGCGCGGTGTTGGACCCCGAAGAGTACGGCGGCACGTATCTGCTGGGTGTGCGCGGCCTCGTGGTGATCTGCCACGGGAATTCCTCGCGGGTGGCCATCGCGAATGCGCTGCGCTTCGGGGCGGAGGCCGTGCGGAACGGCGTTCTGGAGGCGGTGGATCAGGAAATGGGACGAACGGCGGCGGGGGAAGTCTCGGTCGACCGGTGAACGCGCGCCGGGAGCTCAGGCCACGATCGCGCCGCGGGAACGCGCGGCGGCTTTGTCCTTTGGGTGCCTGTTGCTACAATGAGCGCCGGTTGGTACCGGTGGGGTGACGGTGCCCGTCGGGCAGGGGAAGCGCGAAACAGCCTTCGATTCAAAGGGAGTAGCTATGGAAAAGGACGACATCCTCGCGAAGATCCGCGAGTTCCTCGTTGAGCAGTTGGGCGTGGAGGGCGCTATCGTCACCATGGAGGCGCGCTTCCAGGAAGACCTCGACGCCGATAGTCTCGATCTCGTCGAGTTGATCATGGAACTCGAAGACGAGTTCGGCGTGAAGATCAGCGACGAGGAGGCCGAGAAGATCACCACCGTGGGCGACGCCGTCGAGTTCATCGCCGCGCGCGCCGGCTAGGAGGCTGCTGAAAAGCGAAACTTTGGCCCCCAGAACGCACTGGCCGGCGCGATACGGCGTCCTCAGTTGCGCCCGTAGCGCCGCTACGAGCGCTCCCTGCGTCCTTGTCTTGCACTCGTCCATCGCGCTCTGAAGGCGAAGCGTCATTTTTCAGCAGCCGGCTAGGGCGGTTCGTCGCGGCAGGTCTCTCGACGTGAAGACCCCCGCGGTGCCGCCGCCTGAGTCCGCTCTGCGCGCGCTGTTCGCGGATCTCCCCGCGGAGATGCTGGAGCAGGCACTTACTCATTCTTCCTGGATCGAAGACCGCGCCCGGTCCTACGAACGGCTGGAGTTCCTTGGGGACAGCGTGCTCGGCCTGGCGGTGGCGTGGGCGTTGCACGAGCGCTTCCCCGGCGCGGAAGAGGGAACGTTGGCCAAGCTGAAAGCGTTCGTGGTCAGCCGGAGGAGTTGCGGGGTGGTGGCGCGACGGTTGGCGCTTGACGACTTGGTGCTGGAGCGAGCCGCCGGGACTGAGGAGCAGCGCCGTGAACTGGCCGGCAGCGCGACCTCTCTCGGCAACGTCTTGGAGGCCCTCATCGGAGCCACCTACCTGACTTATGGCTTCGACACCGTGCGAGACGCCGTGGTGGAGGCCTTCGCCGACCGCATCGCGTACGGCGTGAGCAGCTACGTCGACTACAAGAGCACCTTGCAGGAGCACTTGGCCTCCAGCGGCCTGGTGGCCGAGTACCGATTGGTCGAGACCGACGGTCCCCCTCACGCCCGGGCCTTCACGTCGGAAGTGCTGGTGACCGGGTCCGCGGCCGGCCGCGGGAGCGGACGGAGCATCAAGAAGAGCGAGCAGCGTGCCGCCCATGCGGCCTTGGTCGGAATGGGTGTGCTGGCGGCGCCGTCCGGCAGGGGGAGTTCGCACGACGGGGACGCGTCCGCTACGGTCGCGGAGCCGTCGGCGCCCGCGCCCGACATCGGATCTCCGGGGGCTAATTCGTGACCTTTCTGCGTTCGGTCCGGCTGAAGGGGTTCAAGACCTTCGCCCGCACCACGGAACTCGAATTCGAGCCGGGTGTGACGGTGATCATCGGCCCCAACGGCAGTGGGAAGAGCAACATCGCGGATGGCGTCCTCTGGGCGCTCGGGGAACAGAGTCCCACCAGTCTCCGGGGTCGGAGCATGCAGGACGTCATCTTCTCGGGCTCCGATGGGCAGCGACCGGGCGCCGTGGCCGAGGTCGCCTTGGTCTTCGAGAACCAGGCGGGCATGTTCCCCGTAGACTACGCGCAGGTGGAGATCTCCCGACGGCTACTGCGCGATGGGTCGTCAGAATACCGGCTGAACGGTTCCGGATGCCGGCTGCTCGACATCCAGGAGCTGGTGGCGGGGGCGGGATTGGGGCGGGAGATGCACAGCGTCATCAGCCAGGGGAGAGTGGATGAGCTGGTCAATTCCACTCCGCAGACCCGTCGTTCCCTGGTGGAGGAGGCCGCGGGCCTGGGGCAGTACAAGAAGCGGCGCGATCGGGCCCAGGCCAAGCTGGACAAGGTGCGGGTGAACCTGGACCGGGTGTCGGCGGTGGAGCACGAGGTGCGGGGCGCGTTGCGGCCCCTCAAGATGCAGGTGACGGCTGCCGAACGGTTCGCCCAGGCTACCGAGGAACTCGCCGCGACGCAGACACGCCGGGCGTTGGTGGAGTTGCTCGATCTCCGCGGGGAGATCGCGGACCGCGGCGCGGAACTAGCGACCGTCGAGGCACGCCGGCGCGAGGTGGACGCGGTGTTGGCCGCCTTGCGCGACGAACGGATGCGGGAAGAGGAGCGTTTCACCGCCGCGTTGCTGGAGCGGGAGCGGGTCAGCGGGGTCTTCCACACTACCCGGGCTGAGGCCGAGCGGATGCGCGCGCGGGCGGCCGCCTTGGGGCAGCGCTCGGCGCGGGCCGTCGCGGAGGCGTCTCGCGCCGCTCGGCGCCGGGAGGCCGCGGAAGAGGAACTCGGCTTCGTCGAGGCGCGGCTCGCAGTTCTGGCCGACACGCCGACGCAGAGCGCCTCCCGTCTGGAACGGGTGACGCAGGCGGCACGCACGGTCACCTCTCTGCTGGGGGGGATACGTCCGCGGTTCCAGGCCGCTCTGCACGACGAGGACGACCGCAAGGACGCGGTGTTCGAATTGGAGGCCGCGCGCAGTCGGCTGGTGCAGGAACGGGAGTTCCTGCAGCGGCAGCTGGAGGAGCATGGCCTCCGGGCTCTGGAGGTGAAGGCCCGCGAAGAGGAGGCCGCGGCGGGTGTGGCCGCGTTGGCACTCGTGGTTATGGAGCGCGAGAAGGCGGTCGTCGAGGCTCAGCGGTGCTCCGATGAGTCGGCCGCTTCGGCGGCGGAGGCTGCCGACCGCGCGCGGAAGGCCGAGGAGGTGTCTCGTGCCGCCGCCGCCGACGTGCGTGTGGCCGAAGCCGCCCTTGACGCCCTGACGGGCCGTATCTCTGTCTTGCGCGACGTCTGTCTGCGCCGCGAGGGTGTTCCTGAGGCCGCCCGAGGGTTGCTGGCCGCGACCGATGATGCCGCCCTGGTCGCGGAACTGTTGCGCGTGCAGCCGGGCTACGAGCGCGCGGTGGCGGCGGCTTTGGGGTCGCTGGCGTCGGGCGTGGTGATCTCGGGGCGGCGCGATGCCGCTTTGGTCGGCGTAGCCGATGGACCCGTCGAGGTGTTGTGGCCCGGCGAGGTTCGGTCGCCGGCGACCGCCGCGGCCGCCGCCGACGTCGCGACCGCCGCTGCTCGGGTCGGGGGCGGCTTGGGCGGCGCTGAAGTGGGCGGGTTCCTCGACCTGTGGGACCTCGTGGACGGCCCCGCCGGGTTGATCGCCGCCCTGAAGCTCTTGACGCCCGCCACGTTGGTGGCTCGTGTCACCGACACCGACACCGACACCGACACCGGCGTCGCGGGCGCCGTCGCCGAACCAGGCGGCGTTCCCATCGGCGTCGCGGGCACGGTCGCCGAACCAAGCGTTTCCGCGGACCTCGGCCCCGCGGTTCGGGTGGTGCACGCCGACGGGCGCGTGCTTCATGGGAGGCTGCATGCGGCGCGGCGCGGCGAGGCCGGGGCGGAGGCCCTGCTGGCCGCGCGCGCGGAGTTGAAAGGTCTCGAGGTGGAGCACACCGCCGCCCAGGCGGGCGCGGAGAAGGCGCGCGTCGAGGCCTCTGCCGCGGAGGCGGCCATGGTGGCGGCTGCTCAGACCGCCGCCACGCTGGAAGCGGAAGCGCGCGCGGCCGGCCGCGCCGGCGCGGCGGCCGCCGACGATCTCACCGTCGTTCGCCGCCGACTTGAGGATGCCGAGGGCCGTCTGACCGAGGTGCAGGCCCGGCACGAACGCGACCGAGAGCTCGTGGCGGGTCTGAGCGACGACCTCACGAGGGTGAAGCAGGAGTTCGACGACACCGCCGCCAAGCTCGAGCATGGGCGTCAGGCGCTACGGGCCATGCGGGAGGATGTGGACCTGCTTCGCCGCGATCTATCCCGGCTCGAAGCCAAGCGGGCCCAAGCGGCGGTGCTGGAGGTTCGTTTGAAGGAGCGCCTCCGCGGCCAGAGCGAGGAGTGCGACCGGGTGACGACCCAGCGTGCCGCGCTGATCCGAGTAGTGGAGTCCGCACGTGGACAAGAGGGAACCCTCGAACAGCTCCTCCCGATACTCGGTGATCTTCATGCCGTGACTGAAGGTCTGGCACAGGAGGTCGAGTCAGGGGTGGCCGCACTGCAACAGCAGGTCGACCGGTCCCGCGCGGCTGGGGATGATTTCGCCGAGGCACTGAAGGATCACGGCCGTCGCGAAGCCGACCTCCAGAACGAGTTGGGCGGCGAAGCTGAACGGTTGGTCGAGGTCCAAGTCGCGCTTGCGCATCTGGGTGACCGCGCTGCGGAGCGGGAACGCGAACTCGCGGATCTGCGCCGGCGACACCTTGCGCCCCGTCAGGTCACCGAGACCGAGGTGGAAGGGCTGCGGCCGGCCGATCTGGCCGCGGCTGAGGCGCGCCTGCGGCGGCGCCTCGAGGCCATGGGCCCGGTCAACCCGCTGGCCGAGCAGGAGTACCGCGAGACCGAGGAGCGGGCATCCTTCTTGACCGAACAACGCCGGGACTTGGAGACGAGTCTCGATGAACTGGCAGGAGTGATCGATGACCTGGAACGCCACATCGAGTCCACCTTCGCGGAGATGTTCGAAGCCACGCAGCGTCACTTCACCGAGATGGTCCAACTGCTGTTCCCCGGGGGCCGTGGAGTGTTGCGACTGGAGGAACAACCCGTCGGCCGCCCGCTGGAAGACGACGGAGAAGAAGCGGTTCAGCGGGAGGGACCGGGCATCGTCCTGGAGATCAAACCTCCTCGCAAGGCGCCACGCAGCATGAGCCTGCTCTCGGGGGGGAGAAGGCCTTGGCGGCTCTCTCATTCTTGTTCGCGCTCTTTCTGGCCCGTCCCTGTCCCTTCTACGTGCTCGACGAGGTGGAGGCGGCTCTCGACGACGTCAACCTGGGCCGGTTCCTTTCTCTGGTCAAGCGGTACCAGGATCGGACTCAGTTCATCATCATCACCCACCAACGGCGTACCATGGAGATCGCGGACACTCTCTACGGCGTGGCAATGGATGCCGACGGTACCTCTCGAGTACTGTCACGCAGGCTGAGCGTGGCCGGCGCCGGGCAGAGCTGAGGAGGTTCTCGTGTCGTATGACTGGTCCGAAGTCTTCATAGGTGTCGACGCCGCCCGCGTCGTCTCCGGCTCCCAAGAGGCCACCGAAGGGCGCCGGGGCTGGTTCCGGCAGCTGCGCGAGGGCCTGTCCAAGAGCACCAAAGCGCTGCAGCAGCAGTTCGCCGCCATCCTCTTCGATCGCTTCGACGACGAATTGTGGGAACGCATCGAGGAAGCGCTGATCTATGCCGACGTGGGAGTGGACACCACCGTGTCCATCGTCGAGCAATTGGAACAGGCGGCCGAAGCAGGCAGCATCCACGACAGCCACGAGCTGCTCGCGAAGCTCCGTGAGATCGCGGCGGCTCACTTCTGCAGCAAAGACACCCGCATCGATGTGGCCCACACCCCCGCGGTCATCCTGATGGCCGGCGTGAACGGCACGGGAAAGACCACGACGATCGGCAAGATCGCCTGGCATCTGCGCGAGCTGGGGAAGACCCCTCTGCTGGTAGCCGGCGACACCTTTCGAGCCGCGGCCGTGGAGCAACTGGTGGAGTGGGGGAACCGCGTGGGCTGCGAGGTGGTGCGGCACGAGCGCGGCGGAGATCCGGGGGCGGTCGTCTACGACGGCATCGCGGCGGCCCAGGCTCGGGGCGCCGACGTGGTCATCGTCGACACCGCGGGCCGTCTGCACACTCAAGTGAACCTCATGAAGGAGCTGGAGAAGGTGGTGCGGGTGATAAAGAAGCTGGTTCCCGACGCTCCCCACGAGACCCTGCTGACCATCGACGCCACCACGGGACAGAACGGTCTCATCCAGGCGCGACTGTTCAAGGAGGCGGTCGACGTCACCGGGGTGGTGCTCACCAAGATGGACGGCACGGCCAAGGGTGGCATAGCCCTGGCCATCTCTCACGAACTCGACCTGCCCATCAAGCTGATCGGCACCGGCGAGAAGATGGACGCGCTGCAGCCGTTCGACCCCGCCGGCTTCGCGGGACTGCTGTTCGACGACAGCCTGCTGCGGGGGTAGCGCTTAGCTCCGGAGTGCTATTCCCAGCGGAAGAACCGGGTTGCCAGCAGAGCGCAGATCCCCATTGTGCCGCCCAGCACCGCGGTCTCGAGCAGTAGGTCGGACCAGGGCATGCCGAACCAGAGACCCTTGAGGAGCCTTACCGCGTAAGTGAGGGGGAGGAAGTCCGAGATGCGGCGAACCGACTCGGGCATGATCTCTATTGGGATGCCCGCCCCCGAGAGGAACATCATCGGGTAGAAGACCACCATGCCGATGACCTGCGCCGTCCGCGCATTGGGTGCCACCGAGGCGATCAGGTAGCCGATGGAGAACATCGAGAGGGCGCAGAACACGACCCCGGCCAGTACGAGCAGAGGGTTCCCTTCAACGCGCGCGTTGTAGAGCAGCCTGCCGACCACGATCAGCAAGAGCATGCCCAACACCGTCATGACGAGGTTGGTGACCACGTCGGCAAGGACGTATACGTGTTCGGGCAGGCCGCCGCCCGCCCGATAGCGCCTGAGTACTCCGGTCTCCCGGCTGCTGCTGATGTTGATGGGTATGCCGAGGAAGGCGACCGTGCCCAGGATCAACGCCGTGTAGGCCGGCAGGGACACGTCCATCGACCCCCGGCCGCCGAACATAGGCGTGGGGTCGTTCCCGTAGATGGTGCCGAACAGCACCACCAGCAAGGGAGGGAAGGCCAGGGTGAAGAACGTGGCGATCGGCTCCCGGAGGTAGAGCCGGAGATCCATCGCGGTGAGCTGCTTCAAGCCCCTCACAGCATCACGCCCGCATCTCGCGTCCGGTCAGGGCAAGGAACACTTCTTCGAGCGTCGACTCCTCGGTGCGCAGGTCGATGAGGTCCACGCCGGCGTCCTCGAGTGCGGAGACGACCCCGCCAACGAAGCGCTCCCCGCCCCCGTAGACGATCAGGCGATCACCCGCCTGCTCCATTCGGCGGACCGTGGGAAGGTGCCCCAGCGACGGTGGGGTCTTCCCGGGTGGGAACGTCAGTACAAGGCGCCTCTCTGCCCCCAGAGACCGGATCAGCGCATCGGGTGTGTCCAGGGCGAGGATCCGGCCGTGGTCCATGATAAGCACGCGGTCACACAGTCGTTCGGCCTCCTCCATGAAGTGGGTGGTAAGCACGACGGTGCATCCCGAGTCGCGTATCTGCGTGACCAGCTCCCACATGGAGCGCCGAGCCTGCGGGTCGAGCCCCGTGGTGAGCTCGTCGAAGAAGACAACCTCCGGCTGGTTGACCAGGGCCAGAGCGATGAGGAGGCGCTGCTTCTGACCTCCCGAGAGCTTGCTGAACGGAGCCCGGCGCTTATCGGCTAGGCCCATGCGGTCCAGGAGTCCGGCGGCCTCGGCTTGGTGCTCGTGGAACGAACCGAAGAGCCGGAGCGCCTCTTCGGCCCGCATTCGCGGCGGAAGGGCAGACTCTTGAAGCTGGATGCCGATGCGTTCGGCCACCGCCCGCAGATCTCGCGCCGGGTCCATCGCCAGCAGACGCACGGAACCCTCGTCGGGTCGCCGCAGGCCTTCGATGCACTCGATGGTGGTCGTCTTGCCCGCACCGTTCGGCCCCACCATGCCGAAGATCTCGCCCTGGCGCACCTCGAAAGAGACCCCATCGACGGCAGCGACGTCCCCATAACTCTTCCGCAGGTCGGTGACCTCTATGACAGCGGACACGGCGTCTCAGTCCCACCACGTCGGGTTGTACTGTACGTGAGGCCGTACCCTGCGGTCGGAGCGGTCAACCATTCTTCGGCTTGATGGCTTGGACGGTCCAGGCGGACCCTGTGGTAGTCTGACTCCTTTCCAAGAGGGGCCTTGCCGACGTGCGGGGTCGCGAAGTGGGGAGGGGGACTCGCATGAACGTCTTGGTCGTTGGGGGCTGTGGACAGTTCGGACGGAAGACCGTGGCCCGGCTGGTGCGGGATCCCGACGTTGCCTGTGTGGTGGCGATGGATGTGGCTCCGCCGGCCGCCTGGTTCCTCAGGTTGATCGAGGAGAACGGCAGCAAGTTCCGGTTCGTGCGGGGAGACATCTCGCAACTGGAGGATCTGCTGGACATCATCAGCCGGTACTCCATCGACCGCCTGGTCAACTGGGCCATGGTGATGACCCTCGAACCGATGCCGCGGCTGAACATGAAGGTCGGCATCCTCGGCATGTGCAACGTCTTCGAGGCGGCCCGGCTATCGGGCATCAAGCGGGTGGTGTACGCTAGTTCGGAGACGGTGTACGGCAGCCAGGAGGACTACGGCGACCGGGAAGTGGTGGAGGACGACCGTCTCTACATGGGGCCCGGTCACTTCTATGCTTTGGCGAAGCGGTTGGCCGAGATCATGGCGGACGAGTACTCGGCGTTGTATGGGTTGAACTGCACCGGCCTGCGCCCCAACATCGTCTACGGCCACGGGGCGAAGGAGCCGTTCGTCGTGCGGTGGTTCTCCGACATCGTCTCCCTGCCGGCCGTGGGCGAACCGGTCGTCTACGACATCGATGGCAGGAGCCTTTGGTCGCTCCTCACGCCCGACGATATCGGCGAGTTCACCTGGAGGCTGCTGAAAGCTCCGTCATCGCCGCACCCCGTCTACAACCTGGGTGGGCCTCCCTACTGCCTGCAGGACGTGGCTGCCGTGGTGCGCTCGTACCTGCCGGATGCCGAGATCACGTTCGGCGACGAGCGCGGGCGCGAGGAGCTCCCCTGGAAGGTCAGCTGCGCCCGGGCGAAGGCGGACTTCGACTTTGCCGTCATGCCTTTGGAGAAAGCGGTGCTGGTCCACATCAACGACGCCCGCTTCGAGGCGGGGTTGCCGCCCATCGTGAGATAATCCCCGCGAAACCGAAATCAAAGGGGATTCTCGGTGTTCGCAGAGGATAGACGCGTCAAGCTGCTCACGCTGGGCGCCATGTGTTTCGCCCTGTTCATGGCGATGCTGGACAACACCGTCATCAACGTAGCGTTGCCGAAGATCCAGGCCCACTTCACCTCGGGGGTCAGCGGGCTCCAGTGGATCGTCGACGCGTACACGTTGTTCTTCGCCTGCCTGATGTTGTCCGGGGGGACCCTCGGCGACCTGTACGGACGCAAACGGCTGTTCCTGATTGGGCTGACCGTGTTCACGGGGGGCTCTCTGCTCGCGGGTCTAGCGCCGACACTTGAGGTCCTAGTCGCGGCTCGGGCCGTGCAGGGAATCGGGGCGGCCGCGCTGATGCCGGGCACCCTTTCGATCATCAGCAACACCTTCCCGGACCCGAAGGAGCGCGCGCAGGCGATCGGCATGTGGGCCGGGGTGTCCGGCATCGCCCTGGCGGCGGGCCCGATCGTGGGTGGGGCCCTGGTGGACAGCTTGGGCTGGCAGAGCGTCTTCTTCCTTAACGTGCCCATCGGTATCGCGGCCTTCGTGGTGGCGCTGCTCGTGGTCCACGAGTCGAAGAGCCCCGAGGGGCGGCGTCTCGATCTTCCGGGACAACTCTTGGCCATCACCGGTATCGCAGCGTTGACCTACGCTCTGATCGAAGCGAACGACCGCGGCTGGACGTCGCCGCTCATTCTGACGCTCTTTGCCCTCTCCGCGGTGACGCTCACCGCATTCATCGTCGTCGAGTCGCGCACCTCCAGCCCCATGCTGCAGCTGCACTTCTTCCGCAACCCCACCTTTGCGGCGGCCAATGCGGTGGCGGCCATCGTCAGTTTCGGCATGTTCGGGATCTTCTTCTTCCTGAGCCTGTTCTTCCAGAACATCCAGGGCTACACGGCCTTCCAGGCAGGCGTGCGTCAGCTTCCCGCGACCTTGATGATCATCATCGCGGCTCCGATCGCCGGCCAGTTGGCGGGCCGCATCGGCCCGCGGTTGCCCATGGTGGCCGGTCTCACCTTCGCCGGCAGCAGCCTTCTCCTGATGACACGGGTGGACGCGGGAGACGCCTACTCGACGATCTGGCCGTACCTGGTGCTGATGGGTCTGGGGATGGGCTTGGTGATGTCGCCGATGACGGCCGCCGTGATGGCGTCGGTGCCCTTGCGGCGGGCGGGGATGGCTTCGGCCACCAGTAGTACGAGCCGCGAGGTGGGGGGTGTGTTCGGGATCGCCCTGCTCGGCGCTATCGTGACCCACTTCTTCTCGAAGAACCTGTCCGCACAACTGGCGGGTCTGCCCATCCCGGCGGAGGCGAAGGCTCAGATCCTGGCGGTTGCGGGCCGAGGCGGGCAGGAGGCCACGGGATCGTTGCCGTTGGGCCCGTCACAGCAAGAGGCCCTTCACCATGCCATCGACCAAGCCTTCGTGCACGGCATGCACATCGGACTGACCGTCGCGGGGCTCACCGTTCTCGGCGGAGCGGTCATCGCGCTGGTGTTCGTACGGCGCCCGGAGCCGGCCGGCGTCGTCGAAGCTCCCTCGACATTGGAGCCGCGTGTGGCGACTGTGTGCGACACCGCCTAGTTCGGCCACCCCCGCGCGCGGTGCAGGCGAAGGCTTTCTCTGGGAGGCTATTGAGGAATGACGCTTCGCCGCCGGGCTGCGCTGGGTATGCGCAAGGCAAGGACGCAGGGTGGGACTTCCCACAAGCAGCGCTACGGGCGCGACAAGGACGATGCATGGTGCCGCCGGTGCTGTCCGGTGGCCGAGGTTTCGTTCTTCAACAGCCTCCTAGAACATGCTCCACAGGAACTGGTTGGTGACCTCGTGGTGGAACTGGATCTCCGCCACCTTGACCACCGTGCCGAGTGAAGCCGGGCAGCGTTCGGCGGAGGCGTGCTTGAGTTCGTGATACCGCTTGTGCACCGACGTCGCCCATCATCTCCGCCATCCAGGCACTGCCTTTGAAAAGCCGGATGGCGTCGTAGATGTTGTCCGGCAGGAAGCGGGTGCGGGTAGCGCTTCTGCTCGTCGCTCTCCTCCGACCTCGGGCCCTCGAGCCCGGTGCGGAGTAGCGCGTAGCTCAAGAGGTAGGGGTTCGGAGTCGGGGGCGATCGAGCGGACTTCGATCGCGCGCGCTCTTCTCGTTGCCCAGCGGGATGCGCACCATGGCGCCGCGGTTGATGGCCGACACCTTGATCTGATTGGGCGCCTCGAAGTGGGGGTCCAGCCGCCGGTACGCGTTCACGCTCGAGTTCAGGATCAAGCAGGTCTCCTGAGCGCTGTGCAGGGTCCGGTCGATGAAATCCCAGGCCATCTTGGACACGCCGTCCTGGCCGGCGGCGTCGAAGAACAGGTTCGTGCCGTCGGCGGCCGAGACGGACAGGTTGGCGTGCATGCCGTTCCCGTTCACGCCCATGACCGGCTTGGGAAGGAACGAGGCCGTCATGTCCAGCCTCTGCGCCACCTGCCGGCAGATCAGCTTGTAGAGCTGGATCTGGTCGGATGCGATCACGGCCTCCGAGTACCCGTAGTTGACCTCGAACTGCGATGGCGCCACCTCGGGATGGTCCTTCTCGTTGTCGAAGCCCATGGCCCGCTGTGCCTCGGCCGCGCGATCGATGAACGTGCGCAGTTCGTCCCCGGGCAGCGAATGGTAGTAGCCGCCGGTGGAGATGAACTCGAACTTCTCCGTCTCGTAGTACTCGCGCTCGGCGTCGCGCCCCTTGAACAGGAAGCCCTCCACCTCGTTGGCCACGTTGCAGGTCCAGCCTTTGGCGGCGTACAGGTCTTCGCACCAGTTCTTGAGCCGGCCGCGGAAGTCCGCGGCATAGGGAGTGCCGTCTTGGTCGCGCACTTCGGCGAAGACGAGCACCTTGCCCGGTCCGAAGATGTCCGCGGGCAGCCAGTAGAAGGCCGGCCAGTCGACCACCAGGCGCAGGTCGGATTCCTGTTGCTGAGAGAACCCGCGCACGGACGACCCGTCGAACGTCAGGTTGTCCGCGGAGCGCAGCAGGAACTTCTTGTCGTAGTCCAGCATGTGCAGCCGGCCTTCGAGGTCGGTGAAGCACACGGTGACGGCCTTGATGCGCTTCTCGTCGGTGAGCCAGCGCATGCGCTCCTCGCGGATCGTGTCCGCGGGTATCCGCGCCTGCCGCTGCTGCTTGACGGCGAGGTTCATCTCTTCGAGCTTATCGTAGGGGAATCTCGACGAAGTCGCGCAGGCCGGGGGTATCCATGAGTTATTTTCCTCCCATTAAGTACTATCTACCAAAATGCTAACTATGCTAAGAAGGTTTTAATCTTACCATGCGAAGCCCCGGGGTTCCGGCCTCTCGGAGTGCGGGCAGCCGCCTGTTCGTCACTGTCGGCCGGTACGACGACTGCTCCTCGGTCGGCCCGCCCGAAGGCGATCGCCGCCGCGGCGGCTCAGGGCCGGAGTGACCTGGTGAACCCCCGCAGGAATCGAGCCACCAGGACTCGGTGCACCAACGACTCGGTGCCCAGGTAGAGCAGGCGGCCCGGCAGAGACGTGCCGCTCCCGAGCAGTCGTGCGGCGAAGTCGTCCACCCGCACGGCGAACGTGGTCCAGCCGCCGTCCGTCGTCACCTCGAACGAGAAGGAGCCGAATCCGTTCGGCCCCGAAGCGTCCGTCGCCGTCCCAGCGAGCAGGCCACCGACGATGGGGTACGCCAGGCGGGCGTAGCCGGGTCGCGACTCCATCCGCGGGCCGCCAAGACGGATCAAGGGCAGGCGGCCGGTTGCAGCGGGGTGAAGTACGAACCCGCACGAGGCGGCATCATCGCTGCCTCCCGCCTCGGTCGTTGATGCCACGACCAGGCCGCCGCAACTCGAAGCCAGGGTGCCGAAGTAGTGCCCGGCCATCTGTGTGGCCAAGTGGGCCGGTGAACCTGAGGGAGAGGGCGCGAGAACTTCGGCGGCCAGGAGTGACGTCACCCGTCCCCCGCGCACGACTTCGCGCCGGTAGACCTCGACGTGGCGGCAGTGCTTCTGGGGTCGTATCGGCAGGGTGTTCACCAAAGACAGTCTAGCAGGCTGTTGAAGAGCTACGCTTCGCCGCGAGATGGAGAGACTTGGGATGCCGTGGTCCATCAGGCCATGTATGATTGTTCGACCGACGGTCGTCATTGTCTCTGGCAACGCGGTCGCGGATGCGGACTAGGGCCGAGAGAGTTCAAAGGCTGGGGTCTATGGACTTCGACCGCACAATCGATCGCACCGGTACGGCCAGCCTCAAGTGGGGCGCGTACGGCTCCGACGTGCTCCCGCTCTGGGTGGCCGACATGGATTTCGCCGCCCCACCGCCCGTGGTCGCCGCGGTAGAGGAGTTCGCAGCCCACGGGGTCTACGGCTACACGCGTATGCCGCGATCGTTGGAGGGGGCGGTCCGAGAGTTTCTTGCCCGTAGCTACGGTTGGGCGATCGAGCCGGAATGGCTGGTCTTCCTTCCGGGTGTGGTGCCCGCGCTCAACCTGGTGTGCCGCGCGTACGCCGCGCCGGGAGAAACAGTCATGACCGTCACTCCCGTCTATCCACCCTTTCTGGATGCCCCCGGCTTCCAGGGTCGTGTCTTGCGGACGGTGCCGGCCATCGTGGACCAGGGCCGCTGGCGGCTCCCCTTGGCTGAGATGGAGTCGGCGCTCACGCCGGCCACCCGCGTGTTCCTGTTCTGTCATCCTCACAATCCCTTCGGCAGAGCCTGGGAGCCGGACGAAGTCGCCGCCGTAGTGGACTTCTGCCACCGCCACGATCTGGTGCTCTGCTCCGACGAGATACATTGCGATCTGTTGCTCGACCCGGTACGCCATCTGCCCGCAGCCATGGCCTCGCCCGACGCGCCAGCCCTTACCGTCACGCTCATGGCGCCCAGCAAGACCTTCAACCTTCCCGGACTCAACTTCGCCTTCGCCGTGATCCCCGACCCCGGACTGCGACGCCGCTTCGTCGCGGAGACAAAGGGACTCTTCTCGCTCCCCGGCTGCTTCGCGGTGGTGGCCGCCGAGGCGGCCTACCGTGAGGGTGGGCCCTGGCTTGAAGACCTTCTCGCTTACCTGCGCGGCAACCGCGATGTCGTGGAGGAGTTCGTCGCAACCGCGCTTCCCGGCGTCACCGTGGCCCACGTGGAGGCAACCTATCTGGCGTGGCTCGATGTGCGGGCCTTGGGCCTTCCGGACCCGGCGGGAGCCTGCGAGCGGGCCGGCCTGGGTCTGTCCGACGGACGGTTGTTCGGCGGGGAGGGATATCTTCGCCTTAACTTCGGGTGCCCACGGTCCCTGCTGATAGAGGCGCTCGACCGACTTCGGGTCGGGTTGGGGTAGACCGATGAGCACCGTGGGATCAGAGCCCCCTGCATCGCCCTCCGTTGTGGTCGCGGGTCCGTCCCCCGGTGGCGGCGCCCCCGGATCGGCTCCCCGGTTGAAACTGTATCCGGACGTCCCCTCTCGACGACAGGCTACGATCGCCCGCGATCTGGTCGTGCTCCTCGCGCTCCTGTTCTTCGCCTGGATGGGCTTTAAGACCTACGACGCGGTGGATGCGCTCAAAGTGCTGGGCTCGGGGGTGGAGACCGCGGGAACCTCTCTGCAGAGCGGCTTCCAATCTGTAGCCGGCGTTCTCGGGGGCCTACCCATCGTGGGAGGTGGGCTCGCCGGAGCCCTTCAGGACGCCGGCGCGGGCACGGGCGGCGAGCTCGCGGATCTTGGTCGACAGGGAGTCCAGCGAATACACGAGCTCGCGATCATTCTCGGCCTCTTCGTCTTCTGCCTGCCGGCGTTCGTCGTGCTGCTGGCAGCCCTGCCGCGTCGCATCAGGCAGGTGCGACGGCTGACGGCCGCGAGCGTGGTGCTGGCCAACCCTCAGGACGAAGACCGGCGCCGGCTCCTGGCGATGCGCGCGGGCTTCGTGCTTCCCTACGGCGTTCTGCTCAAGTACACGCGCGACCCGCTGGGTGACCTCGCGGCCGGCCGGTACGACGCGTTGGTGGCCGCCGCCCTGGACGATGCGGGCGTCATTCCTCGAGGGCGCTGAGCCCACGACCGCCCTCTCCCAGAGCTGCAGTCGCCGGCAGTGGCTGAGACCGCTGCCTTCTCAGAGGAGCACCAGCTCTCGGGCCGCCTCGACCAGCTCAGGACGCGACAGGTGGTCATCGCACTCCACGAGTCCTCCGGCTACCAGTGACCCTCCGGCCTCGACTCCAAGGTACGCGAAGGCTTCCTCGATGAGTCGCGCGGTGGCCCGCCCGTGGGTGGTGTCGGTCTGCTCTTGGGTTACGATGACGTAGAGCTTCTTGCCGGGCGAGACCCGCGGCGTGCCGTCGGGCCGCAACAGGGCGTAGGTGCGGTCGATGGTCCCCTTGAGCCAAGCCGACATGGTGTTGAAGTAGACCGGCGTGGACACCAACAGTACGTCGGCCATCCTGATGGCGGTGTAGACCTGATGCATGTGGTCGCCTACCACGCACGTGGGCCCGATCCGGCACCCGCCGCACCCTGTGCACGGACGGATCGACATGTCGCGCAGGAACATGACGTCGACATCGTGACCGCGCTCCCGAGCGGCAGCCGCCGCGATCTCGAGAAGCCGAGCGCTGTTGCCGTCCTCGCGGGGCCCTCCCATTAGTGCTGCGATCTTCACACGGACCCCCATGTGTTGTGCATGCGCGCCGCCACGACGGGGTGGCACGCGTGTATGACTGAGTGTCGCCTCGTCGCGCCTCGGGCCAAGCCGGAGGTGAGGCTCACCGCGCGGCGGTTGGCCGTCGGGTCCACAGTATACCGCCAGGATGGAGTTGCATCGGGGAGTCCAGCGGATACACGAAGTCGCGATCATCCTCGACCTCTGCGTCTTCCGCCTGCCGGCGCTCGTCGTGCTACTGGCAGCCCTGCCGCGTCGCGTGCACGTCCGTGTGACCCTCAGGTTCTTCCTTGTCCGAGAAAGGAAGTGACCGGCACCCACTGGATGCCGGTCACTTCCGCACCGCTCAGCTTCCCCGTGTGCGGCGGTTGCTAGATGCCAGGCAGCGACATCACTTCACCGTTGTATTCACCGAAGCCTTGGATCCGGTGCCATCGTCGGTCAGCGTGGCACTGTTCGTGATCACCGTTCTGTGCGGCGTACCGGCGTTCACCTTCACCGAGAACGTGAACACCTTGGTCTGGTTCGCGCCGACCGTCCCCGTCCATTCGATGCTGTTCTTCGAGGGGTCGTAGTACCCGCCCATCCGGTAGGTGGTGTTGGCGGGGATCGGGTCGCTGACAGCGAAGGGCTGCGGCGCGGGACTGAGGTTCCGCACGCTGAGTGTGTACACCAAAGTCGCGCCCGGCGAGACTTTGGTCGGAGTCGCGCCCACTCCCAACTTGGTCAAAGCGGTGGCATTCCAGACCGCGATCTTGCCCCAGCTGCCGTCCTTGGCTTTGTCGAGCACCGCGATGTTGACGCCGTACTGCACGCCGTCGTCGCGGGGGTCGCCCGAGCCGAGCACGGTGTCGCCGATATCGAAGCCGTAGAGATCCGTTGCCGGGGTCTTGTCCACCCAGGTGATCTTGGTGCTGTAGCCGCCCTTGGCCGGCACCACGAGCGCTCGCCTGCAGCGTCCCAGAAGTACAGCCCGTTGATTGGCTCTGGTATCCATCAGAGCCCGGGTAGTAGCCCAGCGAGTCGTGGAACTGCGACACCGCCGGGAGAGGTTCGAACGTCTTGGTCTCCAGGATGTTGCCCGTAGCGGTGCTGTCGACCGACGCGCGTGAACGGCGTGGTGTCCTGCAGCGTGAACGCCGCGTTGCCCGATTGGATGCGGGAGTCAGCCGCAGGCGCGCGCCGGTGGTACCCATGCCCGTTCCACTCGAGCGGCCAGTAGTGGCTGTCGACCACGAGCAGGGCGTGCTTCGGGCCGTAGCTGGGCGGGTCGTACAAGGAGTCGTAGAGGGTGTAGTCGAAGTCGTAGGCCCCGTTGCGCAGCCACAAGCAGCATGCCGGGCACGGTGTAGGGGGAGCGGTCGACCTGCCACTCGGTCGTCGCGTCGTTGTTGTAGATCGTCGTGTACGGGTACTTCAGCCCGCGGTCGAAGCCGCTCTGGTTGCGCCACTCGGCCATGTAGTACATCGGGTAGGCCCGGGTCAGCGGCACGATCACGAAGTCGTTGGTCGTCCAGCCGTTGGGCGGGTTCTCCACGTCGTCGGAGAACAGCGTGGTCGCGCCGTCGGCCAGCGAGAAGTCGTCGGCCAACCAGCCGGCCCACTGCACGCCGACGTCACTGGTGTAGTGCAGGCGCAGCGTGATCGTCTTGCCGGCGTAGGCCGCCAGGTCGAAGCGCAGGGTGCCCTGGCCCTCGCCGTTCAGGCCCAGGTTGCCCATGCCGTCGTCGACGAAGACCCCGTCCATGTCCGGCAGCTTGGTCCAGGTGGCACCGCCGTCGTCGGAGACCTCGACGTAGCCGTAGTCGTAGTCCTGCTCGAAGCTCCAGGAGCTGGCGAAGGAGAAGATCGGGCCGTCGCCGCCGTCAGGTCGAAGTCGTGGGCCAGGTAGAAGTCCGCCAGGTCGGCCCGGCCGGACCACCAGGCCTTCCCTGTGCCCAGCGGGTTGGGCGTCTCGACCACCTGGTCCGGCAGGTTGATCTTGATCCCCTGCTGGGTGCCATTGGGACGCAGCGAGAGCTGACCGACTTTGGTAGAGGTCGGTTTGGTCGTGTAGTCGAGCTCGACCGGTTTGGCCCAGCCGACCAGATAGCGGAAGACCAGCGGGAACGGCGCGGGCTGCATGCCGCCCAGCGGGCCGTTCCACGAGCCGGCTTCGATGATCGTCCAGTTGGACGGTGAGGCCTGGGCGTCGGTGGTGTAGATGTCGGGCAGGCCGAAGGCCGCATGGCCGAACTCTTCGGCGATGACGCCCACGTCGAGGTTCTCCGGGTCCATGCTGTACTCGCGCACGTAGATGTCGCGATCCGGGGAGCCGGGTGAGCCCTTGGCGCTGGCCAGGTAGCCCGCGGGGTAGTCGATGGCGGACGCGTGCGACCAGATGGCGAAGTCGCCCTGCTGGCCGCCGCCCGCCTCCTGGCCCATGCCGGCATGGATGACGGTGAAGTTGTCGACGACGCCGTCGCCGTCGCCGTCGTACTTCTGCCACGGGAAGTTCGGGTCGTCGGCGTTGATCGCATCCACGACCTCCCGCACGAGGTCCGCGGCGCGTATGTTGTGGTTGCTGCCGGTTTGATTGTCGGCGCCGTACCAGCCTTCGGAGTGCGCGGCCTGCAGCCACTTGGGATACACCTCGCCCTTGGGTACGAACTTGCCCTCGGATTGCTCCAGGTAGTAGTTGGCCATGGTGTTGCCGCGCAGGTCCACGGTACCGAGGTTGGGATGCTGGACGATGACGCCGGCCGTGGGGCCCACGCCGAAGTACAACTCGTCGTACAGCGCGGGGGTGGCGTCCTGGTACCAGATCGTGTTGTTGTCCCGCGGGCCGGGAGCCGGGATCTGGTTGTGCAGCGGGCCTGCACGGTGGTCACCGGTGTCCCGTACCAGTCAAAGGTATCGCTGTTGGGGAACTCCACGGGCACGGCCAGGCTCATGATCTGAGGACCGGTGTCGGCGGGCTTGGCCTTTCGCGCTCGTTCCTCACCAGCTTCTCCAGCTTGTCGGGGTTCGGGGTGGTGGGGTTGCGCTCGGCCCACTCCTGCCGGAACACCTGGATGGCCTGGCCTCTCGCCTCGGCGTTGGGCAGGGGAATGCCCTGGTCTTCCAGGAGCAGCTCGATCTGTTCGTCACTCGGCGCCCGGTAGTGGGCGGTCCACTTGGAATCGCTGAACATGCCGAGAGAACTCACCGCCAGGCCGATGTCCGCCGGCTCCGCCACCAGGGCGGGCGCCACGGCTGCCACCAGAAGCAGCGCCAGCACCAATGAAAACACCAGTTTCAACTTCACGTCCCAGCCTCCTGTGAGATAGCTATCTACCAGCAAGCAGCACTTGGTTCGAACAACCGAAGCAACCGCAGTCCAGCCTCATCTCTGCCTAGTGCTGCCTCCATCCAGACCTCTCTCTCACTCGGCGGTTGAAATGGTCCCCTCTTGTACTGCCTCGGATTCCGGAACTCGTTCCCTGTTTCCCCGGGCTCTGCGGGCCACGTGTGGCGACCGGGTGCGCATCGGCGAATGGACACCGCTCGCCGCCCCCTCCCGCGGCGGCCCGCGGCTCACGGCCCCAGTCTTTCACTCGATGCCCCAGGGTGCAAGATTCGCGCGAAAAATAATCACGGCACCCGTGCTCGGCCTGGTACTGTGTGGACGGAGTTGGCGGGCGACGAGCGAGGCGAGATGACCAGAGAGAACACTATCCGCGGCGGGGAGGAGGCCTCCTCTTCGCGTGGCAGACTCACCAGGAAGATCGCCGGCCGAGTCGCGGCTCTGCTTATCGCGGGTATCGGCCTCTACGCGGTCTGGCCGGCGCTCCTGGAGGTCTTCTCGGCGTGGCCGACCCTGCGGGAACTCGACCCTATCTGGTTCCTGATCATGCCGATGTTCGAGGTTCTGAGCCTCGCCTGTCTATGGGCGCTCCTTCGACTGGCCCTCCATCGACGCGGATGGTTCCTCTCGGTCACGACCCAGCTCGCCTCCAACGCACTCAGCCGGGTCGTGCCGGGTGGCGCGGCCACCGGAGGTGCGCTCCAGTATCGGATGCTGGCGAAGGGTGGCGTTGAGGGTCCACGGATCGCGACCAGTCTGGCCGCCGTTTCGGTTCTCACCACAACCACGTTGCTGGCGCTGCCCGTGCTGAGCCTGCCCGCCATCCTGGGTGGCCTACCGGTCGACCGGAGCCTCCTGCGGGCGGCTCTGATCGGCATCATGGTCTTCGTGGCGGCGGTGGCTATCTCCGCGTTGTTCCTATCGACCGAACGACCCTTGCGAACGCTCGGCCGTCTCGTTCAGCGCGTCCGCAATCGGGTGCGCCGCAAGAAGCCGCCGCTCGAGGGTCTGGATGATCGCCTGGTGTCCGAGCGCGACCTCATGCGGCAGGCGCTGGGCAGGAAATGGTGGGTGGCGTTGCTGGGATCCTTCGGGAAGGCCCTGTTCGATTTCCTGGCGCTTCTCTCCGCGCTCATTGCGGTGGGCGCTGAGCCCAAGCCCTCGCTGGTGTTGTTGGCGTACGTGGTCTCGTCGCTGCTTGGCATGATCCCGCTGACACCGGGAGGCCTCGGGTTCGTGGAAGCCGGGCTTGTCGCCACCCTGGCTCTTGCTGGGGTGAGCGGCGGCGACGCCAGTGCCGCCACGCTTGCCTACCGACTCGTGTCCTTCTGGTTACCCCTGCCTGCAGGCTTGGTGGCCTACGTCGTCTACCGGCGCCGCTACGGTCATCCCGATGAGGAGCCCGAGGAAGGATATCGGGGCCGCCCGTGACCGGGATCGCGGCGGAGTCCGACGTCACATGAACGGAGTAGCGGTGGTGCACCGAGTCGGCATCCGACGGGAGGACAAGAGCATCTGGGAGCGGCGTGTTCCGCTCACGCCGGCGGACGCCCGCACGCTACGGGAGCGCGAAGGGGTCCAGGTGCGGGTCCAGCCATCGCCCACCCGGATCTTCACCACCGAGGAGTTCCGCGAGGCCGGAGTCGTTGTGGACGAAGACCTGTCGCCATGCTCGGTGATCTTCGGTGTCAAAGAGATCCCGAAAGACCTATTGGAGCCGGGCAAGACGTATGCGTTCTTCTCCCATACCGCCAAAGCTCAGCCGTACAACATGGCCATGCTGGGCGCGCTGATGGATCTCGGTTGCACGCTCATCGACTACGAGCACGTCGTCGACGACGCGGGCCGGCGCCTGATCTTCTTCGGTAGGCACGCCGGCCTCGCCGGTATGGTCGAGACGCTGTGGGCGCTCGGACAGCGTCTCGCGTGGGAGGGCATCCCCAACCCGTTCACCGACCTGCGCCATACCTACGAATACGCGGATCTGGCCGCGGTCAAAGAGGCGGTGTGTCGGGTGGGGGAGAGGATCCGTCAAGAAGGTCTGCCGGGGACGGTCGTCCCGATGACCATCGGCGTGGCGGGTTACGGCAACGTCGCCAAGGGGACCTTCGAGATCCTGGACGAGCTGCCTCTCCAGGAGATCGCGCCGTCTGAGCTGTCGGCGCTCGTGGGCGGTGGGGTGGCGGCGGGCCGATCGTCGTCTACAAAGTCGTCTTCAAGGAGGAGCACACGGTGGAGCCGGTCGAACCGGGTCATCCGTTCGACCTCCAGGAGTTCTACGCGCACCCAGAGATCTACCGAGGTGTGTTCGCGCGATACGTGCCCTTCCTGACCGTGCTCGTCAACTGCGTGTACTGGGAGGCGAAGTACCCCCGGCTGGTGACGAAGGCGTTCGTGCGCCGACACTTCGTCGAGGACACGCCGCGCCTGCGCGTGATCGGTGACATCAGCGCCGACATCGAGGGCGCCGTCGAATGCGACACACATACGACTGAAGCCGACGACCCGGTCTACGTCTACGATCCGGCAACGGGGGAGACCGCCGACGGGGTCGCGGGGGCGGGTCCCGTGGTGATGGCGGTCGACATCCTGCCTACGGAGCTGCCGCGGGACGCTTCCATCGATTTCAGCCACGTTCTCGTGGGGTTCATCCCGGCCATCGCCCGCGCCGACTACTCGGTATCGTTCGAGGAGCTCGCGCTGCCGCCGGAGCTCAAGCGGGCCGTTATCGTACACCGTGGCGAACTCACTCCTGAGTACCGCCACCTGGAACAGTCTGTACAGAGGAGGAGTTCATGAAGAAGGTGCTGGTTCTTGGGGCCGGCATGGTGGCCGGCGCGCATGTCGGCTACCTCCTCGGCCTGCCCGACGTGCACGTGACCGTCGCCAGCCGGACGCTGCGCAAGGCCGAGGAGATCGTGGGAGGTCACCCGCGGGGCGAGGCCCGGCAGGTGGACCTGACCGACGAAGGCGCGATCGAGCACTTCATCCGCGAATGCGACGTGGCCGTCAGCCTGCTGCCCTTCGTCTACCATCCCGTGGTGGCGGCGTTCTGCGTCAAGCATGGCAAGCACATGGTGTCGACCTCGTATGTCAAGGAGCCCATGGCGGCCTTGGACGGCCCCGCCAAGGAGGCGGGGGTCATCCTGCTGAACGAGATGGGCGTCGACCCGGGTATCGATCACATGACCGCGATGCGGGTCGTCGACAAGGTGCGGGCACAGGGGGGAGCGGTGACGAGCTTCAGATCCTGGTGCGGCGGCCTGCCCGCGCCCGACGCCAACACCAACCCCTTCGGCTACAAGTTCTCGTGGAGCCCGAGGGGCGTGCTTCTCGCCGGCATGAACCCTGCCCGCTATCTCGAGGACGGCGGGGAGGTGTTCGTCGACGGCGACGTGCTCTTCGAGAGGCGCTGGACGGTGCCCGTCACGGTGGAGGGCGCGGTCATCGACTTCGAGGGCTACCCAAACCGGGACAGCCTGCCCTACCTGGAGACGTACGGGCTGACCGGCGCACGGACGATGTTCCGGGGCACGCTCCGCTACGCCGGCTGGTGCGAGGTTATGAACGGGGTCAAGGCGCTCGGCCTGCTCGGCGAGGAGGTGTGGGAAGACCTCGAGGGGCTGACCTACCGGCAGTTCACGGCTCGGCTTCTCGGCGGCGCGGGCGTCGATGTGCGCTCCGAGGCGGCAGAGAAGCTCGGTGTGAGTCCGGACGCCCCGGTCGTCCGCGACCTGGACTGGCTTGGCTTCTTCGGCGACGATCCTCTTACCATCGGGCGAGGCGCGCCCGTGGACGTGCTTACCGCGCGCATGCTCGAGAAGATGAGTTACGCACCGGGCGAGCGCGACATGCTCGTGCTGCAGCATCAGTTCCTGGCGGAGTATCCGGCGACCTCGGCACAGTTGGCGAAGAGTGAACACATCGTCTCGACGATGATCGATTTCGGTATCCCGGGCGGGGATACGTCGATGTCGCGCACGGTGGGGCTCCCGGCGGCCATCGGGGTCAAACTCATCCTGCAAGGGGCCATCACCCTGACCGGCGTGCAGGTGCCGGTGGTGCCGGAGATCTACGAGCCGGTGCTGGACGAGCTCGAATCCATGGGCATCCACTTCTCCGAGAGTTGGGAGACGGTCGGGTGACGGGCGCGCCCTCCGGCCGCTCCGGCGACCGCCTGTCGACGCTCCTGGTGCACGCGGGCGAGCCGCGCCCGCGCATCGGTGGCGCGGCGAACGTGCCCATCTTCCAGAACACTGTGTTCGAGCTGCCGGGGGAACCGGAGGTTTCGGATATCATCTACCCCCGGCTGTCCAACCTGCCGAACCATCGCGCGCTGTCCGCCAAGCTCGCCGCCCTGGAGGGCGGCGCGGCGGCCACGGTGTTCGCCTCGGGCATGGCCGCCATCTCCACGTCGTTGCTCACCGTGCTCCGCGCGGGCGATCACCTGCTGGTGCAGGAGGGAGTCTACGGGGGTACCCACGGGTTCCTCACGGACGACCTGGTCGAGCTCGGCATAGGCCACACCTTCGTCGACGCCGAGGATCCGGCGGCGTGGCAGGCCGCGCTGACGCCGACCACCCGCGCGTTCTACACCGAGGCCATCTCGAATCCCATGATGCAGGTGGCCGATCACCGGGCGGTGGTCGACTTCGCCCGGGCCCACGGACTCGTGACCATCATCGACAACACCTTTGCCACGCCGGTGAACTTCCGGCCCGCTCTCGTTGGGCTACGACCTGAGCCTCCACTCGGCTACGAAGTACCTCAACGGGCACTCCGACGTGGCCGCCGGGGTGGCGATCGGCTCGGCCGACCTCATCGAGCGGGTGCGGCACCGCCACGACCACCTGGGCGGGTGCCTGGACCCGCACGCCTGCTTCCTGCTGCACCGGGGGGTCAAGACCCTCGAATTGCGGGTGCGCCGGCAGAACGAGACGACGCTGACCATCGCGCGATACCTCGCCGGTCGACCCGGCGTGGCTCGGGTGCACTACCCAGGTCTCGAATCCCACCCCGCGTACGCACGGGCGAGGGAGTTGTTCTCCGGCTTCGGCGGGATGCTCTCGTTCGAGCTGGACGGCGGAGGGCCCGCCGCCGCCCGTTTCATCTCGCGGATCCGCTTGATCCTACACGCCGGAAGCTTGGGCGGGCTGGAGACGCTGGTGACGCGACCGGTCCAGATCTCCCACGTGGGCATGGCGCCCGAGGAACAGGCGCGCCTGGGCATCTCGTCGGGGTTGGTGCGCATGTCGGTGGGGATCGAGGACCCGGAAGACCTGATCGCCGATCTCGATCAGGCGCTGGGTGGGTAGGTCGATGGATCGATTCGATGAGGGGACACGAGCGGGCGGTTCCTCGCTGAGACTGCGGCTGCGGTACGCGCTCGACAACACGCTGTCGCGCGGCCCCGCCGCCCTGATCGTCTGGCTGGCGCTGGCCACAGGGGTCATGATCGTTCTGGCCGTCGTTCTCATCCTGGCGGTCGGAGGGACGCCGAAGGGTTCGGGGCTGCGCGACGTCCTCTGGAACGTGGCCTTCCAGGCGCTGGTGCCGAACCCGCCCGGGGATATCAGCACCCCGTGGCAGTACCTGGTGGTGATGCTCCTGGTCACGGTGGCCAGTCTGGCCATGGTCAGCATCCTCATCGGTCTGCTCAGCGCCACCATACAGAGCCGGGTCGAGACCCTTCGCCGCGGGCGGATACCGATCATCGCAAGCGGACACACGGTGATCCTGGGATGGTCCGACCAGGTGTTCGACATCGTCTCGGGGCTGGTGGCGGCCAACAAGCATCGCCGGAAGGTGGTCATCGCCATCCTGGGTGAAGCCGACAAGGTGGAGATGGAGGAAGAGATCCGCCGGAGGGTCAAGTCACTGGGCCCGACCCGGGTGGTGTGCCGCCGAGGCAGCCCCACCGAGCACGCCGATCTCGATCTCGTGAGCCCTCAGACGTCCAGGTCGATCATCATCCTGCCTGGTGACGACGAGCTGATGCCGGACGCGGCGACACTCAAGACGATCCTTGCCCTGACTGGAGCCCCGAACCGACGGCCCGAGCCCTACTACATCGTGGGGGTATTGCGCAGGGAACGGAACCTCGAGATCGCCAAGATGATCGGAGGCGACGAGGTGCAGATGGTGCTGAGCGGCCGGGCGATCGCCCGCGTGATCGCTCAAACCTGCCGCCAGGTGGGTCTGTCGATCGTCTACACGGAGTTCTTGGACCCTTCCGGCGACCAGATCTACTTCCGCGAAGAACCGGCGCTGGTGGGTCGCACGTATGCCCAGGCTGTATCGGCCTACGAGGATTCCGCAGTCATGGGGATACGCCCGCGAGGCGGGAACGCGCTGCTCAATCCCCCGATGGATACGATCCTTCGCGAGGGCGACGAGGTCGTAGCCATCTCGGCGGACGTCGACTCGGTCAGGCTGTCTGGAGCGGGGGAGCCGATGGTGCAGCCCGACGCGATCGACACAGGGCCTCCCGGCAGACGCGCGCCCGAGCGCACCCTGATCTTGGGGTGGAATTGGCGCGCCGGAACCATCGTGAGACAACTCGACGCCTTCGTTGCTGCGGGGTCGGCGATCACGGTGGCGGCGCAGAACGAGGCAGTGGGACTCGAAGTGGAGACGCTCGGTGGGGAGATGCAGAGGCAGCGGATCAGTTTCGAGGCTGCGGAGACCGCCAACCGCACCGTCCTCGAGGGCCTGCTGGCCGAACCCTTCGAGCCCTACGATCACGTGGTCGTGCTCTCCTACTCCGACGACTTCGACGCGCAACGGGCCGACGCGTGGACCCTGCTCACGCTCATGCACCTGCGCGCCATCGCCGACACGCATGGCTACGGCTTCTCCCTGGTGAGCGAGATGATGGACGTGCGCAACCGCGATCTGGCGGGCAGGGCGCGGGCCGACGACTTCATCGTGAGCGACCGGCTGATCAGCCTGATCCTGACTCAGGTGTCGGAGAACCGGGCCATGGTCGCCGTCCTCCAGGACTTGGTCGATCCCGCCGGTGCGGAGATCTACCTGAAGCCGGCCGGGGAGTATGTGAAACCCGGTGTACCCGTTTCGTTCTACACGGTGGTGGAAGCCGCCCGCCGCCGGGGAGAGACCGCGATCGGCTACCGGCTGCAGGCACTTGTCGACGACGCGAGCCGTGCCTTCGGGGTCGTGGTGAACCCGCGCAAGTCGGCCCCAGTGGCGTTCTCCGAGGGCGACCGCGTCATCGTGGTGGCCGAGGACCAGTGACGTCCGCCGCGCTGGCTGACGGCGGTCAGCAGTAGTTGAGGACGGCCGCCTCGTCGACGGCCGCCTGGAGCAACCCGCGACGGGACTCGTCAGCGACCGCCGAGCCGCGCGCGACTCCCGTGAGGCCGCCGTCGGCGCCTGCCGCGAACTCCGCGACGGCTCCCGCCGCGCGTCCGCCCGCATCCACCACAGCCGCCATCGCCGTGGTGAGTACCTCCGGAAGAAGCTGTTGCCGCGGATCGAGCATCTGAACGAAGTGCTCCATAGCCTCGCCGAACCGTGCTGGGCCTGCGTTCAAAGCCACCAGCGCGAGCGGCCAGCGGGCGAGCCACTCGAAGGGGAATGCCGACGGAGCCTTCCAGAGTTCCAGGGCTTCGCGGGCGTGGCTCTCGGCCCCGGCCTGATCGCCGTCGCGGAACGCCGCCCAGGCCAGGGTCCCCTTCCCGGCGGCGATGTAGCCCGGCAGGTGGGCGAGGTTCGCCTGCTCGATGGCGCGGTCAGCCTGGCCTCGGGCCTGCTGGACCTCTCCGCTCAATCGATGGATCACGGCCAGGTATGTGAGGGCCCGGACGAGGTGGGAGTGGTCCCGTGACGTCTCCGCCAGGTAGGCGCACTGGCGCAGGTGCCGTTGAGCCTCGTCGAGGTCTCCCGCCCAGAGGAGGGCGAAACCCAGCTGGTATTCGGCTTCGCGCACCAGGTCTCCGTCTCCCGACTCGTGCAGTCGGCGCCGGTGTTCGCGTGCATACGCGACCGTCTGGGGCGACACGCGGTAGCGTTCCCTGCGGAAGGCGAGTGCCAGGTAGTGGGAGGCGAAGATGCTGCGCTGTTGCTGGGTGCCCGCACGCTCGACGAGCGGGTTCGCCTCGTCGGCGAGCGAGGAGAGCAGTTCGAGGTCACCCGTGAAGTAGAATGCGGCCATGCGTTGCAGCGTGATCTCGATCTTCTCGTTCGCCCACGCCAGGTCTTCCGGCGCGAACGCGGTGGCCGTCTGGCCGAGCGCCGACGCGGGCGGCGGACCGAGGGTCGCCTCGGCCGACTCGAACGAACCCTGGGCCCGTATCGGCTCTTGATCGGCCAGCCACGCCGCCCCGGTCTTCCTCTGCAGGCGGGCGCGGGTCGTCTGATCGTCGGACCGGAGTAGCATCGCCGCTCGCTGGTAGGCATCCACGGCGTGCCTGCGCCGGGCGGCGAGGGAGAGAGCGTCTCCCACTGCCTCGTGAAGGCCGACCGCCTCCTCACGTTGGGCGGGCGACTCGAGCCCCGAGCAGGGCAAGAGCGTGAGCGCGCGCAGGAAGTGCGAGGCGGCCTCTTCATAGCCGAAGCGGCTGAGCGCGCCGGTCCCCGCACGGCGCGAGTACTCGTAGGCCTGCGGCCCGTATCCGAGTGGGGCCGCGACAGAGAAATGGTAGGCAAGATCGGGCAGGAACGCCTCGGGATCGGCCAAGGAGTGGGCCTCCAGAGCCCGGCCGATGCGCGCGTGCAGCCGCAGCCGTTCCCCCTCTCCCCGGTCGACGGCCAATGCCTCTTGCACGAGCGGGTGGACGAAGCGGAACTTCCCCGGGTGGCTCTCGCGCTCGAGTAGGCGGGCGGCGATGGCCTCGTCAAGCAGGCTGAGGAGCGGCTCTCCGGAGAGGCCGGACGCTTCCGACAGCACGAGGACATCGATCGATCGGCCGATGAGGGCGGCGAAGCCGAGGAGGTCACGGCACTCGATCGACAGTCGGCCGATGTGGCGGTCCAGCACGCCACGCACCCCTGACGGCAGAGGTAGGGCCGCCGAGTCGGGGTCCGCTCCCGAGAGGTGACCCTCCACGGCCAGAAGTCGGGTCAGCTCCACAACGAACAGCGGGTTGCCCGCCGTCTGCTGATGGACGGTGTGGGCGAGTGCAGGCGGCACCAGCGCGCCAGCGTTCGCGCCCATGATGCGTTCCACGTCCTCGGCCGAGAGTCCCCCGATCTGGAGACGGTGGCAACGGGTGTGCTCCAGAGCCTTCACAGTACTCGACCAGGGGATGACCGGTACCGAGCTCGGTGTCGCGGTACGTCGCTGCGATGAGGATGGGGGAGGAGAAGACCTCGGGTGCGATCGCCTGCAGAAGCCGGAGACTGCTCGGATCGGCTACGTGCAGATCGTCCAGGATGAGCAGAAGGGGATGGCGTCGAGACGACCACGAGAGGTAGTCGGTCACGGCTCGGTAGAACCGTTCCCGGCCGGTCCGCCCCCCATCCTGCTCCCCCGCAGGGATTCCCGGAACCCGCCGCCTGAGTGCGGGGATGACCGCTGCGAGTTCCTCGACCCCCTCCTGCAGGTCGTGGCGGAGCTCTTCATCGGGGGCGTTCTCGATCAAGTGCCGCAGCATCTGGATCCAGGGCCAGTAGGCTGGGAGTCCCTCGGCGTCGTGGCAGCGACCCCATGCCACCATCCCGCCGCTTGTCTCCACGTTTGCGGCTAGTTCCTCCGCGAGCCTGGTCTTGCCGATGCCGGCATCCCCGGCGAGCAGGACGATGCTTCCGTGTCCCCCGCGGCACTCCTCCCAGGCCCGAGTCAGCACGCTCATCTCGTGCTCTCGACCGACGAGGTCGCCGAGACGGGCTTCGTGCTCGGTGTCGGCGGCGAGGGTCGCCTCGGCCGGGGCCTTACCGGGCGACGCCGGCATGGCGTCATCGTGTGGCAGTCGGCGGGGGGTCCTTGATAGGAGGCGACGGCACCTCCCCCGCGGCGACAGGCGGACGAGACGTCGGCGCCGCCGCCTCAGGGTTGACTAGTTTGTATCCGGCGCCGCGGACGGTCTGGATGTACCGGGGCGCGTCGGATCGATCCCCCAGCTTGCGCCGCGCGTTCCCTATGTGCACCGCGACGGCCCGCGTGTCTCCCATGCTGCGGTATCCCCAGATCTCTTCCATGAGCTGGTCGGGCGACACCACCCAACCCGGGTGGGCGGCCAGGTAGGCGACGAGGTCGAACTCGATGCGTGTAAAGGGTACGGTAGCGTCGGCAAGGCGGGCTTCCCGGCCGCGCAGGTCGATGACCAGTTCGCCGACGACCAGCCGGTCGGGGCCGGCTCCGGGGTCCGGGGGTGCGTCCAGGCCGTTCGGCAATCCCGGTGAAGGCCCTGGGCTGTTCGGCGCGCCGTCGGCGGCCGAGCCGGATGGCGGTGCGTGACGACCGGGAGTCATGTTCGAGTCTCCGCATGAGTCGCGGGCGAATCGGAGCGCCCTCCATGAATGGGGGAGACCCCCGCCGACCTCTGTCCGTGTTCCGCATGCCCCAAGCCCCCGTGGTCACCGTGGGGTCGGTCGAGATCCCCCTCGCCGACCCGGCCCGCAGTTGTGGCGTGTGGTCCATACCATACAACCGGACCGGGGGCGGGCGCTAGTGCCGCGTTCTGAGAACTGGAGTTCCCCCTGCCGGTCGCGTTGGGAGAGCGGAGGGCGATGGACGATCAACGGGCAGGGCCGGTACGGATTAATGCTCACTGCCATTGACGGTCAGGTGAGTGGTGGTGGCGGCGCGGATAGGCTGCGCATCAAGATCTGGGACATGGCGACAGGTACCGTGGTCTACGACAACAAGCCCGGCGCGACAGATGACACTTCTCCCAGTACGGCTCTCGGGGTTGGGTCGATCGTGATCTACAAGTAGCCCGCCGGGCGTGTACCGAGACTGAGTCTCGTGTGCCGGAGGCCCGGCGCGAGCGCGGGCCCCCGGCATTCCCATGGCAGCCACCGATACTCCATGGTTGCCTGGATGACGAGTCTGCACCAATTCGAGAGCGCGCGGGCGTTGGAGTCATGCCGCCATAGGCCAGGAACCGAGTTTGCGTCGCAGTCCCTCTCCGGTCGGTGAGCCTACGCCTCGTTCCGTTTCTCTGGCGTCTCTTTGACTCCCGTTTGGCCGACCCTGCAGGACAGGTCCGAAAACTGTCCTAGTGGAGGCGACGACCTCCCGGTCGAGGAGGACGGCGATGCGGACTCTGCTTATGGCCTCGGTGCTGACTCTGGCGCAGGCTCAGATGTGGACTGATGGGATTGTCGACAGGCCCGCCGACGTTCCGAGCGGATCTAGGTTGCCCGCGTCGCCGACTTCGGCGGTTCAGCCGGCGTATTCCCCCGAGACCCAAGAGGAACGCCGGGCGCGTGGCCTCGCGACGGTCTCGGACGATCCCGCTCTCCAGTGCTTCTACGATCGGTGCGTCCCGCGCAACATCACGCCCTCCGCCTGGATGCCCTTCTGGCCCAGCGTCTCGGCCAGGCCGGCTAGGCCCCCGTGGCCGCCGCCATGATCTCAGCCAGGTGCCCGGCATAGAGCAGGTGGCCCTCGCCCGGGCACACGCGCAGGTGCGCGTGGGGGAGTAGCGTCGCAAGTTCCTCGGAGTGACGCAATGGGATCGTCGGATCCGCGTCGCCGTGCCAGAGGTGGACGTCGGCCGTGACGTCCTCCGGCTCGAACCCCCACGGCCCGACGAGGATCCACGCGTCGCGAACCGGACCATCCAGGCCTCCGTGCACCGATTCCGCCATGAAGCCGAGAGAGGTTATCTCGGGTCGTGCGGATCGCAGAGCGGCGAGATCGGGCGGGCACGTCATCAACCTCCGCATGAGGCTCGGTCTCATCTTGACGATGGCGACGTTCGTTCGGAGCACGGTCCTGGCTATCCAGGGCCGCGTGCGCACGTGTCGGAATGCCAGCCGGTAGAATGGGTCGACCCCGTCGAGGCCGCCTTTTGTGTGCAGCCGACCGACGCCGGACACCACACACACGCCCGTCAGCCGATCGGGCATCGCGAGGGCACATGCCAGCGCGTACGGTCCTCCGCCCGACACCCCGACTACACCGAAACGACCCAGGCCGAGGGCATCGGCAAGGGCGGTGACGTCGGCCGGCCAATCGAGCAGCGACCTGCCGGGGAGATGGTCCGAGAGTCCATAGCCGGGTCGATCGGGGCAGATGACGCGCACGCCCAGCTCGTGGCACGAGTCGGCCTCCCACAGCGCCTCCAGGCGGGAGCAGGGGATGCCGTGGAAGTGCATGACGGGCGGGGCGTCTCGGGGACCCACGTCCAGGTAGGCGAGGGCCCTGCCGTCGCGAAGTCGAACGTACTGCGGCTGCGGTGTCGACTGCGGTGCCGGCGGCGTGGCGCTCATGGTCAACCCCCTGGTGTGCGAAGAGGATCCTACGGTACACGCCGCGGCCTCCCCGCTCAATACGCCGGCTCTCCGGGGGCCGATTCTTTGACGATTCTTTAGAATCCCTTGCGCCACCTCGGGTATCCTTGCGACAATTTCGAGGGGGGGACGGTCGAGCGGCCGGCGGCAGAGCGCGCGGCCTACGGCAAAGGAGGACTGGTGCGCATCACGATACTCGGCTCGGGCACGGGCGTTCCGAGCGCGGAGCGGGGCCCCGCGGGATATGCGGTCTCGGAGCAGGGGCACCTCCTTCTTCTCGACAGCGGCAGCGGCACCTTGGAGAAGCTCGCGCGGCTGGGGATGGACTATCGGGAGATCGACACCGCGCTCTTCACCCACTGCCACGCCGACCATACCCTGGACCTCGTGTCCTTGATCCACGCCCTGAACTTCACGCCGGGGTACGTCCACAAGGCGCCTCTGCGGGCGATCGGGCCGCCGGGTTTCATCGATTTCGCGGAACGGCTGCTGGGAGCCTATCCCTCGCTGGCCGACCGCAGCTACCCGCTGGACCTCGCCGAGGTCGACGACGGCGCCACCGTGGACGCAGGGTGGGTGAGCGTCGCCGTTGCCGAAGTCCCCCACGGCAAGCATTCGGGCGAACGCTTACCGCGTCTCCGGTTCGGACGGGGTGGCTGTGTTCTCGGGCGACTGCTCTCCGTCGCTCGCGTTGGCCGACCTGGCTCGGCGCGCCGATCTTCTGATAGCCGAGGCCTCGTTCGCCTGCACGACGGTGGAGAGCGGTCCGCACATGACCGCCGGCGAGGCCGGGCATATGGCCCAGGCGGCCGGGGTCGAGACGTTGGTGCTGACCCATTTCTACCCGGGAACCGTCGAGGACGAGATGCGCGCGGCCTGCGCCCGCGAGTTCCAGGGACGACTGATCCTGGCCCGCGACGACATGCGCCTGGAGGTGGCCGGCGGACGGGTGACGATCTCGAACTGACGCGCCAGCAGCCTCCTGGGGGGTCACGCCGTGAAGTGCGCGTCGTGTGGGACCGACAATCCGGCCGGTATGCGGTTCTGCGGGGGGTGTGCGGCGCCGCTGAGTGGTGCTTGCGCAGACCAGATTGGGCCTGCGCAGGCGGCTGCCGATGCGCGGGCGCCGCAGTCCGCGGATGCGGCGGCGACAGAATTCCTGGTCCCGCGAGACGTCGCCCGAGGCGAACTCAAGCTGGTCACCGTCCTGTTCGCCGACGTCTCGGGGTTCACCGGCCTGGTCTACGCCGGCGACGTGGGGGGTGGTGGTCGCCGGGATTACTCGGTCATGGGCGACGCCGTCAGCATCGCCTCCCGTCTGAAAGGGCTCGCGCAGCCGGGGGAGATCGTGGTCGGAGTCGACACGTATCGGCAGGCGGGGCACCTGTTCGACTGGCAGCCCGCCGGCACGGTGTGGGTGAAGGGCAAGGCGGAGCCCATCACCACCTATCGGCTCGTTGGGTTGCGGGCGACGCCCGGGGGCGGCCGGGGGCTGGAGGCGGCCCTGGGCTGCGCTCCCGCTTGGTGGGCCGCGACGCGGAAGTGCGGCTCTTCGAGCGGGCCCTCGACCGCCTGTCGGCGGGGGAGGGAGGCGTCGTCACATGGGGAGGGTCTCTGACCCCCTGGCGCTGCTCGAAGAATCGAGGCGGCCGAGGGCCTCTTCGCCGACATGGGGGCAGAGCTCTACCTCGAGGAGACGCGGCGGGCGCTGGCGGATCTGTCGGGGGAGGTGCCGAGCCAACCGACCGTCGCGGCCGCCTCGCGGAGCGCCGGGTCAGAAACGGTCTAGTGGTCCATCAACAGTCGCGCGACATCCTCTCGGTCCAACCCGTGATGGCGGGCAACGTCGGCGATGACCGCAGAGAGGGTGCCGATACGGAGCGGGTCGTGCCTCGGGATGGTGATGTGGTGCTCGCCGGCCTCGAGCGTCGTCAGGCGGAGATGACTTCCTGACTGTCGTGTGACCTCGTAGCCGAGCACGGAAAGCGCTCGGGCGAGATCCATGCCCGAGACGTCCCGCGGCAGCCTCATACGGCGATGACTTCTTCCCTCACGAAGTGCAGGCGAATGATCCGCGGGCGGTCGGCTTCGTCGAAGTGACACACGACCGCGTCGCGCACCCGTTGTTCGACGTCGTCGACGACGTCGGCCTCCGTGAAGATCGCAGACCCCAGAGCCTGTGCCGTGTAGCCCCCTTCGGGAGCCTCCTGCACCAGAAAGATGATCTCGTTCATGCCACGATCCTTCGGCGAAGTCAGTCCTCGTTGACAGTATACCCATCTGGTGCCCGCTGCGAGGCGAGCCGGGCTGCCGGTCGATGCACGAGTCTCATTGACGGGACCTGCACTTGAATCAGGGTGAGGGACGCGCACCTGATGACGTCGGCGAACTCCGCCGGCACCGACCCCGGCGGCCCCCGGTCTACTGGCGCTTCGTAGCCCGGCGCGGTAGTGTGGGCGCATTCACCATGTGCGCGGGGGGTGGCCGTGAGGTGCGCGTCATGCGGGTTTGAGAACCCGGCCGACATGCGGTTCTGCGGGGGGTGTGGTCAGTTGCTGACCGATCCTGAACTACCTCCCGTTCCCGGCGAGCCGCGGGGCGACCGTGCAGTCGGTACCCTCCCCGGCGGCGAGCGCAAGATCGTCACTATCCTCTTTGCCGACGTCTCCGGCTTCACCGCTCTCTCCGAGAAGCTGGACCCCGAGGCCGTGCGCGACCTCATCACGGCCTGCTTCGATCGTCTGGTCCCCTGCATCCAACGCTATGGCGGCACCATCGACAAGTTCATGGGCGACGAGATCATGGCCCTGTTCGGAGCGCCCCAGGCCCACGAGAACGACCCCGAGCGGGCGCTGCGCGCCGCTCTGGAGATGCGCCGGGTCCTGGCGGCCTTCAACGCGGAGCGGCACTCCCCGCTCGCCATCCACTTCGGGGTGAACACCGGCCTCGTCTACGCCGGCGGCGTGGGGGGCGGGGGACGGAAGGACTACTCTGTCATGGGGGACGCGGTGAACGTCGCCGCGCGGCTCAAGACTACCGCCACGTCCGGTGAGATCCTGGTGGGAGCAGACACCTTCCGGCAGGCCCGGGACCTCTTTGAGTGGCTGCCGGTGGGCCTGATTCAAGCGAAGGGCAAGGCCGAGCCGGTCACCGCCTACCGGCTCCTCGACGTACGCGCGGCAGCCTCCGGCCCACGCGGGCGCACCACCCGCGGCCTCTCCTCGCCCCTGGTCGGCCGTGAGGGCGAGCTCCAAGCTCTTCACCCAGGCGATCGACCGGGCGGGCGGCGGGCGGGGGGGCGTCCTTGTCGTGGTCGGTGAGGCCGGTCTGGGGAAGTCCCGCCTGGTGGCCGAGGCGCGGGCGGTGGCGGGGAAGTCTGGGGTGGGCTGGCTGGAAGGCCGCACCCTCTCCTTCGGCCGCACCATCAGCTACTGGCCGCTTCTCGAGATCATCCAGGAGGACTCAGGCATCGCGAGCGACGACTCCGAAGCCGAGCGCTGGGCCAAGCTCGCCGGCCGCGTGGGGGGTCTCTTCGGGCACGAGGGCGCGGAGGTGCTCCCCTATCTCGCCACCCTTCTCACCCTCCCAATACCTGAGGACCTCGCCCACAAGGTCAGACACCTGGATGGCGAGGCCATGGGCCGCCAGGTCTACCGGGCCACGCGTCTCTTCTTTGCCCGCCTCGCGGCCGAACGACCGACGGTGGTGGTCGTGGAGGACGTGCACTGGCTGGACGGCTCCTCGGCCTCCCTTCTGGAGCACCTTCTGCCCCTCACCCGCGAGGCGCCCCTGCTCTTCTGCCTCATCAGCCGACCCCAGACCGAGGCCGACACCGCTCTCGCGCGACTGCAGGAGCTCGCCCGGGAGCAGTATGCCGACCGCGTGACCGAGATCGCCCTGCGTCCCCTCTCCCCGGAGGAGAGCACGCTCCTGGTCCGCAACCTGGTGCAACTCGATGACCTGCCGTCCCGTCTCCACGACACCATTCTCGACCGGGCCGAAGGCAACCCTTTCTTCGTGGAGGAGGTTGTCCGCGGCCTGATCGACCTCGGCGGTCTCGTCCGGGAGGAGTCGACCGGCCGCTGGCGGGTGACGGACCAGGCTACCCGCATCAGCATCCCTGACACGCTCCAGGGCGTCATCATGGCCCGGGTCGACCGTTTGGATGAGGACTTGAAGCAGGTGCTGCGTCTGGCGTCGGTCATCGGGCGGAGCTTCTTCTACCGGGTACTCGACAGCATCGCCGAGGCCGAGCGGGATCTCGATCGCAGCCTGGCGGATCTTGAGGCGCGCGAGCTAGTCCAGGAGAAGGCGCGAGACCCCGAGCTTGAGTACATGTTCAAGCACGCCCTCGTCCAGGAGGCCACGTACGAGAGCATCCTGCTACAGCGCCGCAAGGAGCTGCACCGGCGAGTCGCGGCCACCATCGAAGTCCTCTTCGCCGACCGCCTGGAGGAGTTCTACAGCCTGCTCGCTTACCATTACTCCAAGGCGGAAGACTGGGAGAGGGCCCAGGAGTACCTCTTCAAGGCCGGGGATCAAGCGGGCAGCATAGCGGCCGACGCCGAGGCGCTCGCCCACTACGAGGAGGCCGTAGAAGCGTACACCCGCGCCTTCGGAGATCAATGGGACCCGTTCCAACGGGCGGCTCTGGAGCGCAAGATGGGGGAAGCCCTCTACCGCACCGGCGAGCACGAGCGAGCCCGGGACTACCTGTGCCGCGCTCTTGCGACGCTAGGGAGTCCCTTCCCCACATCGAATGGTGCAGTCCGACGCGCCATCATGGTAGAGCTGCTGCGACAGGTCGGCCACCGTCTCCTTTGGAGGTTCCCCCGTCGATCTCCCTCCTCGGATGAGGCACGTATCGCCGAGGAGCGGCTCTGGCTGTACAACAGCCTTGGGTGGATCGACGCGGGGCATCCGGTACGCATGTTGCTCGATACATTGATCCCCCTGAACCTGGCGGAGAGATACGGGCTCGATTGGGCAGTCGGCGGGTGGACTGCCGTTCTCGGCTACGTCTGCGACTTCGTCCCGTTGCCTCGCCTTTCCCGCTTCTACCACCGGCGGTGCCTCGTCGTCGCCGAGCAGGCACCGGAGCAGGGTTTATGGGAGACGCAGTTCGCGTTGGCTACAGCGCACTTCTTCGTGGGGATACACGAGTACGTGGCAACGGGCAACTGGGTGAGCTCGCGCGACCACGAACGCCAAGCCCGGGGCGAGCTGTTCCGCCTGGGCAGGATACGTGACTGGGCGGCGGCGACCAGCCAGTTGGGAACCGTGCTCTTCGATCAGGGGGAGCTGACAGAGCCTCTGGCTCTCAGCCGAGAGATGATAACCCTCGGTGAAGAGACGGGTGACCATGTGGTCGAGGCGTGGGGCCGACTATATGCCGGAGCTATGCTGCTGAATGTCCAAGGGCAGTTCGAGGAGGCGGAGAAACACCTCCTTGCTGCGGCCACCGCACTCTTCGCCGCACTGGACGTCGTCATGGGTGTCGGCGCTCGGGCGCACATCGCTAGCTCTCGTCTGAAGCAGGGGAAGCTGGACGAGGCCCGGGCGCTGCTCTCGGAGGAGATTGACCGAGTCCGAAAGAACGACGTCAGGGGCATCTACGTCGCAACGTCTGGATTGCCCACGCCGCCGTCAGCCTGGCGACCGCGGAACAGGCACAAGGCGCCGCGAGGCCGACTGCACTCAACGAGGCGAAGGCCGCCAGCCGCACTCTCCTCAAGCACGGCAAGCTCGACATCGGCTCCTTGGTTACCGGCTACCGGATGCAGGGGACCTACGAGTGGCTCGGCGGCCATCCGGGCAAGGCCGGGGAGTGGTGGCGGAAGAGCCTCGACCTGGCCGAGAAGCTCGGGGTCGCGATTACATGGGGCTCAGACATACCTGGAGATCGGCCGACGGACCGGCGACCTGGCAGCACTCCAGCGGGCCGAGGCGGAGTTCGCCGAGATGGGCGCCGCCTACGACCTGGCTGAGGCCCGACGTCTGCTCGCTGCGCACCGAGACCGGGGGGCACTGGGTCCCACCAGCGGCCGAGCAGGGGTATCGCACGGATCCAAGGGAGGAACGCGATGAGACAATCGACCGCAACCGCCGGCTACTTGCGGGGAAGGCTACCCTACAACCGCTTCGGGCAGGGCCCGCGCATCCTCGTCGTCTTTGTCGGCCTCACGTTCGAGCACGTGCCGCTCTCCGGACCCATGGCGTGGTGGACCTCCCAGACCTATGGGTTCCTGGGGGAGGACTACACCGTCTACGTTGTCAACCGCCGTCCTCGGCCGCCGAAGGGCTACACGTTGCGCGATATGGCCGACGACTACGCGACCATGGTCAGCGAGGAATTCGGTCATCCGGTGGACGTGATCGGGGTCTCCACGGGGGGCTCGATCTGCCAGCACTTCGCCGCGGATCATCCTGAGCTAGTGCGCCGGCTGGTCATCCACTCCAGCGCCTACAAGCTGGGTGAAGTGGGCAAGGACGTCCAGTTGCAGGTCGCGGATTTTGCCCGCAAGGGGGACTGGCGGGGCGCTACCGCAGCCATACTGGGCCTCATGCTCCCAAGCTCAGGGGCGATGAGGTACGCGTCCAGGCCCCTCCTGTGGGCCGGAGCGCGAACCGCGAGCCTGACGCTCGGCGCTCCGGACGACCCGTCGGACGTGGTGGTGACCATCGAGGCCGAGGACGTGCACGACTTCAAGGACCGCCTCGGCGAGATCACCGCACCCACGCTCGTGGTGGCGGGAGACCAAGATCCGTTCTACCCGGCCGAGCTCTTCCGAGAGACAGCCGCCGGCATCCCCAACGCTACTCTCGCCCTGTACGAAGGGGCGGGCCACGGGCCCTCGGGCAAGCACTTCAAGCAGGACGTGCTCGGGTTCCTGCGGGCAGTCTAATGCTGGGTGATCCCAAGAATAGGAGCACGTCGAACGTCCCTTCCAAGACCACGTCCGCTGGCCGGATCTCGATGTCGATTTGACCCTCGACTCTATCCGCGATCCGAACCCATATCCGCTGGTATCGAAGTTCGCCGAGATCACGCCGCCGGGAGGTACGGGCGTATGAAGGCGAGTGGACTCGACAAGAAGTTCAACAGTTGCTCTGATCGCGGCTTGACGAGGGTGGAACGGCGCGACTGGCGCGAGATTAATGCGACGGATCATTCTTAGAGCATCATGAAGGGGTGCATTCTGTGAGAACGTTTCAGATAGTCGTCGAGCGCGACCCGGAAACCTGTCTGCTTGTAGGATATGTTCCTGGCTGGCCAGGGGCGCATACCCAGGGTGCCGACAGCAAGGAACTCCTGGATAACATGCGCGAGGTCATAGAGATGCTGCTTGAGGAAGGCCCACGGTTTCACTGAGGCGAGGCAACGCGGGTCGCATAAGCAGTATCGGCATCCCGACGGTCGCGGGACCACCGTCCCTTTCCATTCCGGGCGCGACATATCGCCCACGTTGCTACGCAAGATCGCCGCGGATGTCCATGTGACTGTCGAGGAGTTCTTGACCTCGGAACAGGCGAAGCGGTGGACCGGACAGGGCCCGACCGCGAAGTCGCGGGCCGAGTGTAGTCTTCTGGCAGTCGCCAGCGGCTGAAGCGCGGGCGAGAACCCGAGGCCTGGGGGTAGCTTGGCCCGAGGGTCACACCCTCTCTTTCGGGACTACTCGCAAATGTCCGTTGCAGCAGGACATAATGTTCGCATGAGCAGAACAACGAGCGACCCAGAGCGCCGTCGCACAGTACCTCAATCACCTGTCGGCGGCCAAGCTTGTCTCCCGACGCGGCGCCGGCAGGCGAATCCTCTATCGCCTGGAGCCGAGCCCTGCAGCGCTCGGGAGGCCGACGGCGGCCTACGTCGAATGGGCTGCGGGCTGGCGGGGCGTCGCGACGATATGGCGTGAGCTGCAGGATTGGCCGACTGGCGGTGATTGCGATCACGGACGAGTGTCTCGGCTGGCGTCGGTTCCCTGGTGAACGCGACGCCGGATCTGGCTGCTGAGGGTTTGGACGTTCACGTTCCCGAGTTGCCCGGGTGGGCGGCCACCGGGGGCGATCTTCCGATCGCCGTCATGGACATGGTCGCCGGGCGCCTCGCCGATTTCGTGGACGAGGGCGAGCGGATCGCGGCTGCCACTGGAGACTGCCGGAGGGTTGGCCGCCGTATGCTACGGCTTCGACACCATCCCGCTTCGCCGAGCCGCCTGGTTCTACCAGTCGCGCGCGTGGGCAAACGTTAGGCCTGGTGTCGGCGCGGGCATGTACGCGCCTGCGGTGACCGACCCCTAGCCTTCAACCGATCCGCGTTGTAGTGTTGCGCCATTCGGCGTCCGCCTGGGAGACGGGCCATGAAGTGCGCACAGTGTGGCACAGAGAACGACGCCCGCATGAATTTCTGTGGGGAGTGCGGAACACGGCTGGCCGCAGCGCTCCCGGCCACCGAGGACGCCCCCGCCCCCGCAACGGCCGACAGCGCGGTGCCCAACGGCCCGGTGCCCACGCACCCGCCGCCCGACGTCCCCTATCTCGAGGGCGAACGCCGTCTGGTCACCGTCCTTTTCGCCGACATCCCCGGCTTCACGTCGCTGGCGGAGAGGATGGATCCCGAACGGCTGCGCGACCTGATGAACGCCTGCTTTGACCATCTGGTCCCGTGCGTGGAGGAGTACGGGGGAACGGTCGACAAGTTCATGGGCGACGCCGTCATGGCGCTCTTCGGGGCGCCCGTGGCCCACGACAACGACGCCGAGCGGGCCATCCGCGCCGCTCTCGACATGCGCCGCGCCCTTCCCGCGTTCACATCCAGCGCGGGCGTCGACCTCTCCCTGCACATCGGGATCAACACCGGATTGGTGCTGGCCGGCTCGGTGGGCGGGGGGAACCGGATGGACTACTCGGTCATGGGAGATGCCGTCAATGTGGCCGCCCGTTTGGAAGAGGAGGCCGGGCCCGGGAGAGATCCTCATAGGGCCCGACACGCGCCGTCTGGCTGGACAGGTCTTCCTGTGCGAATCCGCGGGTGCGATCCGGGTGCGGGGCCGCGGCGAGCCCCTTGCCGTCTGGCGGGTGGTCGGCGAACGCGGCGCCGCGACAGACGACCGCGGCGGGCGTCCCGGACGGGCGTTAGACTCCCCGCTCGTGGGGCGCGAGAACGAGCGCGGGCGGTTCCAGGCGACCGTCGCGCGCACGCTCGCCGGCGAAGGTGGCGTCCTCTTCGTCCTCGGGGATGCCGGTTTGGGCAAGTCTCGTCTCACCACCGAGGTCCGCCGCTCCTCGCCGACCGGTGTAGTGTGGTTCGAGGGCCGTTCCCTCAGCTTCGGCAAGGATCTCTCCTACCTGCCGTTCCGCGAGATACTCCTGCGAGCCGCGGGGACGAACGCCGACGACACCGACCAGGAACGCATGGGGAAGCTCGCCCTGTTGGTCGACCGCCTCTTCGGCGACGCTGAGGTGGTGCTCCCCGTTCTGGCCACCCTCCTGTCTCTGCCCATGTCCGAGGACCTCGACGAGCGCGTGCGGTACTTTGAAGGCGAGGCCATGGGGCGACAGATCGCCCGCAGTCTGCGTCTACTCTTCCGCCGGCTGGCCGAAGAGCGTCCCCTCGTGCTGGTTCTCGAAGACGCGCACTGGCTGGACCCGTCGTCCCTGGCCTTCTTAAAAGACCTGCTCCCCCTGACTCGGGAGGTGCCGTTGCGTGTGTGCCTGGCCGGGCGACCCGAGGCGGAGTCCCCAACCGCCGCTCTGCGCGCCTTGGCGACAGCGTGCTGTGGTGAACGGGTCGAGGAGATCACTCTCGCTCCCTTGGGCGCGGAGCAGATCCGCGGACTGGTGCACAATCTGGTGGGCGGCGATGAGCTCCCGCGCAGCCTGCGGGAAGCCATAGCGGCCAGAGCCGAAGGCAATCCTCTGTTCGTGGAGGAAGTGATCAGGGCCTTCGTCGATCTCGGCGGCTTGGTGCGGGACGCGTCCGGGGCATGGCGCGTCACGGTGAAGGCAGGGGAGATGACTATCCCCGATACCCTGCAGGGCGTGATCACCGCCCGTATCGACCGCCTGTTCCAGGGGCCCAAGGATGCGCTTCGCACGGCGGCGGTCGTCGGGCGAAGCTTCTCGCATGCATTGCTCGCGGCGGTGGTCTCCGATCCCTCGGGCCTCGCCGGCGAACTTGCCCTCCTGCGGGAGCGCGAGTTCGTGCGCGTGCTGCGCACGCAACCTCAACCCGAGTACAGCTTCAAGCACGTCCTGATCCAGGAGGCGGCCTACGAAGGACTGCTTCTTCGGCGCCGCCGTGAGATCCACCTGAGGGTGGCCACCGCCATCGAACAGCTCCACGCCGATCGTCTGGAGGAAGTCTACGCACTGCTCGCCTACCACTACACCAAGGCCGAGGCCTGGGAGAAGTCGCAAGGGTACCTTCTCGAGGCGGGTCGGCAGGCCGGCAGGATCGCCGCCGACCCCGAGACCCTCGCCCACTTCGAACGGGCCCTCGACGCGCATCTTCGGGCCCACGGCGGCCACTGGGGGAGCCTGGTGTCGGACGAGGGAGTCGAGTGGTTCCTGAAGTGGGCGAACTCTCTGGCCGAAGAGAGGCGATTGGGCGTCGTCGTGGGCCCCGTCAAGACCTTCCATGACAACGTATCTTCGGCACTCGGGCGACGGGATCCTCGCGTTCTGGCGGTGGCCACGGTTCTGGGCAGAGCCTACCTCCAAGGCGGATCGCCCCACGAAGCTGAGGCCATCTTGGAGGGTGTCCTCGCGGTTCAGGATGAGGTCGACGGTTGCGACGATACCCAGCTGGTCGGCACACTCATGGTCCTGGGAACGGCACGGCTGTACCAGGACAACTACCCGGAAGCGGAGGCCGCCCTGGTGCGCGCCCGTGACCTGGTCCGCCGAGCGACGGATCTGAACAGTTCGATGGATGCCTGCTGGGTGTACTTGAATTTGAGTGCGCTGTGGTCGTGGCTTGGCCGGTGGGAGGAAGCGCGGGACGTGATGAACGAGGCCCTGGCAATACCCGAGCTACAGGTCGGCCCTGCACTGGTGCTGGTGTTGAGTAGCCTGTCCTCGCTGAGTTGGTTGATGGGAGAGTACGAGCAGGCGGAGCGACATGCCCGCGCCGGCCTGGGCCAGGCGGCGCACCCCCTCCATCGTGCCGGAGCACTGGACATGCTTGGTCTCGTCCGCCGTGCGCAGGGCGCTCACGCCGAAGCGGAGGAGCATATCGTCGCGGCTGTGAAGGCCGCGCAGCCGTTGGGGCCCACCGATGTGCTGGCGCAGATCGTCGGCAATCTGGCCGAGGCCCGACTGCAGGTCGGTAGGCTCGAGGAGGCCCAGACCGCGGCGGTGCAGGCGCTCACGCTGAACGAGGACGTGTCCGGATCCGCCCTTTCCTGGACGATCCCCCCGCGTTGGACCCTGGCCGGGGTCGCCCTGGCCCGCGGGCAGACCGACGAGGCTGAGCGGCTGTTCGCGGAATGCGAGGCCATCAGCGTGGACACAGACGGCGGGGTCCCCTGGCTGCAACCGGAGATGCTCTATCGAAAGGCTCAACTCCGCCGACTGCAAGGTCGCGAGGACGAGGCCGACGGCTTGGTGCGGGAGGCGTGCCGCCTACTCGACGAGCGGCGGCGCGGATCACCCCATCCGCGCGCTGAGGCCATGCGGGCGGAGTGGGCGGGTGGTTAGGTCGGATGGGCGAGACGGTCTTGGTAGATCTGATCCCGGGTCCAGCGACGACCTTCGCTGCTGCCGGGGGCAGTCCGGCTCAACTCCAGGAAACGAGCGATCGTCCGACCACGCTCGCCTCGCAGCCCCGAGTGGGGCTCCAGGAAGTCTCGAACCAGAGCATTCACAGATGTGCCTCGTTCTGCGCCCTGATCCGCGCCTTCTTCGGGATGTCATCCTCTCTGACAGTGCGAGGAACGGGTGGACACGAGAATCGTGGAACACCATAATCGTGTGATGAAGAACGTCACTATCACCTTAGACGAAGAAGTCGCCCGTTGGGCGCGCATATGGGCCGCCGAACACGAGTCGAGCGTCTCGCGAATGGTCGGTGAGGTCCTGCGCGAACGGATGCTCCGCGAGCGCGACTACGAGACTGCTATGGAGGAGTTCCTGGGTGCGCCTGTACAGGCGATCAGCAACGGCGCGCCCTATCCTTCCCGGGGGGAGCTTCATGACCGCGATATTCGTTGACACGAACGTCCTGGTCTATGCGCGGGACGCCTCCCGCCCCGAGAAGCAGGCTCAGGCTTGGGCGTGGCTCGAATCTCTCTGGCGGACGCGTACCGGACGGGTCGGCTACCAGGTGCTGCACGAGTACTACTCGGCGGTGACCCAACGGCTGCAGCCGGGCCTGGATCGCGAGAGCGCCTGCGCGGATGTGCGCCGGCTCCTGCTGTGGGAGCCCGTGCCGCTTGATGGGGAGGGTGACCGAGGGGGCGTGGGCTGTCCAGGATCGCTTCCAGTGCTCACGGTGGGATGCCCTCATCGTGTCGGCGGCCAAGGTGGCCGGGTGTGGCTACCTTCTGACGGAAGACCTGCAGCACGATGCTCGACTGGGGTCGGTGCTGGTCATCGACCCCTTCCGCCGAGGACCTGAGGACGTTCTCGGCTAAAGCCGCTGGGGTCTGAAGTGTGACGTCTGCCGCCGAGGAGTTTCTCCCGGCCTTCGCTGTGCCGTCCCGCCTGCGCGCGTCCTCACCCGCGATCGCGCGTCCCGGTCAACTCGTCGAGCACCCGGTCCCACGACGCCGGGTCGTGCACCATCATCCTGCCCGTGAACCGAGCCCTCGCCGTCGGCGCGACCGTCAGCATGTGGATGAAGCGCCGGACCCCTCCTACGGCCGACACGTCGGCCGAAGCCGGGGCGTCCCGCCGGGTGGTCGCCGTGCGCTGCTCCACGGTGTCCATTGTGGATGTCTGCGTGGGCATGGTGTCCTCTCTCTAGTGGCCGTCGATCCCGCGATGCCTGAGATCAGCCTAGAGAGTGGACTACAAGGAAATGCAAAGTTTCCCCAAAGAAAAGCGCAAGATGCTTCGGTGCAACCGCGATCACGACCGGTATGAGCCCGTCCGTCTTCGGCCATCCACCCCGGCGGGTCTTTCGACCATCTTTAACGAACCTTTGGCTTCCGCTTATCACGGCAGCGTAGGTTGAAGACGGATGAGCTGGGTCGAAACTGCAGGGGAGGCGTCATGGAATCGAGCAACACACTCTTGAAGGGACGGACGCGCGGGCTGCGAGCGGGAATCGCCGGGAAGGCCACACCCACCGGCGCCGGTCTGAGCCGGTTCAAGATGGCGACCACGCCTTGGGTGACAGCCCTCATCGCACTCTTCGTGCTGGCTGCGGCCGTGCTCATCAGCCCACCTGACGGGCCGGACGGGACGGCGAACGGTCAAGGTTGGATCTCTTCGCCGGCCGGGGCATACGTGTCCGACCCCACGCTGGCCGGTCGGGCCGTGTTCACCTTCGCGGCCTCGCGCGAGAAGAGCGAGGGGACTCCCCAAGGTAGCGTCACCTTCGCACTCGGCGCTGCCGACTTTGCATTCGACAGCGTGACGTGTGACTCGATCACGGTGTCGAATGCCGCGGCCTGGTTGGTAGGTAGGGGGACGGTGAACGGGCGTGGCGACTACGGCTACAGGCTGATCGCCAACGACAGCACATCGAAGGATGGGGTCGCCGGACTTCGGTTCGTGGTGTGGGACCGAGCGTCCCACGCGATCGTCTACGACAACCAGCCCACCATCCCCTTCGGCGACCAGCGAGCCCTGCTCGCCTCGGTCGGCGGGGGCTCGATCGACATCCAGACGAGAAGTGCGGCAATCGCGGATGCGTCGACCGAGTAGTAGCCGGCCCGCGCAGCTACCCCCGAACCAGCCCCAGGAACTCCTCGGCGTCGACGTGCAGTGCCAGCTGATCGGCCGGCGGCAGGCTCGAGCGGCCGAAGCGCCAAGGACGGCGCGCTGTGCCTCAAGGGCGGCGATCGCCCGTTCGAGCTGTTCGATCTCGGTCACGGTGGACCCGCCCGTCCGTTCGGAAGAGGTGGGTCAGGATTCGCAGGCCCATTCCGCTGACTTGGTCTCACCGTCTTCAACCGTGGCGTTCCATCCGCGCAACCTCGAGGGGCAGGTCGAGCCGCGCGAAGGTGTCTCTCGCTTCGCGCCACATCGCTTTGCCCTTCTCTTCATCACCCTTCGTCAACTCATATCGCGCCCACGCCCGCAGGGTCCGGGCGAGTTCCGCCTCATCGCCCACTTCACCGAGGATCCGCAGGCTCTCGCGGAAGCAGGACTGCGGGCTGTCGATTAGGGGCTGCAGGTACGAGAGCGCGGCGCCGAGGTCATCGAGCAGCAATCCGCAGTTGCCCGAGTGTTCGCCAAGCGCAGCTAACGCTCTCGGGATGTCCCGTCTCCCGCGCAAGCGCCAGTGCGCTTCGGGCAGCGTCCACGGCCTCGGCCGCCTTCCCCAGGCCCAGACAGGCTTCCGCCAGGTTTCGTATGCGTCTCGGAGGTGAACCACGATCCCTTGGTGCCTAACGTCGCGATGACCTCTCGCAGCTCTGCCTCGGCGGTAGCGAAGTCGCACCTCTGGCGACATGCACCTCGGCGAGGTTGTTGATGCACGTGATCTCCCAGGACCGATGCCCGATCTCTCGCGCGATTGCTAGTGCCTCTTCGTAGCGCGCAGTGGCGTTGTCGAAGTCTCCTTGTCGCCACGCGATGACGCCCCAGGTTGACCAACGCCATCGCGACGTCCCGCCGGTTGCCCAGATCTGCCGATGAAGGGCCAGCGTCTCGCTCGCGTACCGTTCGGCTTGATCGAAGTGGCTCAGCATGGAGGTGAGTGATACTCAGCAGATTCAGGCAATAGGCGCGAAGGCGCCGGGCGGCAAGTGAGTCGGCTAGTTCGCGGCAAGCGCCAGCGCCTGCTCACCCGCCCTCAAGCGCGCCGTCCGTCTCCGCAGGCTGCACAAGGCCCACCCCTTCTGTCAAAGCGCGGTCAGCCAGTTCGACGCGCGCGGGCTCGCCCCGACCGTCAGGGCGATGGCTGCTCGGGCGGCAGCCTCCGCGCGCTCTTCGCTCTCCAGCTCGGCGTGGTGGTCGCCCTGAAGCTGCTGAACCAAGGCGAGCGCATTCCAGGCGCGCGCCTGCGGCGACCAGGTCGCCGCATGAGCTTCCGCCGTCGCCCGCATGGCCGACGTAGACGCCTCTGCAGCGTCCGCGAGCCGCGCCCGCGCCCACAGGGCCTCGCCGAGACCCTCGTACCAGTCGAGCTCAGACGACTGGTTCGGGTGCCCTGGCGGACTCGCTGGCTAAAGCGCAGGGCTTTCTGGTAGTAGTCGATGGCGAGGTTCGGGCGCGTAGGCTTCCCGGGCCTGCTTCCCGGCCCTCCCGTACCATTCCGCCGCTTCTGAGCCTTCTCCGGCCCGTTCGAAGTGCTCGGCGATAAGGCCGGCGTACACATCCGCCCGCTGCGCCGCTGCGCGCGACGAGCCACCGGGCGGCCTGAGCGTGGCAGATGCGGCGCTGCCGCTTGAGCAGTGCTCTCGTAGGTGACGTCGCGGAGGTAGCGCATGCTTGAAGGCGTATTCGTCCGCTCCGGCAAACGTGGAGCCGCGCAGTTCGAAATATCGAGTTCTTCGCCGCAGCAGCCCGTGAATCGGATCGCGCACAGCGTCCTTGGTGGCCGCACTCTGGATCGCTGCGTCCAGCTCTGCAGCAACCTCTGAACGGCTTCATCCCAGAACACGCGTCCGATCACCGAGGCATGCTGCAACGTCACATGCTCCGGCCGGGGCAGGCCGTCCAGTCGGGCCTGCAGCACGCCCGTAAGAGTCGGCGGCACGTGCACGTCGGCCAATCGCTTCGCTTCCACGCTGCCACTCGTCGCGGCCGGGGATGACCACCTTCTCGTCGATGAGCATCTTGACCAGCTCTTCGGCGTAGAAAGGGATTGCCCTCTGCCCGGCTCACGACGATGCTGGCGCAGCGCTGGTGGGATGTCGGGCAGCTTCTGCAGGATCTCGTCAACGAGCTCATCGGACTCTGCGCCCGAGAGCGGACAGAGATCTAGACGGGCGTGGCGTCTCGATGTCTCGGTCCCAGTCCGGGCGCCACTCGATAGAGGGCGGGGCGCGCCACGGCAGAGAATCCAGCAGGGGCACGGTTCGGCACGCTTCCATCACGTGGGCCACTGCGTCCAGGGAGCCGTCGTCTGCCCAGTGGATGTCCTCGAGCAGGAGGATTGCTCCGGCCTGGCTGCCTTCACCCGCCGCGGCCGCAAAGAGCTGCGACAGATAGTGAAAGGCGCGGTCGTGGATCTGTTTGGGATCCTCGCGAACACCGCGCAGATGAGGGCTGGCGGAGAAGTCAAGGCCGATCAGATGGCCGATGAAATGTGCCTTCTCCAGGGCGTTCGGGTCGGCCCCCAGGAAACCCGCGATGCCCTGTTCGACTTTGTCCCGCGCGACGTCTGGGGGATCGCTGTCTTGGATCTCGAAGCGAAAGGCGAACACGTCGCGCAGGAGCGCGTAGGGCAGCTTGCCCGTCTCGGCTCCGGCGCGGCCTTTGAAGACGCGATAGGTCTCAGGGAGCAGATCCACCCACGCGCTGAACTCGTAGAGCAGGCGGGACTTCCCCACGCCCGGCCTCGCCGACGACGGTGACGGCCTGAAGCTGGCGTTCGTCGGACACTCTGCGCAGGGCATCTTGCAGCCGCCCGAGTTCGGCTTCACGCCCGATCATGCGGGTCTCGACGCCTCTCCACGCCTCGGCTGCTCAGGCGGAAGGCCCGCGGTTTGGCCGATCGACCACGTAGGCTTGGACAGGCTCGCTCTTGCCCTTGACGGCGAGGGGCTCCAGCACCTGCACGTCAAAGACCCCGCGCACCTGGCGATAGGTGTCGATGCGAGATGAGGATTCCACTCACAGGAGCGGCGTGTTCCAGACGCGAGGCCAGGTTGACTGTGTCCCCCATGGCCGTGAACTCCAGCGTCGTGCCCACTTCGCTCAAGAAGACCGGCCCGGTGTTGATGCCGATGCGCATCGCGAGCGGTGCGCCGTTGGTCTCCTGGAACAGCCTCAGCTCGGCCTGCATGCCCAGCGCCGCGCGAATCGCCTGCTCCGGGTCGATCTCCAGGGCCTGATTCGCCCCCCACACCGCCATAACGGCGTCGCCGATGTGCTTGTCGATCCTGCCCCCGTGCGAGGCGATCACCGCGTCGAGACGCTGCCATATCGCGTTCATCATCTCCGTCATGTCCTCGGCGTCCATCGTCTCTGACATGGCGGTGAAGCCGGCCACATCGGCGAACAGGACCGTGGCCTGCTTGCGCTGCGGCTCGGTAGGCGCCGGGTGAGTCTTGAGCGCGGCCAGCTTCTCGCACATGGGGGCGAGCGCAGCGTCCACGACATCGTCGCCGAGGACGGCGCGCTGTGCCTCAAGGGCGGCGATCGCCCGTTCGAGCTGTTCGATCTCGGTCACGGTGGACCCGCCCGTGTGGCCTGGTTCAGCGCGCTAGTGTTTCAGAATCTTGACCGTCCAAATGTTGGCGGGCCCGCTGGCGCTGGGTTCGTACCCGTTGACGTAGGTCTTGACGAGTTGGGGGCTGGACTGCCAGAAGACCGGCGCCACCGGCATGTCCTGGACGCTCAGGATGTCTTCCAGCTCGCTGTAGATCGTGTACCGATCGGCGTCAGAGGCCGCAGTCAGTGAGCTTGCCAAGTCCGCATCGTAGGTCGCGTTCTTCCAGCGGGTGTAGTTGTTGCCACCCCCACCACGGAGCACGTCGAAGAAGTTGTAGGCGTCGCCGAAGTCGGCCGCCCAGCCCGTGAGATACACCATCACGGATGGGTCGCTTGGGACGAAGGCGTTGAACTGTTTCCATTCCATGCTCTTGAGGGTCGCGTTGATGCCGATGGCCTTCCACTGCTCCTGGAATACCTCGGACAGCGCCTGGGTACTCCCGCTGCCGGTGGGATAGTAGATCACGATCTCAGGGAGGCCTGTACCATCCGGGAAGCCTGCCTTCTGCAAGCAGTGCTTTCGCTTCATCGACTTGGGCGGTCGGTTTGATGTAGTCCTTCTTGATCAGGTCGAAGCCGGGCATACCCTTCGGGACGAACCCCGTTGCCGGGACCTCGCCGCTTTTGGTCACGTTGTCGACGATCGACTGCCGGTCGATGGCCAGAGACAGCGCTTTGCGCACGTCCACGTTATCCAGCGGTTTCGACTCCACGTTGAAGCCCAAGTAGACGGTAGCCAACGACGGGAACACGTGGTACTCGGGCAGAGTCTTCAGGCGGTCCATGTCCTCTACCGGCAGATACCCTTGGATGTCGAGTTCGCCTTTCTCGAAGGCGGCGACGCCGGTCGTAGGCTCTTTGATCATCAGCTCCTCGACGGTAGTCAGGACCACGTTGCTCGCCTCCCGCCAGCCGTCCCACTTCTCGAGGGTGAGGTCGGAGTCGTGGTTCCAGGACGTGAGCTTGTACGGACCGTTGGTCACGATGTTGGCGGGTTCGGTCCACTTGTCGCCGAACTGGTCCACCGCCTTCTTGGGGATGGGGAAGTAGGCGCCAGTGAGCCATGAGGGGGACGAACCATGGCGTCGGGGTCCTGAGCGTGACCTTCAGCACCTTGGGGTCGGTGGCGTCGACGGCTACCTGATCGGCCGTGCCCTTCCCGCTATTGAAGTCCTCGGCGCCCTTGATGAAGTAGAGCTGGTAGGCGTAGCCGGCTGCGGTCTTGGGGTCGAGGATGCGGAGCCAGGAGTTCTTGAAGTCCTCTGACGTCAGCGTGTCGCCGTTCGTCCACGTATCCGTGCCGCGTAGGTGAAAGGTGTAAGTGAGTCGGTCGGCGGACACTTCCCACCTCTCAGCGGCGCCAGGGAAGGTGCTGCCGTCGGGGTTGAGGTGCACCAGCCCCTCGAAGATGCCGCTGATCACCCCGCCCGACGTCGTGTCGGTAGCCAGGTTCGGGTCGAGGCTGGGCGGTTCGCCCGCGAGGTTAACTCTGAGTATCTGGTCGGGCGCCAGGTCGCCCGCTGCCCCAGTCGCTGATGGGCCACCAGGCCCTACCGTGGTGGTCGGTTCTGTGCTGCTACTACACGCGCTCAGCGCGACCACGAACCCGGCGAACGCCACTGCGATGAAGAGAACGAGCAACCCACGTCTCCGACACTTCATGATAGAACCCCCTTGTCGCCGGTGGTCATCCTGGCTAGCGGAAGATTCATCTGATTCCGGGTCCGACCTACTCCATTGCTCCGAGAGTTCTGAGCCGCATGTCCCAAGGGCTTGACTGGGCGGTGGAGGGAGGCCTGAAAGGCTGCGTCGGGCTCGCGCGCTTGCACCCGGGCTCGAGTGACACCAGGTACCCCCTGATCGAGAAGACCTGAGGCGCGGGGCGCCGAGTTACACCCCAGAAATCTATCCTTTCCTAATGGTGAGGCTTTGTCAACACGGTGTTCCGGCAGAAGACGAGCATCACGCGACCAGGGCCACCACCCGCCTGGCCCAGATCGGTCGCGCTGCGATCAGCCAGCGACCCCATTCCGTCCACCAAATACCATCGTGGCACATCCGGGTGGGGGTGCGTGTAGGGGTACAGGGCGATTGCAGGGTCAATTCAGAGCGGCCCGGACTGCGGCCAGAAGACCACTAGATACAGGTATTTCAGTGTGAGAGGCCCCGACAGAAATCGAACCTATGCACGAGGCTTAGGAAGTCTAGGACCCCCCGTCCTGGCGTTGATCCCCTGTCACGGACACTTGTCCGTGTCCTGACGTGTGCAGTCGGGGTGCGTTCAGGTCGGGGGAAGTCCGGATGGTGGCGTCGTCGGTGTAGTTGGCGGCGGTTTCGGTGTTCTCGGGCACATGTCACCTCTCGGACGGCCTCATAACGCTACCCCCGTACCAGCCCGAGGAACTCCTCGGCGTCCACGTGCAGAGCCAGCTGATCGGCCGGCGGCAGGCTCGAGCGGCCGAAGCGGGCCTTGCCCGCCAGCGCCGACTGGTCGATGATCGCCTCGATGGAGCGGGCCCCGTGGATGAAGCGCTCCGTCTCCAGGAACGCGCGTAGCACGCCCTCGTCGATGCTCAAGCGCCCGTCACGGACGGTCTGAGGCGCCTTCTGCACGAGCAGCGACCGCAGCAGGAAGGCCCGGCGCAGGGGATAGGCCGAGTCGGCCAGGCCCAACCGGTTCGGCCCGTAGATGTTGAGATAGCCGCGGAGGCGGCTGAGGAAGTCGGGCTTCTTGGCGGCCCGGTCGTGGGCTTCGTCTCCCGAAGACGCGAACTCCTGCAGAGTGGCGCAGGTGCCGCCGGCGAACACGAAGACCGCCGGTCCGATGGGATGGGGTGCTCCGGATTCCAGGAACTCCCCGTCCTGCATGGGGGCCAGGAACGTGCTCAGCCAGCCGAGGCGTCGGTCGCCGACGTCGGCGTCGAACTCGTCCCAGAAGACGAAGGGGAGCCGCTGCTGCAGGACCAGGTCCCGGACCCGATGGAAGGCGGCCGGCAACTCGTTCACCGACTGGAACTGGGAGAGGTTGAAGGTGACCGTGGTCATCTCGCCGCCCAAGAGGGTCTGTGCGATCTCACCAACGGCAAACGACTTGCCGGACCCGGGGGGCCCGAACACGCCGATCGAGAGGGGCCGCCCGAGGTGGACACCGGCGCGGTACTGGCGGATGTACTCTCGGACGATGCTGCGCACGCTGCGGACGCTCTCGATCTCGGTCCTGTCGACCGAGACCCAGGCGCCGACCGACTCCACAGGAATACCCGAGGATAGGTGTTCGGGCCCAAGGATCGCGGCCTCGCGGGCCATGGCGGCGACCTGTGCGCTTCGGCGGGAGGCAAGCAGGATGGTGTAGTCCGGGGCAGGCGGCGACACGAGGTCGAGCCGTGCGAACCCGGGCTCGGCGTCGGCTGCTCCCCGTGCGTCTGGGCGTGTGAGCAGGCGCGCGGCGCGGTCGAGGAAGGCGCGTGGGTTCGGTCGGCCGTCCTTGCCCACGGGGTATCCGTCGATGTGCAGGGCGCGGGCGGCGTGCAGGCCACGGATGACGGCACCGGGCACGTCGACCGCACCGTCGTGCACCGACTCGAGCAGCAGCGCGCAGGCCACACAGGGCAGGAGCCCGAAACCCCAGTACAGGCCGGGATAGTCGCCTACCCAATCGCCTTCCTGGTGGTAGGGGTCGAAGACCAGACTGTTGGCGCCGTCGCGCTCGACGATGACGGCGCCCGCCGCTCCCAACATGACGACCACGCGGGCCGCAGCGGAGAGAGGGTGGCCTCTTACCGCGTCGATGACGTTTGCGTGGACCTGCTCCCAGGAGAGGGCATAGCCCACCTGCACGCCCTCCTTGCGGAGGTCTTCCCCGGTGACAACGACCGTGAGGTCATCGGCCCGGTCGGCGATGAGCCGCTCCCACAGTGGACCTTCCGCCAACGGCGCCAGGCTCGAAAGGACGATGGTCTGGCGCTCACCGGGCGTCCGCAGAAGGCGTGTCCAACGCTCCGGAGCGTGCCGGAAGCCGATGTTCTGGTCGTGGAGCAAGAGAGCATCGGGCGGATCGACCACGGCCGGGAGGAGGTCGGGCGGTTCTCCCTCGACCGGCTCGTCGCCCAAGTAGGCGCCCATCCGCCAGACGAGCTCATCCCGGCCGCAACGGCATGGGTGGAGCGCCCAGGTGCTGAACGTGGTCGTGAGGCCCCGGTACGCCGGAGTTGCCAGGGCACGCGGGGGAATGGACGGACCAACAAGATCGATCCTCCCGCGCAGTCGCGTGTCCGCGGCCAAGGCGCGTTCGACCAGTCCTCCCGCGAACGCGGCCCCGCCTGCCTGAGCCACGGCGCGGCAGGTGAGCCCTTCCCCCCAGATCCACGCAAAATCGAGCGCAGCTCGGTCGCCACCCTTCTGGAAGAGGAGCCAATCGATGGTGGCGTCCCCGGTCACCGTCAGTTTCATCGGTCACCCCCTGAAGTCTTCCAGCACGTGCGCTCCATTGTAGCGGTGCCGACCCCCGGTGGATACACCCCTGGTCGGAGGGGTGCCACCACGGCTACGCGACCTCGTAGCCGGTGGCCGACCTAGATAGCGCCACCCTTCAGGTAGCCCAGCCCTATGCGCAGGCCAGGGTGTGCGACGAGGATCGTGCCGTCGAAGACCTCGTGGGCCTGCGCCAGCGACACCGCAGGGTCTACCCCCGGCTCGATGTGGGTCAGAACGAGGCACCCCACGCCGGTCTCGGAGGCGTAGCGGGCGGCTTGGCGGGCGGTGAGGTGGAAGTCCTGCTCGCCGCCGTCGACGTGTGTCGCCTCCGCGAGGAAGATGTCGGCGCCGGCCGCAAGGTCGAACACGACGTCAGAAGGGCCGGTGTCACCGGTGTAGGCCAGCACGGCGCCGTCCGCCGACACCCTGAATCCCAGCGAGGCGGCCACATGGGCCATGTCGAAGGCCTGGATGGAGAACGGTCCGACGGCAAGCACATCGCCTCCCGAGAGCGTTCGCATGTCGAAGGTTCTCGACCACGCCTCTTCGGTCCCCGGCATCAGCGCGTGGGATACGCGCTCGAAGAACCCCAGGGGGATGAGAAGCTGGATAGCAGGCGCGGCCGGCCGACCCCAGTACCGTGCGGCCGACAGGGGGAAGAGGTCCGCGTAGTGGTCGTGATGCGGGTGGGAGACGCACACCGCGCCGATGTCGGCGATCCCGGCATGCTCTTGCAGCCGCCCGAGGGCGCCTCCCCCCAAATCAAGCACCAGATGAAAACCGTCGGAGGTCAAGAGGTAGGAACTGCCGGTTCCGCCCGGCCCCGGCCAGGATCCATCACACCCTACAACGGTCAGCTCCACCAAGGTCCTTCCGCGCGTTTCGCCCGGGTTGATCGCCTCTCAGGGTAGCATCCAGCGAAAGGGCGCGTAGGCGGTGGGCAGAGTTAATGCGCTCTGGTAACCTGAAAATGTGGTGCCATTGACACACGCAGCGCGCAGGCCCCGTGGTCCCGCCCCGAGGGGGAGGCTGGGTCTGCCGCGTGGTCCGGGGCTGACGTTGGCCGCGGTGACGCTGGCTGTGACCCTGTGCCTGGCCCTGACCGTGCTGGGTTCGGCGGCGGCCTGGGCCGCGCCGGCGACCACGGTGACGCGCGGCCCCACCGATCGTCCGCGCATCGCTCTTACCTTCGACGACAACTATCAGCCGGGACGGGCCCTGGCCGTCATCGACGTCTTGGAGCGGTATCGAGCTCCGGCCACTATGTTCGTCATCGGCAGCGGTATCACGGCATACCCCTCGATCACCAAGGCGATCGCGGACGGCGGCTTCGAGGTGGGCGATCACTCCCAGTCGCACAAGGTGCTGACCAAGCTGTCGTGGTCGCCGTTGCTCCGAGAGATAGGCGCCGGAACGGCCGCCTTCAACCGGGCTACGGGCCGGCGGACGGCGCCTCTGTTGCGCCCGCCGTACGGCGCCACGAACAGCACCGTCGCGGCGGCCGCCGGCGAGAAGGGCTTCCTATATGTGGTCCTCTGGGACGTGGATACCAACGACTGGAAGGGCCTATCCGCCGCCACCATACGCGACCACGTGCTCAGCCATGCGCATAACGGCGCCATCGTCCTGATGCATATGTCGGCGCCGCACACGGCCGCCGCACTCCCCGGCATCATCAGCGGCCTGCGCGACCGGGGCTACGAGCTGGTCACCGTGTCGGCTCTTTTGAAGGGGAACCGGCGCTTCCTGGACCTGGCAGAGGCGACCGACCTGGGGCGTGCCGTCCTGCGGATGGTCGACGCCGGATACATGAGCGGCTACGACGCCGACTACTTCGGTCCGACCGATCCCATGACGCGCGGCCAACTCGCCAAGGTGGCCGTTCTCACGGCCGGCCTTCACACTCCCGAAGTGGAGAAGGCGGACTCGCCCACCTTCGTCGACGTACCCCCTAAACGCGACGCCGAGGGCAAGGTGATCGCCTATCCCTTCGACTACGTGGAGGAGGCGGCGGCCTCCGGCATCCTATCCGGGCGGGCGGGAGAGTCGGGCCAGGTGTTCTCTCCGGGTGTCGAGATCACCCGCGGCCAACTCGCGCAGGTGGTTGCCCGCATGGCCCGAGAGCTCAAGGGCTATCCGGTCGACTACGGGACGGACGGCCCCACGTTCTCGGACGTGCCCGACCTACGCCGCCGCCGACGTGGCCCTCACAGCCAAGTTGGGCCTGATGAAGGGCTACTCCGGCGGGACCTTCGACGTGTGGTCGCCGGCCCAGCGTGGCCACGTAGCGGTGGTGATGGCGCGCTTCCTCGATCTGGCGCCGTACGTCGCGCCGCCGACAACTACCACCACGACGGTGCTGCCCACCACCACGACGACACTGCCGCCCACGACCACGACGACACTGCCGCCGGTCACTACGACCACGACCCTGCCCGCCACGACCACGACGCTGTCGCCCACAACGACTACGACGACCACGTCGACGGCGGCCCCGGTCTCCCAGCCCTGACCGCGTTTCGACATACGTTCTCCGAGTGGCGGTAGTGTCGCGTAGCGGAACGGCGGGCCAGACAGCATCCGGGGGCGTGGCAACGTTCAGCGACGTGTCCCTCAGAAAAGCCGGAACAGGCTACACGCTTCACCGGGCCGGAAGACCGCACGGCCCTGCACCATGATCTGCAGGTGCAGAGAGACGTCTATCGCCTGATCCTCAAGATTTTCGAGTACGACTCCCGCGGGAAGTCCGGGATACTCTGCCAATCCCCCCGCGCGACGGCGAGTTGTCAAGCCCCAGCGTTTGTGGCACATTATCGGCACGATAACGGCAATCGAACAGGTACCTATCGGCAATGAATGATGGCAGAGCGACGGAAGCCCAGGCCTGGCGACCCAGCTTCACTCTCACCCACTCGATAGTCGGCGGGCTCACGCGGATCGAGGCGGCGCGCGTGGTGGTCGAGAACACCCCGCTGCCTACTATGGTGCTCGCCGAGCTTTCCCGACAAGCGCGCGTCCGCGCCACCCACTACTCGACGCGCATAGAAGGCAACCGGCTGACGCTGGACGAGGCCGAGCAGGTTATCGTCGGCCGGCGCCGGGTCATCCGCGGACGGGAGCGCGATGTGGCGGAAGTCCGCAACTATTGGGAGGCGCTGGCGAGGGCGGAGGAGTGGGCCTCCAAGGGGCGGCCCGTGACCGAGGAGATGATTCAGCGCCTTGCCGGTACTGCGCTGCACGGCAAGAGAGCAAAGGCGGCGCCCTATCGAAGCGCGCAGAATGCCGTCCGCGACTCTGCGACGGGCGCACTCGTCTACCTGCCACCCGAGGCCTCGGATGTGCCGGGGCTGATGGCAGCGATGGTGTGTTGGATTCGCCGGGCGGCGGGAGCAGGGGTCTCGCCCGTCGTGGTCGCGGGCCTGGCCCACTACCAGTTCGTGACCATCCACCCGTACTACGACGGCAACGGCCGGACCGCGCGATTGTTGGCAATGTTCCTCCTGCACCGAGGCGGGTACGGCCTGCGCGGGCTGTTCTCTCTGGAGGAGTATCACTCGCGCGACATCATGGCCTACTATCACGCTCTGGAGGTCGGTGGGCATCACAATTACTACATGGGACGGGCCGACGCGGATCTGACGGGTTGGCTGGAGTACTTCGTGGGCACCGTGGCCACGGTGTTCGAAGCTGCCAAGCAGGAAGCTCTCAAGCATGCTGGGGCGGCGCCCGCGCCGGCACCGGATCAGTTCCGGCGATTGGACCGCCGGGGACGCCTGGTGCTGGTGCTCTTCCTCCAGCAGGAGCACATCACCTCCGCCGACGTGGCACAGGCGCTGGGGCTTTCTGCGCGGATGGCGAGGATACTCCTCGCTGAATGGGTGGCGGCGGGATGGCTCATTGTTGACGACCCCTCGCGCAAGGGTCGACGGTACGCTCTGGCCGATGACCTCCGACGTCATCTCAGCGGAACGACTCAGGAGTGACCTGACCGGAACCGAGCAGGACCTCCTCTCCAGGCGTGAGCTTCGTTCCGCCGGTCAGTACGACCACGACACTACCTACGACCACGAACCCTTTCTGCGTCCAAGTTCAGCGGCGGTATCCGCGTCGCGGGGGTCGGAGCCCACGCCCCAGCGGTTTCCATGGCGTCTTGGACGAGGGTGCGCCCTTCAAGCCAGTAGAGGTTCTGTTGCTGGGCTTGAGCCCGCGCCTCTGCGACCAGGCGGGACTTCCCAAGACCGGCCTCGCCGGTGATGACGATGACACCACCTTCACCAGCACGGAGGCGGACGAGGCGGTGCGTGATCGAGGCCAGTTCATCCTCCCGGCCAACCAGGGGGGAACTGAGACCCCGGGTCTCGCGGGGGGAGGAAGGCGCGGTGTGGGCGTCGACCAGCCGGTAGGCGGTCACAGGCTCGGACTTCCCTTTGACGCTCAGCGGTGCAACTGCCTGCCACGTGAAGTTGTGGTCGGTGTGGCGATAGGTGTCTACTCCGACGAGGATCTCGCCGGGTTGGGCCATGGCCTTCAGGCGGGCGGCGACATTCACCGCGTCCCCCATGACGGAGTAGTCTTCGTGACCGCCGCCCCCCAGCCCGCCGGCGTAGACCAGGCCGGTGTTCACCCCGAAATGGATGGCGAGGTCTACTCCGCGCTCCCGGTTGAAGCCGACCACGGCGTCGCGCATCTCCAGAGCGGCGCGCAAGGCGCGTTCCGGATCGTTCTCGTGGGCCCGGGGGGCGCCGAAGAGGGCCATGATCTCGTCCCCGATGAACTTGTCGATGGTGCCGCCGTAGCGCTTGATGCAGGGCACCAGGCGGTCGAAGCAGCCGGTGATGAGGTCGCGCAGCTGCTCGGGGTCGAGCTTCTCAGCCAGGCTGGTAAAGCCGGAGACATCCGCGAAAAGGACGGTGACGAGTCGGCGGTCGCCGCCTTTGCTGAGATCCCGGTCGACGGCAGCGTGGGCACCTGCCGATGTGGTCGCCTGCGCGGTCGACGCTGTAGCCAGCGGTGCTCCACACTCATTGCAGAACTTGGCGTTGTCCGGCTGATCAGTGCCGCATTGAGGACACTTCACGGCTGGCCCCCTACGCACCCGATCGGGTACAGACCCTGTGAGTCGCATCGGGGGCACGGACAGCAGCGGCCCCCCGAAGTCCCGCAACGATACAACCGGCGTAACCAGAAAGCCAGAGAGACGGGCTCCCGCGTCCGGTCGAGGTCTGGGACCGCGATCACGATCCGTTCGTGCAGCACGCCATCCCGGCAGGCGTCTCATCGACGCAGGCTTCTTTGTGAGGCACCCCGCCCATCTGACGCGCGCCGCTCCCTACTCGGATATCCCGCCCGGCTGCGGCCTGCCGATTGGCAGACTTTCCGTGGACCCACCCACCCCGAGCGGCACCCTTGACTTTCGCTCCCCCGCGCGAAGTCGGGAGTGCACGTCGACCTGGATGAGCAGGCGTGCGATACTGAAAACATCCGTCTACCCTCAACGCCGTTGGCGCGGCGGCCGCCATGAGGGCGGATGAAGCCTCACGACCCTCAACGTGAAAAGACAGAGACAGGCGGGCGGATGAGGGCACGCAGTACCAAGAGAAGAGTACTTGGGAGGCAGAATGGCCCAGCGCCACACGATCCAGGCAGTGGTCTATCCTGGCGATGAATCGGGGTATGTAGCCGAGTGTCTCTACCTGGGTGTGGTCACCCAGGGCCAGACGCTCGATGAAACGGTGCAGAACCTTCGGGAAGCGCTTCAACTTCACCTGGAGGGTGAGGACCTGGCTGAGATGGGACTGGCCTCCAATCCTCCGCTACTGATCACGATGGAGATGGAACCGGTGCATGCCTGATCTGCGTCGGCTCTCGGGAGCCGCGGTCATCGGTGTCCTGGAAGGCTTTGGTTTCACCATACACGCTCAGGTAGGCAGCCATGTCAAGTTGCGGCGCATCGGTCCGCAGGGACAGAAACAGACGTTGACTATTCCGCGCCACAGGGAACTCGACACCGGCACCCTGCGGGCGATCTACCGGCAGGCAGGCCGGTACGTACCGGATCAGGAGCTGAGACCCCACTTCTTCACCGACTGATTGCGGTCCTCCCGCCGGCACACCGCGGCGGATCGCCAAGGATGAAACACCCAGGTACGTGGGGGCGCAGCCCCAGCCGCCCGCGCCCCCGCTCATGCGCACCAGGGCCAGAGCGCCCCGCCCTTCGTTGACGCACCGCGCCTCCGAGGGGTACACTGCACCACTCGGCTCGCTGAGCCGGCCGTTCACGCCTGCACGAGGTCCCCACAGGCGGAAGGCGATGATCATCGACGCGGGACCGGAGCATGTTCGACTCACTTTCAGAGAAGCTCCAGTCGGCTCTTGACGGGCTGAAGGGGCAAGGCAAGCTGACGGAGAAGGATATCGAGCGCGCCGCGCGCGAGATCCGGCTCGCCCTGCTCGAGGCCGACGTCAACTACAAGGTCGTCAAGGAGTTCGTCGCCAAGGTCAAGGAACGGGCCATGGGCGTCGAGGTGCTCGAGAGCCTGACACCGGCCCAGCAGTTCGTCAAGATCGTCAACGAAGAGCTCTCGAACCTCATGGGTTCGGCCACCACCAAGCTGGTCTTCTCGCCCCGCCCGCCAACCGTGATCATGATGGTTGGTCTGCAAGGCTCGGGCAAGACCACGGCCTGCGGCAAGTTGGCCAAGTTCTTGCTCGCTCAGGGCAAGAGCCCGGCGATGGTGGCGGGCGACGTCTACCGCCCGGCCGCCGTGGATCAGCTCAAGGCTCTGGGCGAACAGCTGAACGTGCCCGTGTACGACGAAGGCACCGACGCCGACCCGGTGGACATCGCCAAGCACGGCCTCGAGTGGGCCCGGCAGATCGGCCGCGACGTGCTCATCGTCGACACGGCGGGCCGTCTTCACATCGACGAGACGTTGATGGAAGAGCTGGTCCGCATCCGCAGCCAGGTGAAGCCGCACAACATCCTGCTTGGTGCTCGACTCCATGACCGGTCAGGACGCCGTGAACGTGGCCGCGCAGTTCCAGGAGAAGGTGCAGTTCGACGGGGTGATCCTGACCAAGCTCGACGGCGACGCCCGGGGCGGCGCGGCCCTCTCGGTGCGGGCGGTCACGGGCAAGCCCATCAAGTTCGCCAGCACGGGGGAGAAGCTCGACAGCTTCGACTACTTCCACCCCGACCGCATGGCCTCGCGCATCCTGGGCATGGGCGACGTGCTCTCGCTCATCGAGCGGGCCGAGAGCGCGATGGACGAGAAGAAGGCCCTGGAGCTCGAGAAGAAGCTGCGCAAGTCCCAGTTCACGTTCGAGGACTTCCTCGATCAGCTGGAGCAGGTGCGCAAGATGGGCTCGCTGCAGAGTATCCTGGGCATGATCCCCGGCGCGGGCAAGCTCAAGGGGCTGCAGATCGACGACAAGGCGTTCGATCGAGTCCAGGCCCTCATCCACTCCATGACGGTGGAGGAACGGCGCCACCCGGAGCTGATCAACGGCAGCCGGCGGCAGACGCATCGCGGCGGGGTCGGGCAGCGACATCCAGGCGGTGAACCAACTGCTGAACCAGTTCAAGCAGATGCAGAAGATGATGAAACAACTCGGGTCGGGGAAGATCCCCAAGAACCCTTTCCAGATGATGGGCATGTAGTCGCGAATAGCGGACTCGCATGTGGAAGAACGAGTGCGATCGAGAGGAGGTGACATATGGCAGCAAAGATCCGTCTGACTCGCAAAGGCAGCAAGAAGCATCCTACCTACCGCATCGTGGTGGCCGATTCCAGGGCTCCGCGCGACGGCAGGTTCATCGAGTCCATCGGTTTCTACAACCCGCAGACCGACCCTTCCACCATCACGGTGGACGAGGACAAGGCGCGGAAGTGGTTGTCCACCGGCGCGCAGCCTTCCGACGCGGTGCGCAATCTTCTCGCGATCAAGGGTATCGCCTAAGGACGGGTTCAGCTCTGTGTGCGGGCGTTTCGTGCGATCGTAGACACGGCGCGGCTGTGGCGAAAGGGGGTTCTGGACAATGGAGGACGAGTTGAAGGAATTGCTCGAGTACCTTGCTAAGTCGTTGGTGGATCACCCGGATGACGTGCACGTCGTTGCCACCGAGACCGACACCACCGTGGTGTTGGAACTCAGCGTGGCTCACGACGACATCGGCAAGGTGATCGGCAAGCAGGGTCGCATTGCCAGAGCCCTCAGGACCGTCGTGAAGGCCGCCGCCATCAAGAACGGCAGGCGGGCCCTCGTAGAGATCGTCGACTGAACCGCGTGCCTGCGTCTCGCGGGAGCGGGATATCCATGCCACGACCCGACTGGGTAGAGGTCGGGCGGGTCCAGCGGGCCCACGGGGTGCGGGGAGAGGTGCGGGTGGCATCGAGCACCGACAACCCCGACCGCTTCGTGCCTGGTGAGACCGTCTACGCCCGCGACGCGCGTCCGGGCGTGATTCGGGCACGCCGCGCGGAGGCCGCCCCCGCCGGCGACGCCGACCGGGTGCCCCTCGAGATCGAGGACGCCCGCGGCACCTACGACAATCCCATCATCGCCTTCATCGGTATCGACGACGCGCGAGCAGGCCGAGGGCCTGCGCGGCTTCGTGCTCGAGGTGCCCGGCGATCAGCTGCCCGACCTGGAAGACGGCGAGTACTATCTCTGCGACCTCGAAGGCCTGGAGGTGCGCGTGGCGTCGGAAAGCGCGTCGGAACCCGGACACACCGGCCCGGACCCGCACGGCGCCGTCGCGCCGCGGCGGGTGGGGATAGTGGCCGAGGCCGTGGAGGGCGTCACCCACGACATCTTGGCGTTGCGACTGGACGCCGACGGCCGCGAAGTGTTGGTGCCCTTCATCATGGACGCGGTGCCGGAGGTCGACATGGCCGCCGGCTATCTGGTGGTGGACCCCGCCTTCCTGCTTCCGGCTTTGGACGCGTGACGCGCGTCGACAGCTGCACTCCGGCCCCATGAAGCGCATCGACATCTTCACGCTGGTGCCGGACGCCTTCGGGTGGTTCCGGCTGCAGCATCCCGTTGCCGACGCGCTGGAGGCCGACCTCGTCCGCCTCGAAGTGCAGAACATCCGCGACCACACTCCTCTCAACCATCGCCAGGTCGACGACACTCCCTATGGCGGCGGGCCCGGCATGGTGCTGCGGGTGGACGTGGTGGCGGCGGCCCTGGAGGGAGTGTTCGGCGTCGCCGCCGAGCGGGTGCGCGACGAGCGGGAAGTGATCGTGCTCACTCCGGGTGGACGGCCGTTCGACGACCGGTACGCGGCCGAGCTGGCCCGCGGAGCGCGCGACGTGGTGCTGCTCGCCGGGCGGTACGAGGGCTTCGACGCCCGCGTCACCGAGCTGTTCGCCTCCGCCGACCTTTCTATCGGTCCGTACGTGCTGGCCGGGGGAGAGGTGGCGGCGATGGCGGTCGTGGAGGCGGTGGTGCGCAAGGTGCCCGGCGTGCTGGGGAACGAGGAGAGCGTGGTGGAGGAGTCGTTCAGCGAGGAGCTGGGCGGAGCGGTGGAGTACCCGCACTACACGCGGCCGCGGGAGTTCGCCGGCGTGCAGGTGCCCGAGATCCTGATCGGCGGCAACCACGCCGCCATCGCCCGCTGGCGACGAGAGCACGCGCGACCGTCGCAGTGGGGCGGCCCGTAGAGTCGCTGTGTCTTCCCTTCCTCCTTGTTTCTGCGATAGCTGGGGTTGTTGCCTTGCTGGGGGACACGACGCTCCCGATACCGGATACTCCCACAGGTGCCAGTTGTCCCTCATATGTTGAATGGGCCGGGCGGGGCGCAGGAAAATCCTGAACTCCTCGACTCGTCGCCAAGTGCCGTTGACCGCGACCAGTTGCTGCATGGGTCGCTGACGGAATCATTCGACGGCGTCAGGGCGACCTACGCCAAGGGCCCGGAGCTTCCCACCGCTGCTGGAACGAGCCCTCCTGAACAATCGCGGTCGTGAGCGGCCCGAGAAACGTACAGATGTAAGCGGTCACGTCGGCGAAGTCGCTCGGTGCACCCTCGATGCTGTTCCTCCGGAGATAGCTGCGCCATTGCTCCGCCTTCCCGGGGTAGGTCGGAAAAGTCGTCTCGAAGACCGCGGGCTCGGCCGGGATATCGGTGTGTCGCCTTGCGAAGGTCATCGAAATGGCTTCCGCAAGGACCTGGCCCTCGAAGTCGAACTCCCGCGCAAGCAGCCACAGATCGAAGAAGTCGTTCATGCGGCTATTCAGACGATCGAGCCTCACCATGGCGTGGAACTTCTCGGCGATCACGCTCTCACGGCTGTAGCCGACGATTTCGGGAGCAGGGAAGTCGGCAAGTAGGGTGGGATACTCAAGGCGTGTCGGGCCAGGGATGACCACATCGCCAAATCCGACGTCGAGTTGCAGCGTCACGCGGGCGCTTCCCAAGAAGCCGAGCCAACGGACGCGCACCCCCGGGTAGTCTGCCTGCTCCACAATACCCGTGCCGCCGACGCTGGCGGGGTCGAAGATCATCCCGTCAGGTTCGACCGCCTCCAGGCACACGTCCCTCACCACGTCCTCCACCACCTGAATATCGTTGTCCAGCACGGCGAGCATGTCGATGTCCTTGGTGGGGCGCGAGAGCGGCGCCCGCCAAGCAAGTAGCATGAGCCCCCCTTTCAGTACGAAGCGCGACGCGTGTTTCGAGCGGCTCATGCGGAAGAGGAAGCGTTCCATGGCGAAGTACTGCAAGAGCTCGTTGAAGGGGCGATGGCTCTCTCGGGCCAGTTGAAGCAGCCGGTCGTGCACGGAGGCCGGGAGGTTTCGGGGCCGGTCCGCCGTCAAAGGAGCGCCTCGAGGTAGGGTCGCATGACCCTCTCTACCCGGCAGATTCTCGCGTAGAGCAGGATGTCCTCCACAGAGAAGGAGTCGCGTTCCTTGTACAGCCGGAGGGCCTCGAGGGCGACATCCAGACCGAGCTTGTTGCGGTAGCGGAAGCAGTCGGCCACCGTTTTCGCCGGGCTGTAGACTTGAAGGGCGAGCCCGTCCACCCTGTGTCGTTCGATGCCCTCGGTGAACATGGCACCCGTGAACCAGAACAGCCTGAGCGGAGGGTGTTCGAGACGGGGGGGCTCGACCCCTCGCTTGAGGGCCAGGTACACCCGGTGAGGGATCTGGGTTGAGAGCTCATGGAAGCTAAGGGCGGAGATGAGGCACAGCACCCCGTTGGGCACCGTGGCTGCGACCGCCGCCAGATCGGGGTTCCCCAGGGGAGGCATGTCCGCGAGCCGGTAGAGACCGCGCCCGAGCCGGTCAAGGAGTCCGGCGTCGCGCATGGCGTAGAGGGTGCGAGGATGAATGCCTGCGGCCAGGACCTCCCGTGTCCGCAGGATGCCGCCCGTGCTTCGGAATACCTCAAGCGCGCGCTCGATGCTGGGCTGCTCGTTCATGACGTGGATAAATATACCAGCAATTGTGTCTGACTGCTGGTAAGTCTATCCGCGGCACCCGGCGCCCACTCCGATCGCGGGCGTTCCATGCAAACTCTTGATCGGCGGCAACCACGCCGCCATCGCCCGCTGGCGACGGGAGCACGCCGTCTGCCGCAGTGGGCTGGTTCGCCTGCCGGCGCGTGAGAGCACGAGCCCGTCTTGGGCGCCACGGGTCGTGGGCACCCTAACGCGGGCCGGGCAGAACGGGGCAAGGTCCTTTGGGTCTCCGCCTGATCCCTGCAGCGGGGGTCTTGTGGTCTGTCCAGCAGGCCGCGGTTGACTGACCAAGACCACAACGAAAAGGAGGCCTCGTGGGTGACACATTTCGACGTGATCATGGCTGCCTATCCGACGCTGGAGGCGGCCGAGAAAGACTTCGACGGGTTGGTGGCACTCGTCAAGGAGAAGAAGGTCAGGACCGAGGGCGTGATCCTTGTCGAACACGACATGGATGGCGAGGTCCACGTCAGTCAGACCGCCGACCACCTCGGTCGCAAGGGTCTAGGCTGGGGCGGCGGCGTCGGCGTGCTCGTCGGCCTGGCGGCGCCGCCGCTGCTGGCCTCTGTCGCGGTCGGCGCCGCGGCCGGCGGCCTGATCGGCAAGTTCACGCACCACAAGGTCAAGAGCAGCATGGAGAGCGGCCTCGGCGACAAGCTCAAGCCGGGCACGGCAGCCGTCATCGCCATGGTCGACAGACGAGGACCGCCTGGCCGCGGAACGGGCGCTCGCCGGTACGCCGGCCAAGTCGGTCGCCACCATGGACAAGAAAGGCGTGCGCGGCCTGAAAGACGCCCTTGCCGAGGCCGCGCTCAAGTTCGTCCCCGACCGCACGGTGCTCCCCATCCCCGACCCCGCCTTCGGGGGCGTCATAGGCCGCTCGCTGCGCAGCTCCGCGGCCGATTGGACGATCAACATGACGCCGACGCCCCCCGAGGGCGCCCCAACGTACTGCTGGTCCTCATCGATGACGCCGGCTTCGGCAACCCGAGCACCTTCGGCGGCCCCATCGACACGCCCACTATGACGCGCGTCGCCGAGGCCGGCCTCACCTACGATCACTTCCACGTGACGGCGCTCTGCTCGCCGACCCGCGCGGCGCTGCTCACCGGCCGCAACCACCACACCGTCGGCTTCGGCTCAGTCGGCGAGTTCCCCGGTCCCTTCCCCGGCTACACCTCCTCGCGGCCCAAGGACTGCGCCCCGTTCGTGCGCGTGCTGCAGGGCAACGGCTACTCGACCGGGGGCTTCGGCAAGTGGCACCTGACGCCCGACCACGTGCAGGGGCCGGCCGAGCCTGAGAGCGACAAACAAACTCAATCTCGGCCGCGAGGACGGCGCCGACAGGCGTCTTGCTAGGCGACCAGTCCTTTCGCGGCCTCGACGATGCGCTCCACGGAGGGTACGTACATCCCCTCGGCCAATGGACCCGGCGGCACCGGGATGTCGGGCGCGGCCACGCGCACGATGGGTGCTTTGAGCAGGTCGAAGGCTTCCTCGGCCACCATGGCGGCGATCTCGGAGCCCACTCCGCCGCGCTTGCGTCCCTCTTCCACGGTCACCAGACGTCCGGTCTTGGCCACCGAGGCGAAGAGGGTCTCGCGATCGAAGGGCTTCAGGGTGCGGGGGTCGATCACTTCGGCCGATATGCCGGCGGCCTCGAGCGCCCCCGCCGCCTCGAGCGCGCGTCCGACCATGCTGCCCAGGGCGAGCACGGTGACGTCGGAGCCGGGGCGCAGCACGTTGGCCGCGCCGAAGGGCACCAGGAACTCCTCGTCGGGCACCTCTTGGGGCATGAAATAGAGGAACTTGTGCTCGAACACCAGCACCGGGTCGTCGTCGCGGATGGCGGTCTTGAGCAGGCCGTAGGCGTCCACCGGGTTGGAGGGCACCGCTATCTTGAGCCCGGGTGAGTTGAGGAAGGAGGCCTCGGTCACCTGGCTGTGGTTGTAGCCGATGGCGAAGCCGGCGCCGCCGGCGGTGCGGATGACCAGGGGCACCGTGGTCTGGCCCCCGGTCATGTAGGTCCAGGAGGAGATCTGGTTGGCGATCTCGTCCATGGCCAGGTACATGAAATCGGCGAACATGATCTCGGCGACCGGCCGCAGGCCGGTGATGGCAAGACCGAGAGCGATCCCGGCGATGCCGTTCTCCCAGATGGGGGAGTCGATCATCCGGTCCTCTCCGTACCGGTCCACCAGCCCGCTGGTGGTGCCGAACATGCCGGTGCGCACGTCTTCACCCACCACCACCACGCGTTCGTCGCGGGCCATCTCCTCAGCCAGCGCACGGTTGATCGCAGCCATATAGGGCATCACGGCCATGTCTACCTCCCCTCCCCGGTGGCGGGGACGCCGGCGCTTCGACCCTCGTCGGAGGATGTCCCCGAGAAGACACCGGCCAGCATCTGGTCGTAGGTGGTGTCGGGCAGAGCCTGGGCCGCGGCGATGGCGGCGGCCACCTCGGCGTGGATCTCGTCCTTGATGCGGGTGAGGTCGTCGGCGCCGACGGCGCCGTCATCGAGCAGGTGCTGCCCGCAGACGATGATGGGGTCGCGTTCCTGCCAGCGGCAGACATCCTCTTCGCACATGTAGGAGCCGTCGTCGCCACTCCAGTGGGGTCCTGTGCGGTAGGTCTTGAACTCCAGGAAGCGGGGTCCGCCGCCGGCCCGCACCGTCGTCGATGGCTCCGCGCATGGTCTCATAGACGGTGACCACGTCGTTGCCGTCGGCGATCGTCCAGGGGATGCCGTAGCCCTCGGCCCGCGGCGCCACGTCGGCGGTGCACACGTGCCCGCTGTAGTGAGAGAGCTCGCACCACTCGTTGTTGGTCATGGCGAAGATGAGGGGGAGCTTCCAGAGTGCGGCCGCGTTCAGGGCGGAGCCGAAGTCGGCCTGGCTGGAGGTGCCCTCACCGAAGCAGAGCACGGTCACCTGACCGGAGTTGCGCAGCTTTGCCGACAGGGCGGCGCCTACAGCGATGGAGTAGTCGGCGCCCAGGCTGCCCACCAGGCCGATCAGTCCCACGCCGTAGTCGGAGAGGTGAAGGCCGCCCTTGCCCCGGGCCGGACCGGCGGGCTTGGTATAGTACTCGGCCCAGATGCGGTCCTGGGTCATGCCCTTGCCTACGTATTCCGCGAGTCCCCGGTGGGTCGGCAGCAGGTAGTCGTATGGGGCCAGAGCGTGGCCGATGCCGACGCCTATGGCCTCCTGCCCGGTCCCGAAGTGGCCCATGAGGTAGAACTCCTTGCGCTCCAGCATCGCCGCCCAGACCTCTTCGGCCTCGCGTGTGGTCACGAGCTTGCGGTAGAGGGCGAGAAGGGTGTCGGTGTCGATGGCCATGCAGGTTCCTCCTTCGGTGGATCACCGTGCGTCCCATCCGCCTGCCGGAGAAACTCGGTCCGCGGGGTCGCGGTTGGCGTTTGCTCACACGACGGATGGGCGACAAGCAGATACCATCACACGCAGATCGACAAACCAGGCGGAGGCTGCAAAACGCGCGGCAAGGGCATTCGCGGGCGCTCGTCGGTACAGGGCAGAGGGTCGGTACCTTCCGTGCTGAGTTGCAATACCGCCCGGAATAGGCTAGATTCTCTCGTCTTCAGACAGTGGGCGATACATTTGAGCACGGGACGCGAGGGATCGCATACATGAGCACCATCATTCAAGCGTTGGAACGGGAGCAGCTGCGCGAGGGTCTCCCGAGGTTCAAAGCCGGCGACACCCTCAAGGTGCACTTCAAGGTCACCGAGGGCACGCGGGAGCGCATCCAGATCTTCCAGGGCATCTGCATCAAGAAGCAGGGCGAGGGTGTCCGCGAGACCTTCACCGTGCGCAAGCAGTCGTTCGGCGTGGGCGTGGAGCGTACCTTCCCCCTGCATTCGCCCAAGATCGACAAGATCGAAGTGACCGCCATCGGCGACGTGCGCCGCGCCAAGCTCTACTACCTGCGCGGCAAGGTGGGCAAGAAGGCCCGCGTCAAAGAGAAGCGGATCTAGGCGCCACGGGACTGTAGCTCGCGACCTCCGCGCCTCCGCGGTCTCCTGCGCGGCGTGGGTGGTCGTTCCCGCATCGTGCGCTCGTGGCTTCCGGCGATGAGACGAGAAGAGGGCTCCTCGCTGGTCAGCAGCCTGGTGGAGGTCGTGATCATCGTCGGCACGGCCTTCATCTTGGCCCTGCTGATCCAGCAGTTCGTGGTCAAGCCCTTCTACATCCCGTCCGAATCCATGGAGAACACCCTGGTCAAGGGCGACCGGGTGCTGGTCAACCGCTTCGTCTACCGGTTCACCGACCCCAAGCCGGGGGACGTGGTGGTCTTCCACCCGCCTTCTTCGCCGAAAGAGGACTACATCAAGCGGGTGGTGGCCGTGGCCGGCGACACCGTGGAGGTTCGCGACGGCAAGCTCTACGTCAACGGCGTGGCCAAGAACGAGCCCTACCTCAAGGAGCAGGTCATCGAGGGCACGTTCCCCGAGACGACGGTGCCGCCCGACTCCTTCTGGGCCATGGGCGACAACCGCAATCAGAGCGGCGACAGCCGGGTCTTCGGGCCGGTGGAAGTGAACAAGATCCTCGGCAAGGCCTTCATGATCTACTGGCCGGTGACCAAGATCGGCGGACTGTAGCAGGCTGATGGCCGAGCGGCGCTGGGATCCGGTCCGGTTCGACCGCCGACGCCTGGCCGATCTAGGTCCCGACGCCCGGTGTCTCGCCGGGGCCGACGAAGCCGGCCGGGGGTGCCTGGCAGGACCTCTCGTGGCCGCCGCCGTGGTCTTCGACTACTCCCGGGTGCCCGCCCGTGCGCTGGCCGGCATCGACGACTCCAAGGCCCTCACCCGCGCCCGGCGCGAGGAACTCTACGGGCGCATCCTCACGGCGGCCGACCGGGTCTCGGTGGTGAGCGTCTCCGCCGGCACCATCGACGCTCGGGGTCTCCACCGCTGCAATCTGGCCGCGCTTGCCCAAGCGCTGGCCGGTCTCGCCGGCGCGTACGACCTGGCTCTGATCGACGGGTTCGATGTCTGCCGGCCGGAACTGCGCGCTCAGGCGGTCGTGGGGGGCGACGGCAAGAGCGCCGCGGTGGGGGCGGCGTCTATCGTGGCCAAAGTCGTGCGCGACCGCCTGATGCGGGGGCTCGACGCCTGTCACCCGGATTATGGATTCGCTCAGCATGTGGGCTATGGCACCCGATGCCACCGCGAAGCACTGCGGCTCCACGGTCCGAGCGTCCTGCATCGCCGCAGTTTCGCCGGGGTGGACGACCGCCAGTTCGAGTTGTGGAAGGAGCCGGCGGGCGTCGACTGACCTCCCCGCGCCGAGGCCTGCTCTGTCGAGGCCGGCGGCGCGCAGGCGTCGTCTGTCAACAGCCTCCTACCGCCCGCGCGGGACCACCGGCTGGTGCACTTCGACCTCCATCACGTCGGCGCCCAGCTGCCCCGGCTCGGCCAGGTACAGCTCCCGGGGCGCTCCCGAGGGCAGGTAAGGGCGCTCGCGCACCCACGCGGCCACGTGCTCGTAGGCCGCCGCGGAGCCCGCCACGGGCCCCCGGTAGAAGGCGACCACGGCCAAGTGCCGGGGAAACTCACGCACTTCCACCACGTCACCCTCCGCGGGCGCCGATGGCGCCGGCGCGTCCGGCTTCTCCGTGACGCGCTGGGCGCCCGCGGCGATGGCGGCGCGGGCCACCTCCGCGTCGGGGCCCGAGACGGGCATGCACAGGCTGAGGCGACAGATGTCGGCCGGAGTGGATGGCGGTTGCCCGTAGAAGATGCCGACGACGTTGCCCGTGGGCAGGACGCCTACCTGCTCCGCCCAGGCCTTGAGGCGTCGGAACGGACCCGCGAGATCGCCGTAGGCGCCCCGCGTCGTCAGCATGGCCGCCTGGAAACCGGGCACGTGACGCAGCTGCACGGCTCCCAGGATGGTCTCGGTGGCCGGGGCCTTTTCCGAGGCTACGGGTCTTCTCCGGGGTGGCGTCGGTCACGGTCGCTCCTTGTTCACGTGAGGGTTCCATCCCCGGCCGGGCGGGGCGTGGCTCCAGGGCAGGGCGTGGCTCCTATGGTAGCGCGCGCGGGCCGGGTGCGGCCAGGCGGGGACGGGCTGTGGAGCGTCTCCCCTCCACGCGGTACCATGTACGAAATGACCGACACGGCTCACACCGGTAGCGCCGAGTGATGCCTGCCACTGCGCAGACCGCCCGCCGATTCTCGTTCCTGATGGGGCTCCGCGACCCCGTGGTGCTCATCCTGCTTCTTGCCGCCGTGTTCGACGGGATATCCGACAACTGGGTGCACGCCCTCTTCCTGGGTGGGGTGGGGATCGCCTTGGCGGGGGATGTCTATCGCCGCCGCAGGACGAACGAGATCGACGGCCGGCCGCACCTCTCCCGACGTGCCCGTGGAGGCGGACGACGCCTGCGCGCCCGGGGGAGCGGCGGGAGCGATCACCTTCGCCCGAGGTGGCGCCGCCGCGATGGAGGAACCCGGCGCTGCGGTCTTCATCCCGTGCCGAGTCGAGCGCTTTCTGGACCGTCCTCTACGCCTCGGCCGGGATCGCGTACGCGCTCGTGGTCGGCGGATTCCCTCGCTACTCGTGGCCCGCCACCGTGGCCGTGGCAGGCCTGGGGGCGGCGATCATCGCCCGGGGATGGGCCGAACCGCCGGCCCGCTCCTATGCCCCTTCCGCATCCGGGCGCCGAGGGGTCATCGCCTGGACGGCCGTGTTCGTGGCCGGAGCGCTCTGGGAACTCGCCGCTCTTCTCCTGCAGCCCGATCTGATGACCGACTCCTACGCCCACCCCACCATCAGCGTGCTGTCGCGACCCCTTGCTGCTCACACACACGGGCCGGTCTCTGGCGCTTCTGGCGTGGCTCGGGTGCGGGTGGTTCCTGGTGAAGCGATGAGCGCCCCGGGGACCAGATGAGCACCCACACGATCACCATAGCGGGCTACGTGGTGATCGTCTTGGCCATGGTGGCACTGGAGGTATCGAGTTCGTTCCGCGGGTCGGGCATCCCGTCGTTCGGCCACGTGGTCGCGCGGATCATGCGCACCCGTTCGGGGCGGGTCGGTCTGTTGGCGGCGTGGGCTTGGGTGGGGTTGCACTTCTTCGCCCGGTAGGGCGGACAGCGACGGGCCTGGGCGTCGCCAACGTACGACCAAAGTCCACTGCCCGTCTGCCCTCTTCCTCTCTATTCTCGCGTTGCGGACCCGGCCCGAAGCCGGAAGCAGCAGGGAGGAGACCGACATGGGCGCGACGGCGGTGCAGCGTGGGCGGGCGGCGGAAGAGGCGACCGCGGACTACCTCGCGGGGCGGGGGTGGAGGATCCTGGCCCGGAATCAGCGCACCCCGGTCGGCGAGTTGGACTTGGTCTGCGAGGATGGTCTGGTCCTGGTCATGGTCGAGGTCAAAGCCCGCTCGAGCGACACCTTCGGGCAGCCCCTGGAGAGTATCGGGCCGCGCAAAGAGCGCCGCCTGCGGGCCGCCGCCGGCTGGTGGTTGGCCGAACATGGCGGTTGTCGTCACGGAGTGCGCTTCGATGTCGTCGTCGTGGAACTGCAGAGAGACGGCGGCCTCCACAGCTTGGCTCATCTCGCCGACATCTTCGGTCGCTGAGCGTGGGCGTCGCCTGGGTATGGGGTTACGCCCTTCTGGGAACGGAGGCCGTGCCCGTGCGGGTCGAGGCGCATGTGCGCCCGGGGTTGCCGGGCATGACCATCGTCGGGCTGCCGGGGGTGGCGGTCAGAGAGGCTCGCGAGCGCGTGCGTTCCGGGGCGGCGAGTGCCGGCCTTCCTCTGCCGGCCCAGCGGATGACGGTAAACCTCTCTCCGGCCGACCTACGCAAGGAAGGCCCGGGCCTCGATCTTCCCGTGGCTCTCGCCCTTCTTGCCGCCGCCGGTCGTCTGCCCACGGGCGCTCTGGAGTCCCTCGCCGCCCACGGGGAAGTAGCTCTCGATGGACTGGTCCGCCCTGTTCGCGGGGTTCTCTCTGTCGCGGAGACGGCAGGGAAGATGGGTGTGAAGACCCTTCTCCTTCCGGTCACTGCTTTGCCGGAGGCGGCGGCGGTCGGACATGTGGACGCGTTGGGGGTGCGGTCACTTGCGGAAGCAGTCGCCGCCGCGGCAGATCCCCGAGTGAGGGAGAGGCTGCGCCGACGAGGTCGGCGTTGGCTGCAGGCCCGTTCAGCCGTGCCGCCTGTCGTAGGCCGTTGCGGCCCCGATATGGCGGAGATCGCCGGGCTCCGGCACCCGAAGCGCGCGCTCGAACTCGCGGCCGCCGGAGGACATCATCTCTTGTTGGTCGGCTCTCCCGGGGCTGGTAAAACGATGCTTGCACGCCGCGTACCGTCGATCCTTCCTCCTCTCTCGCGCGACGAGTCGCTGGAGGTGACCCGCATATGGAGCGTCGCCGGGCTCCACCCGCCGGAGTCCGGATTGATATGTTCACGGCCTCTGAGGGCCCCCCATCACACCGCTTCCCGCTCGGCGCTGGTGGGGGGAGGTTCTCTGCCCCGCCCGGGAGAGGTCAGCCTCGCGCACCGTGGCGTCCTCTTCCTCGACGAACTCCCGGAGTTCTCTCGAGACTCCGTCGAGGCACTGCGGCAGCCCCTGGAGGACGGCATGGTGACGGTCAGTCGCCGCAGTGGATCCTGCACGTTCCAGGCGGCCTGCACGCTGGTGGCGGCGATGAACCCGTGCCCGTGCGGATTCCACGGACACCCCCAACGCCCGTGCCGATGTGCGGCCGAGGCACAGCAGCGCTACCGGCAGGTCCTCACCGGACCCCTTGGGGACCGCATCGACCTCATGGTCGAGGTACCTCCTCTCACAGGAGTCGCGTTGGACGAGGATGTCGCCGGCGAGTCGTCGGCGGTCATTCGGGGCCGAGTTCTGACGGCCCGGGCATTTCGAGCATACAGAGAGTCAGTGTGCGGCGCGTCTTCGTCGAACAGCAGCGCACGGCCCCACCCTCGTCTTCTTGAGAAGCACTTGTGCATGAGCGGGGCCGGCGGTCGACTCCTGCGTGAAGCGCTTGTTCGGAGCGCGTTGGGTGGACGCGGTTATGTTCGTGTCCTGGCCGTGTCGAGGACGCTGGCCGACCTTGTGGAGAGTGAGAGCATCATGCAGGAACACGTAGCGGAAGCGCTCGCGCTCCGGCTGGACGTCGTCGCCGGGATTCTGACGTGAGGTGGTCGTATTGTTGACCGGCGGGAGACCCTCCTGCGACGAAGAGGCGGCCTTGGCCCTGTCGTGGATCAGCGCAGACGCGTCGCGTGGCCACCTGCCCCTCCTTCTGGAACACACGCCTCTGGAGATCTGGAGTGCGGGTGCGGCTGAGTTGCGTGCGTGGGGTCGTCGAGGGGATTGGGTCGCACGGTTCTGTGAGCGGCGCCGCGGGTTTTCGCCTGTGGAAGCGCGGTCGGCCTTGGCGCGGTCGGATGTGGAGTTCATAGCGTGGGACTCTCCACGCTACCCCGCGCCACTCAGGATGCTGTTCGATCCGCCCGTAGGCTTGTACCTGCGCGGAGAAGCGGCCGCGTGGGATGACGTGTGCGCGATGCCGAGAGTCACGATCGTCGGGACGCGAACCCCTACGGCGTACGGTCTTGCGGCCGCGTCGGCCCTCGCTGCTGCTTTCGCCGAAGCCGGTGTCGCGGTTCTCAGCGGGTTGGCGTACGGAGTCGATGCCCGGGCGCACGAGGCTGCGCTGGCGAGTGACGGGGTGACGGTTGCTGTGCTGGGTTCGGGTCCGGACGTCCCGTATCCAATGAGACATCGACACCTCATGAGGCGTGTGATCGATAGCGGTGCGGTCATAAGTGAGCTGCCTCCGGGAACCAGGGCAGCCCCCTGGCTCTTTCCGCTACGGAATCGGATCCTCGCCGCTCTTGGCGATGCGGTCGTCGTGGTCCAAGCAGGCCAGAAGAGCGGGGCCACCATAACCGCCGACCGCGCTCTCGAACTGGGACGAGAGGTCTTTGCTGTTCCCGGCTCCATTCTAGGCGAGAGCCACATAGGCACCAATCGTCTGATTCAGCAGGGCGCGGCCATCTGCCTGAGTCCGCGACAGACCGTGCAGGATTTCCACGAGGCAACAAGAATGCTTACCGCAGGGCGACAGGGAATGGGCCTTCGGTCTGCGCGGCCGCCGGAACCGCCGTCGGCCACCGAAGGGCTGGTCATGCTCGCGCTTGGCCCCGGTCCGCGGACCGTGGATGAGATCTCCGAAGTTGTGGGTATCTCACTGGGTGAGGCGGCCGGAGTCCTGGCGATGCTCGAGCTTCGTGGCCGAGCCTACCGGGTGGGGCCGGGGCGTTTTGCCTTGGGGCCGTGATGCCCGGGGGTCGCCTGTAGAAGAGACTGGCTTGAGGGAGGGATGCCCTGCACGCGGAAGGGCCTCGCAGTGTGCCAGCGGACGGGTCGCCCACCGGGGCGTCCGGGTTGCCCGCGGGCCCAGGTGACCGCGAGGGACCGCCTCCGACGCCTGGAGAAGCCCCGGTGTCGGCAAACACCACTTTCTCGGTCAGCCTTGAGGCCGCCGCCATCTCCTACCTGCGCTCTCTTATCGCTGCTGGCTACAGCCCCCGCACCTTGGCCGCTTCGGAGAGCGATCTAGCCCAGTTCCTGACCGTGATGGAGACATTGGGTGTGGAGCGGGTGACCGATCTGCAGCCCGCTCACGTGCGCACCTACGTGGCCGCGCTGGCCGACGGCCGCCTGCGGCCGAGCCGGCGCCCGTACGCACGCGCCAGCATCGCCCGCAAGCTGTCGGTGGTGCGCAGCTACCTGCGCTTCTGCGTCGACGAAGGTCTTCTGGACGTGAGTCCCGCTCTGGGGATGCGCTCGCCCAAGCTGCCCCGACGCCTTCCTGCGGTCTTGGCTCAGGAACAGGTGGGCCGCCTGCTCGACGATTGGGGAGGGGAAGAACCACTCGATCTGCGTGACAGAGCCCTCTATGAGTTAGTATATTCATGCGGTTTACGCTGCCAGGAGGTCATCGACCTGCGCATGGGCGCCGTCGATATCGAGGGGCGAGAGGTCAGGGTGACGGGAAAAGGGAGCAAGGAGCGGGTGGTACCCGTCGGCGAAGAGGCTGTGCTCGCTCTGCGCCGCTATCTCCATGCCGGTCGTCCGGTACTCTGCCGAAGCACCGTCCCTTCTCGTGACGACCGCATATTCGTGAGCCGGCGCGGCCGACCTCTCTCCGGCTCGGACGTGCGCCGGCGTCTCGAGCGTCATCTCGCCGCCATCGATGCCCCCACGGGAGTCTCTCCCCATACCCTCCGTCATTCGTTCGCCACCCACCTGCTGGAGGGTGGGGCGGATCTTCGTTCTATCCAGGAACTCTTGGGGCACGCCTCTCTTACCACCACTCAGGTGTACACGCATGTGTCCGCTTCCCACCTGCGGGCCGTCTACCGGCGGGCCCACCCGAGAGCCTGAGATGTCTGTGGGCCAAAAGCTGGACGAGCACGATGCCAAGGAACTCTGGCGGCGCTACAAGGAGTTGGGCGACGGCAAGGCCCGCGATGAACTGATCCTGGCCTACTCGCCCCTGGTCAAGTACGTGGCCGGACGGATGGGCACGGGTCTGCCCGCCCACATCGAAGAGAGTGACCTGATCTCCTATGGCCTGCTGGGACTGATCGGCGCCCTGGAGCGCTTCGATCCGTCGCGGAACATCCGCTTCGAGACCTACGCTATCTCGCGCATCAAGGGGTCCATGATCGACGAACTCCGTGCCCTTGACTGGGTGCCCCGCTCGGTCCGGAGTTGGGCGCGGCAGGTCGAGCGCGCGGTCACGAAACTCGAGAACGAGCTGCGCCGCGCTCCCAGCGACGAAGAGGTCTCGGTAGAGCTCGGTGTCACCACGGGTGAGTTCCAGGGCATCTTGACGCAGATAAGCACCGCGTCCATCATCGCCCTCGACGAGTTCTGGACCCTGTCCGGCTCCGGCGGCGACAAGGTCACGCTCATGGATACTCTCGAGGACACGACGGCGCCTGACCCGTCTCGGGCGTTCGACATCCAGGCGGTGAAGGAGCTTCTGGCCGACGCCATAAGGCGCCTTCCCGAGCGGGAGAAGATCGTGATCGGCCTCTACTACTACGAGGGCCTCACGTTGAAGGAGATCGGGGAAGTGCTGGGGGTCACGGAATCGCGTATCTCCCAGTTGCATACCAAGGCCATCCTGCGCCTCAAAGGCCGGATCAAGCATGAACTCGAGTCGGGGTCGCTCAGGCCTTAGGAGGCTGCCGAAAAGCGAAGCCTCGGCCACAAGAACGCACTGGGCGGCGCGATACGGCGTCCTCGGTCGCGCACGTAGCGCGGCTACGAGCCCTCCCTGCGTCCTTGTCTCGCGCTCGCCCATCGCGCCCCAGCGGCGAAGCGTCACTTTTCAGCAGCCTTAGGGGGCTGCCTTCCGCTCGGTCCGAGCCCCCGACTCTCACCTCTCTGTGCTACACTACGCCGGTTCGTCCCTTGACCCCGGGGGTGATTTCCTGCGGTGGTGCCGGTTTCAGACCGGTTCCGCGGGGGTCCCCGGGAGCACACACAACCAGCACGAAGGAGTATCACATGCCCGCTGCGTCAATGAAGCAGCTCCTCGAGTCCGGGGTGCACTTCGGACACCAGACCCGCCGCTGGAACCCCAAGATGAAGCCGTTCATCTTCACCGAGCGGGGCGGGATCCACATCATCGACCTGCAGAAGACCACCAAGTTGTTGGATAAGAGCTACGACTTCGTCCGCAATATCTCGGAGCGGGGGGGAAGCGTCCTGTTCGTGGGCACCAAGAAGCAGTGCCAGGACACCATCCGCGACGAAGCCGAGCGCGTGGGCATGCCCTACGTGTCGCACCGCTGGCTGGGCGGCCTGCTCACCAACTTCGCCACTATCCACGACCGCATCAACCGCATGCACGAACTGCGCCGGCTCAAGGCCGACGGCTCGCTTGCCCTGCTGCCCACGAAAGAACGCATGAACATGGAGCGGGAGCTGGAGAAACTCGAGACCAACCTGGGCGGCGTGGGCATCATGGCCCGTCTACCCGACGCGGTCTTCATCATCGACCCCAAGCGCGAAGCAATCGCGACAAAAGAGGTCAACAAGCTGGGCCTGCCGCTGATCGGCCTGGTGGACACCAACTGCGATCCCGATGAGGTCGAGTTGATCATCCCGGGCAACGACGACGCCATCCGTTCCTGCGGTCTGATCATCAAGACCCTGGCGCGGGCGATCGAAGAAGGCCGTCAGAAGGTGAGTCACAAGGAGTTCAGCGACGCGCCCGCACCCTCCGCCGCGGCTCCCGTGCCGACTGCTGACGCGGCTCCCGCGCCCGCTGCCGAGGCCGGGCGAAGCGGCACCGGTCGAGTCCGACGCGCCGCCCGCCGACGCGGCGGAAGAGCCGGCCGCCGAGACCGAGTCGGCTGAGTAGAGCCGAGCGGGCGTCACCCCGGCAGCGGCCGGACCTACAGGACATACACGACGGGGACCGCGATGGTCTCATGGAGGATACCGATGGCTATCAATGCGCAGGTGGTGAAGGAGCTCCGCGACAAGTGCGGAGCGGGGATGATGGATTGCAAGCGTGCTCTGGAAGAGACCGACGGCGATATCGACGAAGCCGTCACGCTGCTCCGCAAGAAAGGCATGGCGTCCGCCGACAAGAAGGCGTCGCGCGCCGCCAACGAGGGACGCGTCGACTGCTACATCCACATGGGCGGCAAGATAGGCGTCATGGTGGAGGTCAACTGCGAGACCGACTTCGTGGCCCGCACCGACGAGTTCGGCGCGTTCACGCACGATGTGGCCATGCACGTGGCCGCGTCGTCGCCCACGTACGTGCAGCGTGAAGACGTGCCCGCCGAGGTGGTGGCCGCGGAGATGGACATCTACCTGGATCAGGCCCGCGCCACGGGCAAGCCGGAGCAGGTGGTGGCGAAGATCGCGGAGGGCAAGCTGAACAAGTGGTACGAGGGCGTCGTGCTCTTGGAGCAGCCGTTCGTCAAGGACCCCGACAAGACCGTCGACCAACTCCGGCGCGAACTGGTTGGGAAGATCGGCGAGAATGTGGAAGTGCGGCGCTTCGCCCGCTTCCAGCTGGGCGAAGACCTGGCATGACACCGCAGGACGCTCCGGCAGGGGGCGGGCCCGTCTATCGGCGGGTGCTCCTCAAGCTGAGCGGAGAGGCCCTGGTCGGCGACAGCACCCAGGGCATCGACCCCGCGCGCATGATCGCGGTCGCCTCCGAGATCCGTGACGTCGTCGCGCTCGGAGTGGAGGTGGCCGTCGTCGTGGGAGCCGGCAACATCTTCCGCGGGGTGGCCGGCAGCGCCATGGGCATGGATCGGGCCGCCGCCGACTACATGGGCATGGTGGCCACGGTGATCAACGCCATGGCCCTGCAGGACGCCCTCGAGAAGATGGCCGTCGACACGCAGGCTGCTGTCGGCCATCGCCATGCAGGAAGTGGCGGAGCCGTATATCCGCCGCCGAGCCATCCGCCACTTGGAGAAGGGCCGCGTGGTCATCTTCGCCGCCGGCACCGGGAACCCGTTCTTCACCACCGACACGCGCCGCTGCCCTGCGGGCTCTGGAGATCGGAGCGGAGGCCATCCTCATGGCGAAGAAGAAGTACGACGGCGTGTACGACGCCGACCCGGAGACACATCCCGACGCGGTGCTCATCCCCCGCATCACGCACCGGGAGGTCCTCGAGCGGGGGCTCCGGGTGATGGATTCCACCGCCCTCTCGCTCTGTATGGACAACCGGTTGCCCATCCTGGTGTTCAACATGAGCACGCCGTCGAACATCTCCCGCGTGGTCAAGGGTGAGCACACGGGGACGGTGGTAGAATGTGCCCACGAAGCGGACGGCCGGTAGGGAGACGAACATGGTCGACGAGCTGATCGAGGACGGGAAACGGCGCATGGACGGCGCCATCGAGGCACTGCGGACGGAGTTCAACACGCGTGCGCACGGGTCGCGCCTCCGCGGCTCTGCTCGACCGCATCTTCGTCGACTACTACGGCGCACGCACGCCGCTCAAGCAGATGGCCAACGTGGCCACGCCCGATCCGCGCATGATCTCCATCACCGTCTTCGACAAGTCCGCGGTCAACTCGGTCGTGCGGGCCATCCAGGAGTCCGACCTGGGCCTGACGCCCAACACCGACGGCACCGTGATCCGCCTGAACATCCCCACGCTCACCACGGAGCGACGCAAGGAACTGGTGAAGCTGGTGGGCAGGATGACCGAGGAAGCCCGGGTGGCGGTGCGCAACGTGCGCCGCGACGTCATCTCGGATCTGAAGGATCTCAAGAAGGACGGCGATATCTCCGAGGACGACGAGAAGCGGGCCGAGGACGCGGTCCAGAAGCTGACCGACAAGCATGTCGAACGCCTCAACGAACTCCTGCACCACAAAGAGGAGGAGATCCTCGAGGTCTGATGGGAATCGTCGCCTGGTTCAGGGATCTTCGCGGGCCGGCCCGTGAGGATCCCTTTTTTGAAGGGCCCATCCCGCCCGAGCGGGTGCCGTTCCACGTTGCCATCATCATGGACGGCAACGGACGCTGGGCCTCTCGGCGGCATCTGCCCGTCATCGCCGGGCACCGTGCCGGCACGCGGGCGTTGAAAGAGGCGGTCAAGTCGGCTCTGCGGGCGGGTGTGCGGCAGCTGACGGTCTACTCGTTCTCCACCGAGAACTGGAATCGTCCGCCTGAGGAAGTCGATGGCCTCATGAACCTGCTCGAAGAGATGATCGACAGCGAAGTGGACGAGCTGCACGAGCAGGGCGTGCGGCTGTCGTTCATCGGCCGGCGCGAGGCTCTGGCGCCCGGCCTGCAGGCCAAGTTGGCCGAGTCCGAGGCGCACACCGCGGGTAACGAGGCTCTGGTCCTCTACGTGGCGTTCAACTACGGCGGACGCGGTGAGATCGTGGACGCCGTGCGGGCCGCCCTCGCTGCCGGGGTATCGCCGGCCGAGTTGACCGAGGCCGCCGTGGCGGCCAACCTCTACGCGCCGGAGATGGCCGAGCCGGATCTGGTCATCCGCACGTCGGGCGAGTGCCGCCTCTCCAACTTCCTGTTGTGGGAGTCGGCCTATTCAGAGCTGTATTTCTCCGAGCAGCTGTGGCCGGACTTCGACGAAGCCGAGTTCCAGCGGGCCTTGCGGGCGTACGCTTCTCGCGACCGTCGCTTCGGCGGCCGTCAGGAGGGTCGTGCTTAAGGCCCGCCTGCTGGTGGCCGCGCTGGGGATCCCGCTCGGGATCGCGGTGATCGTCCTGGGCGGCCCGATATACGCCGGAGCGGTCGCCGTGCTGACCATCTTGGGCCTGCACGAGTTCTACACGCTCACCCGTCCCTACCGGCCCAATCTTCTCGCCGGCTATCTAGCCGCGCTCGCCGGCTTGGCGGGCGCCTATTTCGGGGGCCTGGGCGGCCTTCTCGGGGGCATGACGACCCTGCTGGCGTTCCTGTTCTTCTGGGGACTGGGCGGCCGGCTCGGCGACCATCTGGTGGGCCGCATGGCCGTGACCGCGCTGGGGGTGGTGTGGCTGGTGCTGGGCTTCGGCCACCTCATCCTGCTGCGCGAACTGGAGAACGGCATGGCCCTCACCATCCTGGCCATCGGATGCACCTGGATGAACGACACCTTCGCCTACTTCGTGGGTCGGGTGTTGGGACGCCATCGCATGGCGCCCCGCATCTCTCCCAACAAGACGATCGAAGGCGCCGTGGGGGGCGTCGTCGGCTCGGTGCTGTTCGCGCTGGTCGTGAAGATGTACTCGCCCTCGTGGTTCTCGCTGCGCGACGCGGCCATCCTCGGTCTCGTGGTCGGGGTGGTGGGGCAATGGGGCGACCTCTTCGAGTCGACGGTCAAGCGCGATCTGCAGGTGAAGGACTCGGGACGGATGTTTCCCGGCCACGGTGGCGTCCTGGACCGTTTCGACTCGGTTCTGTTCGCCGGCATCGCCACCTACTGGGGCGCGGTGTTTCTCCTGCGGGACACGGTGAAATGGCCTTTCTAGATCTTGGCTCTCACGTCGCCTCACCCGTGGCCTCACGCGCCGCGTCTCACGTCGCCTCACCCGTGGTCTCATTCGCGCGCACTCTTCCGGCCGGCGGCAGGGCATCGTGAAACGGGTGCTCGTACTGGGGTCCACCGGTTCGATCGGAGTGCAGGCCCTGCAGGTGATCGCCAACAGCACCGATCTCACCGTCGTCGGGCTCTCGTGCGGATCGCAGGTGGGACTACTCATGGAGCAGGCCACGTCTCTGGGAGTCGCCGACGTGGCGGTGGCCGACCCGGCGGCGGCCGGGAGCCTGTCGTCCGCCCTGTATCCGGAACTGCGGGTGAGGGTGGGCGGCGACGCGGCCGCCCGTCTGGTGCGGGAGGTCGAGGCCGATCTGGTGCTGAACGCCATCGTCGGCTTCGCCGGGCTGGAGGCCACGGTGGCGACGCTCGCCCTGGGCGCGCCCTTGGCGCTGGCCAACAAGGAGAGCCTCGTGAGCGGGGGCCGCGTGGTGACCGACCTGGCGGGCCGGAACGGCGCGCCGATCATACCGGTCGATTCCGAGCACTCCGCCCTGTTCCAACTGCTCGCGGGCGAGGAGCGCGGGGCGGTGCGCAGTCTCGTGGTGACAGCCTCTGGGGGTCCTTTCCGCGGCCGAACCACCGTCGACCTGGCCGCCGTCACGCCGGAGGATGCCCTCGCGCACCCCACCTGGACCATGGGACCCAAGATCACCATCGATTCGGCGACTCTGATGAACAAGGGGTTGGAGGTCATCGAGGCGCACCACCTGTTCGGCGTGCCCTACGAGGACATCGAGGTGGTGGTGCACCCGCAGTCGCTGGTGCACGCCCTCGTGCGGCTGGTCGACGGCGCCCTGCTCGCGCACGTGGGCATGCCGGACATGCGCGTCCCCATCGCGTACGCGCTCTTCCACCCGGAGCGCCGGCCGCTGGCGACCGAACCGCTGGATCTTGCCGGGACGCACGTTGGAGTTCGCCTCCCCGGATCTCGCCACCTTCCGCTGCCTGCCCTTGGCCCGCGACGCGGGCCGAGCGGGAGACGCGGCGACCTGTGCGTTGAATGCTGCGAACGAGGTGGCCGTGCAGGGGTTCTTGGATCGCCGGCTGCCCTTCTTGGGCATTGCCACGGTGGTGGAGGATGTCCTCGACCGACTCGACAGCCCGCAACCATCCACGTACGAGGAGATCGTGACTCTCGACTCGTGGGCCCGAGCGGCGGCGGCGGAGTCGGTGCGGCGGCACGAGAGCGTCGGGTAGCGTGGCGCTGCCGTATAATCGATCTGGCAGGCGTGACATGAGCGTGTGGGGTTTGATATGGGAAGCGTGACCAGCATCATCGTGGCCATCCTGGGCTTGGGATTCCTGATCCTGGTCCACGAGACGGGCCATTTCATCGCCGCGAAGTCCTTCGGAATGCGCGTGGAGGAGTTCTCCCTGGGGTTCGGCCGCTACCTATGGAGCCGGCGCCGGGGAGAGACGGTCTACGGGATCTCGATGTTCCCCATCGGCGGCTACGTGCGCGTCACCGGCATGCACGAGGAGGAGTTCCAGGCTCGGGTCGACGCCGCCCAGGAGGCCCGTGACTATACGCGGTCGTGACGCGGAATCGCGACTCGTCGGGCCGTTCGGCCATCAGCGACGAAGAGGTGGCTCAGACGCCCCTCGATCGTCGCTACTACGCGCGACCGGTGTGGCAGCGCATCGTCTTCATCATGTCCGGGGTCACGCATGAACGTGATCATCGCCTTCGTCCTCCTCTATATCGTCGCCCTGCAGGGCTACGTACAGCCCACTACCGCGGTGACCGAGGTCTCGGCGGGGAGTGCGGCAGCGGCCGCCGGCATGCAGGTGGGTGACCGGGTGGTCTCCATCGCGGGCGTTCCGACCGGCGACTGGATCTCGGTGCAGGAGGCCATCAGCTCCCATGCGGGCGAATCGGTGCCCATCGTGGTGGAACGGGCCGGCGCGGAGACCACCCTCACGGCTACCGTGGGCACCCGGCCTGACGGCACGGGCGATCCTGGGCATACGTCCGGGCACCGAGACCGTCCGGCCCGGGGTCGTCGGCTCGGTGCGCGTGGCGGCGACCCGCACCTACGACCTGTTCGCGGCTCACGTTCGGCGGCATAAAGGCGATGGTGACGGGCGAGGCGTCCGTGACCGGCCCCGAGGGGCTTGCGGGCCCGGTCGGCATCGTCACGATATCGTCCGAGGCTGTGCGCGGAGGTTTCTTCCTCAGCCTGTTGGCGTTCATCAGCGTGCAACTCGCCATTCTCAACATGATCCCCCTGCTTCCGCTCGACGGCGGCCACGTGCTGTTCAACGTGGTCGAGAAGGTGACGGGGCGGAGGATGTCGCTGCGCGCGTTCGAGCGCATCTCGGTCGTGGGCATCTCGCTGTTCTTGCTGTTGGCCATCGTGGCCACCAGTAACGACATCGGCCGGCTGTTCAGCGGCAAGTCGGGTCTGTAGATAGGTGTTCAGCTCGAGGCAGGTATCGGTGGGCGGCGTCCTGGTGGGCGGCGCCGCCCCGGTGGTGATCCAGTCGATGACCAACACGCCCACGCACGACGTCGAGGCGACCTTGCGTCAGATCCGGGCGCTCGCGACCGCCGGCGCTGCGCTGGTGAGGGTGGCGGTCCCGGACGCCGCCGCAGCGGCGGCGCTGGGCGAGTTGGTGGCGGCGTCGCCGGTGCCCCTGATCGCCGACGTGCACTTCGACCATCGGTTGGCCGTCGCCGCTCTCGAACGGGGAGCCGCGGCTGTGCGCATCAACCCGGGCAACATCGGGGCCTCGGAACGGGTGCGGGAGGTGGTGGAGGCCGCTCGGCCGAGCGAGGGGCGGTGATCCGCATCGGGGTCAACAGCGGCTCTCTGGAGCGCGACCTGCGCGCGATGGAAGACGAGGATCCGGCGGGGGCGCTCGTGGAGTCGGCCGTCCGCTACTGCGCCCTGTTCGAGGAGTGGGGATTCACCGACATCAAGGTCTCGGTCAAGTCGTCGTCGCCGGTGGTCACCATCGCCGCGAACCGGCTGCTGGCCGAGCGCGTGCCCTACCCGCTGCATCTGGGCGTCACCGAGGCAGGCACTCCGTGGGCGGGCGGCATCCGCAGCGCCGTGGCACTGGGCGCCCTGCTGGCCGAGGGGGTGGGCGACACGATCCGGGTGTCCCTCACCGGCGACCCGGTGGAGGAGGTGCGGGTGGCCCGGGAGATCCTGGCCGGCCTGGGTCTCGCGCGGGGGGGACCCCGGGTGATCTCCTGCCCCACCTGCGGCCGCACCCGCATCGACCTGGAGGGGTTGGCTGTGGAAGTGGAGCGCCGCCTGGAGGTGCTGCGTCCCGAACTGGACGCCCGGGAGCTGGATCTGGAGGTGGCCGTCATGGGCTGCGTCGTCAACGGGCCGGGCGAGGCCCGCAAGGCAGCGTTCGGCATCGCGGGAGGAGAGGGCGAGGGCGTGATCTTCGTCGAAGGCCGCCCGGTGAAGAAGGTGGCCCAGGAGCACCTGGTCGACGAGCTCTTCGCGGCCATCGGCGCGTGGCTGGCGCGAACGCGCTAGTGCCGGCCATCGGCGCGTGGCTTGCGCGTGACGGCCGGGTAGGAGAACATGGTATTGCCTCCGCGGCCGACCGGCCGCGGAGTCGGAGACCGCCAACGAGGAGAGACAGTATGAGGGCGTCGCAGCTCTTCATGCCCACGCTGAAAGAAGACCCGTCCGACGCGGAGGCCGATCAGCCACAAGCTGCTGGTGCGCGGTGGATTCGTGCGTCAGTTCGCGTCCGGCATCTACATGTTCCTGCCCCTGGGCTGGCGGGTCATGAACCGCGTCAACCGGATCATCCGGGAGGAGATGGATGCCATCGGCGGCCAGGAACTCTCCATGCCGACCCTGCATCCGGCCGACGTCTGGCAGCAGACCGGACGCTACTACGACATCGGTTCCGAGATGTTCCGCCTGAAGGATCGCGGCGACCGGGACATGGTGCTGGCCATGACGCACGAGGAGGTCTTCACCTGGCTGGCTTCGCACGAGTTGCGCTCGTACCGCGACCTGCCCCAGATCTGGTATCAGATCCAGATCAAGTTCCGCGACGAGCCCCGACCCAAGGGCGGCATCCTGCGCGTGCGCGAGTTCCACATGAAGGACTCCTACAGCTTCGATGTCGACGTGGAGGGGCTCGAGGCGAGCTACGCCAAGCACATCGTCGCCTACGATCGCATCTTCGAGCGCTGCGGCTTGGACTTCTACCGGGTGGAGAGCGACCCGGGCATGATGGGCGGCGCTCAGGCCCACGAGTACATGGCCGCATTCGGCCGCCGGCGAGGACACGGGTGGCCCTGTGCGACGCCTGCGGCTATGCCGCCAACGTCGATCTGGCCCGCTCGGTGCCACTGCCGCCCGACCGCAGACCGGGTCGGGCACACGCTCGAAGAAGTGTCCACACCCGACGCAGCGCACGATCAAAGAAGTGGCGGACTTTCCTGGACCTGCCGCCGTCGTCCTTCGTGAAGTCACTGCTGATGATGGCCGGCGACGAGCCGGTGTTGGCTCTGGTGCGTGGCGATCACGAACTCCACGAGGGCAAGCTGGCGCGGTTCCTGGGCCGTGAGGTGCGGGCGGCCCATCCGGAGGAGGTGCTGGAGATCACCGGTGCCGAGGTCGGCTTCGTCGGGCCGGTGGGCCTCGAGGGCGTCCGTGTGGTCGCCGACGAGAGCCTGGCCCCGGCGGGTCCCGCCGGGCCGCGGGCCTACGTGACCGGCGCCAACAAGGCGCACACGCACCTGCGGGGAGTGATCCTGGGCCGCGACATCGTTCCTGAGTTCGCGGACCTGCGCGAGGCCGCCGCGGGCGAGGGCTGCGCCGAGTGCGGCGCGACACTCCGCCTGGAGCAGGTCATCGAGGTGGGCAACATCTTCAAGCTGGGCACGAAGTACTCGGTGCCTCTGGGGGCCACGGTCCTGGATGAGGGCGGGGTCGAGCGGCCCATCGTCATGGGCTCATACGGCATCGGACCCGCTCGAATCGCCGCCGCGGCCGTGGAGCAGAGCAACGACGCGGCCGGCATACTCTGGCCCAAGTCCATCGCGCCGTTCGACGTGTACATGGTGCAGGTGCAGGTCACCGACGAGACCCAGACCTCTGTGGCCGCGCAGCTCCACGCTCGGCTGGCGACGGACGGGTGGGAGTGCCTCTGGGATGACCGCACGGAGCGGCCCGGGGTGAAGTTCGCCGACGCCGAGTTGATCGGATGCCCGGTGCGCGTGACGGTCGGCCGAAGGGCGGGCGAAGGGATAGTGGAGATGCAAGCCCGGGCCGGTGGTGAGAAGGAAGAGGTCGCGGTGGACGATCTACCCGGCCGAGTAGCAGAGCTGTGGGAAGCAGCCCGGTAAGAGGCTGTTGAAAACCGAAGCCTTGGCCGCCGGAGCGCACTGGCCGGCGCAACACGGCGCCCTCGGCTTCATTCCGTGTAGCAACGTTTGTTGTCGGCTTGCAGGCCCCATGCTATACTGACCCAGGAGAACAATAGGCCAGGGGGAGTTGTGGAAGTGGGTGCAGGGCGGCCCACTTTCGTGTTGTGTAAGGGTTGTGCGATGAAACTCACCGAGAAATGGGTTCAGGAGGTCATAGATCAGCACGTGGAGAATGTGGAACTCGTAGCGCTGGAAGATGTGGGTAACCGCCGCCATCGGGTGGTGCGGTTGTTCATCGACCATCCCGACGGGTGTCTCGCACGATCTGTGCGCGCAGGTCTCCGGTTTCATGGGTACCGCGCTCGACGAGGCCGGAATCGATGGATGGATCCATACACGCTGGAAGTGAGTTCGCCCGGTCTGGAACGCCCGCTCACGAAACCGGCGCATTTCCAGGCTCAAGTGGGGCGAAAGGTCACCGTCCGCACTCGGACTCCCGTGGAGGGCCGCTCGGCGTGGCGGGGCGTGTTGCGCGAGGTGCGTGACGGGGAGATCACCCTGGCCGACGGTGGAGACGAGGTCGTGATCGACCTCGCCGACGTCACCAAGGCGAACCTTGTGTATGAGTTCAAGCAGGGGAGAGGCGATGAATAAAGAAACGATCGAGGCGCTGCGCCAGATCGAGAAGGAGAAGAGCATACCCTTCTCCGTCCTGATCTCAGCTCTCGAGGATGCGCTGCACTCCGCCTACAACAAGACGACTCACGCGGTGCCCTTCTCCGAGGTCAAGATCGACCAGGAGACCGGAGAGATCCACGTGTTCGAGCTCATCTTCCCGCCCGGCATGGAGCCCGATCTGGAGGACGAAGAGGCCGAGCACGACTACTCCGTCGCCGAGCGGCAGGAGATCACGCCGGACGACTTCGGGCGCATCGCCGCGCAGACCGCGAAGCAGGTCATCTATCAGCGCATCCGTGAGGCCGAGCAGGCCATGTTCTTCGAGGAGTACTCGAGTCGACTGGGCGAGATCGTCACCGGCATCGTGCAGCAGTCCGACAACCGGTACACGTTGGTCGATCTCGGCCGGGTCGAAGGTCTGCTGCCCAAGAGCGAACAGGTGCCCACTGAGCGTTACGAGCACGGCATGCGTCTGAAGGCCGTGATCAAAGAAGTCTCGCCCAATCCTAAGGGTCCGCCGATCATCCTGTCGCGCCGCAGCGACGAACTGATCCGGCGGTTGTTCGAACTCGAGGTGCCCGAGATCTCCGACGGGCTCGTAGAGATCGTCGGCGTCGCCCGCGAACCGGGGTATCGTTCCAAGATCTCAGTGATCTCGCACAGCGACGGCGTCGATCCGGTGGGGGCCTGCGTCGGTCCTCGCGGCTCTCGAGTGCGCATGGTGGTGTCGGAGTTGCGGGGCGAGAAGATCGACATCATCCCCTACAACGATGAGCCGGCCCGTTTCGTGGCCAAGGCTCTTTCGCCGGCGCGCGTGCGTGAGGTGCTCCTCGACGACGAAGCCAAGGAGGCCACGGTGGTCGTCCCTGACGACCAGCTCTCCCTCGCTATCGGTAGAGACGGCCAGAACGCGCGGCTCGCCAACAGGCTTACCGGCTGGAAAGTCGATATCAAATCGGAGTCGGAGATGGCCGATGAGGAGAGCCGGTATACGGTCACCGAAGCCGATTCCGAAACGATCGACGGTCGGTGCCACGCGATGACAAGTGGGGGGAAGCGATGTCCGAATGCCGCCCTCCCCAACAGCACATACTGCGGCATCCCTTCGCACCAGGCGCTGTCGGCGACGGAGGATACGTAGGGGCGGGCGAGGGCGTGAGAGACGGGCCGGCCGAGGTGGCGGCGGTGCGTGATCGGCGGGTGCCGGAACGTCGCTGCGTCGCCTGTGGCAGGCGCGCTCCCCAGATGGAGTTCGTGCGGTTCAGGTTGCATCCCGGCGGCGATCCGCCGGTGGTAGAGATAGAGCATGAAGGCCCTCGGCTGGGCAGAGGGGCATATATGTGTCCGCGGCGTGTGTGTTTCGACCGGGCACTCCACCGGCGGGCGTTTCAGCGGGTGTTCCGGAGGTCGGTGGTGGTGGAGGTCGAGAAGCTCCACGCGGAGTTCGAGGCAGTGATTGGTGAGGCGACAGGACCGATGGCAGGTGAGCGGTGGCGAAGAGACGGATCTACGAGATAGCGAAGGAACGGGGCCTTAGCACCCAGGAGTTGGCGGACAAGCTCACCGCCGGCGGGGTGGAGGTCAAGAGCAACCTATCGAGCGTCGAGGAGACCGACGTCGAGCGCGTGCTGCAGATGAGCACAGGCGAGACTGAGCCTTCGCCGCCGGTGGCGAAGGCAGTTCGAGGCGAGGCGCCCAAGCGCTCCGCGAAGACGCCGGCGCCCCCCGCCGTCCCAGAGACTACCATCGTCCCAGAGGTCGTTGCCTCCGTGGGGGAGGCAGAAATGACAGTTCCTGTGGCCACAGCCACGATCGCTCCGACTGCAGAAGTCTCGGAGACGGCGCCGACCCCAGCGCCGAAGGCGCCCGCGGCGAAAGGGAAGGCGGGATCCTCCGCGGCTACGTCGACCCGCATTCCCGGACAGATAGGCCCACGCATCGTGGCCACGGCTGAGGAGTTGAAGGCGAAGGAGGAACTCGCCGCGGCGGCCCGCGCAGCGCGGGCAGGAAGCGGCTCGCAGAGAGGCCGGGCGAGGGGAAAAGGTTCGCGTCTGGAAGACATGCCGACCGTGGTAGGGCCCGGTGTGCCTGTGCGCAAAGGAGTGAAGCCTTCAGGGACCGTGCTCACAAAGGGCGCGGAACCGCCCAAGCCGCCCGCACCGCCGCAGAAACCGGCGGCGGCAGAGGCTCCGAAGGCCGACACGAGCCCCGCAGAAGCGGGTGGAGAAGCACGGCCTGCCGGCCCGCCCCGTGCCGGCGGAGGCTCCCGCACGGCGGCGCCAAAACCTGGGGCCACCGACCGTCCCGGCGAGGTCGGCAAGCGGCCGGGGGCACGTCCGGTCGCCCGTCGCCCCGGCGCAGAGCCTGCCGGGCCGGCTCCGGCGCGCATCTGGCGGGCCGACGACAAGCCGACCCGCCGACGGGTGGTCATCGACTCGCAGGCAAGTCGACGGGGCAAGACGGGCGCGCCCTTGCCCAAGGGTGTGGCTGCGGTCGAGGCTGAGAAGCCCGCGCTCAAGAAGAAGGCGGTTCCCGGCACTGAGTCTCCGGTGACGCTGGCAAGTGGGGCAACGGTAAAGGATATGGCCGATGCGCTCGAGATGAGTTCGAGCGAGATCATCAAGACCATGATGAAGTTGGGTGAGATGGTCACGATCACCCAGTCGCTCACTGACGAGGCCATCGAGATCCTGGCCGCCGAGTTCGAGCGCCAGGTGATCATCCAGCACGCGGAAGAGGAGAGCGACGAGCCCACGTTCGCGGACGACCCCGCCGATCTCATCACCAGGGCACCGGTCGTGACGATCATGGGGCACGTCGATCACGGCAAGACGTCGCTCCTGGACGCGGTGCGCGAGACCGAAGTGGTCAAGTCTGAGGCCGGGGGCATCACCCAGCACATCGGCGCCTATCAGGTCACGCACAAGGATAGGCCCATCACGTTCATCGACACGCCGGGCCATGAGGCCTTCACGGCCATGCGGGCCCGCGGAGCCAAGGTCACCGACATCGCGGTCATCGTGGTGGCGGCCAACGACGGAGTCATGCCGCAGACCACCGAAGCCATCGATCACGCCAAGGCTGCCGAAGTGCCCATGGTGGTGGCGATAAACAAGATGGATCTTCCCGACGCCAACCCGGATCGGGTCAAGCAGCAGCTCTCCGAGCAGGGTCTCGTTCCGGAGGAGTGGGGCGGCGAAACGGTCATGGTGGAAGTCTCGGCGAAGATGCGTCTGCACCTCGACGATCTCCTCGACATGGTCCTGCTGGTTGCGGAAGTCCAGGAGTTGAAGTCTAATCCGAAGACTGAGGCCAGTGGCATCGTCGTAGAAGCTCAGCTGGATGTGGGGCGGGGTCCGGTCGCCACGATGCTCGTGCAGCGAGGCACGCTCCGGGTCGGCGACGCGGTCGTCAGCGGGGAAGCGTACGGCAAGGTCAAGGCCATGTTCGATTTCCTGGGTGATTCCTTGGACGAAGCCGGTCCCGCCGTGCCCGTACAGATCCTGGGATTCAACGCCGTTCCCGCTGCAGGGGACTTTGCGCAGGTGGTCCAGGACGAGCGCGAGGCCCGCCACCGCGCAGAGGGGCGGACCGCCAGACTGCGCATGGAGCAGATGGCCAAAGGCAGAGCAGCCACCAGTCTCGATGACTTCTATCGCCGGATGAAGGAAGAGGCGGTGCAGGAACTCGCCCTCATCATCAAGGGCGATGTCGGTGGTTCGGTGGAGGCTCTGGAAGAGGCCCTCAATAACGTCAGTCACCCTGAGGTCAAGGTGCAGGTGATCCACTCCGGTGTGGGTGGCATCAACGAATCGGACATCATGCTGGCGTCCGCGTCCAACGCCGTGGTCATCGGGTTCAACGTGAGACCCTCCGTGGCGGCTAAAGCTCTGGCCGACGCCGAGGGTGTGGACGTGCGGACATACCGGGTCATCTACAAGGCCATCGAGGATATCGAAGCCGCCCTGGTCGGCATGCTGACGCCCGACAAGGTGGAGGAAGAACTCGGCACGGCCGAGGTTCGGAAGGTCTTCAGCTCGTCGAAGATCGGGGCCATCGCCGGCAGCTACGTGCTGAGCGGCAAGATCGTCCGCGGGGCCAAGATGCGTCTTCTGCGGGACGGCAGCATCGTCCACGAGGGCACCATCGCTACACTGCGCCGCGACAAAGACGATGCGCGAGAGGTGCTGACGGGTTTCGAGTGTGGCATCCATCTCGACTCCTTCGACGATGTGAAAGAAGGCGACATCATCGAGGCATACGAGATCAAGGAAGTTGCCCGGACGAAGTGACAGGGCGCCCCGGGGCTTCGTGAGCATCGTGACCGCCGACCTGCACTTTGGTGAGGCGGGTTCCCTCAAGGGCAAGCGGATGCATCTGCGACGCCTGCGGGACACGCTTACGCGGCGCTACGGAGCTACGTTCGCCGAAGTGGGCTATCAGGACCTCTGGCAGCGCAGTCAGATCGTGTTCGCCATCGCAGCGTCCGATCCGCACGTGCTGGAGGCTACGGTGAATGCGGCTGTGGGCTTTCTCGACGGCCAGGAGTGGGAGGTCGTGGGCCTGCGGGAAGAGGTGGTGGAAGTAGATGCGTAACCAGCGAGTACGGATGCGACGGGTCAACGAGGCCTTGAAGGAAGTGCTGAGCGGCGCCATAGCCCGAGGGGTGAAGGACCCGCGCATAGGGTTCGTCACCATCACCTCGGTCGACGCGACCACCGATGTGTCGCAGGCGAAGGTGTTCGTGTCGGTCCTCGGCAGTGCGGCCGAGAAGGAAGCCACCCTGGCGGCGCTGCGGTCGGCGCACGGTTTCCTGCAGGGAGTGGTGAACGATGAGCTCCATCTGCGACGTACCCCGGCGCTCGAGTTCGTGTACGACACCAGCATCGATCGGGGCATGCGCATCGGTGCGCTGATCAAAGACCAGGAGAGGGAGTTGGGGATAGATGCCTCGCTCCCGGCGGATGAGCCCGGCTCCGACGACGACCTGCCTCCCCGATGACGCGCGTCACGCACGCTGAGGTCGCCGCGCGGCTCAAGGGTGAGCGGCGCATCATCATCATGGCCCACGAGAACCCGGACGGCGACGCCATCGGGTGTGTAGTCGCTCTCATGCTGATGGCCGAGCGGCTTAGGATCCCGTACGATGCCTACCTTCCGGGCGAGACGCCCATCCCCGAGGAGTATCAGTTCCTGCCGGGCATCGACCGGATCCTGAGGGGACCGTACCCACCGGTGGACGCGGGCACTAGCGCCTACATCATGGACTGCGCTTCCGCGGCGCGTCTCGACCTGGCCCACCTGAGCTGCGCCGGCGCGTGTCTCAACCTCGATCATCACCCCGGCAACGAAGGCTTCGGCACGCACAATCTCCTCGAACCCACTGCCGCCTCCACGACGCAGATCCTCTATGAGGTCTTCGAGGCGGGGGGCCTTCCCGTGGACGCGGAGGTGGGCACAGCGCTCTACGTAGGCCTGGTAACAGACACCGGCCGATTCCAGTACTCGAACACGACCCCGGCCGCCCACCGCATGGCGGCGGACCTGCAAGAGGTGGGCGTGGACGTCAATGCCGTCTACAGAGCGGTCTACGAGACGCTGCCTCTGCCGAAGGTCCAGCTGTTGCAGCGGGCTCTCGCGCGCCTGGAGCTACGGCTCGACGGGCGGCTGGCACTCTCATGGTTGGACGCAGCCGATTTCGCCGAAGTGCACGGCGACGAGAGCCACACCGAGGGAATCATCGACAGCCTGCGCACGATCTCAGGGGTCAGGATAGCCGCCCTCGTCAGAGAGCGCCCCTGCGGCGGCGAGACCGAGTACAAGGTCAGCCTGCGGGCCACCGACGGCGCCACCGACGTGGCCTCGATCGCGCGACTCCTGGAAGGCGGGGGACACACGCAGGCGGCGGGGTACACCACCCACCAGGAACTGGACGTGGCTCTCGATTGGATCGAGGATCAGGCGCGCCTGCGGCTATGAGCGGACGCGTCTCGGTGCCGTCACGGGTCGTGTTGGTAGACAAGCCCGCGGGGTGTACCAGTCACGACGTAGTGCGTCGTGTCAAGCGCGGCCTGAGCGACAAGGTCGGGCACGCCGGCACCCTCGATCCGTTCGCCACCGGACTCCTGCTGGTGCTCGTGGGCCAGGCCACCCGCATCTCCTCTCTGCTGATGGACCTGCCGAAGGAGTACGCGGTGCGTGTGCAGTTCGGCGCGACCTCGTCCACGGGCGACCCCGACGGCGTCATCGAGGAGACCGGCGGCACGGTTGCGGGAGTCGCCGAGGTCGTGGGGGCGCTCGACCGTTTTCGGGGAGTCATCTCGCAGCGGGTGCCGATGACCTCCGCCGTCAAGGTGGCCGGGGAACGTCTGTACAAGAAGGCTCATCGCGGCGAAGAGGTGGAGACACCGATACGGGAGGTCGTGATATACGATCTGACCCTGGTGGGCTTCGACGTCGAAAGCCAACATGCGGACCTCATCGCTCGGGTCGGCAAGGGCACATATGTGCGTCGTTTGGCCCAGGATATCGGCGAGGCCCTGGGTGTCGACGCCTACGCGTCCTCGCTCCGGCGCACGCGTGTCGGCACCCACTCGGTCTATGACGCCACCCCTCCGGATGCGGTCGAACCGGGCCGCCTGATGGGGGTGGATCCCGGCTGCCTGACGGTGTCTACCGCCCTCCGGCACCTCCCGGTGGTGACGCTGACGGGCACAGAGGCGACGCGGGCCTCCAATGGAGGAGAGGTGCGCGACGGACCCGCGGGTCGCTTCCTCGTCCGCTCGGAAGCCGGTCTGCTCGGCGTGTGGGAGGGGTCCACGGACGCGGCCCGCCCCGTGGTGGTCTTTTCCTCGCCACAGGACTAGGACATGCGACTCTACCGTTCCATCGAGGACATCGCGCCCTTGGGGGAGAGGCACCGGGCCGTGGCTATCGGCACCTTCGACGGGGTGCACCTGGGCCATCAGGCGATCATTGGCCGGGCCGTGGCGGCGGCGGCGGAGATGGGGGGAGTGGCCACCGTCCTCACGTTCGAACCTCACCCCAGTCTGGTGCTTGCTCCCGAGTCGGCGCCGCTTATCCTGACTCCCTTGGAACTGAAGCTGCACTTGCTCGAGCAACAGGGCGTGCAGGAGGTCATCGCGGTGCCGTTCGACAGGGCATTCTCCGGGCTCACCCCAGAGGGCTTCTGCAGGCTGTTGCTCTCGGAACGTCTGGGTGCTCGACAGGTGACCGTGGGCGAGAACTTCCGCTTCGGCCGAGGAGGCGCGGGCACCCCCGAGGATCTGCTCGAATTCGGCAGGGAACTCGGGTTCGCGGTCGCCGCGGTCAGGCTGATGGAGCTGGAGGGCGAACCCATGTCGAGCACGCGGATCCGTCGGCTGATCGCAGCAGGGCGATGTGGACCACGCCACCAGGCTTCTGGGACGGCCCCATACCCTGGAAGGCTACGTCGTGGCGGGTGCTGGTCGCGGCCGGGATCTCGGCAGCCCTACCGCGAACCTGGAGGTGCCGGCCCACGTGGCGGTACCGGCACACGGGGTCTACGTGACGCTCACCGACCTCGGCAGGGGCGCGCAGGAACCAGGCGTCACCAGCGTCGGCACCAACCCGACCTTCGAAACAGACGGTGTGACGCGGGTCGAGACCTACCTGCTCCGGTTCTCCGGTGACCTCTACTCGACCAAAGTGCGGGTGGCTTTCTTGGACCGTCTGCGCGGGCAGATCGTCTTTCCCGATGCGGCTGCGCTGATCGAACAGATCTCGCGGGACGTCGCCGCGGCCGAAGCGCACTTCCGGGATGCCCAGCCCGATGGTAAAGTGTAGCCGCCGGCTGTAGTCGACCGAACCGAGGCCGGCCGCCGGTTATCGGCGGTCGCCGCCAACGCTTAGGGGAATGCATGGACGTAGATATCATCGCCGGGTATCTCGGCGCGGGCAAGACCACTTGTATCCTCGAGATGATCGAGAATGACCCCGATCCTTCGCAGCTCGCCGTGTTGGTCAACGAATTCGGTGACGTGGGTATCGATGCCGCCCTGCTCGGGGAAGGCACCGAGGTGGTCGAGCTCTCCAGCGGTTGCATCTGCTGCACCCTGCGACTCGACTTCCGTATGCAGATCATCGAGATAGCCGATCGCTGGCATCCACTACGGCTCCTCATAGAGCCCACCGGCGTGGCCACCATCGCCCAAGTCGTCCGCTCTCTGCGGCACAAAGACCTTGTGGATAGAATCAGCGGCGCCCGCGTGTTCGTGCTGGTCGACGCGGTCACGTTCACTGAGCGCCTACGGGACAGCCCCGGCGTTCTTCACCTCGCAGGTAAGCCAGGCTGATGTGCTGCTGCTCAACAAGACCGACCTGGTGTCGCAGGGGCGGATACACGCCCTGAAGGCGGTATTGGAGAGCATGAACCCCGAGGCGTGGATCATCCCCACCGTCAATGGACGGATCGACGAGGGTGTCGAGCTGCCGGCTCCGCATCCTCTGGAAGATCCCGGGGATGCGGAAGTGCTCACCGGTCTGGCGTCTTTCAGCTACGAGGTCGACCGCGTGGTCGGGCGGCGGGAAGTACGAGAGCTGTTCGACACCCTCAGCACGGGAGCGATGGGACGGATAGAGAGGGCGAAGGCGATCCTGCAAACGGTCGATGGATGGTATCGGTTCGATCTGGCCTCGGGCCTGGTCGACGAGCGTCCCTGGGGCCCGGCGCCCAGCGGTCGCCTGGTGGTAATAGGCACAGACATGAGCAATGAAATACTCGACACAGCCGTGCGTTCGTTCGGCGGGAGGCAAGTATGAGCGTGGAGAAGTACGGTATCGCCCTCGATCTGGGCACCAGCGGCGTTCGCGGACAGGCGGTCGATCTACGGAGCAAGGAGATTCTCTCCACGGCGATCACGACACAACACCCGCTTCCGGGCGGAAACGTGATGGACCACCTGCACTTCGCCGTAGAGACCTCCTTGGCCGGCAAGTCATCGATCACTCACACGTTGATGCTCGACACGGTGAACAAGGTCATCGATGCTCTGGGCGTGCCGCGTGACCGTGTGGAGCGGGTGGCCATCTGCGGCAACCCCATCCAACTGTCGCTGTTCCAAGGTATGGAGATCCGCGATCTCGCCTATGCGGGAGAGAGCAAGCGGGCGTCGCTGGGAGTCGAGGTGCAATCGCGCGAGGCGCGCATCATCACCGTGGGCGACATCGAGGGGCTCGACCTGCCCAGCGGCGCTGAGTTGGTCGTGCCGCCGGCCGTGCGACACGAAGTGGGTGCCGACGCCTTGGCCATGATGCTGAAGTCGGGCATGCTCGACCGTGACGAGATCGCTCTGGTCACCGACTACGGCACGAATGCCGAGATGGCGCTCAAGGTCGGAGACCGGGTGGTGACGGGTTCGGCCGCCTGCGGGCCGGCGTTCGAGGGCCAGGCCATCAAGTTCGGCATGCTGGCGGCTCCCGGGGCCATCTCGGACCTCGACCGGGTCGACGGTTCCTATCGCAATCGTGTGCTCGACCCACACATGTATGCGACGGACGCCGATCTGGTAGATCCTCGCACCGGGCAGGTGATCGAGGTGGGCGGCGCGCGGGCGCGCGGCATCACCGGCACGGGCGTGATGGCCGTTATCGCCCTGGGGCTCGAGGATGGGTTGCTGCAATTACCCAAGATCGACTCCCCCGATGGGCTGTTGCATATGGCCGACAAGATCGCCCTCTCCCAGCATGACGTAGGAGAGGTGGGCAAGGCTATCGGCGCAGCGCGGGCGGGTCACGTCACGCTTGCGCAAGAGTTGGACATCGACCTGGAAGAAGTCAAGGTCGCCTACATGGCGGGGGCTTCTGGCACCTACGTCGACGCCTTGAAGGCTCAGGCTATCGGCATGGTGCCGGCGGGCGTGACGACCATCTACCAAGTGGGTAACACGTCACTGATGCTGGCGCGCGACCTGGTACTCGACCCAAGCTCTTTGTGGGAGATCGAGCGCATCGCCAAGGATCTACGCGCCGCCCACTGCATGTTCGCCGAAGCGCCGGTGTTCAAGCAGGTCTATGTGCTCGAACTCTCCTATTGGACCGAAGGCATGCCCTGGGATATGTACCTGAAGTTCATGAAGCGCGCGGGGCTGCCGGCGCCGCGCGAGCGCGCCGTGCCGGCGAAGGTCATACGGCTGGTGGAGCGGGATATCCCGGATATGGGCAGCCGGGGCCTGGCGGTCGTGGACGACGTGGGCATGGCCATGGTGGCGTCCTTCGAAGGGTGCACCGAGTGCGGCATCTGTGGGGAGAGCTGTCCCGAGGATGCGATCACCGTCGGTCATGACGAGGGCGGGCGGCCTCACATAGAGGTTCGGAGTGCCCGCTGTCTGGGTCTCAGCTGTCTGCGCTGCGAGTTGAGTTGCCCCGATCACGTCTTTCATTTCACTGAGTTCCTGCACGCCAGGTAACGGGCGGCGTGCGCTCATCCCTGCGCTATCGGCTGGCGACTAGGCGGCTCTTGAAGAACGAGACCGCCGCCGCCGTGCAGCGCAGGGTGGCGCCGTGAGTTCACACCCGGTCACGTTCGAGTTTCTCTCCTTTCCGGGGCTGGAACCGGGGGAGAGCGAGCAGCTCGAACGTGACCTTGAGCTCATCGAGACGTCTGCGCGTCTCTTCGCGTCCGGAGTCTGCGGTCTTGACGTGCAGACCAGTTGGTCCCTCGGCCGCGCCCGGCCGGTGACGTGGATGCAGTCGCGCGACGGCTCGCTTTCCGTGCAACTCTGGGTCGATCTGTTGTCGCCTCAGAACCTGCCCGTCGAGTCGACTGCATCGGAGTCGGACCCGGCCGAGTCGCATCCGTTCGGGAATGAACGCGACATGCGAGACCGCTTCCTGCAGGCCTTCCGCACCGGCTTCCTACATGCGCTGGGAAGGGTATTGGGGGCGCCGGCGATGGCTCGATACCACGCCAGAGAGGACGATACCGCGGACTCCGTCAGCGCTGAGGACCTCGCGGGAGCCGATCCGTTGGAGTGGGCTCTGCGTCCGTTCCATCTGCGCTGGAGGCGGCTTCCGAACCACGTGCGCGCCCGTTTGACCGAGAACGAGACCTCTCTTGCGCTCCGCGGCCTCCTCGAACATCTCGAGGGGGCCAGGACCGACGCCTTGCTCACCCGCCGTTTCGACGGGGCCGTCCGCCATCTGCAACCTCGCATTGCCGGCGATCGGGACCTCAGTAGGTCATCCGATCCGGTGGTCGCCCTGCTCGGTCTGTTGGCGCTCGAGGTGCGGGGCGTAGGATCAGACAGCGGTTCGGCGCGGGACACGGGCGCGCGTCCAGAGGGCACCGCCGCCGCGAAGCCGGACTCCGGTGTGCGGAAGGCGTTTGAGCGGCTGGCCCCAATGGCACGGCTCATCGGCGCCGACGACGACCCGGAGGCCGCTTACCGTCTGGCCGAGTTCGCGGTGTACGACCTGCTGCCAGTGCTGCTTGCATTGGGTGAAGTACCCGCTTCGCCCGACGCAACCCACCCAGCGGCCCAGAGGGAGGGCGCGAGGCTCGGGGAGGAGAGACAAGGCATCGCCCAGTTTTGCGGCTTCACACAAGAGGTGGCCCCTGGGTTGGCTCAGGGTCGGGTCGGCACGGTCCTTGTCACGCTACCCCACATGGTGGCCGGCCACGCCCTGTTCCGTATCGACCATGCTCTCGCCCAGAATCTCATGCCGGATGAGGTCCTCTCCCGGGTCCTGCATGGCATGGCCGTCGACTACGGTCCTAGGGCTCTTGAAGCCTTCGCCGATCAGGCCGGCCCGCTCCGACGCGCTCTGCGCGTGAACTGGGAGCGTCGGGAGCAGGGGCGCTATCGAAGCGGTACGCACGTGGGCATGGCGAACCTCCGCCGGTTCGTGATGGTGGAAGACCTGCGGCTCTTCCAGCGTTTGAAGTCCCCGCGACGGCTGAGCTATTACTTTCACGTGCTGGTCGATGTGTCGTACAGCATGTTGCAGGTGCGCAACGCTGAGAAGGCGCTGGCTATTGCCTACGCCTTCACCGATCTGCTCACCACCGCCCGGGTGCCGGTCGATGTCACACTGTATTCATCGGGGGTCACCGAGCTTCATGACCATATGCGTGACACCCTCCAGCCTTGGTTCGGCGGCAATTTTGGCTATCTGATGTCGGGGACCCTGGAGATGGAGGCGATCGCTTTCGCGAAGCAGAAGGCCGACCGGTTGGAGATGCAACGCAAGATCTTCGTCGTCCTGACCGACGGTACGCCTGCCATCACCTCTCTGACGGCTGTGGGGGCGTCTTCGTTGCAGGAGTACTACAGTGAGAGACTACTGCCCTGGCTGACCGACGCGGGCATCGAGGTGGTCGCGGTCGGTATCGGCGTCCAGCCGGACTACCACCGTCGCGCGGTGGCACTCACCGAGGGGTGGGACGTCCTGGGTGTCTTCGTGGACCTGCTGGATGAGATGGTGCGTGAAGGGACCGCGAGCAGCCGGGATCTCTGGGAGTAGCAGCCCGAGGTCGGCCGGGCACGCCGGCGGGCAGCACCTGTCGAGGCTCGGAATCTGCGGGCAGAGTTATGCGCCCGCGTCGAGGAGTGCCAGATCCCACGTGGTCGCGTAGGCGAAGATCTGTTCGCGGAAGATAGCCTTCATGCGATCGTCGAGCAGGTCGTAGAACGCCATCTTGGCCGCGCTGACAGGGCCCAGATGCAGCGCGAGGGCCGCCCACGATTGCAGGGTGCCCGTGCTCATCACGAAGTTGAAGGCGTGCACTCGCTTCGCGAGGATCTCCCGGCAGACACGTGCGACCTGCAGCATGGAGTCGAGCATGGCTGCATGCTCGGGCTGCGCAAGGGCGGGAAGCTGTTCGAGAAGAACCGTGCGCTCGGCGTCGAGGTCGAGGAACCCCATGCGCACCGAAGCCCAGCGGCGCAGGTACGCGGCTGAGAGTTCCTTCGTTCCTGGGTACAGGTTGGGGTACTCTCCGGGGTTGAAGGTGGCGAAGATGCGGCACCACGCATGCTGGTGTACTACCTCATTGTCTTTCTCGACCACCACCAGCGCCCGAGAGCCGTCGAGAAGGCCGTGAAGCACGAACCAGACTTCCTGGCCTGTGGCGTTCATCTCCTCGAGGAGCAGTAGTCCTCCTCCGCGTACTGCCGTGGTCACCAGCCCATCCTGGAAGGTCACTGTGCCCTTCCCTGCAGGTAGGAGTCTGCCGATGATGTCGTCTGTGGTGGAGAGGCCGTGCAGGTTCATGCGGTAGACAGGGGCCCCGATGATCGCGGCGAAGTACCGCACGAGTTCGGTCTTGCCGACGCCGGTGTGCCCGTGAAGCGCCAAGGGTGAATTCAGGCTGTAGGCCAGAGCGCACCGGTAGAGGAGCGCATCGTGGTCGAGATAGTAACGCAGCGGCGGCACGAGGTCCGCACGCCCGGGGAGCAGGTCAACCGGCCAGCGATCCAGAAGCAGGCCCCGATGCACGCTTCGGCCTTCCTGGTCGGGGAACGAGCCGGTGAAGAGCACACGATCGTCGCCGACCAGGTATGTATGGTCGGACTCGGTGCGCTCCGTGGGCACCACCGGAGCCGAGGTGACGTTGCGCACCTCCGCCAACAGCGTGTCGAGGTCGGCGGCTGCGTAATCGGGATACGGTGCGTGATCCATGTTCTCCCCGGTCTGATGCTGGCTGGTCACAGGACGGAGGCCGGTCCAAGAAACTGGACCGGCCTCCGTGAGGTCGCTCGCGCTACGCCCAGATTACTCTAGGACTAGATTACGAGGTTCCACTTCGCGCGCATGTCTTCCCAGGACATGCCGGCTGCTGCGTCGGCTGCCATATCCGGGCCCTGCTTGGCAACAGTGGCGTACACGCCTCTGTCCCAGCTGGTCACCCACTCTTCGGATACCGCACCACCGCTGCACACGACCGGAACGTTGATGCCTTCCTTGGTGAGAAGGTCGGCCACCCGGTGGAACGCGGACATCGTGGTCGTCATGAGGGCGGTGCCCGTCACGAGGTCGGCCTTGTTGTCCTTGGCGGCCTTGCAGACTGTCTCTTCCGGCACGTCGGAGCCAAGGTCGATGACCTTGTAGCCGTTCGCCCGGATCAGAGCAGCGGCGACGTTCTTGCCGATGTCATGGATGTCGCCATGGGCGCAGTGCATGACCACGGTGCCCTTCTTGACGACAGCAGAGCCCAAGGCCGTCTCGGCCATGTTGAGCCCCACCATGAGAGCGTCGGAGGAGAGGATCACCTGGGGCAGGTAGTAGACCCCGTCGTCCCAGAGCTTGCTCACCTCGGCCATGCCGGCGATGAGGGTGTCGATCACTGTCTGGGGACCCTTGGACGCGATGGCAACCTTGGCGGCTGCTCCCACTGCGTCCTCGTCGCCGTCGACGACTCCCTTGGCAATCGCCTGGAGCGCCGGGTCCGCGGAGACATCAGACGCAGCCCTTTTCTTGGGGGCGATCTTGATGTCGTAGCGGATGAAGATCGGGTCGAAGTTGGTTAGATCGCTGACTGTCTTTGGCATCGATGCCCTCCTGTGATTCGAGGATCTCGCCGAGGGTGGCGGCGTTCCCGCCACTCCGGTGGATGTGCTCTCTCGCCGCCCCTTAGAAGCCGTAGGAGGTGACGTCGAAGCCCGGCACCTTCTTGTACTCGCTGAGACACATGTCGATGAAGTCGCCCTCGTTGTCGGGGAGCGCTTCGACGTCAGCGCGGGCCTTCGCGAGCGCGTCCTTCTCGAAGTCGGACAGCAACATCTTCTTGTCGCCGGCGATCAACTCGGCCGTCTTCAGCACGGCTGCCTTCGCCCGCAAGTAGTAGCTGTCGACGTTGGCCACGATGGCCTTGCCGATCTCATACGAGTTGTCGGGCGACAGCATGAACCCGTGCACGTCACGGTACTTGTCGCTTGCGATGTTGATGGCCTGAAGTTCCTTGGCGTAGCCGAGCTCGATGGCGGAATTCATCTGAGCTACGTTGTAGCCGAGGATCTCGGTGAAGACCTCGATGCTCGAGCCACCGAACATGTCGTGGTACTCGACCGCTTCGTTGCTCCACAGGTCGACGACCGCCGCCACCAGGTTCGACTGAAGCTCGGCGTGCGCACATGCCGAAGCAACACCCTCCATGGTGATGGGTACGCCGGTGATGGCCTTGATGATCGGATCTTCGTACGCGCAGTCCTTGGTGGGACCGGTAGCGCCGCACTCGTAGGCCACCAGGGAACGGGAGGCCGAGCAGGCGCGCGCAAGTGCGCCGACCGTGTGAGGGACGTCCGTAGCGGTGTAGCCGCCGGCCATGAACATGGCGGTGTTGCCGCGGGCGCAGTCGGTGTCGCCACCGGGGGTGATGCCGTTCTTCTTGGCAATAGCGACGATCTGAGGCCACAGCCATGACATGTCGATGGCGGACAGCACGCCGATGCCGAAGATGATCCCCTTCATGTCGTTCCGCTGAATGGCGTAGTCGAAGACTTCCTTGCCACCCATGGTCTCGATCGAGAGCACGTCGGCGCCGTTCGCCGCGGTGGATTCGAAGCTCGCCAGCATCCAGTCGAGTTCCTGGCACTTGCGCATGTTCACCATGTCGGGCTTGCGCAGGTCGGCCACGGTGGAGATCAGAGCCGACTTCAGGCCGAACTTGTCGTAGTACTCCTGCATCTGGCCTTTGGTCTGCTTGAAGATGGCGGCCGCCCACTCAGGCTGGCTCGTCATCTGGTAGATGTGCTCCCATTCGATCACGATGCTGGGGAAGCCCAGGGCCGCGCAGTGGCTCAGCGCGTCTTCAGTCATCCGCTGGTACTCTTTGAGCAGCTTCTCTTTTGTGGCCTCACTCCCTGGGCGGGGATGGGGCACGACCTGCGGATGAACATGCTTCTTGCCGAGCTCGACTGGGCCTAGACCTATCGAGACGGGATACTTCGCCGTGCCGAAGATCATTTCTTCCCAGCTGCCATAGGCCATAGACGTATACTTAGGCATGCGTCTCCCTCCGTTGGTTCGTGTGGGTCCAGCCAGACCGACGGCACCGTCATCGGGCGTCGATCGGTCGGTCTGTAGCGCCGAATGAGGTCACTCTATAGGCTGCACCTCCCCTAAGGGCGCGCGGGGGCCCGCACCAGAATACGGAACCGAATGGCTCGCTATGTGAGACTGTACCCGCTCAATCTCCAATCGACGGGCACGTCGGTGCATGCTCCCCCCGGAGCACACCCGTAAGCTGTTTATACAACTAGACGCTGCTCTAGTCAAGCCCGGGCTTCACAAGGCCGCGGGCGATCACCGACCGGGGGCCGAGCCGACACCCGTCTAGACAGGCGTCGACGGCCTGCTGAGATGGTCCTGTGGTAACCTAAGTCGGACACCGGAGCACCGGTGTGTTCCCACCTGCATCTCGGCTTGGATCGCAGTATCCATGCTGGGGGCACGGAGCCCGAGGAGGCTGGACATGCTGAGCAAGGAACGCAAGACCGACATCATCGACCGCTTCAAGAAGCACGAGGGTGACACAGGGTCGCCCGAGGTGCAGATCGCGATCCTCACCGAGCAGATCAACGTCCTGACCGAGCACTTGAAGTTCCACAAGAAGGATCACCACTCCCGCCGGGGTCTACTGAAGATGGTCGGCCGGCGCCGGCGGCTGCTCAACTACCTCCAGAAGATCGAGGTCGAGCGGTATCGCACGGTGGTGAAGGATCTCGGGCTGGGAAGTAGGCTAGTCAAGGTGCGCTCTGGGAGGGGCCCGGAGCGCGACGCACGGAAAGGCATGGGAATGGCAGAGCAGATGGTTGGTGGCGTGAGCACGACCGAGATCGTGGTGGGCGACAAGCACATCACGCTCGAGACGGGGCGGCTGGCCAAGCAGGCCAGTGGAGCGGTGCTGGTCCGCTCGGGGGACACGATGGTCCTCGTGACGGCGGTGCTGTCCAAGAACGAGCGGAACGTGGATTTCTTCCCGCTGACGGTGGACGTCGAGGAAGGCATGTACGCCGCGGGCAAGATCCCCGGCGGCTTCATCAAGAAGGAGGGACGGGCGAGCGACCGGGCCATCCTGACGGCCCGGCTGATCGACCGCCCGGTGCGTCCTCTCTGGCCGAAGGGCTTCAACAAAGAGACGCACATCGTCGCCACCGTCCTCTCGGTGGACAGGAGCAACCCGCACGACGTGCTGGCGATCCTCGGCGCGTCCGCGGCCCTTTCGCTGTCGGAAGCACCGTTCGCGGGCCCCATCGGCGCCGTGCGCGTGGGTCTGGTCGACGGTTCCTGGGTGGTGAACCCGACCTACGAGGAGATCGACTCGAGCCCGGTCAATCTGATCGTCGCCGGTACCGCCGACGCCATCAGCATGGTCGAGGCAGGGTCCGACGAGGTCGACGAGGCCACCATGCTCGCCGGTCTCGAGGTCGCCCACGAGGCCATCAAGAAGCAGGTCGCCGCTATCAGCGCCTGGGCGGCCGAAGTGGGCAGCGCCGACGATGGTGTTCGACGAGCGCGGGCCGGACCGGCTGATCGATGGACAAGATCAAAGCCCGTTTCTCGGCCGAGATCCTCGCGGCCGTGTCGGTGCTCGAGAAGCACGAGCGCTCCGCGGCCGTGGCCGCCGTGAAGCAGCAGGTGCTTGCCGCCTGGCCGCCCGCGGAGGGTTCCGCCGATCCCGCGGCGCGAGATCGCCGCCCTCAACAAGGCCTTCGACGCCGTCGAGAAGGAAGTCATCCGGCGCCGCATCGCGGTGGACAAGGTGCGTCCCGATGGCCGAGCGTCCGACGAGATCCGCGCGATCTCGGTCGGAGGTGGGCGTCGCTCCGCGGACCCACGGTTCGGGTCTCTTCACCCGAGGCCAGACCCAGGTGCTGACGTTGCTCACCCTCGGCGCCGAGCCGCGACGAGCAGCGCGTCGACGGCCTGGGTATCGACGAGTCCAAGCGCTTCATGCATCACTACAAGTTCCCGCCCTTCTCCGTGGGCGAGGCCGGGTTCATGCGCGGCCCCGGCCGCCGCGAGATCGGGCACGGGCTCCTCGCCGAACGGGCGCTGATCCCTGTCGATCCCCGATGCAGGAGACGTTCCCCTACACCATCCGTCTGGTCTCGGAGACCCTGGAATCCAACGGTTCCAGTTCGATGGCGAGCGTCTGCGCCTCTACGTTGGCCATGATGGACGCCGGTGTGCCGATGATCGCGACCGGTCGCCGGTATCGCCATGGGTCTGGTCAAGGAGAAGGACGACTACATCGTCCTGACCGACATCGCCGGGGTGGAAGACCACCTGGGCGACATGGACTTCAAGGTGGCCGGCACCACGAACGGCATCACGGCTCTGCAGATGGACATCAAGATCAAGGGCGTGACCTTCCAGATCCTGCGCGACGCCCTGGAGCAGGCGCGGAAGGCCCGACTGGCCATCCTGGACAAGATGACCGCGGTCATCGCCACGCCGCGGGGCGAGCTCAAGGAGTTCGCGCCGCGCATCGCCACCATCCGCATCGACCCCGACAAGATCGGGGCGGTCATCGGTAAGGGCGGCGAGACCATCCGCGGTATGGAAGCCGAGTTCGAGTGCACCATCGAGGTCAACGACGAAGGTCTGGTCAAGGTCTTCGCCACCGATGGCCGCTGGGCGACGCCTGCATCGCCCGGATCCGCAGCATCACCAAGGAGATCGAGCCGGGCGAGATCATCGTGGGTCACGTCGTCTCCACCACCAACTTCGGCGCGTTCGTCAACCTGAAGCCGGGCACCGATGGGCTTGTGCACATCAGCAAGCTGGGCGCGTGCCCGTCGAGTTGAGACCGTGGAAGAGGTGGTGCAGCGCGGCGATCTGGTCAAGGTCGAGGTGCTCGACGTGGCCATCCAGAACGGCAAAGAGAAGATCAGCCTCCGGCTCGTCGAGAAGATGGAAGAAGGCGGCCAGGAGTAGTCGTCTCGGACGTAGTCAGGCCGAACCGACCAAGGAGGGCCTGAGCCATCAACGACTACAGACTGGACGGGCTCGCCAACGGGCAGCGGCTGATCACCGAGCAGCTGGATCACCTGCGCTCCATCTGTCTGGGTTTCTGGATCCCGGTGGGCTCCCGCGACGAGGTCGCGGGAGCCACCGGGATCACCCACTTCATAGAGCATCTGCTCTTCAAGGGTTCGAGTCGCTACACGGCCGAGCAGATCGCTCAGATCTTCGACACCCTGGGCGGAGAGCTGAACGCGGCCACCTCGCGCGAGTACGTCGTCGTCTACGGCCGCTTCCTCGACGAGCAACTGTCGACCGCCATGGACGTGCTGGTGGACATGCTCCTCACGCCCACGCTTCACCGACCTTGACCGGGAGCGGGAGGTCGTGCTTGAAGAGATCGCCATGTACGAGGACTCACCGCAGGAACTGATCCACGACGTGCTGACCGAGGCCATGTTCGGCGATCATCCGTTGGCCCACCCGGTGCTTGGCTCTCGAGCCACCATCGCGGACATGCCCGAGGACGATATCCGCGCCTATCACCGCCGGCACTTCCGTTTCAGCGACATGGTGGTGGCCGCGGCCGGTAACGTCGACCACGACGAGTTGGCGGCGCTGTTGCTGGCCGAGCACGGCGCCCCGGACAGCGCGCGGCCTGCAGCCGGGCACAGTCGCGGTGGGCATCGAGCCTCGGCAGGCGTTCGTGGACAAGGAGACCGAGCAGATGCACGTCTGTCTGGGCGGGGAGGGTCTCGCGCGCAACGACGAGCGCCGCTTCGTGCTCTCGGTGCTCGACAGCCTGCTTGGGTGGGTCGCTGAGTTCCCGTCTGTTCCAGGAGGTGCGCGAGAAACGAGGACTGGTGTACAGCATCTACTCGTTCTCGAACATGTATCCGGGAGACCGGTCTCTGCGGCGTCTACTTCGGCTGCCGTCCCGATCGCGTGGGTCAGGTCGATGGAGACGGTCGACGCGCCGAACTGCGAGCGCCTCGGCCGCGAATCCGTCCCGTTCGACGAACTCCGCCGTGCCAAGGAGCACCTCAAGGGTCGTATCATCCTGGGCCTGGAGAGCACGTCCAGCCGGATGACCAGGCTGGGCAAGGCCGTGCTCATCGGCACGGAGATCCTGTCGTTGGACCAACTGGCCGACCGCGTCGACCGCGTGACCGCCGACGACGTGCAGAGCCTCGCGCAGCTAGCTCTATCGCTCCGGAAGGGATGTCAGTCGTCGGCATCGGCAGCGACGCGGAGCGTCTTCGAAGCGGCCGTCCCGGCGGGGAGGGCACCCGCGGTCATCCGCCTCGAACAAGGGGCGTCGTAGTCGTGGGAGCCGGCATCGCCGTCGTCGTCTCCGGCGCCCTTGGCCAGATGGGGGCGCACCGTCTGCCGCGCCGTCGAAGCCGCCGACGACATGCGTCTCGCGGCGAGCGTCGATCCGGCGTACGCGGAGGAAGGCAGTCACGGTCGCCGACGGTGCCGGCGTATGGATCGTTGGATGAACGCTCTTGCGGCAGCCAGCGGCGGATGTGGTGGTCGATTTCACCCGGCCGGAAGCCGTGCTGGGCAACATCCTGACCTGCCTGCGGCGCGGCACGCCCGTGGTGGTGGGAACCTCCGGGCTGGACGCCGCTGCACTTGAGACCGCACGGCTGGAGGCGGTCGCCACCGGCACGCCCGGTGTTCGTGGCGCCCAACTTCGCCCTGGGAGCGGTGCTCATGATGCAGTTCGCCCGCGAGGCCGCTGCGGCACTTCGCTGCCTGCGAGGTGGTGGAGCTGCACCACGACCGCAAGCTCGATGCTCCCTCGGGCACGGCCGCCCGCACGGGGGAGTTGATCCAGGACGTCTGGCGTGAGGGCGGCAGCGACCGCGTGGTCCCCATCCACAGCGTCCGTCTGCCCGGACTGGTGGCCCACCAAGAGGTCATCTTCGGCGGTGTCGGTCAGACTCTGACGATCCGGCATGATTCCCTGTCGCGGGAATCGTTCATGCCGGGAGTGCTTCTGGCCATCCGCTCGGTGCGGGGTCTGCAAGGACTCGTCGTCGGCCTGGAGAATCTGTTATAGGCACGCGCCCGCGCGTCGACGACGGTTCAGCGGAGGCGCCAACGGTGCCGGAAGGCACACCCACACTCAGAGTCATACCGCTCGGCGGGCTCGGAGCGATCGGTCGCAACATGACGGTCGTCGAGTACGGCGACGCCATGATCATCGTCGATGCCGGGCTCATGTTCCCCGACGAGGAGATGCTGGGCATCGACCTCGTCCTGCCCGATTTCCAGTACGTCCTCGAACAACCGGGACAACGTGCTCGGCGTGCTCTTGACCCACGGCCACGAGGACCACGTGGGTGCACTGCCGTATCTCCTGCGCCAGCTTCCCGACCTGCCGGTCTACGGCACCCGGCTGACGCTCGGCCTGGTCAACGGCAAGCTGGGCGAACACGGTCTGCAAGGGCAGGGTGACCACGCACGAGATCGCGCCCGAGGGGCAGGTCGCGCTCGGCCCGTTCGAGGTGGAGTTCCTGCAGGTGTGCCACAGCATCCCCGACGGAGTGGCCCTGGCCATCCACACTCCGGTGGGAGTCGTGATCCATACGGGGGACTTCAAGCTCGATCAGACCCCGGTAGACTGCCGGGTGACCGCCCTGCCACCGTTTCGGCGAGCTGGGACAGGCCGGTGTGCTGCTGCTCATGTCGGATTCCACCAATGCCGAGACCCCGGGGTTCACGGAGCCCGAGCGGTCGGTGGGGAGCAGCCTGGAGTCCATCTTCGCCCAGGCGCCCGGCCGCATCATCGTGGCCTCCTTCGCCAGTCACATCCACCGCATCCAGCAGGTCTTCGACACGGCGGCGCAGTTCGGTCGTTCGGTGGCGGTCGTGGGGCGGAGCATGACGAAGAACGTCAACATCGCCTCCAACCTGGGCTATCTGGATATCCCGGCGGGCACGTTGATCCGCCCGTCTGACATCGCCGAGATACCCGCGGACAGGCTTGCCATCATCTCCACCGGCAGCCAGGGCGAGCCTATGTCCGCGCTCGCGCGCATGGCGGCTCACGACCATCATCTGCTGCACATCCATCCCGGCGACACGGTGGTGATCTCGGCCCGCCCCGTGCCGGGAAACGAGCGCAGCGTGTCGCGGACCATCAACCGCCTGTTCGCCGCCGGCGCCGACGTGGTCTACGGGCCCGCCGCCCAGGTGCACGTGTCGGGGCACGCGGCCGCCGAGGAACTCAAGATGCTGCTCAACCTGGTGCGTCCTCGGTACTTCATGCCCGTGCACGGCGAGTACCGGCACCTGCATTTCCACGCCAAACTGGCTCTGAGCACCGGCGTTCCCCAGGAGAACATCTTCATCATGGAGAACGGCGACGTGTTGGAACTGGACGGACAGAGCGCCCGGATGGGAGAGCGGGTGCAGGCGGGCATGGTCTATGTGGACGGGTTGGCCATCGGGGATTTTCGAGACGTGGTCCTGCGCGACCGCCACCATCTCTCCACCGACGGCATCGTGATCGCGGTCGTCACCGTGCGCACCCAGGATGCCGCTCTGGCCACCGAGCCGGAGGTGCTGTTCCGCGGGTTCGTGCACTCGGGCGACATGGACGAGTTGGCCAAGGAAGCCCGCGCCCGCGTGGTGGCCGCCCTGCACGCCGACGAAGTGCAGCAGGTCACCGATTCGTCCATCCTCAAAGCGCACGTGCACGACACCCTCCAGCGCTTCCTGTACAAGGAGACCCGCCGCCGGCCGATGGTCATGCCGGTCATCGTCGAGGTCTAGTGGCTGACCGGCGCGACACCCGCCCGACGCCTACCGAGGTGAGACCCGGCCGCGCCCGGCCGGCATCGACGGGGGCACCCGCCGCGAAGGGCAAGAAGCCGTCTTCGGCCGCCCCGCCCGCGGAGGGTCGCCAGGCCTCGGCGCACAGCCGCGAGCTGATGGCGCTCGCCGCCCTGGGAGCGGCCCTCTTCCTGGGGTTCGTCCTGGTTGCGGGCAGGCGTGGCGGTTTCGCCGGGGAAGCGGCGGAGTCCTTCCTTCGCGTGGTGTTCGGACGCCTGAGTTATCTGGTGCCGATCGCCCTCATGGCGCTCGCCGCCGCCCTGATCTTCGAGCTTCGTCCTCGACTGTCGTCGGCGTGGCTCCTGGGGCTGGTGTTGGGCCTGGTCGGTCTGGCCCTGCTGGTCGCCTCGGGTTTCGCGCCCCTCGGCCCAGGTCACGACGCACCGGTGTTCGTGAGCGAGGTATACCGCGACCGTGCAGGCTGGATAGGCGAGGTGCTCTACGCAGGAGGAGTGCGTGTCGTCGGGGGAGTGGGGGTGGGTATCGCCGCCTGGATACTGCTCGTGGCTGGAGTCAGCCTGGTGACCGGTCTCACCATCAGGCGGGCCGTTGCCGGCACGCATGCCGCGGCGGTTCGGGCCAAAGACGGAGCGGAGCGGACGACCCGGCAGATCAGGGATCGCGAGCCTGTGGCCGGCACTCGAGGGAGGCCCGCTCGACGACCCCTATCTGGCGGGATTCGGGCCGAGCGCACCGGATGCGCCCACGCGGCCTTTCTTTGAAGAGGAGACGGTTTCCGCCGACGACGCATACCCTCCGTTCGACCCGGACGCGCCGACCCTTGCGCAGTCGCGACGGCGCGAGCTCGAGTTGCTCGACGGCGCGGCGGCATTCCCCGATCTGTACGGCGACGGCGAAGGGGGAGGTGCGCTCCCGGCGGCGATCACCGTGACCGTCGCCTCCCCGGGCCCGGCGGAGGCTGCTGTTGTGGGACCCTCCGGCGACCACGAAACGCCACAGGGAGTCCAACCCGCCGGCAACCGGGAGGAAGCTAAAGGACCCGCGACACCCACCAAGCAGGATCCGCTGCCCGGTCTGGAGGGCGTGGGCTCCAATGGCGGGCGTTCGTATGTGCTCCCCGCGGCCGACCTTCTGAAGAAGAGCGCCGTGCCGAAGCCCACCGACGGCCGAGGCGATCGGGAGACGGCCGCCCTCCTGGAACGCACCCTTGCGGATTTCGGCGTGGACGCGACCGTGGTGGGGATGGTGGTCGGTCCCCGGGTCACCCGCTACGAGCTCCAGTTGGCCCCGGGCACTAAGGTGAGCAAGGTGGCCGGACTGAAGGACGATCTCGCGTACTCCCTGGCGAGCACCGAGATCCGCATCCTGGCCCCGATCCCGGGAAAACAGGCGGTGGGTGTGGAGGTGCCCAACCAGCGGCCGAGCTTCGTGACCCTGGGTGACATCTACCGCGACTTTCCTCGGTCTGCCGGCCCCCTCATGGTGTGGTTGGGCAAGGACATCTCGGGCAAGCCCGTCTACGCCGACTTGGCGAAGCTGCCCCATCTGCTGATCGCCGGCACCACCGGTTCGGGCAAGAGCGGATGCGTCAACTGCATCATCTCGTCCATCCTGCTCCGGGCGAGCCCGGACCAGGTGAAGATGATCCTGATCGACCCGAAGAAGGTCGAACTCTCCCACTACGACTACATCCCGCATCTATTGGTGCCGGTCGTCACGAATATGAAGAACGCGGCCGGGGTGCTGCACAACGTGGTGAAGGAGATGGAGAACCGTTACGAGGTGATGGAACTCGACCGGAGCCGGAATCTCGACGAGGTCAACCGGGTCCGGCTGCGTCGCGGAGAGCGGGCGCTGCCCCACGTGGTCATCGTCATAGACGAGCTCGCCGACCTCATGATGGTGTCACCGGCCGAGGTGGAGGAGTACATCATCCGCCTGGCGCAGAAGGCCAGAGCGGTGGGCATCCACCTGGTGGTGGCCACCCAGCGACCGTCGGTGGATGTGATCACCGGGATGATCAAAGCCAACATCCCCTCACGCATCGCCTTCGCTGTGTCCAGCCAGACCGACTCGCGCGTGATCCTCGACCAGAACGGTGCCGAAGCCCTTCTCGGCATGGGTGACATGCTGTTCAAACCGTTGGGATCGACCCGGCTGCAGCGCATCCAGGGTGCGTACATCACCGAGGAGGAGATCCACCTGCTCGTGACCCACGTGCGTCACCAGGCGCAGCCCGAGTATCGCGAGGAGCTGCTGGAGGCGCCCTCGCGCGAGGCGGCGGGTGACGAGGGCCAGTTCGACCCCGACAGCGACGATCTGCTGGAGGATGCCGCCACCCTGGTGCTCGAGACCGGCAGCGCCTCCGTGTCGATGCTGCAACGGAGGCTTCGCGTGGGTTACACGCGTGCCGGGCGGCTCATCGACATGCTCGAACGCAGGGGTATCGTGGGCCCATACGAGGGCAGCAAGTCGCGGCAGATCATGGTGCGCGACGAGGAGCGGGAGCGCGTGATGGAGCAACTGCGCCCGCACGACGCCGAGACAGAGCCACTCGACTGGGACGAGCCGGCGGAGTAGTCGGCGATCGCTTCCTCTACAGTCAGCCGGGTCCGCCGGTGAGTGCCGCCGTGGAGGTGCCCCGCGTCTCGCCTGCCCAGGCCGTCGACGGCGGCTACGCGTTGGTCGACGTGCGGAGTCCGCGTGAGTTCGCTGAGGGTCACGCCCCCGGGGCCCTGTCCCTGCCGCTTCTAGACGACCGGCAACGGGCCGTCGTCGGTCTCACGTACAAGGAGCGGGGAGCTCAACAGGCTCGGCTCGCGGCGATGGACCTCGTATCCCCGGACCTACCCGGCTACCTGCGCTCCCTGGGGTTGCTCGCGCGTGAGGGATCGCGGCCGGCGGTGATGTGCTGGCGCGGGGGAGAACGGAGCCGCAACGTGGTCCTGTTGTTGGCGGCCGCCGGCGTGCATGCCGTCCAGGTGGAGGGCGGGTACAAGGCGTACCGGCGCTGGGTTCTCGACGGTCTCGCGTCCTGGCGGCCGGACCGGCCGGTGGTGACCCTCTTCGGACACACCGGCGCGGGCAAGACCGCCATCTTGCGGGCTCTGGCCCGACTGGCGGCGGAATTGCCGCCGCCGCGGCCGTGGGTGGTGGACCTGGAGGGTCTCGCCCTGCATCGAGGTTCGCTCCTCGGCGGCCTTCATCAACCGGGGGTGCGGACGCAGAAGGACTTCGACGCCCTGCTGTGGGAGACGTTGCGGCATCCGGCCGGCGACTATCTGGTGCTCGAGGGCGAGGGGGGCAAGATAGGGCGACTCTTCCTGCCGGAGCGGGTCGCCGCCCTGGTCCGCGAGGGCACACCGGCGCTCGTGACCGCTTCAGTGGAGGATCGGTCCCGGCGGATCGTGGCGGAGTATGCGCCCGGTCGCTGGGCATCATCCGACGTGGCGCGGTTCCGGCGAGGCTTGGATCTCATCGGTGAGCGTCTGCCGCCCGAGGAGTCGGCCGCCTTGAGAAGGGCATTCGATGATGGTAGATTTGACGCCGTGGTAACGAGGCTGCTGGTGGCATACTACGACCCTCTCTACCAGCGGTCCTCCGTGGAAGGTAGGGGGTTCGTGTACACACTCCACAGCGGTGCCGAACCCACCGACGACGCGCGCCGGCTGGCTGATGCGCTCGCCGAGCGCCTGCGCGACCGGTTTCCCCCATGCTCGATATAGGCGACACGCTGCGCGAGGCCCGCGTGCGTCGCGGGCTGTCGCTCAAAGACGTAGAGGACACCCTCAAGATCCGGTCCAAGTATCTGCAGGCTTTGGAGCAAGACGACTTCGAGGTGATTCCGGGCCCTACTTTCGTCAGGGCGTTCCTGCGCACCTATTCGGCCTTCCTGGGACTCGACACCGATCGTCTGATGGAGGAGTATTTTTCCCAGTTCGAGCCTCGGGGGCAGGAGAAGTACGCGGTCCTCCTGCGCAGCAGCTCGGCGCGGGCGCGCGACCGAGGTCCGCGCAGGCAGCCCAACTATGTCGTGGTGGGCGTCGTGGCCGTGGTCATCATCGTGGTCTTGGCCTTGGTCTTCCGCAGTCGGGGCGACGAGCCGGCGGTGCTCGACCCGGCGGACGTCGTCACGACCACGATTACCGCGGACAGTACGCAGACCACGACGACCGCCAAACCTGCCGGAGGCACGACGACCACGAAGAAAGGCACGGCAACTACCGTCGCCGGCGTTAACGCGTCGCCCACGACCACCGAAAGCCCAGGAGACTCGCCTGAGTCGACGGTGGCGGCCGCGGGTGCGTCGGATGGTCCCTTGACCTTGGTCGTGCGTGCTTCGGGCAGCCGCTGCTTCGTGACCGTGCGGGAAGAGTCCCCCACCGGCAAGACGTTGTTCTCCGGAACGCTGGAGAAGGGTGATGAGCTCTCCTACTCCTACAACGGTCAGTACTACCTCAACATAGGCGAACCTTCCGCGGTACAGCTGCTGGTGGACGGGCAGCCGGTGGAGGTGCCCGAACCATACGGGCAGTTCGTCCTGTCGAGGGCCGGCCTCGAGCGACTGTAGGCGCGGCTCCCCATGACAGTCGAGACTCGGCTCTACATCCATACGCTGGGGTGCCCCAAGAACGACGCCGACAGCGAGGTGTTGGCCCGTCGGCTGCGCACGGCCGGCGTCGGCCTGGTCGACGACCCCGAAGGAGCCACCCACGTGCTCATCAACACCTGTGGCTTCACGGGCGAGGCCAAGGAGGAGTCCATCGGGGCGATACTGGGCGCCGCCAGGGACTATCCGGCGGCGGAGTTGTCGGTCATGGGCTGTCTCGTGCAGCGCTACCGAGAGGAGTTGGAATCGGGGTTGCCCGAAGTGAGCCGATGGTACGGCCTCGGGGAGACGGCCGCGTTAGTGGACGCACTGGCCACCACCGCGTCGCCCGCGCAGAGCCCGGCTGTGGACCCCCGGCCACGCACCCGACGCAGCTTCGCCTATGTGAAGATCTCCGACGGGTGTGACCATACCTGCAGCTTCTGCGCCATACCCGTCATCAAAGGCCCCTACGCAGCTCTGCCGCTGGACGAGATCATGGAACAGGCACAGGCGGCCTTGGACGCGGGCGCCCGGGAGTTGGTGCTGGTTGGGCAGGACACGACGATATGGCGCGGCGAGAGCCTGGATCTGGCCGGGTTGCTCGACGCCCTGGCCGCAGACGAACGGGTGCGATGGATCCGTCTGATGTACCTGCAGCCGGAGAACGTGGACGATGAACTGCTGGCCACGCTGGCCTCGAACGACAAAGTGGTCAAGTACTTGGACATCCCGTTCCAGCATGCGGGCGGCAGGGTGCTTCGCCGCATGGGCAGAGCGGGTGACGGCGCGGGCTATCTGGCGCTGCTCGATCGTGCTCGACGCGCGATGCCGGACGTCTCGGTGCGGACCACGTTCATCGTGGGGTTCCCCGGGGAATCCGAAGCCGATTTCGCCGCTCTTCTCGACTTCTGCGACGCCGCCTCGTTCGACCACGGGGGCGCCTTCGTCTACAGCCCGGAGGAGGGCACGCCGGCCGCGCGGCTCCGGCCGCGCGTATCGGAAGCCGAGGCGCACGACAGGTTGGGGCGCCTCAGCTCCGTGCTTCTGTCGCTGGCCGAAGAGGCCAACGCCGAACGCGTGGGACGAGCGGTCGACGTCATGATCGACAGCCTGGGCGCAGAGGAGGGTCCCGAGGGAGTGGTGGCTGTTGGGCGTATGGCCCGCCAGGCACCCGACGTGGACGGCGTCACCTTCCTGGAGGGTGACCTTCCTCCGGGGGTCGGCCCGGGAGATCTGGTCCGCGCGGTAGTCACCGAAGCCTACGGGTATGACCTCGTGGCGAGATGCGAATTGGGCGGCGGGGCGTGATGCGAACGACGGAGCAGGACGCGGGCGGCCGGGCGTGATGCGTCTCAATCTGCCCAACTCCATCACCATCTTCAGGATCCTTCTGATCCCGGTGTTCATGGCCTTCCTGCTGGGGGCCGTGCCCTTTGTGGCCGACCCGGAGCGGGCCGCCGACATCGGTGGGCTCCTGGCTGCCGGCACGTTCGTCGTCGCGGCGGCCACCGACTTCGTCGACGGCTACGCGGCCCGGCGGCGGCGCGAGGTGACCGTGCTCGGGACCTTCCTGGACCCCCTTGCCGACAAGTTGCTGGTGTCTGCGGCGCTGGTCGCGCTGGTGCAACTGCAGAAGCTGTCCGCGTGGGTTGCTATGGTTATCATCGCGCGCGAGTTCGCCGTCTCGGGGTTGCGGATGGTAGCGGCCGCGGAGGGCGTGATCATCCCCGCGAGCGTGTGGGGAAAGGTGAAGACCGTATGCCAGATGGTGGCCATCATGGTAGTCATACTAGAGCCGGGGTGGACGGTGGCCGGACGCCGGGTCAGCTGGCTGCTGCTGATGATCGCGGTGATCGTGACGGTCGCAAGCGGCATAGACTACTTCGTGCGCGCTCGGGATCGGCTGCACATGCCCGGGTCCGAGAACGGTGCCCCGGTTCCGGCGCCCAAGGAGCGGGGAGTCGGTGACCACCGCGGACCGCGAGACTGAGCGTCTCTTCATCGGCGTGCCACTGCCGGAGGCCGCCTCGGCGCTCGTCCGGGCCGCGCAGGAGGCCCTGCCCGCGATTCCCGGCCTGAGGCTGGTGCGTCCCGAGCAGGTTCACGTGACCCTTGCCTTCCTAGGAGAGGTCGGTCCTGCGGCGCGGGAGGTCGCCCGCAGAGTAGTGGCCACGATTCCGCGGGAGGCGGCAGGAATGACCGTCCTCGGTGGGTACGTCCTCCTGCCGTCGGTCCGCCGACCGCGGGTGATCGCTTTGGGGGTGGACGACCCGGCCGAGGTGTTCCCCCGGCTGTTCGAGTTGGTGATGGGAGGGCTCGAGCAGGGGCGGGTGATGCGGCGGGAGAGGCGGCCCTTCTTAGCGCACGCCACCATCGCCCGTCTGCGCGTTCCGGCCGAGCTAGGACTAAAGTCCGAGTGCGAACGGGCGCCGTTCCCGGTAGAGTCGGTACGTCTCTATCGCAGCGAGCTCCGTCGTGAGGGAGCTCTGTATACGGTCGTGGAAGAGCGGACACTACAGTCCGCGGTATCGTGAAGCCGAGGTAGGAGGAGTCGTGGAGAAGGACAAGGCCTTGGACAACGCAGTGGCCCAGATAGAACGACAGTTCGGGAAGGGCGCCATCATGCGCATGGGTGACGACGCCGTGGCGGTGCGCGTGCCGGCCATATCCACCGGCTCGCTGGGGCTCGACGTGGCGCTGGGTGTGGGCGGAGTGCCCAGGGGCAGAGTGGTCGAGATATTCGGCCCCGAATCCAGCGGCAAGACGACGCTCGCCTTCCACATCATCGCCGAGGCGCAGAAGGCCGGCGGGAAAGCGGCCTTCATCGACGCCGAGCACGCGATGGACCCCATGTATGCCCGTCGCATCGGGGTGAACGTCGACGACCTACTGCTGGCTCAGCCGGACAACGGCGAGCAGGCCCTCGAGATCGCCGAGTTGCTGATCCGTAGTGGAGCCCTCGACGTGCTGGTGGTCGATTCCGTTGCCGCCCTCACACCTCGAGCTGAGATCGAGGGTGAGATGGGCGACTCTCATGTCGGACTTCAGGCTCGCCTCATGAGCCAAGCGCTGCGGAAACTGGCCGGCACTATCAACAAGACCCAGACCACCGCGATCTTCATCAATCAGCTGCGCGAGAAGGTCGGCGTCATGTTCGGCAACCCGGAGGTGACCCCGGGGGGCGGGCGCTGAAGTTCTATGCGTCCGTCCGGCTGGACATCCGCCGCATCGAGACCCTCAAAGACGGGGACCAAGCCGTCGGCAACCGCGTGCGCGTGCGGGTGGTCAAGAACAAGGTGGCACCGCCGTTCAAGCAGGCGGAGTTCGACATCATGTACGGCACCGGGATATCCGTGCCGGGTGAAGTGCTCGACATGGCGGTGGAGCACAAAGTGGTGCAGAAGAGCGGCGCCTGGTTCTCCTACGGCGACACGCGCCTGGGCCAAGGCCGCGAGAACGTCAAGTCGTTTCTTCGCGACAACCCCGAACTGCTCGAACGCCTGCGGGCCGAGATCGTGATCGCGGTCGACCCCCAATGGATCAAGAACGCCGCGGCGGCCGCCCCCGTCGTGGAGGCCGCGGCGCCCGCCGAGAAGGCCGTGGAGGCCGCGGCACCCGTCGAGAAGGGCGGGGAAGCCTAGGACGACGCGAATGACCGCCGAGGGGCGGCGGGGGCCGGACAAGCCGCCGGATGAAGGAGCCAAGGCCCGCTCGCGCGCGCTTCGCTATCTGCAGACGAGAGAGCGCTCGCCCCTCGAAGTGCGCGAGCGGCTCCGTCGCTACGGCTACGGCGAAGACCTCGTCGGCGAGGTGACCGCCTGGCTGGAGCAGATCGGTCTGCTCGACCAGGCTCGGTTCGCGCGCGCCCTGGCCGCCGCCAGGCTGAACGCCGGTTGGAGCCGGCGTCGCATCCAGGCGGAGCTCGCGGGCAAAGGCGTGACCTCACCGGAGGCCGAAGAGGCGCTCGACGCGGTAGAGTCGGCGGGCATGACGGCGAGAGAGGGCGGGCCGGGCGGAGATGGTCCGGAAGGCGACCAGGACGACGAAGACGCGCTCTTGGTCGCCCTGGTGCAGAGGCGCTTCGGCCGTCAGCTGGTGGAAGATCCCGAAGTGGGGCAACGGCGTGCACTCGCGTTCCTTGTACGTCGCGGCCACGGTTGGGAGCGGGCGCGACGGGTGATCTCCTCGGTTTCCGAGGCACTCAGACCCGACTGATGAGGCCTCCTTCCTTGACACCGGTCAGTCGGCGGCGATACACTCACTGAGTCTGTGACGAGTGGTGGATGACGGTTCACGTGGTCCTTGATCGTAGCCATAGATTGCCTGCCAATCAGCGATTCCGCGCCGAGGTCGAAGAGGACGAAGACTCTGAGCGTAGACGAATAGGGGAGTCGGTGCCGGGCGTGGTCGCCCGCGGCTCTCGTGATTGCTGATTCTTGGGCGCGACAGGCGCGTGAGACCATTTTCCAAGCCGGGCGTCCGCTCGGCTTTTCGCATGCCGGCGCCACCGGTCGTCACGGTACGAGATTGCAGTGCTGGTACGTGAACTGACTGGAGAACATATGCAGTACATCATCGTGGTGCTGGTGGCCCTGGTGGCCCTGGCTGTGGGAGCGGCAGCCGGCTATCTGCTGCGGAAGTCGGTCGGGGAGGCGAAGATCTCCTCGGCGGAGACCGCGGCCAAGAAGATCGTCGAAGAAGCCGAAAGCCGAGCCGACACGATCAAACGTGAGGCTCGGGTGGAGGTGAAGGATGAACTCCACAAACTGCGCATGGACACGGAGGGGGAGCTCAAGGAGCGACGGAACGAGCTGACCCAGCTCGAGAAGCGCGTGCTGCAGCGGGATGAGTCTCTCGACGAGAAGCAGAAGGATCTCCAGAAGAAGGAGCAGTCGGTCAGCGACCGCGAAGCTCACTATCGCACGGTGCTGGAGGAAGCTGAGGCGGCCAGACTCGAACAGCAACGCACGCTCGAGCAGATCTCCGGTCTGACCCAGGAGGAAGCGCGGGCGCTTCTCCTCAAGAACACCGAGGACGACGTCAAGCACGATATGGCAAAGATGATCCGGTCTACGGAAGAAGAGGCCCGGCGGGAAGCCGACCGCAGAGCCCGCAACATCCTCGCCCTTTCCATCCAGCGGACGGCCGCCAGCCACGTCGCCGACACTACGGTGTCGGTCGTGGCCTTGCCATCCGACGATATGAAGGGGCGGATCATCGGGCGCGAAGGCCGCAACATCCGTACCCTGGAGAATCTCACCGGCATAGACTTCATCATCGACGACACGCCGGAAGCGGTGGTGCTCTCCGGGTTCGACACCGTGCGCCGCGAGATCGCCCGTATCACGTTGACCAAGTTGGTGGCCGACGGTCGCATCCACCCGGCGAAGATCGAGGAGATGTACGGCAAGGCCAAGGAAGAGGTGGACAAGGAGATCCAGGAGGCCGGCGAGGCGGCCACCTTCGAAGCCGACATCCATGGACTTGCCCCGGAGCTGGTCAAGCTTCTTGGGCGGTTGAAGTTCAGAACGTCGTATGGACAGAACGTGCTCAGGCACTCGCTGGAAGTGGCGTACCTGTCGAGCATCATGGCCACCGAACTGGGGGCGAACGCGAAGCTGGCCAAGCGCGCCGGGCTGTTGCACGACCTGGGCAAGGCCGTCGACCACGAGGTGGAGGGCTCGCACGCGGTCATCGGAGCCAACCTGGCGCGTCGCTACGGCGAGGCTGAAGCCGTCGCCCACGTGATCGAGGCCCACCACAACGACGTCGAGCCGCAGACCGTCGAAGCCGTGCTGGTCTCGGCGGGCGACGCGGTGTCGGGCGCCCGTCCCGGCGCGCGCCGGGAGACCCTCGAGACCTACGTCAAGCGCCTGGAGAACCTGGAGCGCATCGCCGACTCCAAGAAGGGTGTGGAGAAGTCGTTCGCCATCCAGGCAGGCCGCGAGGTGCGCGTCATGGTCAAGCCTGAGGAGATCGACGACGATGACGCCGTCCTTCTCTGCCGGGCGATAGCGAAGGAGATCGAGCAGGAACTCGACTATCCGGGGCAGATCCGCGTGACCGTCATCAGGGAGAGCCGGGCTGTGGAGTACGCCAAGTAGAGATCACTCATGGATCTCCCCGAGACCTTCTACGTGCGCACCTTCGGGTGTCAGATGAACGAGCACGACTCTGAGCGCATCAGCGGTCTGCTGATGGGCATCGGTCTGCGTGAGGTGTCGCGGGCGGAAGAGGCCGGCCTTCTCGTGTACAACACCTGCTCCATCCGCGAGAAGGCCGATACCCGCCTGCTGGGCCACCTGGGCGAGGCGCGGCGGCTGAAGAGAGAGGATCCCCGCCGACTGGTGGTGGTGGCGGGGTGTCTGGCGCAAAGCCGCCGGAACGAGTTCTTCCTCGAGCATCCGCATGTGGACGTGCTGGTCGGTCCCCAGAGTCTGCACGAGCTGCCGCTGCTCCTGGAGGAACGCCTCGCGACCGGCGGCCAAACCGCGGCCTTCCAGGACACGACCACCCGGTGGAGCGCCGATCTTCCGGCGGTGCGGCGCGAGGGTCCGCTGGCCTGGGTGCAGATCATGACCGGCTGCACCAACTTCTGCTCGTACTGCATCGTGCCCTATGTGCGTGGACCGGAGGCCAGCCGCCCGGCCCGCGACATCGTGGGGGAAGTGCGGATCCTGACAGACGGCGGTGTGAGCGAAGTGACCTTGCTCGGCCAGAACGTCAATGCCTACGGCCGGGAACCCGGATTCGCGGGGTCCGAGGATTTCGCCGACCTGCTCGAGTCGCTGGCCGACGTGCCGGGACTCGCCCGCATCCGTTTCATGACCTCGCATCCCAAGGATGTATCGCCCCGGTTGATCCGGGCCATCGCCGACCTGGAACCGGTGTGTGAGCACCTGCACCTGCCGGTGCAATCCGGCAACGATCGTATCCTCGAGGCGATGCGGCGCGGCTACGACCGGGACGGCTATCTTCGTCTGGCCGACCGCCTGCGGGAGGCGGTTCCGGATCTGGTGCTCACGACCGATCTGATCGTGGGTTTCCCGTCGGAGACGGAGGAGGAGTTCAAGGACACCTTGAGTCTGGTGCGGCAGGTGGGCTTCGAGGGCGCCTTCACGTTCGTATACTCCGCGCGCAGTCAGACGGCTGCGGCCGGACTTCCGGGACGGTTGATGCCCGGCGTCGCGGAAGAGCGCATGGCCAGACTGGTCGCTCTGGTGCAGGCACAGGCGCGGACGGCCAACGAGAGGCTGGTCGGCCGCACGGTCGAGGTGCTGGTGGAGGGGCCCAGCCGGCACGACCCGCACGAAGTCATGGGGCGTACGCGCACCTACAAGGCGGTCAATCTCCCGGGGGACTATCGCCCAGGCGACGTGGTCGAAGTCGAGGTGCGGGGGGCGAGTTCGGCCAGCCTCCGCGGCCTGCCGCGGTCAACACGCCCGCAGGCACGACCGCCACGGGCAAGCGCGCCGCGGTCACGATAGGCGTGTCGGCGGGACCAGGACGGGTCGTCGCCCTTCTCGGGCCTACCGGAGTAGGCAAGACGGCCGTGGCCATACGGGTCGCGTGTGCACTCGGCGTACGCGTCATCTCCTGCGACTCTATGCAACTCTATCGCGGGCTTCCCGTGTTGACCAATCAACCCTCCCCAGAGGAGCGGGCGCTCGTCGAGCATGCCTTGGTGGGAGTGGCCGACCCCGACGAAGAGTGGACCGCCGCCACGTACGCCGGGCACGCCACGGCGGCAGTTGACGCCGACATCGCCCGCTGTGGCTGGGCCTTGATCGTGGGCGGCACCGGCCTCTATCTGCGGGCGGCTCTAGCTCCCCTGGCGATTCCCTCCGGCCACGACCCCATCCTGCGCGCCCGCCTGGAAGAGCGGGCCGCGGGCGAGGGCCCGGACGTCCTCTATGAAGAACTGCGTGTCCTGGATCCCGTCGCCGCTTCGCGCATCCATCCGCACAACGTGCGCCGGGTCGTACGGGCACTCGAGGTGACTATCGCCACGGGCCCTCAGGCATGGTCGGGGCGGGACGATCTGTGGCGCCCCGCATATCGGCATCCCACAACCATCATCGGCCTGTCGATGGAGAGGAGCCTTCTCTACGAGCGGATCGACGCCCGGGCACTCCAGATGATCGGCGGCGGCGGCGTGGACGAGGTGGCGGCGGACCGCACCCGACGTTCGCGCACTCCGGGCGCGGAGTCGTACGGGGGAGCCCGGGGCGTGTGCAAGGCGATCGGCTACGCGGAGATCAGCGCGTATCTGGATGGCGACGCCACCCGGGAGCAGACGGTCGACCGCCTGGCGGCAGCCACTCGGCGCTACGCGCGCCGGCAACTCACCTGGATGCGCAAGGTTCCCGACGCTGTTATCATTGACGCCTCTTCCCGAGCTGCGGCGGACATCGCGGCAGACGTGCTGATCCTCGCCCGAGCCGAGCCGCCGGCTCGGACCGGGGCACGAGTGCGATCTGACGGGAGAGCCGAGCCGGAAGGGGTTGAGTGATGCAGTTCGCGAAGTGGCAGGGTCTGGGCAACGACTACCTGATCGTGGAGTCGACCGACCTGCCCGGCCCCCTGTCTGCCGAAGCCATCGGCCTGCTGTGCGACCGCCATCTGGGCGTGGGCGGCGACGGCATCCTGGTCCATCTGCCTCCTTCGGGCGCGGTGCCGGGGGCGGCGGCACGCATGCGCATCTACAACCCCGATGGCAGCGAACCGGAGATGTGCGGCAACGGCATCCGGATGTTCGCCCGCTATCTGCGCGAGAGTGGAGCCGTGGGCGTGGACGAGTTCGTGATCGAGACGCTGGCCGGTCCCATCGGCCCGAGGTTGCTTCCAGACGGACGCGTGCGGGTGCACATGGGCACCGCGCGGTTCAAGAGCGACAACGTCGCGATCGCTTCGGGCACCGAGGGCGGCGAGGTGGTCGGGCAGCGACTCGAGGCTCTGGGCGCCCGCTACACGTTCACCTTCGTGGACGTGGGCAACCCGCACTGCGTCATCTCGGTCGGCGACCTCTCCGACCTGCCGTTGGAGATCGTGGGCCCGGTGATCGAGCATCTGCCTCTCTTTCCCAACCGGGTCAACGTGGAGTTCATCCATCGGGAGACCGACGGATCGGTCGCGATGCGGGTGTGGGAGCGCGGGGTGGGGGAGACCCAGGCCTGCGGCACAGGAGCGACGGCAGTGGGGGCGGCGGCGGTGCGGCTTGGTCTGGCACAGAGCCCTGTGACGGTGCATCTTCTGGGAGGCGACCTCGAGATCGAGGTGGCGCCCGACTTTCAGGTGGTCATGACCGGCCCGGCCGAAGAAGCGTTCAGCGGTGAGTTGAGCGCGGCGCTTCTGGCAGGACTGGGCTGGAGATAACAAGGAGGGATCGTGCAGTTCTCGAGACGCATGGACAAGCTTCCGCCCTACCTCTTCGCCGAGATCGAGAGGAAGATTGCCGTGAAGCGCAGGGCGGGGGTGGACGTGATCAGTCTGGGCATCGGTGACCCGGACCTGCCCACCCCGGCCTACATCGTCGAGGAGATGAAGAGACAGCTCGACGACCCGCGCAACCATCGCTATCCCACCACCGCCGGCCTGGAGTGCTTCGGGCAGGCGATCGCGCGCTTTTACGAGCGGCGGTTCGGCGTGCAGATCGATCCGGACAAGGAGTTTCTGCCCTTCATGGGGTCGAAGGAAGGCCTGGCCCACATATGCTGGTCGACCCTTGACCCCGGGGATCTGGCCCTCGTTCCCGATCCGGGCTATCCGGTATACGCCGGTTGCACGCTCCTCGCGGGCGCCGAAGCCCGCCTCATGCCCCTCCGGCCCGAGAACGACTTCCTGCCCGACCTCGATGCCATCAGCCCCCAGGAAGCCCGGCGGGCGAAGCTTCTCTTCATCAGCTATCCCAACAATCCGACGTCCGCGACTGTGACAGGCGACTTCTTCGCGCGCGTAGTGGAGTTCGCCACGAAATGGGACATCGCCGTGGTGCACGACAACCCCTACTCGGAATTGACCTTCGACGGCTACGTGGCCCCGAGTTTCCTGGCCACACCCGGGGCCAAAGACATCGGCGTGGAGTTCTGGAGCTTCTCGAAGCCCTTCAATATGACCGGCTGGCGGATCGGGTTCGGCGTGGGCAACCGCGAGATCCTGGAACCTCTTTGGCGGCTGAAGAGCAACTTGGATTCCGGTGTGTTTGAGGCCATCCAGCGCACGGCGGCTGCCGTCCTTGACGGACCGTGGGATTTCGTCGATCAGATGAACGCCATCTATGCCCGACGACGCGACGTGCTCGCCGACGCGTTGGACTCCATCGGCCTGGGTGTGGAGAAGCCGAAGGCGACCATCTATATGTGGATCCCGGTCCCGGCGGGCTACACCTCCGCCGGTTTCGCGGAACACGTGCTCGACCAGGCGGGTGTCGTGATCACGCCCGGCAACGGTTATGGAGCAGCCGGTGAAGGCTTCGTGCGCATCTCGCTCACCGCACCCGACGAGCGCATCCAGGAAGCCGTGGGCCGCATCCGACAGTCGCTGACCCTGTGAGCGCGCGCGCGGGGCGCACGCTCGCCGGCGTCGACCGGTGCGCCGCGCCTGAAGATAGCGGTGACGCTGCTGCATCCATCTGGCCCGTCCGCCGTGGCGGGCTCACGAGGGCGACGGCGGCGCCGACCTCCACGCGGTCGAAGAGGTCACGATACCCGCCGGGGAGCGGCGCGACGTGGGCACCGGCATCGCGCTGGCTATTCCCCCCGGGTATGCCGGCTTCGTCCAGGCCCGCTCCGGGCCTGGCTTTCAGGCACGGCCTCATGGTGGTGAACGCCCCCGGCCTCATCGACGCGGGATACCGGGGCGAAGTGCGCGTGTGTCTGTACAACTCCGGCGCCGAGCCCTTCGCCGTCGCGCCGGGCGACCGTATCGCCCAGCTCGTGATCCAACCAGTGGAGTCGGCTGAGTTCGCGGTCGTTGACGACCTGGACGACACGCACAGGGGAGAAGGCGGGTTCGGGAGCACCGGGGGGCACGGCACTCTCGATCAATAGGCGGCCGCCTGGCCGTCGCCGGGACGAGTCTTGCCGCGAGGTCGTGCCGCATCAGGGCACGCGCCGCGCCCCGGCTCGGCCCGACTCCGCGCGCTGGGCCGAACCCCGTCAGTCTGCCCAGCGGCGGCCCATGGCGACGAACGGTGGGAGTGGCACGCCGACGCTTCGCCCGAAGAACGTCGACCACGAGATCAGAAGGTCGTGGATGGGCGGGTGGATCACCAGGCCTGCGAGTTCTTCGACCGTGAACCACCCGATTTCGCGCACCGCCGGATCGCCGGACACAGCCCGGCCGTCCGCGGGAAGACGGGCCGCGAAGACCAACTGCACTAGGTGACGGCTCTTCCCCCCATCGGGCGAGATGCTCTCCACGAGGGCCAGAGGAGTATCCAACACCTCGACGTCCAGACCGCACTCTTCGCGCGTCTCCCGGGCCACCGCCGTGGTGAGAGACTCACCTCTCTCCACACCCCCGCCGGGCAGCAGCCAGTAGGAATGGACGGCGTTCTGCTGGCGCACCAGCAGGATGCGACCTTCGCGCACGATGAAGGCTGAGACCCGTACCGCCGGCGGTGGGATTCTGGCCCCCTGACTAGTCTCCGGCTGACGACGGTTGTCGGTGGGTGGTACGTCCATGTCGCAAGTATGACAGAGCCGTGGGATCAGGGTGCGCCCTCCCGGGTCCGCTTCGCTTGTGAGGTCGGGATCTCGCCGCCAAGCTCGGCCGAAGGTCGTACAGCGTATCGCTAAAGCTCCCTGCTAGCGTGGCCGATACACTTGACGTCCGCGGTAGGCCCCCGCGGGTTCCTGACACGAGACGCGAATGACGCGTCGCGAAACCAACAGAAAGTTGTCTAGGAATTCACAAGAGGGGCATACTGAGGATGAAGGTGTAAAGGGCAAACTACTCGCAAGAGTGGGGCGCAAAGTCACAGGACCCTCTGGGTCGGCTGGGCTGCCACCTCAGACTGTATAGGTCTGTGGTTTGCCAGGCATACCGCAGACCTTTTTCTATGCGGATGCCGAAAGCGTGTGTTGTAGTTCTACATAAGGAGGTCGGCATCATGTTCAGTAAGATCAGGTCGAGGATGCAGGGCGAGGGCGGTTTCACCCTCATCGAACTTCTGGTGGTGATCATCATCATCGCCATCTTGGCGGCGATCGCCATCCCGACGTTCCTCGGGCAGAGGCAGAAGGCGCAGGACGCCGCCGCGAAGTCGCTGGTCCGCAACGCCATGACGGCTGTGGAGTCGGACTTTGTGGACACCCGCGCCTACGACACTATCGCGCAAGCTGACCTGGAAGCCATCGAGCCGGCGATCAAATGGGACGTGACTGGTGGAGCTCCCCACGTCTGCGGGAAGTGGCTACGCTGGGGCCACCGTCGCAGCGAACCAGGTGGACTGGGACGGGGTGGATGTGTACCAATACACCCTCGTGACGGAATCGGGCAGCGGCCTCACGTGGGGTGTTGCAGTGGACAAGCGTGCCGGCACTGGAGGTACCATCTACTACAAGGACGGCGCCGAGGTCTCCTCCTGGTAGATCTCTGCGCAAGGTGCGGGCCGCGGACGCCGGCCCGCACCCAGCCCCGATGCGGCATCGACGGGTGACCGAGCGAAGGGCGGTGATCCGAAGGGGTCGCCGCCCTTTCCACATCGGACACATCAGACAGGTGAGTCAAGATGCATGGTTTGCCCTATAACAAGACCGTCGATCCCACACCGGAATCGCCCGCGGTGCGGACGTGGATCGCGCACGCCGCTTTTCTCTGCGCCATAGTCGTGTTGCCAATCTGGGTCATGACCCCATTCGGCTTCGACAAGTTCGGCGAGACCAAGTACGTACTCGTCATGCTCGTAGCGCTCACCGGTATGGCAGGGCTTGTTTGGTGGAGCTTCGTCAGCGGAGCTTTCAAGGTTGAACCGGGGGCAGCGGTCTGGCTGGTCGGGCTTCTAGTCGTCCAGGGACTTTTCGCGGCCATGGCGTCGGCCGATCCGGTGCGAGGCGTGGTCGGGAGCCCCGTGCGGTACGACGGGTATCTGATGGTCCTGGCCAACGCTGGTGTGTTCCTCCTCGGCTACCGCATCTCCACCGGCAATAGGGATAAGGCAATCAGTCTCGTGGCGAGACTGATTGTTGTGGCGGCCCTCCCCGTCTGGCTATATGCGGTCGTCCAGGTTGTCGGCTTGGACCCGGTCCATTGGGAGTCTTGGCGCCTACACCAAGGTCGGGTGTTCTCGACTCCGGGAGCCCGATCTTTCTCGGCGCGTTTAGTGCCATGGCAATCATCATCGCATTGAGTCTGGCGGTCGCGCGCCGCCGCGGAGCGCGGTATGCGTGGGCTGCGGCAGCGGGTCTGGGGTTGGCAGTTCTCGTCCTCACAGCCACACGTGCCAGTTGGATCGCACTGACGGGTGGTTGCATGCTTCTGCTCCTGCTCGCTTGGCGCCGAGCTGCCCTCAGAAGATCCGCGCTTTCCTTTCTTGTTGCGGGCTCAGTTGCAGCCGGCATCCTCGGCGCCACCGTCGCGGACCAGCCCTCCGAGGTCGCCCTCCTATCGACAAGCGCCATCACAATCGTGCAACCGCATGCCGCGCGCAATTCGGGAGGGCAGCGATCTGGGTGATATCCCTGCACATGATCAGAGACAATCCTGTGTCGGGGATTGGCCCTGACGAGATGGGGCAGCGCTTCGAGGAGTATCGGACGGAGGCATTCAACCAAGCCGAAGGACCCTTCCGAGTAGCCGACAAACCGCACAGTTCACTACTTGAATGGGGAGTGGAGACAGGTGTTCCCGGCCTGGTTCTATTCGTAGGGTTGGTTGGCGTTGTGCTGATAGGTGGGTCATTGCGGTTTCGAAAGCGGGCCCGCGTCACGGCTTCGTGGCCTGAGATCGCGCTCTGGCTTGCGGGCGTCGTCTATCTCGCTCAGTCGTTGGTAACCGTCACCGCCATCGGAGTTGATGGGGTGTGGTGGCTCCTATTGGGTGTGTTGGCCGCGCCGGCAATAGCGAGGACCGGATGGATCAGCCAAGCAAGTGGAGCCCGGACATTCGCGATTCCAAGTCCGATCAGGACCGGCATCGGCAACGGGCGGAGGCGTGGCCTGAAGCGCGCCGAGCATGGATTCACACTGATCCAGCTCCTCGTGGTCATCATCATCATTGCCATTCTTGCCGCTATCGCTATCCCGACGTACTTGGGTGCCCGAGAGAAGGCTCAAGACGCCGCCGCCTTGACTCTGGTCCGAAACGCGCTGACCGTCATAGAGAGCGCGAGGATTGACACCGTGGGCTACAATTTCGTCACGGCGGTACAGCTGTCGGCAATGGAGCCCACCATCACGTGGAACGTCGCTACCCAGGATCTGGTAGACCCTACAGGAACGGAGATGATCGCGGACGCCGTTGTCTCGCAGGCTCGGCTGCATTGCGTCGACTTCTACGGTCAGTCCTCCAGCAGTTTCGATGTCGGCAGTGTCAGCGAGAGCGGCAACCGGTACGGCATCCAGGTAGATACCCAAGTTGGCGGTGGCGCGTCCTACGTGAAGGTCAAGGTCATCGACGGTGCTGGAAGTCTGGGCTGGTAGTCCGCCGGTGAGCTCAACCGGAGCCGCCGGGTAGCCGACGCGTGTCTGCGCGGGGTCTCGCTCATCCAGCGGGTCCCAATCGTGGCGGGCCGTCTTTCTCATCCCAAGTCAAGACCGCACTAGGCTCGAAGCCACGAGTCCACTTCTGCGGGCGGGCCTCGGACAGATTCGACGTCTCGCCATCAAACGGTTGGTGATGCGCCAAGCTGCAACGAAGGTCCCATAGTCCGGCATTCAGTGCAGGCTGTAGCCTTGTCTCGTGATGATCAGCGAGACACAACATCCTCCGGATCTCCAGCCACCTTCTCGGAGCACGTCACGCGCTGCGCGGTCGCCCCGCGAACTCGGCCTCGGGCCGCACCTTGCTCGAACTGGTGGTGGTGATCGCCGTGTTGGCCGTGTGCGCGACCATCGGCTGGGCGTCTCTGGGTAGCTCGCTCGACTCCACGGCTGCCCGCGGTGGCGCCCAGTCGTGGCAGGTCGCGGCTTCGGCTCCCAGCTTGCCACACTCTGGTCGGGAGCCGACACGTCGATGCAGGCCGACGGTGACCATGTCCTCGTGCTGGGCGGCCGTCTGCCACAAGACGACGTGGGCACACCCGACCTGGCGGCCGCCCCCCGTGCCAACGTCTCCCGCTGGCGGCAGGGGACTGGAGTGCGCGTGGGGTTTCGGGGCCCCTTCGGCGCACCCGACAGTGCGGGGTCGTTGACCTTCGGTTACGGATCGACCGCGTACCAGGTCGTGGTGCGGGTGGAGAGTGGACTCACGCGAAGAGTGCGGCCGTGAGATCGTCGTCGGGCACTCGAGGGTGGGTGCTGCTGGAACTGCTCGTTGCCCTCTGTCTGTTCGGGCTCGCCGTGGCGCCGCTGTGGACCATGCTCGCTTCGCAGCGTGACGCGGCCGTTCAGATCGCGCGTGACGGCTTCGGACGTAGACGCGGCCGGAGAGCAAGGCCCGAAGGTCTGGCGTGGACCTGGGGAGCGCCGCAGGTCAGAGCGGGTGAGGTGGGAAGCGGCCGGGGCACTCACGGTGCGGGCGGACGGCCCGAACAGCCCCGCCGGGATTCTCTTGGGCGTGTGGGTGGACGGTACGTTCGTGGGGGAGACCGCGGCCGAGTCAGGGAGCCGGGAATCCACTGGAAGTGGACCCGCAACTCCGTTGCCGCAGGCGAACAGGTGGTGGTGCGCGCCAGGATACCCGACGGACCCTGGGGGGTGCCGTGGAGAACCGAGGTACCGGGAAGTTCTCCGGCGCCCTCCGGCGGGAACTCGGCGCAGACGACCCTGCCGGCTGGGTGACGGTGCATCTCCCCGCTGCGGGAGAGAGTACGGCTGAGGTCACGGATTCACTCCGGACGACGACCGTCCTGGTGCAGGCGGGCGGGCCGTCCGATGCCGTCCACGTCCCGTCGGGATCGGTTTCGGTGCTGAGTGCCGCCCGCAGCCAGGACTTCGACCTTGAATCGGGACAACATGTCGATCTGTACTTCTAGCCGATCTCCGCAGAGGGCCGGCGGGCGCGTTCGCCTTGCTGCCGTCGCCTGTGATTCCAGTGGCTTCAGCCTGATCGAGCTCCTCGTGGGACTGGTCCTCAGCTTGATCCTGGCGCTGGCCATAGCTCCCTTGTGGACAACCGCCTCGAAGGTGACAGTCGAGGGAGCAGACCGGGTAGTGGCGACATTCCAGGCACGGACGGCGGTGACCCGCCTCGAGCGCGACCTTCGTCTGGCGAGCGCTCTCGGAGGCGGTGGCCTGGAGTGTGCGCCCGTCGTGGAAGCAGACGGTCGTCACCTTGTTGTGGTCACGAGGTCCGCCGCCAACGCCACGCCGGAGTTGGTCGAGTGGGAACTGGTGGGCGGCTCGCTGATGCGCCGTCGCGGACCGTGGGTCGGAATCCCTGCCGGGGGTGTGTCGCACAGCCTGTTCAACGACCACAAGACCATGCTCGAGGGTCTGGCTGCCGGAGGGTCCTTCGCCTATCTCTCGGGAGCCCGAGCCCTTGCGGGCAACGCCACCCCCGAGCGCGATGCCATCACGGAGGTGGTTATCCAGGGTGCCGCCATCGTGGGTGCGCGCGCGGAGGTTCCGGGCGCACTGGTTCCCTTCCGCGCCACGATGCGGGTCGCCCGATGAAGGAGCCGCGCGACTCAGACCGGGCACCCGTCTCAGGTCAGATGCACAACTCAGTTCAGACGCCAGGCACGAGCCGAACACGCGGCTCGATACTGCTCCTCACGTTGATGGTGTGCTTGGGATTGGCCGTTCTCATATCCACGCTCGCCGCCGTGACCGCCGCCGGCCGCTACGCGCTACGCGCGGAGCGGACCGGGCGGCAGGACCTCGCCGACGCCGACACGGCTCTCGCCGGCCTCGCCGAGGAGGCGTGGCGGCAATGGATCCCGACTGAGACAAACCCTTTACCAACGCCGACCCCGGCCGGTCTCACTACCGCGGGCGAAGCCGAAGACCGCCACCTCCTCGCGTGGGCGCAGGGTCCGGCCATGGCCGCGACCCCTGGAGGCGATCCGGCGCAGGTCGGATCGGTGGCCCTCGAGACCTCGGCGTGGGTCGAGCGAGGCGCCGACGGGTTCACCATCCCGCAGTGCGTCGTCGTGGCCGACATGGTGACGGCATCGCCGGCTAGAGAATCGCCGGCGGTCAACGCCGACGCGGCCTCCGGCGCTGCGACTGTGCGAAGCGCCGTTCAGCCGGAGGTCCAGGTCGTGGGCACGGGTATCGCCTGGGAGCACTCGTTGCCGTGGACCCTTGATGAGGGCACAGCGCTCCTGGCCGAGCACCAGGCGGCGCGTCCGGGCGCCTCAGTGATCTTCGTCGCGGGCCGGCCCGGAGATGCTGTGGCCCTGCCCAGTCTACCAACCGGGCAGGGAGTGTCACCAGAGATGCCGCTGGTGATCGTGTCGGCGACCGGGGTGGACCTCATCACCACCGACCGAGGCGATCTGTACGCACTGGTGTTGGCGGGCGGATCGGTCCGCCTGGAAGGCACACGGCTCCACGGGGCGGTCATGGCCTCCGGGGTGGTGGATCTCGGGGCCGGAGGCCAGGTGGACTACCTTCCGTCGTTGATCGAGTGGGCAACCACGCGATCTCTGGTGCGCGTGCGGCTGGTGCCGGGCTCGCGGCTGGAGAACCTGGTCCCGATCCCGTGAGGCCTTGCCGCCAGGACTAACCGGCACCCTCCATACATCGCACCGCGTCGGCGATGGCGCCATTTCGAAACGCGAGCCCTCAGCCCACCTCGACCAGGGCCTTGGCGGCCCATTCCGGGTCTTTGAGCTGTGCCCGGCCCACGCACACCGCGTCCACCAGGCCACGCCGCACGATGTCGTCGGCGTATCGAGGATCGGTGATGCCGCCGACCGCCGACACAGGCACAGGCGAGGCGGCGCGCACGATCGCGGCGGCGGGAACGAAGAACCCTTGGCCCGTTCGGTCGGCCGGGCGCGACCCGCACAGGCCCCCGCTGCAATCGAGGAGGTCGACTCCCCAACCTGCCAGCGCGGGTGCCATCTCCGCCGCCATCGTCGGTGTGACGCCCTCAACGGGGCCGTCGTCGACCCCGAAACGATACAACAGCAGCGAGTCTCCAAGAGTGTCGCGTACCGCCGTCAGTACCTCTCCCGCCGCACGCAGGCGGTTGGAGAGTGGACCGCCGTAGTCGTCTGTGCGGCGGTTCGTGTAGGGGGAGGCGAACTCGTTCAACAGGTAGCCGTGTGCTCCGTGTACCTCGACGCCGTCGAACCCGGCCTCCAGCGCGCGCCGCGCGGCGGCGGAGAAGAGGGCCGGGAGGTCGTGGATCTCGTCCAGAGTGATCGGCCGAGGGTCCTCGGAATCGCCCGGCACGCGCACATCCGACGGACCGGCCGGCTGCCTGCCCGTGGCGGCGCTCGGGCAGCGTGCGCCACCGTGGGTGATCTGGATCACGGCGAGAGCGCCACCCTCATGGATGGCCGCGGCGATCGGCGTGAGACCGGCCACGTGGGCGTCGTCGCAGATGCCCAACTGATGCGGGTCGACCCGGCCGTCGCGCGTGACGTAGCTGTGTTCCACGATGATCATGCCCGGGCCGCCGGCCGCGCGCACCCCGTAGTGCTCGACCAGCTTCGCCGAGGCAGTGCCATCCTCGTCGGCGACATTGTTCGCCATGGGGGGCATGATGATGCGGTTCCGCATGGTGAAGCGTCCGAGGGAGAGGGGGGATGCCAGGCCTGCCATGAATGCCTCCTGTTATACTGCCGAACATGTCTGCCCCATCATACGACACCCAGCGGAATGGACGCGCGCCGGACAAGCTCGAGTGTCGGGGTTGCGGGGTCGTCTGCGAGCGGGTGGTGTTCCCGGTCCGCTGCCTGAGGACCTCCTGCCGGTACGTCTATGCGTTTGAAGAATGGGGAGTTACCTTTTTCGGGTGCCTGCAGAAGGTGTTCCGCGCGGAGCTCGACCTGGCCCCGTTCGAGGGCAGCCCGCGCCGCGATGTGTACGGTGCCTTCAAGGTCGTCCGCCCGCCTCTGTCCGAATGCCACGTCGAGATCGCCGAGGCCTACGGGTTCCGCTACTCGTGGCAGGGGTGCCGATGCCCGTTGTTCCGGCAGAACCCGGCGGACTACGCGCCGGACGCGATCAGACGACTGGTCGACAGACCGTCCGCTCCGCGAGAGTAGTCGGTGGATCTGCGTCTGGTCTTCCTGGGCACGGCAGGGGCTGTTCCTACCGTAGACCGCGCGCCCAGCGGCCTCTTGGTCATCCGGGGAGGCGAACGCCTTCTCTTCGATTGTGGTGAGGGAACCCAGCGCCAGCTGATGCGCTCGGTCGGTCTTGCGCGGATCGATCGGGTGTTCATCACGCACCTGCACGGCGACCACTTCCTCGGCCTGCCGGGGCTCCTCAAGACACTCGGACTGATGGGTCGAGAGGAGCCGCTCGAACTCTACGGCCCAGCCGGGCTGGAAGAGATACTCCAGGTGTCGCACCGCCTGTTCGGTAGGTTCCCGTATCCTCTGGAAGTGAACGAAGTGGGTCCCGGGCTGGTGATCGATACCCCGGACTATCAGATCACCGCGACGCGCACCGATCACGGCCTTCCCAGTCTGGCGTGGTGCCTGCACGAACGTCCGCGCCCCGGCCGATTCCACCCGGAGAAGGCGATCGCGCTCGGCGTGCAGCCCGGTCCGGATTTCCGTCATCTGCAACTGGGGGAGTCTCTCGTGCTTGCTTCGGGTGCGGTGGTCGAGCCGGAGCAGGTCATGGACGAAGCCCGCGGCGGCCGGAAGATAGTAATCACCGGGGACACACGGCCCGCGGAGTCGGTCGTGGTGCTCAGCCACCGGGCCACGGTCCTGGTGCACGATGCCACGTTCACCGAAGCCGAGCACTCACGCGCCATCGAGACGCGCCATTCGACGGCGCACGAAGCGGCGGGGGTGGCGACTCGGGCGGAAGTCCGGTTACTGGTGCTCACACACGTGAGTTCTCGGCATGGCCGGCGGGAACTCCTGGCCGAAGCGCGTGCGGTGTTCCGGCCCGCGCTGCTGCCGGACGATCTCGACCACCTGGTCGTGCCGTATCCCGAGAAGGGGGAGCCGGAGCTGATCACGGCAGGCGTCGGCGACGACGCGCACTACCAGGACTGGCCGGAGACGGCGAAACCGGTATACTAGTCGGGCCTCGTTCCGCCCACGTAGCTCAGGGGATAGAGCACTGGCCTCCGGAGCCAGGTGTCGCAGGTTCGAATCCTGCCGTGGGTATTCTGGCCCGGGTCGTTCTCGGGGGTACTACCGGGGGGTGGCTACGATCGACCGGCGGCCCACCGTCTCATGTCAGTGGGTGTGGCGGGCTCCGGCGGAAGCAGCGTTCGCTGGAACACGAGCGCGAAGTGCTCCGCGTACGCTTTCTTCACCGTCGGCATGTCCGGCGCCGATTCGATGAGGGCGGCCACGCTCGTCTGACGCAGGGTTGCGTCACCGCAGGCGACGATCGCGTCGAACAGACTCAGATCGTTGGATACGTTGAGCGATGTTCCGTGACTGGCCACCCAACGGCGGCAGCGCAGCCCGACCGAAGCGATCTTCTGAGCGCCAATATAGAGGCCCGGCCGGCCGCTGCGTCTCTCTGCGACGATGCCGAGATCCGACAACAGGCGCACTAGGACCTCTTCCAGGTTCCAGACGAAGCGTCGCAGGTCGCGTCCCGGTACCGGGACGATCGGATAGCTCACCAGCTGGCCTGGAGCATGGAGGGTGGCGGCGCCTCCGCGTTCCGAGCGCATCACCGGTAGCGCCCCCGCGACCCCGTGCGGCCCGTGCGACTCCACCACGTCGGCCGGGGTGCCCCGGCTGCCCAAGGTCACTACCGGCGGATGCTCGAGGAGAAGCAGCACCCCCGGCACGATATCGTTGGCGACCGCCTGCTGCAGCTCCGCCTGCAATTCCTGCGCCCGACCGTACTCGACCAGTCCGAGGTCGAAGCAGGGGATCGCCGCCGACCCCGCGGGCCGAGTCATGGCCGACCTACTTGAGCAGCGGTGCGTGGGTGTGAGAGACTTTGCACCGGGCGCGGCGGCACGATGGGCCGCGTCGTCGCGACCGGACCCCCGCGTGAAGGAGTGAGCGTGTCGAAGAAATACGACCCGATGTGGGAACTCGTGGGCGAGAAGTTTCCGCTGCAGGGTGTCGAACAGGACGTCGACGCCCTGTGCCCCAACTGCCACGTCAACGTGCACATCGGACTGGATGCCACGGTAGACCAGAAGGCGGAATGCGGGCTATGCGGTGCGTCGCTGCAGGTCGTCCGGGGAGAGACGGGCCTCACCCTTCGGCTCATGCCGTAGGCGGCTGTTGCGTCATTCTTCAACAGCCTGCTAGTACCGGATGACCGGACGCCCCAGGTCGGGAACGGGCTTACCGAGCTTCTCAGCCAGGACCTGGGGGGCCGATATGGCCGCCGGGTCGCCGTCTGAGACGTACCGCAACTCCGGGTTCGCGGTGAACCGGTCGATCATGTCCTGAAGCGCGCTGCCGGTCACCTGGATGCGCGGGATGTGCAGGGGGCGGAAAGCAGCGGAGAACGGTGACGGCGTCGATCCCCCGGCCACCTCCACTGCCGCTTTGTACGCATATGTCATGCCGTCATACTCGCCGCCGGCAAGCAGGCTGTCGTCCTTCGGATACTCGCCGAAGGGCACCGACATGGTGCTCACTTTGTAGCTTCCACCCACGTACTTCTCTATCGTCGCCGCGGCGACGGCCAGCTGCTTCCGGCTCTCCTGCAGCGACGCCTTCTTGAGGTTCAGGTGCGTCACCGTGTGACCTCCGACCTCGTAGCCCCAGGAGACCAGATCACGCAGTTTCTGAGTCTGGGCGTCGGGTTGGCCGAAGATCACGTTGTCGTCGGGGCGGACATCGAGCAGTACGAAGAACGACGCCTTCGAAGCCCAGCCTCCGCCTTTGACGGCCTGTTGCAGGATGCCGACCGCGCTGTCGGGATCGACGGACCCGTCGTCGAGGACGCGGAATTGACCCGGGCTCGAGTCGTCGAACGTGAGCACGACGGGACTCTTCCCGGCCGGCACGTCGATGGAGCGGGCTGCCAGATCGGCGAGGTTGATCGGGTAGAAGCCGGCGGCCTGGAGCAGTTCGATATCCTTGCGGAAGTTGGCCGGCGTGCGGGTCCATTGCGACTCGGGAGTCCCGATCTTGTGGTACTCGAGGACCGGGACGAGACCGAACTCGTTGGCGCCTATCTCTCCGGCCGACTTAGCGGTCATGACCGCCGCCGCGGCGCCCGAACCGGACGTGGCGGAGGCGGCCGTGGTGGGCTCCGACGTGCCGGCGCCGTTGGCGGTGGCCGTATCGCCACCCCCGCCGAACACCAAGCCGCCCGCCAGACCAAGGATCGCTCCGCCGACGAAAGCCAGAGCCATGAACCGGACGATCTTGTCATACCTCAACATGCTGAGGGAACGGTAGCAGACCTTGAGCCGTTCGGCCACCCCGGCAGCCCGATGAACGCGTCTTTGGGTCTCTGGTAGAATCTGACTGCATGAATACCTTCGTTTCGAGAAGAACGCGCAGGCGGGGCCACGCGGCGGGACCGGCCATAGCGGTGATCGCAGTCGGCATCTTTCTGGCCTTCGCGGTGGGTTTTGCCGCGTTCTGGGCCGTGGGCGCCCGCGTCGCAGGCGGCGGATTGACGCTTCCCCGCCTCGCCCGCGGCGGTTCGGCGGGGTCCGCGGCGGCTTCTGCGGTCTTGGCGTCCCCGGAGCTGCAACCTCTTCCTGTGGTCGATATCAAGCGGCTGCGCGACTACGCCTACATCCCGGTCAAGGGGATCTACGTCTCCAGTTGGGCGGCCGGCTCCAAACAACTCATGGACAAACAGATCGCGCTCGTAGACCGCACCGAACTCAACGGCATGGTCATCGATGTTAAAGATGCCACGGGCTACGTGTCCTACGACACCGACGTGCCCTTGGCCGATGAACTGGAGCTCGAAGAACCGCGGATCGCCGACATCGACGCACTCATGGCGACCCTGCAGGAGCACAAGATCGTGCCGATCGCGCGGATCGTGTGCTTCAACGACCCCATCCTGGCCAAGCGGCGCACCGAATACGCCGTGAAGAGCAAGGGCGGGGGCATCTGGAAGGACAAGAAGGGATCCTCGTATACCAACCCGTACGACCGGCGCGTGTGGAAGTACCTGGTCGATCTGGGCGAGGATGCAGCCGCCCACGGGTTTCGGGAGGTCCAGTTCGACTACGTTCGTTTCCCGAGCGACGGAAAGATATCCGACGCCGTGTATCCCGGCGCCCGCGGATCGCAGGAAGACGCGATCGCACAGTTCCTGGCGTACGCACGTGGGCGTCTCGACAAGCTCGGCGTGTGGGTCTCGGCCGACGTCTTCGGACTCACACTGTACGTGAAGGACGATCTGGGGATCGGACAGAGAATCGAGAAGGTGTCGGCCAATGTCGACATCGTGTGCCCGATGATCTACCCCTCGCATTACTATGCAGGCTCCTACAACCAGAAGAACCCGAACTCCCATCCGTACGAGATCATCACGGCGGCCATGAAGGATTCCACCAAGCGCCTGCAGGGCACCGGAGCGATCGTGCGTCCGTGGCTACAGGACTTCTCACTCGGGGGAGTCACCTACGGCGTCGAGCAGGTGAAGGCTCAGATCAAGGCGGTGGAAGAGCAGGGTTATGCCGAGTGGCTCCTGTGGGATCCCTCGCTCAAATACACCGAAGGCGCTCTCCGGCCCCAGTAGACGGACGACCTCGCCGCCGTGGCCGCACTGGGCGGCACGATGCGGCGTCCTTGTCGCGCCCGTAGCCTCCGGCTACAGATCCAGGATCAGGGCCACCTCGTCGCAATCGGGGAAGTGGATGCAGTGCACGCACTCCTGCCAGATCTTATGCGGCAGGTCCGCCTTGTCCACCCGGTGGAAGCCGAGACCGACGAAGAACGGCTCGACGAAGGTGAGCGCGAACACGCGGCGGGCACCCAGCGACAGGGCGTCCGCGAGTGCGGCTTGAACCAGGAGTGTGCCGATGCCCTTCCCGCCCGCGCCCTCGGCGACGGCGAGTGAGCGTATCTCGACCAGATCCTCCCAGGCTACGTGAAGCGCCACGCAGCCCACGATGCGGCCGTCGTCATCGGCCACCAGGTAGTCGCGTACGTGCTCGTATAGGGAGTGCAGCGACCGCGGCAACATCAGGCCCTGGCCGGCATACGCGTTGATGAGTTTCTGCAGCTGGGGTGCGTCGGCGAGCGACGCGATGCGGACGACAGTGGCCATGCCGCTATTCTATCGTAGCGCGGTGCCGTAGAATGCTGCCGGAGCGGGAAGCGGCTCCCTCGGCCTCGCCGAGGTGGCCGTATGCGCAGACTCAAGGAGGGGACGTGTCGGTTACGCAGCTGTCGGTGTTCGTGCAGAACAAGCGGGGACGCATCGCGGAGTTGCTCGGCGTGCTCGCCGACCGGGGGATCTCGGTGTTGGGTTTCTCGCTGTCCGAGGTGAGCGACTACGGCATCGTGCGCTTGTTGGCGGAGGATGGCCCCGCCGCCTTCGGGATGCTCGAGACCGCCGGGTTCACGGTCGTGGCCAATCCCGTCGTCTCCGTGGTCCTCGACGACCGAGCGGGATCACTGGCCGAAGTGGTCGTACTCCTGGCGGCGGCGGGAGTCGACATCGACTATCTGTATCTGACTGCGATCCGCACGGCGGTGATCAAGGTTGACGACCTCGCGGCGGCGGAGAGTCTGTTGACCGCCGCCGGGTTCGTGGTCCTGACGGAACAGGGAAGTTGACTGACACGTCGGTTATCGATAGGATTCGTCCACCGCGCCATCAACTGACGGCGGCGCGGGCGTCGGCGGAGGATCGGTCGCGGTCGCCGGAGGCGGGGAGTCAGACATTCCGTGTAACAGGGGGTATCTGGATGAACAAGCGTCACGTTCTGCTGTTGTTGCTAGTAGTGCTGAGTCTCCTGGTGGTCGGCGCCGTCGGCTGCGGCGGTGGCGACGAGACGACCACCACGGCAGTCTCGTCGTCCGACACCACCGTCGCGCCTGAGGTCAGCACCGACACGACCGCGAGCGGGCCCACCGGCGACCCGATCGTGTTCGGAGCGGTCCTGTCGGCCACCGGCCCCGGATCGCCCCTGGGCGAGCCGGAGCGGGCCACCCTGGGCATGATGGAGACCCAGATCAACGATGCGGGGGGAGTCCTCGGCCGCCCGATCAAGATCGTCATCGAAGACGACCAGACCAACCCCAAGGAAGCCGTGACGGCGGTCAACAAACTGCTGCAGCAGGACAAGGTAGTGGCGGTCCTGGGTAGCTCCACGTCCGGGTCTACCTTGGCGATGAAGCCGATCACCGAGCAGGCAGGCATCCCGCTGCTGGCTCTCGCGGCGTCGAACGCCATCACTGCCGCCCCTATCACGTGGACCTGGCGGGTGCCACCGCGCGACGCTCTCGCCGTGCAGAAGGCCCTCACCTACATCTCGGAGGTCATGAAGCTCACCAAGATCGCGGTGTTGTACGACGAGAACGCGTACGGCTCCTCCGGGATGGCCGAGATCGAGAAGGTCGCTCCCGACTACGGCCTGACGATCGTGGCGAAGGAATCCTACAAGACCGATGAGACCGACCTGACGGCGCAGCTCACCAAGATCAAGGCTGCCAACCCCGAAGTGGTGGTCGTATGGGGCACCAACCCCGGTCCGGCGATCGCCGCCAAGAACATGCAGCAACTTGGAATGACTCAGCCGTTCGTAGGTAGCCACGGCATCGCCAATCAGAAGTTCATCGACCTGGCCGGCGACGCCGCCGAGGGAGTGATCTTCCCCGCCGGGCGTCTGCTCGTGCCCGAGTCGTACACCGACCCGGAACAGAAGGCCCAGGCCGACAAGTTCATCGCGGACTACAACGCGGCCACGGGCGCCAATCCGCCCACCTTCGCCGGTCACGCGTTCGGCGGGCTGACGCTGCTCATCGACGCCATCACGCGCGCGGGTGGCACCGATCCGGCGGCCATCCAGACCGCTCTTAACGAGACGAAGGGTGTCGTCACCCCCGACGGCATCTACAACTACACCCCTGAGAATCACGACGGCCTCGTGGCCGACGATCTCACGGTTGTGCAGATCAAAGGCGGCACCTGGGTGCTCGCTCCCCAGTAGGCCGAGTACGGAGTAGTCCGTTCCGTGGCGGCGGCCGATCGGCCGCCGCCACGACTCCTGCCCTTTTCAGCGCGGACCCAGGGGGGCTGTGTGGCTCTCGACCAGTTCCTTCAGTACGTCTTCAGCGGTATCACCAACGGGAGCATCTATGCCCTGACCGCGCTGGGTTTCACGCTGATCTATAATGCCACCGACATCATCAACTTCGCCCAGGGCGAGTTCGTCATGTTGGGCGGGCTCACGGCGATCAGCTTGTACGAGTGGGGTGTACCTCTGCCCATCGCCTGCCTCGGCGCTGTGGCGATTGTGGCGCTGATAGGCGTGATCTTCGAACTCTTGGCCATCCGCCCGCTCCTGTCCGCGGGCATCATGACGCAGATCATCGTGACGGTGGGCGCCTCGCTGGCTTTGCGCACGGCCGCCATGATCATTTGGGGTCGGGAGGCACTGCCGTTGCCGCCGTTGACCGGCGACACTCCCATCAATGTGCTTGGTGCGACCATCCTGCCACAGACCCTCTGGGTGCTGGGAGCCACCCTGGCGATCGTCGTGGCGCTGCAGCTCTTCTACAAGCGCACGCTGACCGGGAAGGCCGTCCGAGCCTGTTCGGTGAATCCCACAGCCGCCCGGCTGATGGGCGTGTCGTACTCTCGGGTAGTGCTCTTGTCGTTCGGCCTGAGCGCGGCCATCGCCGCCACCGGGGGCGTGCTGATCGCTCCCGTGAGTTTCATGGGCTACAGCTCAGGCGCCCTCATCGGCCTCAAAGGGTTTGCCGCCTGCATCCTGGGTGGCCTCGGCAATCCGGCGGGCGCCGTCGCGGGCGGTCTCATCCTGGGCGTCCTTGAATCCCTGACGGTCGGCTTCCTGCCCATTCAAGGCTCGTCGGGATACAAGGACGCCGTGGCCTTCTTGATTCTTCTTTTGGTTCTCTTCGTCAAGCCGCAGGGGTTGTTCGGGCAGCGGACCATGGACAAGGTGTGACCGCGGTCGCGCACGTGGCGGCCTATCTCCGTCGGCACGCCGCGTTCATCGCCTTCGCGGTCGTGGTCATGGCGGCTCCGTTCTTCGTCCACAGCACGTACTACCTGTCTGTCTTGGCATTCACCGCCACTCGGCTGATGGTCGTGCTCGGCCTCAACCTGCTGTTGGGCCAGGCAGGGCAGATCTCGTTGGGACACGCTGCGTTCGTGGGCATCGGCGCCTACGGTTCCGCGATCATGACCACGCGCTGGTCGCTCGACCCCTGGCTGGCGATGGGCATCTCGGCGTTGCTGGCCGGCGCGGTAGCCGGAGTGCTGGGAATACCGACCTTGAAGCTGAAAGGCCACTACCTCGCCATGGCTACCCTGGGATTCGGCGAGATCGTGCTCATCCTACTGATCCAGTTCAAGTGGTTGACGTCGGGCAGCGATGGGATCGTGGGCATCCCCTCGCTCTCCCTCGGCGGACTGGACCTTGGGCAGCCCAGGGCCTATCACTGGATCGCCTGGGGAGTCGCGCTGCTGATGTTCCGTATGGCCCTGAACCTGGTCGACTCGCGGGTGGGGCGATCTCTGCGGGCGCTGCATCGGACGGAGATCGCGGCCGCCTCCCTGGGAGTGAACACCTCGTTCCGCAAGGTGCAGATCTTCGTAGTCTCCGCAGTGTTCGCCAGCATAGCGGGTAGCTTCTACGTGTACTACATCCATTTCATAAGCCCGGACAGCTTCGCCATCACCTTCTCGGTCATTCTGCTTACCACCGTCGTCATCGGAGGGGTGGGGAGCGTGTGGGGCGCGGTGTGGGGAACGTTGCTCATGATGTTCCTGCCCGAGTACCTCAAACGCTTCAATCAGGACTACACCAATCTCACGTTCGGCCTCCTGATGATCGTCATCATGATCTTTCTTCCCGGAGGGTTGGTCAGTCTGGGCGGTGCCTTCGGCCGTGCGAGCCGTCGTCTGCGTCGTGCCGACCACGCGACGCCCGAGGAGGGCTGATGCCGATTCTCAGCGTGCAAGGGGTGTCGAAGCGGTTCGGCGGCTTGGAGGCCCTCAAAGACGTCTCGTTCGCGCTCTACGAGGGTCAGGTCAAGGCTCTCATCGGCCCGAACGGTGCGGGCAAGACCACGCTCTTCAACCTTATCTCGGGCATGGATCGGCCGAGCGAAGGGCATGTCTTTTTCCGAGAACGCGATCTCGGCAGGCTGCACCCACATCAGGCCAGTGGGCTCGGCATCGGCCGCACCTTCCAGCACAGCAAGGTGTTCGACGACATGACCGTGCTCGACAACGTGAAGGTGGGCCGCTACGGAAGCGGGCGCGCCGGCATCTTCTCCGCGTTCCTCACCCTTCCGCGGCACAGGCGCGAGGAGCGGGAGGTGCGGGAGGCGTCGCTGACTGCGCTGAGACGGGTGGGGCTCGAAGGGCGCGTGGATGAGATAGCGGGCAATCTTCCCATGGGAGACCGTCATCTGCTCGAGATCGCCCGCTCGTTGGCGACCGAGCCGAAGGTGCTGCTACTCGATGAGCCCGCGGCAGGGCTCAACAACGAGGAGACCGAACAACTGATGGGGATCGTGCGCCGGATACGCGACGAGGGGGTCACCATCCTCCTGGTGGAGCACGACATGGGCTTCGTCATGGACATATCCGACGAAGTCGTGGTGCTCGACTACGGCAGGAAGATCGCGGAGGGACCCCCTCTGATGATCCAGAACGACGAGCAGGTCATCCGTGCCTACCTCGGCGACGACCTTTAGGAGGCTGTGAAAATCGAAGCCTTGGCCCCAGACGCACTGGACGGCGCGATACGGCGTCCTCGGTCGCGCCGTAGCGCTGCTACGAGCGCTTCCTGCGTCCTTGTCTGCACGCGTCGCGCCTCGGCAAAGCGTCACTTTCAGCAGCCTCTGCATGCTGACAGTCACCGCACTCAAGGCTGGATATGGGCGCATCGAGGTGCTCCACGGAGTCGATCTGACCGTCGGCGACGCGGAGATCGTGACCATCGTGGGTGCGAACGGAGCCGGCAAGAGCACACTGCTCAAGGCGATCTCCGGCGTCATCCCCGCCTGGTCGGGAGAGGTCGAGTTCACCGGCCGACGGCTCGACCGGATGAAGGTGGAGGCCATCGCCTCCTTGGGGTTGATCCAAATACCGGAGGGTCGCCAGTTGTTCGGACCGATGACGGTGGAAGAGAACCTCCAGTTGGGGGGCTACACACGCAGGCGCGGGAACCGCCCGCTCGCCACGAAGGTCGACGAGATCTTCGAGCTCTTCCCGCGTCTGAAGGAGCGGCGCCGGCAGCAGGCCGGGACGTTGTCGGGCGGGGAGCAACAGATGCTGGCTGTGGGGCGCGCGCTCATGGCCGAGCCAACGGTGCTCCTGCTGGACGAGCCGTCCATGGGGCTTGCTCCATTGATGGTCAAGGAGATCTTCCAGGCGCTTCGCGATCTCAACACCGAGGGGCTGGGCATGCTTCTCGTTGAGCAGGACGCGCGCATCGCCCTCCGCTTGGCCCATCGTGGGCTTGTGATGGAGCGGGGACGGGTAGTGTTGGAGGACTCGGCCGACGCACTCTTGAACAACCCCGAAGTGCAGGCTATCTACTTCGGTCAGCACGCCGGCCGCGGTGGTTCGAAGACGGAGGGTCGATGAACGAGATCTGGAACCCCGAATACGAGACGATGGCCCGCGACGAGCTCCACGACCTGCAGCTCCGGCGACTGCGGATGACGCTGCGTTGGAGCTACAAGAACGTGCCTTTCTATCGCCTCTCGTGGGATGCCGCCGGCTTTCGACCCGACGACATCAAGACCTTGGACGACCTGAAGATCGCTCCGTTCACCGTCAAGGAAGACTTCCGTAAAGCGTACCCGTACGATTTGTTCGCGGTGCCGTTGGAGCAGGTGGTGCGTATCCACTCCTCAACGGGCACGACGAGTCGCCCCATCGTGGTGGGCTACACCCGCGGCGACCTCAACACCTGGGCCGAGCTCTGCGCCCGCGTGGTGACCGCCGGGGGCGCGCGTCCCCACGACGTAGCTCAGGTGGCGTTCGGCTACGGGCTCCAGACCGGCGCCTTCGGCATGCACGGCGGCCTGGAGCGCATCGGAGCGAGCGTGATCCCCGCCTCCACAGGGAACACGCGGCGCCAATTGACCATCATGCGCGACTATCACAGCACGCTGCTGGTGTGCACGCCGTCGTACGCCATGTACATCGCCGAGTCGGCGGCCGAGTTGGGCTTCGATTTCCACGATCTCGATCTGCGCGTGGGGTTGTTCGGCGCCGAACCGTGGACCAACAACCTGCGCGACGAGATCGAGCGGCGCATGGGCATCACCGCCTCGGACAACTACGGACTGACCGAACTCATGGGCCCAGGCCTGTCGGGCGAGTGTGCGGCCAGGGACGGCCTGCATATCAACGAAGATCACTTCATCGTCGAGGTGGTCGACCCAGCGACGGGGGAACTCCTCCCGGAAGGTGCGGAAGGCGAACTGGTGTTCACCTCGCTTACCAAGGAAGCGGTGCCGGTGGTGCGCTATCGCACGGGTGATCTCGCCTCCGTGACGTCCGCGTCATGCGCGTGTGGGCGCACCTTGGCCCGGCACACCAAGGTATACGCCCGCACCGACGACATGATCATCGTGCGGGGCGTCAACTTCTTCCCCTCGCAGATCGAGGACGTCCTCATGGAGATCGAGGACGTGGAGCCGCATTTCCAGGTGGTGATCGACCGCAAGGGCTCTCTCGACGAGATGGTGGTGCAGGTCGAGGTGGAGCCCGCCTTCTTCCCGGACGCCATGAAGCGCCTGGTCGAGTTCGAGAGGCACATCGAGGACCGACTTCAGGAGGAGTTGGGCGTACGGGCTCGGGTGAAACTGGTGGAGCCCAAGACTCTGCCCCGGCACACAGGCAAGGCGCGGCGGGTGGTAGATCGGCGCACGTAGCGGGCCGTTTCGAGGCCCGAAGTGGGGGTGGTTCCATGTCACTACGCGTGGGCCTCGAGGCTGAGGTTGAAGCCGAGGTCACCGAGGATATGACGGCGGCGGCGGTCGGTTCCGGGTTGGTGGCCGGCCTCTCGACCCCTTCCATGGTCGGCCTCATGGAGAGCGCCGCCGTGAAGGTCGTAGCGCCTCTCCTGCAGCCGGGCACCTCCACCGTCGGTTCGCGCCTCGATATCACCCACCTGGCGCCCACGCCCGTGGGGATGCGGGTACGCGCCCGGGCGACACTTCACGAGATCGACGGGCGGCGACTCGTGTTCCAGGTGTCGGTGACCGACGAAGTGGGGGAGGTGGGCGCCGGCGTGCACGAACGGTATCTGATCGACCTGGCCCGCTTCGAAGAACGCATCGGGTTCCGCTTCGCCAAGCGTGGCTCCACGCCTCCAGCTTGAGAGGCCGTCGAGAGCTCGTCTCTAGGCAGGCCCGTGGGTGGACGCGTGCTGCGAGGGGCGGTAGACTGCCCCGATGACGCAGGCACACACGGGGGCGCCAAGAGGCGTCTCCTCGGGCCGAATACCTGGAGGTAACAGTGGAGGACCATGAGTTCCTGTTCACGTCGGAGTCGGTCAGCGAGGGGCACCCCGACAAGCTGGCCGACCAGATCTCCGACGCGGTGCTGGATGCGGTGCTGACAGAAGACCCCGAGGGCAGGGTCGCCTGCGAGACCCTCGTCACTACTGGACTCGTGGTGATATCGGGCGAGATCACCACCTGCACCTACGTCGACATCCCGGCGGTCGCCCGCCGCACCATCGCCCGCATCGGCTACACCAGGGCCAAGTATGGTTTCGACGCCGAGACCTGCGGCATCATCACCTCCATCCACGAGCAGTCCCGCGACATCGCGCAGGGAGTGAACAACGCCCTCGAGATGCGCACCGATCCCGGTGACCAGGACGAGCTCGACCGCCAGGGAGCCGGCGACCAGGGCATGATGTTCGGCTATGCCTGCCGGGACACCGACGTGTACATGCCTCTGCCCATCCACCTCGCGCACCGGCTGGTGCACCGAGCCGCGGAAGTCCGGCGCGGAGACGTCATGCCCTACCTCAGGCCGGACGCCAAGAGCCAGGTGACGGTCCGCTATCGCCACGGGAAGCCCGAGTTCATCACGGCCGTGGTCATGTCCAGCCAGCACCGTGACGGCATCGACATCGACACGCTGATGCGGCCGGATCTGATCGAGCACGTCATCCGGCCTGTCCTGCCGCCCGACCTCTACGACCCCGAGTTCAAGCACACGAAGCTGTATGTGAACCCCACCGGCAAGTTCGTCGTGGGTGGACCCATGGGCGACACGGGCCTGACCGGCCGCAAGATCATCGTGGACACCTACGGAGGCATGGGCAGGCACGGCGGCGGATGCTTCTCCGGGAAGGACCCGTCGAAGGTCGATCGTTCCGCTTCGTACGCCGCCCGCTATGTGGCCAAGAACGTGGTCGCCGCCGGCCTGGCCGATCGATGTGAGGTGCAGGTGGCCTACGCTATCGGCGTCGCCCACCCGGTGAGCGTGATGGTGGATTGCTTCGGCACCGAGGTCATCTCCGAGGTCCGCATCCGCGAGCTGATACTCGAGCACTTCGATCTGCGCCCCGCCGCGATCATCCGCGACCTCGATCTGAGGCGACCCATCTACGAGAAGACCGCCGCCTACGGCCACTTCGGTCGCGAGGATCACGACTTCACGTGGGAACGCACCGACAAGGCGGCTACCTTGCGTCAAGAGGCCGGACTCGACTGACGCGGAGACCGAGCGCGTCGGGCGCTCCGTGAAGCACCCGGAGGGCGGCATGATCGTCCAGGTGGTCCCGCTTCTGGCCGTCAGGTCGCTCGGTCGACGGGTGTTCGACTACCGACTCGCATCTACCGCGGGGGACCCGGCGACGCAGGCGTCGGCCGGGGCCGCCATCGAAGGCGCGCTGGTCCGCGTGCCCTTCGGGGCGCGCACGGTCCTTGGGATCGTGGTGGCCCAGGGGTCCTCGGGAACCATCGACCCCGACAGCTTGCTGACGGCCGAGCCGGTCGACGCCGACCGCGTGCCGGCCGATCTGCTCGACCTGGCGGGCCACGTGGCCGACTACTACCTCGCGCCCTGGGGGGCGTGCCTGCGCGCCGTCACACCGGCCCACCTTCTGGCCGCTTCACGCCCGCGGCCGGAACACCTGGTGACGTGGGCGGCACCCCGCGACCCGCCCGCGGAGCCCGGCTCCCCGATATCCGGCTCATCTCTGCCGCCGCTCACGGAGAAGCAGCAGCGATTGCTTGCCGCACTGCCGTCGGGGGGTGTGCCGGTGGCCGAGGCGTGCCGCCTGGCCGGCGTGGGGCGGGGGGTGGTCGACGCACTCGTGCGCAAAGGCCTGGCGCAGACATGGAAGCAGGCCGGCCCGCCGCCGGCCGCCGCCGATGATCGACCGAGCGGACCGGCCTCCGACCCGTTCGACCTGACTGTCGAGCAGGAGGCTGCAGTCACGGGACTGTTGGAGGCGCTGGCCGAGCCGGCGCCGGAGCGACGTCTGCTGTGGGGGGTCACGGGCAGCGGGAAGACCGAGGTCTATCTAGCCGTGCTCGAGGAAGTGGTACGGACGGACGCCGGCGCCATCGTGCTCGTGCCGGAGATCGCTCTCACCGGCCAATTGGTCGCCCGGCTGCGCAGCCGGTTCGGGGGGAAGGTGGGCGTCCTGCACAGCGCTCTGGGGCCGGCCCAGCGCGCACGGGAGCATCGGAGGATCGCCGCCGGCGAGGCGCGGATCGTCGTGGGACCGCGTTCGGCCGTGTTCGCCCCGCTCGACAACCTCAGGCTGGTGATCGTGGATGAGGCCCACGACTCCTCCTACAAGCAGGAGGACGAACCCCGCTACGACGCGCGCACCGTCGCCTGGTGGCGCGTCTGTCGAACGGGCGGCCTGCTCGTAGAGGGCACGGCGACGCCTCGGGTGGAGTCCTTCGCCGCCCGCACGCCTCGGCTGATCCTGCGCGAACGCCCGGCGGGCGCGATGCTGCCCGAGGTCGAGGTGATCGACATGCGCCGGCAAGGCGGGCGCACGATCTTGGCCCCGCTCGCCCGCGCGGCTCTCGACGAGACGCTCGGCCGGGGCGAGCAGGCCGTGGTGCTGCTCAACCGTCGCGGATACGCGGGCTTCCTCCAATGCGAAGTCTGTGGAGACGTGCGCATGTGCCCCCGCTGCGAGATCTCGTTGACGTATCACCGGCAGCGGAGAAGCCTGGTGTGCCATCACTGCGGCCTCCAGGCGCCGCCACCGGCTGTGTGCCCCTCGTGCGGCCAAGGCACGTTCAATCGGGGGAGCCCGGGAACGGAGAGGCTTGCGGAGGAGTTACAGCGATCGATCCCTCGGGAACGCCTCTTCCGGCTCGATTCAGACGTGGTGACCAGTGGCACGCGGGTCGACGACGTGCTCGCTTCGTTCGCCCACACCTCGCCGGGTGTGCTGGTCGGCACGCAGATGGTGGCGAAAGGACATGATTTCCCCCTCGTGACACTGGTGATAGTGGCCGATGCCGATACCGGTCTGTACGTGCCCGATTTCCGGGCCACCGAGCGGACGTTCCAGCTGTTGGTGCAGGTCTCGGGCCGAGCGGGCCGCGCTAGGCATCCGGGACGCGTGTTGGTGCAGACCTGGAATCCGGAAGTGGGCTGTATTAGAATGGCCGTCGGTCGTGAGGTGGAACGTTTCTATCGGGGAGAGCTCGACGCACGAGAGCGTCATGGGTATCCGCCCTATAGGAACCTCATCCGGCTGGTGTGTGGATCTCAGGACGAAGAACGGGCGGAGGCGGGAGCGCGATATGTGGCCGAGCGCCTGCGCGTCTATCTGCAGTCCGAAGAGGTTCATGGACCGGCGCGGTTGCCGCGCCTGCGGGGCAGGAGTCGCTGGCAGGTACTGGTGGCCGCGGCCGACGGAGAAGGGGGCCGCGCACTGGTGGCTCGTGCGGCCGAACAGCTGCGGGGTCCGTATGCCCGCAGGGGCCTGGACCTGATGATCGACGTGGACCCTCAATGGTTCACCTGAGGCAGAGGAGCACGTGGACATGTCCCATAGCCCTGGAGACAAGGCCGGGTTGTCGTTCGACCGGATTCGGCTTTTCGGTGATCCCGTGCTCAAACAGGAATCCAAGGAGATCGCCGAGCGCGGGCCGGAACTCGACCGGCTGGCGAAGCTGATGTTCGAGGTCATGGACCGCGAAGGCGGCATCGGGCTCGCCGCGCCGCAGATCGGCATCCAACGCAAGATCATGGTGTGGCGCCATCCGGACACGGAGCAGGGCTACGTGCTGCTGAATCCCCGCATCGTGGAGCGTTCGCAGGAGACTGAGACCGCCAGCGAAGGGTGTCTGTCACTGCCGGGGCACTCCATGGAGGTGGAACGCGCGGAGCGGGTGGTGGTCGAAGCCGTCGATCTCCACGGTGAATCGGTCACCATCGAAGCCACCGGCCTGCTGGCGCGGATCATGCAGCATGAGATAGATCACCTCGAGGGGCATCTCATCCTGGACCGGACGTCGTCCGACGAGCGCCGGCGGGTGCTGAAGGATCTACGCGACCAGATGGAACCGTGAGGTCAGTCCGCCGGTGAGGTTCGCCTTCGCGGGCACCCCGGAGTTCGGCGCGCAGGTGCTGGGGGATCTACTCGACCTCGGCCTACGCCCTGTCCTGGTAGTCTCGCAGCCGGACCGGCCCGCAGGCAGGGGACGGCGCCTCGTGAGTCCCGCGGTGACGACTGCCGCCCGCCTGAGCGACCTTCCAGTTCTGCAGACCGCCGACATCAACACCCCCGACGTGCGGGCGGCTCTCACGGACGCGGGGGCGGAGGGCCTGGTGGTGGCCTCCTTCGGTCAACTTCTACGCTCCGACATGCTGGCCGCATTCTTCTGTCTGAACGTCCACGCCTCGCTGCTGCCGGCGTATCGCGGGGCGGCGCCTATCGTGCGTGCCCTCATGGCCGGCGAGGCCGAGACCGGGGTCAGCCTGATGCGGATGACGGCCGGCCTCGATGAGGGACCATGGGCGCTTCAACGCCGCCTGTCGGTCACCGCGCGGGACGACGCGGGCACCGTGGGCCGGGCTCTGGCCCTGCTCGGGGCTCTGGGAGTGGCGGAGGTGTTCGCTGGTCTGGCCGAGGGCGGGGTCGTCTGGACCGAACAGCCGGCCGGCATGACGTATGCCGTCAAGGTCGGCCCGGCGGACAGAGCCTTCGATCCGCGGCTTGGCGCGCGACGACTGCATGACCGCGTCCGCGCGCTCTCGCCTGGCATAGGGTGCGAGGCCCGGTTCGCCGGCGGCTTTGCACTCAAAGTGTGGCGCACGTGGCCCCGGGAGACGACCCTGCCCGGGAACGAATCCCAGGAACCGACACCAGGCCGGATCACCCGCGAGGAAGGACGCCTGTTCATCGAATGCTCTGACGGCGCGCTCGAACTCGTGACGGTCCAGCCGGCCGGAAAGCGTCCCATGCGTGCTTCGGAGCTGCTCCGGGGATATGGGCCTCGGCTGGGCGAGAGTCTCGAAGTGCCCCCGGAGGGCGGATGGGAGAGGCAGTCATGACCCGTATCCCCCAGGAACTGTTCTTGCGCCGCCTCCTGGTGCCGTCTATCCTCTCCGCCGATTTTTCCCGCCTGGGCGCCGACGTGGATGCGGTGCTGGATGCCGGGGTCCGCCTGGTGCACGTCGATGTCATGGACGGGCACTTCGTGCCCAACATCACCATCGGCCCGGCTGTCGTGTCCGCTCTCGCGCCTCGTGTGCACGCGCGCGGAGCCTTCGTCGACGCCCATTTGATGATCGCGGAACCCGATCGCTATCTCGAAGACTTCGCCCGCGCGGGCGTGGATGCGCTCTCCGTGCACGTGGAGACCTGTCCGCATCTGCATCGCACTCTGACGCGCATACGCGACCTGGGCATGACGCCTGGGGTGGCGGTCAACCCGGGCACCGACCTTTCGGCCATAGGAGAGGCGGTGTTGTTCTGCGACTACGTGTTGGTCATGAGCGTCAATCCGGGGTTCGGGGGACAGACGTTCATTCCTGAGAGCGTGGACAAGATCAGACGTCTGTGCGAACTTGCTCCCCCACGCGTCGCCATCGAGGTCGACGGCGGACTGGGTCGAGACAACGTGCACCGCCTGGCTCAGGCGGGCGCGAGATGGTTCGTCGCCGGATCGGCGGTCTTCGGCACGAGCATGCCGGAACTAGAGGTGGGGATGTTGCAGCAACTGATCGGCGACGACACCGGCTGAGCGGTTCCGGGCGCCCACCGCCGTAACGCACCGGCGGCGTGAGGTGGCGTTCTGACAGGAGTTCGTGGGCGGGCGCCTCTGCATGTGTTACAGTTCGGGAGCCTGAACAGGCATATCTGTTCGTGGTCTTCGGGGTCGGGTGAGATCCCCTACCGGCGGTCATAGCCCGCGAGCCTTTCGGGGCAGATCAGGTGTGATTCCTGAGCCGACAGTCACAGTCTGGAAGAGAGAAGACCGCTGCGCGCCCGTGCGCGCCTGCGCCTCGACCCCGGAGCCCTGACACTAGGGGTCTGCCCATGGCGCTGACAGAGACCGATCGACATTTCCTCGAGCGAGCCCTGGCGCTGGCCGAGCGGGGTCGTGGCATGACCAGCCCCAACCCGCTGGTCGGAGCGGTGGTGGTCGTCGACGGACGGATCGCGGGGGAAGGGTTCCACGCGGCCGCCGGGCAGGACCACGCGGAGATAGTCGCCATGAAAGCGGCTGTGGGTGACGATGTCACCGGCCTGCTTGTCGGCGCCACTGTCTACGTCACGCTCGAGCCGTGTTGCCACCAAGGCAGGACTCCGCCCTGCACCGACGCGCTCATCGCCGCCGGCGTCAACCGGGTGGTGGTGGGAGCGGAGGATCCGTCCGCCTGGGTCCACGGCCGGGGGATACGGCTCCTCAGGGAGGCGGGCATCGCCGTCGAGGTAGCCGAGGGCGATCTTGCGTACAGGGCTAAGCGCCAGAACGATGCGTTCCGCAAGCACGTGACTGTGGGCCTGCCCTTTGTCACTTACAAGTACGCCATGACCATAGACGGCCGCGTGGCCACGGAGTCGGGCGATTCCAAGTGGATCTCCGGTGAGGAGAGCCGTCTGCGCGTGCACGGTTTTCGCGCCCACTCCGATGCGGTCCTGGTGGGAGCCGGCACGTTCCGGCACGACGATCCCCAACTGACGGCGCGTGACGTCACGGTACACCGTCAGCCACTGAGGGTCGTGGTCGATTCCCATCTCGGCGCGGCGAGGGAATCCGCCCTGGTGCGGACCGCCTCCGAGGGGATGGTCCTGTTCGTATGCACGGATAGGGTGCCCGAGGGCCGCATCGACGAGGTCCGCTCGTGGGGGATGCAGGTGGAGGTCCTCACGGCCGGACCGAACGGTCATCCCGATCCGCGGAGCGTGGGTCGGCTGCTCGCGGAACGAGGCATCCAGAGTGTGTTCCTGGAGGGTGGCGCCACGCTGGCCGCCGTCTGGTGGGACGCCGGGCTGATCGACCGCATCGTCGCCTTCGTGGCGCCTGTGGTCGCGGGAGGCGACTCCTCACCCGGACCGCTGCCCGCCGCTGGATACGAGCATATGGACGCCGCACTGCGTCTGCGTGATGTCACGGTGGAGCAGAGTGGCTGCGATGTCATGATCAGCGGCTACGTGGGGGAGCCGGCATGACGCATCGCACGACACACCGCGTGCCGCACTGCATGACACGACGCGCCGGGTCGGCTTTCGCCGCCGAAGGGCGTGAGTGATGTTCACCGGCCTGGTGGAAGAAGTGGGAAAGGTACTGCGGCTGACGCGTCGGGGAGAGGGTGCCCACCTGTTCGTGTCGGCCCACAAGGTACTCGAGGGCACCCATATCGGCGATTCCATCTCGGTGAGCGGAGCGTGTCTGACGGTGGTCGCCATCGCAGGCGATACGTTCGCGGTGGACTGCATGGCCGAGACCCTCGAGCACACCACCATCGGGTCCCTTCGTCCTGGCCACGAGGTCAACCTAGAACGGGCGTTGGCGCTGGGCGACAGGCTGGGCGGGCATCTGGTGCTCGGCCATGTCGACGGCGTGGGCGAGGTGCTGTCGTCGCGCACGCGGGGCATCGCACAGGAGCTGCGGATCTCACTACCCGTGGAGCTACGAGGATTCGTCGCCGGCAAGGGGAGCATCGCCGTGGACGGCATCTCTCTCACGGTGACCGACGTGACCGAGGTGGACTTCGGCCTGGGCATCATCCCGCACACCCTGCGCGAGACCACCCTGCGGGCGGTCTCGCCCGGCAGGCGCGTGAACCTCGAAGCTGACGTGTTGGCCCGCTACGTCCACCAGGCCCTTGGCGCCCTGGTCGACGGCTCGGCAGGGCGAGACGGTGCGGCGAGACCCGGCCCGGCCGGCGCTCGGCCCGACGGCGGCGGGGGCCTGGAGAGTCTCTTGCGCGAACAGGGCTACGTGTAGTGCGCTCAGACGCCGGCCACGAGCCGGGTCACCGACGAGAGTAGCCGACCGGCGTGGCCTGAGAGGCCATCGCCTACAAGGAGGATCATGGCTCACGAACGAGCATTCGCCACTATCGAAGAGGCCATCGACGAGATGAAGTCAGGGCGCATGGTGGTGGTGGTCGACGACGAGGACCGGGAGAACGAGGGCGACCTCACCATGGCGGCGCAGTTCGTCACACCCGACGCCATCAACTTCATGGCCAAGCATGGGCGGGGCTTGATCTGCCTCACGCTCACTCCGCAACGCGCCGACAAACTCGGGCTGCACCCTATGGCGCGGAACAATCAGTCCCGTTTCGAGACGGCGTTCACGGTCTCCATCGAGGCCCGGGAGGGCGTGACCACGGGGATCTCCGCAGCCGACAGAGCCCGCACCATCCAGGTGGCCATCGACCCTCGCACACGCCCGGAAGACCTCGTTCAGCCCGGGCACGTCTTCCCCCTCCGGGCCCGCCCCGGCGGGGTGCTCGAACGGTCGGGTCAGACGGAAGCGGCCGTCGATCTTGCCCGCCTCGCCGGCCTCAACCCGGCCGGGGTGATCTGCGAGATCATGAACGAGGACGGCACGATGGCCCGCGTCCCCGACCTGATCCCGTACTGCGGACAGCACGCCCTCAAGATGATCACGGTCGCCGACCTCATCGAGTATCGCCGACGCACGGAGAAGCTCATCCGCACCGGTGCCGTCGTGAGCCTGCCCACCAAGTGGGGCATCTTCACCGCTCACGGCTACGAGAGCATCCTCGACGGCGAGCAACACCTCGCGCTGGTGAAGGGCGACGTCGCGGGCAAGGAGAACGTGCTGGTGCGCGTCCACTCCGAGTGCCTCACCGGCGACGTGTTCGGCTCCCTGCGCTGTGACTGCGGCGAACAACTCGAGGGGGCGATGGAGCGGATCGAGGAGGAAGGCCTAGGCGTGCTGCTCTACATGGCCCAGGAAGGTCGGGGGATCGGACTGCTCAACAAGCTCCGCGCCTACAAGCTCCAGGAGGAGGGCAGGGACACGGTCGAGGCCAACGTGGAGCTGGGGTTCCCCGCCGATCTGCGCGACTACGGCATCGGCGCCCAGATCCTGGTCGACCTGGGCCTGACCACCATCCGCATCATGACCAACAACCCGCGCAAGCTGGTGGGGCTCGAAGGATACGGCCTCACCATCACCGAGCGCGTGCAGTTGGAGGTGCCGCCCCACGACGAGAACCTGCGCTACATGCAGGCCAAGGCGGCCAAGATGGGCCACATCCTGCATCATCAAGGACTCGGGTTGGACGAGATCATCGTGGAGGGAGAGACGGATGAGTGACACAGGCGGCGAGGGCCGGACCTACGAGGGGCACCTGCAGGGCGAAGGACTGGCGTTCGGCATCGTCGTGGGCAGGTTCAACGAGTTCATCTCGTCGAAGCTGCTCGGCGGGGCAGTCGACTGCATGGTGCGGCACGGCGTCGACCCGGCGATGGTGGAAGTGGCCTGGGTTCCGGGAGCGTTCGAGATACCCCTGGTCGCCGGGCGGATGGCCGCCAGCGGGCGCTACGGCGCGGTGCTCACGCTGGGAGCCGTGATCCGCGGATCGACGCCGCACTTCGACTACGTGGCCTCCGAGGTCGCCAAGGGCGTGGCCAAGGTAGGCCTTGACACCGGGGTGCCGGTCATCTTCGGGGTGCTGACCACAGACACGATCGAGCAGGCGATCGAACGGGCCGGCACGAAGTCGGGCAACAAAGGGTGGGACGCCGCTCTGGCCGCTCTGGAGATGGCGAACCTGCTGAAGGGCATGCGCGACGCAGGCGTCTAGAGGACCTTCTGCACCTTGTGAGCCTTGAGGCACTTCGCGCACACGTATGCGCGGGTCGGTTTGCCTTTGATGAGCACGCGCACCTTCTGCACGTTGACATTCCAGCGGCGCTTGGTGGCCCTCATCGAGTGGCTGCGGCTGTTGCCGAAGCTGGGCGTCTTGCCGCACACTGCGCAGATCCGCGACATCGTCTTGTCACTCCTTGTGGGTGGGGCCCCGAATTCGTCTGTGGGATATCGGCTGCAGGCGGCGCCGAAACGCCCGCCCACGGGCGACGCCATAGTATGCACTGTGAGGCCGGCATTGGCAAGGGTGCCGCAGGCGGGCTCCGCTAGGAGGCTGCTGAAAACCGAAGCCTCGGCCCCCAGAACGCACTGGGCGGCGCGATGCGGCGTCCTCGGTCGCGCACGTAGCGCCGCTACGAGCACTTCCTGCGTCCTTGTCTCACGCGTGCCCACCGCGCCCTGGCGGCGAAGCGTCACTTTTCAGCAGCCCGGAAGGCGCTTCGGGAGCCTGGGGGACGTAGTGTACAATACCAGCAGGACGCTACCGTGAGGTTTGGGAGCCTGTAGGGGGGCGAGCATGACCACGTTCACGAAAGACATGTCCATCCTCGAGGCCCTGCAGGCCGACCCCCGAGCCCGCGACATCTTCACCGCACACGGTCTGGCGTGCATCGGCTGCATGGGGGCGATGATGGAGTCCATCGAGGACGGCGCCAGGATGCACGGCATCGATCCGTCTGCCATCGTGCGTGAGTTGAACGGGTTGCAGCCCCTCTCCGAGCCCATCGAGACGTAGGCGACGGCGGGCGATGAGCGACGAATCCGCCGCCCCGCGGGCCGACCACGCCGAGACCGCCCCGTCGGCCAACGTGGTCATAAGCGACCGTGCCATCGCCGATATCGTAGGCTGGACCGTCCTGGAGTGCTACGGGGTGGTCGGCATGGCTTCGCCCAACCTGGTGCGGGGCGTGGCTTCGTTGCTGTCGCGCGACCGGCTGCACCAAGGGATCAAGGTGCGCCAGGACGCGGGGATCGTGCACGTCGACCTCTTCATCGTCGTCGAATACGGGCTGAATGCAGCGGAGGTGGCCGGGAACGTGCGCTCGCAGGTGTCGTACAACGTCGAGCGGACCACGGGACTACCGGTCACGGACCTCCACATCCACGTTCAGGGGGTCCGGGTTGGCGAGGGTTGACCGAACCGGGCTCTCCGTGGGCCAGGCCCGCTCCATCGTCCTGGCCGGTTTCTACGCGCTCGAAGCTCGGAAGCAGGAGGTCAACGACCTCAACGTGTACCCGGTCCCCGATGGCGACACGGGCACGAATCTCTGTCTGACGGTCCGAAGCGTGGTGGAGGAACTGCGCGTCGCCCCGGAGGACCTCTCTCCAGCTCAGGTGTGCGAGGTGATCGCCGGCGGGGCGCTCATGGGCGCTCGGGGCAACAGCGGCGTGATCCTGTCTCAGATGGTCCGCGGAGCGTTGGAACCCTTCGCCGCCGGAGAGCCGGCGACTCTGGAAACGCTCATCTCCGCGCTCCGCCGAGCGACCGACACCGCGTACCGAGCCGTGCGAAAGCCCGTGGAAGGGACCATGCTCACGGTGATCCGCGAGACGGCCGAAGGAGCGGAGTCGGCGGGGGCGGGCGTGCCGCAGAGCGCATTCATCGACGCGGTGCTGGAGGCCGGCTGGAACAGCGTTCGCCGGACGCCCACGCTGCTCAAGGTACTTGCCGATGCCGGTGTGGTAGACGCGGGAGGCTATGGATTGATGGTGCTCCTTGAAGGTATGGCCCGTGGCGGCGGCACAGCCACGCGGGGCGACGCGACTGAACTCGCCCGCCAGCCCGCAGTGGCGGCGATCGAAGAGTCCGATAGCGTGTACACGTACTGCACGAGCTTCCTGCTCGATGGAGATGCGCTCGACGCGGCTTCGTTCGAGCAGAGTCTGATCCCGCTCGGCGACAGCCTGCTGGTGGTGGGAACGGAGTCGCAGTTGAAGGTGCACATCCATACCGACGAACCGGGCACGGTGCTCACCTTGGCCACCATGCGCGGAGTGCTTCGAGAGATCGAGATCGACAATATGAAGGATCAGACCGCCGCCCGCGAGGCCCGATTGCGCGGGCACGAGTCGCCACCGCCTCTGGGGCGTACCCAGGTGGTGGCGGTCGTCGTGGGGGAGGGCATGAAGCGACTTTTCCGCAGCATGGGAGCGGCCTACCTGGTCGACGGGGGGCAGTCGATGAACCCTTCGGCGGAGGAACTGCTGCGGGCGGTCGAGGCGACGGATTGTGCGGAGGTCATCCTTCTCCCCAACAACAAGAACATCATCATGGCCGCGGAACAGGCCGCGACGATGAGCACGGCCCACGTCGTGGTGGTGCCGGCCCGCTCCATGCAGGCGGGGCTCTCGGCGATGGTGACATACGATCCCGACGCCGGTGTGGAGCAGAACGCCGAGGGCATGACGCTCGCCTTCGAGTCGGTGGTGACCGGCGAAGTGACTCGTGCGGTGCGTGACTCCCGGGTGGATGAAGTGCAGATCAAGGAAGGCGAGTTCATGGGCCTGGTTGACGACCGCGTGGTCGTGAGTGACGACGATCTGGCGCACGTTGTCTCCACTGTCGCCTCACGCATGTTGGACGGCGGGCAGGAACTGATGACCGTGCTCGTCGGTGGAGGACCCGACGCCGAGCTCGCGGCCGAGGCAGTGGAGCGCCTGCGCGGACTCTATCCGGATCTGGAGCTCGAGATCCATCCAGGCGGGCAGCCTCTGTATCCCCTACTTCTGTCCGCCGAATGATCCCGGGAGACCGCCGGATCCTATCGCTCTGTCGTATCCAAAGAGGGAGGGGGAGGGTATGAAAGAAGATCCATCGGACGTGCTCGACCGAACAAACACCGCCATCGTGGTCGATTCGTGTGCCGACCTGCCGGACGAGGTGCTCGCCGACCCCAATCTCAGCATGGTGCCGCTCAAGCTGCACTTCGGCGACGAGACCTTCCGCGACTGGCTCGACATCAGGCCGGCTGAGTTCTATGAGCGCCTGCGGAACGCCGAGCGTCTCCCCACGACCTCCCAACCCTCGGCGGGAGAGTTTCAGACGGAGTATCGTCGGCTGCGCGAACGGTTCGACCACATCTTCTCGGTCCACCTGAGCGACCGGCTGAGCGGAACGCTGTCCAGCGCCACTCTGGCCAAGGAAGGGTTCGCGGGCATCACGGTCGTCGACAGCGAGATGGCCAGCCTCGCAGTGGGCCTGCTGGCCTATCGGCTGCTGGCATTGCTCGACCGCGGCACGACCAGGGGAGAGTTCCTGGCATACATCGACCGATATCGGCGCGAGGCCGGCCGCCTCTTCCTGCTCGACACGCTCGAGTACCTTCAGAAGGGGGGCCGTATCGGCAAGGCCAGCAGCGTCGCCGGCTCCCTTCTCCACCTCAAACCACTGCTCACCTTCGACGAGGGCATAGTGGACGCCTACAAGAAGGTGCGGGGAGAACGAAAAGCGATGATGGCCATGGTGGAGTATCTGTTGGAGCGTACACAGCCGGGATCTCCGGTGCGTGTCTGTGTCGGGCACGGCGGCGATCCCGCTAGGGCGGACGAACTGGCCGTCCAACTGCAGGCGACCGATCGCGACATCGACATCTGTCTGCGCGGAGAGGTGGGCGCAGTGATAGGAACGTATGCCGGTCCGGGGGCGGTGGCCCTCTTCTTCATACAAGAATGAGCCCTCCGGGGCGGAGCCACCTGCACTTCCCTCTGGGTGACCCCGTCCCCTGCGACCCGGGCACGCTTCTGCTGCCACCCACCTCGAAGAGGCTGATCGCTCCCGACCGCCTGACGCGGCCGCTCACATCGGTGCCCGGCATCGGCACGGTGACGGCCCGCCGGATGGGCGCCATCGGCCTGCGGACGATCGGAGACCTGCTTCTCTACGTGCCCTTCCGTCACGAACCGCCGTCCCGCTTGACTTCGGTGTGCGATCTGCAGGCGGGGGAGGACGCCACACTCCGGGTGCGGGTGCAGTCCTGCAGCGTGCGCTCCACCCGCAGAGCCGGGGCTCAAGGTGCTCGAGGCTCTGGTCGGCGACGCCTCGGGTTCCACGGTAGCCGTGTGGTACAACCAGAACTACTTGAAGCCGTCCTTCGACGAACACCCGGAGGTGCTACTGCGGGGGTCTCTGGTCCGCCGGGGTGGGTTCTCGTCGTTCGCGGTCAAGCGGCACGAGATCATCGAGGGCGGGGGGGAGGGTGTCCACACCTTGGGCCTGGTGCCCGTGTACCCCGCCACCGGCGAACTGTCCGTGCACAGCATCCGCACGGCGCTGAACCGAGTGGCGACCGAAGCCGCCCACATGGTCGATCCGCTCCCGGCCGCGCTGCGCGCCGGGCGCCGCTATCTGCCCAAGGCCGAAGCATTGCTGGCCTACCATTTTCCCGGCAGCCTGAAGGCCGCCAGACGGGCCCGGGAACGCCTGGCGTTCGAGGAACTCCTCTTGCTGCAGCTCGCGTTGCTCCAAAGCCGCCGACGGGACGACGAGGGCAGACGCGCCACCGCCATCGACCCGCCGAGTTCTCTCGCGGCGGCTTTTGTCGAAGCATTGCCGTACTCTCTGACCGGCGCCCAGACGCGCGTGATAGGCGAGATCGAGGCCGACCTCACGCGCACAGTGCCCATGCGTAGGCTCCTGCAGGGGGATGTCGGGTCGGGAAAGACCGTGGTGGCCGCCTACTGCCTGGTGCGCGCGACGGAGAACGGCGGTCAGGCGGCGGTCATGGCGCCGACCGAGGTCCTGGCCGATCAGCACGCCCTCAGACTCGCGGCACAACTGCGGCCGGTGGGACTGGAGGTCGGCCTGCTGAAGGGCAGCCAATCAGCCGGTGAGCGCAGGCGGGTGTGCGGGCGCCTCGCTGCGGGGCGAGCTGCAGGTGGTGGTGGGCACCCACGCGCTGATCCAAGAAGGCGTCGGCCTTCCGCGACCTGCGGGTGGCCGTGGTCGACGAACAGCATCGGTTCGGCGTGCACCAGCGTGACGCGCTCGCCGGACAGGGTGACTCCGGAGTCTGGCCGCACACGCTGCACATGACTGCCACGCCGATCCCCCGAACCCTGAGCCTGACGTTGTACGGAGACCTCGACCTCAGCGTGATAGACGAGCTCCCACCCGGACGCACCCCGGTGCGAAGCCACGTCGTCTTCCCCGACCAGAGGGCCAAGATGTGGCAGCGGATCAGAGCCCACGTAGATCGCGGCCGTCAGGCGTACGTAGTCTGTCCGTTGATCGGCGAGAGTGAGGCCCTGCAGGTGGCGTCGGCGGTGACCACCTACGAGGAGGTGTCGCAGGGTGAACTCGCGGGCTACCGGGTCCTGCTCCTACACGGCCGGCTTGCGCCCGCCGAGAAGCAGGCGGCGATGGCGGCCTTCGCCGCCGGAGAGGCCGATGTCCTGGTCAGTACCACGGTGGTCGAGGTCGGAGTGGACGTCGCCAACGCCACGATCATGGTGATCGAGAGCGCGCGACGCTTCGGCCTGTCGCAGCTGCATCAATTGCGCGGGCGGGTAGGACGGGGATCCGACGAGTCTCACTGCATGCTCATGGTCGACCGGGACGATGACGAAGCCCTGGACCGGCTGGCCCTCTTTGCGCGGACGACCGACGGTTTCGTGCTGGCTGAGCATGACCTGCGCGCACGCGGTGAGGGTCAACTGTTCGGTGAGCGACAGTCGGGCTTCGGCGACCTGCACGTGGCTCGGCTGCTGCAGGATCAGGCCCTTCTCCTCAGCGCCCGCGCGACCGCCCGGGCGCTGCTCCAAACCGACCCGGAGCTGAAGGACCCCCGCCATGTGTTTCTCGCGTCTGCGGCGGAGGAGCGCTTCGGGGGCCGGACGCAGTGGCTCGACCGCGCGTGATACGGGTGATCGGTGGGTCCCGGCGGGGTCAGCGACTTCGAGTCCCTCCGGCCGGGGAGGTACGCCCCACGGGGGACCGGGTCCGGGAGGCGGTCTTCGACGTGCTGGGCCCGGTCGAAGACCTCATGGTGCTCGATCTGTTCGCGGGGTCCGGCGCCCTGGGTTTCGAGGCTCTGTCTCGAGGAGCTCGAACGGCGACGTTCGTGGACGATGACCCTCGGGTCCTGGGGGTGCTGCGTGACAACGCCCGCGCGCTTGCGTTCGGCGCCGCCGCGGAGGTCCTGAAGTGTGACTATCAGGATGCGTTGGCCGTGTTCGCCGCCCGCGGCAGGTCGTTCGATTTGCTCTTTGTAGACCCTCCGTATAGAATGCTCTCGCATGTGATGGGCGTGCTGGACCCGTGCCTGCCCGGTGTATTGACGGCGGATGGAGTGGCTGTGGTCGAGGGGCCCTTCGGTGATACGCCTGACACCACACTGGAAGTTGTGTTCCAGCGGCGGTACGGCGGCACGATGGTGACGATGATCACGAAGGGGAGGGGACACCGGTGAGGAAGGCAGTGTGCCCCGGCACATACGACCCCGTGACCACCGGCCATCTCGACATCATCAGCCGGTGCGCGAAGAACTTCGACACGGTCGTCGTGGCCGTGGTCAACGATGCGTTCCGCAAGGCGACGTTGTTCTCCATCGAGGAGACGAGTGGCTTTTTTGGAGGAATCCACCCGCGACCTCCCGAATGTCTCGATTGCGGTTCTCAACGGTCTGGTGGTCAGCTTCGCCCGTGAAGTCGGCGCCGACGCGCTCGTCAAGGGGCTGCGGGCGGTCACCGATTTCGAGTACGAGTTCCAGATGGCGCAGCTCAACAAGAAGCTCGACCCCGAGCTGGAGACCGTGTATCTTACGGCGTCGCCCGAATACAGTTTCCTGAGTTCGAGCGGCGTGAAAGAGATCGCGAAGTACGGTGGTTGCGTGAGCGACCTCGTGCCGGAAGCGGTCGCGCGACGAATGGCAGAGATCTACTCTTCCGCGGAGGCCTGAGACATGGACGTCCTCGTTCTCATCGACAAGCTCGACGACCTTGTCCACGGCGCGAGCACCTTCCCCATGACCGACAAGGTCATGATCGACCGAGACCAGATCTACGAACTGCTCGACCAGATGCGGGCCACCATCCCCGAGGAGATCAAGCAGGCGCGATGGATCGTCAAGGAACGTCAGGAGATGCTTGCCGAGGCGAAGGAAGAAGCTGAGCGTCTTCTGGCGGAAGCCCGAGAAGAGTGCGATCGCCTGGCCGGCGAGCAGGAGATCGTCAAGCGCGCCGAGCGGCAGGCCGACGACATCATCAAGGACGCCGAGGCCAGAGAGCGCGAGATCCGCTTCGGCGCCGAGGATTATGCCGACGAGGTGCTGGGCACCCTCGAGGGCAGTCTCGACAAGTTCCTCTCGGCGGTCCAGCGCGGAAGAGAGCGCCTTCAAGGTCGGCAGCAACGCGAGGAATGATCGATCTGCGCGACCTTCCCTTGCGCAGCGGCGGACGCATCGAACGCCGCGTGCCGGTGCGGATCGAACCCGTCACGCTCGGCGGGTTGCCCTATGACACACTGGTCGACGATGACGTCGCGGTGGTGACCGTCGCCCGCGTCAGCGGCGGCTTCCTGGTCCATGTCGAGATGGCGGCCCGCGTCTATGGCCCGTGTTCCCGTTGTCTCAGAGAAGTCGTCGTGGCCGTCAAGGCCGAGCAGGAGGAGTTCGTGCCCCAAGATCCCTCGGACTGGGAGGCGGACGATCTGTCCCCCTTCATCGAGGATCTCGTGGTCGACGTGAATGGGATCGCGCGTGAGGCGCTGGTCCTTGCCCTGCCGCTGAAGGTGCTCTGTAGGGATGAATGCTCAGGTCTGTGCCCTCGATGCGGGCTCGATCTGAACCACGGCCGATGCGACTGCGAGACCGAGTCGACCGACCCACGATGGGAGAAACTCAAGGGCCTCAGCGGTCCATGCCCTTGAAATGACCTCCGCCATACGGTATAGATTCCGGGTTCTAGGATGACTGGAAGAGAAAGGGGCCCACGTGGCCGTACCTAAGAAGAAGACCTCCCGCACCCGCAGGGATACACGTCGGGCCACGCACCAGATAGACGGCCCCACCGTGGGCGAGTGCCCACAGTGCCACGCTCCTCGGCTACCGCACAGGGTATGTCCGGCGTGCGGTACCTACCGCGGTCGGCAGGTGCTGAAGATCGAAGAGTAGGCCCGCAACGGTCGTATGTGGCCGCCGCCCGCGCGCGACCGTGTACGAAAGGCATGACACTCGAAGGATCGTGACATGGGAGAGTCCACTACCTTCATATGTGAAGCATGCGGATACGAATCCCGGCCGATCCGGTGGGGAGTCAGTGTCGAGGACCCGCGACGCAGGGCCATGCCGGCGCACTGCATGAAGTGCAAGGCCTACGTGGAGGTCGACCTCACGGGTGCCGATGTCATGGTGGACGAGTTCCACTGCGCGCAGTGTGGCTCGGAAGTGTTCTTTGTGGACAGGGCGGACTCGTATGGGTGCCCCGTCTGCGGAAGCCCAGGCATGAAGCTGAGGCAGGGCGCCTCGTACTGGTAGGCAGCGTTCCGGAAGGGACTGGAGGTCCTATGCAGATCATCGTCCAGGAAGGCAGGGCGATTCTGAGCCTGATAGCGCCGATTCAAGCGCACGACGAATCTCTGCGGAGCACGTCGCTGCACGACATCACCGGCGAAGTGAAGGCATTCTACCGGGACTACGAGTTGGTGAAGATCGAGACGCGCGGGGGTGACCTCGAGATCCTCGGCTCCGCGATCGCCGGCGTCTACTGGTTGGAGCGGGGACGTCGGTACCAGTTGCAGGTCAAGGCCGAAGTCTAGGAGGCTGTTGAGAATCGAAGCCTTGGCCCCCAGAACGCACTGGCCGGCGCGATACGGCGTCCTCGGTCGCGCCCGGAGCCTCCGGCTAAGGGCGCTCCCTGCGTCCTTGTCTCGCACTCGCCCACCGCGCCCTGGCGGCAAAGCGTCATTTCTCAACAGTCGTCCAGGAACTAGAGTGCAGTGATGCGGCCGGTGGGGTGTCCATTCGTCTGCAATGCGCTCGTCTACCATGGGGCGTCTTGGGACGCGGTCCACGCTTGGGCTGCGTCCTTTTCATTTCTACCGCTCGGTGGCCGTGTCGGCGCGCTGAGCATGCGGACCGATAAGCGATGCATGAGGAGGAACGATGGCTCTGGCTGACCCTGGCTCGATACGGAACCTAGCGGTGGTCGGCCACCGAGGCGCCGGAAAGACGTCGTTGATAGAGGCATTGCTGTTCACCACCGGGGCGAAGAACCGGATGGGCTCGATCGCCGACGGGACGACCACCATGGACCACGACGATGACACGATCAAGCGCCAGATGACCATCTCCGCCGGTCTGGCACACGTGGAGTGGAACAAGCAGAAGTTGAACCTGATCGACACGCCGGGGGAAGCCTCGTTCATCAGCGAAGCGATGGGAAGCCTAGGGGTGGTCGAGAGCATCCTGATGGTGGTCAACGCAGTGACCAAGGTCGAAGTGCAGACAGAACGCATTTGGAAGAGAGCCACCGAGCTGGGCGTCGCACGGGCGATCGTTGTGAACATGATGGATCGTGAGCGCGCCGACTACGACGAGGTCCTGGCCGCGCTGGTCGACCGCCTCGGCGGCGGCGTGATCCCGGTCGCGCTGCCCATCGGCAAAGAGCAGGGCTTCAACGGCGTCGTCGATCTCGTCCAGTTGAAAGCCTACACGTACGCCGACACCACGGGCAAAGGCACGGAGACCGCCATACCCGCCGACATGCAGGCCGCAGTCGATTCGGCCCGAGAAGCCCTGGTGGAACGGGTGGCCGAGAGCGACGACATCCTGATCGAGAAGTACCTGGACGGGCAAGAGATCACTCCGGAAGAGTTCCTCACGGCTCTGGAGGCCGGAGTGGAGGCGGGCAGCTTGTTCCCCGTGGTGCCTCTCTCTTCGGTGAAGAACGTAGGCACCGACCAGCTTCTCGACGTGATCGTCGGGGGGCTACCCTCGCCTGCCGCGATGGGGGGACGGGTCGTCGCTTTGTCGGATGGATCCGGCGAGGTGCAGGTGAGCCCCGATCTTGCCGCCCCGACCGCCATCGCGATCTTCAAGACCATCTACGACCAGTTCTCGGGCCGCATCAACCTGGCCCGCATCTACTCGGGCCACATCGCCGGCGACAGCATGCTCGTCAATTCGCGTACGGGTGAGAAGGAGCGCACGGGCAACATCCTGGCGGTGCAGGGCAAGGAAGCCAAAGCCGTCGAAGGGGCCGGTGCGGGAGACATCGTAGCGCTCGCCAAACTCAAAGACACGGCGACGGGGGACACGCTCGCAGACGCTGCGCTGCCGGTGCGGTTCCCCGCCTACGAATTCCCGCCGGCCGCCATCTCGTTCGCGATCACCGCCAAAGCCAAGGGCGATGAAGAGAAGGTCAGCAGCGCCCTGCGCCGGCTCTCCGAAGAAGACCCTGCCATGAAGCTCAAACTCGAAGCTCAAACACACGAGATGATCATCACGGGCACTAGCCAGATGCACGTGGAGGTCATCCTCGACAAGATGAAACGCCGGTTCGGTGTGGAGGTCGAGCTGCATCCGCCCCGCGTGCCCTACCGGGAGACCATCCGCAAGAAGGCCAGCGCGCAGGGCCGTCACAAGAAGCAGACGGGGGGCCGGGGCCAGTTCGGCGATTGTTGGATCGAGATAGAGCCCCGGCCGCACGGAGAGGGGTTCCTCTTCGAGGATGCCATCGTGGGCGGGTCGATCCCCCGTGGCTTCATCCCGGCGGTCGAGAAGGGCATCGTGGAGACCATGGAGCGGGGCGTCATCGCCGGATACCCGGTGGTGGACGTGAAGGTGCGCCTGTACGACGGTTCCTACCACGCCGTCGATTCTTCGGAGATGGCATTCAAGATCGCCGGCAGTCTCGGCTTTGCGAAGGCCGTCGAACAGGCCAACCCCGTATTGCTCGAACCGATCATGAACGTGGAAGTGGTCGCTCCCGAAGCGAACATGGGCGACATCATGGGTGACCTCTCCAGTCGCAGAGGCCGTCCCCTGGGTAGCGAGAGCATGGGCGAGATGCACGCTATCCGCGCCCAAGTGCCTCTGGCGGAGATGCTGGTCTACGCGCCCCAGTTGCGGTCCATGACCGGGGGCCGGGGCTCGTACACCATGGAGATCGACCACTACGACGAGGTACCGGCTCATCTGGCCGAGAAGATCATCGAAGAAGCCAAGGCGCGCAAGAAGGAAGAGTAGCCTGTCGCGGCCGCGGAACACCCTGTTCATGGCTCTGTGCGCGGCGGTGGTCTGGCGTGCCTTGGCTACGTCGCCCCGGCCGGCTGACGACGACCTCACCTACGAGCACTTCTCGGCGGGCGCGGCCCTCCTTGCCTCCGGCAATCCCGCGCAGGCTGCCGTCCGCCTGGAGAAGGCCAGAGCCGCCGAGCCCGAGAAGGCCAGTGTCAGGGAAGCTCTAGGGCGGGCCTATTTCGCCCTCGGTCGGTGGAACGAGGCGGAATCCGAGTTCCGTGCGACCCTCGGCGTGTGCCCCACGAACGACTACGCGCACTACTGCCTCTCGTGCGTCCTGCGGTCGCGCGGGCGGCGCCGGGAGGCCGAAGCGCATCTGAAGCTTGCCCGCGCAATGGGCAGCCGTCTCGTCCCGCCCTCCGGATCCGCCTGAGGGGACTCTGGAGCCGGAAAGAGGAACCTTGCAAGGATTGTTGTATTATTTACCATATGCAATCCTCGTCCACACATGGGGTCAGGGGGGAGGAGCCGAAACCGCGCCGGTTGACCGAACTCCTGCGCGAGGGATTCGACGGTTTCTCGAGATCCCAGAAGGCCATCGCCAGATACATAATCGACCACCTGGAGGAGACCGGCTACCTCAGCGCCGAGGAGTTGGCGCGGCACGGTACGACTTCCAGTTCCACAGTGGTGCGCTTCGCGCAGTCACTGGGATTCAGTGGCTATCCCGACCTGCAGCGGACGGCGCGCGACGAGTATCGTCTGGGCGCTCCTACGCGCCCGGTGATGCACGACGACCAACTGCTGTTCGCGGTCGAAGAGGACTTCTTGACGCGGGCCTTGCGCACCGACATGCTGAGCCTCGAGGAGACGCTCGCCAAGAACAACCTCGCGCGCTTCAATCAGGCTGTGGACGCGGTCTCCACCGCCGGGACGATCCTGGCAGTGGGGTTACACGAGGCGGCCGTCGTAGCCCAACACGCGGCCTACGTGTTCGAGGTGCTCGGCATTCCCTGCCACGCGGTCACCGATGGGTCGGAGTCTAACGTAGCCCGGCTCATACGTCTCACGCCGCGAGACGCACTCCTCGCCGTGGGTTTCCGGCGCGCGCACCCGTTGACGATCTCGTTTGCCGCCAAAGCGGCGGCCCTCGGGGCGGCGTCTATCGTCATCACTGATAATTCGCTCTCCGAACTGGCCGGACGGGGGACGGTGACCCTCTACGCCGACATAGACTCGACCTTCTTCGCCCATAGCCTGGTGGGCCCTTTGAGTCTGGTGAGCGCGCTCGCCGCGGCCACATATGCCCGGGACAGAGAACTGTACGATGCCCGCGTCAAAGCCGTGCGGGACCAAGTAGGAGAGTCGGCCTGGCTCAAATGATCGGCGGTGGGGCGCTGTTCGTCTAATCGGACCGACCGGGCCGATGCGGCCCGTCGTTGAAGGGCCTGTAGGCGTCGGCTACACTGCATCTACAACGGATGCTCGGGAGCCACGCGGCATCCCGGGAGTCAGGACGCCGGGCCAGAGGGGCCGAGCGGGTCACGGTGAGAGCGGAGGTTCAAAGCGTATGTCCGGGCATTCCAAATGGGCTGGCATCAAGCATAAGAAAGCGCTGGTGGACGCTAAGCGGGGCAAGGATTGGGCCAAGCTCTCACGCGCCATCACGGTGGCTGCCAAAGAGGGAGGCAGCGGCGACCCCAGGTACAACGCTACTCTGGCGGCCGCCATCCAGAAGGCCAAAGACGCCAACATGCCGAACGACAACACCGAACGCGCCATCAAGAAGGGCACCGGCGCCGGCTCCGACGCGGAGAACTACCTGCACCTCACCTATGAGGGCTACGGACCGAACGGTGTGGCCGTGTACGTCATCGTGCTCACCGACAACAAGAACCGCACGGCGGCCGACGTCCGTCACATCTTCGATCGCTCTGGCGGCAAGCTCGGCACCGACGGCTCGGTCGGGTGGATCTTCGAGCGCAAGGGAGTGATCTTCGTCGACGCGGCCGGGCATGACGAAGACGAGCTCATGTTGGCGGCCATCGAAGCGGGCGCGGAGGACGTGCTCCCCGACGACGACGCCTTTGAGATCCGCACCGACCCGGTGGACTTCATGGCGGTCCGCGAGGGTCTGGACGCGGCCGGCATCACCGTCGCCTCGGCTCAGTTGACCATGATCCCCAAGAACACCGTGGCACTCAGCGAATCGGACGCAAAGAAGACGCTTCGTCTTCTCGACGCACTCGAAGACCTCGACGACGTGCAAGAGGTCTTCGCCAACTTCGATGTCTCCGACGAGGTCATGCAGGCCCTCGCCGGCTGAGTCACGGCCGGCGCGCGGACACCAACCGCTGGGAGGCCGCCGGGCGTGCCGGGCGGAGGCCGCATCATCTTGGGGCTCGACCCAGGCACCGCGGCCACGGGGTACGGGGTGGTCGAGCAGCGAGGCGCTCATCTGACGGCGGTTGCCTACGGTGTCATCGAGACGCCCGCTGACATGCAGGTGCATCACCGGCTCGACATCATCTTTCGACAGGTGGCGGCGATGCTCGATCGGTATCGACCGGAGGCGGCCGCCGTGGAGTCCTTGTTCTTCAACGTGAACGTCAAGACCGCCCTGGCTGTGGGGCAGGCGCGGGGAGTCGCGCTGTTGGCATGCTCGCGATCGGGATGCGATCTCTTCGAGTACACGCCGCAGCAGGTGAAGCTGGCCGTGGTGGGCTACGGCAAGGCGGAGAAGGCGCAGGTTCAGGAGATGGTCCGCGTGCTGTTGCATCTTGACCACACGCCGTCCCCCGACCACGCCTCGGATGCTCTGGGGGTGGCTATCTGCCACGCTCACGGAGCCGCCATGCGGGATGGCGTCAACCGGTCGCTGGCGGTGGCGGGACGCCGGTCGGCGGGCACCGCCGAAAGAAGCCCGTCGTGATCGAACGCCTGCGGGGAACCATCGCGGCGTGTGAGGTCGACGGGGTGGTCATCGAGGTGGGGGGGATCGGCTTCCGCATGGAGGCGTCGGCGACCACGCTCCGAGATCTGCCGAAAGAAGGGGAGACCGCCTCGGTGTTCACCCACCTGCACGTGCGCGAGGACGCCCTCCAACTCTATGCGTTCTCCAGCGAAGACGAGCGCGATCTCTTCCTCATGTTCATCGGGGTGAGCAAGATCGGCCCCAAGTTGGCTTTGGCGGCTCTCTCTACCCGAAGGCCCCCGGAGGTGCGTCGGGCCCTGGCCACCGGCGACGTGGCTTTGCTGCAGGCCGTTCCGGGCATCGGGAAGAAGACGGCGGAGCGGCTGATCCTCGAGCTGCGAGACAAGGCGGGGGAGTTCGCCGGGCTCGAAGGGATATCGGCGCGAAGCGGTCTGTCGGAGGGGGATGGTACTCTCAGTCTGGCTCGAGCGGCACTCTTGGAGCTGGGTCTTACCGCCGTCGAGGCCGAGGCACGGTTGCGCGACGCCGACCCCGACCAGCCGCTCGACGCCCTGGTCCGCGCCGCCCTACGACCGCCGCAGAGGTGAGGCTTCGGTGAGTGACGATCCCGGCTTCACGCCGCTCTACGAGAACCTACCCGCGGAACGACTTGCCGACCCCGAAGAGTTCGTCGACGACCAGGAGATCGAAGGATCTCTGCGGCCGCGCAGTCTCGATGGCTTCACGGGCCAGGCCGCGCTCCGGGAGCAGCTCTCCATCTTCATCCAGGCCGCCCGGCGGCGGGGGGAGCCGCTCGACCACGTGTTGTTGGCGGGCCCGCCCGGGCTGGGGAAGACCACGCTGGCCAACATCATCGCCCACGAGATGGGCGTCCACATCGTCACCACGTCGGGGCCGGCCCTCGAACGTAAGGCCGACATGGCCGCCATCCTGACCAACCTCGAAGTCGGCGACGTGCTGTTCATCGACGAGATACATCGTCTCAACCGGGCGATCGAAGAGATCCTCTATCCGGCGATGGAGGACTTCGAGATAGACATCATCATCGGTCAGGGACCCAGCGCCCGCACCATCCGCCTGGATCTTCCGCGGTTCACCTTGATCGGGGCCACCACGCGCTCCGGGCTCATCACCACCCCGCTGCGCGACCGCTTCGGCTTCTCTCACAGACTCGACTACTACACCGTGGAGGAGCTGTCCACCATCATCAACCGTTCGGCGGACATCCTGTGCGTCGAGATCGATCCCGAAGGCGCTCACGAGCTGGCTCTGCGCTCTCGCGGTACGCCCCGCATCGCCAACCGTCTGCTCAAGCGGGTGCGCGATTTCGCGCAGGTGCGCCATGAGGGGCACATCACGCCCGCGGTGGCCTACGAGGCCCTCCGGCTGTTCCAGGTGGACGACGAAGGTCTCGACAGGGTCGATCGGGAGATCCTGACCCTCATCCTTGAGAAGTTCGACGGAGGTCCGGTCGGTCTGTCCACGTTGGCCGTGGCCATCGGCGAGGAACCCGACACCATCGAGGACGTCTACGAACCCTACCTGCTGCAACGGGGCTTCCTGAAACGGACCCCCCGCGGCCGCGTCCTGACCCGCCTCGGTTATCTGCACTGTGGAGTCCGGCCGCCGGGGGAGTCGGGCACTCTCTTCTCATGAGAGTCGGCCCACGTCCTTCTACCGTTCGCGGCGCATAGCATGAACCTGCTGCTGCATATCTGCTGTGGTCCCTGCGCGACGGCTACGGTGCCCCATTGGCGTGAGCAGGGTCGCGAGGTCGTCGGGTTCTTCCACAATCCCAACATTCATCCGTTGTTGGAGTTTCGCCGCAGACTGACAGGCAGCCGGGACCTGGCGGCCCAACTCGGTTTCGAGCTGACGGAGGACCTGGAGTACGATCCCGCCGCGTGGTTCGCGCGGGTGGGGACCCAAGGGACCGACCGGTGCGTGGCCTGCATCGCGCAGCGACTCGATCGCACCGCCTGCGAGGCCGCCGCCCGGGGATGCGAGGCGTTCTCGACGTCGCTCAGCATCAGCCCGTGGCAGGACCACGATGCGATCATGGTCGGCGGTGCAGCGGCTGCGGAGCGTCATGGGGTGGAGTTCCTGTACCACGACCTGCGTACTCTCTACCGCGAGTCCCGTCGTCTGAGCCGCGAAGCGGGGCTGTACCGGCAGGCGTACTGTGGTTGTCTCCTGTCGGAGTGGGAGCGATACCGAGATCGGCCCGGCCCCGCGATACCATCGACGGACGGCGCCGGCGACACATGCGGCTGAACGAACTCGATCTCGAGATCCCCGCGGAACTGGTCGCGCAGACACCGATGCAACCCCGCGACGCCTGCCGCCTCATGGTGGTCGACCCGGTGGGGGGAAGCATCGTCCACGACCGTTTTCACGACCTGCCGCGCCATCTTCTGCCGAATGACGTGCTTGTGATAAACGATTCCCGTGTCGTCGCCGCCCGGCTGTGGCTGCACAAGGCCACCGGAGGTCGAGTCGAGCTGCTGTTCCTCCACCCGCTGGCCGATGACGGCGGATCATGGGAGGTCCTCGCGCGGCCTTCCGGCCGGCTGCGTCCCGGACAGGTGCTGCGGACCCCTCGAGGGCGCACGGTGCGGCTGGCGGCACGCCTCGGAGACGGTCGCTGGCAGGTGGGCTTGGACGACGGTCCCGGTTTCCGCGCGGTCCTCCACGAAGAAGGGACCATGCCGCTGCCGCCGTACATCAAGACTCCCCTTACGCGACCGGACGACTATCAGACGGTGTACGCCCACGCTGAGGGTTCGGCCGCGGCGCCCACGGCGGGACTGCACTTCACGCCGGAGCTGCTCACCTCCCTCCGCGCCGGCGGCATCGAGATCGTACCGGTCACGCTTCACGTCGGTATAGATACGTTCCGCCCCGTGACCGAAGAGTGTGTCGAGGAACACCGGATCCATCAAGAGGCCTACGACGCGCCGCCGGGATCGATCGCCCGTCTCGATGCCGCCCGGGCCCAGGGACGGCGCCTGGTAGCCGTGGGGACGACGGCCGTGCGCGTGCTCGAGACGCTGTACCGCGACGCCGAGCCGGCGGCGCCCTCCACAGCGTCTCCGTCCGGCTGGACCGGCCTCTTCATCACGCCGGGTCACCGGTTCCGCGCTGTCGACGCCGTGGTGACCAACTTCCACCTGCCCCGCACATCGTTGCTCGCCCTCGTCATGGCGTTCGCCGGGGTCGACGCGATCAGGAACGCGTACGAGGAGGCTGTGCGCGAGAGCTACCGGGTGTACAGCTTCGGCGACGCAATGTTGATCACCCGCCCCGGGGCAAGCCGCCAAGACCGGCTCCACGAGCGCGCGCATGTCTGAGGCAGCGTCCACAGTGGCCCCCGGCCTGCCGGACTTTCCCTTCACCGTCGAGGCGACCGATGGAACCGCTCGAGCGGGAGTGTTGGAGACACCGCGCGGCACGGTGTTCACTCCATGCTTCATGCCGGTGGGCACCAAAGGGACCGTCAAGGGCGTGTCCCCCGATAGGCTCCGCTCCCTGGGGGCGCAGATCGTACTGGCGAACACGTATCACCTGGCCATGCGCCCGGGAACCGACATCGTGCAGGCGCTGGGCGGCCTGCACCGCTTCATGGCCTGGAACGGCCCACTGCTGACGGACAGCGGCGGATTCCAGGTCTTCAGCCTCAAGACGACCGCGGACATCCGCGACGAGGGCGTCGCGTTCCGGTCGGTCTATGACGGGTCGCCTCATCTGTTCACGCCCGAGCGTGCCATGGCGGAGCAACGTGCCCTGGGGGCCGATCTGGTGATGTGCTTCGACGAGTGTCCGCCGGCGGGCGCATCGGCTCCCGCGCTGGCTCAAGCGGTGGGGCGCACTCATGAGTGGGCCCGGCGGTGCGTAGTTGACCATCAAGAAGCGGGTGGTCGGGGGTGCGATGGGCCCCAGATGCTGTTGGGCATCGTCCAGGGTGGGGTGGACACGGCACTTCGCCGGCGGAGTGCGGAGGGGTTGCTCTCGTTGGGTTTGCCCGGCTTTGCCATCGGCGGTCTCTCGGTGGGCGAGGATCGTGAGGAGACCTACGCGGTCACCGAGTACACCGCCGGTCTGCTGCCGGCCGACCGCTTGCGATACTTCATGGGCATCGGAGACCCGATGGGCCTGCTCGAAGTCATCGAGAGAGGCATCGACCTCTTCGACTGTGTCCTGCCGACACGCACGGCCCGCATGGGCACGGCCTTCACGAGGGAAGGCCGCCTAAACCTCAAGAACGCTCGGCACGCCCGCTCCACGGAGCCTCTGGACGCGGACTGCGATTGCGTGGCGTGCGCGGAATTCACCCGGGGCGCGTTGCGACACTACGTGCAGCAGAAGGAGATCCTTGGGCTGCAGCTCCTGACCGAGCACAACCTGCGCTTCCTGTTCCGTTTGGTTGAAGGCGCACGCGCCGCTATCGTCGCCGGAAGGTTTGCCGCCTTCAAGGGAGCATGGGGTGCCGCGTGGTAACATACCAATTCGGACCATCTAGTCGGGCGGACCGGGCGCGGGGCGCCTGGACAAGGAGGGTGAGTTGGGCGGAAGTTTACCTCTCATCGTATTGTATGCGGTGGGCTTCATCGCCATTTTCTACTTCATGGCCATTCGGCCTCAGCAGCGGCAGCGTCGTGCCCATGAAGAACTGGTCTCATCGATAAAGCCGGGTGACGAAGTCATAACCGCCGGGGGCGTGTTCGGCACCGTCAAGCGCACCGAGGACGCGGTCATCACCCTCACGGTCGCCAAGAACGTGGACATCAGGGTAGCCCGCAAGGCGGTCGCGGAAGTCATCGGCGAAGCACGCGGCTCTCAGAAGGCCGTCAAGACCGGCAAGCCCGTCACCGAAGAGGCCGCCGCGCTTTTGGCGGCCCAATCCGAGCCCGAGGAGACCATCGAGGACGAGCAGGAGCCCAGGGCCTGAGGCAGCAGCCATACGGGCGGCCGCTTACGACTCGGCCGCACTGATCAAGATCAAACCCTAGCCCGCAGGAAGGTACCCCGTGTCCTCGATGCAGAAGAACGTGATAGTGCTCGCCTTCGTGGCCGTTCTCATAGCGGTCTCGCTCTACTTCATCTATCCTCCGGGCACGAGCACCAATCTGGGCCTCGACCTTCAGGGGGGGCTCGCCGTCCTCTTGGAGGCCCAAGATTCAGCCAAGGCCCCCCGGTCCGAAGAGAGCATGAAGCAGGCGATCACCATCATCGAGGATCGGGTCAACGGTCTCGGTGTGGCCGAGCCCGAGATCCAGCGCCAAGGGCAGTGGAAGGTCAGCGTTCAGCTTCCCGGCATAGAGAACCCGCAAGAGGCGATGGACGTCATCGGCAAGACCGCCGTGCTCGATTTCTATGACACGAATCAGTTCGGAACTGCCTACCCCACCGAGGCGGAGGCCCTCAAAGCCGCCGGTGTTGCCACCGCCGGTAAGCTCCCCGCAAACAAGCATCTGGTGCATTGGCCCGCCAAGGGGGGTGCCGCCACCGATTCGTGGTTCATCGTGGAGAGTGACCCCCAGTTGACCGGCTCCGCTCTCTCGGGAGCCCAGGTCGGCTTCGACCAGAACAACCAGCCCAAGGTCGACATGCAGTTCAAGGGAGACGGGGCCACCACGTTCGCCGAACTCACCGACAAGATGGGGAAGGCGGCTCAGATCACAGGCCAGGATCAACTGCTGGCCATCGTGCTCGACGGAACCGTTCAGTCGGCTCCTCGGGTATCGGAGCGCATCGATGGGGGCCGCGCCGAGATCAGTGGCAAGTTCACGCTCACAGAGGCCAAGAACCTCGCCCTCGTACTCCAGACCGGCGCCCTGCCCATCGAGTTACTGCCTGTGCAGCAACGAACCGTCGGCGCCACGTTGGGGAAAGCCTCGCTCTCGCAAGCGCTCTTCGCGGGGCTCGTAGGGCTCATCTTGGTGGCGGTCTTCATGATCGTGGTCTACAGGCTCCTGGGCGTGATCGCGGACATAGCGTTGGTGATCTACACCATCCTGTTCTGGGGCATCCTCAACGCCATCGGGGTCACGCTCACCCTGCCGGGCGTGGCCGGCATGATCCTCACGCTGGGTATGGCCGTGGATGCGAACGTGATCATCTTCGCCCGCATCCGCGACGAGGTGAACGCCGGCAAGACCCTGCGCACGGCCATCGACGCGGGTTTCAAGAAGGCGTTCAGCGCGATCCTTGATGGACACGTCACCGCCCTCATCACCGCGGCGGTGCTCTTTTGGGCGGCGACCGGAGGCGTACGCGGTTTCGCGCTCAACCTGGGTATCGGGGTCGCGCTCTCGCTCTTCAGCGCCGTGGTCGTGAGCAAGGCTTTGGTCGGCGTGTTCATCTCCGTGAAGCCCTTCCGGAATATGAAGCTGTTGGGACTCGAACCCCGCACTTCCGAGATGAAAGTCTTCCCGCTCATGAAGTACCGGCGCTGGTCGATAGGCGCGCTGGGGGCGGTCACGGTATTCGTCCTCCTCGCGATATTCGTCATCGGCCTGAATCGAGGCATAGAGTTCAATGGGGGGGTCCGGACGGAAGTCAAGCTGGCCAAAGCGGCCACGACTTCTCAGGTCGGAGAAGCCTTCACTGGAGCGGGGGTGCAAGAACCGGTCGTCCAGACGGCCGGCGGCGACATCTTCGTCATCACCGCGGCAGCCATGACCGACCAGCAATTCGCGGAAGCCGAGCAGACGCTGACTACGAAGTTTGCCGCGTCGCCGAGCGGGGTGGGGCTGGAGCGGATTGGCCCGAGTTTCGGACAGGAGACCGCCCAGCGCGCGCTGATCGCCATCCTCGTGTCTATCATCGTCATGATCGGCTACCTCTCCTGGCGGTTCGAGTATAAGTTCGCCCTCCCGGCGATCGTCGCGCTCACCCACGACGTGGCCTTGACGTTAGGTGTATACGCCATTACCGGCCGGTTGGTTACCACGGCGACCGTGGCGGCGGTGCTGACGGTTCTGGGTTACTCGGTGAACGACACCATCATCGTCTTCGACCGCATCCGTGAGAACACCCACTACATGAAGAAGGAGAGTTACGGGTCGATGGTCGATCTGTCGATCCGCCAGACGATCGTGCGCTCTCTGAACACCGCCATCACGACCTTGATTCCGTTGGCGGCCATCCTCCTGTTCGGAGGTCCGACCCTGAATGACTTCGCCTTCGCGCTGGTCATCGGCATCGCCTCGGGAGCCTACTCCTCGGTCTTTATCGCATCCCCTCTGCTCGTCATCTGGAAGGAGCGCGAGCCTAAATACCGCAAGCGCGCGGCCGCTGAGGGAGCCTGAAAATCCTCCTGGTCGGTTTCAGACCATGACGCGCAGGGGAAGAGAGCCTCGTGATCAACGTGACAGGAGGAGGCGGGCATGAACGATAGCAGCACCGATGGCACGGACCCGGGAAGCGCACGTTCCGCGGTCTCGGGCGTGATCGACATCATCGAGCGTACCCTTCTCGTGGGCCTGGGGGCGGCATCCCTCACCATCGATCGCCTGCAGGCCGTCGCCGATGAGTTCGTCAAGCGAGGGCAACTCTCCACAGAGGAGGGCAGGCAGCTCGTAGAGGACCTGACCACACGAAGCAAGGACGAGGCCAAGTCCGTCTTGCGGACGGCAGAATCCGGTCTTCAGTCCGCGTACCATGAGTTGGGACTGTCAACCAAGCGCGAGTTCGAAGACATGGACTTCCGCATGCGGCAGTTGGAGCACCGCATCGCCCTGCTCGAGCACACGGCGGACGGCACCGTCGAACCCGACGCCGAGGTGTGATCATCCCGGTCGAGCTGCCGTGATCGTGGGCGCGCAGGACTCAAGGTGAGAGCGTGGTCAGCCCACTAAGGCCTCCGGCCTTCATCTCGCGTTCGCGCAATCTAAAGCGTATTCGTCAGATCTCTGAAGTCGCGATCCGACACGGCTTCGGCTTTCTCTTCGAACGCTACAACCTCTGGCATATCCTGCACCTGAAGCGGGTCTCAGTGCCGCCGGCGCCTGCTCATCTCGGCCGTCATCTCCGCGAGATGTTCGAGGAGTTGGGGCCCACATTCGTGAAGTTCGGCCAGCTGCTCAGCACGCGCGCCGACCTGCTGCCGCCGGAGATCATCGCGGAACTGGTCCATCTTCAGGACGACGTGCCGCCGTTCCCGTACGCGCTGGCGCGGGTGGTGGTGGAAGAAGACTTGGGGCTGACCCTGGAGCGCCTGTTCGAGTCGTTCGAACGGGAGCCGATAGCAGCCGCGTCGATCGGTCAAGTCCACCGAGCGGTGCTGCCGGGGGGCCGGAGGGTCGTCGTCAAGGTTCAACGGCCGGACGCCGTCCGGGTGGTGGAGAGCGACATAGAGCTGCTTCGCCAGCTGGCAGGAACACTCAGAGACCACCTAGGGGACCGTCTTTTCGTGGATCCGGTGGACCTGGTCGAGGAGTTCGCGCAGGCGATCAGCCAGGAGCTCGACTACGGGCTCGAGGCCCGCAACGCCGAGCGGTTCGCTCGGAACTTCGCCGGTTCGCGCCACGTCGTGATTCCCCGGGTCTTCGATCCCTACTGCAGCCGGCGTGTGCTCACACTCGAGTACGTGGAGGGTCGCACACTCAATTCCCTCGACCTGGAGAGCCTGAGCCTGAGCGAACGGCGGTCTCTGGCCGAGACGATCGCAGACGCGTGGTTCAAGCAGATCCTCGAGGACGGGTTCTTCCATGGCGATCCTCACCCCGCCAACATCCTCTACGTGGGCCCAGGCCGCATCGGCCTTCTTGACTTCGGCACGTCCGGGAGTCTGTCCGATGAGGACCTGGAGGAGGGAGTCAGCCTCTTCCTCGACATCCTCGACCAGGACATACCCGGAGTCAAGAGACGGTTACGTGCTCTGGGTGTGAAATGGTCGCACGAGAAGGACGAGGAGACCACGGCGGCCCTCGAGCAGGTGTTCAGCCGCTACTACGGGACTACCTTTGTCGATCTCAACCCCGGCGTAGTGATCGAACAGGTGTTGAGGATCATCTACAACCTACACCTCGAGCTTCCCACGCGGTATCTGGTGCTGGAAAAGTCGCTCCTGACAGTCCAGGCCGTCGTCAGCCAGATCTATGCGGACTTCAACGTGTTCGAGGCCGCCCGACCGTACGCGCGCAGGCTGCTTCGGGACCGCTTTCTGCCCCAGAAGATAGCCGGCAAGGCCAGCCGATCGGTGACAAAGTACCAGAGGGTCGTCGCGGAGTACCCCTTCCAACTTGCCGATATCTTGGAAGAAGTGCGCGACGGGCAGATCGAGGTCGGAATCAAGGTAATAGGCCTGAATGAACTCATTCACAAGCTGGACATCCTGACCAACAAGATCGTGGTAGCGGTGGTAACCACGGCGCTGCTGCTCGCGAGCGCGCTCTTGACGGCGTTCATCAGAGAAGGACCGCGGTTCTTTGGACTCTCGCTATTCGGAGCGCCGGGCTTCCTGATAGCCACTACTTTCGGTCTCTGGCTCCTCTGGGCCATCTTCAGATCCGGGCGTCTATAGACCACGAGTGCGCCGGGCCGGGAGGGCTGTCCGAAGCCCAGGCTATACTCTAGTCCCATGGATACCTTCACCTGGAAGACCTCACCATTCTCATGGACCCTAGCCGAGGAGTTGGCGCGGGGCCTGGAAGTGCCCATGCTCGCCGGCATCGTCCTGGCTCGGCGCGGGTTCACGTCGGTGGCCGACGCCCGTGCGTTCGTCGACGTCGACTCCACGGTGCCCGACCCCTTCTTGTTCGGAGATATGACCGCTGCTGTCGCCCTGGTCGAGGCGGCCATCGAATCTCGCCGACGCGTCGTGGTGCACGGTGACTACGACGTCGACGGCATCTCCGCCACCGCCCTCCTGGTACGTGGGTTGCGCGACTTCGGCCTTGAGGCGAGCGGCTATCTGCCCAGCCGGTTCGTGCAGGGATACGGTCTTTCGAGCGCGGCGGTGACGGAGATCGCCGGGCAGGGTGACGCGTTGCTGATCACCGTCGATTGTGGGGTCAACTACCCCGAAGAAGTGGCCCTGGCTCGTAGCCTCGGGCTCGATGTCGTCATCACCGACCATCACCGGCCCGGCGAGGTGCTGCCGGAGGGACCGCTGATACACTCCACGGTGGGAGACTACCCGCATAGCGATCTCTGTGGAGTGGGTCTGGCTCTGAAGCTCCTGCACGCCCTGTGGATCGTGAGGAAGGACGGGCCTGCAGATCGCGTGCCCGAAGGCCTGATGGACGATCTCGACTTGGTGGCCCTGGGAACGATAGCCGACCTCGTCCCTCTGGTGGGCGAGAACAGATACTACGTGCGCGAGGGCCTGATCCGTCTGGGCCAGGGTCGCTCTGTCGGGATCAAGGCTCTGATGGAAGTGGCATCGGTGCACTCCCCGGTAGATAGTCACGCGGTCGGCTTTCGGCTCGCGCCCCGTTTGAACGCGGCCGGGCGTCTCGCCGACCCGCAGATCCCACTGCGACTGTTGCTCACCGACGACGCGTCCGAGGCGGCGCGACTGGCGGAGGAGCTCGACGGATTGAACCGGCAACGGCAGGAGGTGGAGGGACGCATCCAGCTGGAGGCTGTGGCGCAGGTGGAAGCACTCGACCCGCTGCCGATCGCTCTGGTGTTGTCGGGTGAGGGTTGGCACGAGGGAGTCATCGGCATCGTGGCTTCCCGCATCGTAGAGCGCTACCACCGGCCCACCGTCATCCTTGCCGTCAAGGACGACATTGCCAGGGGGTCGGCGAGGAGCGTCCCGGCCTACGACCTGATGGACGGCCTGCGGACCTGCGATGATCTACTCACCCAGTATGGGGGGCATCGCCAGGCGGCCGGGATGAGCCTTCGATCTGAGGATATCGCCGCGTTCCGCGCCCGGCTCGAGACCCACGCTGGGAGCGTCCTTACCGAGGACGACATGCGTCGGCTGTACGCGCCCGACGCGGTGGTGCGGGGCGAGGACCTTACCCTCGACACCGTGGACGCGCTGGATGCGCTGGCTCCGTTCGGGATGGGAAACCCGCGCGTGCAGCTGCTCGCCTTGGACACACTCCTCGATGGCGCTGAGTTGACGCGCACGGGGGACCACGTGCGCTGCACCGTCGTCGTCGATGGGGTCCGCACGCGGGGCATCGGCTTCCGCTTCGCGGACAAGATGCCCGCGCTGCAGCGAAACGGCTTTCGGGCTCACGCCGGTCTTCGACTGCAGGCGAGCGAGTGGCAGGGCCGGGAGCGCTGCGAGATCCAGTTGCACAGCCTGTACGCCACGCCCGACCTGGGCACGACTGCTTTGGGGTGTTCTCCGGACTGCCCGTTCCTTGACCCTATCGATCTTGCCGGATCCTGTCCCGCATGTGCTGAGCCCTTTGCCACATCAAGGGAAGAGAACCTGCCGCCGGCCAACGATCTGCGCGATCGCGCCGGCCGGGCGTCGGCGCTGGCCCAGATCCTCTCGGCCGGAGAACCGACCGTCGTGGTGGGCGCGTCGGCAACGCGGTTGGTGCGGGAACTGGCCGCCCTGCCCCTGGCGCACCTCGGCGTGACCGGCCTCCGCTGTGGCAGTAGGCTCTGCCGGCGAACCCACATGGCACCTCCCCGCCCGGGCGATGTGGTGGTTCTCGACTGGACGGCGGCCGAGCGCCGCGGCGACCTCTCCGACGGGTGCACTCACGTGATCGTGGCCGAGCCCCCCTACCTGCCCAGTCATCTCGCCTGGCTACAGATCGCGTCTGGGGGATCTCGCGTCCACCTCGTGTACGGCGCCGAGCAGCGTGCGGCGGTAGAAAAGACGCTGCTCCATCACGTCCACCCACGGTCCTGCATGGTCGCGCTGTTTCGGACCTGGCGTGATGGTCTTGAAGGAGTCGCCGCGCAGGTGGAGGCGACCCGACGGGCATGGCGAGACATGGGATACGTACCCTCGGCCGACGACCTCTCTCAGGCGGCGGTTCTGCTTGCGGAACTCGGCATCAGCCCGGGCGGAGCGGAAGAGGCTACAATGATGGCCAAGGATAGCGCCGCCTACCGGGCGGCGGAGGGTGTCTACCGGGAGGCGTTCGCGCGGTGTCAGAGGATGTGAAGGAAACCACGCGCGTAGCCTCGGACGCGCCGGAACCTGTGCCCACGTCCGTTGTAGAGTCCGTGGGGAACCACACGGTGTCCCCCGTGTACCAGCACATGCTCGACGACCTCTTCCGGCAGATCGTCCGCTACAACCCGACCTTCAACCGTGATCTCGTGAGCAGGGCCTTCTATGTCGCCCTCGACATGCACAGCGAGCAGCGCCGAGCGAGCGGAGAGGACTACATCCTGCATCCTCTTGGCACGGCCACCATCTGCGCCGATCTGCGTCTCGACTCGCACACGGTCGCCGCCGCCTTGTTGCACGACGTCGTAGAAGACACCGAACTCTCTGTCGAACGCGTGCGCGCGGAGTTCGGCGATGACATAGCTCTGCTGGTCGATGGCGTGACCAAGTTGACGAAGATGTCGTTCAAGAGTTCCGAAGAGGAACAGGCCGAGAACTACCGCAAGATGATCGTGGCGATGGCCAAAGACATCCGTGTGATCCTGATCAAACTGGCCGACCGCCTACACAACATGCGCACCCTCTGCTATCTGGGCAAGGACAAGCAGATCCAGAAGGCCAAGGAGACCTTGGAGATTTACGCTCCCTTGGCCCACCGGCTGGGCATCGAATCGGTGCGCTGGGAGCTCGAAGACCTGGCTTTCAGCACGCTCCATCCGCGGAAATACGCGGAGATCCAGTACATGGTCGCCCAACGCCGGGCCGACCGCGAGGACTACATAGAAGAGGCCCGCACATACCTCGTGCGCGAGTTGGAGAAGGTCAAGATCGGCGCCGAGATCTCGGGCCGAGCAAAGCATTTCTACTCCATCTACGACAAGATGACGCGCAAAGGAAAAGAGTTCAACGAGATCTACGATCTCACGGCGCTGCGAGTGCTTGTGGCAAGCGTGCGCGACTGTTATGCGGCCGTCGGGGTCATCCACTCGTTGTGGAAACCTCTGCCCGGACGGTTCAAGGACTACATCGCCATGCCCAAGTTCAACATGTATCAGTCTCTTCACACTACGGTCATCGGGCCGCAGGGCAAACCGCTGGAGATCCAGATCCGCACCACCGAGATGCACGAGACCGCCGAATACGGCATCGCCGCGCATTGGCTCTACAAGGACAAGGCGCGAGATGCCGCCAAAGGCGACGGAGAGAAGTTGCAGTGGCTGCGGCAGATGATGGAGTGGCAGTCGGAGACGAAGGACGCCACCGAGTTCATGGAGTCCTTGCGCATCGACCTCTTCCAGGATGAGGCCTACGTCTTCACCCCCAAAGGTGAGGTGAAGAGCCTGCCGGCCGGCTCAACGCCGGTGGACTTTGCGTACGCCATCCACACCGACGTCGGCCACCGGTGCGTGGGAGCCAAGGTCAACGGTCGCATCGTGCCCCTGACGTACCGCCTGCAATCGGGCGACATAGTAGAAGTGCTCACCTCCCGTACGGCGCAGGGTCCCTCGCGCGACTGGCTCAACTTCGTGCAGAGTTCGTCGGCCAAGAACAAGATCAGGCAGTGGTTCAAGCGCGAGAGACGCGAGGACTCCGAGCACATGGGCAAAGATGCCCTGCTGGAGATCTTCCGCAAGCACGGGCTGCCCGCTCAGAAGCTCATGGGGTCCGACACGCTAGGCCTGGTCATGAAGGAGATGGGCTTCCAGAAACGGGAGGACTTCTTCGTCAGTATCGGCGCGGGCAAGACCAGCCCCCAGCAGGTGCTTACCAAGGTGATGCAGCGGGTGAACCAGAACGTCACCGAGGTCAAACAGAGTCTTCCGGCCGCCGCCCCGCCACGCACGTCACGTCAATCATCTTCCGCCGACCTGGGCATCCGGGTCGAAGGCATCGACGATGTGGCCATCCGCATCCCGGAGTGCTGCCGGCCGGTTCCCGGCGACGACGTGGTGGGATACATCTCCCTGGGCAAGGGGATTACGATACACCGCCGCGACTGCCCGAACGTCCGTGCCCTCGAGAAGCACCCGGAGCGGTTCACCTCCGTGTATTGGAGCACCGAGGCGCACGCGCCCTTCCGCGTCGAGATACAGATCGAAGCCTACGACCGCAGTCGCCTGCTCGAGGATATCTCGCGCACCCTTACGGAAAGCGGCATCAACATCCTTGCCGCGCAGATCCAGACCACTGACGAGAATATGGTGCGCGACCGCTTCGTCTTCGAAGTGCCGGACGTGGACTATTTGGAGACGATCCTGCAGCGTATTCGCCGCATCGACACCGTCTACGACGCCTACCGGGTGACGCCGAACTAAGGGAGTTCGCCCCGAAACGAAGCCTCGGCCGCCGGGGCGCACTGAGCGGCACGATACTTCGTCCTCAGTCGCACCCGTAGCCGCTGGCTACGAGCCCTCCCTGCGTCCTTGCCTCGCGCTTGCCCATCGCACCCTGTCGGCGAAACGTCATTCCGGAGCGAACTCTGGGGAGCCCGCCGCCGAAACGAAGCCTCGGCCGCCGGGGCGCACTGAGCGGCACGATACTTCGTCCTCAGTCGCACCCGTAGCCGCTGGCTACGAGCCCTCCCTGCGTCCTTGCCTCGCGCTTGCCCATCGCACCCTGTCGGCGAAAGACCCTCTGGTACAATGTGTAGCCGTCATCGTGGTTTGAGGAGAGGTCGAATCCAGCATGAAGATCCTTTGCATTCCTGTTGGTCCGTTGCAGGCCAACTGCTACGTGGTAAGCGATGATCAGGGCCGCACCTGCGCCATAGACCCCGGGGGTGAGCCGGAGCGATTGGCCCGTATCGTGCAGGAGCAGAGTCTGGAACTCACGCACGTGCTGCTCACGCACGGGCACATCGACCACTTGGGCGGCGCCGGCGCACTCGCGCGGCTCACGGGGGCGCTCATAGGGTGCGCCGCCGAGACCGCTCCGTTGCTCCGGCGCCCCGACCCGATGATGCCCATTCCCGGGTACGAAGACCTGCCGGGATACGAAGCCGATCTCACCTTGTCCGACGGCGACCTCGTGCAGGTGGGCACTCTCGGCGTGGAGGTCATAGCGACCCCCGGACACTCCCCGGGCGACCTGACGTTCCACATCGATGGTCACCTCTTCTGCGGCGACCTTCTCTTCCATGGTTCGGTCGGCCGCACCGATTTCCCCGGCGGAGACTTCGGTGTTCTCTTGAGTTCGATCCAGAAGCTGGTCGACGCGTTCCCCGCATCCACCGTGGTCCTGCCCGGCCACATGCAGTCCACCACGTTGGGCGCCGAGTTGGCGCACAACCCGTTCCTCACCGGATTGGAGCGACGTGGCTGAACGCATAACCGCGCCCAAGGGCACCTACGACATCCTCCCCGCCGATCAGCCGGTGCGCCGCTGGGTCATCAGTGTGGCCGAAGACGTGTTCCGGCGCTACGGCTACGGGCGCATCGACACGCCCATGTTCGAGGAGACCCGCCTCTTCGCTCGCGGCGTGGGGGAGTCCACCGACATCGTGCGCAAGGAGATGTACACCTTCGAGGATCTCGGCGGGCGGAGCATGACCCTGCGCCCGGAGGGCACCGCTCCGGCGGCCCGGGCGTACGTAGACCACGGCATGCACACGTGGCCGCAGCCGGTGAAGCTGTGGTATCACTGGCCCATGTTCCGCTACGAGAGCCCGCAATCGGGTCGTTTCCGCCAGCATTATCAGCTGGGCATCGAGGCTTTCGGGTCGGAATCCCCGCTGCTCGACGCCGAGGCGATAGGAGTGCTCGCCACTCTCTACCGCGAGTTGGGACTGGCCGAGATCGATCTGCGCATCAACAGCATGGGCTGTCGCGCCTGCCGGCCCGACTATGTCGCCGCCCTGCGCGCGTTCCTCGAAGGGCACGCAGACGCCCTCTGTCCCGAGTGCCGGGAGCGCACCCGGTTGAACCCGCTGCGCACGTTCGACTGCAAGGTCGAGCGGTGCAGGCGCCTGCTGGAGCAGGCCCCCCGGCTCACCGAGTCTCTCTGCCCCGCGTGCGGCGAGCACCACGCCGTCGTGCGGCGGCAACTCGCGGTGCAGGGCATAGGGTTCCACGAGGATCACAGGCTGGTGCGGGGCATGGACTACTACACGCGCACCACGTTCGAGTTCCAGTCGGCCGTGCTGGGCGCGCAATCCGGCGTGGGAGGGGGCGGCCGCTACGACGATCTGGTCGAGACCATCGGCGGCCCGCCCACGCCCGGTGTCGGATTCGGCACCGGAGTCGAGCGGATACTCTTGGCGCTCGAACGCTCCCGCACCGATCTGCCCGCGGCCACCGGACCCGCCGCCTACCTGGTCGCCCTGGGCGACGCGGCGCGGGAAGCGGTCTTCGCGCTGGCGCATGAACTCCGCAGTCGCGGCATAGCGGCGGAACTCGATTACGCCGGCCGCAGCGCCAAGGGTCAGATGAAGCAGGCGGCGCGCACGGGGGCACGGCTGGCGGTGATCGTGGGCGACGAGGAGCTTGCGGACGACGCGGTGACCATCAAGACGCTCGCCACCGGCGAAGAGTGGCGCGGCGCACGTGTACGACGCCATCGCGCGCATCGTCGAAGTCGGAGAGGACGGGCGATGAGCTACCGGACCCATTGGTGTGGCGACGTGACCGAGGCGCTGGTGGGACAGCGAGGTGAAGGTAGCCGGGTGGGTCAACCGGCGCCGCGACCACGGCGGTCTGGTGTTCATAGACATCCGTGATCGCACCGGCATCCTGCAGCTGGTCTTCGACCCAGAACACCATCCAGACGTACACGAGGCGGCTCACGGCATCCGGAACGAGTACGTCATCAGCGCGATGGGTGTGGTGCGGGCACGTGGCGAAGACCAGGTGAACCCCGCCATCGCCACCGGCAGGGTGGAACTCCCGGTCGACGATCTCGCCGTGTTGGCCCAGGCCAAGACCCCGCCGTTCTATCCCGAAGACGATCTGGATGTCGACGAGACGCTCCGGCTGAAGTATCGCTACCTTGACCTTCGCCGGCCGACGATGCAGCGTAACCTCATGCTGCGCGACAAGGTGGTGCAAGTCACTCGGCGCCACCTGGAGACCGAGGGCTTTCTCGAGGTGGAGACACCCATCCTGACGAAGAGCACGCCTGAAGGAGCTCGTGACTTTCTCGTGCCGAGCCGCCTGCGGGCGGGCGAGTTCTACGCCTTGCCGCAGTCTCCCCAACTCTTCAAACAGCTGCTGATGGTGGCCGGCTTCGAGCGCTACTATCAGATCGCCCGCAGTTTCCGCGACGAAGACCTGCGTGCCGACCGGCAGCCGGAGTTCACCCAGATCGATCTCGAGATGAGCTTCGTAGAGGAGCAGGACATCCAAGATCTGGTCGAAGGTGTCATGGCGCGTGTCTTCCTGGAGAACCTGGCCGTCGATCTTCCACGGCCGTTCCCGCGTCTCAGCTTCGCCGAGGCCATGCGCCGCTACGGCAGCGACAAACCCGATATCCGTTTCGGCATGGAGATCGTCGATGCGTCCGACATCGTCGGGGGAGTGGCGTTCAAAGTGTTCGCCGACGCTCTCGCACAGGGTGGCGCCGTGCGCGGCCTGCGAGTGGAGGGCGGAGGTGACTTCTCCAGGAAGGACGTCGACGACCTTGGTAAGGAGGCCGCGGTCTACGGGGCCAAGGGCCTTGCCCCCGTATGGGTCGAGGAGACCGGCGTCCGCTCGCCGATCGCGAAGTTCCTGAGCGAGGAGGAGATGGCCGCACTGGTCTCGAGACTGGCGGGCCGCCCCGGGGATCTCCTCCTGTTCGTAGCCGATCGTCTTTCCGTCGTGGAGTCGACTCTCGGGGCGCTGCGCGTAAGCCTGGCCGATCGTATGGCCACGAAGCGCGAGGGCTGGGCCTTCCTATGGATAGTCGATCCCCCGATGTTCGAGTACGACGAGCGTGAGCGCCGGCTCAAGGCCCAGCATCACCCCTTCACGATGCCCAGACTGTCCTCCGCGGCCGACCTTGTCGACAGCCCCCTCTCGCTGGGCACGTATGCCTACGACTTGGTGCTCAACGGGGTCGAACTCGGCAGCGGGTCGATCCGTATCGCCGACCCGGAGATCCAGGAGGCGGTGTTCCAAGCTCTGGGTCTCGGTGAGGAAGAGATCAAGGCAAAGTTCGGGTTCTTGGTAGAGGCTCTGGACTACGGTGCTCCGCCTCATGGAGGCATCGCGCTGGGCCTCGACCGGCTGTTGACGTTGATGGTCGGGGGGTCGTCGATCCGCGACGTCATCGCGTTCCCGAAGACTCAGAGCGGTTCGTGCCCGCTCACGGATGCTCCGTCTCCCGCCGGCGCGGAACAACTGCGCGAGCTGCGGCTGCGGATCCAATGAGGGTCGAACGAGCACCCGACAGAGGGAGTCGCACTCTGTTGTCGAACCAAAAGGCGTGTGCTAACGTTGAATAGCTCGACCTTGTGCGTGATCTGTCTCAATCTTGAGCCAACACATTTGTTTCGGGAGGTCGGCTCTCCTGGTCGGCTTGGCTCACCGGAGGCTGCCACCCACCTGCTATAGCAGGTTCAAGAGACTGACGGACACGGCAAGGTGGAGCACTTTCCTTTTCTGGAGGAGCGCATGATGATCACAAGTCGCAGATGGCAATGGTTGGTCCTGGCGGGTGCCGTGGTGTTGACTCTTGCGCTCGCCGTCGGCGGCTGCGGTGGGGGTGGTGCCGACACGACCACGACGGTCAGTGTGCCGGCCGGCGCCGTCACAACGGTCGCTCCCGGAGACGGTCCCGCAAGGAGGTTCGCTCGACGAGCTCATCGGCACGCCGCTTGTCACCACGACCGAGACCCCCGCTGAGATCACCGATGCCATCGCTCAACATCGGCCCATCGTGATCCTCTTCTACGTGCCGGGCGGTTCCGACGACACGGCCGTGCTCGATGAGATCAAGACGCTACAGACAACCTACACCGACGTGACGTTCGCGCTGTACGAATACTCCGACCCCGCGAGCTACGGAGACCTCGGGATCCTTCTTAGAGTCAAGTACCTGCCGCAGACCGTGTTCATCGACACGCAGGGAACGATCTACGACATCCGTACGGGCTATGTCGACCAGGGCACTCTCAACCAGCAGGTGGTCAACATCCGTCAGGGATAGCCTCTGTGTGGCGGATGGTCGTGCGGCCGTGAGTGACGCCCGGACGAACGTACACAGGATGGAAGCCGGTGAAGCGACCGTGCAGCCACTACGGGGCCCGCGTCGTGGCTCACGTGCTGAGCCCGCACGGCGCGGGGAGACTCAGTTCCCCCGACGGAGTAGGCACCGCGGGCAGCCCCAGTTGTGGCGATCAGGTGCGCATCGAACTCCACGTGCAAGACGGCACGGTGACGGCTGCCCGGTTTCAGGCGTTCGGCTGCCCTGCCACCATCGCCGGAGGCTCGGAAGTCGTCTCCCGGGTCGAGGGACACTCGGTCTTCGAGGCTGCTCAGCTCGGCGAGGCCGTCCTGGCCGACGCCCTGGAGTTGTCGACGGCGAAGAGCGACCTGCTCCAATCTGGCGGCCGACGCATTGCACGCCGCGCTCGAGGACGTGACCGGTCCGAGGCGTCTCCTCCGATCCCGCCGGACATGGCGACTCGACCCCGAGAGTGTCCTGGTGGCCATGTGCGGCGGGGTCGACAGCACGACCGCCGCGGCGATCCTGGTCGAGGAAGGCCGACGAGTGATCGGGGTCACGTTCCGTTTCTGGAGTGACCCGACCTGCGGCGTCGGGACAGGCTGCTGCTCGCCGGAGACGGTGATGAGGGCTCGACGCGCGGCGCACGCACTGGGGATACCGCACTTCACGGTCGATCTGGGCGGCCCGTTCTACAGGGAGGTGGTGGAGTACTTCGTGCGCGAGTACGCTGGCGGCCGCACGCCCAACCCCTGCGTCCGCTGCAACGGCAGCCTTCGCTTCGGCGAACTCGTCTCCCTCGCCGATCGGATGGGTCTGGGGTACGTGGCGACCGGCCACTACGCTCAGATCGTCGGGAATCCTCCCCGGCTAGAACGCGGGGTGGACCCGCGGAAAGATCAGTCATACGTGCTCGCGCGGGTGCCACCGAACCTCCTGCGACGCGTCCGCCTGCCTCTCGGCCGTTTGAGCAAGGTCCAGGTGCGCGCGCTCGCACGCGCGGCGGGGCTGGAAGCCCACGACGCGGTCGAAAGCCAAGAGATCTGCTTCATCCCCGACGACGATCACAGGCGCTTCTTGCGCGAGCGGCTCGGTGAGCGACCTGGGGATATCGTCGACCCGGAGGGGAACGTGCTGGGTCGGCACGCCGGCACCCACAACTTCACCGTGGGACAGCGCAAGGGGTTGGGGATCGCCGCTGCGCATCCACTCTTCGTGACCGCGGTGATGTCCGAGAGCGATACGGTGGTGGCCGCGCCTCGAGGTGGCCTGGCCGTAGACACCGTCGAAGTCGATGACGTTGTGCGACACGCGGCAGACATTCCCACTCAGGCGTGGACACAGTTGCGCTCCTCGGGTGGCCCGATCCGCAGCGGGGTGGAAGACCTCGGCTCGTCGCTCCTGCTGCGTCTGGCCGAACCCGTGCACGGAGTGGCCCCGGGGCAGACGGCGGTAGTCTACGCTGAGACGGCGGTCGTGGCCGCGGGCACCATCGTCTCTGCCCGGATGAGCCGGGAAAACCCTGTGCTATAGTAGGATTTGTGTGCTCAAGTGAGGGGGCGCAACGTCGTAGAATCCGTCGGAGGAGGGTACCGATATGGTGTGGGATGCGCGCGCGTTCATGGATATCGCTATCGGCCTCTTCTTCCTCGCATGCGGGGCGGGGGTGACGTATGCCCTGGTGCGTCTTGCCGCTTTCTTTCAACAGACCACAGAATCGCTGCACGACGCCACTGGGGAGTTCGTACCGATTCTCACCCGTCTTCAGACTACCGTGGATGAAGTCAACTCCGAGCTGGGCAAGATAGACGAGATCACCGGATCCGTGGTGTCAGTCACCGACACCATCGGCAACACGACCAGCGCCATCCAAAGTGCGATCGGTTCGCCGGTGAAGAAGGTGGCCGGCTTCTCAGCCGGGGTGGGCGAGGCCCTCTCCACCTTCCTCTCCGGCCGACGGAAGGAGGGACGATGAACAGGTTCGGTTTCCTTTTTGCCACCTTCGTGGGAGCGGTGGTCGGTGGAGCGGCCGCTCTCACCTACAAGATCTCGCGCGAGACAGGAAAGACTCTCAGCGAATCGGCCGCCGAGGTGCCCGCAGAAGCAATGCGCTATTGGGAGGATGTCCGCGCGCGGGGTCTCGACGCTTACGAGGCTGGGCGCTCGGCTGCGCGTCGGAAAGAAGAGGAGATCCAGCAGCATCTCGGCGGAGAAGCGTAATCGCTCAGCGGTTCGATGCCCGGCCGAAGGCGAGGTGACGTGGCTGATACTGTGCGCCTAGAAGTGCCTCGCGACGCGGGGTTCTTGCCCCTGCTGCACTTGGTCTTGGGGGGGATCGCTCTGAGGCGGTCCTTCTCGTTCGATGACCTCGATGACCTCCAACTGGCGGTCGACAACATCCTGGCCGAGGACATGCCCGCCGCCGGCACGCTTTCGATGGCGGTGACCGTCTCGCATGACGCTATGAGCGTGCGCCTCGAGCCGCTTCGCAACGCGGATCTGCGCACGACCCTCGCGCAAGGCCAGGTCCCACCAGGGGCGGAAGGGCGATGCATCGAGATCTGTATTCTGCTCCGGTCCCTCGTCGACGAGTACCTACTCTCCGATCTTGGTGACGGAACCTTCGCCGTCGAACTGCGTAAGCTGGCGGGGTAGCGAGGTGGCGTGGTAAGCGTGAGCTCCGAAGGTATCCCCGGTGCGCGCGTGTACGGCGAGAGACTCGCGGAAGTGCCGGAGAAAGAGCTGCTTCGTCGTGTTCACGACGAAAGCGATCCGGCCGCACGGGAAGAGCTGATCACCCGCTACCTTCCGCTGGTCCGTAGTCTGGCCCGCCGGTTCTCGTCTCGCGGGCAGGCGATCGAGGATCTGATACAAGTGGGTTCCATCGGGCTCATCAAAGCCATCGATCGCTTCGACACATCGCGAGGGGTCGAGCTATCCACCTACGCCACCCCCACCATCCTCGGTGAGATCAAGCGGTACTTCCGCGACAAGGGCTGGGCGGTCAAAGTCCCCAGAGCCCTCCAAGATCTGAACATCCGTCTCAACAGGGTCATCGAGCAGCTTACTGTGGAGTTGAACCGCTCTCCCACCATCCCCGAGATGGCCAAGGCGTGTGACGCGACTGAAGAGGAGGTTCTCGAGGCGCTGGAGAGTGGAAGGGCCTACAATTCACTCTCCATCTACTCCAGTGGAACCTCGGAAGACGAAGATGCTATGGAGCTCCTCGACTTCTTGGGGGCCGAAGAGAGGGAATACGAGGTGGTGGAGCAGCGGCGGTACCTTGCGCCGGCGATGGAACGCCTGGACGATCGCGAGCGGCTGATCCTCCACCTCCGTTTCTTCGAAGGCATGACCCAGACTCAGATAGCCACGCGGGTCGGCATCTCGCAGATGCACGTATCGCGACTCATCCGAAAATCCATCGAAGTCCTCCGCCTGCACATGGTGGAGCAGGATCAACTGTTCAGTCAGCCCAAAGAGCACTGACGCGTCCGAGCACCGGCTCCCGTCCAACCCGAAAACATGAAGAGGTCGCCTGCGTGAAGACTCATGAGCTCCGGAAGCAGTTCCTCGACTACTTCGTAGAGCAGGGGCACCTCTTGGTCCCCAGCGCGTCGCTGGTGCCGTATCGTGACCCGTCGGTGCTCCTCACCACCGCGGGCATGCAGCCGTTCAAACCCTTTTTCCTCGGCATGGCCGAACCACCTGCCCGCCGTTTGACGAGCGTGCAGAAATGCTTCCGTACGACCGACATCGATCGCGTCGGCTTCACCGGCCGACACTGCACGTTCTTCGAGATGCTGGGCAACTTCTCGGTGGGGGACTACTTCAAGGAAGGCGCCATCCGGTTCGGCTACGAGTTCTCCACCCAGCATCTGGGTCTCGACCGAGACCGTATCTGGGTGTCCGTCTTCGAGGGCGACGACCAAGTCGAACCGGATGAAGAGGCTATGGGCCATTGGGAGGCGATGGGGGTTCCCCGCGATCGGATGGTCAAGCTACCGCGCAGCGAGAACTTCTGGGGACCTCCCGGTCCTACGGGTCCGTGCGGGCCGTGTTCGGAGCTCTATTACGACCGTGGGCCCGAGTTCGGCTGCGATTCAGCGGATTGCCGGCCGGGTTGTGACTGCGACCGGTTCTTGGAGTACTGGAACCTGGTCTTCATGCAGTACAACATGGACGACACCAAGCAACTCACGCCCCTTCCGGCCAGGAACATCGACACGGGGATGGGCCTCGAGCGCATCGCCGCTTTGATGCAGGGGGCGCCCACCGTCTTCTACACCGACGTCTTCTACCCGCTGATCGAGCTGGGACAGGAACTCAGCGGCCATCGGTTCGGCGAGAACGAGAAAGCCGACGTCGCCCTGAGGGTGCTGGCCGACCACTCCCGGGCCACGTGTTTTCTCATCGCGGACGGAGTGCTGCCCGGCAACGAGGGCCGAGGCTACGTGTTGCGGCGGATCATCCGCCGGGCCGCGCGGTTCAGCCGCAACGTGGATATGCAGCCCCCCTTCCTGGGCCGGTTCGCCGAACGCGTCATCGACATGCTGGCGGATGCGTACCCCGAACTGCACGAACGTCGCGAGAGCATCCTGCGCGTCGTAGACTCGGAGGAGGAGCGTTTCAATCGCACCCTCGACCAGGGATTGGTCCTGCTGGAAGAAGAGATCAGACGCGCGCAGGAGTCCGGGGCGACGGCCTTGCCCGGAACGGTCGCTTTCGTGCTTCACGACACTTATGGATTCCCGGTCGAGGTCACGCGAGAGGTGATAGCCGAGAGAGGACTATCTCTCGACGATGCCCAGTTCGACACGGCCATGGACCAGCAACGACAGCGCGCCCGAGCCACGCGTGGCGGCGACGATATCGAGCAGGCCATCATCCAGTTCGCACGCGAGGCGGAGCACCCGACCGAATTCGTGGGCCACGAGAAAGATGAGATATTCACCGTGGTCGGAAACGTGCAACCTCTCGGTGACGATCGCGTCTTGCTTTCGCTGCGCGAAAGCCCGTTCTACGCGGAGGGCGGCGGTCAGAGCGCCGACATCGGGTGGGTAGAGGGCGACACGGGCCGCGCCGAGGTGCTCGACGTGCAACATCAGGGCGCGGTCCAGGTGATCCACGCCCGCGTCACCAGCGGCGGCATCGAGGCAGGTACGCGCGTGAAGGCGGCTATCTCGACCGTTCACCGTCACTCGGTGGCCGCGAACCATACCGGCACCCACCTGCTTCACTACGCCCTGCGCAGCACCGTGGGCAAAGACGCTACACAGGCCGGCTCCGCGGTGCGCGCCGACAAATTCCGCTTCGATTTCGCCTTTCACGAGCCCCTGGGCCCGAGCAGACTGGCCGAACTCGAAGAGATCGTCAATCGCAAGATCGTCGAGAACCACCCCGTGCGCGCCTTCACCACCACCATCGACCATGCCCGAGATCTGGGCGCGATGGCCCTCTTCGGCGAAAAATACGGCGATTTCGTGCGCGTCGTGGAGATAGACGACTTCAGCCGTGAGTTGTGCGGCGGCACTCATGTCGGCAGCACCAGCGAGATCGGCATCTTCAAGATCGTCTCCGAAGCGAGCGTGGGCGCCAACGTGCGCCGCATCGAGGCGGTCACCGGCAGACGTGCTGTCGAGTACTACCGGCACCGCGACGGTCTTCTAGCTCAGGCCGCCACTGCGGCGGGCGCCGCTCAGGAGGAGGCGATCGTCGGCGGCATCGAGAAGCTGAAGCAGCAGGCGGCGGACCTGAGGCAAGAGTTGGCCGAACTGCTGTCGGGGAAAGCCGTGGATATCGTCCGGGATGTAGCCGACGGCGCTACCGAGATCGCGGGCGTGCGGGTGGCCGTGGCCGCGGTGGAAGCGCGCGACGCCGATCAACTGGTCTCGGTGCTCGACCAGGTGCGCGACAGGCTCGGCTCGTCCGTGGTTGCCCTGGGAGCCATCATCGATGGCAAGGCCATGTTGGTGGTTGCGGCGAGCAAGGGGCTGGATTCTGTCGACGCCGGCCGATTGGTGAAGAGAGGGGCGGGCGTCTTCGCGGGCGGCGGAGGTGGTAGCGCGACCCTAGGACGGGCCGGAGGTGGAGACCCGGCGCACTTGGATGCGGCTCTTGCCGCAGTGCGCGCGTCGGCCGAAGAGGCGCTGGGAGTCTAGAGGTCCGTGCGCTACTTAGGGGTCGACTTTGGGTCGGCACGAACCGGTCTGTCCCTCTCCGACACCACGGGGCTGATCTGCCGGCCGTTGACCGTCGTCATGGAACACGACACCGAGGCCCTCATCGACCGGGTCCTCGAGTTCGCCCGCGGTGAGAGCGTGGGGGAGATCGTGGTGGGCCTGCCTCGACCGCTCGCCGGAGGGACGAACGCCCAACTTGAGGCGGCCGACGCGTTCGCCCGACGACTTCGTGAACGGGCGTCGATGTCGGTCGTCACGTGGGACGAACGTTTCACCTCGAAACTCGCCGAGAGAGGTAGATCCAGGGGCACGTCCGCCGATGCCGTGGCTGCCTGCTATGTGCTGCAGAACTACCTGGATGCGGTGCATTCGAAGTCTGAGCGCGACCAGCGCTCCGGATGAGCCCTCGCCGGAGACTGACCCGCCGCGGGCATCGCCTGGCGGCGATTGCCGGCTTTCTGCTGCTCCTGGCGGCACTTGCCGGCTTCGTGTTGGTGGTCACCGGCAGCCGAGATCACGGGGCCTCGATCACTCCGGATTCCGGCACCAAGGTCGAAGTACGGATACCGCCGGGCGTCTCGGCCGACGACGTGGCTCGTATCCTCGCCCGCGCGGGGGTGATCGAATCCGCCGACGCATTCCTGGGCGAAGTGGAGAAAGAAGCTGCCGCGGCTGATCTGAAACCGGGAGCCTACTCGTTCGCAGTGGGACAGGGCCTGCCGGCTATCATCGCCGCTTTGCGACGCGGAACGGAGCCCGATGGTCTTCGCGTCACCATTCCAGAAGGACTATCGATCGATCAGACGGCGACCCGACTCAAGCTGACGTACGAGCTCGACGGCGCGGAGTATGCGCACCTGGCCGCACACCCGGAGAAATTCGTGCTGCCCGCGGTGGGGGGTGCGACTGTGAACCCATCTACACTGGAGGGCCTCCTCTTCCCGGCTACCTACTACGTCGACCAAGAATCCGACCCGACCGGACTGATCCAGCAGCAGCTCGGTTCATTCGAGCGCGAGACCTCGGCCCTACCCTGGCAGAATGCCACCGACCTCGGTCTGAGTCCCTACGAGATAGTCATTGTCGCGTCGCTCATCGAGAAAGAGGCCCGACTGCCGGAGGACAGAGCACGCGTTGCCGCGGTCATCTACAACCGTCTGGCCAAGGATATGTCTCTCGGAATCGATGCCACGGTGCGCTACGCGTTGAAAAAATGGACCGATCCGCTCACCAAGAGTGACTTGGAGGTCGATTCTCCGTATAACACACGTAGGAACAAAGGACTTCCGCCCGGCCCGGTGGCCAGTCCCGGTCTGGCCGCTTTGGAAGCTGCGCTTGCTCCTGCGCATGTGAACTACCTCTACTACGTGTTGATCGACGCCGAGGGTCATCATTTCTTCACCGACTCTTATGACGAGTTCCTCAAAGCAAAGGCAGGTGCTCCCAAGTAACCGGGACGAGCCGTCCGCCCGATCGGAAGTGTTCAGCGAGGTCGTACTAAAGGCGTACGGCGCAGCCGGGAACCCCCTGATATGCTGCGATCCCTGGCACGAGAACGGAGGGGCGATGAGCGATCAAAGGCAGCGACCCGTGACCGCCGCCACGCGGCTGGCGTGTCTCATAGGCCACCCGGTGGGTCACTCGCGGTCGCCCTTGATGCACAACGCCGCGTTCCTGGCGCAGGGCATCGACATGAGATACGTGGCCTTCGACGTCTCCTCCGAGGATCTACCGGCTGCCATCGAAGGGCTCCGCGCGCTGGGGATAGTTGGGGCGAACATAACGGTGCCCCACAAAGAGGCCGTCGTGCCTCTACTCGACACGGTTGACTCCACGGCCGGCCGCATCGGAGCGGTGAACACCATCGTGAACCGGGATGGCGTGCTGAGCGGCCACAACACCGATATCCATGGGTTCTTGATGGCGCTCGAGCAGGCCTGGGGGAGAGGTCCGCGTGGCTCGCGCTGCCTCGTGCTGGGAGCTGGTGGTTCCGCCCGCGCTGTCGTAGCGGGGCTCGTGCTTGAGAGGGCGGCTGAGGTCTGGGTCTTCAACCGGACTCTCGCGCGCGCTCGCGAACTCTGCGCAGCAGTCGCCACCTGGAGCTCAATACCGTGCCACGCCGTGGGGGAGAGCGAGCTCATCACGGTGGCCCGACAGGCCGAACTCATAGTGAATGCTACGTCGGTGGGGATGGGCGATTCGGTAAAGCTCTCCCCGATTCCGGTCGATACACTCATGCGAAGGCACGTGATCGTGGACCTCACGTACGGGCCCGAGCCGACCGCCCTTGTCCGGGCCGGCAGATCCCTCGGTTGCATCTGTCTGGATGGCCTTGAGATGCTTGTGCAGCAGGCAGCACGATCGTACGAGTTGTGGACGGGAAGGATGGCCCCCATCGACCGCATGCGTGAAGAGGTGCAGCACCGCTGATGCAGGTGAACAGCGAGGAAATCCAAAGTCGGAAACCCGTCAAGCAGCGCACGGGCGAGATTCTTCTGGAGATGGGGCTGATCACGCCCCAACAACTCGAAGAGGCCCTCGACGAGCAGAAGCACTCACATCTCCGCATCGGCGAGGTGCTGCTGCAACGCGGTTGGATCAAAGGCGCCGAACTCACTAAGGCCCTGGCCCGCAGACTCGGCGTGCAATTCCTGGACTTGGAGGAGATGCGCGTCGATCCCTCGGCCGCGGGCCTGATCACCGACAAAGACGCCCGCAGGTATGCCGCCATCCCGGTGGCCTACGTGAACGATCACACGCTCCTCGTGGCCATGGTGAATCCTTCGAACGTCTTCGCCCTCGACGATCTACGCATCCTGACCGGCTACGACATCGAAGCCGCCATAGCCACTGAGGAAGATGTCTTCGCTCAGATCTCCAAACTCCGCCGTCTGGACGAGAACGTCGCTGAGAATGTCGACGAACGCGCGGCCACTGCGTCCGAGATCACGGCCGATGAGATGCGCGATATCCGGGAGCAGATCGACGAGGCTCCCATCGTCAAGCTCGTGAACAGCATCCTGGCACAGGCGGCCGATGACGGTGCCTCGGATGTCCACTTCGAGCCCCAAGCGAAAGAGATGATCGTTCGCTTCCGGAACGACGGGGTGCTGCACGAGATCATGTCGGTGCCCCGGCGGATGCAGTCAGGCGTCTTGTCCCGCTTGAAGATCATGGCCGATCTCGACATCGCCGAGCGGCGGGTCCCTCAGGACGGACGCATCGGGCTCATGGTTGGCGGCAAGCCCATCGACATGCGCGTAGCGTCTCTGCCCACAGTGTACGGGGAGAAGATCGTCATCCGACTTCTCGACCGCTCGAACGTGATGCTGCGCCTCGAGGACTTGGGCTTCGCTGAGAAATCGCTGGCGCGCTACAAGAAGTCGTTCACGAAGCCGTACGGAGCCATACTCGTTACCGGGCCGACCGGGTCTGGAAAGTCGACGACGCTGTACGCCACGCTGAACATCCTGAATTCGTCCGAGAAGAACATCATCACCGTGGAGGATCCGGTCGAGTACCGACTGGCCGGCATCAATCAGGTGCAGGCCAACCCCAAGGCCGGCCTCAACTTCTCCTCCGCCCTCAAGTCCATCCTCCGCTGCGACCCCGACATCATCATGATCGGCGAGATACGGGACAAGGATACCGCTCAGATCGCCATCGAATCCGCCCTCACCGGCCACCTGGTGCTTTCGACCCTGCACACCAACGATGCTCCCGGGGCTCTCTCTCGGCTGACGGAGATGGGCATCGAGCCGTTCTTGACCGCATCGGCCGTCGACTGCGTGCTCGCCCAACGTCTGGCGCGAAAACTCTGCGACAGCTGTAGGGAACCGTACAGTCCCACGCAGGAGATGCTGCGCCGCAACGATTTTCCCCAAGAGGCGGTCGATGGCTGGGAGGAGGTCACGCTATACAAGCCGGTCGGCTGCAATCGCTGCAACGGCACCGGTTACAAGGGCCGTTTGGGCCTCTACGAGGTAATGCTGGTCACTGAGGCCATAGAAAGGCTCACGGTCGAACGCAAAAGTGCCGATGAGATAAACCGGGTCGCGCAGGCAGAGGGCATGAAGACGCTGCGTGAGGACGGCGTGGACAAAGTGTTGCAGGGCAGAACGAGCATCGAAGAAATCGCTCGGGTGATCGTGTGAGGAGGTGGAGTTGGAACTTGTAGACATCTTGGTCGAGACGCTCGACCTAGAGGCATCCGATCTACATCTGGCGGTGGGGTTGCCTCCGGCTGTGCGGGTCAATGGCAAACTTCGGCCACTCGACTACCCACGCCTGACGACCAACGACACCCGGGATCTGGTCTATAGCATCCTGACCCAGGACCAACGCCAGCGCCTCGAAACCGACTGGGAGATCGATTTCTCGTATTCCGTGCCCAGTCGCGCCCGCTTTCGAGTGAATGCCTTCTTCCAGCGCAACAGTCTTGGAGCAGCGTTCCGCCTCATTCCCGTGACCATTCTGGGTGTCGACGAGCTGGGCTTGCCCAGGGCGCTGCATACTCTGTGCGCGAAACCCCGCGGATTCGTTCTAATCACCGGGCCCACCGGTTCAGGCAAGACCACCACGCTCGCCGCTCTGATCGACGAGATCAACGAGGTGCGCGAAGAACACATCATGACCATCGAGGATCCCATCGAGTTCCTTCACCGGCACAAGCGCTGCATCGTCAACCAGCGCGAGGTGGGCACCGACACCAAGTCGTTCAATCGGGCGCTCAAGTCAGTGCTCCGTCAAGACCCGGACGTGATCCTCGTGGGGGAGATGCGCGATCTGGAGACCATCCAGACCGCTCTGACGGCGGCAGAAACCGGCCACCTTGTCTTCGCCACCCTGCACACGCAAGACGCACCCCAGACGATCGACCGCATGATCGATGTATTCCCGCCTCACCAGCAGGAACAGATCCGGGTGCAGATCGCCTCGACCATCCAAGGGATCGTCACGCAGCAGTTGCTCCCGCGAAGGGACGGCAGAGGCCGCGTTGTTGCCGTTGAAGTGCTCGTGCCCACTCCGGCAGTCAGGAACCTTATCCGCGAAGGCAAGACCCATCAGATCTACACGGTCATGCAGACCGGTGGCAAGTATGGGATGCAGACCATGGACGCCGCCCTGGCGGATCTCGTCCGTAGAGGACTGATCTCTCGGGAATTGGCGGACCACCGATCCTCGAACCCGGAGGATCTCAACCGGCTGTTGATGTCAGGGGTGGCATAGCGGATGGGACAAGTGAGCCGGCCTCATCTGACTCATAGGAGCGGAAAGGAACCCAGATGAGCACGTACGTATACACCGCACGACCCGAACGCGGCGCGCCGCTCAAAGGTCAGGTTCAAGGCGAATCCAAGGCCGCGGTGGCCGCGGATCTGCGCCGCAAAGGACTGACGGTCCTCGAGATCGACCAGAAACGCGCCTCTCTCAACATCAACGAGATGCTGGAGGGGTTCACCGCGATCAAGCCGCGCGACAAGGTCATCTTCTCGCGCCAGTTCGCAACCATGATCAATGCCGGCCTTGCGTTGCTGCGGGCGCTGTACATCCTGGAAGAACAGACGTCCAATCCCCGGTTCCGCAAGATCATCTCGCATGTGCGCATGGACGTCGAAGCGGGCATGCCTCTCTCTGACGCCGTCGAGAAGCACCCGGTGGCCTTCGACCGCCTCTACGTGAGTATGGTGAGGGCCGGAGAGATCGGCGGAGTGCTCGACCAGACACTCGATCGCCTGGCGACTCAGCTCGAGAAGGACGACAGCCTGCGCCGGTCGGTCAAGTCGGCCATGGTCTATCCTCTTCTGATTCTGTCGTTCGCCATCCTGGTCATGTTCGCGCTGATCCTGTTCGTCATCCCCGTGTTCGGCGCCATGTACAACGATCTAGGCGGCCAGCTACCGCTCCTCACACGCATCATGATGGGCATAAGCAACATGCTGCGCTCCTTCTGGTTCATCCTGTTCCCCGCCCTCTTCCTGGCCATCTACGGGATACGGCGTCTGAAGAAGTCACGTCGGGGCACCGAGGTGTGGGATAGAGTCAAGCTGCGCCTTCCCATGAAACTCGGGGATATCATCCAGAAGATCGCGGTGTCACGGTTCAGCCGCACGCTGGCGACGCTGGTCAGTTCTGGCGTTCCCATCCTGCAATCCATCGAGATTACCGGCAAGACATCGGGCAACACGGTCATCGAATACGCGATGGAGGACGTCAAAGAGCAGATCAAAGCCGGCGAATCCATCGCCCGTCCGTTGGAAAAAGTGAAGGTCTTCCCGCCGATGGTCACACAGATGATCGCGATCGGCGAAGAGACCGGCGCCCTGGACGTCATGCTCCACAAGATTGCCGACTTCTACGAAGACGAAGTCGACACGGCCGTAAAATCACTCACCTCGATCATCGAACCGATCATGATGATCTTCATCGGCGGCATCGTCGGTCTGGTCGTGGTGGCGATGTATCTGCCGATCTTCAACCTCTTCAAACTGGTGCAGTAGTCCGAACATGTTGGAGAGCGCAGAGACAGTGCCCTCAGGAGGAAGCGTTCAGGCAGCTGCGACCCGGCGACAGCTCGTGGTGCGCCCGGTTCCGGCTGCCGCGACAGGCGTGGATGCCATGCCTGTCGAACGACTGACCAACGAAGACCTAGTCGGCGCGTACCATCTGGCTCTCGATATCACCTACCTCGATGAGATCCTCCGGCGCAACGAGGGATTGCTCCATCACGCCTTAAAGCGTTTCTCGTACAGTAGCGAGACCTACGAGGACCTGTTTCAGGTGGCGCGCCTGGGGTTGATCAAGGCCGCTCAGCGCTATGACCCCGAACGGGGCAGCTCGTTCGCCACCTATGCTATGGCTATCGTCGATGGTGAGATTCGTCACTATCTCCGCGACAATCTCCTGATTCGCCAACCTCGGTGGGCCAGAACACTCTACCGGCGGATCCAGGAGGCCCAGACAGAGTTCTATCGCGTCAATGGACGCTCTCCGACCATGTCGGAGCTCAGCGAAGCGGTCAACCTGCAGGAAGAGGGCGTGCTCGAGGTCATCCGGGTCTACGGAGCCCTCAACCTGCATTCTCTCGATGAGCCGTTCCTCGACGGCACGATCGACCCGCCCGATAGGAGCCTGATGCGGTCGGCGAAACAGGAGGCGTTCTCGTTGCCGATCGAGGACCGGATAGTCCTGTACGATGCTCTCGCCGCGCTTTCTGACATCCACAAGCGGATCATCTACCTGCTGTTCTTCCGTGATTTCACCCAGCAAGAAGTCGCGGACGAGATCGGCATGACGCAGCGGACGGTCTCACGCGAGCAGTCGAAAGCTCTCGTACGGTTGAAGGCGGTACTGGGCAAGAAGGTCTTCTAGGCTTAGTGACGCTCGGTCCGGCACCGATCCGCGGACAAGGGCCGAAGCCTACCTCCCACCTCTTCCTGCAACGCACGATAATGTATGTTATGTCAAGTCACAGAACGGTGAGCTGGGAGGGCACATCCGAAGACGCCCCTCAGGTCACCTCTCGTATCATTTTCCTCTTGCCCTCGCCCCCTCCACCTTGTACAGTCTTGGCAAGCGATGAAAGGAGGTGGTCCACATAGACAGTAGTCTGGCCCATAGGCGTAGCGACATCGGGACCGGAGGTGGCATCCGCCAGTAGCCGCCGGTGAACTACCGCTTCCTGCGGCGCCCCCGGGGGTCGCAGCGCCTAGTCCGAAAAGCGTGAAGGCCGTCCCTCGGGGCGGCCTTCACGCCATAAGCGACTAGTACATCACAAGAATCAGTATGTCATGAGACTGAGTACGTCGTAGCCCTTCAACTTGTCTCGACCCCCCAAGAACGACAACTCGATCAGGAAGGCGACGCCCACAACCAGGCCGCCGGCCTGCTCCACCAGATCGATCTTCGCGCGCGCCGTACCTCCCGTGGCCAGAAGGTCATCGTGTACGATGACGCGCTGACCCGGGCGGATGGCGTCTTGGTGCATCTGCAGCGAATCCATGCCGTACTCGAGTTCGTAGTCGGCCTGAGAGACCCGCCAAGGGAGTTTGCCGGGCTTGCGCGCGGGGACGAAGCCCGCGCCCAGAGAGTACGCCAGCGCGGCACCGAGAATGAACCCCCTGGCCTCCGCGCCCAGGACCACGTCGGGTTTGCGCGGAACACCGAACTCAGCGAGTTTGTCGATCGCGTACCGCAAAGCAAGAGGATCCTGCAAGAGCGGCGTGATGTCTTTGAACATGATGCCTGGTTTTGGAAAGTCAGGCACATCACGCACATAGGCCTTGAGATCCATATTCCTCCTGACGGGCACGAGAGCGATTACTCGATACGTCGCGGTCACTCGAGAGGGCGCGATCGCCCGTTAAGGCGCGCTTACTCGATCAGGCGACGGAGTTCCTTGTAGAGGAGTAGATCGAGCAGGCGTGCGAGCAGAGACCCCAGATCTTGCAGAGTCTTCTCGCCAAGCTCCCTACGTTCGACATGTGGCGACCGCAGAGCCGGCGTGACGATCTGTTCGAGCATCGACGCCTCCCGCTGCGCCGAAGAACGCAGCAGGTGAAGATTGCGGGGTGCTACCCCGTGCCGAGCGAGCAGGTCGCAGATCCTGGCTATCTCGACGTCGGTATCGGTAAGAACCGGTCCGGGTGCAGATGCCGCCGTCCGATCGACCAGATTGAAGTCTGCCAGTTCTCGAAGGAACTCAGGGTCCACTCCCGCACCATCCACCGCTTCATCAAACGTGAAGCGTCTCTGTTCGCGGCGCAGTGCCAGGGTCGCTTCCACGGGAGCCGGAGGGGCCAGTACCCGTCCCGCCGTAGTCGCCGTGCCCCGCGCGATCCGGTCGCGGATCACCTCAAGCGGAAGGAATTCATCACGCTGCAGCGTGAGAATCGTTCGAAGTCGACGCACCTCCCCTTGGCTGTACTTGCGATAGCCGCCATGGGTACGCTGGGGGGTCAACAACCCCCGGTCCTCGAGATACCGTACTTTCGATATGCTGAGACCGGGGTACTCGTCCCGCAAGAGACGGACCACCTGCCCGATAGTCAGGAGGCCCTCCCGAGGCTCCGCATTGGTCCCCACTGCTATAGCCTTCTCCTCTTCTTTCTCGCCGAAGACCATCATGGGCCGGGTCAGAAATCCAGCGGTTCTAGGTACGCGAGTTTGAACTTGCCGATCTGCAACTCGTCTCCGTCGGAGAGATGATGCCGCTCGACGCGTCGACGGTTGACGTAGGTGCCATTAAGGCTGTTCAGATCCTCAGCGACGAGACCGGTAGCGTCTCGGACGATGCGGGCGTGATGGCGCGAAACCGTGACGTCGTCAAGGAAGAGATGGCTCTCCGGATGGCGCCCAATCGTGAGAAGTTCGGTATCGAGGCCTATCTCCTCCCCCTCTCGGCCGCCTCCGGCCCTGATGAGAAGGCAGGGGCCGCCGCCACGGGCATCGGACCCTGAAGTGACGGACCGCGGATCGTCGGTGGAACCCGGTATGTAGGTCTGAGTGGTCTCGGAAAGCTCCTGTGGGACCCGCCTACTCCCGCACCGTGCGCAGAAATTGGCGTCTTCTGGGTTCTCGAAGCCGCACTTGGCGCAAGGAAGCATGCGCCCTAGCCCCGACTCCGCGTGTCGAGTTCCTTGCGGTAGTCTCCGAACTCCGTGGTCATGGTCTCCTCGATCTGCATGAGAGTCTCAGGATTCTCCAGCAGTTTCGCGCGATCTTGGGCGTCCGTGTTGGAGATCATGTAGGGGTCGGTGAGGATGTCGTCGAAATGCCTACCCTTGTGAAGCTCAGTGACCAGATAGCGCACGACTCGTTCCTCGCGGGCACCCACCGATAGATCGTGGAACAACTCCTGCAGAGCACGAACGGTACGTTCGATGCGCTCTCCCATGGTCCCTCCTCTTTCTACTGAGGCTCCTCCGGCAGCAGGCCCCGCGAGCTGAGAATGGCGCTCAACTTCTGCACGTCACCCTCGGCGACCAGACTCTCGCCCGCACGGTGCTTGTCTCGCAACCTGCGCACCATCTCCGCACGGAGAATGTCGAGTCGCGCGTGTAGAAGCCTCCGTGATTTTGAGATCTCCCGCTCCTCTGCCTCCAGGGCTTGGGCGAGCACCTTTAATTCCCCGTCGGAATACGATTGAATATTGACCAACAGGTCGAAGGATGCGGTGTCCACGTCGCTCATGGGTCCAGTATACCTCCTCGCTGACTAACCTTCAACTTCACCTAGAGGTAGAAGAAGAGTCTACACGCTGCACAGTACGGTCTCATACAACAAGAGCAGGCCTTGTGGGCCTGCTCTTGAAGCTTCACGCGCACTGTGGCGTGCGATCAGTCCTCTTGTTCGGCGAGCATAGATTCATAGCCTTCCGAGGACATGAGTCCGTCGGCCTCGCTGGGGTCGCTCAGCTGCACTTTGACCAACCATCCGTCCTCGTAGGGGCTCTCGTTGAGGAGTTCAGGCGCGTCGATCACGTCTTCGTTCACTTCAACAACTGAGCCCGAAAGTGGAGCGTACACATCCGTGACCGCCTTGACCGATTCGACCTCGGCGTAGGAAGTACCCGCGATCAATTCCGCGCCCACCTCGGGAAGTTCGATATACACGATATCCCCGAGCGACTCCTGCGCATAGTGGGTAACCCCGAACACGGCCAGGTCGCCCTCGATGCGGGCCCAATCGTGCTCCTTGTGGTACCTCAGATTACTGGGATTCACATCCGCTCCTTTCTCGCCAGGCAAGGCTGGCAGCATCATATCACAGTGGAAATTGCCCTCTGTCCCGAGGTTCGCGTGTTGACCAGAAGCGGCTACCCCTCGTCCAGACTATCCCTGGACGTTGCGTCCAACAGGAGGACCTCGAGTGGGCGCATGGCCACAGACGGCTGCAGATCCTGCGCCTCCAGCTGAGATGCCACAAATGAGAAACGACCCTCAAGATTCTGCAGCAGGGAGAAGAAGGCTTCTTCCCCCGAGGAGGCTCCCGTTCTGGCGGCCACGAGTCTCCCACCTTGTAGCGTAAGGCTTCCTTCGGCGACCCCTCCGTACAGCGTCAGGACTCCCGTCTTCTTGCTCTGCCCAAGAACTTGGAGCAGCTCCGGTAATCGGAACCCGCGCATCTCACCCGTGAGACCCACCTGAATTCATCGCCTCCCCACGCTCATAGAGATCGCGTGGGCATTCTAGCAACCCGCGCCCCAGTATCAAAGACCGTACGCCTCCGTTACCCCTGCATAGAAATGGGCATAGGCCCTTGTTATACTTGGCCGCCAGGGGACCGTAAGCGCCCCCTGAACAAGGAGGACAGTGTGGCTCGTCGGAAAGGGCTCGTCTTCAGTGGTAGGCAAATGCGCCTTGTCGACGAAATCCTCGACAGAGTCCGGCACGTCTCTGGTTCCCGGTTCATTGCTCTCGTATCCACGAGCGGCCAGCCGATCACGACTTCAACCGCCGAGGAACACCCAGACACGCTCTCTCTCGCCAGTCTGGCGGCAAGTTCTTTCGCCGCCACGCAACAGCTCGCGGAGGTGTTGCATGAACGTGAGTTCACATTGCTCTTTCACGAAGGAGGGGAATCCAATCTCCACGTTGCTCAGGTGACCGACCAGGTACTCTTGGTGATAACGTTCGGTCGCGAGACCCAAGTTGGGAAAGTGCGCCTGTACACCAGCCGGGCGATCGAGGTGCTGCGGCCGATATTCTCCACCACAGATGAGGACGCCGATGACGCCCTCTTGATAGACGACGACTACTCCCTCTTAGCCGGCGAGGCCATCGACGACCTCTTCGCGGGCATGGAGTGACCCTGTGCCTCTAATCAACTTCGCCGCCCGCGAGATCAACTATAAGATCGTCTACTACGGCTGTGGACTATGTGGCAAGACGACCAACATCCAGTACATCCACAAGAAAGTCAACCCAGCCGCGAGAGGTAAACTGGTCAGCATCGCGACCGAGGAAGAGCGTACGCTCTACTTCGACTTCCTTCCGCTGTCGCTGGGCACGGTCAAAGGCATGAAGACGCGTTTCCATCTGTATACCGTGCCTGGACAGTCATACTACAACGCTTCCCGGCGCCTTGTGCTCCAAGGAGTCGACGGAGTGGTCTTCGTCGCCGATAGCCAGATCACGCGCCTAGACGAGAACGTGGAGAGCTACCTGAACCTGTGGGACAACCTGCTCGAGCAGGGTGACGACCTCTCCTCCTTGGGCCTCGTGACCCAGATGAACAAGCGCGATCTCTCCGACGTCTTCAGCGTGGGCGACCTGACGGAGCTTCTCAACCACACCGGCTCCCCTACGGTGGAAGCCTGCGCCCTCACGGGGCTGGGTGTCTTCGAGACCCTGAAGATCGTCTGCAAACAGGTCATCGGCAAGACCGGTCAGAGCTGACGGCAGAGCGCGGACCGCAACGGCGGGCTTTCAAGACGGCCGGAGAGCGGCTTCGCGGGCTCCAGCCCGTCTTGGGAGTGTTCTACTACCCCCCCACCCGCACCACGTAGTCCTTGGGCGCGTAGACGCTCTCGAAGGTGTCGGTGAATAGCCGGGTGCCGTCTGCCCGGGTCACCGTGCGCACGACTTCTATTTTTCGTCCGGCCACGCCGGATTCAACCACGGATGTCTGGCCCGCGGCCAGCGCCGGATCGCGAAGGCGGCGCGGCTTCTGTTCAGAACTGGAGGGCGGCTTGACGTCGTGGAACGGCGTAGTGGTATACGTCACCTCGCGGTCCCACGTAGGAGCCGCCAACGATACCCGCACGGACCGGTCTGTTGCCTCGACGGAGATGAGAATCACCTTATCGGAGTCGTTGCGAAACTTGAGGTCGACCGCCCCATAGGATACCGTGGCGTCGCGGCCCACAGGGTAATGATCGATGTAGAAGGAGTGGGGACGGCGCTCCACAACAGGCAACCCGGCGAAGAAGGCCGCGTTGAACAACGTAGTGGAGACCTGACAGATCCCACCCCCCACTCCCGGTGTCAGCACGCCGTCGCGGATCACCGGGGCCTCGTCGAAACCGGCCGCTTTGGTCCTAGGACCGACGCTTTCGTTGAAGGAGAACGTCTCTCCGGGCCGCACGATCATCCCGTCCAAGATGGACGCCACCTGTCGGATGTTGTTCACCCTGGCCTGGTTGGCCTCACTGAAATAGGTGGTGAACGAAACGATCTCCCTGCGCAGGCCCAGCATCTCCGCGTCCAGCGTGGTGAGCTTCGGGTGGGCAGGCGTTGTAGGAATCGGCACGTACCGTCGGTCACGACTCATCACCGCGCGTTCCAGACCGGCGAGAAGCCCGTCCCACTCCACCAGGGTGCCGTCGCTGCTCGGGACCACCGTGAAGCCCTTGCGGTCAACCGCGGGCCGGATGACCGCATCAACAGGCGGATGCTCGATTGGAGCCAGAAGCTCTTCAAGCAGTGCCCGCCCAGGCGGCGTATCGAAGGTCAACGGACGACCCGCGGCGACGCCGGCCGGGTGCACCGCTGCCATGCCAAGGAGATCCTGCGAAGTGAGGCGGTAGGAGTTCCCCTGGTAGGCGAGTTCCACGCCCGCCGAAAAAGCCTGTCGGGCGGCATCCGTCGACTTCGTCGCCTCTTCGGTGGTCACCTGAGGGGGCACGCTGCCGAGCGGCACGTGCACTGCAGCAGCCGAGCCGGAGGCCGCGGCGAGCACCGCGGCCTCCAGGGCAGCCCGATCGACCACGACCCCGTCCTCACTCGGCGAGACTCTGAGCGCACCGTCGCCGAGGATCAAGCGCGCGTCGAGCGGCAACCGTTCGAAGGCAAGGGCGACCTCATCGATCGCCTGATCCCACTCCGCCTGGTCAGAGACGACCAAGACCGGTTGCACGACGTCGCCCGACCACCAGAGCTTCGCGCGTCGGGCTACATCGCCCCACCATGCACCACCATCAGTGGCCGCTTCAGCCAGTCTCACGGTCGAGGTGGCATCAATTGTCACGCCCGCATTCGCAGGGATCAGCGACACGGAGACGTCGGCTGAAGACAGTTGCAGGGGACGTGCCAAGGAACGAGTGGCTGCCTCGCCGAGGGCCTCTCGGGCAGCGGCCGGCCCCAGACCACCGAGGTCGACCCCCCACGAGCGTACTCCCGGATGCACTTTCCCGTGCGAGACCAGAAGATCATACGACGATAGACCTGCCGCGGCCGCCACCAGCAACAACAAAACGCCGAAAAGAAGTCGCCGCCCGATCACGCGATTGAGGATAGCACAGGCACACGGAGTCTCCTCCGTGCCGGCCGCCTCGGTCAGCCTTCCTCCGACTCCCTCTCCTCCACCACCACCTGGAGACGCCGGCGAAAGGTCTCCAGCAACTCCCTGGCGGTGGCCGCGGAGGACGCCTCGGCGAACACGTGGAAGACCGGGTCGTCCGCATCGGGGACGATCTGCACCCAATCCTCTTTCCCGACCGAGACCTTGATTCCATCGACCAGCGACAGTTTCTCGTGCTTCAAGTGATCGACCATTCGACGCATGACGGCTCCCTTGACCTGCCAAGAGCAGGGAACGGTCGCGTGCTCAACATGTACCGGCGGCATGGCTGTCGCCAGGTCGGAGAGCGGACGTTTCTCGCCCGCCAACAGTTCGAGTACCTTGCCGAATGACAGGACCGCGTCCGGTGACGGCATGAACCCGGGATAGATGTATCGCCCCTCGAGCGCTCCCGCGAAGACCATGTTCGGGCGAGCGGCCTCGGCCATGAACGACGCCCCCGACATCTTCGTGCGCACCACGCCGAGTCCCGACTCAGCAGCCACGGCATCGGCCAGGCGGGTAATATGCAGTGGTAGCGCTATCGTCCCACGCCCGCCTCTTCGACCGGCGTGCCCGATCAGCAGCAGAAGCATCGTCACGTCGGGCACTCTGGTCCCGGTCTCGTCCACCACGACGAGGGACTCTCCGGAGGCACTCAAGACGATGCCCAGATCTGCCTCCATGGCTTTGACCACACGCACGACGCGCTCTACGTGACGGTCGTCATTGGCCTCTCTCGCATCGCTCCCGGCCCGGCGCATCTCGTAGCCGGGAGGGGAGCTGACGGTGACAGACTCTACCTCGAGGCGTTCGAGCACATCGGCGACCAGGGAAGCGGCCCCCGAGTGGGCGCAATCGACCACCACCCGCAGTCCGCGTTCCCGGATGAGCGCTCGATCCCACTGGTCGTAGAGAGCAGACATGTACGTCTCAACGACGCGCGGGGGGAAGGTGATGCTGCCCATATCGCTGTGGAGGGCTCGGCGGAAGTCTTCGCGATGATAGTTGTTCTCGATGGCGCGCTCGGTCTTGGGGCCGACGGGGACTCCCGGCGGTTCGGCGAAGAGGATCTCCACCTCCTCCACGCTGTCAAGACTGATCCGAACGTGGATGCCTCCGGCCGCGGCTCCGGTGCGCAGATCGAACCGATTGAGAGTGATAGGAGAAACCCTGCAGGTCCCGCACGTTGATGCCTGAGGCGTTCAATCCGGCTATGACGGCCCGCTTGAGCACACGGCTGGCAGGATGCGAATCGCGGCTGGTAGTGACCACGGCATCCTTGCTCAGCAAGGTCCCGTAGGACATGGCCAGGCGAATCGCCGTCTCCGGGGTGATGTCGACGTTGATGAGACCGCGTATCCCGTTGCGCCCGAAGAGGGTGCTCATCCCCCGGGTCTCCGATATGAGACTCGTCTTTACCGAGGACCCGGGTTCGATGACCTTGAACGGGTACACCTTGACGTTGTTGCCCACGAGGGCGCCCTCGCCCACGGAGCTCTGATCGCCCACGACGGCACCGGCGGCGATCACGGCGTTGGCGCGTACGTCGACCGAGTTGCCCAGCACCGCTCCCGTGACCCGGCTCCCAGGGCCGAGGTAGCTATTGTCCCCCACGACCGCCTCCACCGCGTGCGCGCCTGCACGCACCACCACGTTTGTGCCCAACACGGTGTGCGGCCCGATGACGGCTGAGGGATCGATCTTCGCGTAGTTGCCGATGACCGCCGGGCCGACGACGTTGTCGAGCGTTTCGAAATCGACTCCCTGGCCGACCCAGACATTGCCACGCAGACGGACCCCTGGGATCTGCAGGCTGACTTTCCCGTCGAGGGCATCGCGGTTGGCTTCGAGGTACTGCTCCAGACTACCGACGTCCTGCCAGTAGCCGTCACAGAGCACCCCGTAGAGCGATTTGCGTTGTTCGAACAGTTTGGGGAAGAGCTGGTGGCTGAAATCATATGGTTCGGCCGCCGGGATATAGCCGAGTACCTCCGGCTCGAGCACGTAGATGCCGGTGTTGATGGTGTCTGAGAAGACCTGGCCCCAACCCGGCTTCTCGAGGAAGCGTTCGATGCGTCCCTCTTCATCCACGATGACCACGCCGAACTCCAACGGGTTCTCGACGCTCTTCAGGGCGATGGTCACCAGGGCCTCGCGCGTACGGTGGAAGTCGAGGATCGCGGTGAGGTCGAAGTCGGTGAGCGCGTCTCCGCTGATGACGATGAAGGTGTCGTCGAGAGCGCTCTCGGCATTCTTGACCGATCCCGCGGTGCCCAGCGGCGTCTCTTCCACGCTGTATTCGATGTGCATCCCGAGCGAGGAGCCATCGCCGAAATGGTTGCGGATGACCTGGGGAAGGAAGGCGACCGTCATGATCACGTCGTCGATGCCGTGACGGACGAGGAGGTCGAGTATGTGCTGCGCGGTCGGCTTGTTCGCGATCGGGACCATCGGCTTTGGCTGGTTGGAAGTCAGAGGACGTAGTCGCGTACCCTGTCCACCCGCCATGACCACCGCCTTCACAGGCTTCCTCCCGTCACCCATTTCCCTATCGGCTCTCAGCTACCCCCGCCCGCGGCCGGCGAAACTGGCGCACAGCCAGGCGAGTGTAGGCCGCGCCCGACAGCAGAGAGAGCACGACCCCCGACCAGAAGACGACACCGGCTCCCGACCACCCGAACACAGCCAGTGTGAGCGCTACCAACAGGAGGGCCGTGCTGATCTTCCCCAGAAGGATCACCGGCACTCGGAAGCCTCGGCGCGAGAGCACCCAGAACCCGGCGAGTACGTATGCGTCGCGGATGAGTACCAGCATGACGGCCGGAGCCGGCAGCGCATGCTTCGCCAAGAGGATGACCAGCGCACTCGCTATCAGCAAACGGTCGGCAAGAGGATCCGCGAGGGTGCCAAACTCCGAGACGGTGCCGGTACGGCGTGCGATCTGACCGTCGAGCCAATCACTGACCGAAGCGGCCAGGAACAACCAACCGGCTACGGTGGAGTGGCCGTCTGGCGAACTCGCGAGGAAGTAGATGAAGACGGGCACGATCAGAAGCCGGAACATGGTGAGCGCGTTCGCCATCGACACCCTCCACAGACGCAAGAAAAAAGTCGGGACGGTCAGATTTGAACTGACGACCTCCCGGCCCCCAGCCGGATGCGCTACCAGGCTGCGCCACGTCCCGACGCAGGGGGCAGTATAGCATGGGGCGTCGGCGCTACGGACGGGCGCGACCGAGGACGCCGTATCGCGCCGGTCAGTGCGTGCTGGTGGCCGAGGCTTCGATCTTCAACAGCCTCCAAGGGGTCAGTGATGCTCGGCCCGAGGTTCCCGGCGCATGAGATCGCGCACGATGGCCACGATCTCCTTCTCTCCCTGGACGACCGCCACCACACTCTCGGTGATGGGCATATCCACCCCGAGACCCTTGGCCAGCTGCAGGATCGCGGGAGCAGCGGTAAGGCCTTCGGCCACCATCCCCATCTCCCGCTCCACCTGGTCGGGCGCGAGACCGCGCGCCAGGAGTTCTCCCGCTCTGCGATTCCGGCTGTGACGCGATGTGCACGTGGCCACCAAGTCCCCCAGGCCGGCGAGACCGGCGAATGTGAGAGGCTTGGCTCCCAGAGCCAATCCCAGCCGCGTCATCTCGGCCAAACCCCGAGTGATCAGGGCGGCCCTGACGTTGTCGCCGTATCCCACGCCGTCGCCCATTCCCGTGGCCAGGGCTATGACGTTCTTCACCGTGGCGGCCAGCTCGACCCCCACGAGATCGGTGTTCCGATAGGCTCGGAAGTTCTCGTTGCACAGCAGACCCTGCAGCGCGGTGGCGAACCCCTCATCCACGGAGGCTATCACCGTGGCGGCGGGCTGGTCCCGCGAGACCTCTTCGGCATGATTCGGTCCGGCGAGCACGGCTATATGTGGCCGAAGAGGGCCCCACGAGTCCGCGACCACCTGGCTGAGACGTCGGAGTGATCCCGGCTCCACGCCCTTCGTGAGACTGAGCACGCCGATCCCGGCCGGCAGTCTCGACGCGAGCAGGTCGATCACCGTCGCATACCCTCTGCTGGGCACCGCCATGATCACCAAGTCGACGGAGGAGAAGTCGTGGTCGGCATAGAGCGCATAGGCCAAGCTCGGCGGCAACGGCAGATCGCGCAGGTAGTCCGGGTTGTGCGCCTCGGCCCGCATCGCCTCGGCCTGCTCCGGCCTGCGGGCCAGAAGAGTGGTGCGCAATCCACGGAGGGCGAGGTGTCGCGCCATCGCGGTACCCCAGCTGCCGGCGCCGACCACAGCCGCCACGTAGGTGTCGCCCGCTCGGGGCGCCCAGACAGACACCGCCGGTGAAGGGATCACCGAGCCGCCCACGGCAGCCTCACGCGCGGTTCCTGGTGGCGCACCAATCGCCTGATGTTCCCCCTATGTCCGTAGACTACGACGGCCGAACCCACTACCGAGAAGATCACGTAGGCGAGAGGATGCGGGGTCGCGATGGTCAGGACCGGGAACAGGAGCGTCGCCGCCAGCGAGGCGATCGAGACGGTTGATGTCAAGGCGAGCACGATCACGAACACGGCCACCAGCACGAGCAGGATCACGGGCATCATGGCCAGGATCACGCCGGCGCCGGTGGCTACACCCTTCCCGCCCTTCCCCTTCAGGAACACCGACCAGTTGTGTCCGGCCAACGCCGCCATCGCCACGAGTACCGTGACGGAGGGATCGGAGACATAGCGGGCGAGCAGCACCGGCAGAAACCCCTTCAACACGTCGGCTGCCAACACCACTATGCCGAGACGGGTGCCGAGCACACGGAAGGCGTTGGTGGCGCCCGCGTTGCCGCTTCCGTGCTCGCGCACGTCTATGCCTTTGACCAGGCGTCCCAGGAAGACGCTGGGCGAGAGAGAGCCGACCAGGTAGGCGCCCGCGACAAGAGCGACGGCTACCACGACGTCGGTCACGAGTATCGCTCCTCCTTGCCCTCGAAGTCTATGATCAAGGGGATACCCTCGAGGGCATAGGCCTCTCGCAACCGGTTCTCGAAGAAGTAAGCATAGCTCCGATCGATGAGCGCCCGTGAGTTGATCATGACCTTGAAGCGGGGCGGTGAGTCGGCGAACTGCGACATGTAGAAGAGCTTCAGGCTCTTTCCGCCGCGCTGGGGAGGGTCGCGGCGCGCACGGATCTCTTCCAACCAGCGGTTGAGATCGCCCGTGGGGATGCGTCCCCCGTACTTCTCGTACAGGCTGAGGGCAAGCGGGAAGACACCGTGGAGGTTGCGGCCGGTGAGGGCCGAGGCGGTCAGCCACGGCGGCCGCATCTGTACCTTGCGGCCGATCTTAGCCACCGCCATGTCGAGGTCCAGCGTGGTCACGTCCCACTTGTTGAAGATGATGGCCGTGGCACACCGGGCGCGCTGGGCCTCGTAGGCGACCTGGAGGTCGAGATCGACCAGGCCCTCGGACGCATCGACCACCACCAAGGCCACATCGCTCCGCTCGAGAGCACCGACCGTACGCAGCGAACTGTAGAACTCCACGTCGTTGCTGGTTCGTTTGCCCTTGCGGCGCAGGCCGGCGGTGTCGACAAGATTGAGGAGTCGGCCCTCGTACTCGATGGTGGTGTCGATAGCATCACGAGTGGTCCCGGGTATGGGAGAGACTATGACGCGTTCGTCGCCGAGCAGAGCGTTCACGAGTGAACTCTTGCCGACGTTCGGGCGGCCGACGATGGCGATGTTGACCGTGCGGTCCCCCTCGGCCTCCTGGTCTTCGTCGTCCGCAGGCGTGGGAAGAGCGCCGACCACGACATCGAGGAGATCGCCGGTGCCCAGGCCGTGTTCGGCCGAGACGCCGACCGGCTCTCCCAGTCCGAGTTCCCAGAATTCGGCCAGCCGGTCGGCCGCGGAGCGGGCATCGATCTTGTTGACCGCCAAGACGACCGGCAGTTGGCTGTTTCGCAGGATCTCCGCGATCTCGTGCTCCTGGGGGCCGACGCCGGACTTGCCGTCGACGACGAAGATGACCATGGAGGCGTCGGCGATAGCCACTCGGGCCTGTGCCCGCACCTGGTCCGATAGGGGTGCTTTGGATTGCAGGTCGATGCCTCCCGTATCCACAAGAACGAACCGGTGACCGGTCCACTCGGCCGGGCCCTCCTTGCGGTCTCGGGTCACCCCGGCCTCGGGTGCCACCACGGCTTCCCGCGTGCCGGTCAGGCGATTGAACAAGGTCGACTTTCCCACGTTGGGATAACCGACGACGGCTACCCGGGGCAGTTCACGACTCACGGTACGATCTCCTCGAGGCGGGCGACGACCGCCTCTATCTGCTCGGGGGGGGTGGATGCTCCGGCGGTCACGCCGACGGTCCGCACGCCCGAGAACCACTCGGGTAGTATCTCCTCCGCTTCTTCGACGTGGTGAGTGCGCGGCTGTACGGCCGAGCAGAGGTCTGCCAACCTGGAGGTGTTGCCGGAGTTGCGCCCTCCGACCACGACCACCAGATCGACGGTGGACGCCATGGCCACCGCCGCGTGTTGGCGCTCCTCAGTCGCGTGGCAGATGGTGTTGTATACCCGCAGTTCTCGTACTCGCGGCGCCAGGGCGGCCACCAGGGAGCCGAGCCGTTCCTGCGACTGCGTGGTCTGCACCACCACTCCGACCCGGCGACGGGGAAGCTCCGACGGCAGATCGGCGGGGCCCTGCACCACCAGCGAGTCAGGCCCCGCGTACGACCGGATGCCGAGCACCTCGGGATGGGCGGGCTCGCCCAGGACCACGACGAAGTAGCCCTCCTCCCGCAGGCGGGCGGCCTTCTCTTGGGCCGCCTTCACGAACGTACAGGTGGCGTCCACCATGGTCAGGTCTCGGCCCGACAACTCCGCCATGGTCTCCAGCGGCACGCCGTGCGAGCGGATGATGATCGTGCCCTCCCGCTTGGCAGTGGGGTCATCGACGACGTCTATCCCCTGTTCGGCCAGTGAGGCGATCACGGAAGGATTATGGATGAGCGGGCCCAGGGTATGGACGGGGCCGGGCGCGCCCGCCGCGGCCTCCCTGGCCAGCCGCAGGGCGCGCTCCACTCCCCAGCAAAACCCTGCCGATTCGGACACGCGGATCTGCACGGGGGTCACGCACCCACCACGGTGTCGGCCGGCACGCCGGCCTGCCCGGCCTGGTCGAGAAGTGCCTGCAGGGCGGCCACAAGACGGGCAGTGAAATCGCGGTGGCGCTCGGCCTTCGCCCCCTCCCTCACCAGACCGGGGACCGGAGGTCCGAACGTGACGGTGACCCGCGGGAACCCGGGCCGGCGGTTCCGGACGACGTGATTCGTGCCTCGCAGCACAACGGGGATCGTGGTCACGCCCGGGCGCAGGGAGAACAGAGCCACCCCCGTCTGCAGTTGGCCAAGCCTGCCCTCGGGCTGGCGGGTCCCCTCGGGGAATATGCCCACCACAGCCTGCTGATCGAGCAGGTCGAGGGCGCGTCGCACCGCCTCGCGGTCGGCTTCCCCTCGGCGGACGGGGAACCCTCCCAGGCTGTCGATCATCCACCCGAGGGGCTTGAACTTCCAGAGTTCGGACTTGGCCATGAAATGCACCTGGCGCTGACAGGCCATGCCCAGGAAGATCGGGTCGATGTTGGACACGTGATTGCAGGCTAGCACCACGGCGCCTTCGCGCGGGATGTAGTCGAGCCCGCGCACCTCTATGCGGTAGAGGCGCGCGAACACCGGTGGGATCACGGCGTGCGCACAGCGATAGAGCCACGTGTCGCCGGGACCGCTCAACACGATGATCGCCTCTCGCCGGCTCGGCCGGGCGGCCGTTTCGCAGATCAGATCGATGACCACGTCGGCCGGGAGGGTGGTGGTGTCGATCTCCAGGGCGTCGTCTGCTCTCTGCAGTGGCGCCACGGCCCTGCCCGAATCGTAGCCGTCGCGCACCTGCAGTTCCCGCTGAAGGGTGTGCAGCTCGACGTCGACACCCTGCTCCTGGAGCTGGTGCCCTCGGCGCCGCGCCCGTTCCTCCACGGAGGCGGTCAGGAACACCTTGATGTCGGCATTCGGGCACACGACGGTGCCGATGTCGCGTCCTTCGAGGACGATGTCGCCGTCGGCCGCGAGTTTGCGTTGGAGCACCGTGAGTGCCTGGCGCACGGTCGGGTGCGCCGACACTTGCGACACCGCGCGCGAGACCTCGGGGCTACGGATGGCCTCGCTCACATCACGCCTGCCCACATAGACGCGCGGGGCGTCTGGTGCGGCTGCCTCGAGATGCAGCGGCATCTGCGTCGCCACTGCACCCAGCGCATCTCCGTCCTCCAGCGGCACACCGCGCTCGAGCGCGATCAGGGTCACCGCTCGGTACATCGCGCCGGTGTCGAGGTACGCGAGGCCGAGCCGCCGCGCTACCCCCAGCGCGATCGTGCTCTTGCCTGAGCCCGCCGGACCGTCGATGGCGATGATCATCGCTCTCTCCCATCCCCCGTCAGCTCTTGTATCGTAGCAGCGAACGTAGGGTACGACACGTCGATGCAGGCGACATCGTCCACGAACACTCCCTCCCGCGAGCAGAGACCGGCTAGGGCGCCTACCATGGCCAGACGGTGGTCGCCGCGCGAGCGGACGGAGCCACCGCTCCAACCTTCGGGACTGCCGGTGATATCCAGGCCGTCCGCATGCTCGATCACGTCCACGCCCAGGGCACCGAGAAGCGCTGCTATGGCTGCGAGGCGGTCGCTCTCTTTGACTCTGAGCTCCGCCGCTCCCCGCAGGTGCGAGGTGCCCCGGGCGCGCGCGGCCGCCAAAGCCCACACGGGGATCTCATCGATGAGCAGAGGCACCTGATCGGAGTCGATATCGACCGCCGCCAGATCCGAGAAAGCGGCCGTCACGCTGCCGGTCGGTTCGGCGGCCAATGGCGCGGCGGGCTCCACCTCCAGGCGCGCTCCCATGGCGATCAAGACGTCGAGGATCCCGCTGCGGGTGGGATTGAGGCCGACCTCTTCGACCGTGACCCGCGAGTCGGGGATCAGCAGAGCGCCCACGAGCACGAAAGCCGCCGAGCTGAGATCCCCGGGAACCTCCACCGAGGTCAGCGCCAGCGGCCCGACGAGTGGAGACACCCGCACGGTCCCGGGGCCGGTGGATAGCCCTTCCCGCTCGACCCGCGCCCCGCCAGCGCGAAGCAACCGCTCCGTGTGGTCGCGCGATGGGCCGGGTTCGACGATGGTCGTGTCTCCGTCGGCCCGAAGCCCGGCCAACAGTAGGCAGGACTTCACCTGAGCCGACGCCACCGGCATGGTGTGCGAGATGCCTCTGAGCGCTCGGCCACGCACCGCGATGGGCGGCAGACGATTGTCTCCTCTCCCCCACACCGCGGCGCCCATGGCCACAAGCGGGTCGATCACCCGGCCCATAGGCCGACGGCGGATGCTGGCGTCGCCGGTGAGCACGGTCAGAAAGGGCAACGAGGCCAGCAGGCCCGGCAGAAGGCGCATCAGCGTGCCGGCGTTCCTGACATCGACGACATCCTCTGGCTCTGTCAGACCGTCCCAGCCGCGCCCGTGGACCAGAAGCTGAGCGTGCCCGATCTCCTGGACAGTGACTCCCAGCGCACGGACAGCGTCCACCGTGGCGAGCGTGTCGGCTGAGCGAAGGAAACCCGTGACCTCGACCGTGCCGCCGCTCACCGCCCCCAGCAGGACGGCCCGGTGGCTGATGGACTTGTCGCCGGGCACACGCACACTGCCCCGCAGTCCGCCTTCAGCCGGCCGGAACATCCGGCCCGCGGGGTCAGGCACCGGGTCCCCCGGAGAAGACCGCCGGATAGCCGAGTTCCCCGGCCAGCGAGGCAACCGTGGCAGCCGTCTCCTCCCCGGACACGTAGAGCACCAAGTCGCCGCCGTCGTCCCGGCTGAAGTGGTGCAGTGTAAGGTCTTCGATGTTGATGTTGGCGCTGCCCAGGGCGGTCATCACCCGCGAGAGTACGCCGGGACGGTCGGGGATTCGCACGGTGACCCGGAACAGGGTCTCGGGCGTGATGTCCTCGTAGGCCAGCAGCTCTTGACGGTAGGCGCCCGCCAGGCCGATCGAGCGGAGGACCGCGTCCTCGTCTTTCGACTCCAGCACCTCGCAGAACGAAACCAGTTCTTCGGCGACGCGCCGCAGTGAATCGACGAGCGCGGGTCTGTTCTCGACGAAGATGTCGCGCCACATGGGCGGGTTCGTTCCCGCGACGCGGGTGAGGTCCTTGAAGCTCGGCCCGACCGAGTAGAGTGCGCGCCTGCCCGAGGCCTCGAACGCCCCCACTTCGCTCATGAGCACGTTGGCGATCACGTGAGGCACGTGGCTGACCAGAGCCATGATGCGGTCGTGCGCGCGCATCTCCACCGCCACCGGCTTCGCGCCGATCTGCGTGACGAAGGCGTGCAGCATCTCGTATGCCTCGGCGGGAACCTCCTCCGTTGGACAGAGGAAGTAGGTCGCGCCGTGGAAGAGGTCCTCCCGGGCGAACCGCACGCCACTGGTCTCCGCGCCGCAGATAGGGTGACCACCGATGAATCGGCGTCGATCAGCCGGGGACAATCCCGAGACTATGGCCGTCTTGGTGCTGCCGATGTCGGTGACCAGACGCGGGGCCGGATCGGCCGACAAGGCTTCGCGCACGAGACCAGGAATGCCGCGCACGGGAGCGCACACCACCACCAGATCCGCGCCGGCCGCGGCCTCGGCCACGCTGGCGCATGGGCGGGTGATGACGCCGGCGGAGAACGCCTGCTCGAGGGCGTGGGGGTCCTCGTCGTACCCCCGCACGTCCAGAACGCGCGCCCTTCGGCGCGCGGCCAGAGCCAGACTTCCCCCCATGAGGCCGACCCCGAGCACAGCCATGCGCCGTATCGGCGCCGTGTCGCTCGTAGAGATCATATTCGCCCTACCCGAGGGTCTTGCCCATCCAGGTGACCATCTCCTGGATGCGGGCGGCCGTGCGGGCGAAATCGTGGGGGTTGAGCGACTGGCCACCGTCGCACAGAGCGGATTCGGGCGTGGGATGGGTTTCGATAAGAAGACCGTCCGCACCCGCAGCTATCGCCGCGAGTGAGAGCGGTTCGATCAGATCGATGCGGCCGGTGGCATGGCTGGGGTCGACGATGACCGGCAGGTGGCAGCTGCGCTTGATGATGGGTATCGCGCTGATGTCCAGGGTGTTTCGCGTGGCCGTCTCGAAGGTCCGGATGCCGCGCTCGCACAGGATCACGTTGACGTTGCCCTCTTTCACGATGTACTCAGCCGCCATCAGGAGCTCTTCGATGGTGGCCGCGAGGCCACGCTTCAGCAGCACGGGCTTGTCCAGCTCGCCCACCGCCGACAGCAGGTGGAAGTTCTGCATGTTCCGTGCGCCGATCTGGATGACGTCGGCGTAGGCCACCACGTCGTCCAGTTGGCGGGGATCCATCAGTTCGGTGACAACGGGAAGACCGGTCTCCGCGCGGGCCTCGGCCAGGATCTCGAGGGCCTCGACGCCCATCCCCTGGAACGCGTACGGCGACGTGCGCGGTTTGAAGGCGCCGCCGCGCAACATGGTGGCGCCGCATTCCTTGACGTACCGTGCAGCCGCGAAGAGCTGCCCGCGGCTCTCCACCGAACACGGGCCGGCGATGAGGCCGAAATGGCCCCCGCCGATCTTGCCCGATCCTATCGAGATGACCGTGTCGGTGTTCCGGAACTCTCGGCTGACCAACTTGTAGGGGCGGAGGATGGGAAGGACTTTGTCCACTCCCGGGAAGGCCTCCAACGGCAGTCCGGCGATGACCTCGCGGTCTCCCATCACGCCGATCACGGTGACTATGTCACCGGTGGAGACGTGTCCCCGGGCCCCGGCTTCATCCAGGCGCAGGAGGACGTGGTCGACGTCGACCTGCGTGGAGCCTTCCTTCATCACGATCATCATCTCGATACTTCCACCTTGGGGGGCGGTCATGGTGTCGCTCCTTTCGCCGCGATGGCGGCCAGTTGCTCGAGGAAGAGGTCGTTCTCTTCCTCCGTGCCGATGGTCACCCGGAGTCTGCCGGGGCATCCCATGGCATAACCAGACCGCGTCATGATCCCCCGTTCGAGCAGGGCCTGCGGTACCTCCTTCCCGGGCACGGGCAGACCCTCTATGTCGATGAGCAGAAAATTGGCGTGGCTGGGGACGAAACCGATGCCCAGACGATCCAGCGCCGCTCCCATGCGCTGTCGTTCCACAGCCGTCCCGTCCCTGCGCGCGCGGCGCCGGTCAGGATGCCGGAGGGATTCCGCGGCCGCCACCTGCGCAAGCGTGGTCACATTGAATGGTTGGCGCACTTTGTCCAGGGCCTCGATCAGCCCGCGGTTCGCGATGCCGTATCCCACCCTCAGACCGGCCAGGCCGTATATCTTGGAGAAGGTGCGCAGGATGATGAGATTCTCGTGTTCCTGCAACCAGGGTATGGGATCCTCGTAGGCGGGGCTGGTGACGAACTCCACGTAGGCCTCGTCGAGCACCACGACCGCATCCGGCGGCACGGCACGCAGGAAGGCGCGCAGCGCGTCCGCGGGCACTAGTGTGCCCGTGGGATTGTTCGGGTTGCAGACGATGACCATGCGGGTGTCCGGACCGACGGCCGCGGCCATGGCGTCGAGATCGTGGGTGTGGTCCCGCAAAGGGACCGCGGAGATGCGCGCCCGGCCGAGCACCCCGATGGTGTGGTACACGACGAACGAGGGGTCTGCGTAGACCAAGCCCTCGCCGGGCGAAAGCAGGGCCTGCCCCAGGATCATCAGCAACTCGCACGACCCGTTGCCGAACACCAGGTGCTCGGGAGGCACGGCCAGACGCTCCGAGAGCTCGGCCCGCAGACGGTCGCAGCCGCCGTCCGGGTAGCGGTTCAGACCTGTGAGTTCGCGGCTCATGGCGTCGACGACCTCGGGGAAGGGCCCCTCGCCGCACTCGTTGGAGGCCAGTTTCACCAGCCGCTCCAGCCCGTAGTGGGCGGCGATCTCGTCCAGGGGCGGGCCGGACTTATAGGCCACCAGCCCGTCCAAAGCGCTATTCAGTCTCATGGCCACGCCTCCATCCCGCCCGGGGGCTTCCGCATCTCATTCGAGCCCCGCCTCGGACCGCAGTCGCGCCACCTCGTCCGCGGTCAGGGCACGAGCCCAACCCAGGCCCAGACCTTCGTCGCTCAGGCCGTCGAAGCGGGTCCGATGCAGTCGGAGCACGCTGTGGCCGATCGCCTCGAGCATACGCCGCACCTGCCTGTTCCGTCCCTCGTGAATGAGCATGACCACTTCAGTGGTGCGATCATCGCGCGACACCAGCCAGACCGAAGCCGGGGCCGTGGCGCCGTCGTCGAGTTCTATGCCGTCGCGCAGTCGCTGGAGGTCTCGATCATCGATGTGCCCCCTGACCAGCGCCCTATACTCCTTGCCCACTCCGTACCGAGGATGCAGCAGACGGTTCGCGAGATCGCCGTCGTTGGTGAGCAGCAGGAGTCCCGTGGTGAACTGATCCAGGCGGCCGACCGGGTAGACGCGCACGCCGGCCGGTACGCAGTCTACCACTGTTTCCCGGCCTTCAGGGTCCGAGACGGTGCTCACCACGCCGGCGGCCTTGTTCAGCACCCAGTACTCCTTGTGCTCAGATCTGACGGCTCGGCCATCGACCGCAAGCGCCTGACGGTCCGGGTCGACGCTCATGCCGAGCTCGGCGACCACACCGTCGACCGTCACCCGACCGGCCCTGATCAGATCTTCACACCCGCGCCTCGAACCCAGACCCGCGGCCGCCAGGGCACGCTGCAATCGCATGATCATTCGGGGGATACGAGCAGACCCAAGCGGCGTCTCAGCTCGTCCCTCTCAGACTCTCCCGGCGCAAACCCCTCAAGAGCTGGGAGTCGCTCCAGCCCGTCGAGGCCGAATGCCACCTGGAAACGACGGGTAGTGCCGAACACGATCGCCCCTCCCGCATCTTCCCGTCTGCCGGTCTCGAGGATCAGCTCCCGATCCACCAGGGTCTGCACTGCCGAGTCGGAGTTGACCCCCCGGATCTCCGCGATCTCAGGCCGGGACACCGGCTGAAGATAGGCAATGATCGCCAATGTCTCGAGCGCGGCCGGGGACAGGCGCAGATCGTCTCCGAAGTCGAATGCCGCACTCAGAGCACCCTCACAGTGACGATTGGTGCGGAACACCCACCCCTCCGCCAAACGAGCGAGCTCGAACCCATGCGCACCGTCAACGGGGAACACCGCCTCCAAGCGGCCGAGAGCGGCGGTGACCTCCTGTTCACCGGCCGGATGAGCATGGGACGCGGCCCGCACCAACGCGGACAGGTCCAGCGGTCGACCGGCCGCGAAGAGCACCGCCTCCAGGTCGCGGACGAGGGGGTCGAGCACCTCCTCCACGTCAGGCGATCTTCCGCGCCTGCACCGGCGCCACCTCGATGTCGGCGAACGGTCGCCGCTGCGAGACGCGGATGTCACCGCGCGACAGCAATTCGAGAAGAGCCAGCAGGGTGACCGCCTGCACCATCGAGTCTTCCCCGCCGAAGACCTCGTCGAACGAGAGGCGCCCGTGCTCGGCGAGCCGGCGCCGGATGGCGGCTATCTGCCGGGTCATGTCTACTCGGATCAACGCCACATGGCTGGTATCCAACTCTCGGCGGGCGCTGAGTAGCCGGGCGAGAGCGTGGCACAGTTTCGCGGGGTCGTATGCGGCGACCATCTGGTCTTCAGGCGTGACCAAGCGGCGGGCATCCCGCGACGGAGCGCGCAGGCGGCGCCCTCTCTGGGCGGCCAGCTGCTCTCCCAGAGCCGCCGCCGCCCCCTTGAACTGTCGATAGCGCAGCAAACGCTCCACGAGCAGGTCCCGAGCAAGCTCCGGCGTCACGTCCTCCTGAACGGACGGCCCACCGGGCAGGAGGATCCGAGATTTGAGTTCCAAGAGAGAGCTGATCAGCACGAGGAACTCGGAGAGTCCGTCCCAATCGACCTCGGCACCGCCGGCGAGTTCCTGCACATAGGCCAGGATCACTTCAGCCAAGGGTATCTCGAAGACGTCGACCTCTTCCTTCAGAATGAGGGTGAAGAGCAGGTCGAACGGTCCCTGATAGACGTCAAGATCGAGATCGAGCAGACGCAACCACATCATCTCCGCGGCGAGACCGACCGCATGCGCGTGTCGGCCGTTGTAGGTGACTCCCATATAGTACGCGAGGGGGCGAGATTCCGCGAGCGGCCCGGCGGCCCCCTCCACCCGCGACGCGACTGAGAACGCCGCATCGCGACGCCCGGTGCGTCCCGACGGCCGAAGGCTTCGTTTCGGCGGCGGGCTCCCAGAGCCCGATTCAGAGTGATGCTTCGCCGACAGGGCGCGATGGGCACGCGCGAGGCAAGGACGAAAGAGTAGGTCGTAGCCGGAGGCTACGGGTGCGACTGAGGACGACGCATTGTGCCGCTCAGTGCGCCCCGACGGCCGGGGCTCCGCTCTGGATCGGGCTCCTAGGTGTAGGCCGGTAGAAGCACTCGGGTAACCAGGCTGAACGCTCTCTCGAGCGCGCCAAAAAACGGACCCTGAAAGACGAACAAGATCAGCAGGATGAAGACCATCCCATAGCGATCGAGTTCTATCCATCGTGCGTAGGCTTCACGAGGCAGAAAGCCCCCCAGCACGCGCGAGCCATCGAGGGGCGGAATCGGGACGAGATTGAAGATGCCCAACACCACGTTCACCTGGAACGCCAGAAAGAGCACTGTGAACAGGGTCGAACTCACCGCCGGATGGAGCAGGTTGAGCACCACCGCCAGCCCGATCGCCATGACAAAGTTGGCGGCCGGGCCCGCAAGCCCCACCAGGAGCATACCGCGCTGACTGTCCTTGAAGTAGTAGGGACTCACCGGGACCGGCTTCGCCCACCCGAAGAGGAATCCGCCCAGTAGATACGTGAGCACGAACATCCCCGTTCCCAACGGGTCGAGATGCTTGAGCGGGTTGAGCGTGAGCCGACCGTGGGCCTTCGCGGTCGGATCGCCCAACTGGAAGGCCACGTAGCCGTGTGAGACCTCGTGTGCCATCATCGACACGAGCAGGATCGGAAGCAGGTAGACGAGATCGAGTATGTCGCGGCTCATGAGCCACCGATCCGTTCCGTGCTTGGGCGTTGCGTCACCTTTTCTCCTCCACTTTCTCTGCGCTATCGACCTGGAGGCAGACCCGGGCCGCAGCCAACTCCGCCTGCCTGCCCGGGCCGATCCGATCTTCGACGCGCCCACGGCGCACCGCTTCCAATACCGTCCCCACCCCCGGACCCTGCCGCGCGCCGAGCGCGATAACGTCGTTCCCGGTGATCTGCAACCGCCTGCCGCGCAGCACGCCCAGATAACGTCGGAACCGCTCCGCGGCCATGACCGACTCCGACTGACCGAGCGCGAACACCACCGATTCTACAGGAGCCGCATCCAAGAGACGGTAGAGATCCCAATCGCCCAGATCGGCGGCAGCGAGTTGCTCGTCCATCCGTGGCCCGAGCACGACACTCCTTCGCACCACGTGGGCGTCGGCGTGGCGGAGTCGCAATCGTTCCAGCCACATGAAGAGCTCGTCGTGCGTCATGTTGCGGGTGACCGCCGCCAGGCGCAACCGCCAGCGCACCACGTCGCCCTCGAGGCCGAACTCGCGCACCAAGCCGTCGAGCCGCTTGGTTAGATCGACGGTGCGCTCGCCCGTGGCCAGTTTGGGATGCACCTGCCGGGCGACCCCAAGCTCGAACAGGCGCTGAAGGGTCCACGCTACGTCCGCCTCATCGAGCAGCGCCACGAGCTCATCCCGCAGACGGGCGCTGGAGAGATCGCCGACGAGGCGCATCTCGACACATGCCTTCGCCAGAGCGCGCGTCTGCTCGTCCATGCGGAACGCATAGCGGTTCTCGTAGCGGACGGCCCGGAAGATGCGGGTGGGATCCTCGATGAAACTCAGATTGTGCAATACCCGGATGACCCCGTTATGTAGGTCGCGGAAGCCGCCGAAGAAATCAAGCACCTCGCCAAGGTCCTCGCCCTTCAACGAGATCGCCATGGCGTTGATCGTGAAATCGCGTCGGAACAGATCCTGTCGGGCCGACGCGTGCTCGACGCTGGGCAGAGCCGCCGGATAGTCGTAGAACTCCGTGCGCGTCGTAGCCACGTCGATGTGGAACGGGTCCTGCCCGGTCGGCAGCCAGGCGGGCTGCTCGCCCAGCGCCTTGGGCGGGAGCAGCACGACCGCGGTCTGGAACTTCTGGTGCGGGCGGACACGCCCACCGAGTCGCTGCGCCAGCCGCCGGGCGAACTGGATGCCGTCACCCTCGACGGCGATGTCGACGTCGTAGTTCGGACGCCCGAGCAAGAGGTCTCGGACAAAGCCGCCAACTAGATACACGCCTGCAAAATCGTCAGAGAGGGCTGAGGCCGCGCGGAAGAGTCGACCAAAGTAGGGAAGGTCGAGCAGCGCCTCCACTTTCGTGACCGCGGGCTCCAGAGACTCCGCCTCGTCCACCCAACCGCCCTGGTATGCGGCCAACACGTCTGTTCGGGTGGCGATGCCAAGCACGTCGTCGACCGACACGCTGCCGTCTCGCTCGGCCCGGCCATATCCCTCGTCGGAAACGATCGGGAGACGCCCCACGTTGGTATCCACCATGAGATGGCGCAGTTCTTCCACGGTTGCCGACTGCCGCGCAAAGACGACATTGCGACTCATCACGCCTTTCACCGGGGCGTGACCGAGCCCGTGTCGCACTGCCTTGTCGAGGTCGCGCCGAGCCGCCATGCCCACGACACGATCCCCCTCTTTGACCGTGATGCCCGAGTGACCGTAGCGCTGAGCGACTATGATCGCATCGTCGACGGCCGTGTCGGCCTCGATGAAACGTACCGGTCGGCTCATGATGTCGGCGGCGGTGGGCAACGCGGTCACCGTATCCGGCAACGCCGCCAGCAGTCGCCGCACGACCTCGTCCGGGTCGCCCTCCTTCAAGACCGCCGACGCGGCTTGAGCGTGCCCGCCGCCACCCACCATCCGCAAGAGTGCAGCCACATCGAACGAACCCGCGCGCGAGCGCGCGGTGACGAAGATGCGTTGTTCCATGGCGACCACCTGAAGAAGGATCTCGCAGTTCAACAGGTCCATCACCTTGTGAGCGATGACGCTAAGACCGTCGACATAGCCGTCCACCCGGAGGGCGACCACGTGCACGTCCTGACCCTGGATCCTCTCCACCCGCACCTCATCGATCACCTGAAGCAGCACCTGACGCTGCTCCACGGTAAGAGGATTGTGAAGGTAACGCTCGATCAGAGCCTGAGATGCACCCAGCCGCATGCACGCGGCGAGCATCTCCGCGTCTCGCGCGGTGGTGCGCGGATAGGTGAGCGAACCCGTATCCTCGTGGATACCGAGCGCGAAGATGGTGGCCTCCAGGGGCGATACGGGCAGATCCCGCTCCAACAGGATGTGCACCATCGACGTCGACTGGGCACCGTCGGCACTGACCACCCAGTTCTCACCTCGCACGAACGGCGGCTTGACCGGGGACTCGCTCGTGTGGTGATCGAAGACGAGCACCTCGACGTCCTCTCTCCCGCAGAGATCCCCCAACTCCCCCAACCGCCCGCACTCAGCGGTGTCCACCACGATCATGCGCCGGACAGCGTCCAGGTCGAGGGCTCGATAGGCGATGATGGGCAGTTGCTCGCCGTGAAGCGACGCGAACTCCCGCACGTTGCGATTGAGGGATCCGGAGAACACGATACGCGCATCCGGATAGAGCCGCGACGCCCCCACGGTCGCCGCGAACGCGTCGAAATCCACGTTCTGGTGGGTCGTGATAATCGAAGAGATCTTGATGTCGGCCGAAGGAAGGGTCATCGCGAGGCAAGTATACCCCGACCCTCTATACCCCCAACGCTCTGCGCACGTTGGCCAGGAGCACGGCCGCCGTCTCCTTGGTCAAGGGCTGAGCGAAGTCGGTGGCCCCAGGTGTGATGCCACTGTCGTCGAGGATCTTGGCGTCCTTTGCCGCCTGCACGGCCTTCTTGAGTTCATCGGACCAGGTCGTGGCCGCGATCACGGTGTCGATCTGAGAAGGCTCGTCAATCCGATCACCTGCGGCGCGCATCATGACGCGGAAGGCTTGATCCAGCGTCACAGGTTGACCGGGGAGGAACTTCGGCGGATCACCCGCCTGGCCGCTCATGATGTTCTTCTGGGCCACCACGGCGATGTAGTCGGCCGCGTCGACCTTCCCGGACCCACCCTCCACGTCGGAGAAGACCTCTTTCTCGTCAGGCCCCACCGACCAGCCCATCGTCTTGGCAAGGGCGACCGCGAACTGGCCCCGCGTGACGGGATCCCCCGGACCGAACGTCGTGCTGGTTGCAGGCTCGAGCAACCCCGCGTTGACCGCGGCCAGAATCTGGCTCCGGTGCCGGTGGTTCTCGGGGATGTCGGCAAAGACCACGACGACACGGTTGCCGCCGCGAAGCACGCCGGAGCTCTGAACAAGCAGAAGGACCCCCCCCACGGCAGCGAGAAACCCTAGAACCACAGCGATCTTCAGGATGATGCGCCCCATCAACCACCTACCCTCAAGCTCCGCTACACGATAGTGCTCAGTATATCCACCTCGACCGGAGGATCCGACCCGAGATCGAAAGCCTCCACAACCAGCGACTCGGCCGCCACAGCCGCCGCTTCCCCGCCCGCATGCACCTGCGCGAGAATATCACCCACGGCGACCCACCGCCCCCGCGTTACCGTCAACACCACACCTGCGGCGTGGTCGATGGCCGCCCCCTTGCTATTCCGGCCCGCGCCCAACAGAACAGCTGCGCGCGCCACCGGGAGGGCGTGCACCCGCTGGACCCATCCGGCGGCCCGACTGCGCACGGGCCATACTACCGGAGCCCGCGGCAACCCGAGCCCGTCCACAACCGCCGGATCCGCACCCTGTGACGCCATCCAGCGGCGGCAGGACTCATACGCTGCACCACTGCCTAGTTTCTCCCTCGCCGCCCATCGACCTGCTTCCGCGGTCGCGGCCCGTCCGGCGAGATGCAACAGGTGACCTGCCAAGGCGAGAGCGACGTCGCGTACGTCGGCAGGACCCTCTCCGCGCAGCACGGCGAACGCTTCGGCCACCTCCACTGCGTTGCCGACGGTACATCCGAGTGGCTCGTCCATCACGGTGAGGACGCACCGCACGCGCAGGCCGGCGTCGGTGCCCAGCTCTACCATGAGATGCGCGAGCCTGAGGGCGTCATCGTGGGTCCGTTGGAACGCCCCCTCCCCCACCTTGACGTCGAGTACGATCGCGCCCGCTCCCGCAGCGATCTTCTTGCTCATGATACTGGACGCGATCAGGGACTCCTGATCCACGGTCCCCGTGACGTCCCGCAACGCGTAGAGCAGTCCATCCGCGGGCACAAGACCCTCGGTCTGACCGACAACGGCCACACCCACGTCCTCCACCTGCGCCCGGAACTCCTCCGCGGTCATTCGGGTGCGGAACCCCGTGATCGACTCGAGCTTGTCGATCGTACCGCCGGTGTGACCGAGTCCCCTGCCACTCATCTTGGCGAACGGGAGCCCGCAGGCGGCCACCAGCGGAGCAAGCACGAGCGTGACTTTGTCGCCCACCCCTCCCGTGGAGTGCTTGTCGGCCACCGGCGACCCCACCACGGACAGGTCTATGGTGTCGCCACTCGCCACCATGGCTCGGGTGAGGGCAACGGTCTCCTCACGGTCGAGGCCTCGGAAGCACACGGCCATGAGCCATGCGGCCATCTGGTAGTCGGGCAACCGCCCGGCGACATAGTCCGCCACGAGCCGGTCGATCTCCGCGGAGGCATGGGTCTCGCCCCTCCGCTTGGCGGCGATGAGGTCGACGGCGCGGAACATGGCCACTCGTCAACCTTCATCCCAGTGGGCAAGCAAAGCTCGGATCAGTACACCCACACGAGGCACGGAGCCGACGGACACCTCGAGAACCTGTCCGTGAAACGACGCGGGCGCACCGGTGGATCCGGCGGGCGCACCGACGCCTTCGTCGGCTGCACCGGCCGCGTTCGTGATCACCGTGAGCACCGCCGTCTCCAAGCCTTCGTCGATGGCCGCCTGCAGTTCGACCGCCGTCGACATACCCACCACGTCGCCTCCGAGCGCACGGAGTACCCCGACTTCGGCAGCGGTCTCGTACTGGGGGCCGGGCACCGCCACATATGTCACCTGCGCGGGCCCCACGACACCCTCTTCGTCGGTGCCGGCCTTCGCGTGCCGCAGAACCTCGACGAGACCGGCGGGAGTGGCGGACACCATGGGGGGAGAACCATCGGTGGGAGTGGAGCGGCAGTCGATCACGCGGCCCACCACGGCCGCCTCTCCAGGCTGAAGATCGGGCCGCAGACTCCCCGAGGCATTGGTCACTATGAGGTGGCGCACGCCCCAGTGGGCCAGGGTGCGCACGGGAAGTCCCACCTCGCCGGGGTCCGCGCCCTCATACCCGTGCACGCGCCCGCGCAGGAACGCGATCCGAGCTCCGGGCTCTCCGCGGACGTCGAGCCGGCCACTGTGCCCCGGCACCGAGGGGCCGCGCCAATGAGGGATCTGATCGTAGTCCAATCCCGCGTAGGCGGCCGGTGTCACCGGTGCTGTGGCATGGAGGATATCGGCCACGCCTTCGAGTCCGGAGCCGAGGATCGCAGCGACACGAGGAGCGTCGCCGAGTCGACTCTGGAGGAAGGCGGCCGCCTCCGCGGCGTCGGGCGCCCTCACCCGGCTGGGCCGGTCGGGATGCGTCGCCACCATGCCGGGATACGCCCGCCATCCCCTCGCCGGATCCAAGCCTTCGAGAGGGCGACCGCCAAGAAGGGGCGGCTCGCCCGTGAGATGGGCGAACACGGTCGCACCCGTGTCCCACATCATCCCCTCGTATGCCGCCTCGGGGGCCTCCGGTGGTCGGGGATAGTACAGCAGCGGCACGTACTCGCGGGTGTGGTCGGTACCGACCGTGGTGGGGTCCACGCCGTGGTCGGCCGTCACGAGCAGGCGATCGCCGGGCCCAAGAAGCTCGAGGATGGCGGGCAGCGCCTTGTCCATCGCCGCAAGCCCGGCGGCGAAGCCCTCCACGTCGTTGCGGTGACCCCAGACCATGTCGAAATCCACCAGGTTCGTGAAGATGAGTCCTTCGCGGCCGCGCCTCAGTAGGTCGACAACCACTGCCAGGTTCTCGTCGTTCGAGGCCACCTTGATCTCTTCCTTGATCCCTCTGCCGGCGAAGATCTGATTGATCTTGCCGACCCCGGTGACCTCCACCCCGCGCTCGGTCAACAGATCGAGATAGGTCGGGCTCGGGGGGACGAGCGAGAAATCTTTGCGGTCGGCGGTGCGCGCGAACGCCCCTGGAGGGCCGTCGAACGGGCGCGCTATGACGCGCGCGACCGCATGGGGACCGCGCATAATCTCGCGGGCGATGACGCAGTAGCGATAGAGTTCCTCCAGAGGCACCACCTCGACGTGACAGGCGATCTGGAACACGCTATCCGCCGACGTGTAGACGATGGGCCGTCCCGTGACCACGTGCTGCTGGCCGAGCTCCGCGATGATCTCAGTGCCCGAAGCGGCCTTGTTGCCCAGCACATCGCGCCCGATCCGCTCCCGGAAGGGCCTCAGCACCTCTTCGGGGAAACCTTCGGGATACATCGGGAAGGGCTGGGCGGTGACCACCCCCATGTGCTCCCAGTGGCCGTTGGTGGTGTCCTTGCCCGCGGAGAGCTCACTCAACCTGCCCGGCAGAGCGAGGGGGCGCGCGACAGGCGGGACTCCCCGCAGGGGGTGTAGATTCCCCAGGCCGAGTGAGCGAAGGTTCGGAACGTCGAGGTCGAGCAGGCGAGAGAGATTCCCCAGCGTGTCGGCGCCTACGTCCCCGAACGAGGCCGCATCGGGCAACTCGCCCGCGCCGACCCCGTCCAGCATGAGAAAAAGAACACGGGCCACGCTCGATCTACCCGGCGCGTGCCCGAGGATGGGCTTCGTCGTATACGCGCCGCAACCGTCCGCGGCTGACGTGCGTGTACAGTTGGGTGGTGGAGAGGTCGGCGTGGCCCAGCATCTCCTGCACAGCCCGCAGATCGGCTCCGCCTTCCACCAGATGGGTGGCGAACGAGTGTCGGAGCGTGTGGATGGAGACGGTGTCCGGCAGACCGGCTTCGCGAGCGTATGCCTTCACGATCAGATGCAGCCCCTGCCGCGTCAGCGGTCTCCCGCGGGAGTTCAAGAAGAGGACCGGCGGTTTCATCGCTCCCGGCGGGCCCAGAAACGGCCGCCCTCGCTGCAGATACGCCAGCACTGCCTCCACGCCCTTCCGGCCCAACGGGACCACACGCTCCTTGTCACCCTTGCCGATGGCCCGCACGAACCCGACTTCCACGTCGACGTCCTGCAGCCGCAACGAAAGCAGCTCAGAGGCGCGCAGGCCCGCCCCGTAGAGCACTTCCAGAGCGGCCCGGTCGCGCAATCCGCGCGGAGTGCCCGGCGGGCGGTTGAGAAGTCGCTCCACCTGGGACACGCTGAGCACCGACGGCAGCGGCGAATCCAGGCGGGGCGCCGCCAGGCGGGCGGACGGATCGTGAGTCAGACGCCCCGATGTCGCCAGGTATCGGTAGAAGGCCCGGATAGCGGCGGTCTTGCGGGCCCGGGTCGCCGGGCGCCACGACGGCGCCGCCAGAAAGGCGCGAAGGTGCTCCACGTGCGCCTCCTCCACGTCGAGGCCCGGGCCGGAGAGGAACTCGACCAGCTGCAGGAGGTCCCGCCGGTATGCCGCCACCGTCTGGTCGGCCAGACCCCGCTCCAGTCGCTGCGTAGTCAGGAACTCCTCTACGGCGGGTGGCGTGGATGGAGCTTGGCCGGCCATCAGGCGTATTCGAACGGGAGGATGCTCTCGAGAGGGAAGTAGGGACAGCCCTTGGCCTCAGCCACCTGACTGTTGGTGACCTTTCCTTCGATCACGTTGACGCCTTTGGCGAGCGCGGCATCGTCTCTGGCGGCCGCGGCCAGCCCTTTGTCCGCGAGTGCAAGGACATACGGCAGGGTGACGTTCGTGAGCGCGAGGGTCGAGGTTATGGGGACCGCCCCCGGCATGTTCCCCACGCAGTAATGCACCACGCCGTTCTCAACGTAAGTGGGATCGGAGTGAGTGGTCATCCGCGAGGTCTCGAAGCACCCGCCCTGGTCGACGCTGATGTCGACGATGACCGAGCCGGGCTGCATGGCTTTCACGACCTCTCGGGAAACGAGTCGGGGGGCGCGCGCGCCCGGCACGAGGACGGCGCCGATCACCAGATCGGCGCCGCGGACCTGTTCCTCGACCGCCATCTGGTTGCTCATGAGAGCCTCTACTCCGGGAAGGAATCGCTCGGCTTCGACCAACCGTTCGATCCGGATGTCGAGCAGCGAGACTCGCGCGTGCATTCCTAGGGCGATCTGCGCCGCGTTCGTGCCGGCGGTACCGGCTCCCAAGACCACCACCTTGGCGGCGGCGACACCCGGTGCTCCCCCGAGGAGCATGCCCTTGCCGCCATTCATACGCTGGAGGAAATACGCTCCCGCCATGGGCGCCAATCTCCCGGCCACCTCGCTCATGGGCGTCAAGAGCGGCAACAGGCCCGGCACCGTCTCCACCGTCTCGTAGGCGACGCAGCTCGCGCCGCTCTCGATCAGCCCCTGCGTCAAAGCCGGGTTCGGCGCCAAGTGCAGGTAGGCGAACAAGACATGGTGCGGCCGCAGGCGCAGGTATTCGGACTCAAGGGGCTCTTTGACCTTCAGTAGCAGCGTAGCCTGCTCGAACACCTCATCGGCGCTCTCGGCGATGGTCGCCCCCGCAGCCACATAGGTCTCGTCGGCGAAGGCCGATCCCCCGCCGGCGCCGCGCTGCACCACCACCGAATGGCCCCGCGTCACCAGCTCGCGTGCCCCGGCCGGAGTCAGCGAGACCCGATACTCGTCGGCCTTGATCTCTCTGAGCACTCCCACCCGCATGACTGCTATCCCTTCGTGCCCAGGTCGCCGGAGGCTTCCGCCGCGAGATGTCGTTCGACCAGCAAGAGCGTGGCCAGACTCTTCGAGTCGGGCACTTCGTCCGGTCGTGCCAAGAGCGCGTTCAGACTGCGGGTAACCAGGGTGATGTCCTCGTCGGTCTCCGGCTCCGCCGGCACAGACTGCAGATCCCGGCGCGAGGAAGGCGTGCATCTGCTCGCGCAGGAACCCCGGGGACGAGAAGAACGTTCCCAGTCGGTCCCACCGGCCGGCGACCAACCCCGCCTCCTCGCGCAGTTCACGCATCGCCGTCTCCAGCGGTTCCTCCCCGGGTTCCAGCGTGCCGGCGGGTAGCTCGAGGAGCCGGTCGGCGACGGCGTGACGGTACTGCCTGACCAGCGTGATGCATCCGTGCGCGTCGAGCGCGGCGATGACCACAGCACCGGGATGGTCCACGACTTCGCGCACGACTATCCGGCCGTCGGGGAGGCGCACGTCGTCGACACGCACCGTGACCACCCGTCCGTGGTGCACGATGCGCGAGGCCACGACCTCAGGCCGGATGTCGGTCGGGCCGGTCACGTCACGAGCGGGCATGGGCGTACTCCGGGGCCTTGCGCACCAGCACCTCCACCAGCCGGACCAGCCGCTCGAGGTCGTCCAAGGAGATGTGTTCGTCGGGGGTATGCACCTGGGTCATGCCGCAATCGAAGTTGACCGTCGGAAGGCCCCGCGCATTGAACACGTTGGCGTCGGAACCTCCACCGCTCGGCAAGGAGACGCGACTCGACACCCAGTTGCGGCTATGGCCGCCTTGGCAAGTCGCACGACGGGGGCGCGAGGGGCCAGGGCGAACGCCCGATACCCATGCACCATGTCGATGTCCACGTCCACCCCCACCTCGGCTGCTCCCCGCTCGAGGGCGTCGACGATGCCCGCGGCCACCTGGGCCAACTTGGCCTCGTCGTGGCTGCGGCACTCGGCCCGCACCACGCACAGATCGGGCACGATGTTCTGCGCACTGCCCCCCTCGATAGTGCCGACATTGGCCGTGGTCTCGTCGTCCAGACGCCCGAGGCGCATCGAGGCGATCGCCCGCGCGGCCGCTTCGATGGCGCTCCTACCGCGTTCGGGCTCCAGCCCGGCGTGGGCCGCCACCCCCCTGAAGGTGGCCGTGATCGACTGTTCGCTCGGCGCCCGGACGGTGATGCCACCCACCGCCCCGGCCGCGTCGAAGACGGCGGCAAAAGGGCCTCCCAGCAGCTCCTTGGCCACGTGTTTGGCTCCCAAGACGCCCACTTCTTCCGCCACGGTGAACACCATGTCATACGTCGGGAAGGGGTCACCCGAACTCATCAGGCGCTCGGTCGCGACCAGCAATGCCGCCACAGCGGCCTTGTTGTCGGCCCCCAGGATGGTCTCCCTCGCGTTGGAGAAGACCCCGTCGCGGAGAACGGGCTCGATGACCGTGGTGGGAACCACCGTGTCCAGATGAGCTCCCAGAAGGATTGCGGCCGTCTCCCCCACCCCGGAGACTCGGCACCATCAGATTCCCGCACGTTCCCCCGATCGGCCGATGCGGTATCGTCCTCGTCCACCGTGAGACCGAGGGCTCCGAGGTGCGCGGCGACACGGTCGGCCACCTCCCTCTCCTGCCGCGAGGGGCTTGGAATCGCAGCAAGTTCGGCGAAAACCGCCGCGACGCGATCCCGCACCACAGGCAGGTCGCTCAATCGCCCACCTCGGCCAGAGATGCTTCGTTGGCCTCAGGTTGGCCGACCTGTTCCCGGCGCGCAACGCGATACGCGATAGCCGCCCCTACGAAATCCCGGAAAAGAGGCTGAGGACGCGTCGGTCTGCTCTTGAACTCAGGATGGAACTGCGAGGCCACGAACCAGGGATGGTCCGCCAGTTCGATGATCTCCACAAGACGCTCGTCGGGAGTGACTCCGCTTACGATCAGCCCCGCCTCCACCAGCCGGCCCCGGAACACGTTGTTGACCTCGAAGCGATGTCGGTGACGCTCGTACACCACTTCGTCCCCATAGGCGGCGAACGCTTTGGTGCCCGGCACGCACCTTGGTGGGCGAGGCCCCCAGCCGCATGGTGCCCCCTTTGTCCTCCACGTCCTTCTGTTCCGGCAGCAGGTCGATGACCGGATAGGGAGTATCCAGATCGAACTCCGAGCTAGTTGGCCCTGATCAAGCCGGTCATGTGCCGGGCGAACTCCACCACCGCCACCTGCAGGCCCAGGCAGATGCCCAGGAAGGGGACCTTGCCCTCACGGGCGTACTCTACGGCCATGATCTTGCCCTCGATGCCTCGGACGCCGAACCCTCCCGGCACGAGGATCCCATCGGAAGCCTCGAGCTGCGAACGGATCTCTTCGGGCCGCAGAGTCTCGGCGTCCACCCAGACGATCTCGACGTGACGGCCGTGGTGGATGCCGGAGTGCCGCAGCGCTTCGACGACGCTGAGATAGGCATCCGGGAGCTGCACGTACTTGCCCACAAGAGCGATACGCACGATCCCGGACCGTGCCTGCAGCTTCTCGACCAACTCGTTCCACTCCGACAGGTCGAGAGTGCCCGCCGGCAATTCCAGCTTCTCGACCACCAGGGTGTCCAGCCCCTCGTCGCGCAGGTTGAGGGGCACGTAGTACACATCGGGAGCATCCACGGCGGCTATCACCGCGCGGGACTCCACGTCGGTGAACAGCGCTATCTTCTCCTTCAACTCTCGGCTGATCGGCCGGTCGCATCGGCACACGATGATGTCGGGCTGGATACCGATCTCGCGCAGCTCGTTGACGCTGTGCTGCGTGGGCTTGGTCTTGAGCTCGCCCGAAGCGTTGAGGTAGGGGATCAACGTCACGTGGAGGTAGAGCACGTTCTTACGGCCGATGTCGTTGCGATACTGTCGAATGGCTTCCAGGAAGGGAAGGCTCTCGATATCGCCCACCGTGCCACCGATCTCGGTGATCACCACGTCGACCTCGGGGTTGCGCGCCACCCGGGCGATGCGTTCCTTGATCTCGTTGGTGATATGCGGGATCACCTGGACCGTGCCGCCCAGATAGTCGCCTCGGCGCTCCTTCCGGATGACGTTGTAGTACACCGAGCCGGAGGTGATGTTGGACTCTCGCGACAGGTTCTCGTCGACGAAGCGCTCGTAGTGCCCCAGGTCCAGATCGGTCTCGGCGCCGTCGTCGGTGACGAACACCTCGCCGTGCTGGAAGGGGCTCATGGTGCCGGGATCCACGTTGAGGTACGGGTCGAACTTCTGGATGACCACGCGCAGCCCGCGACTCTTCAATAGGCGTCCCAGGGACGCGCCGGTGATCCCCTTCCCCAACGAGGAGACGACGCCGCCCGTAATGAACACATGCTTGGCCATGGTCTCCCTCTCTCCTCCAGATGCGCACCGAGTGGGGCCGGGCGTTCCGGCCCCACCTAGTCTATCAAGCCCGCCGCCGCCTTGTCCTTCAGAGCTCGCGCGTGAGACCGAGCCCCGGGGTCGTCGGGCGCCGCGCCCAGCATACGACAGAGCTCATCGACCGTCTCGGCATCGTCGAGCGCGCGCAGCGCGGTTGTGGTGGATTCCACGCCGGTGACCTTCTCGATCAGCACATGGTGGTCCGCGAAGGCGGCTACCTGCGGCAGGTGGGTCACCACCACCATCTGGGCCGTCAGACTGAGTTCCCGCAGCTTGTGCCCCACCGCCGTGGCCGTCCTGCCGCCGATGCCGGCGTCGATCTCGTCGAACACCAGTGTCTCGGGCCCTTCGACCCCGGCAAGGGCGGCCTTGATGGCCAGCAACGTGCGCGAGAGTTCGCCTCCCGAGGCCGTGCGGGCGAGGCTGCGGGCCGGGATGCCCGGATTCGGCGCGAGAAGGAAGTCCACCGTGTCGGCCCCGTGGCGCCCCAGGCCCTCCCAGCCCAGCCCGGTCTGCAGGTTGACCGACATGCGGGTATCGGCCATGCCCAGATCGGCCAGCTGAGCCTCGACGGCCCGCTCCAGGAGCGGCGCCGCGTGGGCGCGCGCCACGCCAAGGTCCACCGCCAGCCGGAGCGCCTCTGCCCGCGCCGCCTCGCACCGTCGACCCAACTGGTCGAGATCGTCTTCGAGAGCCTCGAGCTCCTGCAGACGCACCCTGCCCACCCCCAGGAACTTCACCGCCGCGGCCGTATCGCCGCCGTACTTCCGACCCAAGTCCGCGTAGAGCTGCAGTCGAGACTCCACCTCCTGCTGCCGGCCCGGGTCGACCACCACCGACGAGGCATATCCCCGCAGGTCACGCGCCGCCTCGTCAAGCAGGTGACCCGTGTCCACGAGACCCTGAAGGATCTCGTCCACCGCCGGATCGACACCCACCACACCACTGAGGAAGGCGCGCGCCTGAGCCACGAACCCCGCGGCGTCCGGCCCACCATCATCCGAACGGAGCATCTCGGCCGCCGACGTCGCCGCCCGCAGAAGATCACCCGCTCGAGCCAGCACTCTCAGTTCGGCTCGAAGGCCTTCTTCCTCGGCGACGCTCAAGAGGGCCGCTTCGAGTTCGCTCACCTGGAAGGCCAACAGATCCCGTTCGCGGCGCGCGCGCCTCCCTGTCGAGCACCCGCTCCTTCAGTGCCGCGCCTGCGGCCTCCGCCTCGCCCCATGCCGCCTCGAACGACCGAGAGAGCGCAGCCGCCGGCGGGCCCGCGTAGGCATCCAGCACCACGCGTTGATAGGCGGGTTCGAGAAGACGGCGGTGCTCGTGCTGCCCCGAGAACGACACCAGGCCCGCGATCAGAGTCCCAAGGTCGGCGAGCGTCACCGCGACCCCGTCCACGAAACACCGGTTCTTGCCGGTGCGATGGAGACGCCGCGTCGCGATCACCTGCCCCGAGTGTACGCCAAGCAGGTCCACGGTCGCGGGAGGCAGGCCGGCCAGGTCTTGTTCGGTCACCTCGAACACCGCCTGGATCAAGGCCTCGTCACCCGCCTCACCGACAAGTCCGTCGGCGGCGCGTTCCCCACGCAGCAGCCCGAGGGCCTGAGTCAAGAGGGTCTTGCCCGCGCCCGTCTCCCCGGTCAACACGGTCAGCCCCGGACCGCACTCGAGGATAGCGTCCTCGATCAGCACGAAATTGCGGATGGAAAGTGAAGTGAGCACCGCTGTGCACCCGAGCGCCCCGCGGGAACGCTACGCGAACCGATCTTTGAATTGTCGGTAGAAGTCACTTCCGGGAAGAAGGGCGAGTGTCGCCAGAGCCGGCACCGTATGGACATCGAGAGACGCCAGGGGGTCGAGCGAGCCCACGTGATCTCCGTCCACCACCACGTCGATCGCGTTGTGCTCCGACTCGTTGCGCACCCTCACCACGTCGGAGGCGGCCACCACGACGGAGCGGGTACCGAGGCTGTGAGGGGCCACATACGAGACCACGAATCCCTCAAGGCCGATTCCCAGTACGGGGCCTCCCACCGCCAGATTGTAGGCAGTGGAACCCGCCGGGGTGGCCATGACCAGTGCATCGCAGCGCGCGTCGAACAGGGGCACGCCGTTCACTGTGTAGGAGATCCGCCGGATGCCCACGTCGCGCCCTCTACCGACCACCAGGTCGTTGACCGCCCTCATCACCGTACCGTTCAGCCGGCACGACAATCCGAGAAGCGGTCGGCGCAGGAAATCTCCGTCCAGCAGAAGGGGAAGATCGCTCCGCACGCGATCACGCTGCACCGTGGCGAAATACCCCACGCGCCCCAGATTCACCCCGGCCACGGCCACGTCCAGATCGCGCGTGAGCCGCAGGGTCCGCAGCATGGTCCCGTCGCCGCCCAGCACCAGACACAGATCGACGCCGGCCAACTCCTCCCGAGCCACTTCGCAGCAGTCGGTGGCACCCGCCGCGAGCAGCGACGGGTGTTTCGCGCTCTCCCCCGGAGGGAGCCGCACGCTCACCCCCCGCTCCCGGAGCACCGGCATGACCTCGGCGAGAGCCTCGGCCGCCACCGCCGGGATATGATGCGTGACCAGCGCAACGGTGCGCACCGGATCACTCATGGACTACTCACTCCCTGGATCCCACTCCCTTGAAAGACCGCCTCGTGTACGAACTCCCTCAGAGTATCAGGCGACGGGCCTTCACCTCCACCCCGCTCGACCCAGAGAAGGAACTCCCGGTTGCCCCCCACGCCGGGCAGCCCCGAGTCGGCAAGCCCGCGGACCCTCACTCCCGGGACGAGGGACACCTGATCGACCATGTGCTCCAAGACCCGCTGATGCACCGAGCGGGTCGCGGACGATGCCGCCCTTACCCACGCTCTGCGGGCCGGCCTCGAACTGGGGCTTCACCAGCAGATACCCCGACGAACCCCGGCTCCATGCACCCGGCGGCGGCGGGCAGGATCTTGTCGAGGGAGATGAACGAGACGTCCGCGGTGAGAACGTCACAGAGGAACGGAACATCCGCGGGCGTGAGATAGCGGGCGTTCATCCGTTCGCGCACGTGCACCCGCGGATCGTTGCGCAGCCGCGAGTCCAGCTGCCCGTAGCCCACATCGACGGCGACGACTTCGGCCGCCCCGTGCTGGAGAAGGCAATCGACGAATCCACCGGTCGAGGCTCCCACATCGAGAGCACGCGTACCGCGGACGTCAAGGCCGAACACATCCAGTGCGTGCGCTAGCTTCTCCCCCGCCCGAGAGACATAGCGGGGGCGCTCTTTGAGGTTCAGCTCTGCGTCCACGGGCACCTGAGCCCCCGCCTTGTCGGTCGTTACAGAGCCGACGCGCACGTGCCCGGCGAGGATCAGACCGCGCGCGACGTTCCGACTCTCCGCCAAGCCCCGTTCCACAAGCAGTTGATCGAGGCGCATCTTCGGGACGCGGCTCACTCGGATCGGACCAACCCCAGCGCTCGTTCGGCCACCACCTCCGGCGTGAAGCCGATCTCGCGATACAGACCGGCGAGGTCGCCGTGGGTCACGAACGCCGCGGGCAATCCGACGACGGCGGCGGGTCGAAGTAGGCGCGATTCCTGCAAGAGTTCGAGGACGCCACTACCGAACCCTCCCACGATCGTGTTCTCTTCCACGGTCACGACGGCCGGGTGAGCCTCGAGCAACGCCGACAACGACTCGCGGTCCGGTGGGGACACACGCCGCACATTGACGACCGTGGCCGACACTCCGCGGTCGGCCAACAGCGACGCCGCCCGCCGGGCCAGCTCGACCCCCGTGCCGGTGCCGAGCAGGAGCACGTCGGTCCCCTCCGACAACACCTCGACCCAGGGACCCTCAGCGGGCAGCGGCAGCAATGGTTCGGGCAGAGACACGCCCAACCCCTCGCCGCGTGGATAGCGGATCGCCACCGGACCGCGCATGGTCAGCGCCGTGGCGAGCAGGCGTCTGCAGCTCGGCTTCGTCCTTCGGGGACGAAGATGGTGAGATCGGGCACGACACGGAGGAACGACAGGTCGAACGCCCCGTGGTGCGTCGGACCGTCTTCTCCCACCAGACCCGCACGGTCGACGGCGAAGACCACGGGTAGTTTCTGGAGGCACACATCGTGGATCACCTGGTCGTAGGCCCGTTGCAAGAACGTGGAATACACCGCCACCACCGGACGCATGCCCGCCGCCGCGAGGCCGGCGGCAAACCCCACCGCATGGCCCTCAGCGATGCCGACATCGAAGAAGCGCTCGGGGAACTCACGCTTCCAGGTGATCCAGGCCGGTCCCGGCGGCCATCGCGGCGGTGATGCCCACGATACGTCGATCGTCTCGGGCCAGAGCGACCAGGGCCCGTCCGAAGGCCTCGGTGTAGGAGATGGGCCGCCCGGGGGTCTTCGCGCACCACGCCTGTCTCGACGGCGAACGGCGACGTGCCGTGAAAACGGTCCGGGGCGCACTCGGCGGGAACGTATCCCTTCCCCTTGACGGTCTTGACGTGGAGCAGAACCGGCCCCTCCACGGCGAGAGCCCGGCGGAGATGCGCCCGGAGCGATTCGATGTCGTGTCCGTCGATCACGCCGATGTAGGTGAATCCCAACTCCTCGAACAGCATTCCCGGCACGAGGGCTCCCTTGACCCCGTCCTTGACCTGCTCTCCAACGGCGTACAGCACGTTCACCGATGCCCGGCAGGCGCTGCACCCTGCGTTCGAAGATCGCGGCGGAGCCGATAGAGATGCGGTTCCGTCCGCAGGCGCGACAGATAGCTGCTCATCGCGCCCACGTTCTTCTTGATCGACATATCGTTGTCGTTCAGGACCACGACCAGAGGCGTGCTGCAGGTGCCCGGCCTGATTCAAGCCCTCGTAGGCCATGCCCCCCGTGAGCGCGCCATCCCCGATGACCGATATCACCCGTCCGGGCCGCGGAGCGTCCGAGAGCCGAGCCGCCTCCGCCAGGCCCACGCCGACGCTCACCGAGGTGCTGCTGTGCCCGGTTCCGAATGCGTCGTGCTCACTCTCCGAGCGCTTGGGGAACCCGGAAAGCCCACCCCTGCGCCGGATGCTCGAAAACGCACCGAGCCGCCCCGTGAGGAGCTTGTGCGGGTATGACTGATGCCCGACGTCCCACACGATGTGGTCCTCAGGCGAACGCAGCTCGGCGTGAAGAGCGATGGTCAGCTCGACCACCCCGAGACTGGGCCCCAAGTGCCCACCGACCTGGGATACGGTGGAGATGATCTCCTCCCGGATCTCACCTGCCAGTCGGCGGAGCTCGACGGGATCCAGCCGGCGGAGATCGGCCGGCAGGTCCAGCTGATCGAGAAGCCTCATGGGCCGGGAGTATACTCCTCGCCCATCCTCAGGGTACCTTGGACCGCCGCCAGAACACCGTTCACCAAGGAACCGGCCTCGTCCGAGGCGAACCGCTTTGCCAGCTCCACGGCCTCGTCGACGATCACAGCGGTGGGCACGTCCGGCGCCCACCCGAGTTCGAACGCGCCGATTCGCAGAATGGACCGCTCAACCGACCCCAATCGCTCCAAGGTCCAACCGGCCAGATGGCGGGACACGACGTCGTCTATCGCCTGCATGTGCTCGCCCACGCCCAGCACCAGCCGGCGCGTGTAGGGATCCGCGACCGGTTCCGTACCCTCCGCGCGTTCCAGCGCGGCGCGGGGGGTGAGTCCGAGCAGATCGCCCTGGTAGAGGACCACCACGGCTTCTCGACGGGCCTTCCTGCGGCCGACGCTCACGTGGCTCCGCATCGAGGGAAGTTCGTCCCCCGCCTCTTCGAGGAACGCGGTCGAGAACCGGCCCTCCACGAAGGCCGGGTGTCTCAGGATGTCGATCTGGAGGCTGCGCGTGGTCGGCACTCCCTCTATGACCAGCTCGTCCAGACACCGCAACCCGCGGGCGATACACGAGGCTCGATCTCGGTCCCACACGATCACCTTCGCCAGCAGGGAATCGTAGTTGGTCGGGACCGTGTAGCCTTCGTACAGATGGGTATCCACCCGCACGCCCGGCCCGCCGGGCAGGATCAGACGTTCCACTCGGCCGCCGCGGGGCAGGAAACCCGCGGCCGGGTCTTCGGCGTTGATCCGGAACTCCATCGCGTGGCCGACCAGGCCGACCGCTCCGGTGCCGAGCACGGGCTCCCCGGCGGCTATCCGGATCTGCTCCTGGATGACGTCGACGCCTGTGACCATCTCGCTCACCGGATGCTCCACCTGCACCCGCGTGTTCATCTCCATGAAGTAGAAGTCCCGCCGTTCGTCGGCCAGGAACTCGAGGGTTCCCGCGCCGGTGTAGGCGATGGCGGAACAAGCCCGCTGCACTTGCACCTGGAGTCGCTCCCGTGCCGCGGCATCCAGTAGCGGAGAGGGAGACTCTTCCAACACCTTCTGATGACGGCGCTGTATGGAGCAGTCTCGTTCGCCCAGTGTCAGCACTCCCCCGGCCCCGTCACCAAGCACCTGCACCTCGATGTGGTGAGGCTTCACCACGACCTTCTCCAGATAGAGTTCGCCGTTCCCGAAAGCGGCCTCAGCTTCGGACGAAGCCGCGAGGAACGCCCGTTCGACCTGATCGGGACCCTCCACCTGACGCATCCCCCGGCCGCCGCCGCCGGCGGATGCCTTCAGCATCACCGGGTAGCCGACCTCCGCGGCCAGCCTGACCGCTTCAGCAGCCGATTGCACGGTTCCCTGGCTTCCCGGGATGGTGGGGAGTCCCGCGTCCGCCATGATCTGTTTTGCCAGGGACTTGTCCCCCAGCCGGTCCATCGTGTCGGGCGACGGGCCCGATGAACACCAGGTCGTTGTCGGCGCAGGCCCGCGCGAACACCGAGTTCTCGGCCAGGAAGCCGTATCCGGGATGGACGGCTTCGCACCGTGTGTTCTTGGCCGCCATGACGATGTTCGGTATCGAAAGGTAGCTCTGACGGGCATCCGCGGGACCCACGCAGACCGCGACGTCGGCGTAGCGAAGATGCAGCGACTCGCTGTCGGCGGTGGAGAACACGCAGACCGCCTCGATGCCCAGCTCGTGACAGGCTCTGACGATGCGCAGGGCTATCTCGCCCCTGTTTGCCACCAGGATCCGGCGGAACACGACGGCCCCCTCAGGCCTGGTCGAGCTCGATAGCGAAAAGAGGTTGGCCGTACTCCACCGGGCCGCCGTCTGTGGCGAGGACGGCCATCACCGTACCGGTCACCTCGGACGTGACCTCGTTCATGAGCTTCATCGCCTCGAGGATGCAGAGCACCTCGCCCTCATCCACGTGTTGCCCCGGAGTCACGTACGCCGGGCTCGTGGGAGATGGAGAGGCATAGAACGTGCCCACCATGGGAGCCACGACTTTATGGTAGGCCTCGAGGGTCGGGTCGAGAGCCCCCAGCGCGGCCGCTGCACTCGGCGACTCCGTCTTCTCTCCGAGCATAGGAGTTCCCACGGCCGCCTGCCCTTCGGTGGGCGGGCGGTAGCCACCCTTGCGGATGGTGATGCGCACACCGGCGTCCTCGACGGTGACCTCGTCGATATCGGCCGCCTCGACGGCGGCGATCAGCTCCTTCACTCGGTCCGTAGCCCCGTACACGCCGGTGATCTCCTCGGCCGCCGACGACTCGGCCTCCCCGGTCAAGAACACGTCTTCCTCGGCCCCGCTGTGCCGCCGCTCGAAGAAGTTGCGCGCGGTGTTGGGGAAGAGGGCGTAGCTGAGGACGTCCTCTTCGCTACGCGCCAGCGGCCCGATCTCCTCCCGATACTGGTCGAGGGTCTCTTCGATCAAGTCGGCCGGCCGGCCGCTGATAGGCTGCTCGTCGCCCAGCACCCGCCGCATGATGTCGGGGCTGATGGGCCCGGGAGCGAGGCCGTAGCGTCCGCGTAGATAGGCCTTCATCTCGTCGGGCACCACCTGCCAACGCTTCCCTATCAACACGTTGAGTACCGCCTGTGTGCCGACGATCTGGCTCATGGGCGTCACGAGCGGCGGATAGCCGACCTCCTCGCGCACACGCGGGATCTCCTCCAGCACCTCTTGCAGCCGGTCCTCCGCCTTCTGCTCCTTGAGCTGGGAGATCAGGTTCGAGATCATCCCGCCCGGCACCTGGTGGGAGTAGACCCGCATGTGAGTGAGCGAGGTGACGCCGCGATCGAACCCGCTCTCTTCGCGCACCTTCTCCCAATAGTCGGCGATGGCAAACAGCGCGTCCAGATCGAGCTCGGTGTCGTACGGGGTGCCCTTCAGAGCCGTCACCACCATCTCGGTAGCGGGCTGGCTGGCGCCGAAGGCAAGTGGCCCCGTTGCCGTATCGACCACGTCGACGCCGGCTTCGATCGCCTTGAGGTAGGTCATGGGAGCCAACCCACCTATATAATGGCAGTGTAGCTGAATGGGCACAGGGATCTCGCGCTTCAAGCGGGAGATCAGCCGCTCCGCGAAATACGGGGAGAGAAGCGCGGCCATATCTTTGATGCATATGCTGTCCGCGCCCATCTCCACCAGATCCTGAGCCACTTCCACATAGTGGTCGAGCGTGTGGACCGGGCTGATGGTGTACACGACGGCGCCCTGGAAATGCTTTCCCGCCTCCTTGATGGCTTCGGCGGCGGTCTGGAGATTCCGCACGTCGTTGAGGGCGTCGAAGACCCGGAAGATATCCACACCGGACTCTGCCGAGTGCCGTACGAACGCACGCACGATCTCGTCGCCATAGTGACGGTAGCCCACGAGATTCTGTCCCCGCAACAGCATCTGGAGCGGCGTGTGCCGGCAGTGATGCTTGATCGTGCGCAGCCGTTCCCACGGGTTCTCGTCGAGAAAGCGCAGACAGACGTCGAACGTGGCGCCCCCCCATGACTCGAGGGAGTGGAACCCCACGGAGTCCATGTTCCTCAGGATGGGGACGATATGGCCGATGCGCATGCGGGTGGCCCACAGTGATTGCGGGGCGTCTCGCAGCGTGGTGTCCGTGATCTCGATGCGGCGGGCTCTCACCTAGGTCGGTCTCCCTCGGGCCTCGTGGCGCCCGGTCAGATTCGGGTGTTGTACTCCCGTGTGCGGGTGTCGATCCGGATGACGTCGCCGGTCTCGATGAAAAGAGGCACCTGCACAGACGCGCCCGTCTCCACTGTGGCCGTCTTGCTGCCGCCGCTGACCGTATCGCCGCGTACTCCGGGCGCCGTCTCGGTCACCTCGAGGTCCACGAACACCGGGAGTTCCACATCGAACGGCTGTCCGTCCATGAACAGCAGTTCGACCTCCATGTTGACCGTCATGAGGTCGAGCCTGTCTTCCAGCCCACTCTTGGGGAGCGCCAACTGCTCGTATGTCTGCGCGTCCATGAATACGACTTGATCAGGCTCTTCATAGAGATAGGTCATTCCGCGGCTCTCGGTACGCACCTGATCGAACTTCTGCTCAGGACGGAACGTCCTCTCCACGACGCGTCCGGTGGTGACGTTCTTCAGTTTGGTGCGAACGAAGGCTCCGCCTTTGCCGGGCTTGACGTGCTGGAAGTCGATGATGCGGTATGTATCGCTTTCGTAGCGTATGGTCATACCCGTGCGGAACTGATTGGTTGAGATCACCGGATCGGCCTCCTCGAAGCAACGTCGTGTCGGCGACCAGATTCCGGCGGCCGCCGACCCGTGGCGGGCAATTGTACACTACGCGGCCCGACAGGTGAAGCTGAGTGGCGTCGGTCCGGGATGCGGCTCAGCCGAGTTCCGTGAGCCCTCGATCGCATTCCGAGAGCACCTCTATGCCAGCCTTGGTTATCAACACGGTGTCCTCGATCCGCACTCCGCCCATATTCGGCACGTAGACACCGGGTTCGATCGTCACAACCATCCCCGCCGTCAGCACATCCGTGGACCGAGAGCTGACCCGAGGTTCCTCGTGCACGTCGAGCCCTACCCCGTGTCCGAGTCCGTGCTTGAAGAGCTCGCCCTTTCCCGCCGCCTCAATGACTCCCCGTGCCACCTCGTCCAGTTCCGCGCAGGTCATCCCCGCCCGGGCGACATGTCGGGCGGCCTCCTGAGCCTCCAGCACCAAGGCGTGCAGCGCCCGCTCCGCCGCGCCCACAGGTCCGACGGCGAAGGTGCGCGTGACATCGCTCGCATAGCCATCTACTTGAGCGCCGATGTCAACCACCAGGAGATCGCCCTGCCGGAGTACGGTGTCGGACGTCTCGGCGTGCGGCATGGCCCCTCTGGGTCCGGCGGCGACGATGTAGGGAAACGGCACGGCTTCCGACCCGTGGGTACGCACCCACATCTCCAGGTCGAGCGCCACTTCGCGTTCGGTCCGCCCTACCACCGGCAGCCCGCGGAGAAAGTCGAGCACTCCCACCACGATGGCAGCCGCCTTCCGGATCGCTTCCGCCTCGGCGGGTTCCTTGATCATCCGCAGGCGTTCCACGATACCTTCGACGAAACGGTGCGACGTATCGTCGAACGCGCTTTCGAGACGGCCCCATTGCTCGACCGTGAGATGCCCCGGCTCCACGCCCGCGGCCGCATCCAAGCCCACTAGAAGGGGCGGCAGAGCATCGCGCAGTTGATCCTCGGGTTCGACGAACCGAGCGCCGGGCGCCTGAGCCGCGGCCTGCAGCCGATAGCGGAAGTCCGACACAAGAAGCACCTCGTCCGGCCGCACGACGACCACACCCGCGCTGCCGGTAAAGCCGGTGAGATAGCGCACGTTGTGGGGATCGAAGACGACCAGAGCCGCCAATTCTTCCGCCGCGAGACGTCTCCGTACGCCCTCCACCCGCGACGCGTATGCACCCTCTGGGATCGCCATCACTCTCCTCCCCCGGCACTGTCCACGACCCTGTCGACGTTCCCTGCACGCGCCAGACCGATGAGTTCTCCGACAGCCTCCACGTAGCCCTCCACCCCTTTTCCCGACACCCGGAGATTCACGACGTCGGCGATCACGGAGACTCGGCGCCAGTCTTCCCGTTTGTCGGTATTCGAAAGATGGACCTCAGCGACAAGTCCGGAGACCAACTCGAGAGCATCTCGGATGGCGTAAGAGTAGTGGGTCCACGCCCCCGGATTCACTATCATCGCCGCGGCCCGTCGGTAGCGGTGGACGAACTCCACGAACGCGCCTTCATGGTTGGTCTGATGGCAGACGCACTCCCATCCCAGTTCCGCCGCAGTGGCGGCCACGGTCCTCTCGATCTCGGTGAGGGTGATAGTCCCGTAGTGCTCCACGGGACGCTCGCCCAGCAAGTCGAGATTCACCCCGTGCAGTACCACCAGCGTGGGCCGCGTCGCGCCCCGGTCTTGATCGTCATTCACGGTCGGATCACCTCCAGTCCTCCGCGGAACACGTCGGCCGGCACGGGGACTCCCCACGCCGGGTCGCCCACCGCCCGCAGACACACGAAGCCGCTGCCTGCGGCGGTGACCTTCTTGTCGCGCCCGGCGGCTTCGATCACCTCGTCCCACGACCCCACCGGTGTGACGACGGGTAGTCCCAATGCCACCAGAAGTCGCCGCGTCCTCTCCCTTACGGTCGGCGAGAGACCTACCATCTCCTCACTCACGGCGAGTGCCACGAGCAGACCCAACCCGACCGCCACACCGTGGGGCAGCACGCCGTAGCCCAGGGTCGCCTCGAGGGCATGGGCAGCTGTGTGGCCCAGGTTCAGCACCGCACGGCGACCCCGCTCGGTCTCGTCGTCGGCGACCACCGCGGCCTTGACGCCGACGCACCGCCGCACGATGGCGCCCACCACGTCCGGACGTCGTACCAAGACATGTTCCACCTCGGACTCCAACTGGTCCAGCAATCCGTCGGCGTCGAGCAGGGCGTACTTCACCACTTCGCCCATGCCGGATCGGAACTCGGACTCGGGCAGCGTGACCAGGAGCCTCGGGTCCGCCACGACCAGATCCGGCTGATAGAAGCTGCCCACCAGGTTCTTTCCCGCAGCCAGGTTCACCGCGACCTTACCGCCCACGCTCGAATCTACCTGAGCGAGCAGCGTGGTGGGGATCTGCCACAACCCGACACCTCTCAGATACGTTGCCGCGACGAACCCCGCGAGATCCCCCACGACACCCCCGCCCGCGGCCACCACCACATCGTCGCGACGGGCCCCCGAGGTGGCGAGCCAATCCCAACAGCGCTCGGCTTCGGCAACAGACTTGCTCCTCTCGCCGGCGGCGATCAGAAGAGGTGCACCGCCGATCACATCTTGGAGGATCGGAGTCAGTCGTCCGCCGAGTTGCGCCCACACCGTCGTGTCGCTGACAACGTAGACCCGGCGTCCCGCCTCCGCCAGGGAGCTAACCTGCTCAGTCAGCAGATCGAGAGCCCCCGGCCCGCCGACGATCAGAGAGGGTCTGCTCAGACCCGATAGGTCGAGCCGCCAGATCACGCCTGGGTCACCGATGAATCCACCGGACGGACCATCGATGGGTCCACCGAACGAACCACGCGGTCGGCCACCTCGGCCGGGGTCAAAGCTTCGGTATCGATCACCAGGTCGGCCGACTCCCGGTACGAGCCCGCCCGCAGACCGAAAAGCGCGGAGAACGCCTCCCACGAGACCGCGAGAGGCCGGCCCGAGCCTCTCACTCGTTCCCACGCCACCTCGGCGACACGGCCAGCAGGACCATGGTGCTGCTGTGTCGCGAGAAGGGCGCGGGCTTCTGCCTGCGTCACTGTCCCCCCTCCCAGTCCCAGCACCATGCCATCATCGGCTCCCTGCCGGGCGAACACACCCTGGAGAGCATCCAGTTCGACAAGCCGGAATGCGGCTTCCCCCCCGCGGGCGAATATCTCGCCTATCGAGCATCGCTCACGACGCTCGATCTCGTCGTCGAGATCGACGAACGTCCATCCCAACGCGGCCGCCGCCAGCCGACCCACCGTGGTCTTGCCACTGCCCATGAAGCCGGACAGCGCTACGACGGGCGCCACAGGCCCCTCATTGCCAGAGATCCGACATACGTGCCGTAGGATCCCCGCAGCTGGTCGACCGAATCGCCCCCGAACTTCTCCAGCACCGCGCGGGCTAGTTCCCACGCCACGGCGGCTTCTCCCACCACGGCCGCCGCGGCTACAGCCTCGACGTCACTGCGCTCGCGGTGCGCGGAGACCGCTTCGAGCGTGCCCAGGTCGACCGAGGACAAGGGTTTCATAAGGGTGGGGATAGGCTTCATGGCTGCCCGAACGATCACAGGCATGCCGTTCGTCATGCCCCCTTCCAGGCCCCCGGCCCTGTTGCACGGGCGGGTGATCGTGGGTCTCCCCGCCTCAAGAGCGACGATGATCGGATCGTGAACCTGTGATCCCCTCGCTCCGGCGGCCGCGAACCCATCGCCTACCTCCACCCCTTTGATCGCCGGTATGCTGCCGATGGCCCCCATCAGGCGGCCATCGAGTCTGTCCTCGGGCGACGCGTATCCGCCCACCCCGGGGCAGACTCCCCAGGCCCAGACCTCGAAGACTCCTCCCAGAGATTCACCCGCTTCGCGGGCTTCGTCCACCGCTTTCCGCATCCGGCCCTCAGCGGCGGGGTCGTCGCACCCGAAAGCGGACGATTCGACGGCGGCCCAATCCACGCTGTCGGGGCGGGTGTGATCGGCCACCGTCGAGACGGTCACGCCACCCACGGCGGTCACACGCGCGCGCACAGTCACGCCCAGCACCCGCAGGACCGCCTTGGCGACGGCACCGGCCGCCACCCGTGCGACGGTCTCCCGTGCACTGGACCTCTCGAGGATGTCCCTGATGTCGTCGGTGCCGGTCTTGGCCACCCCGGCCAGGTCAGCGTGGCCCGGTCGAGCCACCGTGACCGGGGCAGACGTGCCTTGCGATGGCGGCCCCGGCTGCATCACGGCACGCCAGTTCTCGTGATCCGCGTTGTCGACCACCAAGGCTATGGGACTGCCAAGAGTGCGTCCGTAGCGCACGCCCGAGAGTATGCGCACGCTATCGTGCTCGATACGCATGCGACCGCCTCGCCCGTAGCCCCGTTGACGGCGGGCCAAGTCCGCATCGATGTCGCCCACCAACAACTCGACACCCGCGGGCACACCGGCCACGACGCATACTTCGGCCGGGCCGTGCGATTCACCCGCCGTCAGGAGACGGAGTCCCCCCATCGTGACCCTCTCCTCTACGAAGACGGCGCCCGCGGGCGCCGTCGCTTACACTCAAAGGGCTGTCCGATGACGGTCTACTTGACGATCTGCTGCCCGACCGCCAGCGTGACGGTCTCGCTCCCGTGGAGGAAGACCACCGTCTGGCTGCCCGCATCGATCTCGATGACCTCGATCTGGCCCCACGAAGTCGAGACGACGTCGCCCTCGTGCTTGTCCTGATAGGTGACGCCATCTACCGTGAAGGTTACCACGGCTTCACCGTTCACTTCGTCTATGGAGAGCACTTTGAGACTGTGCTGCGGGGTGGTCACATCACTTGGATGCGTAGTCGTCGTCGACGAGGAATGAGAGGTCGTCGACGTGGTCGAGGAATGAGCGGTCGTCGAGGTGGTCGAGCTGCTGCCCGCCTTGGTGGTAGCCGTCGTGGGAGGCAGCGCCTGCTGGCGGAACGGGTCTTTGCTCTGGAAGGTGGAGAGCTCGTCGATGGCCACCGGCACCGTGCTTCCCGTGGTCGTCTCACCCGGGGCGATGGTGGTCGTGGTCTCTGACGGTGGCAGAGCGGTGGTGGTGGTCGTGTCGTCGCCTCCGCTACAACCCTGAAGCAGCACTAGAAGGGCCACGAGTGCAAGCAGTCCGGAGAGTATCGTGCTGACGCGTGTTCTTGTCATGTCGCTGCCCTTACTGACCTGTGGTGGCGGGCGCCGTCGGCGAACGCCTGAAGGCGTAGAGTGTCACGCTGGAGGTGAGTTCCGGAGATGCCGCGTAGATGTCTCCACCGAGGGCGAACGTCACGTTCTTGACCGCGAGGAGACGGCCCGGACCAGCCACCATTTGCTCGGCGCGATAGAGGAAATCGTTGATATCGAAGAAGGTGCCTTTGATCGAGAGTCCGAGTGACACGATCTCGACGCCGCCCGCCGCCTGCGGGCTGCTAGGGCTTATGGTCAAGAAATCGATCCCCGACTCCGTGGCCAGGTCCTGGATCTGTAGAAGAAGACTGGGCAGCTCGGTGCCGTCGGGCAGCATCTTACTGAGCTCCATCAATGTGGCCTCGTTCTTGGCCGCTTCCGCACGGGTCTGTTCCATCTGGGCGAGTTTCGCTTTGTTTGCCGCAAGAGCCTGCTGTTCGGTCGCTATGGACGCCTCGGTGGCCGCGATGTCGGCACGAAGCGGACTGAGCACCAAGAAGTAGTACGCCGCCGTGACGACCACGAGACCCAGAGCGGCCAGGATGTAGACATTGCGGCGGCTCATTGACCGTTCACCTCCACCTGGGTGAGCGGCAGGGGAGTGGTCGGGTCCTGCGTGTTCACGAGGCCGGTGCCGACACCGAAGCTCTTCACCGTCTTCCTCGCGTCGACCACGCCGGCCGCGGCGGCCGCCGAAGAGAGGTTGATATCGACCAGCCCGGGCACGAGTTCCATGCGGACCAGGAACGTCGCAACGTCCTCGAACGAGTAGGTGTTGCCCTGGATGGTGGTGCTCCCTAACGTGGAACCCGCCGTAGCCGGCGCCGCCGGGTCGGCCGGGCCCGTGGTGACGGGGGCATCCACGGTCAGACCGGTGAACCAGGCATTGTCCGGAATGACTAGACTTATGTCACCGAGCACCTGCGACACAAGAGTACGCCCCACGTACACCGCCTGAACCAGCGCTTCCGTCTCTGCCGTCTTTTGCGCCAGCGCGTCGAATTGGGCTAGAGAAGCCAACTGGGCCATGATCTGCGCGTTCTCGTTCTGCAATTGAGCGAGCTCGTCCTGCTTGGACGACAGCTGATTGTTGAACGCGTAGTAGCTGAACGCTATCCCCGCCAGCACTACCACTCCCGCCACGATGAGAAACAGCATGCCCACATCGGTCTTGGTACGCGCACGCTCGCCGGCGGGCACAAGGTTGATTCGCCTGACCATTATTCCACCTCGTCTAAGGCCAAGCCTACCGCAACAGCCAAGCGCGGGGCCTGGATCCCCAAGATCTCATCCGGCACACCGCTTGCGTTTTGAGCCAGTTTGAGGAGCGGGTTGCCACATTCGACTCGGATTCCCAGGAACTCCGACAAGTGAGTATCAAGGTTGCGAAGCAGAGCACCGCGCCCGGAGAGCAGCAGGTGGTCGACCGGGCTTGAGAAATCCTGCGTCTGATAGTAGTCGACCGACCGGCGGATCTCCTCCGCCAGTTCCTCTGCGACTCCCCCGAGGCCGGCCTGCACATCTTCTATGGTCGCGGTGTTGTAGGTCGAGATATCGGCAGGCAGTGGCCCGGCAAGGCCGATGCGTTCCATGAGTACCGACGCGTCTTCGAAAGGCACGCCTTGCCGCTCTACCAACAACCTTGTGAACGCGTCGTGCGAGAAGTTGATGATGCGGGTGAACTTGGGAACCGCGTCAACCGCCACGACCAGGGTCGATACCGAAGACGATATGTTGACGACGCCCAGGGTTCGAGAGGTTTGCCCTCCCTGATCCACGAACGAAACGGGGGTCGCCAGGGCCCGGATCAGAGCGAACGCGGTGACATCGATCCCCGCCACTTTCAGCCCGGCCCGCTTCGCCGCCTCGAGGAACTGCTGGATCATATCCTTCTGCGCGGCCACGAGGAGAACCTGCTGCTTGCCGACCCCGTCTTCCCCCGTATAGCGGGAGACCACCTGGAAATCGAGCACAGCTTCTTCCACCGGGATAGGAATGTAATCCTGCGCTTGAAACTCGATCGCGCCCCGCAACTCGTCCTCACCCATCTCTGGGACCTCGATCTGGCGCACGATCACCTTCTGGTTGCCCACCCCGATGTAGACCAGCTTTCCCTTCATGCCCGACTCCCGCATGAAAGCCTTCAGCTCACCTGCCAGGCCGACCGGGTCCACGACCTCCCCGTCGAACATGACGCCCTCGGGGAGCGGTCGCTCGTGGTACGCCTTGAGGACGGCGTTAGGGCTTCGTCCGCCGATCTGCACGCCAACGATGCTCGATTTTCCCACATCGAGCCCGATTGCAGCCTGTCGTCCCGAGAAGATTCCCATTACCTCAGACCTTGACCTCTAATTGCGACTTGCAGGGACAACCCTCTGTTCCAGCAGTAGATACGTTCGACATCGATAGCACCCACTCCTTCAACCTCGCCCGCATGAAGCGCTGATTCGTCGAATAATCGGCGCCCAAGCTCTGTAACGGGCGATAGCGCGGCAATGATACGCCTCTTGAGCTTCTCGGTAAAGAACATTCCTCCCGTTTCGCCCAGGGATAGTCTCGATCACTAGTAGAGCTACGGCCGATGCGCATCAGAAGAGCCTCAAGTACCAGTCGAGAATCGCCGCCCCCGAAAGAGCCGCTACAACTGCTCCCAATGAAAGGTAGGGGCCGAACGGAATCTTGTCCGTACGCTTCTTCACCCCCGCAAGCAGAAGGGCGCCGCCTATCAGCCCCCCCGCTAGAAACCCGGCGAATAGGGCGACGATGACACCGGCGCCAAGCACAACGCCCATGAACAGGGCAAGTTTGACGTCTCCAAAACCCATCCCCCCCGGCCACAGCATCCCCAGAGCGAAGAGAAAACCCGCTGCCCCTAAACCTGCGACCACGTAGTGCCACCAGAGGTCCGGTGCCAAGAGGACGGAGGCGACGATCCCCACAGCCGCTCCAGGAAGCACTATCTTGTCCGGGATGATCCTCAGATCGAAGTCGATGAACGTCACGGCGACCAGGGCCGCAAAGAAGGCTGTGATCTCCAGCGTACGCCACTGGACCCCGTAGACGAGGAATGCTCCGAGAAAAAGGCTTCCCGTGAGGACTTCGACTAGCGGGTACCTCAGTGAGATGCGGGCGCCACAGTCATGGCAGTATCCCCGCAGCCGGACGAAGCTCAACACCGGGATATTGTGGTACCACCTGACCGCGTGTCCGCACGTCGGGCAATGCGACCCCGGCCGCACAAGGGATTCGCCTCGTGGTAGGCGATAGATCACGACGTTCAGGAAGCTGCCCACGACGAGACCGGCCAAGGTGATCACAACCGCCAAGTAGCCCGTCACTAGGGTCATGCCGCTCGTCGTCCCTCCCTCGGTGTTCTGCGCGGCCGCGCGCGCCGCAGGTACGCTCATGCCACACGTGTTATCGGCCGTCCGCCAGGTCCCTTGAGCGCTCCCTCAATAGAAGGGGTTTCACAACTCCCTGGCCACTCGACGACCCGCTGGCAGGCTGCTGAAAAGTGACGCATTGCCATCAAGAGCAGCCTCCCAGAGTCTACCGCAGGCGCTCACGGCTCTTCCATACGACCAAAGATGGACATGGCTTCGCCGGTAGGGCGCCCGGCGGATGGGGCAAGTCGTGGATGGTCACGGGAAGACCCTTCTTGTCGGCCGTCACGCGCAACTGGAACTGACCCCACGGACACAAGGCCACAGCATCGCTCACCCCGATATCGAGGGCCTCCTGCAATCGCTGCTCGCCGGTGTCGGCTGCGTCAGGCGTCGCCCCTATGAGCGTGAGCACCGATCCACCGCAGAGGCCGTCCTCGCGGTCATGCTCCATCTCCTTCATCTCGATGCCGGGGGATGGCCTGCAGCAGTTCCCGGGGTGGTTCAATCGCGCCCTGTTGACGAAGCGTCACTTTTCAACAGCCTAGAGCCACCCGCCCGATTGCATGGCTTTCCTCAGGATCGCCTGCGCGGGCTCAGACATGCGTTCGAGCGGAGGCCGCAGAGGCCCGGCAGGAAGTCCCATCCACTCCAACGCCTGCTTCACAGGAATGGGGTTCGGCTCCACAAACAGGGCGTCCACCACAGGCATCACGTGAAAATGGAGACGCCGAGCCTCCGGCAGATCGCCGGCCCAGACAGCGTGACACAGGGCCGCCACTTCTCGTCCGACAACGTGCGCGACTGCCGCGATTGCTCCCACGGCCCCGTGGCAGAGGAGGGAGAACGTCATGATGTCCTCGCCCGAGTACACCTGAAACGTGTCCCGGTCGGTGGCCTGCAACACGAGCATCGCCTGATGTAGATCGCCCGAGGCATCCTTGAGTCCCACAACCTGAGGAACATCGCGCCACAAACGAATGATCGTGTCAGGCTCAATAGTCCGCGCCGCGCGACTAGGGATATTGTAGAGGATCATGGGCAGATCTACCGCGTCCGCCACCGCCCTGAAGTGATTGTACAGACCCTCCTGAGTGGGCTTGTTGTAGTACGGGCACACCTGAAGGCTGGCGTCGACCCCGGCTTCCTTGGCCGCCCTCGTGAGATCTATTGCCTCCTGCGTCGAATTGGAGCCGGTTCCGGCGATCACCGGCACCTTTCCCGCCACCCTCCGCGTCACAGCTTGTATCACCGCAGCGTGCTCCTCGTGAGAGAGGGTCGGCGATTCCCCTGTCGTTCCGCAGGGGACAAGCCCGTCGCAACCCACTTCGTCCACGAAGAAATCGACGAGCCGGTCAAGACCCTTCCAGTCGATCGACAGATCCTCCTGGAAGGGTGTGATCAGAGGCAGGATCACCCCTCGAACCCCCCATTCAAGTTTGCGCATCAGGAGCCTCTCATTCCGTCGTCATGTGCAGACCGGTACGTCGAACCCACGTCACTGTACCTAGAGACCCCATGAAGGGCAAGGCACGAGCAAGCCGTTCCTCCTCCAACAATAGTTGAGCCCGCCATTGCTGGCGGGCTCAAGAAATAATCCCGGCGGCGTCCTACTCTCCCACACAGTCTCCCGTGCAGTACCATCGGCGCTGAGAGGCTTAACTTCTCTGTTCGGAATGGGAAGAGGTGTTTCCCTCTCGCCATAGCCACCGGAAACTTTGAAAACTGACGCAAGGACGCTACCTCGCGTCACCTTCAAATCTGCATAGTGGCAAAGAAAGAGTTCAAGTCAAGACCTCGACCGATTAGTACTGGTCTGCTGAACACATTACTGTGCTTACACATCCAGCCTATCAACCTGGTGGTCTTCCAGGGGTCTTACCCAGTTGACCTGGTGGGAGATCTCATCTTGGGGTCTGTTTCCCGCTTAGATGCTTTCAGCGGTTATCAGGTCCAGACGTAGCTATCCAGCGGTGCCGTTGGCACGACAACTGATACACCAGAGGTCTGTTCATCCCGGTCCTCTCGTACTAGGGACGACTCCCCTCAAATCTCCTGCGCCCACGACAGATAGGGACCGAACTGTCTCACGACGTTCTGAACCCAGCTCGCGTACCGCTTTAATGGGCGAACAGCCCAACCCTTGGGACCTACTCCAGCCCCAGGATGCGATGAGCCGACATCGAGGTGCCAAACCCTCCCGTCGATGTGGACTCTTGGGGAGGATAAGCCTGTTATCCCCGGAGTACCTTTTATCCGTTGAGCGACGGCGCTTCCACTTGCTACCGCCGGATCACTAAGGCCTGCTTTCGCACCTGCTCGACTTGTTGGTCTCGCAGTCAAGCTCCCTTATGCCTTTACACTCTACGCACGATTGCCGACCGTGCTGAGGGAACCTTTGCGCGCCTCCGTTACATTTTAGGAGGCGACCGCCCCAGTCAAACTGCCCACCAGACACTGTCCGGCAGCCGGATAACGGTCTGCCGTTAGAAGCCCAATACACCAAGGGTGGTATCCCAAGGGTGGCTCCACCCGGACTAGCGTCCGAGCTTCCAAGCCTCCCACCTATCCTGGACAAGGTGCACCGAGCTCCAATATCAAGCTGCAGTAAAGGTTCACGGGGTCTTTCCGTCTTGTCGCGGGTAATCGGCATCTTCACCGATACTACAATTTCACCGGGTCTATGGCTGAGACAGT
>CAWBOK010000009.1:325000-634296 GCA_963790415.1 uncultured Actinomycetota bacterium
AGGAGACATCCCCAGCTGACACAGGACGGCCTACCCGGATCGTATCGCGCTGCTCCGGCTGGGCGTCCGCTCCCACAGTGACAGGCAGCTCGGCCGCTGTCACCACATCGACCTCGGAGCGCGACCACGCGTACCCCACCACCGCCACCGCGACGGCCCCGGCCAAGAGAAGACATGCCGTTCGCTCCCGTCGCGCGACCACAAGTAGAGTCCGAACCGAAAGTCTCGGCAACATGCCCATTGGTGCCTCCCTGCTCGCCTACACAGGAAGACCTTAGCCGGGCCGGCCCACCCAGAACATACGCCGAAGGTCGTACGTGGGCGCCAGGCGCCCGGAGCTCGTTACGGAATGACGCTTCGCCCGGCAGCCCGGCAGGGCGCGATGAGCACTCGCCGCGCCGCCACGTGCGCCTGGGCGGCCTAGACTTCGTTTCGCGGGGCGCTCCTAGATCAGCCGCACGAACCGACGCTTTCCCGCCTGAATCACTACGCCGCGGAGCCCCTCGGGATCGCAGTCCGCCGCCTCAGTGTCCGCCACCGTGCCGTCCAGCCTGACGCCACCCTGTTCCAGGAGGCGCCTGCCCTCCGCGTTGGACGACACGAGACCGAGACACGCCAGGAGCCGAGGCAGCCATACACGCCCATCGACCACCGCCTCCACGGGCAGAGCGACCTCGGGGATGTCCTCCGGTCGTTCCTTCTCCCGGAAGACCCGATCGAAGTGGGCCCGTGCCGACGACGCCATCTCGGGCCCGTGATAGAGACCGACAAGGCGTTCGGCAAGATCCCGCTTTGCTTCCGCCGGATGGTAGGCTCCCGTCCCTAGACGGTGGGCGACGTCTTCCACCTCCCGGTGTCCTGCGCCGGTGAGCAGGGTCCAGTAGGTGATCATGAGTTCGTCGGGGATCGACATCAGTTTGCCGAACATGTCCTCCGCGGGTTCGTCGACCCCCACGTAGTTGCCGTAGGTCTTGGACATCTTCTGCCCCCCGTCGATGCCCTGCAGCAGGGGGACCGTCATGATGCACTGGGGCGTGAGTCCGTATGCATCCATGACGGTACGCCCCATCAGTAGGTTGAACGTCTGGTCGGTCCCTCCCAGTTCTATGTCCGCCCGCACGGCCACGCTGTCGTAGCCCTGAAGCAGGGGATACATGAACTCCACCATAGAGATGGACTCCTGGGCAGCGTATCTCTTGGCGAAGTCGTCGCGCTCGAGCATGCGGGCCACCGTAGTCACCGCGGTGAGACGTAGCACCTCATCCATGTGAAGCGGGCCCAGCCAGTCGCTGTTCCTTACGAGTTCGGCCTTTTCCATATCGAGCACCTTGCCCGCCTGTGCCACGTAGGTCACGGCGTTGGCGGCGATCTCTTCGTCGGAGAGCCTCGGCCGAGTCTTGGAGCGCCCCGACGGGTCCCCCACCTTGGCCGTGTAGTCGCCGATGATAAGCACCGCCGTGTGTCCCAGCTCTTGGAACTGAGCGAGTTTGCGCAGCACCACGGTGTGTCCGAGATGGATATCAGGTGCGGTAGGATCCACCCCGAGTTTCGCGCGCAGCGGGCGACCCTCGCTTCGTGCCTTGATCAAGCGATGCAGGAGTTCGTCGCTCGGAAGAACGTCGACGCAGCCCGTCGAAAGATCCTGGAAGTGCTCCAGCAGGTCGTCGGGCACGCTTGTGGACAGGTCGGAAGGAGCGGCGGAGGGGCTGTTGTTCATGGTCCTTCCCAGTCGTCGGAGACGGTCGCGGCAGGCGCGCGAGAGCATATCACGCCGCGGCGCGGGATCGTTCGGGCGGCTCCTGGGTGTAACATCTACCCGTGACCAGCCAGAACTCCAGGAGAGCACGTCACATGGTCATCGACCGTCGACGGCGGAACGACGGCCGGCGAACTCGCCGGTCCCGTTTCGTCCGCGTAGTACTATTGGTCCTCCTGCTGGCCCTTGTGGCCCTCCTCTCGCTCGCCACCGGACTCTATGTGTCGCTTGTTGGCAATCTGCCCTCCCTCGAAGCTCAAGAGGAGTACATGGCGGCCCAGACGACCAAGATCTTCGACGGAGCGGAGCAACCGCATGTGCTCGCCCAAATCCATGGAGTCGAGAACAGAGAGATCGTCTCCGCCGACCAGATCCCGAAACATATGCGCGACGCCGTGGTGGCTGTCGAAGACGAGCGCTTCTATTCTCACCCAGGAGTCGATCTGTGGGCCATACTGCGGGCCCTCTGGGCCGACCTGCGTCACGGGAGCATGGTCGAAGGAGGCTCGACCATCACGCAACAATTCGTGAAGAACGCCTACGTCTCCGACCAGAAGACGCTCGATCGCAAAGTCAAAGAGGCGGCGTTGGCCTATCAGCTCGAGAAGAAGTGGTCGAAGCAGAAGATCCTCAACGAATACCTGAACATCATCTATTTCGGGGAAGGGGCGTGGGGGGTCGAGGCGGCGGCCACCGAGTACTTCGGCGTGCACGCCAAGGCTCTGACGGTGGCTCAGGCCGCCATGCTGGCGGGCATCACGAAGTCGCCCGCCAACTACTCGCCCCGACGGGACCCCGAGCGGGCTCTCGAGCGACGCAACCTCATTCTCAACAAGATGTTCCAACAGGGCTACATCACCGGCGATCAGCTGCGCACCGCTCTGGCCGACCCGGTGAAGCTCGTGCCCACGCGGGTCGCCGAGGACACCAAGGTGCCGTATTGGGTAGAGATGGTCCGCGAGCAACTCGTCGCGAAATACGGCGCGAACACCGTCCTTCAGGGGGGCCTGCGGGTCTATACGAGTATCGACCTAGACAAGCAGGCTCTGGCTGAAAAGGCGATCAAGGACATACTCAACAAACCGGGCGACCCGACCGCCTCGCTCGTCTCCATAGACGTGCACACCGGTCGCGTCCTCGCTATGGTCGGAGGGTTCGATTTCAAGAACCAGCAGTTCAATATCGCCGTCCAGGGCCACCGCCAGCCGGGATCGGCGTTCAAGACGTTCGTCCTGATCACCGCCCTCACGCAGAACATCTCCCCGTCGACGACCTACGATTCGGGACCGTTCACCCTCACCCTGCCCGGAGACGATTGGAAGGTGAAGTCGACCGACGAAGGCATGGTGGCCTTGGCCGACGCAACGGCGCGCTCGATCAACGGCGTCTACGCCCGGTTGATCATGGACGTCGGGCCGCAGAAAGTCGCTGAGACGGCTCGACACCTCGGCATCGAGACGAACGTCGATAGCAATCCCGCCATCGCCCTCGGTGGCCTCAAGACCGGCGTGAGTCCTCTCGAGATGGCTGTGGCCTACGGCACCATCGCCGCGGGTGGCGATCGGCTCTCGGGCAGCGTGGTGTTCGATCCCGAGCACCCGCTCTTCCCGGTCGCCATCGTCAAGGTGACCGATGCCGCCGGCAACGTGATCGACGACAACCACGTAGTGCGCACACAGGTGATCGATCCGCGGATAGCCTATACGGCCACGGACGTCTTGAAAGGCGTCATCGATTACGGCACCGCACGGGCCGCGGACATCGGGCGGCCGGCGGCCGGCAAGACCGGCACTACCCAGGAGTACCGGGATGCGTGGTTCGTGGGCTACACGCCCGACGTGGTCACCGCCGTCTGGGTGGGCTACCCCGACCAGCAGAAACCGATGACCGACGTCCACGGCATCCGGGTGACCGGGGGCAGCTTCCCCGCGCAGATCTGGGCGGCCTACATGCGGGGCGCTCTCGCGGGGGTTCCCACGAGCGACTTCGGCAAACCCACCGGCACCGAGTGGGTGACGGTCAGTATCGACCCGGTGTCCGGGCAACTTGCGACCGAATGGTGCCCGGAAAGACAGAAATCGTCATTCCTCAAGGGCTCGGGGCCCACTGAGTACTGCACCCTGCATAGGCCCGCGGAGGCGGCCGTGCCGGATGTGACGTCCCGCCTGCTGGCCGAGGCGGAGGCCGCGCTGCAGGGGGCCGGCTTCGCGTCGCGCTCAGTCGAACAACGGCAGCCCACCTCCCCCGCGGGCACGGTCATCGGACAGGATCCACCCGCGGGCACCATGCTCCTCCAGGGGAGTACCGTGACCTTGACCGTGACCGCCGGGGGGCCCATGGCGGCAACCGTCCCTGACGTGCTTGGTCGAGGGGCGGCGGCGGCGCGTGAGACGCTCACGGCCGCCGGGTTCCAAGTCGACGAGACCCTGACGCCCTCGGAAGCCGCTCCGGGTGTGGTGGTCGACCAAGACCCCGCGGCAGGTGCCGCCTCGATGACCGGTCAGACGGTCACCATCGTGGTCAGTTCCGGCGCCGGGCAACCTACGACCACCATCCCATCGTTACTCGTCGTGCCCGATGTGACCGGCATGCGCATGGCCCGCGCGTCCCTCGTTCTGCGCCAGGCCGGCCTCATACCCACGGCGGACGCATCGCTGCCAAATGACGATCCCGGCATCGGGGGCACCGTGGCTTCGCAGTCACCCGCCGCCGGCGGGTTGGTGCCGCCCGACACCGTGGTGAGCCTCACCGTGTACGCCAAGCCCTAGGACGCGCCCCGACAAGGGGCCGGACGTCCTGCCGCGACGGAAAGCACCTGCACACCAGGACCTACGCCCGGCTGAACCTCGTGAATCCAGAGCACGCCACGACGTCTACTCCTGCACGCTCGTACTCGTCGATGATCAGGTTCATTCCCAGAGAGTCCGACGCATGGTGTCCCGCGATGACCACGTTCAGGTGGGCGGCTTCCGCCCGCTTGCGGTGTCCTTCGCCCATGTGCATGCCCACGATGGTACCGACACCGGCGGCCGCCAGCCGATCGATGGCCTCTTCGGGACCGCTCGTACCCCCGGTCATGTCCACCATGATCCTGCCCGCCCGGTGCTCGGGATCACCCTGGAAGATACGAGGTCCGATGCCCCGGATAACGCCCTCTCGGAACTCCGGTATGCCCTTGAGCATGTCGAGGATGTCGTTCAAGGTCGTGTCTTCGTCAACGTCGTCGAACCGAGCCTGAAGGAACGCGTTGACGCTGTTGTCGGCGGGCGTATGGCAACACATCAGCGGGATGCCCAGAAGGCGCGCGGCGGACGGAGACTGATCGGTGTTGTCGGCGTGGAAGCTGCGGGTGATCTCCTGTCGCCGGGTAGCCATAGTGGCGTCGCCAAAACTGATGGGCACCCCATAGCGACGCCAGATGTCGGCCTGCACGCCCATCACCGCTTCGAGGTCGGCCAGCGCGCGGCCGTCCGGATGGTGCGCAAGTACCGCGTCGATACCGCCCCCGTTCTGCCGCAGGCGGTCGGCCAGCAGGATCTCACCCACCATGATGTCGATGCCGACCAGGAGACGCCGCACTTCGGTCTCCGGATCGCCCACGAGGATGCGTGTGTCGGCGAAGGGGTTGGTGAGGCATTCAAGATCGAACTCCCACCGGCGCTCCTCCGGCAGATCGTCATGAGCCTTGCGGGCGTCCTCCAGGATGCGGGTGATGCCCTTCTCCCCGCGCGGATCGGTTCCCCGGCCGGCGCGCACAGCGATCTCGTACATCTCCTGTAGCTTCATACTCTCCCCTTCGAGACGATACATCCCGGTGTGGTCCCTACACGGAGACCACCCGTGGGCCGCGCGACACATACTCACTACCCGAAAGGATATACCGCAGGGGCAGGTCGGCGCCAACCGATATGCCCACCCGCGTGGTACGCGTGACGTCCACCGTGGTGCCGTCATCGAGCGCGCGGACTCCTGAAGCCGGTCCCAGCTGGCGTCCATTCCAGCTACGGTCGAGGCCAAGGGCCTGACCGACCCGCCCAGGTCCGGAGGTCAACTCCCGCAGGCTCAAGCTACCATCCAGGTCGCCGCGATTCTTCCGCATGGTCTTGATATCGCCCATGGGTTCGAATGCGCGTACGAGGACCGCGGACCCCACTCCTTCGCGGTCGCACACCAGGTTGACCAGACTGTGGATGCCGTAGCTCAAGTAGACGTACAGGTGGCCGGGCGGGCCGAACATGGCAGCGTTCCTAGTCGTCCTACCCCGAAACGCGTGAGAGGCGGGGTCGTCGATTGGCAGATAGGCTTCCACTTCTACCAACCGTCCTCCGCCGACGCCCTCCCGCCAGAGGATCTTGCCCACCAGATCGGGAGCGACCACATCGGAAGGTCGGGCGAAGAATGTCTGAGGAAGCGCATCGCCGAGACAGGCCAACCTAACCCACTCCGGCCGCCGTGATCTCGGGCGCGAGGGCGCGTAGCGCCGCGAGCCTCTCCGAAGCCGCGAGGAGCTGTTCCGCCACACGCACGGGGGCCGTACCGCCGGGAGAGATCTTCCCGGCAACCACCCGCTCCAGGTCCACCGCCTGATAGTAGTCAGAGTCGAACAACGGGCTCAGTGCCTGGAGCTCATCGAGGGAGACCGAAGCGAGAGACCGGCCCGCGCCTGCCGCCAGCGCCACGAGCCGCCCTACGACGCGGTGCGCATCGCGAAACGGCAGACCGCGCGCGACCAGGTAGTCGGCCACATCGGTGGCCTGGGCATACCCTCCCTCCGCCGCCACCAGGGTGCGCTCAGCGTCGACCTCGACGACGGCCACCATGGCGGCCATCGCTTCCAGACACAGGTCGAGCTCGTCCCGCGACGCGAACAGATAGAGTTTGTCCTCCTGCAGATCCTTGTTGTAGGCCAGGGGAAGGCCTTTCACCAACGCCCCGAGAGAGACCAGGCGGCCCAGGAAGCCGGCGGCCTTGCCGCGCACGAGCTCGGCGCCGTCGGGGTTCTTCTTCTGCGGCATGATGCTCGAGCCGGAGGTCCAGGCGTCGGGGAGGGCGACGAAACCGAACTCCTGGCTCGACCAGAGCACCAGTTCCTCGGCCAGCCGGGAGAGGTTCAGCGCACAGGCGGTGGTGGCGGCCAGATACTCGAAGGCCGCGTCGCGCGCCGCGACCGCGTCCATGGCGTTGTCGGCCACCCGGTCGAAGCCCAGTTCCTCGGCCACCATCCCCCTGTCGAGCGGGTAGTTGACCCCCGCCAGGGCACCCGCTCCCAGGGGCATCCAGGACGATCCACGCCAGCGGATGAAACGGCCGGCATCGCGCTCCAACATCGCCACGTATGCCAGAAGATGGTGGGCAAGGAGCACCGGCTGCGCCCGCTGCAGGTGGGTGTAACCGGGCACGATCACGCCGCGCCAACGGTCCGCGCATGCCAGCAACACGTCCATGAGGGCGAAGATCCGCCCGAGATGGCCGCCAACGGCCTCACGCAGGTAGAGCTGTACGTCGAGGGCGACCTGATCGTTGCGGCTGCGGCCCGTGTGCACCTTGCCGCCTACCGGGCCGACCAACTCGGTCAGGCGCCGCTCCATGGCCATGTGCACGTCCTCGTCGTGCAGGTCCCAGGGAAACGTGCCCTCCGCCACCTCGGCCGCCACCCGGTCCAGGCCGGCGAGCAACACGGACACCTCGTCGGGGGCAAGTGTCCCGATGCTGCCGAGCATGCGCACGTGCGCCTTGGAGCCCCGCAGGTCGTGCGGGGCGAGTACGTAGTCGAACGGCAGGGAGGCGTTGAGACGCTCGAAGAGCGGCGACTGCGCGTCGGTGAAACGGCCGTCCCAGGGTTTTGGCCGGGAAGTTTCTGACATGGCGACGCCTAGCTCGCGCCGCCCCGGCGCGCCCAGACTTCGAGCGGGAGTCCCCACAGACGGATGAAGCCGACGGCCGACTCATGGCTGAAGGTGTCGCCATCGCCATACGTCGCCAGCGCCTCCACATACATGGAGTGCGGAGAGCGCCGGCCCAACACGCTGCAGGAGCCCTTGTAGAAGGAGAGGCGCACGTCGCCGGTCACCCGCTTCTGGGTCTCGGCCACGAAGGCCCGCAGCGCGTCGGCCAACGGACTGAACCACTGGCCGTCGTAGATCATGTCGGCTATGCGCTGCTCCACGCCCCGCTTGTAATGGATCAGATCGCGCGGAAGCACCAGGTCTTCGACTTCCCGGTGGGCCTTGACCAGCGCCAGGGCGCCCGGTGTCTCGTAGATCTCCCGGCTCTTGATGCCGACCAGCCGGTTCTCGATCATGTCTATGCGCCCGAAGCCGTGCGTGCCGCCGATGGCGTCGATCGTGTCGATGAGCGTGACCAGATCGAGCGGGACGCCGTCAAGGGCCACAGGGGTGCCCTCGCGGAACGTCACGATCACCTCGGCAGGCTCGTCGGGGGCCAAGGAAGGGTGCACCGTCACCGTGTAGGCCTCTTCCGGAGGCGTCTCCCACGGGTCTTCGAGCTCGCCGCATTCTATGGTGCGCCCCCACACGTTCTCGTCGATGGAGAAGGGGTTCTTCTTGCTCAGCGGGATGTCGATGCCCCGCGCCGCCACGTAGTCGAGGATCTGCGGACGGGTCATGTTCCACTCCCGTGCGGGTCCCAGCACGGTGATAGCCGGATCGAGACAGCGGATGGAGACGTCGAAGCGCACCTGGTCGTTGCCCTTGGCCGTGCACCCGTGCGCGATCACGTCCGCCCCGCGTTGCTGCGCCAGCTCCACCATCTTCTTGGAGATAAGCGGCCGGGAGAGCGCGGAGACCAGAGGATACTTCTCCTCGTAGAGCGCGTTCGCGGCCAACGCAGGCAGCACGAAGTCCCGGCAGAACTCGTCCTTGGCGTCGATGATCACCGCGTCCACAGCGCCCGCGTCGAGGGCGCGCTGACGCAGCATCTCCAGGTCTTTCGATCGCCCCACATCCACCAGCGCGGCCACGATGTCGAGGCCCTCGTTCTCCTTGAGGTAGGGGATCAGGGCCGAGGTGTCGAGCCCCCCGGAGTAGGCAAGAATGCAGGTTCGTGCGGGCATGGAATCAGCCTCCTAGTTTGATGAGATACGCGGTCAGCGCAGCGGCATCGGCCGCGTCACGCGTGGCGATGAGAACGGTGTCGTCTCCGGCGACGCAGCCCAGGATCAGGGGATGATCGAGGTCGTCGATCGCCCGACCCACACCCGGAGCCGTGCCGACCTCGGACTTGAGCACCACCAGGTTCTGCGCGGCCACCACCTCGGTGGCGAACTCTCCCAGCATGTGGCCGCAGGCGACCTCCGGGTCGCGGCGCTCTTCGTGCTCAGGCGGCACGTAGTGGAGCCGGCCCAGCTCGTCGCGGCGTCGCTCCAACCCCAGTTCACGCACATCGCGGCTGATGGTGGCCTGCGTCACCTCGCATCCGAAACCCTGTAGCGCCCACACCAGCTCCACCTGGGTGCCGATGCGGCCCTCGCGCACGAGGCGACGGATGAGCTGATGTCGTTGGCGCTTGCTCAGCACGGCCTACGTCCCGGCGGACCGCGTGCTCGGATCGTTCCCGCTCGTCAGGAACGCCAAGAGCGCCTTCTGGACGTGAAGCCGGTTCTCGGCCTGATCGAACACCACCGACCGGGGACCGTCCATGACGTCATCGGTGATCTCCATGCCCCGGTGGGCGGGCAGGCAGTGCATGACGACCGCCTCCGGCAGCGCCGCGCCGACCAGCGCCGCGTCGATGCGATACGGCTCCAGCACCCGCAGCTTCTGTTCGTCTTGGGCCTGCCCCATGCTGATCCAGACGTCGGTGTAGAGCGCCGACGCGCCGGCCACGGCCGCCCAGGGGTCGCGCTCCACCCACACCCGGGCGTGATGTTCGCGCGCGAGCTGCTGGATCTCGGCCCAGAGCGGCGACGGCACGTCGTGCCCTTCGGGGACGGCCAGGCAGACGTCGATGCCGGTCATCGCTCCCGCCGCGGCGAGCGACGTCGCCACGTTGTTGCCGTCGCCGAGATACGTGATCTGACGCCCACGGGCATCCGGGAAACACTCCACGAAGGTGAAGATATCGGTCAGCGCCTGACACGGGTGCCTGTCGTCGGTGAGCGCGTTCACGACGGGCACAGTCGCCCACGCCGCCAGATCGTCCACATCGGCCTGGGCGAAGGTGCGGATCACGATGGCATCGACGTACCGGGACAACACCCTGGCCGTGTCCTCGATGCTCTCCGACTTCCGCATCTGCAGCTCTTGTTCGCTCAGGGACAGGACAAAGCCGCCCAATTGGTGCACACCCACGCTGAAGGAGACACGCGTGCGGGTGGACGGCTTGCTGAAGATGAGGGCCACCGACTTCCCTGCCAACACGTGAGAATCGGCCAGCGGAGCACGTTTCATGCGCGCCGCCTCGACCAGGACACGCCGGATCTCCTCCGTGCTCAGATCGCTCACCTTGCGAAAATGCCGCACGCTCATGCAGGCCCCTCACCAGCCGGTCTCGGAGAAACCCGCCCACCCGGTCGATCTCCTCCGGTGTGACGATGAGGGGCGGCAGGAAGCGGACGGTCGTCTCCGAGGTGGCGTTCAGGAGGATACCGGCCTCGAGCGCATCGGCAGCCACCTGTCTTGGCCCCGCCGGCACGCAGGTCGACGGCCGCCATCAGGCCGAGGCGCCTGACGTCACTCCCCACGCCCGCATCCACGAGGCCGCGGAGCCAATCCTCGAGACGGCGACCCAATACTTCGACCCGGTCGAAGAGACCGGGTTCCTCGAGCAGGTCCAGAACGGCCAAGCGCGGCGGCTGCCACCACCGGACCGCCGCCGAACGTCGATCCATGGTCGCCGATGCCGAGAACACCTTCGGCCCGACCGGCCACGACAGCCGCACCCATGGGCAGGCCGCCGGCCAGAGATCTTGGCCACGGTCACGATGTCGGGCTCCAGCCCGTACCGCTGGTAGGCGAACGGCGCACCGCACCGGCCGAGACCGGTCTGCACCTCGTCGATGATCAGAAGGGCGTCGTGCTCCGCGCACAGATCGCTGCGCCTCCGCGCAGGAAGTCGTCGGGCAGCGGGTACACGCCCGACTCCCCCAACACGGGCTCGGCCATGAACGCCGCCACGGGCGCCGGACTCGAAGACCGCCGCGCAGGGCGTCGACATCGCCCAAGGGAATGTGGACGAAGCCCTCCACGACAGGGGCGAACGGAGCCTGCTTCTCGGGCTGCCCGGTGGCGGACAGCGTGGCCATGGTGCGACCATGGAAGGAGCGCTCGAGGGTGATGATGGGCCCACCCTCGCCGGACACCCGCCCGCTTCCGGGCGATCTTGATCGCCGCCTCGTTGGCCTCGGCGCCACTGTTGCCGAAGAAGACCCTGCCTCCGTTCGGCGAGCGCGAGACAGACGCTCGGCCAGCCGGGCCTGCGGTTCCGTGTAGAACAGGTTGGAGCAGTGGATCAACCGTCCCACCTGCTCGCGCACCGCCTCGACCACCCGCGGATGGCAGTGACCGAAGTTGTTCACCGACAGACCCAGTCACGAAGTCCAGGTATCGGCGTGCCGTCCCGCCCGATCAACTCGCTGCCCTCACCCGCCACGATCTCCAGGGGTTGGCGGGCGTAGGTGGACAGCACGTAGGCGCCGTCCAGCGCGGCGACCTCGGCGGACACACGCCCGCACTCCACAGCTTCGGCCAGGCTGTCGGTCGCCGAGTGCGGCCATCACGCTCCCCTCTGCTCGGAGCGAGGACAGCACGCGCGTGCCCACTCCGGAGTCGTCCGTGAGGATCTCGAGCAGGACCGAGTGCGCGATGCGGCCGTCGATGATGTGAGCGGCTCCCACCCCGGCATCCAGGGCCGGAGAGCACGGCCTCGAGCTTGGGGATCATGCCGCGGGAGACCTTGCCGGTCGTCGACGAGCTCCCGGATGCGATCCGACGTGCAGTCGGAGATGAGGCTGGACTCGTCCTCGAAGTCGGCATAGAGACCGGCCACATCGGTGAGGAAGATGAGCTTCTCGGCCTGCAGCGCGGCCGCCAAGGCGGCCGCCACCGTGTCGGCGTTGATGTTGTAGCTGCTCCCCGTCCTCACCCACGCCCACCGAGGCCACGACCGGCACGTAGTCGGCCTCGAGGAGGTTGAGCAGGTCGGTGTTGACGCGTCTCGATCTCGCCCACCAGACCCAGGTCGAGGATCGTGCCATCCGCCGCACCGGCGCGACCAGCCTGCGGGCCGTCATCAGCCGGCCGTCGTCGCCGCAGAGACCCACCGCCGGAACGCCCTTGTGGTTGATCAGGCTGACGATCTCCTTGTTCACCTTGCCCACCAGCACCATCTTGGTCACTTCCATGGCGGCCTCGTCGGTCACCCGCAGCCCATCGACGAAGCGCACCGGAAGGTCGAGCCGCTTCATGTAGGCGGTGACTTCGGCGCCGCCGCCGTGCACGATGATCGGCCGGATGCCCACGTGGCGCAGCAGGACGATGTCGGTGGCGAACTCCTCCTTGAGATCGGCCGACTCCATGGCCGCCCCGCCGTACTTGATCACCACCGTCTTTCCGCTGAACAGGCGGATGTACGGCAGCGCCTCCAGGAGCGTCTCGACCCGCTTGCGGTAGACCTCGCGCATCGACGCACTCCCTACGTGTGGTATTCGGCGTTGATGGTCACGTACTCGTGGCCGAGGTCGGAGAAGTAGACCTCGTCGGTGCCGGCACCGGCCGACAGGTCGAGCACGATGTCGATCTCGCATCCTCGCATGGTCGCGTGCAGCGCGTCGCGCTGCTCAGGATCCAGATCGACCGGCTCCGCGCCCTGTACGATCCGCGACCCCGCCGATGTCGAGAGTGACGCGCGGGAACGAGGAGTCGGGCAGCGCCGCTCCCACCGCGCTCAGGATGCGACCCCAGTTCGGGTCACACCCGTACATGGCGGTCTTCACCAGCGTGGAATCGGCGACCGCCCGCGCGGCGATCCGAGCCTCCTCGTCGGTGCGGGCTCCCTTCACGCGCAGACGGACCACCTTGGTCGCCCCCTCGCCGTCGGCCACCATCATCAGCGCCAACCGCAGGAGCACGGCGCGCAGGCCGGCGCCGAATTGCGCCAACGCTTCTCCCGAGAGCGCGACCCGCGAAGCTCCGTTGGCCATGAGGAAGACGCAGTCGTTGGTGCTCATCTGCCCGTCGACCGAGATGCGGTTGAAGGTGTGGTTCACTTCGCGCGACAGCAGGCTCCGTGCCACGGTCGGCGTGAGCACGGCGTCGGTGGTGACCAAGCACAGCATGGTCGCCATGCCCGGGGGCGATCATGCCCGCACCTTTGGCGGTCGCCCCCACGCGAACGACACCGTCCCGGGTGTGCACATCCACCGCGCAGGTCTTCGGAAAGCGGTCGGTGGTCAGGATGGCCTCGGAGAAGCGACTGCCCGCCGTCGGGCGAAAGGTCGGCCACGGCCGCGTCGATGCCCGCGCACGCACCGCGGGGGTATCGAGGCGGCGCCCGATCGGACCCGTGGACGCCACTCCCACCCGGTTGAGCGCAGACACCAAGAGCCGCGGCCGTCGCGGTCTGCATGGCTCGGGCGGCGACCAACCCGGCCGCCCCGGTGCACGCGTTGGCGTTGCCGCTGTTCATCACCACCGCCGTCAGCCTGTCCAAGACGGCTTCCTTGCGGCTCACGAGGACCGGAGCCGCAGCGAAGGAGTTGCGGGTGAAGACGGCCGCTCCCACCGCCTCCGCCCGATAGCTCGGGCGCAACCGCCACCACGCCCACGTCGGGCCGGCCGCTCTCCTTGAGACCCGCCGCCACCCCGGCGGCGAGGAAACCCAGGGGGTGCGTCACTCCGGGCGAGCCTTCGGGCGGCTCCACCAGGCGCACGTCGCTCGGGTGCGGAGAAGAAGTCGGACGAAGCCGGGTCGACGACCACGGGATGCAGGGGCCCGCCGCCGCTCAACCGCTCGTCTCCCTCGGCGTCGCCGACTTCATCCTCCCACCTCGAGACCGGCGGTCTCGGGCAACCCGAACATGATGTTCATGTTCTGCACTGCCTGACCCGACGCACCTTTGATCAGATTGTCGATGACCGAGACCACCTTGACCACGCCTGCGGCAGCGTCCACGCGCACGGCCATACGACAGAAGTTCGTGTGCTGGACCTCGCGCAGGCCGGGCACCGCCTCGACCACTTCCACGAACGGCTCGCCCGCATAGGCGTGCACGTACAACTCCCTGAGCGCGTCAAGGTCCAGGACCTGGTCCGAGGACTCGGCTCCGCGGGCGGACAGTAGACCGTAGAGAGGATCCCCCGATCGACCGGCAGAAGATGCGGTGTGAAGGACACCGGCACCGGCGAACCGGCGATCGATGGCCAGTTCCTGCACCATCTCCGCCGTGTGCCGATGGCCCACTTCCGCGTAGGCGCGAAAGTCGTCGTGCACGGAGCAGAAGTGCGTCTTCGCGGAGGGAGTCCGGCCGGCCCCCGAGACGCCCGACTTGGCGTCGTCGATCACGAGATCGGGCAGGAACCGGTCGGCGAGCGGAAGAAGCGCGAGCAGCATCCCGGTGGGAAAGCAACCAGGGTTGGCGACCAAGTCCGCGGTGGCGATCTCATCCCGGTACAGCTCGGGCAGGCCGTACACCGCCTCGGCCAGGAGATCCGGGCGAGGATGCTCGAAACCGTACCACTCAGGGTACAGAGCCGGGTCTTTCAGACGGAAGTCCGCGCTCAGATCGATGACCCGACGGCCGGCCTCGAGCAGCTCGGCCACCACCGGGTGAGATTGGGCGTGGGGGTAACACACGAACACGATGTCGGAGTCGACGAGCCGAGGCGCCGCGAACGAGACGTACGGCTGGTCGACCCGCAGGTGAGGAAAGGTCTCGCGCACACTTCGACCGACATACGACGAACTGGTAAGGGCGTCGATCTCGCACGTCCGGGTGACGCGCCAGTAGGTCGGTCAGCACCGCCCCGGTGAATCCCGTAGCGCCCACGACGCTCGCCCTGATCACGCCCCCACCTTTCTTGCCCGTGCGGCCGAAGACTTCGCGCCTCCACGTGCAGTCGGCGTTTGATTGCATAAGTATACAGACTCATTGCAACGACTGCAAGGGCCATGCCTTCGCCGCTTCGCCGACCGCGCGCTCCTGGAGTCCCGTCGAGGGGCTACGCTCGGAGTTCGGCTCCCAGACCCGCACGGAGAGCGTCGAGAAGGCCCGCACGGGCGTCGTTCACCTCGGCCTCGGCCAGAGTCCGTTCCGGCGACCGGAACGACAGACGCAGGGCCAGACTCTTCTTGCCCTCCCCCACTTGAGCACCTTCGAACACGTCGAAGACGTAGACCGAACGAAGAAGACCGCCGGCGGCGGCCCGTACCGCGCGCACCACCTCATCGGCAGCCACATCGCGGTCGACCACCAGAGCCAGGTCGTGCTCCACCGCCGGGTAGGTGAGCAGGTCCTCGAACAGAGGCACGCCCGTGCCGAGCGAGAGCAGCGCGCCGGCATCGAGTTCGGCCGCCACCGCACCTGCGGGTAGGTCGAATGCCTGCAGCACCAACGGATGTACTTCACCTAGCCAACCAAGAGGTTGGTCGCCGACGGCAGAGGTCCGCGCTCTTTCCGGGATGCAGGAAGGGTTCGCCCGCCCGGCCGAACACGGCGTCCACGCCGAGGGCATACAGCAGTCGCTCGACGACACCTTTACCCAGATAGAAGTCAGTGGGCACGCGTGCGGCGTTCCAGGAGTCCTCCTCCCAGGAACCCGACATAAGGATACCCACGCGTCTGACTTCGCGCGGAAGCGCGCTCGGCGCTTCTTCGGTTTCGGGATGGAAGGTCGTGCCGATCTCGAACAGATGGATCCGTTGCTCGCGAACCGAGGCATTGCGTTGGGCGGTAGCCAGCAGACCGGGGAGCAGCATCGTGCGCATCACCGACTGATCTTGGCTGAGCGGGTTCGAGATGGCGACGGTCCGGCGGCGCACGTCATCGGGGGCCAGCCGCAGGCGATCGTGCCAGGAGGGGTCGCCGAACGACCAGGTGATCACTTCGTTCAGGCCGGCGCCGCGCAGGGTGTCGGCCATGCCGCGGAGTCGGCGCTGGTCGGCCGAAAGGCCGCCGCGGCCCTCCATCCGACCGGGGATGGTGGAAGGCAGCTTGTCCAGACCGTGGATGCGGGCCACCTCTTCGACCAGGTCGATCTCCCGCTCGAGGTCGCGCCGGTAGGTGGGTACGACCACGGTGAAGTCGCCGTCGGACTCGCGCACGTCACACCCCAGGCTGCCGAGGATGCTCTCGATCTCCGAGTCGGGCACCACGTCGCCCAAGATGACCTCGACCCGCCCGGGGCGCAGGCACACTTCCCAGGGAAGCCACTCGCCGGCCGCCACATCCGCCGTCCCGGCCGAGACCACGCCGCCGCACACCTCTACGAGCATCTTGCAGGCCAGGTCGAGCGCCACCGGCGCCAGATTGGGGTCGAGCCCCTTCTCGAACCGGGTGGACGACTCGCTGCGCAGACCGAGAGCGCCCGACGTGCGCATGATGGAGGCGCCGTGGAAGTTGGCGGCCTCCAGGAGGATCTCGGTGGTGGCGTCGGTGATCTCGCTGTCGAGACTGCCCATGATGCCCGCGATGACCGATGGCTTCTCGGCGTCGGCGATGACCAGCATGTCGGGGGTGAGGACCCGGTCGACGCCGTCGAGGGTGGTGATCGTCTCGCCGGCGGTCGCACGCCGGGCGATGATGCGCCTTCCGGCCACGGTCGTCAGGTCGAAGGCGTGCAGAGGCTGCCCGATCGCCCACATGACGAAGTTGGTCACGTCGACCACGTTGTTGACCGGGCGCATGCCCGCATGGGTGATGCGCGCTTTGAGCCACGAGGGCGACGGCGCCACCGTCACGCCCCGGATCACCCGGGCGGCGTACCGCGGGCAGAGATCGGGGTCCCAGACCTCGACGGTGATGTCTTCGTCGACCTGGCGGGTGCCGCAGGGTACTTCAACGGCGATGTCTTCGTCGAAGTCGGCCCCCGTGATGGCCGCGATCTCGCGGGCCAGGCCCCAGATGGAGAGGCAATCGGGGCGGTTGGGGGTGACCTCCACCTCGAGGATGGCCTCGTGCAAGGGCAGGTGGTCGGCCAGCAGGTCCCCGGCCTCCCAGTCGTCGGGCAGCACCATGATGCCGCTGCTCTTCGTGTCGAAGCCGAGCTCGGCGTCGGAGAGGATCATGCCCGACGAAGGCACCCCCCGCAGCTTCGCGTCTTTGATCTTCATGCCGCCGGGCAGCACGGCCCCGGGAAGGCTGACGCCGACCGTCTGGCCGGCGGCCACATTGGGGGCTCCGCAGACGATGGTGCGGGGCGTCTCTTCGTCCACGTCCACCGTGCAGACAGACAGCTTGTCGGCGTCGGGATGCTTCTCGCAGGTGAGCACCTTGCCCACCACGAAGCACTCCAGAACCGCCTCTTCCGGCGGCACGCCGACCCGAGCTCACCCGCTCCACCTCGGTGCCGGTGAGGGCCAGTCGCGAGGCCAGCTCGTCGATGGGCAGATCGATGGACACGTACTCACGCAACCACGACACAGGCGCTCTCATCGCCGTACCTCCTCAGAACTGGCGCAGGAAGCGCAGGTCGTTCTCGTAGAACAGACGCAGGTCGGTGACGCCGTGCTTGAGCATGGCGATCCGCTCGATGCCCATGCCGAACGCGAACCCGCGTGTACTCCTCGGGGTCGTATCCCACGAACCCGAACACGTTCGGGTCGACCATGCCCGCCCCCAGGATCTCCAGCCAGCCGGAGCGCTTGCAGAGCCGGCAGCCCGCCCCCTCGCACATCATGCAGGAGACGTCCACCTCGACCGACGGCTCGGTGAACGGGAAGAAGTGAGGCCGCAGACGGACGCGCCGGTCGGCCCCGAACATGGCCCGGGCGAAGGCCTCGAGGGTGCCCTTCAGGTCGGCCAGCGTGATGCCCCGGTCGACGACCAGCCCTTCGACCTGGTGGAACATGGGCGTGTGGGTGGCATCACTGTCGCGCCGGTAGGCCTTGCCGGGAACGATCACGTACACCGGCGGCCGCTGCTTCTCCATGGTCCGCACCTGCACCGGCGACGTGTGCGTGCGCAGAGCACCTGTTCGCTCACGAAGAAGGTGTCGTGCAGCGACCGAGCGGGGTGATCGGCGGGCGTGTTGAGCGCCTCGAAGTTGTAGTAGTCGGTCTCGACCTCGGGCCCCTCCGCGATCTCGTAGCCCATGCCGACGAATATGTCCTCGATCTCTCGCCAGGGTGCTGGTGATCAGATGCAGATGCCCGAGCGGCAGCAGGACGGCCGGGCAGGGTGACGTCGATCCGGTCGCGCTCCAGGCCGTGCACCAACTCGTCGGCCTCGAGCGCGGCATGCCGGCTCTCGAGCGCCTGTTCCAGCTCCTTCTTGATCAGGTTGCCGAACCGCCCTACGCCCGGCCGTTCCGCCACCGGCAGCTCGGGGATGCTGCGCAGGAGGGTGGTCAGCGGCGCCTTCCGCCCGAGAAAGCGCACCCGCGTCTCTTCCAGCGAGTCGAGGTCGGGCGCCGCCTCTATGGCAGCCATGCCCTCCTGGTAGACCGACTTCAGGTCGGAGCGTTCGATCTGCTGGAGTAGGTCGTCTCTGGCGGGAATGGTGACTCCTCTCAGATTCGGGCGGCGGACAGTTCGTACAGCAGGATCGTGGCGGCCATGGCGACATTGAGCGAGTCGAAGCGCGCCTGCGGGACGGCGACCCGCGTGATCGCCCTACGGAACTCCGGCAGCTCACCGCGCTCGGAGCCCAGCACCACGACAACACCCGCGCTCGAACTCCCACCGCTCCGTCGACCCACGGCCTGCGCGAGCGACCGAGAGTCGGTTTCGGCCCGCGGGTCGGCCACGATGACGGTGGGCGCCGGGTTGCCTCTCGACTCCTCGGCGAACAGTTTCGCTTCCAGGTCGTCGAGCGTCACCTCGGTGACCACCGGCATCAGGAACTGAGCGCCCATGCCGGCCCGTACCGCCTTCGGCCCGTAGGCGTCGGCCGTGCCGGGACTGCACGCCACGCCGGCCGCGCCGAAGGCCACCGCTCCCCGCACGATGGTGCCCACGTTGCCTGGGTCGCCCACACCGTGTAGGTAGACGGTCACTCCCTCAGCCAACCGCAGATCGCCCAGCGACCAGGACGGCAGCGGGAACAGCGCGATCACGTCGGAGGCTCCGCCCAGGGAACTTGCCCCGGCGAGAGTCGCGGCATCGCACACCCCGATGTCCAAAGCGCCGGCCTGGGCCGCGTCCCGCATGCGGCGGGGCAGGCGCTCGACCAGATCCTCACGTACGAGAATCTCGGCCGGTGTGGCGCCGACCGTGTCCGCGGCCAGCAACAGATCCAGGCCCTCAGCCACGAAGAGACCCCGTTCCACGCGGTACTTCTTCTTCTGGAGCTTACCCGCCAGCTTCACGCTGGCGTTGTTGCGCCCGGCGATGCCGCGGATCACAGTGGCGCTACGACGCTGCCAGCGCTTCCTTGGCCTTGCCTGCGATCTCGGCAAACACCTGGGGTTGGTCCACCGCGAGATCGGCCAGCACCTTGCGGTTGAGCTCGATGTTGGCCATGTTCAGCCCGTGCATGAACTGGTTGTAGCTCATACCGTTCTGGCGCGCCGCGGCATTGATGCGCATGATCCACAGCCGGCGGAAATCGCGCTTGCGGTTCTTGCGGTCGCGATACATGTAGCCGTAGGACTTGAGCAACTGCTCCTTGGCCTTACGGTACGACGACTTCTTGGTGCCGAAATAGCCCTTGGCTTCTTCGAGGACCCGGCGACGCTTCTTGTGGGCGTTGATGCTCCGCTTTACCCGTGACATGTCGCGATCCTCCTAGGCGCCGATCAGGTCCCGTACCCGCGCCCTATCGGTGGCGTTGAGTAGGTTGTCCTTTCGGAACTTACGTTTGCGTTTGCTCGGTTTCTTCGTCAGCAGGTGACTGCTCATGGCCCGACGGCGCATCAGCTTGCCGGTGCTCGTCACCTTGATCCTCTTCTTCGCCCCTCTGTGGGTCTTATTCTTGGTCTTCATGGGAATCGCCTCCCTCGTCAACGTGTTCGTCTGCTCCCAGGGGAAGCCTCCGGGCCCTATTTCTTCTTCGGCGCGAGCATCATGACCATGTTGCGACCGTCAAGGTTGGGCTGCGACTCGACGTCACCCAGCTCGATGACATCCTCCGCCATGCGACGCAGCAGTCGCTCACCCAGGTGCGGGTGCACCAGCTCGCGTCCACGGAACATGATGGTCAGCTTGACCTTGTCGCCCTTCTGCAGAAAGCGTTCGACGTGAGCCTTCTTGATACCGAAGTCGTGGTCGTCGATCTTGGGCCGCAGCTTGATCTCTTTGATGCTGATCGTCGTCTGCCGCTTGCGCGCTTCCTTGGCTTTCTGCTCTTGCTCGTATCGGTACTTCCCGTAGTCCATCACCTTGCAGACCGGCGGGTTGGCCATCGGCGCTACCTCGACCAGGTCGAGGTTCAACCGATCGGCGTACGTAAGAGCGTCCCGAAGGGCGATGATGCCCACCTGCTCGCCGTCCGGCCCGATGAGCCGTGACGGAGTCTGCGCGGATCTTCTCATTGATGCGCACGGTGTCGACTATGTCTACCTGCACCTCCCCCCGGTCACCCGGGTCGTGGAACGAAAAGAGCGGCAGCCCTCGCCACCGCTCCATGCGTCATTGCACCGCGACTACAACGGCGCAGATCCGGCGGCGCCACTCGTGGCACTCGACCGGCTCTTATGGCGTGACCCCGGACCGTGAGGCACGAGGTGGGAAGAAGGTGGCTTCCGCTTTATGCAGGCCGCAGTATAGCCCACGGGGCCGTCACACTACAACAGGCAGAGCCACCTCGCGGGCGATCAGAGCGACGGCGTCGTGGCGGCTGAGACCGCCCAGGTCCCCACGGCTCCTGGCGCGCACGGAAACGCGTGCCTTCTTCCACCTCGCGGTCGCCCACCACGGCCATGTAGGGCACCTTCTGCATCTCGGCCTCGCGGATCTTCTTGCCCATGGACTCCGAGCGGGAATCGACGTGGGCGCGGACGCCCGCCCCCCGCAGTTCAGCGGCGACCTCCGCCGCATAGTCGGCGTGTCGGTCGGCAACGGGTACGACCACGGTCTGCACCGGCGCCAGCCATCCGGGGAAGGCTCCCCCGTAGTGCTCGATCAAGATGCCCAAGAAGCGCTCGATGCTGCCCAAGACCGTGCGGTGGATCATGACCGGTCGATGCCGTTCGTTGTCGTCACCCACGTATTCCAGGTCGAAACGCTCCGGCATGGCGAAATCGAGTTGACAGGTCGCGCACTGCCAGGTGCGACCCATCACGTCCTCGATGTGGAAGTCGATCTTCGGTCCGTAGAAGGCCCCGTCGCCGGGATTCAAGTGGTAGTCGATGCCCGGCCCGTTCGAGGGCGGCGGCGAGCGAAGCCTCCGCGCGATCCCACATCTCGACACTGCCTATCGCCTTCGCCGGCCGGGTGGACAACTCCAGGTGGACCTTCTCGAACCCGAACGTGCGGTACATGCGCTGCGTGAGTTCGATGACACCGAGGACTTCCTCCTCGATCTGCTCGGGCAGGCAGTAGATGTGGGCGTCGTCCTGGGTGAACACGCGAACCCGAAACAGTCCGTGGAGAACCCCGGACAGCTCGTGCCGGTGCACCAAGCCCAACTCGGCCATGCGCAGGGGGAACTCGCGGTAGGAGTGCTGCTCCGACCGATAGATCAGGATGCCTCCTGGACAGTTCATGGGCTTGATCGCGTAGTCCATCTCGTCGATACGCGTGAAGTACATGTTGTCCTTGTAGTTCTCCCAATGGCCGGAACGCTCCCACAGGCTGCGATCGAGCATGATGGGGGTCTTGATCTCTTCGTAACCGGCCGCACGATGTTCGGCCCGCCAGTAGTCGAGGAGCGCGTTCACCACCCGCATGCCCTTGGCATGAAAGAAGGGGAATCCCGGGCCTTCGTCGTGGAAGCTGAAGAGGTCGAGCTCCCGGCCGAGCTTGCGGTGATCGCGTTGCTTGGCCATCTCCAGCCGCGCCATGTGCTCTTCGAGGACCTTCTTCGAGGGGAAGGCGGTACCGTAGATGCGGGTGAGCATGATGTTGTTGGCGTCACCTCGCCAGTAGGCTCCGGCTGTCGAGAGCACCTTGACGGCCGGGATGCGCCCCGTGTCGGGGAGGTGCGGACCGCGGCACAGGTCGACGAAGTCACCGTGTCGGTAGATGCTGATGGTCGTATCTTCAGGCAGGTCGCGGATGAGTTCTAGCTTGTACGGCTCGGCGGCGAAGAGTTCCAGGGCCTGATCCCGACCGATCTCCTCCCGGATGAACGGCTTCGCGCCGGCTATGGACCGCTCGACCTCAGCCTGCAAGGCGGCCAGGTCGTCCTCGGAGATCGGCTCCGGAAAGTCGAAATCGTAGTAGAACCCGTCCTTGATCGCCGGACCGATGGCCACCTTGGTGCCCGGCCGCACGCGCGTGGCGGCCTCGGCGAGCACGTGGGCGCTGGAATGGCGCAAGACCTCCAGGCCCTCGTCGGAGTCGAGGGTGACGATGCTCACGCGGTCGCCGTCGTGGACCGGCGTAGCCAGATCGACCAGTCGATCTCCGATCTTGGCGGCGACGGCCGCCTTGGCCAGGCGGGAACCGATAGCTTGAGCCACAGTCATGGCGGTGGCTCCGTCCGGCACCGACAGCTGTGACTCATCCGGCAGGATGATGTTCATACGACCTCGCTCGAGAGCAGCGTTCCTGGGGGCGACCATGTCCGCGACGTGGACGACGACGAGTATACCAAGCGTCTCCCTATCCCTTGCTCTTCTCCCGGCGGACGGCCAGACTCGCAACTGATAGACGTTACTCCCGGCCGGGCGGCAACGAGGAAGTTGCCTGAGGTTGTGGTGGTAGACTCGTTCGAGACCCGAGGGCCGTTCTGACGTGGGCGATAGTTGGCCCGCCACACGCAAGAGGGGATTGGGGACTATGGTAGATCAGGCGGCTAGTCAGGCCGATGAGCGTGGTCGGCGGCTCGCGCTGAGTCAGCGCATGAACCAGCTCCTATGCGGGTTTCAGATAAGCGCGGCAATCGGTGCCGTGGCCAAGCTCGGGGTCGCAGATGTGCTGGCGAGCGGGCCGGCGCGCTCGACGGACCTGGCGGAGCGTCTAGGGGCTGATGGCGGTTCGCTCGCGCGCGTGCTTCGGGCCCTCACCGACGTGGGGCTCTTTGAGGAGCTCGCGGACGGACGCTTCGCCTTGACTGCGCTCGGTGAGACGCTGCGCAGTGACGTCCCCGGATCGGTGCGTAGAGCCGCAATCCTCTGGACGGAGGAATGGCACTGGCGGGCCTACGGCCATTTCGCTTCCAGTGTGCGCACCGGCGAAGCTGGGATGCGTCCGGCCCACGGCAGGGACTTCTGGGACTACTTGGCGGCGCATCCCGAAACGGCGGCGGCCTTCAACGGGATGATGTCATCCGCCTCCCTATTGCGCGCCCAAGCTCTGGCCCGCACTTATGATTTCAGCAAGGTCGAACGGATGGTTGACATTGGCGGGGGCGAGGGTCGCTTGCTGTGTGCGGTCCTTCAGGCCTATCCGCATCTGCTGGGCGTGGTCTTCGACCTTCCCGGCGTGATAGCGGGCGCCCGCGAGTGCCTGCTTGAAGCGGGACTCACCGAGCGGGCCGAGGTTGTTGCCGGCAACTTCTTTGAAGAGGTGCCCCCCGGAGCAGATGCCTACGTGCTCTCCTGGATCCTGCACGACTGGGATGATGAATCGGCCCTTCGCATCCTTGGGAACTGCCGTGCGGCGATCGGAGATGCCGGCCGTCTGCTCGTGATCGAAATGGTCCTCCCCTCCGCCGGCGACCCGCGTTCGCCCAAGGCGAGTTACGTCGAGCAGCTGGCCAAGGTGACAGACCTGGAGATGCTGGCGGTCGTCGGAGGCCGGGAGCGCACTCGGGCTGAGTACGGGGAGCTTCTCTCTCGAGCGGGGTTTAGGCTCACCCAAGTCTTGGAGCTCGAGTCGATGCCCTGGAGCGTGATCGAGGCTGCACCGGTCTAGGCGGGTGTGTCCAAAGCGAGCTGACGAAGCGGGCTCGACCGACGTAGTCAACGGGCCGACAGCCACGTCATGGGTTCGGACAAGCGCAAGAGTCTCGCCGAACACTGAGCTCGGGTTCTTCTAGTGGGCTGTCAGGTCGCCTCGCGTGCTCCTTCGGGTCTTCCGCGGAACCCGACTAGCACGTACGACACGGCGAACAGCGCCACCGGGTAGATGACCAGGTATCCGAACCCGTAGAGGATGAACGCCGAGACAACGAGCGCCAACCCGGCGATCAGTCTGGAGAGCCAGCCGCGCCCGATCCTGATGAAGGAGACGCAGGCCAAGACGTAGGCTACCAGGAAGCACACGCCCGCGAGCTTGAAGAGCAGCTCGAGGGGGATGAATCCGGCCAACTGCAGGATGGCGAAGGCCAGGAAGAACACCAGGACGACGGCGACCGAGTTGCCGGGCACCTTCGTGCGCTCCGATAGCCGTGAGAGGCTCGCGGGCATCAGACCTTCTCGCGAAGAGGCGAAGATGAGTCTGGAGAACGCCCACACGACACCGACCACGTTCGACAGGGCGATGACGTAGCCAAGCACGCCGATGAAGTTCTGCGCGTGCCTGATCCCGGTGGTACCTATGAGCGCCACGAACGGGGCGCTCGCCACGAGGGGTCCCGACGGCATCAACGCGTGCTGGACGGAGTAGGCGATGAGCAGGTAGAGCAAGACCACGATCACGTAACTGATGGCGATCGTCAGTGGGAAGTCCCGTCTGGGGTTCTTGAACTCCTCGGTCGTGAACGAGAGCAGCTCCCATCCGACGAAGGCGAAGAAGACCAGGGACGACCCCTGTAGGATGGGCCCGATCCCTGACGGCGGGGACGGGAAGAAGCCGACCCTGTCGCCGGCCACGAGTGCAAGAATCGAGATGGTCGCCAGCGCGGCGACCAGGGTCGCCGCCAGCACCTGGCTGACCTTTCCGGAGATCCTGCCGCCGCTGTAGATGACCACTGCGGCGATGACCACGGTCACCACCACCCCCAGGATCTGGCCGAGACGCCCGGTCGAGGTCGCGGCGGCCGCGTAGCCACCGGCCACGATCAAGAGCGCGGCCCCTCCCGGGGCCGTCCCAAGGATGAGGACCTCGGTCGCGGCCCCTGCCCGTCTGGAGAAGGCCGCCTGCACGAACAACGTCACTCCTCCGGCGCCGGGGAACCGAGCGCCGAGCTTGGCGAAGACGAACAGCACAGGAGCGATAGCCGTGGCGCACAGCACCCAGGCCCAGATGGCGCTCGCGCCGAACGTGGCGAAGGCAATACCGGGGATCACCAGCATCCCGCTTCCAACAACCATGGTGATGGCGAGGCCGACACCGGCCGGCAGTGAGAGCGTCTTACTCAGTTGCTGGGTCACGCAGCCAGTATGCTGGCAACACCCGCTCGAGTCAACCAAGGGCCCGATGGAGTCGCTTCAGCGAATAGCCGATCACCAAGAGAAAAGCCCCTCCGACATCCCGGCAACAGACATCCGAGGGGCCCTCTTTCAAAAAGGTGGGCGATACTGGATTTGAACCAGTGGCCTCTTCCGTGTCAAGGAAGCGCTCTCCCCCTGAGCTAATCGCCCGTCAAGCCCGGTCATGATACAGCCGCCGCCGCACCGTGGCAACCCGGACGCCTGCCCGCGCGGGCCACTCGCGCTATTCCGACCTCGATGCCCGCGTCGCCGGCTCGCCTCTCCCCGCGCGGCTCCTAATAGTAGAGATACACCGGGATGCCGACGGGGAGTTGCGCGTAGAGCGCCGGAGTGGCCCATACGGGAATACGCACGCATCCGTGGCTCGCAACATAGGCCGGCACCGAATACGAGCCGTGAATCGCTATGCCGCCATAGAAGTAAGAGGGCATGAACAGGAGTCCGAGGGAGCTTCGCCGCCAGTAGGACAGCTTGCGTTCCACGTGAAAGCGGCCGGAGGGCGTGGTGTATCCAGACCTGCCTGTGGCCACGGGCAGGATCTTCACGATGGAGCCGTTGTTCACCAGGAACAGCACCTGGCGCGAGAGGTCGATCTCCACGCGGTTCCCGCCTGCAGAGTCGCGTGGCGCGGGAATGCGGGCCGAGGCCAGACGCTGCCACACCTGCGCGCCCGCCTCACCGTCCCGCGTGAGACCCTCAACCTTCTGGAAGGCCATGACGGCGTCTTTGGTGGCCTCGTCGTAGGTGGCGTTGACCTTTCCGCAATCGTAGCGCAGCGACGCCAAGCGTTTCTCGAGGTACTCGACATACGGGCCCGTCGAACCTATGCGCAGAGCGGGATAGGTTTCGACGGCCGGCACGGCCTGCGGTGGGTTCGACCGCGGTTGCAGCGGCTTGTAGAGGGTCGAGTAGAGCATTCCCGTCGCCTGGGCGCGCGTGAGGGTGAACTGCGGATAGAACCATCCGTCCCCCGACCCAGAGACGATCGCCAGGCGGAATGCGTTCGCCACCGACAGCCTGTGCCCATCGCCTATCAGCCAGCGATCCTTGAACCCCCCGAGCCAGAGATTGATGCCGTCGGAAGAGAGACCGAGATCGATCCCCTCTTGGGGCTGGGACTGCAACCGATAGGCCAGCGCCCGCATCAGGAGCGTGCAGGTCTGCTGGCGGTCGATGCTCTGGTTCGGTGAGAACATGGTGGGTGACGTGCCGGAGATCAGTCCGGCCTGATATAGGCTGGCGACCGAACCGAAGAACCAGTCGACGGAGTAGACGTCTTCGAACGGCTCCACGAGAACCTGCGGGGGTTGTATCGCACGGGCCAGCATCGATGCGAACTGGGCCCGGGTGACCGTCTCGTAGGGGCGGAATGTGCCGTCTTCGTAGCCCGTGACCACCCCGGCATCGGCCAAGGCGCTCACTGCGGGAGAGAACCAGTCCCCCGAACCGACGTCGGAGAACGACGCCGCCAACGCTCCTGCCGACAGCGGCCCCAACCCTGCCATGACCAACACCGCGAGTACCGCCACCATGCGAGCGACCCGTCTCACCCTGCCACCGCCTCCGAATTCGTCGTGTCGGGTCCCGTCCGGGCCCCTCTGAACATAGATTCTACACGGTGGAGGGGTGACCTACCCAGGGCGATCTTCAGATACCGGCGCGGGCCCACATCCACAATGGTCCCGTTCCGGAAGCCTCCTAGCCCTGCATGGCGGGCGGTTCGTGACCTTCGATGGCGGCGATCGCCGCGCGGTCGGTCTCGACGAGAGGCGTCTTGCCGCCGGCTCGGTAGTCGTAGGCCACGATCAGGACGTCTCCCTCGGCAGCCACCTTCTCCAGACGATGGCTGACCACCCGGTGTTCCATCAGGTAGCGATCGATTCCCACCGCCGCCACACGGGTGCCCACCGACACGGTGTCCGGGAAGGTCAGGGGCGCGCGGTAGCGACAGGTGAGCGAGGCGAGGATCCAGCCCCTATCGGCAGTGCCCATGCCTTCGAGCGCCGGCCCCAGCCTGGCGAAATAGGTGAAGCGCGAAGTCTCGAAGTAGCGGATGAAGACCACTCCGTTGACGTGCCCCATTGCGTCCATCTCTCCCCAAGCCACGGGCAGGTCGACCACGACCGGGAATTCTGCGAGGAGCGCCTCCACCTCCGCGGGGCGAGTCGATACGGTGCCAGGAGGATGCGCCGGCCCTTCGCTCGCATGCAGACTCTCCGTCACGGTCTCGCCTCTCTTCACCCGCGACTACGGCAACGACTACGGTAAGCAAACGGCAGGCCCGCCCAACGCCCGCCTCTACGGCACTACGATAGCACTGACTTCTCGCCGCACTGGCCGCAACTGAAGTGTCCGCCGATGACTGGCCAACAGCAGAGTGAGGGCCCCGGTGCCATCCCGAGGCCCACAACCTCGACTGCTCACCTCAAGTTCGTGTCACGTGTTCCTCACGTGCCGCGACGTGCCGCGAGCGCCGCCTATCGCTCCTCGCCGCGGACCTTCCGCCGATCCGCCCGGACCTTCCGCCGATCCGCCCATTGCTCGTAGCCCCCGAGACTCAGGCCGAATAGAAGGTAAGCGGCCGGCACCATCCAGGCGGCAAAGCCGCTGACAACTTCACCCTTGACCACTCCAAAGGGAAAGAACTGCCACCCTGATGTTCCACCGAGCAGAAAACCCCCCGCGATCGGGAGCACCACGTAGCGCATGGCAACCCAGAGGACCGCGCCAAACGCGAGGCCGCTGAGTAGTGGTTCGACCTTGATGTACGAGAAGGCGTACGCCCAGATCGCGCCGAACACGACGGACAGTGCCAGATGCGTGGCCAACCCGATGACGATGACGGTGACCCCGGTGGTGAATGCCCCGTACCACACGGAGCCGATGAGTTCCAGCGGCCGTAGGAAGCCATCTCCGGTGATCGCCATCACTACGGACAGCAGGAGACCCATGAGTACACCGGCCACAAGACCGCCGATGATGCCGTGCTGCCATGCGACTGTCCGGTGCGCGACGAGTCGCCGGTCGAGAGACCGATCAATAGATGCTTCGGCCATGTCAATCACCTCCAATCACACGCTCACCGCAACGTGTGCGGGGGCGTGATCACATCGATTCGAGAGTCTCGCACTAAGTGCCTATAGATACAAAGTACCCCGGCAGCCTGGACCGAAACGCCGGGAAACACGAAGCCCCCGCCGCCCCACGGAGGCACCCATCGGGGTATCATCACGTACGTCCGACCGCCTGGGCGCGGCCGTCTCGTCACCCGCGTTGCCACCCGCAGAACACACGAGGCCCCCAGAGACCCGCTTCCCGGGACCTACTGCGTCTTACCATGAGTATCACGGTTCCGGTCGATTTGTGTTCCGCCTCGAGCCGGTGCGCGAGCACGTACTCGATCACCGGGTTCAAGTCGATGGGTTCCTCGCCGGCCGCGCAGTAGTGCCCGCTGTCACGGAGGTGGCTCACCCAGTCGCCACGGTTGTGAACACTGACGATCTCCGCGATGAGGCTGCGGAGGTGGGGCGGCTTGCGGAAGAGGTCTTGCTTGGTATAGAGGAGGCGCCGACCGGAATCGAACCGGTGTATCGGGTTTTGCAGACCCGTGCCTCAGCCACTCGGCCACGGCGCCCAACAAAAAGGGGGCCTGCCCGGCCCCGAACCGGCCTAGGGACGTATGGAGCGGATGAAGGGATTCGAACCCTCGACCTTCTGCATGGCAAGCAGACGCTCTAGCCAACTGAGCTACATCCGCCCGCTCCATCCGGTCCCGATGACCGTACCGGGCACCTCCCGGCGGGCCAGGATTATAGCCCAGGCCTTTCGCGGATGCAAACGGCCGAGTCGCCTCGCGGGATGCGAGGTGCCAGGATCATGTCAGACCATCCAGTGCCCGATTGACCAGGGCGTCGGCAGCGACGTTCTCTTCTCGGGGCACGTGCTTGATCTCCACCCGGTCGAACTGACGCACCAACGTCCGGGCCTGCAGGTAGAGCTCCTTCAGCGCGGCGTTGCGTACCTTGTACTCCTGGCGCATCTGACGCACCAGCAACTCTGAGTCGGCCAGGATGCGCAGCCTCCGTACCCCCCGGTCCACGGCGGTCTCCAGACCGGTGATCAAGGCCTGATACTCGGCCTGGTTGCTGGTCGCCGTGCCGATGCATACGCCGATCTCCTCCAGCACCGTCCCCTGATCATCTTCCAGAATCACGCCTATGGCGCTGGGGCCGGGATTACCCCGCGAGCCTCCGTCGGTGCGCAGCACGAACACCGGTGGCTCGTCATCGGCGCTCCCGATACTCGCCGGCGGAGGGGTTCCCGCCTCCCCGGACGATTCCCCTTGGGCGGCCTGTTCCAGGTCGAAAAGCCGCGCCACCTTGTCGACGGGAGCGGCCGGATCGGGTCGCACTCCGTTCACGGGCCGAACAGCGTGCCAGGGAGAGCGACCGAGCGAGGAGAAACGGGCCGGAACCGACCACGGCCGCAGCGCCACGTCAAGGGTCTCCGTCCATCGCCGCATGGCCCATGTCTCCAGACGGCCGTGAGGCAGGACGATGAGGTCGAGCCCCAGATCGGCCGCCCGCTCGGCGTCGTGATAGCCAAGGTCGCCCGTGACGAACACGTCGGCGCGACCGGCGGCCACGTCCATCAAGCTGCCCCCGCTGCCGGTGACGACGGCCACCCGGTCGACCATCCGCTCCCCATCACCGGCGTAGGTCACCTCCGAGAGCCCGAACGCTCCGGCGGCAGTCTCGGCGAGCGACAGCAGCGAGGTCGCGGCGCGCGTGGATCCCACCCTACCCTGCCCTCCCCGCGCAAGCACATCCTCGACCGGATAGACGTCAAAGGCGGGTTCTTCGTAGGGATGAGCTTCCAGATAGGCGTTGATGACTTCGGCGAGGCGCCCCGCCGGCACGACCGTCTCCCAGCGCACCTCGGCGACGCGTTCCGGGCGGCCTGGGCGGCCGATGCGCGGCGAAGCGGCGGCGCCGGCAACGAAGGCTCCCTCCCCCGGGCCGGCGAATGCGCAGTCCCGATACTCCCCGATGCGCCCCGCCCCGGCCGCGAACACGGCCCGACTCACGCTGTCGACCGCCTCTGGCGGCACGAAGCCCACGAACTTCTTCAGCGCGGCGCCGGCGCGTACCAGCGGGTGCAGGTCGAGAAGACCGAGTTCATGCGCAACCAGGTCGCACAATCCGCCCACCGCGCCGTCGAGATTGGTATGCACGGCGAAGTAGGCCACGTCGGCAGCGATGAGTTGGCTCACCAGCGTTCCTCGTCGATCGGCATCGGTGACCCGACGGAGGGGGGCGAACAGCAGCGGGTGATGCGTGACGATGGCCCGATATCCGCCGGTGACGGCCTCTACGACGACATCCTCGGTGAGATCGAGCGCCACGATCACCTTCGAGACCTCGGTGCCGCGGCGTCCCACCAGCAGTCCCGTGGTGTCCCACGGCTCGGTCAGCGCACGGGGGGCGAGTTCGTCCAGCACCCGTTCCAGATCCTCGACGAGCATGCCTACTCCCTCCCTCTGCGTGTGTGGGTTGCTCCCAGCGCGCCTTCCGCTTCCATAGAACGATCATACCTGGTCAACGGCGACGGCGGGGGTTCGGTTCGCTCACCTCCGCGGCACCGGCTATGCTAGGAGGAGGAGAGCGGAGGGAGAGGAGTCCCGAGCAGTGAAGCGAAGACTAGCCGTCCTCGTCGTTGTGATGCTCGCCATACTCGTACTGGCCGCCGGGCCCGACGTGCTCCACGCGCCCGAGGGAGCGGTCGTGTTCCGACCCCGGGCCGTGGTCGACGATCTCGTCGCCTACGTACGGGGTCTGGGGGATGGCACGAGCTTCATCTACGGCCGGTGGGACGAGCGTTCGTTCCTCCCCGGGCTGGGCTCCCGCATGCTCACGTCGTACCTCTACATGGTCGCCGCCGGGCTCCTCGCTCTCGTGCTTGGGCCTCTACTCGGCATCTGGCTAACGGCCGGGCGCCACGACCGCGTGACGGACGTCGTCTCGGCTGCCGGAGCGATACCAGACTTCATCCTGGCCCTGCTCCTGCAGATCGGCGTCGTTGCCCTGTACAGATCCACCGGGTTCCGGCTGGCCCACGTCGCCACCATCGACAGCAGTCGCCCAGCCATCCTCCTGCCGCTCCTGGTACTCACCGTCGTACCGACCGTATACCTGCTCCGATCGGTCTCGTCTCGCGTCTACCAGGTAATCTCTGAACAGTACATCCTCGCCGCAAAGGCCCGGGGCCTCGGACGGGTCCGCATCTACCTGACCCACGTCCTGCCGAACGTCACCCGGTTCCTAAGCGCCGACCTTCCCCGGGTGGCCGGGATCATCCTTGCCGACTTCTTCATCGTCGACTACTTGTTCAACCTCCACGGGATCACGACGCTCATCTTCTTCAACGGCATGAAGGGAGGCTACCGGTACAGCCTGGCGGTCAACGGTATGCTCGTGGCGGTGGGGTTGTACCTTGCGGTCTACCTCGCGCTCCGGGCGTTCGTGGCCCTGGTCGAGTCCACGGCGGTCCGGGCATGAGGGGCCGCCGGCCCACGAAGCCGGCCGCGCAGTTGGTCGTGGGCCTCGTAATGGTGACCATGCTCCTGGTGGCGGCCCTCGCCGGTCCCGCTCTCGCGCCCTACTCGCAGGACCACTCGGAGAAGATTATCGTCGTGCAGACGGCGGCGGGTCCGACGACTATCTACGCTCCGCAGCCTCCCTCACGTCACCACCTGCTGGGCACCGACCGATGGGGCTACGACATCTTCTCTCTGCTGCTCTACGGGGCCCGGTACACGGTGTTCGCCGCGCTGGGGATCGCTCTGGTCCGCGTCCTACTGGGAGGCGCGCTTGGGTTACTCTTCGGGATGCGGAGCAGCGCGGGCTCCGCAGGAAAGACGTCCGGCCCCCTCGGGGGCATTCCGGCTTTCCTCGTCATCTACTTCCTGATGCTGGGGATCAACATCAACTCCCCCCTCAGTGGGCCCGTCTTGGCCGCCGTCGAGGGGACCCTCATCGTCCTGTTGGGCATCCCCGCGGTCGCCGCGACTATCAGTCTGAAGACGGCCAAGCACAAGCAGAGCCAGCACGTGCTGGCCGCGGTCGCGCTCGGGGCGGGAAGACGTCGCATCGCGACTCGCCACGTGCTTCCGCTCATGCGCGAGGACCTGCTCCTGCTGTTCTCCGGCGAGGTGGTGCTGGTGCTGGTGCTCATCGGCCAGCTGGCCGTGTTCGACCTCTTCTTCGGGGGGACGGTGCAGGCCTTCGACCCTATCCTGCTTACTCCGCGGACGCATGAGTGGGCGAGCATGATCGGCGCGTCGAGGACGTCGATCCAGGCCCACCAATGGTTGGTGTTGGGGCCCTTGGGTGCCTTCCTCTTTGCTGTGGTCGGGTTCCAGATGGTAGCCAGCGGCCTCGAGCGGCGGGTGCGGGCGGGATACGTCCGACATCCCATGGTGTAGGGAGGGCGGGCGGGCAAGCGGCAGCACGTACTTGCTCGTGTCCATGCGGCCGTGGTAGACTCCACACAACGACCCGAGAATCATCTAATCGTTGCAGACTTCGCTACAGGCGAGGACGGAGAGGTCTAGAGATGGCGAACGGCACACGGCTACGGGAGTTCACCTGGGCGGGGATGGCCTTCGGCCATCTGGTTCCGACCGGCGGGTTCTCGTGGCGGGTCGATCTCGTGCGGAATCCCGAACAACCAGGAAGCCCTCTCCCGGGGAACGAGAGGGGGCCATGGCTCACGGCCGCAGGCTACTCCGGTCCCCACTACGGCGGCGAGGAGTACCGGCTCGACGCTCCCCTCCGCCGTTCCCGTTCAGACATCGGTCTTCACCGCGACTTCGCCTCCCTCTCCCCGCCGGCCATTCTCGCGTTCGCGAATCACTACGGCCCCCTCGGGCATGGTGAGATGCTGGTCGACCCGGAGGGGTCGTTCGAGCAGGACTCCCCGTACGGGGAGAGCTTCGAGTTCTGGCGGCGGCAGATACAGAAGATGGCAGCCCTCGTGCGGACGTGGGATCTCGCCCGTCGAGAGGAGACCACGATACTCACCCACCTGGTCAAGTGGACCCGGCCGGGCGAGCGGGCCGACGGCCCGGTCAGGGTGGAGGTCACCATCCCGCCGTGGGAGCCATGGTGGACTGAAGCCCCCGTGCCCTGGCGTTTCGACTCGGTACTCGATCCAGTTCGCGCCATCGTGGCACTGCACCTGAATGATGTCCTTCGGGAGACCACCGCCCCCCAGGTTCTCATGCCCGAGGGCAAGCCTACCCTGCAGAACGTCCCCAAGTCACTCCTCGGAGCGCTCTATGTGTCCCTCGCCCACGAGCTCGCCGGCGTCACCCATGCCGCCGAGCAGTGTCCAAACTGGCGGGACCCGCGCTGCGGGAAGCACAACATCAATGGCTGGTTCGTCCCCAAGACGACCAAGCAGGGCTACTGCAGCAACGCGTGCCGGAATGTCGTCTGGCGTCGGGAGAAGGAGAGGCAGCCAGACGGCCCCCACGACCAAAATGCTAGAAAGTGAAGCCCCATTCTTTGCGGGGCCCTAACCGGGCAGCTCTTGAGCTTCTCGGCCTATCTGGAGCACCTGTCCACACGCCTCGATCCACGCCCACGAAAGACCGGCCACATGGGCCTAATGCGACCGCTCTCGAAACGTTCCGCCGTTCTCGCAAGACCTTCCGTCGCCTAACCGGCACCACCAAACAGGTGGCGGATGGTAATCCGTTCTCCGGCTGGGACGACCACGATCTCGCTGTCCCAGGGACCGGCGAGCATCCGCTCCAAGAGCTGGACGGATCCTGGAACCGTCCCGTGCTCAAGCTCCAAGTCCTTGGCCCGCGCCTGGCTGCGCGGCGTCCAGTCGGCCATTTCGTAGGCTCCGGTATCGATCATCTTGACGTGCTCGTAGGAACGCACCATCGCCTTGCGGAGACGGCGCGCGCGCTCCTCTCCGAAACGCTCGACCCAGATGTCGAAGTCCTGGTCAAACGGATTATCGTGGCAGAGCCAGCCCTTGGTGAAGTAGAAGGTGCGACCGTCGCGAACGATCTCCTCCCGAGTGCAGCCGCAATTGAGGAACAGCGAGACGCAGTCGTCGACGCGTGGAAAGACGAGCGTGAGGTGCCGCGCGATCAATCCCTGCAGCCCGTTGCCGCAGTAGCCGAACGCCAGGAGCACGTGGTCCACAGGCGGCACGAGCACCACCTCCCGGCGATCGTCCGCGGGGCCTGGGCCGGGTCGCACTCCCTCCAGTGCCACCGGCTCCCCAGAGACTCTTCCCTCATCCAGCCGGTCGATGAGATCCTGCAAGGCCCGCTGCAAATCCTCTGGCCGTGCATGCAGCCCGGTCGGCAGCCAGACGAGGGGGGGCCGCCGGTCGACGGACAGGGTCCGCTCGAGGGCGAGCAGCAACTCGTCTCCCAGCATCTCGCAGGCGAGAAGCACCGATGAACTCATCATCCCTCCCTCCCAGCGCCAAAAGCGCCGGACGACGACGTTAGCCGCAGCCGACCGGGCAGGCAGCCAGGCAACTGAAGCAGTAGTACTGCAGGCCTATGAATCCCGCCTGGTAGAGGCTTAGGTAGTCGGGGCTGCGGAGCAGAGCGTTGCGCTCCTCGGTGTTCGCCGCACCGAAGCGCGACCAGAAGGCGATGCTGCCGCGCATCCCGTAGGGCTGACTCGTGCCCAGGCACTTGGCAAGATGGGTCTTGCCCGCCTGGTCCAGAGCCCCGGAAGGGCAGGCCTCGATGCACAGACCGCAGCCGGTGCAGGGATTCTCTTCGACCGGCGGATCCGAAGGGAGCTCCAGGTCGGTGAGCACCGCCGTGAAGATGACCCGCGTCCCAAAGCGAGGATGGACGACCAAGTTATGCTCGCCGAAGGCCCCCAGGCCGGCCGCCACCGCCGCGTGGCGAAGCGAGAGTTCGGCGATGCCCGACTTCGTCGGGTCGCTGAAGTCCATGGGATACGAGACGGGGACGGTGAGCGCCCGGGCGTGGAGGTCGCCTTCGAGATGCCGCGTGAGCCGGTAGCCGATGGAACGAGAGTACTCCATCACGTCCAGGCGCCCGTTCATAGCCATCTGGGGGCTGGGGCTGTCTACCGCTGAGAACTCGCGGAAGGCGAGCACGATCAAAGACCGAGCACCGGGAAGCAGGGACTCTATAGGTGGGGACGCCGGGCTTCGGTAGTCCACGACCTTAGCGAAGCCAACGTCGTCGGCACCCAACCCCAAGGTGAAGTCGCATAGTCCGTCCCTGGTGTCGCCGGCCTCGCTCATGCCGTCACTCCCTTCTGGTCCTTGTCCCTGGTGCTGCTTTGTCTCGTATGCAAGCTAAAAGCAGAGGAAGGGTCGCCCGTGTTCGGGTCTTGATACCGTTAGTCTCGGAAGTCTCGCAGCAGACGCTTCAGGAGCACTGTCTCCTCAAGTGAGAACTCCTCGAGCAGTTCCTGGTTCGTCGTCTCGATGGCCACCTGAAGGTCGCCGGTGGCCAACTGGGCTCGCTCGGTGAGGTAGATGCGAGCCACCCGGCCGTCCTCCGGATCCCCCTCACGGCGCAGCCACCCGCCGGCGACCAAGCGGTCAAGGACGCCGGCGAGCGTGGCAGCGTCCAGGGTGAGTCGGCGACCGATCTCGCCCACCGCGAGGCCTTCGTCCTCCTGCCAGAGTACCTCCAGGAGGAGGCATTGCACCGGGGTGAGGCCGTAAACCTGGAGGTGCTCCTTGAAGACGGCCTGCGCCCGCTGGTGCGCCTTGGCCAGGAGAAACACGATGCAGTCCCGGTAGGAGGTCAACCTCGCCCACTTCCACTGTCAGGGGATAACTTATCTCGTATACAAGATATATCAGCCGTGGCCTGAGCGCAAGACCCATGAGGAAGCAGCAATCAGCCTCCCGAACTGCCACCGTGCTATCTTCGGCTTCGATCCTTGCCTCATCGGCGCCGTTTGGTCGAAATGGAACTATGCCTCTGGCAGCGGGTTCAAGGGGTTTTCGGAACGATCGCTTCCGCTGCCTGGCCGCCTGCCCTGTCGGCCGTATCGTCGAAGGCCTTTTAAGGGAGGGAATACAATGCCCGACTCCCCCGACGTCATTATCAGCTGCGGGATGCTCGAAGCCGAGCTGGAGTACCTGCTCAGAAAGCACGGCAAAGACGTAACTCCACGCTACCTAGACCCGGCGCTGCACGTGAACTTCGACAAACTGAAGGCGGAGCTGACCGGGGCCTTGGAGGAAGCCTGCCAGGAGGGCAGCCGGACGAAGGTGATCTACGGCTACTGCCACCCGGAGATGGCGGAGATCCTGGAGCCCTACTGCGCCACACGCATCGGCGCGGCCAACTGCCTGGAGGCCCTCTTGGGTGCGCCCGAGATGGCGCGCCTCGAGGCCGGCGGCAAGGTCATCTACCTCACCGCGGGATGGCTGCGCGAGTGGAAGCGCATGGTTGCGGCCGGCGCAGAGGATCTCGGCCTGGACTTTCGCAACATGTTCGGCGACTACAGGGCGGTTCTGGTGCTGGATACGGGGATCAGCCCCATCAACGAGGCCGCGGTCGAGGAGTTCAGTGCGTACGCCAACCTGCCGGTCGAGCGCATGGACGTGTCGCTGGACAATCTGTGGGAACGAGTGCGCGAGCTTCTCTGACCGACGAGCCCTCTCTGACAACATGACGCGATACACTCAGCCGCACTCATCTGCTGAACCTTGAGGGCGAGCCCTCACGCCGCGGTCACTTCGTTGATCACTCGGAGTGCAATCAAGGTGCGTGGGTAGCCGATGAACGGCAGGAGCTGCGTGATGACACTCAGTAGCACCCCGCGGTCGTTGCCGACGTTGAGGTTAGCAGCTGCGTGGCCCCTGGCCTGGGGCTCCCACCCACCGAGCGCTGGGCACGACGTCATGTCCCCAGCCGCAGCACCGACTTGACCGCGCGACGTTCGTCCATAGCGGCATATGCATCCGCGACATGCTCGAGATCCGTCTCGTAGTCAAAGACACGTCCCGGGTTGATGCGCCCGGTGAGGACGTCGTCGAGGAGTTCGGGGATGTAGACGCGCGCCGGCGCTACGCCGCCGCGCAGGCCGATGTTGCGAAAGATGACCGCCTCGATCGGTATTTCGACGCCGTGGGGCGCCCCGACGGCACCGATAATCGAACCAGGTCGAGCGATCGCGAAGGCCGTCGCCATCGACTGGCCGGTGCCTACGCACTCGAGCGCGCTATCCACACCGACGCCATCTGTCAGCTCCATCACCGCCTGGGTCGCCGCGTCGCCGCGCTCGGCGAGGATGTCGGTTGCGCCGAACTCCCGAGCCAGCGCCTGACGGGCCGGATTCCGGCTCAAGCTGATGATCCGGGCCGCGCCCAGGCGCTTGGACGCGATCACGGCGCAGAGGCCGACCGCCCCGTCGCCGACGACCGCGACGACGCTCCCGGGCTTGACACCGCCGCTCACCGCCGCATGGTGGCCGGTGCACATTACGTCGGAGAGGGCGAGAAGCGAACGGAGCGTCTCGTCCGAATGGCCCAAGCCGGGGACCGCAACGAGTGTTCCCTCCGCCAGGGGGACCCGTACCGCCTCTCCCTGGCCCCCGTCGATCCCGTGGTTCCCGAACGACCCGCCATTGGCGCACTGCGACGTCACGCCGGCACGGCAGTGGGGGCAGGTGCCGTCGCAGTACGTGAAGGGGGCAATGACGAGATCGCCTTCGGCGACGGCGTGCACGTCGGCCCCGACCTGCTCCACTATGCCGATGAATTCGTGACCGATGGGGCCGAGCTCGTGGGGCGACAGGCCGCGGTAGTACCAGAGGTCGGAGCCGCAGACGCAGCCGAGCATGACTCGCACGACGGCATCCGTCGGGGCCGCGATTACGGGGTCAGGTCGGTCGCCGACCTCGATGAGTCCGGGTCCGGCAAAGACGGCAGCCCGCATGGCTACGCCTCCTCGATCGTCGGGGTCGCGACCGCGTCGACGTGGACCGCGCCCGTGGACCACTCGCTTGGGCCCGCCGCTGTCCGGTGGCTGTTCCGGGTGATCTGCATAGTCTTCCTCCAGATGGTCTTGGCTACAGACCCGTCCGTTGCTCCAGCTCTTCGGGGTACCGGTCGCCCTGTATCGTGATCCGCGATGCGGCGCGCTCGATCCCACCGAGGTCCTCGGGAGTGAGCTCGATGTCAGCCGCTGCGAGGTTCTCATCCAGTCGGGCGAGCCTCGTCGTGCCCGGGATGGGAACGATCCACGGCTTCTGGGCGAGCAGCCAAGCGAGTCCGATCTGAGCCGCCGTTGCGCCTTTGCGCGTCGCGATCTCGGCAAGCAAGTCCACCAGGGCACGGTTCGCCTTGCGGGCTTCCGGTGTGAAGCGGGGGACGATCTGGCGGAAGTCGTTCTTGTCGAATGTCGTCGTCTCGTCGATCTTCCCGGTCAGGAAACCCTTGCCGAGGGGACTGAACGGAACGAACCCGATTCCCAGCTCCTCGAGGGTCGACAGCAGTTCGTCTTCGGGGCGTCTCCACCACAGCGAGTATTCGCTCTGGACCGCGGCGAGCGGCTGGACCGCGTGCGCGCGGCGGATCGTCTGCACGCCGGCCTCAGAGAGGCCAAAGTGCTTGACCGTGCCCTCCTGGATGAGCTCCTTCACCGCTCCTGCCACCTCTTCGATCGGCACCTCCGGGTCGACCCGGTGCTGATAGAAGAGATCGATGGCATCGACTTGGAGTCGCTTCAGCGAAGCCTCGGCGACCTGCTTGATGTGTTCCGGCCTACTGTTCAGCCCTCCCTGTCCCGCCTCCACGCCGGGATCGAAGTCGAACCCGAACTTGGTGGCGATCGTGATCTGGCCACGGAAGGGGGCGAGTGCTTCACCAACGAGCTCTTCGTTCGTGAACGGACCATAGGCTTCGGCGGTGTCGAAGAACGTGACCCCGTGATCGACGGCCGTCCGAATGAGGGAGATCATCTCCTGCCGATCGCCGGGCGGGCCGTAGGCGAAGCTCATGCCCATGCAGCCGAGCCCGATGGCCGACACTTCGAGGTTGCTCTCTCCGAGTCTCCGCATCTTCATCGTGAACTCTCCTTCTGCCGACGATCGCGAGGAGGCGCCGTCATTCGGGCTTGCTCAGCCCCAAACTGCGGCGAACCTCCAGTTCCGGGGACATGGCCAGCTTGACTACCAGGGCTGCGACGCTCTTGCGCGACACGATGCTCCCTTTGAATTGCTCGCCCTTCTCGGTCGTCGCGTAGTCGATCTCGTCTGCGTCCGTGAACCGAGCGGGTCTCAGGATCGTGTAGTCGAGGGCCGAGTCCTCGATGACCTTGGCTGCCTTCCGGTACGGCTCCAAGATGCTCCCATGCTTCTCCCACGGAACCTCGTCGTAGATCCCCATGGAGCTGATGAAGATGAGGCGTCGCACCCCGGTCTCTTCCATAGCGTTCACGATGCTCTTGGCCTGCCGTTCCAAGTCGCCGGCGAGATTAGCGTAGACGACCTCTTGTCCAGCCATGGCCTGTTTCAGTCTGCCGGTATTGAGCACGTCGCCCTCGACCACGCGGGCGCGACCGGGATCGATGCTCCTCAACCTGCGTGAGTTGCGCAGGTAGAGCGTCAACGCCGCATCCGTTTCGCTCAGGAAGAGCTCAATCGCGCAACGGGCGACTTGCCCGTTCGCGCCGAGGATCAAGACGCTTCGCATGTCTGAAAAACCTTCGTTGCCTTCCTGTCCTCGATGGTGGTGCTCACCCGGCCGGGATCCCTTTCGATTGACTTCACACGTGACACCCGCTGGGAGTATGTGTATAGGGTACCCGCGACTCATTCAGATTCCCATACATAAGACTGTCCTTCTCTTGCCCAATCCTGCCGCCTCACGTAGAATCTGGATATCGCTGGCCCCTCGAAGGGAACGGACCTTGCCCGAACGTTCGAAACGGCGCCTAGCGGAGTTGCTGGCACCGCTCATCACGGCAGACGGCTTCTCGCCCTCGCCGATGCCGGGGGTGGAGTTCATGCGCGCCGTCGTCTCAACACCGCGACGGCCGATCGTCTACACGCCCCGCATAGTGGTGATCGCCCAGGGACACAAGCGCGTGTTCCTGGGCGACAAGTCGTTCGTGTACGACCCGGAACACCTGCTCGTCCTGTCGGTCCCCATGCCGCTCGAGTGCGAGACCACCGCCTCGCCGGAAGAGCCGCTGCTCGGGCTGTCGATCAGCGTCGACCCCATCCTGGTGGGCGAGCTCCTGCTGGACATGGGCGACGCCGTGAGCAGCGAGCCATCGTCGTTCGTCAGCTCTTCGGGCTTCAACGAGGAGGTCGTCGATGCTGCCGTGCGCCTCGCGCAGGTGCTCAGCTCTCCGACCGACCGCCGCATCCTTGGCCCGCAGATCGTGCGGGAGATCGTCTATCGGGTTCTCACCGGCGAGCAAGGCGATGTCCTTCGGCTCCTGACATCGCACCCGAGCCGCCATGGTCAGATCGCGCGAGTGCTGCGGCGGATCCACCAGGACTACGCCAGCGAGCTCGACGTGGCGTCGCTCGCCCGAGAAGCGAACATGGGGGTCTCGACGTTCCACCACACCTTCAGAGACGCCACCGCTACCTCGCCCCTGCAATACCTGAAGCGTATCCGCCTGCACAAGGCGCGGGCGCTGCTGCTGACCGACGGTCTGAGCGCCCAGGATGCGGCGCGTCGGGTGGGCTACGCGAGCGCGTCGCAATTCAGCAGGGAGTATCGGCGAATGTTCGGCATCAGTCCATCGTTGGAGAGAGTGGCGGTGTCGGCCTGAGAGCAAGCGCTCAAGCGTTGCCGATGTCAATGCTCCTTTGACAATGCCAGCAGAGCGCAGCGATATTGGACGACTGGAGGCGTTCAGCGACGGCGTTTTCGCCATCGCCTCCACCTTGCTCATCCTCCACGCGCAAGCTCATGGCACGCTGTTGAGCAGGGCACTGCTGCACGCCTGGCCGAGCTACGCCGCCTACGCCGTCAGCTTCGTGATCATCGGAATCATCTGGGTGAACCAACACGCAGCGTTCGGCCAGATCGCCCGCGTCGACCGGACCTTCCTCATGGTGAACGTCCTGTTCCTGATGTTCGTTGCATGCATCCCGTTTTCGGCGGGGCTGCAGGCTGAGCACCTGGGAGGTCGGGGTGCAAAGGCAGCTGCCGTGTTCTACGGGGCGACGCTGACACTGACGGGCATCTTCGCCAACCTGTTCTGGCTCTACGCGGTTCGCTGGGGACGTCTCTTGCGCCACGACGCCGACACTCGCGCCATCAGGGGCATCGCGCGCAGCCACCTCATCGGTCCCTGGACCTACCTTGCGGCAACGCTGGTGGCGCTTGTCTCGGCGGTCGTGGCCGCACTGTTGTACGCGGCGATCGCAGCGTTCTTCGTCTTCGACAGCTCTCGGTTCGCCGGGCGGACCCGAGGCGCCGGTGGTGGCTGAAGCGGACCTCCGAAGAACGCTGCAATGCCTACACCCTGCCGTAAGCGAGACCCGATCGGGTGGGCGACCGGACAATGGCAACAAGCCATTCACAGGGCAGATGTTGTGCCTGTGACAACGTAAGTGGGCCCAGCAGGACTCGAACCTGCGACCGGCCGATTATGAGTCGGCAGCTCTAACCAACTGAGCTATGGGCCCGTGCCTTCCGGAGGTCATTGTACCCAACGCCGGCCTCGAGGACGAACACGCCGTGCTCGGCAAGCAGGTTGGGCCAAAACCGCGCGCGGCCTGTGCGTCCGATGAAGTACGACCGCACCACGGTCATCCCCTGCGACCGCACGAACAGCTGGAAGTCTCGGATCGCCAAGCTGTGGATGTTCGGCGTGTCGTACCACTCGTACGGGAGCGCTTGGGTGACCGGCGCCGATCCCCGGAGCAGTAGCTGAAGGCGGGCACGCCAATGGGCGAAGTTGGGGAAGCTCACCACGATGTAGCGTCCCACCCGCAGCGCTTCGTGCATGAGCAGGATGGTCTCCCGGGCCTGCTGCAGGGTCTGGTTGACGATGACGTAGTCGAACATGCCGTCGGGATAGTCCGACAGGCCCTCGTCGATGTCGCCGTGGTAGACCGAGAGTCCCTTCTCTACCGCGGCGTAGACGCGCTCTTCCGAGATCTCCACCCCGGTGCCGCGCACGTGCTTCTTATCCACCAGCATCTTCAACAGCGTTCCCCGACCGCACCCCAGGTCGAGCACCCGCGAGCCGGGTTCCACGACGTCGACGATGAACACGTGGTCGATCCGCTCGCCCAGGTGGTTGCGGGCGATGGTGTTGACCGGGTAGGGAGCCGGGGCGGGCGCGTTGGACAGGCCCACTCTCACCCGCTCCGAGCGGCCCGCAGGCGCCGCGCCGTGACGTCGAGGAAATGGGTGATCACGTGGGTCTGCTGGTCGGTCTCCACCAGGAAGGCGTCGTGGCCGAACGACGAATGTATCTCCACGTAGGTGCAATCGAGTCCGTTCCCCTTGAGGGCGCGCACGATCTCCTTCGACTGGTACGGCGGATAGAGCCAGTCACTGCTGAAGGCGATGGAGAGGAAACGGGTTTCCGGAGAGACATCTCGGAACGCCTCCACCAACGTGCCGTAACCGCCGGCCAGATCGAAGTAGTCCAGCGCCTTGGTGATGTACAGATAGGTGTTGGCGTCGAAGCGGCGGGTGAAGACCTCGCCCTGGTACTTGAGGTAGCTCTCCACCTCGAAATCCAGCGTGAAGTCGTAGCCCACCACCTCCTTGTCGCGCAGCCGGCGCCCGAACTTCTGCTGCATGGATTCGTCGGACAGGTAGGTCACGTGCCCGATCATCCGGGCTACGGTGAGGCCGCTGTCCGGCGGTGTGTGCCCGTAATAGTCGCCACCGCGCCAGTTCGGGTCCTTCATGATGGCCTGGCGGCCGACCTCGTTGAACGCGATCTGCATGGGCGAATGACGATGCGTGGTGGCGATGGGGATGCACGAAGCCACCATCTCCGGGTACTTCGTGACCCACTCCAGAGCCTGCATCCCCCCCATGCTACCCCCGGACACGGCCAGCAACCGCTCGACACCGAGATGCTCGAGGAGCATCCTCTGCGCCCGGACCATATCGGGCACCGTGACCACGGGGAACCGCAACCCGTACTCCCTGCCGGTAGCCGGATCGATGGACCCCGGACCAGAACTGCCCGAACACCCGCCGATGACGTTCGAGCAGATCATGAAGTACTTCTCTGTGTCGAACCCCCGTCCGGGACCGACCATCATGTCCCACCACCCCGGCTTCCTATCGCCGGGGTGATACCCGGCCGCGTGCGCGTCGCCGGAGAGGGCGTGGAGTAGAAGCACGGCGTTCGAGCCCTCTTCGTTCAACTCACCGTAGGTCTCGTACGCGATGGTGAGCGGAGCCAACGTAAGGCCGGAATCGAGAGGCAGAGACGGGAATTCGACGTATCGGGTCTCCACGAACCCGATCGAACTATCGAACCTCTGCCCCTCGATATGGTAATCGCTCACTCGGTCTCCTCGCTCCGCCCCTGCCGAGGACGCACTGGGCGGCGCGATGCTGCGTCCTCGGTCGCGCCCGTAGCGCTGCTACGCCCGCTCCCTGCGTCCTTGCCTCCCGCATGCCCATCGTCGCCTCGTTGGCCGGGAGCTACGGGCCGCACTGGGCGGCGCGATGCGCGTTCTCTAGCGCTGCGATGCTGCCAGCGCCTGCTCCAAGTCGGCGACGATGTCGTCGATATGTTCCAGCCCCACCGAGAGTCTCACGAAATCGGGTGTGACCCCGGTTGCGAGCTGCTCTTCCGATGACAACTGCTGATGCGTGGTCGTCGCCGGATGGATCACCAGCGACTTGGCGTCACCGATGTTTGCCAAATGGCTGTGCAGTTTGACCGCCTCTATCAGCTTGCGACCGGCCTCAGCGCCGCCCTTGATGCCGAAGCCTACCAGACCCCCGAACAGCCCGCGGTAATGATAGCGCTTCGCGGTCTCGTGCGCCGGGTGGCTCTCCAGCCCCGGGTACACGACCCAGTCGACGGCCGGATGGTCGGACAGGTAGGTCGCCACCGCCAAGGCGTTCTCGCTGTGTCGCTCCATGCGCAAAGGCAATGTCTCCAGGCCCTGCAGGAACAGGAAGGCGTTGAAGGGACTGAGGGCCGTTCCGATATCCCGCAGCACCTGCACCCGGGCCTTGAGGGCGAAGGCGATGTTGCCCTGCCCCGGGTAGGCCACGTCGCCCAGGTCGGGCACGGCGCCGAAGGCGTCGGCGAACACCAGACCGTGGTAGCTCGGGTCCGGCTCGGAGAGACCGGGGAACTTGCCGTTGTGCCAATCGAACTTTCCGCCGTCGACGATCACACCGCCGATCGAGGTCCCGTGTCCGCCGATGAACTTCGTCGCCGAGTTCACCAGGATGTCCGCTCCGTGATCGAGCGGCCGCACAAGATAGGCGGTCGGCGAGGTGTTGTCGATGATGAGGGGCACGCCGGCTTCGTGCGCGATGTCCGCCACCGCCTGGATGTCCAGGGCGTCCAAACGCGGGTTCCCTACCGACTCGCCATAGACCGCCCGGGTGTTCGGCTTGAGTGCCCTGCGGAAGTTCTCCGGGTCGGAGGCGTCGACGAAGTCGACGTCGATGCCGAGTTTGCGCAACGTGTAGTTGAAGAGGTTATAGGTGCCCCCGTAGAGGCTGGTGGACGAGACGACGTGGTCACCGGCCCCCAGGATGTTGAACATCGCCACGGTGATGGCGGCCTGCCCGGACGACATGGCCACGCCCGCCACCCCACCCTCGATGGCGGCCATGCGGGCCTCGAAGACCGAGTTGGTGGGGTTCATGATACGGCTGTAGATGTTGCCCACCTGGGAGAGCTCGAACAGACCGGCCGCGCGCTCGGTCGATTCGAACACGTAGGAGCTGGTCTGATAGATGGGCACCGCCCGTGACCCTGTCGTCGGGTCCGGCACCTGCCCCGCATGCAGTGCCTGCGTCTCGAAGCGCCAGCCGTCCCGTTCCTCTGTGCCTGCCATGTGGCCCCCTCCCCGCAGCCGTGTGTCTCCACCGGCCGCTCGTCTAATACCTATAAAGTTTATAAGGATTAAGGTAATTTACTATGCCGAACCCGGTTTGGCAAGAGGAGCGACCTGCTCCTTGCTCAACCCGGGCTTCTGGTCAACCCCGATATCGATTGGTGATGGGCAGCCGACGGTCCTTCCCGAAGGCCTTGGGTGTGATGCGCACTCCCGGCGCGGCTTGGCGTCGCTTGTATTCGTTCTGGTCGATCATGGCCACCACCCGTTCCACCGTCTGCGGATCGAGCCCGCGCGCGGCGATCTCCGGCACGCTCTCATCGAGGACGACGTAGGCCTCGATGATCGCGTCGAGCACCTCGTACGGCGGCAGGCTGTCCTGATCGGTCTGATCGGGGCGGAGTTCGGCCGAAGGCGGACGAAGGATCGTGGCCTCGGGGATGGGGCCGGCACCCGGTCCCAGCAGGTTCCGATACGCGGCCAACTCGAAGACCAGGGTCTTGGGCACATCCTTGATCACGGCGAAACCGCCGGCCATGTCGCCATACAGAGTGGCATAGCCCACCGCCATCTCGCTCTTGTTCCCCGTGGTGAGGACCAAGCCAGCCGAACTTGTTCGAGAGTGCCATCAGTAGGTTGCCCCTGATGCGGGCCTGCAGGTTCTCCTCGGTCGAGTCCGGCTCGAGACCGGCGAACTCCGACTCCAGCGTTTCCAGATAGGCACGAAAGGCGGGCTCGATGGAGAGTTCCACGAAATCGATGCCGAGGTTCTCAGCGGTCTGCCGGGCGTCCGACCGGGTGCCGGTGCTCGAGTAGCGCGACGGCATGGTGACGGCGGTGACGCGCTCCGCCCCCAGGGCATCCACCGCGATGCATACGGTGAGGGCGGAGTCGATGCCCCCGCTCAGGCCCACGACCACACGGCGGAACCGGTTCTTATCTACGTAGTCGCGCACCCCGAGACAGAGCGCGGCATACACCTCGGCCTCGGGCGAGAGCGGCAGCGGACACTCGTTGGCACTCAACGGCAGCACCGACGAAGCCGCGCCTTCCGACGAAGCCGCGCCTTCCGGCGGCGGCGCATCGGTCTCCGCGACGCCGACCTCCACCACTTCCAGACCCCACAACGAGGGCGGCCGGTCTATTCGCGGCGCGATCCGCGCCGTCGCGAGATCCAGATCGACCGTCAGCAGAACCTCGCTGAACTGCGGTCCCCGCGCGATGACTTCTCCATCGGGTCCGATCACGAGACTGTGTCCGTCGAAGACCAGCTCATCTTGGCCCCCCACCCCGTTCACGTAGGCGACGAACGCCCCGGAGTCGACTGCGCGGGTGCGCAGCATCGTCTCCCGCTCCTCGCCTTTCCCCATGTGGTAGGGCGACATGGAGATGTTGATGATCAGGTCCGCCCCACCTTGGATGGCCGCTTCTTCCGTGGGTCCGTCGGGCAACCAGATGTCTTCGCACACGTTCACGCCCATCCGGGCACCGGGCGACTGCACCACGAGGACCCGCCGGCCCGGCGTGAAGTAGCGTTCCTCGTCGAACACCGCATAGTTCGGCAGGCGGATCTTGTGGTAAACCGCCCGCACCGCCCCGTCGGCAAGGACGGCGGCGGCGTTGGCGACACCCCCATCGGTCTCGAGAAGAGGAACCCCCACTACCGCGACCAGTCCGTGACAGGAAGCGGCCACCCGCTGCAAGGCGCGTTCGCATCCGCGCAAGAAGTGGTCTTTCAGCAGCAGGTCCTCCGGCGGATAGCCGGACAGAACCAGTTCCGGAAACGCGACCACGTCGGCTCCCAGTCGGCGTGCCTCCCCCATGGCGTCGATGACTCGGGTGGCATTGCCGTCCAGATCGCCGACGGTCGGATCGATCTGAGCCAAGACCAGACGCACGCCCGCTCAGGCCTCCCGGAGGACGGTCAGGACCTCGTCGGTCTTCTCCGCCAGCAGGTCGGCGTCGCCGCGTGTCTCGAGGTTCACACGAAGGACCGGCTCGGTGTTCGACCCACGCACGTTGACCCGCCAGCGGGGGAACTCCAAGCTCACCCCGTCGGTGAAGTCTTCGGTGGGTGCTTGGGCCGCGTAGAAGCCGCGCAAGCGGGCGAGAGCGGCGGTCGAATCGGGGATGTCCAGATTGATCTCACCGCTGACGGGATAGCGCTCGATCCGTTCGCCGACCAGTTCCGACAGCGGCCTACCGGTGACGGACAGCAGTTCCGCGATCAGCAGCCAGGGGATCATGCCGCTGTCGCAGTAGGAGAAGTCGCGAAAATAGTGGTGCGCCGACATCTCGCCGCCGTAGGCGGCATCCTCCCGACGCATGCGTTCCTTGATGAAGGCGTGACCGCTCTTGTGCATGACCGGACGCCCCCCCGCCTGCTCCACCAGCTCTATGGTGTTCCAGATCAGGCGCGGGTCGTGCACGATGGCGGCGCCCGGAGACCGACGCAGCGCCTGCTGTGCCAGCAGACCCACCAGGTAGTAGCCCTCGATGAAGTCTCCCCGCTCGTCGAAGAAGAAGCAGCGATCGAAGTCGCCGTCCCAGGCCAGACCGAAGTCGGCGCCCGCCTCGCGCACCGCAGCGGCGGTCGCCTCTCGCTTCTCGGGCAGCAGGGGGTTCGGCACGCCGTGGGGGAACGAGCCGTCCGGGGTGGCGTTCAACGGGATGAACTCGAAGGGCAGGTGCGGGCGCAGCCGCTCCACGACCGGGCCGGCCATGCCGTCGCCGCCGTTGGCGACGATGCGCAGGGGGCGTAGCTTCGCGCGGTCGACATACCCGAGCAGGTGCTCCAGATAGGCGGGCAGGATGTCCTGGTGCGTCACCGCGCCGCGTGCCTGGGCGCCCGCGGCGGCGCCGGCGCCGGGCGGGGTCTCACCCGCGACGCCCGCGTCGGAAGGGGAGACTCCAGCCGTCAGCGACCGCGCCACCCAGTCACGTATCTTGAAGAGACCGGTGTCCCCGCTTACGGGGATCGCGTGCTCCCGCACCACCTTCATGCCGTTGTAGTCGGCGGGGTTGTGACTGGCGGTGACCATGACGCCACCGTCGACGCCGAGTGAGAAGGTGGCGAAGTACACCTGCTCGGTGCCGACTTCGCCGATGTCCACCACGTCCACTCCCGCAGCGGTGAGCCCGTCGACCAGCGCCCCCGCCAGGGCGGCGCCGCTCAGTCGCATGTCGCGCCCGACGACCACCCGCCGGGGTCCGACCAGCTCGTGCGAAACCCCCGCCGATCAGGCCCGCCACTTCCTCGTCGAGCTCCATCGGAACCCGACCGCGCACGTCGTACGCCTTGAACATGCTCAGATCTCGTTCGCCAGCCGTCACAGGTCCTCCTCCTGACCGTCGCGCTCCAATAGGCGCACCAGATCCTTGATCTCCTCCACCCGTTCCCTCGCGACCACGAGGGTCCGCTTCCCAGCCCGCACCACCACCAGATCGCTGACACCTACCAGGGCCACAAGTTCGTCCTCGTCCTCGCAGAAGACCACGTTGGCGGCCCCGTCGTGGACGGCGATGCGACCCCGGTAGCCGTTGTCCGCCTCGTCGCGCGGCAGGAACTCCGAGAGAGCAGGCCAACTGCCCAGGTCGTTCCAGGTGAACGTGGCTTCGACCACACGCACATTGCCAGCCTTCTCCATGATGCCGTAGTCTACCGAGACCGACGGCAACCGAGGGAACGCCTCCGCCAATGCCGCCTCCTGGTCGGCCTCGCCGGACTCCTCTCCAGTCGGTGCCTCCACGGCCGGCCCCAGCACGGCCAGGTGCCCGGGCAGGTGTTCGGCGAAGGCATCGAGCACGACGCCGGTGCGCCAGATGAACATGCCGCTGTTCCACAGGTAGCCGCCCACGGCCAGATACCGCTTCGCGATGTCCTTATCCGGCTTCTCTCGGAACGACCGGACCTTGCGGTGGATCACCCCGCCGTCATCGAACAACGGCCCTCCCGCTTCCAGATACCCATAGGCGGTGGCCGGATGATCGGGGAGCACGCCGATGGTATAGAGCACCGCGTCACGGGCTGCCGCCGCGCAGGCGGAGTCGATCACCCGCACGAACTCCTCGACCGGCCCTATCAGATGGTCGGCGGTCAGAATGACCATGACCGCGTCGCCGAAACGTTGCCGCACGAGCAGTGCGGCCAAGCAGACGGCCGCGGCCGTGTCGCGCCGCGCCGGTTCGGCCACGATGTTCCGCGGCTGCAACTCGGGCAGCTGTTCGCCCACGAGGTCCGCAAAATCGGCGTTCGTGAACACCAGGATACGATCAGGGCCGGTGAGAAGACGCGCCCGCGCGTAGCTCTCCTGCAGGAGGCTGTCTTCGCCCAACAGCGACAAGAACTGCTTGGGACGCAGGCGCGTGCTCGCCGGCCAGAACCGGGTGCCCGCTCCTCCCGCCATGATGACCACCACCGGCGCCGACACGTCGGCTCCGTTCGACTCCTTCTGCATGCCGCCCTCACCTCGCGTCCCTCTCCGCCGTGCCGCCTGAGACACGGTACCACGCCCAAAACCGGGCGGTGGTGTACACTACCCGGTATCCCCCCGTTAACCCCTTCACTAGAGGCACGCCTGCACCCATGGTACCCCCCAGCAAGATACGCAATCTCGCCATCGTGGCCCACATCGACCACGGCAAGACAACACTCATCGACTCCATCTTCCGCGCCACCAGCGTCTTCAGGGAGAATGCCCGCGTTGAAGAGCGGGTGATGGACTCTTCCGATCTCGAAAAAGAGCGCGGCATCACCATCCGCGCAAAGCACTGCACGGTGGAGTGGCAGGGCTATCGCATCAACATCATCGACACGCCCGGGCACGCCGACTTCTCCGGTGAGGTGGAGCGAATCCTCTCCATGGTCGACTCCGTGCTTCTGCTGGTGGATGCCAACGAAGGCCCCATGCCGCAGACCCGCTACGTGTTGATGCGCGCGCTGCGTCTCGGCCTGCGACCGATAGTCATCGTCAACAAGACCGATCGTCCCCACGCCGACCCTCACCACGCCCTCGATCTCACCTTCGACCTGTTCGTGGAACTCGGAGCCACCGACCGTCAAACCGATTTCCCGGTGCTCTACGGATCGGGTCTCGACGGCTGGTTGGTGCGGGATCTGTCCACCGATCTCCCCAAAGGGCTCGACGCCTTGTTCGAGATGATCATCGCCGAGGTCCCGGCTCCGCGAGTCGATCTGGAAGCGCCGTTCCGCATGCAGATCTCCACGCTGGCCTGGAGTGACTACATCGGGCAGATCGGGTGCGGACGAGTTCTCTCGGGCGTGCACCGGCGGGGGGACCCCCTGGTTCGTACCACCACTCGGCAGCCGGAGGCTTACATACTGGGCGCGGCCGCCCCCGGCTCCGACGCCGACATATCCTGGGAAGTCGACACGGTGGAGGCCACCCGGGCGAGTCACCTGTGGGTGACCGACGGTCTGGAGCGCACGGAGGTCGACGAGATCGCCGCCGGCGACATCATCTGGCTCTCCGGTCCCGAAGAGATCGGCATCGGGGACACGCTGTCGGCGCCCGAGTTCGCCGAGCCGGCGCTCCCTCCTCTGGATATCGAAGAACCCACGGTCTCCATGTTCTTCCTGGTCAATACGGGACCGTTCGCGGGCTCCGAAGGCCGCGCGGTGACCCTGCGTCAGATAAAAGACCGGCTCGAGCGCGAGTGTCGCGTGAACGTGGCCCTCAAGGTGGAAGACCTCGGACGCGCCGACGGCGTGAAGGTGTCGGGGCGCGGGGAACTGCACCTGGCCATCCTCATCGAGGAGATGCGCCGCGAAGACATGGAGATCTGCGTATCCCGGCCTGAAGTCATCACCCGTCGCGACGCGAAGGACCGTTTGCTGGAGCCCATGGAGGAACTGCTGGTCGACGTTCCCGAAGAGCATCAAGGCATCGTCATCGAGAAACTGGCCCGCCGCAAGGGCGAGTTGACCGCTATGTATGCCGCTCACGACACCGGACTGGTGCGACTGGAGTTCTCCATCCCCACGCGAGGTCTCTTGGGATACCGCACCGAGTTCCTCACCGACACGCGCGGACTGGGCATCATGGTGTCCAGATTCGCCGGGTACGGGCCCTGGGTGGGCGATGTGGCCCAACGAGACCGCGGATCGCTCATCAGTGTCGACACCGGAGTGGCCACCGGGTATTCCCTCGAGAACCTTCAGCCCCGGGGCACGCTTTTCATCTCGCCGATGGAGCGCGTCTACACCGGCATGGTGGTGGGCGAACACACCCGGCCCGCGGATCTGGGTTGCAACCCCACCAAAGCCAAGAAACTGGGAAACTACCGGTCGGAGAACAAAGAGATCGATGTGGGCCTGAAGGTGCCGCGAACCATGACGCTTGATCAAGCGTTGGAATGGATCGCGCCCGACGAACTGGTAGAAGTCACGCCGCACTCGGTCAGGGTAAGGAAGGCGATCCTCGAAGCCGAGGGCCGCAAGCGGGCCGACAAGCGGGCGGCGGCGGGTGTGGCGGTGGGGTGAATCTGGCTCCCCGGGCAGGACTCGAACCTGCAACACCCTGGTTAACAGCCAAGTGCTCTACCATTGAGCTACCGAGGAGCGCCCGAGGACGATTATAGCCGAACACCGCCGGTCTGCACACTCAGAGGACTGTCTACCAAGGCGCCGCAGGAGCGACATACCAGGCAAGGCCCGCTCTCGACCTGTTCTTGTACGAGGGTGTCGCCGCACCAGCAGCACTCTGAACCGGGCCGAAGCCGGACGACATACGAGGCAAGGGTCTGGACGGCCTGGGGGTCGGCCGAGGCTGCCGCAACCACGAAGGGATCCTCTGTCGCCACGTCGAGAGTCTCTGTCGCCACGTCGGGGGCTTCTGCCGCCACGGTCGTAACCGCGCCGCCAACCGGCAGGATCCCATCGGGGACCAGACGCAGTTGCCGGTCCACGTGGCCCGGTTCCAAATCGACCTCCCAGGCGAGGGGCTCTGCCAGACGTATCATCGTAGCCTCCTTAGGACACCTGTGACCTTTCCGGCGATGCGTGGATCTCGGGTCAGGATAGGTTCCATCGAATCGTTCTCAGGCTGAAGGCGCACGTGCCCCTCCTCTCGAAAGAACCGTTTCAGAGTGGCCTCGTCTCCGAGGTGCGCAACCACGATATCTCCGTTCTCCGCGTCCTCTTGCCGACGGACGATCACTACATCACCATCCAGGATGCCGGCGTTCACCATCGAATCGCCCCTCACCCGGAGGGCGAACGACTCGTCCGACGGAGTCAGCCACTCTGGGACGGGCAACAACTCCTCGATGTTGTCCTCGGCGAGTAGAGGCCGGCCGGCTGCCACCGCCCCCACCAGCGGGACGGACCGATATCCTGCGACCGTACGCGGCGGGCTCTCGGAGTCGACACGCGACAGCACCTCGAGGGCCCTCCGCTTTGAGGCCCCGCGCCGGATATATCCCTTGTCCTCGAGGGCCGTCAGGTGATTCTGCACGGTCGCCGGCGAGGACAGCCCCACTGCTGTCGCAATCTCGCGCACGCTTGGAGGATACCCCTGGGTTCGGACAGAATCGCGTATGGCATCGAGCACCTCACGCTGTCGCTCCGTCAGATCCACGTTTCACCCCAGTCGTAGTGTGAACATATGTTCGTATGGAGTATAGAACACTTGTTCGCCCCCGCCAAGGGCCTGTTGACGCCCTCCAGGCCAGCATCTATACTGCCGGATGCTTCGGCACCGCGTCCGAGTGGCGGAATTTGGCAGACGCGCTAGGTTGAGGGCCTAGTGAGTGAATAACTCATGGGGGTTCAAGTCCCCCCTCGGACATCTCCCCGGTTCGTCAGCGGTCCTGTTCTTCGGCTCCCTGCTTGATCGACGCGCTGGTTCGCCGGCGCCCCGCCGCACTCCCCATGCGGCGCGTTCACGAGTCCGGTCCATCTGGGTATGTAGGGTCCAACCCGAGCCATCACGTTCCACCCGCGCGACCGGAGTCCGCCCAGGAGCTACACCATGCGTGCCCTGACTTTTGACCGAGTCCAGGATCCGTGGGCCACTACGACCGGCCTGCGTATGCAGACGGTGCCCCGACCCTTTCTTGACATCAATCGGGACTATCGCGACGGCGCCATGGTCCTTGTCCGGCCCCTTCTCACCGGGTTCTGCGGTTCCGACAGAGGCATCTGGTACCGGCGCAGCTTCGGCGACATGATCGCGTCGTCGCTCGATAAGGAAGGCCGCGACGATACGGGTCATCGGCCACGAGCTCCTGGGCGAGATAGTCGAAGTCGGCCAGGAGGCCGTGCGAGATTTCGGCTATCGACCCGGCGACATCGTCTCGGCAGAAAGCCACATAATCGATGACACCTGCTACCAGTGTCGCGCGGGCGATCGGCACGTGTGTGCCACCGCCCAGATCATCGGCATCTCCCTCGACGGCTGCTTCAGCGAGCTGGTGAAGCTGCCCGCCAAGACCCTCTGGCCCACCAACATCCGCAAGATCCGGCCTGAGGTCGCGGCGCTGCAAGAGCCGTTCGGGAATGCCGTCCATGCCTGCACCAAAGTCAACCTGCGCGGACAGAGCGTCGCCATCATCGGTCTGGGGACCATCGGTCTGTTCGCGGTGGCGGTGGCGCGGGCTCTGGGAGCGCGCGCGATCATCGGGATCGAGCCGGAGGAGCGCAACCGTCGCATGGCCCTGGACTTGGGGGCCGACGCGGTCATCGCGCCGTCGCAACCCACGGCTCAAAGCTACATCCACGACGCCGCCATCACGCAAGAGATCCACGACCTCACCGATGGCGTGGGCGTCGACGTGGCGATCGAGATGAGCGGTGCCACCGCCTCGCTCAATACCGCCATCGCCGGAGCCCGCCGGGGCGGGAACGTGATCATGTTCGGCCTCAAGAGCGGCGACGCCGTGATCGAGCACGTCGACCGGGTGATCGTCGACGGGATCAGCCTGCACAGCGTGGTGGGCCGCCGCATCTGGGAGACGTGGCATATCACCCGCAATATCCTGGAATCCGCGCGACCCCAACATCCACGATGCGGTCTTCGACGTGATCCTCGACGGAGGCCGCGACTGCATCGTCAACGTGGACGACTTCGACCGGGCGACGTTCGGGCACCTCATCGATTCCCACCCCAAGGTTCTTATCCGCTGGTCGTGACGGAGGGCGGAGACATGCACCAGAACGCATACGATGTCTTCGACGCTCAGCTGGCCGAGATACGCGAAGCCGGGCTGTGGAAGGAAGAACGCGTCATCTCCTCCCCCCAGGGAGCGTACATCGAGGTGGACGGACGGCAGGTGCTCAACCTCTGCGCGAACAACTACCTCGGGCTCTCCTCGAACCCCGAGGTCATCGCGGCGGCAAAGGATGTCCTCGACCGCAGGGGCTTCGGCATGTCGAGCGTGCGCTTCATCTGCGGTACACAGGACATCCACAGGGTGCTGGAGGCTGAGATCGCGCGCTTCTTCGGGTTCGACGACGCCGTGCTGTACGGCTCCTGCTTCGACGCCAACGGCGGCCTCTTCGAGACCCTGCTCACCGAGACCGACGCCGTCATCAGCGACTCGCTCAACCACGCGTCCATCATCGACGGCATCCGGCTCTGCAAGGCGCGCCGCCTCCGCTATGCGACCGGTGACATGGACGGAACTTGAGGCGCGACTGCAAGAAGCCGCCGATGCCCGCCTGCGTCTGGTGGCCACAGACGGCGTGTTCAGCATGGAGGGCAGTCTCGCCCCCCTCGACCGCATCTGTGCGCTCGCCCGGCAGTACGACGCCCTGGTGATGGTCGACGACTCGCACGCCTCCGGTTTCGTGGGGCCCACGGGACGCGGCACCCCGGAGCTCTTCGGGGTTCAAGGTCGGGTCGACATCTTGACCAGCACCCTGGGGAAGGCGTTGGGGGGAGCTTCCGGCGGTTTCACCGCGTCCCGGCGCTCCGTGACCGATCTGCTCCGACAACGGTCGCGTCCGTACCTCTTCTCGAACGCGCTCGCTCCGGCGATCGTCGGGGCCGGACTGGCCGCCTTGCGACTACTCTCGGGAAGCGGCGAACTGCGGGAACAGTTGCGGGCCAACGCCGCCCAGTTCCGCGCCGGCATGATCGCCGCGGGTTTCACTGTGAGGCCGGGCGACCACCCCATCGTGCCCGTTATGGTCGGTGACGCCAGGTTGGCAGCAGAGGTGTCCGGCGATATGCTCCGTGAGGGGGTGTACGTCGTCGGTTTCAGCTACCCGGTCGTGCCCAAAGGTGAAGCCCGCATACGCGTGCAGCTCTCCGCCGTGCACCGGCCTGACGACATCGAACGGGCGATCGAGGCCTTCGTCCGGGTGGGCCGGCGTCACGGGCTCGTAGGAGGATGAGAGGCGGACGGGCTTGAACCGGGGCGCCAATGGGGTATGGTTCGTGCACGCCACATCGCGCGATCCTGGGAGGACAAGATGGCCCGACGCCCCGATGCCCTGAAGCCCGCCCCCGCAGCGCGGGAACTAGCGGCGGAGCAGGTGTACCGAGTCTGCGACTCTTCCGCGCTCGACGTTCGCCACCACCGCGGACCTTCCCGAGCTCGTCGAGATCATCGGGCAGGCACGCGCCGTCACGTCGGTCGATTTCGGCGTCGGCATCAGAAGCGATGGCTACAACATCTACGCTCTCGGGCCTACGGGCACGGGCAAGACCACCACTGTGACCAGGTTCCTGGAACGGGAGGCCGCCACCCTGCCGGTTCCCGATGACTGGGTGTACGTCAACAACTTCAGCCTTCCGCACCAACCGAACGTCATCCGCATCCCGCCCGGCCGCGCATGCGAGTTTCGCCGGGACATGGACAAGATGATCGTCGACCTGCAAGCGGCCATCACGCTCGCATTCGAAAGCGAGGAGTACGAGACTCATCGCAACGAGATCGCCCAGCAAGGTGGGCGAACGTCAGGAGACCCGCCTCGATGGACTGCGGGAGGCGGCTGAGAAGACCGGCTACGCCATGGTCCGCACGCCTGCAGGCCTCGCCTTCGCCCCCAAAGTACGGCCGAGGGCGACACCATGTCGCGCGAACAGTACAACGAGTTGCCCGTCGAGAAGCAGCAGCAGATCGACGAAGGGCTGGAGGCCCTCAACCAGCAGCTGCAGCAGGTGATGCGGGAGGTGCGTCTCGAGCAGAAGGCCGCCCGCGATGACCCTGCGGGAACTCGACCGGCAGGTCACCACCTACGCCGCCGAACATCTGGTCGAGGAGGTCCGAGAGAAGTGGGCAGGGGTGCCGGAGGTATCGGACTACCTCGACTCGGTCCTGAAAGACGTGATCGAGAACGCCGGGGATTTCAAGAGGTCCGACGAGGAGACCCCTCCCAGCTTCATGGGGGTCCCGATCCCGCGGCCCAGGCCGCAGAAGCGGCGTTCCGCAAGTACCGCGTGAACGTCCTGGTCGACACAAAGAACTGAAGGGCGCTCCCATAGTCTTCGGAGAGCAACCCCAGCCTCCAGAACCTCGTCGGTCGGGTGGAGCACGTCGCCCAGTTCGGAGCCCTGTTCACCGACTTCAACATGATCAAGCCCGGGGCGCTCCACGCCGCGAACGGGGGTTTCCTCGTCCTCGAGGCACGCGACGTGCTGACCAAGCCCTACGCGTGGGATGCCCTGAAGCGCACGTTGAAGAACGGGGAGATCCGCATCGAGGACGTGGCCCAGCAGATCGGCATGACCACCACGTCGACCCTCGACCCCGAGCCCGTGCCCTTCACCGCCAAGGTCGTGTTGATCGGTGAGGCGGAGATCTACCATCTCTTGTTCTCCCTGGATCCGGACTTCCCGGAACTCTTCAAGGTCAAGGCAGACTTCGACACCGTGGTCGACCGCACCGCGGCGACCGAGCACTCGTACGCGCGCTTCGTGGCGCAGGTCTGCCGCACCGAGCGACTGCCGCCCTTCACCCCGGCCGGCGTGGCCCGAGTCATCGAGCACGCGCTCGCGCATGGTCGAAGACCAGACAAAGCTCAGCACCCGCCTCTCCAGCATCGTCGACCTGGTGCGGGAGTCGGCCTACTGGGGCGCGCACGCGCAACGGAGAGCCGATCGACACAGCCACCGTAGACGTGGTCGACGTGCGGCGGGCGATCGACCAACGCCTGCTATCGGTCGGCACGCATCGAGGAACGCATCCGCGAGATGATCGCCCGCGGCGTGATGACTGGTCGACACCGAGGGCGCCGTGGTGGGCCAGGTCAACGGCCTGTCGGTCACCGGCATGGGAGATCACGCCTTCGGGCAGCCTTCGCGCATCACCGCCACCACTCGTCTGGGCGAGCGGAGACGTGGTCGACATCGAACGTGAGGTCGAGATGGGTGGACCGATCCACTCCAAAGGCGTGATGATCCTGGCCGGCTACCTCGGTTCCCGCTACGCGTCCGACGGCCCTCTCTCCTTGTCGGCCCGTCTGGTGTTCGAGCAGTCGTACGGCGGTGTGGAAGGCGACAGCGCCTCGTCGACGGAGCTCTACGCCATCTTGTCGTCTCTCTCCGGCCTCCCGGTTCAGCAGCGCTTCGCCGTGACCGGCTCGGTGAACCAGCGGGGTCAGGTGCAGGCCATCGGCGGAGCCAACGAGAAGATCGAAGGCTTCTTCGCCGTCTGCAAAGCCAAAGGTCTCACGGGCGATCAGGGGGTGCTGTTGCCGCACACGAATGTCGACAACCTCATGCTCTCCGAGGAGGTGCGGGAGGCCCTGGCCGCGGGACGGTTCCACATATACCCCGTGGCCACCATCGACGAAGGCATCTCCATCCTCACGGGCGTAGCATCCGGCGAACGCGGACCCCGGGGTGCTTTTCCTCCGGGCACCGTGAACCGGTTGGTGTCTGATCGCTTGGCCGCCCTGGCCGCGGTCGCTCAGGAGCACGGTGGTGACGGAGACGGGGCCGGCACAGCACAGAAGAAGGGCGCGGGTTGCGCCGAGGGGGCCTGACCGGGGGTGGCCTCACCGGTAGCGCGTCACGGCCGGTCCGAGCGCCGCGGCGGGTCGCGAGCATCCCGGAGGACCCGAGCGCCGCGGCGGCGAAACGCAAACCTGAGACTTAGTTCGAGCCCTCTTCGGCGCCCGTGAGATCGTCGAGGAGGGCGCGCGCCTGGGCTCGGCTGAAGCGGACCGTATCGGGGATGCCCGAGCCCTTGTAGGCTCCACCTGCCACCCGCACGCCCTGCAGAGCGGCCAACCGAGCGTCGATGCGCTCCACCCGCTCCAGATGGCCCACGACGTACTGCGGCATAGCGCGATCCCAGCGATAGGCGCGCGACCAGAGCGGCGGAACCGCTACACCCAGGATGTCGGCCAACTCCGCCCGCGCCATCTCCGCCATGTCGCTCCTCACTCAGGCCGTCGGTCTCGCCCGCCGTGGCTCTGATGAAGCACCGCATCAACACGATGTCGGCCGGCGCCCGGCCGTAGAACTTCGAGGTGACCCACGTGAACGCCTTGACGCGCCGATGCTCCCCTTTGGGGATCACCAGTCCGAAGCCGTCGAGATGGGTCGGGAACGAGGAAGCCGCGTAGGCCAGCGTCACTGTCGCCGACGATACGTACGGGATCGCATCCAACTCGCCGGCCAGCACGGAGTCGACCCCCTTGAGTATCTCTGCTGTAGCGTAGGCGGGGGTGGCGAACACGACCCCGTCTGCCTCATGGGTCGCTCCGCCGATGGTCCGCACCGTCCAGCCGCCATCCTTGCGGGCCGCGAGGTCGCCAGCGGGCTCGGACACGCGCAGCGCGGCCGCTCCGACCCGTTCTGTCAGTTCCGTCATCAGACCGCCGAGGCCCTCGTCGAGCGTCATGAACATGGTGCGCGGCGGTCGGGGCGCGGCGGTCGACGCCGCGGCGGCGGCGGCCCGAGCCTTCCGCGCGGCCCTCATCCGCTTCAGCATGGCCACGATCAGGCTGCGATCCTCGCGTTCCATGTCGACGAAACGCGGGAACGTGGCTTTGATGCTCATGGTCTCGGGGTCGCCGCTGTGGATGCCCGCCACGAGTGGTTCGCCCAGTTTGTCCAGGGTCTCACGGCCCAACCGGCGACGGATGAAATCGCCAAGAGTCTCGTCGGCGCCATCGGTCCGGCGCGGCAGGACGAAGTCGAGAGCCATCCTCATCTTGCCGGGCCACGAGAACAGCCGGGTGGTGATGAACGGCATGATCCTGGTAGGAACGAGGAGGATCAGCCCATCCGGCAGAGGATGCGGCTTCCCCTTCCAGAGCACATACGTGCGGCGGCGGGCGTCGTTGGTGCCCGCCAGATGTGCGCCGAGACCCACTTCCTCGATCAGTTCGATCGCCCACGGCTTCTCGCTCACGAAACAATCGGGACCGCCTTCGACGATGCAGCCGTCCACATGTTCGGTCAGGATGCTCCCGCCCACCCGCTCGCGAGCCTCAAGCACCGTGACCTGAACGTCGAGGTTTCGCCGAGCGGCCTCCCGGCCGAGTTCATAGGCGGCAGCCATCCCACCCACGCCCCCACCCACGACTACGACGGTAAGGGGTCGACGCTGCGGCGACACTTCCGGACCGTTCACTCCGCCTCCCAGCCCACTTCGACAACCTGTTGCACGACTGCCGCAGCGAGTGCCTCGATGAACCGGGGCGAATCCTGCACGGTGAGGGCCCGCCGGAAGCCCAGCCCCAACTCGGCCGCGCGACCGGCAAGGGCCACGTCCAGATCGTAGAGCGTCTCGAGGTGCTCCGAGACGAACCCCAGCGGTACGACCACTACTTCCCGCCTCCCGGCCGCGGCCTCCTCGGCGAGTACGTCGGCGGCATCGGGACCGAGCCATTCCACACCCGGGCGATCACTGCGACTCTGATAGGCGAGCCGCCAGGGGAGACGGCCGACCAGGGCCATGACGCCCCGGGCGGTCTCGAGGAGCGCCGACTCGTAGTCGGCATCGCGCTCCCCCACTTGCATCGGCAGGCTGTGGGCCGTGAACAGAACCGACAGGTCGTCCCGCTCGCGAAGGTCGCCCGCCGGAAGCACGTCGCGCACCCGGTCGGCCACCGCCTCGAGGAACAGAGGAGCGTCATGCCATCTCGCGACGAACCGCACGCACCCCGGCATGGCGTTGCCGAGGGCCGAACAGGCCGCCTCGACGTCGGCGAGCATAGCCGCCGGTCGCCCGAGCCGATTGGTGCGACGCCAGGATGACGGCCACGGCCCGACCTCGTCCGAAGTCGAGCGCCTGCTCCACCGCGGCGTGAATCGAGGGTTCTGTGAAGCGCATGCCGACGAACGTGCCCACCGGCGGCGCGTCGCCGTGCGCCCGTATAGCATCGACGCCGCCCGACGCGGGCGTCAGCGCGGCGCCGCCCGGACCACGTAGGTAGGCATCGAGAGCCGACGCCTGTGCGAACGTGTTCTCCGCCAGGGGGGACGCCCCACCGATGGCCCGATAGCGGTCAAGCGCCCGCCCCACCATGTCCGCGTCCGGCACCCGCGGCGCCAGAACCCGATCCAGGAACGGCTTCACCTCGCCCAGATGCTTCGGCCCGCCGTAGGCGAGCACCAGCACGGCCAGGGGCCGGCCCGCTACGACGTGTTCCACAGTAGCCGAGCTTACCGTGCGCTCAGACGGTGCACGGCATTCACCATGACCGCCACGTTCTCCGGGGGCGTCTCCGGCAAGACTCCGTGACCCAGATTGAAGATGTGCCCGTTTCGGCAGGCGGCGGCGGCCAGAACCGTTTCGACCTTGTCCTCGATCACTTCGGGAGGAGCGAACAGCGTGATCGGGTCGAGGTTGCCCTGCACACCGACGTCAGGGCCAAGCAGTTCGCAGGCATCCGCCAGATCCATCCGCCAGTCGACGCCGATGACGTCTCCCCCGGCCTGCTTCATCAGCGGAAGCAGAGTCGCGGTGTCGGTGCCGAAATGGATGATCGGAACCGTGTCCGCCAGTTCTTCCATGATACGAGTGCTGTAGGGCAGCACGTACTCGCGATAGTCACTCGGCGACAGGATGCCCACCCAGCTGTCGAACAGCTGCACGACGTGCACACCGGCCTCGATCTGGTAGCGCAGGTAGGAGACGATGCTGGAGGCGACTTTCTCCATGAACCGGTGCCATACGCGGGGCTGGGAATACATCAGGGTCTTGGTGGCCACGAAGTTCTTGGAACCACCGCCTTCGATCATGTAGCTGGCGAGAGTGAACGGTGCGCCCGAAAAACCGATCAAAGGCGCGCGGCCGTCGATCTCACGCAGCACCAGCCGAATGGCCTCGGCAAGGAACGGCACGTCGGTCTCCGGTGTCAGCGCCGTGATCGCATCGACATCAGCGCCCGTCCGCACGGGATTCCCGATGACCGGTCCTTCACCTTTCGCGAAGGTCAGATCGATGCCCATTCCCGGCAGCGGCAGCAGGATGTCGGCAAAGATGATGGCCGCGTCGAAATCGAAACGGCGCAGAGGTTGCACGGTGACCTCAGCCGCCAACTCGGGCGTTCGACACATCTCCAGAAAGGAGTGCTTCGCGCGTATGGCCCGATACTCTTCCAGGTAGCGCCCCGCCTGGCGCATCATCCAGACGGGGGTGCAATCCACCGGCTCGCGGCGACATGCCTTCAGAAAGCGAAAATCGGACGTCACGCAATCGCCTCCACTCTGACTGCCGCCACCTTGAGTTCCGGGATCTTGGCTATCGGGTCCAGCACCGTGTTGGTCAGGCGATTGGCCGGCGCCTCGGCGTAGTGGAACGGCATGAACACCAACCCCGGCGACACCCGGTCGGTGACACAAGCCAGAGGCTCGATCGCGCCTCTTCGGCTGGTAACACGTACGTGCTCACCGTCCTGGATCCCCAGTCGCGCCGCGTCGTCCGGGTGGATCTCCAGGCGGCCCTCTGGGACCAGACCGTTGAGCCCGGGAGCCTGCCGCGACATCGTGCCGGTGTGATAGTGCACCAGCTCCCGACCTGTCGTCAGCACGAAGGGGTAGTCGACGCTGACGTTCTCCGACGGAGAGATGTGCTCGATGGCCGAGAACAGGCCCTTGCCGCGCGCGAACTGCTGCGTGTGGAGGATGGGAGTTCCCGGGTGGTCTTCGCTCGGACACGGCCACTGTAGACCACACACGTCGGTCTGGTCGTACTCCACGTCGGGGATCACTTCAAGCCTATCGTAAGTGACCCCCCCGTACTGCGGGGTCACCGCCGCGACCTCAGCCATGATCTGTTCAGGCGAGCGGTAGTCCCAACCGGCGCCCATGCGGTTGGCCACCAGTTGGACGATCTTCCAGTCGGGCAGCGCGTCGCCCAGCGGATCCAGGGCCTGATGACCCAATTGGATACGGCGTTCGGTGTTGGTGTACGTGCCCACCTTCTCCACACTCGACACTGCGGGCAGTACCACGTCGGCGTACTCGGCCGTCTCGGTGCGGAAGATATCCTGCACCACCAGGAACTCGACTTTCTTCAGCGTCGCCTCGATGTGGTGCTGGTCGGGATCGGAGAGGACGGGGTTCTCACCCATCACGTAGAGGGCCCGGATCTGGCCGTCGTCGATGGCCCGCATGATCTCCATCAGGCTCTTGCCCTTCTCCCTATCCTCCAGCGTGACGCCCCAGGCCGCCTCCATCTTGGCGATGGCGTCGGGGTTGTCCACTTTCTGGTATCCGGAGAAGACGTCGGGCAGGCCGCCCATGTCGCAGGCGCCCTGCACGTTCACCTGACCGCGCAGGGGGTTCACCCCTGTGCCCGGTCGACCGATCTGACCCGTCAGCATGGCCAGATTCGCCACCGATAGCACGTTGTTGGTGCCGGTGTGATGCTGCGTGATGCCCATGGCATAGAGGATGTTGGCGGCTCCCGCCGTAGCGAACAGTTCGGCCGCCTTACGGATGTCGTCGGCCGGTACGCCGCAGATCTCCGCCGCCTGCTCCACCGTCATGGCGTCGAGCGTCGCGCGCAGGGCTTCGTAGTTCTCCGTGCGCTCCGAGATGAACTCTTTGTCTTCCCAGCCCATGTCGACGATGTGCCGCATCATGCCGTTCAGCAGCGCGACGTTGCTGCCCGGTTTCAACCGCAGGTGCAGGTGCGCCCGCCGGGCCACGTCGATGAGACGGGGGTCGGCCACGATGAGGGTCTTGCCCTCACGCAGTGCCTTGATCACCTCAAGAGAGAGCACTGGGTGCGCCTCGGTGGTGTTCGAGCCGATGATGAAGATGACATCGGCCTCGTGGAGGTCGCTGATAGAGTTGGTCATCGCTCCACTGCCAAAAGCTGTCGCCAGACCGGCGACGGTGGAAGCGTGTCATAAGCGGGCGCAGTGGTCGAGGTTGTTCGTGCCCAGAACGCCCCGGGTGAACTTCTGAAGGAGGTAGTTCTCCTCGTTGCTGCACTTGGCTGAAGCCAGCGCGGCGAACGCCCTTCCGCCGCTCTCCGCCTTGACGCGCTTGAAGTTCTGCTCTATGCGGTCAAGGGCGACGTCCCATGTACTGGGCACGAGGGCGCCGCCTTCGTCACGCACCAGCGGCGTGGTCAGTCGGTTGGGCGAGTTGACGAAGTCCATCCCGAAGCGGCCCTTGACGCACAGGTTGCCGTTGTTCACGCCACTGCCGACAGTAGCGGTGACGCGCACGATCTTGCCACGGGCGGTATGGATCATCAGCTCACACCCGACGCCGCAGTACGGACAGATGGACTTGGTCTTCTCGGTCTGCCAGTGGCGGACGGCGTAGCGACTCCGCTTGTGGTTGAGCGCCCCCACGGGACACGTGCTGATGCACTGCCCGCACGAGACGCAACCCACCTCCTGTAGCGGAAGGTTGTAGGGAGTGTCGATGATGGTGTCGTAGCCCCGATTGGTGAAACCCCAGCACCCGATGCCCATGACGTCGCGGCAGATACGCACGCAGCGGCCGCACAAGATGCAGCGGTTGGGATTGCGGGCCACGTTGGGATGGTCGTCGCGCGACTCGAACTCCAGCGGAGTCCAGCCCCAGGGGCTCATGTTGACTTCGTACTCGTAGGCGTAGTCCTGAAGCCGGCAATCGCCGGCCGCCTCGCACACCGGGCAATCGAGTGGGTGGTTCGAGAGGAGGAGTTCCAGCACGAACTTGCGTAGCTTGCGGATCTTCTCCGTGTGCGTCTGCACGACCATGCCGTCGCCGACCTTGGTGGCGCAGGCGGGCACCGCCCCGCGCGCGCCTTCGATCTCGACCAGGCAGAGCCGGCAGGCTCCATACGGCTCGAGCCGATCGTCATGACACAGCGTGGGAATGTCCACCCCCAGACGCCGGGCCACGTGCAATACCGTCTCGCCGGGAGCCGCCTTCACCTCCTGGTCGTTGATGGTGAGGGTGAGGGTCTTCTCCCCTGTCTCTTGGGCCACAGCCATCTACTGCCTCCTCACCGAATCGAACCTGCACTTCTCATAGCACGCGCCGCACCGGATGCAGACGTCCGGGTCGATGACGTGCACTTCCTTCTTCTCGCCGGTAATAGCGTCCACCGGGCAGGCGCGCGCGCACGCGCGACATCCGGTGCAGGTCTCGGCGTCGATCCAATAGGTGGTCAGGGCCGCGCATGCGCCGGCCCGGCACTTCTTCTCGTGGATGTGCTCCTCGAACTCTTCCCGGAAGTACATCAGTGAAGTCAGCACCGGGTTCGGCGCCGTACCGCCCAGAGCGCACAGGGAGCCCGCTTTGACGCTGTCGGCCAACTCCTCCAGCAGGGGGATGTCCTCGGGCACGCCCTCGCCTTCGCATATCCGCGCCAGGATCTCGAGCATGCGCATGGTACCCACACGGCAGGGGACGCATTTGCCGCAACTCTCCGCCTGCGTGAACTTCAAGAAGTAGAGGGCGGTGTCGACGATACAGTTGTCGGCATCGAGCACCACCATCCCGCCCGATCCGACGATGGCTCCTGTCCGGTTAAGCTCCTCGTAGTCCACTTTCGTGTCGAGCAGCGACTCCGGCAGACACCCGCCCGACGGTCCGCCCATCTGAACGGCCTTGAAGGGCTTGTCGTTCTTGATCCCCCCGCCGATCTTGAAGATGACGTCGCGGAGCGTGAGTCCCATGGGGACCTCGGCCAACCCGGAGCGTTTCACCTTGCCGGTGAGCGCAAAGACCTTCGTACCTTTGGATTTCTCGAAACCACGCTCCGCGAAGGCGGGCGCGCCGTGGGTGATGATCCAGGGCACGCAGGCGAGTGTCTCCACGTTGTTGATATTCGTGGGCCGGGCCCAGAGACCCGAAACGGCCGGGAACGGAGGCCGCAGACGGGGCATGCCCCGCTTGCCCTCGATCGACTGCATCAGAGCGGTCTCCTCGCCGCAGACGAACGCCCCGGCCCCTTCCTTGATCTTGAGATGGAAGGAGAAGTCGCTGCCCATGATGTTGTCGCCGATCAGCCCGCGCTCTTCGGCCTGGGCCAACGCTATCTTCAGTCGCTTGATGGCCAGAGGGTACTCGGCCCGTACGTAGATGTACCCTTCGGAGGCCCCGATGGCGTAGCTGCCGATCGCCATGCCCTCGAAGACGGTGTGGGGGTCGCCTTCGAGCACCGAGCGGTCCATGAACGCGCCCGGGTCGCCTTCGTCCCCGTTGCAGATGAAGTACTTCTGCCCGTCGGGGGACGAAGCTTCCGCGGCGAACTTCCATTTCAGGCCCGTGGGAAAACCGGCGCCGCCTCGTCCGCGCAGGCCCGAGGCCAGGATCTCCTCCTGCACCTGGACCGGGGTCATCTCGGTCAGCACCTTGTAGAGGGCCTGGTAGCCGCCGTCGTCGAGGTAGTCATCGATGTCCTCGGGATCGATCCGCCCGCAGTCGCGCAACACCAAGCGATCCTGGTGCTGATAGAACTCGTTGTGAGAGGTGGGCTCCTCCTCGGAGAGGACGATCCACTTGTGGACCGGTTCGCCGGCGACGATGTGCTCGGCGATGATCTTCTCCACCATGGCCGGCGTAACGGTGCCGTAGGTCACGGTCCGCTGTTGACCGCCCGCTCGGGTGGTGACGTCGACCAGGACGTCCATGGCGCACATACCGCGACAGCCCGTGCCGGTGATGGAGGCACAGCCGCCCTCACAGGTGTCCTCGCGCGGCTTGACGACGCCGTACACCCCACTATCCTTGAGCCCCTGCTGGAAGGCGGCGAAGACGTCGTCCCCGCCGGCGGCGATGCCGCCGGTGCCCATGCAGATGCCGATCTCCACATCGGGCGTGCCGCGACGCGGATGCACGGCTGCAGGCCGGCGTATGGTCTCAGCAACGCCCATCTACGCCTCCTCCTCGGTCGCCGGTGCGGCGTCGGCCGACGCAGCGGGGTCGCCGCCATTCTGTCCGCCGCCCTCGCTCTTCGATCGGAAATCCTTCACCGCAGCGACCGCTTTGTCCGGTGTCAGTTTGCCGTAGGTGCGGTCGTTGATCATCATGACCGGAGCCATGCCACAGGCGCCGAGGCACGCCACGTCCTCCAAGGTGAAGAACATGTCCTCGGTGTTCTCCCCGTTGCGGATGCCAAGATGACGCTCCACCTCTTGCGAGATGAGAGGAGCTCCCGACACATGGCAGGCCGTGCCGTGACAGACGCGCACGACGTTCTTCCCCCGCGGCACGAGCCGGAACTGGGCGAAGAAGGTGGCCACCCCATAGACCTGGCTGAGCGGCTCCCCCAGAGCCTCCGCGATGCGGGTCATCGCCTCACGGGGCACGAAACCGTACACCGCCTGCGTGCCTTGCAAGAGGGGGATCAGCGTCCCCTTCTGCCCCCGGTGTTTGACGAGCAGCTCCTCGAGTGGAGCCGCATCGAATCCCCCCTCGGCGATGGCGCCTGCGGCGCTCGGGCCGATGCTCATGGGCAAACCTCCACGATCCCTAGGCCTATTTGAGTTCCGCGTCGGATACCGAATACAGAGACTGGTTGGTCAGGGCCTTGATCAGCCTGATCGACCGCATCATCTCCTTGTCGAGAGCGTCCACTATAGCCGACGTCATGCCGGCGGCGGACAGCATGGCCACGAACACGTTGTTGATGGCCGGGCGCAGTTCATCCGGCGCCCCGTTGGAGATGTTCGACAGCCCGCAGGTGGTCTTGACCATAGGGTCGAACATCTCGGGGAGCATCTTCAGGACATCCTGCACGGCGACTGCGTGCTGTTGACCCACGTCCACCCCGACGGGCAGGATGATGGGGTCGATGAAGATCTTCTCGTTGGGGATGCCCTGGTCGTTGGCGGCTACGACCAGTTCGTAGGCGAGGGCCACACGCTCGTTCGCGTCGATAGGGATGGCCGCGCCCATGGTCAGTCCGATGATCTCGCAGTTGTACTTGGCTGCCAGCGGGAGGATGTTCTCCATCTTGTCGGGCTGACATGAGAACGAGTTGACGATCGGGTTCGGCAGGCCCAATTCCAGGCACTTCACGATGCCGGCTTCCATGGCCACGTGGTTCGTCGTGTCCAAACAGAACTGCAGCTTCGTTATCTCGGCGACCGTCTCGACGACGAACTCCATCATCTTGTCGCCGTCCTTGCGGGCCGGCCCCAGATTGATGTCGATGACGTCGGCGCCTGACTCGACCAACCTGCGCGCCAGATCCTGGATGGGAGCCTTGTCACGGTCCTTCATCGCAGTGCCGATGCGATTGACCATGACGTTGATATTCTCCGCGATTACGAGCACTCGTCCTCCTTCGTCGCCGGACCCGATGACCCCGCTCCCCCCAAACGGAGAGTCTCCTCCGCCCGGTATGAGCTGCGCACGAAGGGCGCGGCCTCCACATAGAGACCCAGGGACTCCCCCATGCGCGCATACTCCGCAAAGACTACCGGCGGCACGTACTCCACCACCGGCAGGTGCTGCTTCGTGGGCCGCAGATACTGGCCCACAGTGACTACGTCGACCCCGGCGCCTTGCAGCGCTTCAAACAGCGCGCGTACTTCTTCACGCGTCTCACTCAAGCCGACCATGAAGCCCGTCTTCACCAGTCCCTGCCCCCGGTCCGCCGCGTAGCGAAGCACCCGCAGCGAGCGGGCCAGATCAGCCTGCGGACGGACGGTGGGATAGAGCCGGCCGACCGTCTCCACGTTGTGGTTGAAGACCTCCGGGGTCGCTCCAAGTACCAGGTCTATCGACCCTTCCGATCCGCCGAAATCCGGCACCAACACCTCGACTGTCGCGTCCGGCACGCGCCCGCGCACGGCGCGGACGGTGGCGGCAAAATGGCCCGCTCCCCCATCCGGCAGGTCGTCACGGGTCACCGACGTCACGACGACATGCCGCAATCCCATCAGGGCGGCGGCGTCCGCGACGTGCGCCGGCTCGTCGGCGTCCAGCGGCTCCGGCAGACCTCCTTCTACGCTGCAGAACCGGCAATCCCGGGTGCACACGCCACCCAAGATCAGAAACGTGGCCGTGCCTCGTTCGAAGCACTCACCCTTGTTGGGGCAGCGGGCGCTTTCACACACGGTGTGAAGATGACGGTCGCGCAGCAGACTCTCCACCTCGAAGACGGCCCGCGCCCGAGGAAGAGGCTTCTTGAGCCAGTCGGGCTTCCGACCGGGCCCATCGACTACTGGACAGACTGTCTCGCTATGCTCACTCATACCGTTGCCGTTTAGGCCGGCGCCTCCGCCCTCCGCATCCCGTTCAGCCTGCTACGTGTATCGACTCGCCGTGCACGTCGTGCGCAGCTTCCATCAGCGCCTCCCCGATGGTGGGGTGCGCGTGGATGGTGTCGCCGATCTGCTTCACCGTAAGGTCGTTCTTGATGGCCACGGCGATCTCGTGGATGAGGTCGGTGACATGGGGGCCCATCATATTCGCTCCAAGCACCTTGTCCGTGTTGCGATCGGCCACGATCTGGATGTAGCCGACGGCTTCGCCGATAGCAAGCGCCTTGCCGGCCGCTCCCAGGCGGAACGTACCGGTGATGGGTTCGTAGCCCTCGTCCTTGGCTTGGTCTTCGGTCAGGCCGATGCTCGCGATCTCGGGCAGGGTGTAGACACAGCTGGGCACCACTTTGAGTTCCCGCTGCACGTCGCCGCCCAGGCAGTTCTCCACGGCCACGAGACCTTCGTAGGAGGCCACGTGGGCAAGCAGGATGCCGCCGTTGACGTCACCGATGGCATAGACGTTCGGCGCACTGGTCTCCAGCTTGTCGTTCACCACGATGTAGCCGCGGCCGTCGGTCTCCACGCCCACCGTCTCCAGACCGATGCCCTGAGAGTTGGGTTGCCGGCCGATGGACACCAGCATCTTCTCGGCCGTGATCTGCGGACCGCCCTCGATGTTGGCGGTGATGTGGTTGGCGCCGTACTCAGCGATGCCGTTTACCTTGGTCTTCAGCATCACCTCGATGCCCTTCTTCTTGAAGATCTGCTGGAACTGCTTGGCCAGCCGCGTGTCTTCGAGGGGCAGCATCTGCGGCATCATCTCGACCATGGTGATCTTGGTGCCCAGCTCCGAGAACACCGAGGCGAACTCGCAGCCGATCACACCGGCTCCGATGATCAACAGGGTCTCGGGGATGGAGGTCAGCTCCAGCGCCCCGGTAGACGTCAACACCGTCGGCTGGTCGAAATCGAAGAAGGGCAGCCGGGCCGGTTCGGACCCCGTGGCGATGATGATCTTGTCAGCCTCGAGGGTCACCGTGCCGTCGGCAGTCTCCACCTGGACGGTCCCGGGGCCGGTGATGCGGCCGTCCCCCGTCACGAGCTTCACTTTGTTCTTCTTGAAGAGCGCATGGATGCCGTCTCGCAGTTGCTTGGAGATGGCGTTCTTGCGCTCCATCATGCGGGTGAAATCGGGCGTGATATCACCCGGCACGACGAACCCGAATTCGCCGCCGGAACGGGCTTTGTGCAGCGCTTCGACGCTGCCCAGCAGAGCCTTGGTGGGTATACATCCCCGGTTCAGGCACGTGCCGCCCAGCAGATCCTTCTCGACCACGGTCACGTCCGCCCCGCGCTGGGCCGCGCGGATGCCCGCGACATACCCCCCGGGGCCGCCCCCGATGATGACTATCCTCACTGCGTCGGCCACCGCCGCTCTCCCTTCCTCCGGCTTCTTCCAGGCGGGACCGCACCGGTCCCGCCTCCATCACCCGCCTGGTGCTACAGCAGCCCGGCCAACTTCAGGATGTCGGGCACGATCTCTTCCTTGCCGATCGCCATCACGTGCACACCGTCGCACACCTTGTTCTCCATGCAGAAACGGATGTGCCGGGCGCAGATCTCCATACCCTTGTGGAGGGCCTCCTCCTTGGGAACCGACGCCAACTCCTCGAGGAGGTTATCGGGGACGAACACGCCGGGTACGAACTTGTTCATGTACTTGGCCATGCCCAAGCTGGTAAGCACGACCAGACCGGCCATCAGCTTGACGTCGGTGCCTTCCGTGACACCCCGCGAGTATTCCGCGAAGCGCTGGAAGTTGTCCATGTCGTAGACGGCCTGCGTCTGGAAGAACTGCGCGCCGGCGGCGATCTTCTTCTCGTACTTCAGCTTCTGCGGCTCGATGGGGTCGGACTCGGGAGTCACCACAGCGCCGATGAAGAAGTCGGTGGCGCCGCCCAGTTCGTTGCCGGCCCAATCGTAGCCCTCGTTCATCCGCTTCACGCACTGGATGAGCTGCACCGACTCGAAGTCGTAGACCTCTTTGGCCTCCTTGTGATCGCCCACGCTCACGTGATCGCCGGTGAGACAGAGGACGTTGCGGATGCCCAGGAAATGGGCGGAGAGCAGATCGTTCTCCAGTGCCAGACGGTTGCGGTCCCGGCAGGTCATCTGGAAGATGGCGTCGCCGCCCTTGGAGACGATGTCATGGGACACCGCCATCGACCCAAGGCGCATGACCGCGCTCTGGTTGTCGGTGACGTTCAGGGCATCGACCATGTCCTTGAGAAGGTCGATGTGATGCAACATGGTGTCGACGTCGGTGCCTTTCGGCGGACCGATCTCACCCGAGACGACGAATTTGCCGCTCTCGCAGGCCTCGCGATACTTGGCCATACCTACGCCGCCCCTTTCTCTTCCTCAGCCGCTCGGCCGTCCAGTCTGCCCGGGCGCTCCACCGCGTTCCAGCGCTTGGGGGTGTGGATCTTCATGAACGAGTCCAGCTTGTCCTCGGACTTCATCTGGTTGTAGATCAAGACCCAGGCGCAATCCTTCTCGGAATCGACTTCGCACTTGCCGTTGTTCGTGCCGCCGCAGGGTCCGTTGAGGATGCCCTTGGCGCACCGGGTGACCGGGCAGATGGCCCCGTACTCGTCGATGACGCACTCGCCGCACAGCGAGCATTTCTCTTCGAAGACCATCTGGCGCTTGACGTTGCCCACGAAGAGCGTGTTCGCGCCCGGGCTCACATGCTTGGTCGTGGCCTCGCGAACCGCCTGCACGCCCGCGCCACACGACAGCACGAGGAAGGCGTCGGCCGCGGCGGATGCTTCTTTGTTCTGGCGAATGATCCGCTTGACATCGAGCTCGGCGCAGGTCGAGTGGGCCACATCGGTGGCTACGATCGTCTTGCCGGCCTCTTCCAGGCGGGTCTTCATCTCGGCGAGTTCAGTCTCCCCGCCGGTCTGCGTCATGGTTGCGCACTCGCCGCACCCCACGATGTAGACGTTCGTGTTCCCTGTGAGACTCTCAAGGATCTCCTCGAAAGGCTTCTGCTTACTGATGATCAATTTGCCAAACCTCCGTTCCGCTAGTTGAGTCCTCGCAGATAGCGCGGCACGTCTGCCGCTTCACGCACACCGACCACGACTTCCCAGCCGCCGAGCTCTTCCTCCAACTCGCCGCTGATCTGGGCCACGTAGCCGGGGATAATGATCTTCCTGTGGCTGACCTTCTCCTCGATGCCGCTCTTCTTCACGAACGCCGCGATGGCGTCGGCCACGAACTTGCCTGCCGCCCACGAGGTCAGCACCGATTGGCCTTCCGTGTCCATCACCAGCAGCCAGGTGGGGACCTTGCTCGCCTCGATCTCGCCGGCCACAGTGAAGTACGTGAGCGAGAAGTTGGTGGTGATGAGAAGCGGACTATCCGCGGTCGGTTCGTTCAGCGGGTAGATGCCCTGATCCATCTGCATCGGCCGCTGAGGGTCGGTGTAGATGTTCTGGGAAAGGATCAAGAGCGGCAGGACCTGAGCCGGGTCGAGAGTGTCGATGACCACGATGCCCGCGTACTTGGCCACGAACACCCCGGCGAAGACCATCTTGAGCATAGGGTCGGCGGTCATGCGGCAGGGGAAGGCGATAGTCGGGAACCCGAGCGCCCGGAACTTCTTCTTGATGGCCGCGCGGCGGATGTAGGTCTGATCGCGAAGGGCGTCTTGCAGATTCGCCGGCATGGGGTCGAGAACGACCTCCTTGTAGTCTGCGGCGACGCACTTCTCACCCAACTCGGCCAGCTCGGCCAGGGTGGGCGCTTTGATGACGAAGGGCACGCCCAGTTCCTTGGCCACACCGGCCACGGCGTCGAAGTTCGACGCGGTGGCGGCATACAGCAGCGGCTTCTGGGCCTTCACGGGCTCCGCCGCGGCCTTGAGGGCGGCCGCGTCCTCGCTCATGATCACGATGCCCGCGCCCGTCTCGTCGGAGGCCTTCTTCACCCGCGCGGCCAGCGTGGCCGCATCGCCAGACTCGATGGCGAACAGCTTCGCCCGCAGCATCTGGCCGACCCGCTCGAAGGACTGAGCCTTGAACGTGTCGAGCGCCTGCTGGAAGGCGGCATCGTCGAAGCTGTCGTCGATCAGAACGGCCACGCCCGGGGGATGCTCGAACCGCTTCTCGTGGCGGTAAAGCACGGTCTCCTCGCCCACGACCACGGCCATGTCGCCCGCGCCCACGGTGACCTTGCGTATGGGAGGCGCCGCCGCCTCACCGAGTTCCGCCGCCGCCTCTGCCGAGACGTGGGGGCACTGGGAGAGTTCGGCCTTCCCGGAGGCCAGTTGCATAGCGAATGCCATGCAGGTAGGGAAACCGCAGTCTTTGCAGTTGGTCTTCGGTAAGAGCTTGAAGATCTGCAACCCGCTTAATGCCAAAGTGTCACTCCTTTCCGATCAGTCGAAGGAACTGCGGGCCTCGCGTGAGAGTGCCACCTAAGGGCCACCCTCCCGCCAAGACTCCGTCTCTAGAACATCGGGTCCATCTCGAGCGCCGGGTGACCGACCTCGGTCAAGTAGGCGAGGATTTCGTCCTCCTCGGTGCCGTTGTCTTCGGTGGCGATCTTGTCGTAGAAATCGCTGTAGCCCTGCTTGGCCGCATTCGCCTTTATCTGTTCTTCCAGCTCTTCTTTGAGCTTCTTGGGCATCCACACCAGCCGGGCGATACCGCCGTCACCACTGATGAACTTCGGAGAGCCCATGTAGAACTTGGAATGCCCCACGAAACCCGGAGTCTGCGCCCCGCCGCCCACCGAGCCGGCCAGGGTGGAGAACTTCATGCCACAAGGAGTCATCCCGGTGTGGTCCCGGTCGACTGTCATGACGCCGTTGCACATGGGCAGGAGCACGCTGATGGCCTCGAAGCACCCACATGAGGTCATCGGGTTCTCCATCATGCTGTACGCGCTGAAACGCTCGATCGCGTTGTGCGAAGCCGAATAGGCGAACTCGTCGACGCCTTCCCACTCGCCCAATCGCTGGTCTACGACCGCGCCCTTCACGATGGGCTGGTTCGGTCCGGTGGGGTTGATCTCGAACGCGGCCTTGCCGTCGAGCCAGTTGTAGGCTCCGCACAGACCCGGACGCTCGGGCGTGATCACGCACACGTGGTCGGGAGCAAAACTCTGACACAGGGTGCAGGAGTAGAAGATGTCCACCGACTCGTCGGTGAGCGAACCGATGCGCTCATCGCGCTCGTGGTATACGGACTGTGCGCGATGGACCAGTGCGGATACCTCGGGCTCCTGCGTGAATATGGTCACCTGCACTTTGTCGACGATCCCTCCGAAGTCCGCGTGGTAGCGGGCGTGGACGATCTTGCCGACGTGCTCGAAGCGTGAAGCCGGCCGCAACGGCCTTCTTGCTGATGCGCTCCCAGATGATGTCGCGCTGGCCGACGTGCAGGAACCCTTCCGCCTCGTTCAGGAAGTGGTGCAACTGACGTTCCAGGATGGGCTCGAAGTCCTTCTGCATCTTGCGGCCGGACACCTCGATCAGCAGGCCGTACGGGATGGTGGTGCCCGGTTCGATCTCGTTCACGTCGGGGCCGACGATCGTGATCTTGCCGTCTTCAACATCCTCGGCGATGACGGTCAGTTCCGACCCCGGCGCTTTCGGGCCGGCGAGTTCCACGTGCAGGTCTTCCTTGCGGATCCGCTCGCCCTCGAAGGCCGGGCCGTAGGCCACCGGCACGGGCACCTCGGTGATGACGATCTTGAGCCCGCGCACCTCGATGGCCTTGGCCACGATCTGATCCAGAGGGATGTTCGAGACCACGTGCTCGTAGGTGCAGACACCCGTGGGCAGGATCTCGGGGATGTCGGTCTCGGCGATGGTGGGGAAGCCGTAGTTGATCGCTCCCGCAGCCGCGGCATACTTCAGGTCGTCGACCTCGCCCAGGGCGAGCACGAAGGCGAAGACGCGGTCCTTGTTGTACCTGAGGGTGCCCTTGTAGTCGCCCGGCTTCACGCCACCGAACGCCATGGCCGCCCGGGTGGCGAAGCCGATGGAGTAGATATGCCCGTAGATCTCGGGGCCGAACGGCACCAAGCGGGTATCCCAGCCCATCTCCACATCAGCTTCCGCCAACTGTTGGGCGAAGGTGGTGCCGCGGGACCCGCCCGCCATGAAGACGTACAGGTACTTGCCCTGCATCTCGCGAGCGAGGGCCACAGCGGTCTCCACGTCCGGGGCGGAACCGGTTACCGCGGCGAAGCCGGGGGCCGAACCGTCCACGAACTCCACACCGCGCTGCCGCATTATGATGTCGTCGGCGCAACCGAGCCAGATGTCCTGCACGGGGGCCGGACCGGCACCCACGTACTTCAGGGCCTCGATGATCTCGGCCAGCCACAGGGCTGCCATGCCGTTGTCGAGTGTCTCGCCCAGGTAGGGCAGCCAGAGCTTCGCCGCCGGCGGCGGAGTGATCAGCTTTTCGGCCCTGTCGATGACGAGCGCCATGTCGTCGAGGGTCTCGACCGCCTGGCCGGTGATGGCGTAGATGACCGGCAGGTAGTAGCCGGTGTTGGGGAAGAACTCGACCTTCTTGCCCGAGTCCGTCGTGCCCCGCGCTTCATCGAGTCGGGCCTTCGCCAGATCCAGATAGGACTGGACGCCGCGGGCCACACCACCCGCGATGGTCTCGCGGATGCCTTCGATCTGCCGTGCTATGGTCGCCATAGGTCTCCCCCTTACGCCCGACGGTCGGCCATGTCGAACAGGACGCGCTCGCGGCTCTCGTGGATGCCCAGAGCCTCGCGCTTCTTCTGGATGTGGGCCATCGAGGCCTCGAAGATGCCCTGCCACTCCGGGATGAAGTGGAGCTTGCCTCCGTACAGTTCTTCCCACTTGTTGGCGTGGATGTTGGTGACCACGTCCGAAGCCCGGTACCGGGAGTCGACGCCGCCGAAGATGACATACGCACCGGAGCCGACGCAGTAGGTCGCGATCTCCAGCGCCTTCTCGCAGTAGTACTCGGGCGAGATGCCCACGGCCGGCACCTGGTCGATGTCGTCACCCAGACCGCCGGTCTCGACGATGTCGGCGAGGATGGTCAGGATGCGGGTGTTGTCGACGCAGGAGCCCATGTGCAGGACCGGCGGCATACCGGTGGTCTCGCACACCTCGGAGAGGCCGGGGCCGGCGTGCTCGAACATCTCGGGGGTCAGGTAGCCGTGCTTGCCCGAAGCGTGCGCGGCGCAGCCGGTGACCACCACCAGGATGTCGTTCTCGATGAAGTTCTTGACGAGGTTGATGATGCCCTCGTCCTGCGTCACCTGGGCGTTGTTGCAGCCGACGATGGCCGCGATGCCCTGGATCTTGCCGTTGACGATGTTGTCGTTCAGCGGCACGAGGCTGTCGCGGAAGGTGCCGCCCAGCATGTAGCGGATGTACTCGTGCGAGAAGCCGGCGACCACAGGGCTCTTGATGTTGGGGATGTGGACGTCCTCGGGCTCGGCGGTTCTGATAGTTGTCGATCCCCATCTTGACGATCTGCTTGGCGGTCTCGAGTGCGTGTTCCTCGTGGAACTCGATGTGGGTCGCGCCGGTGATCTGCGCCTTCTTACTGGTGGTCACCAGGTGGGTGTGGAACTGCTCCGCCACCGTGGCCAGACCCTCGAACACGCACTGGATGTCGACGACCATCAGTTCGACGGCGCCGGTCAGGAGCGCCAGCTCCTGGTGGAGGCTGTTGCCTGCCGGCGGAACGCCGCGGCGCATCCAGACCTCGTTGGCGGTACAGCAGATGCCGCCCAGCGTGATCCCGTTGGCGCCCTTGCTCTTGGCGTATTCGATCATCTCCGGGTCCTGCGCTGCGTCGACGATCAGCTCGGAGAGCGTCGGCTCGTGGCCGTGGATGATGATGTTGACCTCATCGTCCTTGAGGATGCCCAGGTTCGACTCGCTGGTCAGCGGCCTGGGGGTGCCCCAGATGATGTCGGAGAGGTCGGTGGCCAGCATGGAGCCGCCCCACCCGGAGGCCAAGCACAGGCGGATGGCCTGCTGCATGAGGTGGTCGGCGTCCTGGTCGCCTCCGCCGTGGGTGCGGTGCATGGAGTCGACCACTTCGCGGTCGAAACCGCGCGGGCGGACGCCCAGCTTGTCCCACAGCTCCTGGCGCTTCTTGGGAGCGCGATAGGAGTACGTCTGGTAGCCCTCCTGGCGGCCCCAGTCGTTGAGCGCGGCCGTCAGCTACCTCGAGGGCCAGCTGCTGGTCGTCCTTGCCCTCGGTGTCGATGCTGAAGTAGCCCGCCACCCTGCGGAGCTTGACGGGGTCCTTGATCTTGTAGTCGGCCGCCTCGCCCCTGCCGATCAACAGCAGAGTGTGGGCGATGTCACGGCCGTGGTCGGCGTGGGCGGAGGCCCCGCCCGGCGCACTCGCGCAGGTAGTTGCGGGCGACGACGGTGCCCAGGCTGGCGCCACAGACGCCGCGCTTCTCGTTCTTGTCCTTGCCGATGAAGCGGCACGGACCCATGTAGCAGACCTTGCAGCAGCCGCCCTCGGCCCCGGTCGGGCAGATCGAGCCCGTCTCGGCGCGATGGAACATCGTCTCGATGCCCCTCTCGTCGGCCACCTTCAACATCTCGATCGCCGCGGGGTCGATCGACCTCACGCGATCACTCTTCTTACCTTCAGCCATTGTTCATTCCCCCCTTTAGCTCTACTCGCCTTTGAGGCTGGCGATAGCCTTGCGCATCAGGACCGCCGACTCGGGATGACGCAGGACGAGGACGTTCGCGCCCGCCAACAACAGCGAGACCGCGGTCATCGATTCCCACATGAGACCCCGGGTGGCGCGGTCGCCTGTGCCGGGCAGGTCGGATTCATCGACCTTGGTCTCTTTCGCCTTCCAGGCTTCCTGACCCACCGTAGCGATTATGGGCATCTGCATCTTCGCATCGTTCTGAGCGAGTGCCGCAAGGCGATCGCGTTCGAAGACGGTGTAGGCGTACTCGAGGCCGTATCCCAGGGCACCCGTGGTCGGGTCCATGAGGATGGCGCCTTCGTCCACGCCCAGTTGCGAGAGCAGCACGTTGAGCTGCTTCGCCAGGTTCACGTCCATCGGGGTGAACGCCACGACGGCGTGCTGATAGCCCATCGCCGCGGCTCCGATGGGCCGGTAGTTGTCTTCTTCCGCATTGCCGATGGCCACCTTGTGATCGGCGAGCACCTCTGCCGCCGCCTTGAGCACATCGGCGTCGTTCTCGACGTCGCCGGAGCCCACCACGATCACCGGTACGCCCGCCGCCTCCACGATCACCTTGGCGGCGGCGGCGGCTTCGGCGGCGAGATCTGCCGGCGCCGTTGGGGTCGGTGCTCTTGAGCCGTAGGTACACCAGATCGGCGCCGTACTCCTCCACGACCCTCTTCGTCCACGCGATGGGGTCGGCATACACGTCGCCGTACATGTCGTTGAGGGTAGGCGACCAGTCATCGGGCGCGATGTCCCAGACCTCGAAGGCGATCTTCGGGTCGTTGGGCATGTCACCCTCGAACACGTGAAATGGGAAGGCGGATTCGCCGCCCACCATGACGCCGGCAAGATCGGCCTGGCGTATGCTCCCCTTGTACGACTCGGTTGGGGCCTGGAAGGCCAAATCCATCACTCCTTTCCCGAACTACTGCGCGACTCTATGCCTGGCCGAGCAGCCGGGCCGCCCGCAGGGTGTTCTTGGCCAGCATCATGTTCGTGACCGAACCTACGCCACCCGGCACCGGGGTTATCGCTTTGACCTTGGGCAGCAGATCGTCGAAGTTCGCGTCGCCGACGGTCTTCGCCGCCGCTTCGGCCAGATCTGCCCCGCAGTTCCGGCAGGGATCCTTCTTGGCCCGGTTGATGGCTTCGCACGACGGGCACACGAAGACCCGGTTGATGCCCACATCGATGATCACGGCCCCCTCTTTGACCTGAGCGGCGTTGATCAGGTTGGGGAACCCGGCGGCCACGATGACGTAGTCGGCTACCGAGGTGTGCTTCTCGAGATTGCCTTTCATCGACGTGAAGACATGCACGGTGGTCGTAGAAGCGTTGCGGTTGAGAGCCAAGAAGCTCACCGGCTTGCCCACGATGTTCGAGTGGCCCACCACGCAGATCTCGGCCCCCTCGAAGCCATCCTTCGGGTCGATGCCTTCGCTCTTCATGTAGCGTTCCATGAGCTCGATGCAGGCCGATGGCGTCGCCGGGGGGAAGGTCGGTTCGCCCAGCGCCAACTTGCCCATGTTGAACGGGTGGAAACAATCGACATCCTTGTTGACGCTGATCGAGTTGATCACCGCCGAGTCCGAGATGTGGTCGGGGAACGGACGCAGAGGCAGGATGCCCGAGACCTTGGGGTCGGCGTTGAGCGACTCCACGATCCTGATCACGTCGGCCTCGGTCACGTCGGCCGGGTGCGTCTCGTCACGGTAGCCGAATCCCATCTCGGCGCAGAACTTCTCCACGGCGCCTCGATACATCTTGGCGCCGAAGTTGTCGCCCACCAGCAGTGTAGCTATGCCGGGCTCGATGCCCTGACTTTTCAGCTCGTCCAGTTCCGCGGCGAGCTCCACCCGAATCTCGTCGGCGATAGCCTTGCCGTCGATGATCTTCGCTCCCATTACTATCCTCCGCTCTCGATCTTGCTTGACAGGGTCACGCCGGGGGTCAGCCTCCTAGCCCAGTTTCTCGTAGGTCAGGGTCATGACCCGTTCGCGCAGGCCGGCGGTGGCGGACAGGATCTCCTCCACACGCTGCCAGGTGGACCGGTTGAACTCCTGGTCCTCGATCCAACCTACGTTGATCTTGACGTTGAGCGCGGCGCTCTGCGCGGCGGCATCGGCCAGCAGCACAGCTACCCCGGCATCGCTCACGGCGTTCACATTGCCGATCTCGGCCCCGGTGAGACTGAGTTCCGCTACTTTCAGAGATTGCTCAGCGATGGTCAGCGGGACCTTCGCCGCTTCCTTCAGCGCCACCTGCATCGTCGCGTCCCGCTCCGCCTTCTGCTGCTCGGTGTCGCGGGGCAACTTCATGGCTTCGGCCACCGCTCCGTAGACCTCGGTGTCGCGCTGCACCAGGACTTGGAGCTCAGAGCGCACCTGCTCGGACGCCGCCAGCAGCGACTGGATCTCTGCCTGCACGCCCGCGTACTTCTCCTTGCCCACCGTGAGACTCGCCACCATGCTCACCAGCCCGGCGCCCAGCGCGCCCGTCATGGCCGCGACGCTGCCGCCTCCCGGTTCGGGGCTGGACGTTGCCAGCTTGTCCAAGAAGGCCTTGATGGTGCCATCCACATACCCTGTAGTCACCAGATCTCCTTTCTCACCACACACCCCGAAGGGCCGGCCGAACCAGCGGCCGCTATGGCATCACGTACGTGTCGACCAGCGCACCCACAGCGACCAGGCTCTCGGCCGTGTCGGGCAACTGGAATACATCACGGCCCGCCAGGTCACCCTCGAACAACAGAGGATCCTGCGGGATGGTTCCGGCCAGAGGTACAGAAGTGTAACCGAGGATCGCGTCCACGTCCGCCCCCGCGGGCACGCGGTTGACGACCACGTACCGCTCGGCGACGACCAACCCCATCTCGTCGATCAGTCCGCTGATGCGTTCCACCGTGCGCATGCCTCGGACCGTAGGGTCGGTGACGATGAACATCACGTCGACGTCGCGGGTGGTGTGGCGACTCAGGTGCTCCAGCCCCCCCTCGTTGTCCATGACCACCCAGGGGTATTCTTTCGCCAGAGTCTTGATGTACTCGCGGAACAGGTTGTTCGCGTAGCAGTAGCAGCCCGGCCCCTCCGGGCGACCCATGACGAGCAGGTCGTAGCCGTCGGCCTCGGCCAAGGCTTCGTGCATCTTGTACTCGATCCAACTCTGCTTGTCCCAGCCGGTCGGGATCTCGCGGGCACCCATGAAGCCCTGCTCGCGGACCGCGCCTACGGACATCTTAGGCACGGTGCCCAGCACTTCGCCCAAGTTGGCATTGGGGTCGGCGTCGACCGCCAGGATGGGCGAACGACCTCGGCCGAGAAGCTCTCGGATCAGCAGTCCGGAGAGGGTGGTCTTGCCGGTACCGCCTTTGCCGGCGACGGCCACCGTGCGGGTCGTCTGACCCACTACCGAACTCCCGGGGCGGTCTCGGCCAGTATGCGTTCCATCTCGGGAAAGTAGACCATGTCGGTGTGAGGCAGGAACATCGCGGCCATGTAGTGATCCATGAACGTCTGGTTGTCGGAAAGCTCGACGATGGTCATGGTCATGGCCACTTGTTCGGCCGCCTTTATCATATCCTTGGAGAACGAGACCAGGCGGGCCCCGAGTAGCGAGCCGTTGCCCAGGAAGGTGAACTTGTCCACGTCCACCTCGGGGAACAGCCCGATGGACTGGGCCTGTTCGATGCGCAGGTGCTTGCCGAAGCCACCCGCGACGTAGATCTGCTCCAAGTCTGACCAATCGAGGCCGACGCTCTCCAGCAGGGTCTTGATACCGGCAAAGACAGCGCCTTTCGCTCTGACCAGGTTGTCTATGTCGGCTTCGGTCACGACGATCTCTTCGCCGCTGCCCGACAGTTCCGCCTCGACCAGCACGTATTCGTTCGCCCCGTCGTTCTCCCGCACCCGCCACGTGTCGAGTCCGGTCTTGAATCTGCCGTTCTGCGAGATCACGCCGGCCTTGAGCAACTCGGCCACTGCGTCGATGACGCCCGAGCCGCAGATGCCGATGGGCTTCAGATCGGCGACCGTCAGAATAGTCGGCTCGAACGTGACGGGATCGATCTCCACGGTCTCGATGGCGCCATCGGTGGCCCTCATTCCGTGCTTGATACCCCCACCTTCGAAGGCGGGGCCTGCGGAACACGAGGTGGCGATGAGCCATTCCCTATTGCCGATCACGACTTCGCCGTTGGTGCCTATGTCGATGTACAGCGTTATCTTCTCGGTCTCGAATACTCCGGAGCCCACGATGCCGGCGACGATGTCGCCGCCGACGTAGCTGGAAACGCTGGGGAACGTGTAGAGGTGCACGTGCCGGCCTACTTTGATGCCGCCGCCCAAGTTGACCGCCCGCACCGCCGGGATGAAGTCGGCCGGTGGCACGTACGGAGCCATACGCAGGTACTTCGGGTCGATACCCAGCAAGAGGCAGGTCATGGTCGTATTGCCTGCCGCCGTCATGTGGCTGATCATCTCGGGATCTATCCCGGTCCTCTCGACCAGCTTGCCGACGATGCCGTTGATGGTGTCGACGATCGCCTGTTGCAGGCGTCGTCTGCCGCCGGGCTTCTGAGACTGTACGATGCGGGTGATGACATCCTCGCCGAAGCTCACCTGCTGGTTGTAGTCCGAAGCCTGGGCGAGGGTGACGCCGCGGTTGAGGTCGAGGAGTTGCCCCCAGACCGTCGTGGTGCCGATATCGAGCACGACCGAGTAGTCGAAATCGCACTCAGTGCCTGCCTGGACATCGATGACCTTGAATCCGTAGGCCGTGTCGACAAGGGTTGCCGTTATGGCCCAGTCCTTCTCACGAAGCACGCTGGGCATGTTCCGGATCCAGATGGAGTCCACCGAGACATTCGCGAAACCGAACTGGTCCTTGAGCGCCTTCTTGAGCCGCGATAGGTCGTTGAGATTGTCACCTTCGGACGGAGGCGTGAGTTGCATGCAGAGCTTCCTCACGACGGGATCGAGCGACCAACCCGTGACCAAGCTCTCGAGTTCGACCGGCGAAAGGATGCGGCCTTTTCGTTCGCCACGCACGCCCCGATCGAGCGTGCCGGCGTTGCCCATGCGGGAAGACTCCGGCACGAAGATCTCGAGATCGGAGAGAACGTACGTCTGACACGCCAGGCGCGTCCCGCCCGCCCACTCGTCGTCGTCGAGTTTCGCGGGCCTCTGGGCCTTCACCTCACCCGAGAGCACCTGGACGCGGCATTTACCGCACGAGCCGGTGCCCCCACAGGACGCGTTGATATGGATGTTGGCCTGCATCGCCGCGCGGAGGATGGACTCCCCGCGCGGCACCTCAGGCACGTCTATATCACCCGGCTGAAAGGCAAGGGTGTGGCGCGTCCTCATGCGTCAGCCATCTGAATGTGAGCGGGAGATTCGCAGCCTCCTAGAACAGGCCGACGATCTTGCCGTCGACCAAGTCGATGGCCTCGGCCGCGGGGACCTTGGGAAGGCCAGGCATGGTCATCATCTTACCACAGACGGGTACGATGAAGCCTGAGCCGGCCGACAGGCGGACCTCGCGCACGGTGAGGCGCCAGCCACGCGGACGACCGATCTTGGTCTTGTCATCCGAGAGGGAGGCCTGCGTCTTCGCCATGCAGATGGGGAGGTCGCTGTAGCCCAGCTTGACGTAGAGGTTGATGGCCTCCTCGGCCTCGGGAGTGTAGTCGACGCCATCGGCTCCGTAGATCTTGGTGGCGATGGCCTCGATCTTCTCCTTGATGGGCTGATCGAGCTCATAGAGGAACTTGAAGTTAGGCTTCTCCTCGTTGCAGATACGCACGACTTCATTGGCCAGATCGATCCCGCCATCGCCGCCCTTGGCCCAGATCTCCGCAAGGACGACCCTGGCGCCCATGGCCGTGACCTGCTCGTCGAGGAGCTTGATCTCGTTCTCGGTATCGTCCGGGAAGCGGTTTATGGCTACGACGACCGGCACCCCGTAGAGGTGCATGTTCTCCACGTGCTTCTGCAGGTTCTCAAGACCCTTGACGAGCGCCTCCAGATTCTCTTGCTTGAGGTCGGCGAACGCGACCCCACCATGCATCTTCAGCGCCCGGATGGTCGCCACCAGCACCACGCAGTCGGGCACCAGACCGGCATAGCGGCACTTGATGTCGAAGAACTTCTCGGCGCCCAGGTCGGCGGCGAAACCGGCTTCGGTCACGCAGTAGTCGGCCAGCTTCAGGGCCAGTTTGGTGGCCTGCACCGAGTTGCAGCCGTGGGCGATATTGGCGAACGGGCCCCCGTGAAGGATGGCGGGCGTGTTCTCGAGGGTCTGCACGAGGTTCGGCATCAGGGCGTCCTTCAAGAGGACCGCCATAGAGCCGGCCACGTTCAGATCGGCCGTCGTGACCGGATTCCCGTCCTTGTCGAAGCCGAAGATGATCCGTGACAGACGGGCTTTGAGATCTTCGAGGTCCAAGGCCAGACACAGGATAGCCATCACTTCGGAGGCCACCGTGATATCGAAGCGGCTCTTCCGCGGAACACCTTCGCCGTCGAGGCCGACTTCGATGCTCCGCAGGGCACGATCGTTCAGATCGACCACCCGTGGCCAGAGGATGTTCTCGGTGTCGATGTTACGGTCGTTGCCGTGGAACAGGTGATTGTCGAGCACAGCCGCGGCAAGGTTGTGCGCCGTACTGATGGCGTGCATGTCGCCGGTGAAGTGGAGATTGATGTCCTCCATCGGCACGACTTGGGCATAGCCACCGCCGGCGGCCCCGCCCTTGATGCCGAACGACGGGCCCAGCGAGGGCTCGCGCAGCGTGGTGATCACCGACTTGCCGATCTTGGCCAGACCCTGCGAGAGTCCGACGTTGATGGTGGTCTTGCCTTCTCCCGCCGGAGTCGGCGTGATGGCGGTGCAGAGGATGAGCTTGCCGTCGGGGCGGTCTTTGAACTTGTCGAACACGTCGAGGTGGATCTTGGCCTTGTACTTGCCGTACAGGTCGAGATCGTCGGGGCCCAACCCAATGTCTGCGGCCACGTCGATGATCGGCTTCATTGTTGCTTCCTGGGCGATCTGAATGTCGCTCTTCACCCTGCTTCTCCTTCTCACTCGGGTCCATGGTCCGAGCGCTCATTATAGTAACGACCGGCTCTAATGCAATACCCGTCGCGTAGATGGCGGCCCTTCAGCCGTCGATTCTTGCCACTCAGCCTCCGATATGTACCTCTTACGGGGCCAAGCAGGCTGTTGAAGAGTGACGCTTCGCCGCCAGGGCGCGATGGGCATGCGTGAGACAAGGACGCAGGAAGCGCTCGTAGCAGCGCTACGTGCGCGACCGAGGACGCCGTATCGCGCCGGCCAGTGCGTTCTGGGGGCCAAGGCTTCGATCGTCAACAGCCTCCTAGAGCCTGCCCGCGGCGGCCACGGCCTCGGCCATGATCTCCTTCAAGCGCCGGCCGGTGGCGGTCGCCACCTTCGCGGCGGCTTCGTACTCGGGCGACACCGTGACCACCCGACCACCCCTGCGCCCCACCTTCACCGGTATGGTGTGGCCTCCCAGGTTTACCGACACGAAGTCACGTTGCAGAACATGTCGTTCCACCCGCGCCCGCCTGACACCGAAGGTCGTGGATTCGGAGAAGAGGAGTTCCACAAGAGACGATTCGTCGTCGGGCTTCGCGAGCATGGTGAGTTCCACGGCAAGGCGCCCCTTCTTCATCACGATGGGCGTGGACCACACGTCCACAGCTCCGGCCGCCATCAGCAACCTGCCGGTGTGCGCCAGCAGTTCGGGTGTCGCGTCGTCGATGACGGCCTGCAGCACCACTACGTCTTGTCCCGCGTCTCCACCGGCCGTCGCATACTTCGGCTCTCCAGCGTCGGCGGCCGAGGCGGTCCGCCCCACCACCGCGCGTAGCAGGTTCGGCCGTCCGGGAAGGGTCCGCCGCCCGGCGCCATATCCCACCCGCTCGACCACCATGCTCGGCATGCTCGACACGGGGAGAGCGGTCTCGGTGACGAGAAGTGCCCCCGTGGGCGTCGTGAGTTCGCCTTCCACCGGTCCGCCGCGCACGTCTCGTCCCCCGAGGAGAGCGAGCGTGGCAGGCGCCGGGACGTGCAGGAGTCCGCGATCGGTGTCCACCCACCCGTCCCCGAGAGGGAGGGGTCCGTGGAACGCCGACCCGATCTCCAGTGCCTCGTACAGAGCGAAGCACCCAGTGACCTCCACTAGGGTGTCCACACCGCCGAGTTCGTGGAGGTGGACTTCCTCGACGTCCACCCCATGCAGACCGGCTTCCACCGTGGCAAGCCTCCGAAGGGCCCCGGCGGCGCGAACACGCACCTCCGCGGACAGATCGGCGCCGTCCAGCAAGGCCAGAAGGTCCGCCAGGTGACGAGGAGGTTGGGGGGCGGGAGCGAGCACGGTCACCCTTCGGCACGCGAGTCCACCCTCCCGGGTGGATTCCACCTCCACCTCGATCCCGGGGATACCCAGACCGGCGGCCACCCGGCTCAGCACCCGCGCCGCGTCGAGGTCGGCGCCGGCCGCGTCGACCAGCGCCGCCAAGATCATGTCCCCCGACGCCCCCGACCACGGGTCCAGATAGAGGATGCGGTCCATCAACGCTCCCTTGCCAGCCGGTTTGCATTCTCCGATGCCACCTCATACACTTCAGCCAGGATAGGCCGACGCCAACGCACAGCCACACCGAGCAGGGACCGCCGCGTGACGCACAGGAGACTCGCAGATTACATAGGTTCGACCATCCGCCGCCTCCGCGTGGAACGGGAATTCACGCTGCAGGCCTTGGCCGATGAGTCCGGCGTCTCCAAGAGTTATCTCGGGGATATCGAGAAAGGCCGCAAGAACCCCACCACCGACGTGGTGGAGGCCGTGGCCGAAGCCCTCGGGGTCTCGGCGAGGCGGCTGCTCTACCATGCGGCCCTCGACGAAGACGACCCCTTCCTCGAGTCCGAGCAGCTCACCCTGGAGGTCGATGCCGAGGAGGACGCCGAGGTGCGCGAGGTCGGTCGGCTCGCCCGCGGGCTGCGGCCGGGCGACCGAAGGATCGTGTTGGACCTCTGCCGTCGCCTCTCCCGCTGACTCACCCTCCGCGTAGGGCCCTGCGGCGGGCGCGCCTGGTGCCGTTCGTGACGGCGGTGCTCCCCGCTCACCACCCCAACTCCTCCAGACGTTCATCGGAGATCCCGAAATAGTGGCCCAACTCGTGTATCACGGTGACCCGCACTTCCTCGCGGATGGCCTCGGGGTCGCTGCCCGCAACCCGCTGGATAGGGCCTTGGAACAGCGTGATGAGATCGGGCAGGACTCCCGCGTACTCGGTGCCTCGCTGGGTCAGGGGGATGCCGGAGTAGAGGCCCAGTAGCCATTCCCTCTCGTTCTTCTCCATGCCGGCGTCGGCCAAGTGCAGAGCGGTGGGCCACTCGGCTATCGTCACCTCGACGTTCTCCATGTGGGCTCGGAGCTCCTCCGGCAGCCCGTCGAGCGCTTCGCGCCACCAGGCGCTCGAACACCTCTCGATTCACTCCACCTGCCCCCGATCGGCGAGTCTTCCCCGCAACGCGGCGACCGCCCGCGCCCGATGCGACACCGCATCCTTCTGCCCGTCTTCCATCTCCGCAACCGTGACCGCACAGCCGTCCGGCTGGAACAGCGGATCGTAGCCGAACCCCCGCGTGCCTCGAGGCGCGCCGACGATACGGCCTAGGAGCACACCCTCGGCCGTCACCGGCACTTCGCCCGGCAACACCAATGCCAGGGCGCAGACGAAGCGCGCGCTCCTGTCGGTGGATCCGGCCAGATCCGCCAAGAGCTTCCGGTTGTTCGCGTCATCACCGGCGCGCTCGCCCGCGTAGCGGGCCGAGCGCACGCCCGGCGCCCCGCCGAGCGCGTCGACCATGACCCCGGAGTCGTCGGCCAGCACGGCGACGCGTCCGCCGAGCGCCGCGACCACGGCCTCGGCCTTCAGCAGCGCGTTCTCCGCGAAGGTACGACCCGGTCTCCTCAGGCAGGGAGACCGTCGCGGGCAGCGGCTCGACCACGAAACCGTCACCCAACAAGCGACCGAACTCGCGAGCCTTGCCCGGGTTGCCCGGTAGCCACGACCACCCGCAGCAGCGCCATCGCCGTCCCCTCAGCCGGCAGCCGTACGAAAGGCCTGACTGATCACCCCGGTCTGCCGCTCCCCGATCTCCAAGATGCCCACGGCGGCCAGATCGAGCAACTGGTCGAACGTGCCCCGCTCGAACGGCACCTTCTCGGCGGTGGCCTGCACCTCGATGAGGCGGCCGGAGCCGGTCATCACCACGTTCATGTCGACGTCGGCCTCCGAGTCCTGGGCGTAGTCGAGGTCGAGCATCGGCATCCCGCCCACGACGCCCACGCTGACCGCCGCCACCGAGTCGTCCAGCGGCAAGGCCTTGAGCGCACCCGCGTCGACCAGCCTCTTGAACGCCAGATGCAGGGCCAGATACCCGCCGGAGATGGCCGCGCACCGGGTGCCGCCGTCGGCCTCGATGACGTCGCAATCGACGTAGACCGTCCGCTCGCCCAAGGGTGGCCAGGTCGGTCACCGCCCGCAGGCTGCGCCCGATGAGCCGCTGGATCTCGACCGTGCGCCCACCCTGCCGGCCCGAGACGGCTTCCCGCGAGGAGCGGTCCCGGGTCGAACCGGGCAACAGGGAGTACTCGGCTGTGAGCCACCCCCGGCCGGTCCCCCGGAGCCGCCGCGGAACGCCCGTTCGTGATGCTCGCCGTGCACAGCACGCGCGTGGAACCCAAGCTCGAACAGCACCGAGCCGTCGGCCGAAGGCATGAAGCCGGGGGTGATGCGCAGGTCGCGCAACGCGGTCGGGCCGCGGTCCACGGCGGTGGCGGGTCGTCGCTCTCCGAACGGCGTCATCCGCGCCTGTCGCGCTTCGCGCTCCGTCGCGGCCCAGAAGGACACTTCGCGAATCGGCAGCTGCAGGAACCGCGCGCCCACCACCCGGAACGCTTCGGGATCGCCCGTGGAGAAGAAGCGATACCGTCCTTCCCGATCCGGCAGGTTCCCGATCCCTTTGCGTTCCAGCATCTCTATGACCTCCTGAGCGATCTCCTCGGCGGAGTTGATCAGCGACACGCCGGGCCCGAGCAGGCGTCGCAGCATGGGCGTGATCAGGGGATAGTGCGTGCACCCCAGGATGACGGTATCGCAGCCCGGCCGCCTTGAGCGGCGCCACGTAGCTGCCGCACCGCCTCTTCCACCTCTTCGGACGAACACGTCGCCCTCCTGGATCAGCGGGGCCAGGCGCGGGCAGGCCACCGGGTAGACGTCGAGGCCCGCGTCGAGCGTCTGCAGGGCCTGCTGGTAGCTCGGCCGACCGCACGGTGGCCTCGCTGGCCAGGAGCCCGACCCGCCGGTTGCGCGTCTCCTGCACCGCCGCCCGCGCCCCGGGCATGACCACGCCCACGATGGGCGTGTCGAACGCCGCCTGCAGCTGCGGCAAGCGCCGCCGCGGTGGCGGAGTTGCAGGCCACGACGATCAACTTGACTCCCTGCGCCATCAGGAACGATGTGTTCCGGAACGCGAGCGCCACGGACGTCTTCGATGGTGCGCGGGCCGTAGGGGAAGGAGCCGGTGTCGCCCAGATAGACGAAGTCCTCGTGAGGCAGGTTCACCAGGCATTCGTGAAGGACGGTGAGGCCTCCCACGCCCGAGTCGAAGACCCCGATGGGCCGGGTGTCCGGCCGTCGGAGGTGTTCCGGCCTGCTCGAATGGGTGCGTCTCGTCTGGCCGTCCATGGCGATGGATTCTAGCAGACGCTCCCAGTGCTACAGTGCGCCCATGGAGAAGCAACGCCGCACGAGCGACCATGCCGCGGCCGCGGAACCGCGCGCAGCCCGTGACATACTCGTGGCCGGCGCGGTGCAAGGGGTGGGCTTCCGTCCGTTCGTGCACGCTCTGGCGACCGGTCTCGGCCTGGCCGGTGAGGTGACGCAACACGTCCGTCGGCGTCGAGGTGAGGGTCGAGGGGAGCGCTGGAGGCACTCGACGTCTTCGTCGCCCGCCTGGTGGACGATGCCCCGCCTCTCGCACTCGTGGAAGACCTCTCCTGGGTCTCCAGCGGTCCCGCGGGGTGTCTCCGGATTCCGCATCACGGCGAGCGAACCGGGACGCCGCGTCGACACCCTGGTGACCGCCGACGCCGCCACCTGCGACGACTGCCTGGCCGAGATACTCGACTCCCGCGATCGCCGGTATCGCTACCCCTTCACCAACTGCACCAACTGCGGGCCGCGATTCACCATCACACGCGAAGTCCCCTACGATCGCCCCGCTACGACCATGTCGACGTTCCGCATGTGCCCCGACTGCGAGCGTGAATACGACGATCCCAGGGACCGACGTTTCCACGCCCAGCCGAACGCGTGTCCGGTGTGCGGGCCCAGGCTGGGCCTCCAGCTTCTCGGTCGGCCGGCTCGGGACGGGGGGCCGCCTCTGCCATCCGCCGCGATGGTCTCGCCCACCATCCACGGCGACCAGGCCCTGCGGGAGACGGTGACGCTCCTGTTGGGAGGCGGCGTCGCCGCCGTGAAGGGATTGGGGGGCTACCATCTGGTCTGCGACGCCACCAACGCGACGAGCGTGGCCGCCCTGCGCGCGCGCAAGCACCGCGACGAGAAGCCCTTTGCCGTGATGGTCGCCTCGCTGGACGAAGCCCGGCGATACTGCGAGGTCTCGATCGCGGAGGCCGATCTCCTGACCTCGGCCCGCAGACCCATCGTGCTGTTGGAGCGCACCGCCGGCGCGGCGTCACTCGCGGACGAGATCGCACCGGGGATGACCACCTACGGCGTCTTCCTTCCGTATACGCCGCTGCATCATCTGCTCCTCGCGGACGCCGGACGGCCGCTGGTCATGACCTCGGGCAATCTGAGCGACGAGCCCATCGCCTATCAGGATGACGAGGCCGCCGCGCGTCTGGCCTCTCTTGCCGACGCGCTGCTCTCACACGACCGGCCGATCCACATGCGCACCGACGACTCGGTGGCCCGGGTGTTCCGCTCGCAGCCCTACCTCATGCGGCGCTCCCGCGGGTACGCTCCCCTGCCGGTGGGCTTCTCGGGCTCGCCCCGGGAGATCCTCGCCGTAGGCGCCCACCTCAAGAACACGTTCTGCCTGACCCGCGGTTCCCGCGCCTTCCTGAGCCACCACATCGGCGACCTCGAGAACCTGGAGACCCTACACTCGCTGCGCGAAGGAGTCGACCACTTCTCGCGCCTGTTCGCTCTCGCGCCGGAGGTGGTGGCCCACGACCTTCACCCGGACTACCTGTCCTCGCGTTTCGCGCGCGAGTACGCCCGGGAGCGCGATCTTCCCTTGATCGCGGTGCAACACCATGAGGCCCATGTGGCGTCCGTCATGGCCGACGCCCGCCATGAGGGCCCCGTGATCGGCGTTGCGTTCGACGGATCGGGCCTGGGTGCCGACGGCGCCGTATGGGGAGGCGAGTTCTTCGTGGGCTCCCCGGGCGGCTTCCGCCGCGCGGGGCATCTCGAGTCCGTACCGCTGCCGGGCGGCGACGCCGCCGTGAGGGAGCCTTGGCGCATGGCCGCGGTCCTGCTCGATCACCTCTACCGCGAGGACGACATGCGTCCGGGGGCGTCGGTGCAGGCCGACGAGCACATAGCCGACACCTTCCTCAGGTTGCCGAAGGCCGGCGACTTCTCGACGTACCCGTGGCGACTCGTGGTGCAGGCGGCGCGGCGCGGTTTGGGAAGCCCACTCACGTCCTCCGCGGGCCGCCTGTTCGACGGAGTCTCCGCGCTGCTGGGCCTGCGCCACCGGGTGGCGTACGAAGGCCAAGCCGCCATCCTCCTCGAGGCCGCAGCCCGCAGAGCCTTCGGCGTGAACGGGCTGCCCGATCCGGCCGGGCCGGCCCCGTGGGTCTGTGACGCCCGCCACTCGCCGAACATGCCCGCCGTGCTCCCGGTGGACCCGTTCGTACGCGGGGTGCTCGACGACCTCCGGGCGGGCACGGCGCTCGAACAGATCGCCGCCCGCTTCCATCACTCGCTGGCCGCCGCCACTGCCGATCTGGCCGCAGCCTTGGCCCGGCGCTACGCAGTGGATACCGTGGCCCTCGGAGGCGGCGTCTTCCAGAACCTGCTGCTCCTGGAACTGGTGGTAGCCCGTCTCGAGGCTGCCGGCCTGCGGCCGCTGGTCCACCGAGCCGTCCCCACGAACGACGGCGGGCTCTGCCTCGGCCAGGCCGAGGTCGCCGCCGCCCTGCTGAGTCGCGCGCCGGCGGTGGCGGCCACATGAGCCTTCCGATGCCGCCACCGTACGTCCGGGAGTACGAGCCCCTCGCCCGCCACACCACCTTGGAACTCGGCGGTCCGGCTCGCTACTTCGCCGAGGTGACCGACGAACCGACGACACTCGAATGCCTCCGATGGGCCACCGAGCGCCGCCTGCCCTTGGAGGTCATCGGAGGCGGCTCGAACCTGGTCGTCGCCGACGCAGGGTTCGACGGAGTCGTGCTGAAGGTCGCCCCGCGGGGGTTGACGATCCACCGGCCCGCGGCCCGCGGGCCCGGTACGGACGAGGTGATCGTGCGCGCCGCCTCGGGGGAGTCGTTCGACGGGCTGGTGCTGACCACGGTCAGATGCGGCCTCAAAGGACTCGAGTGCCTCTCCGGCATCCCGGGTCTGGTGGGAGCCACGCCCGTGCAGAACGTGGGTGCGTACGGGCAGGAGGTGGCGGACACCATCCGGACGGTCCGCGTGCTTGATCGCTCCTCACTCCAGACGGACGTGCTCTCCGCTGACACATGCCGTTTCACCTACCGAGACAGCCTCTTCAAACAGCAGCGGGAACGCTACATCGTGCTCGAGGTGACGTTCGCCCTCCGCGCCGGCGGCGACTGTGTTCCGCGGCATGACCAAGTGCGCCGGGCACTCGACGCGATGAACCGCACGAAGACCCGCTCCACGACTCCGGGGCGGGTGCGCGAGGCCGTTCTCGCGTTGCGGCGCACGAAGTCCATGGTCGTCGATCAAACCGACCCCAACCACCGCAGTGTGGGATCGTTCTTCGTGAACCCGGTGCTCTCCCCCTCGGCCGCCCAAGACGCGTTCGCCCGTGCCGTATCCCGAGGGATCACGCCTTATCCGGACGACGTACCGCGGTTTCCGGGGCCGGATGGGGGGATCAAATTGTCGGCCGCCTGGCTGATCGAGCACGCGGGCATCACGCCGGGGTTCGGTCTCGGAGGCGTGGGCGTGTCGACCCATCACGTGCTGGCGCTAGTGAACCGAGGCGAGGCGTCCACCGAGGAGCTACTCGTCCTGGCCGCACACGTGCAAGGCGCGGTGCGAGAAGCATTCGGGGTGGCCCTCGAACCGGAGCCCGCATTCATAGGCTTCCCCGATCAGCCCCTGTCACCCGGTCATCGCTGACGCCCGCTTTCGCGCGCCTCCGGGCCGGCGCGTATCGCGGCGCGACGCGTGAGCACGGCACGACGCGTATACTCGCCCCCATGCGTTACGTGGATGAGTTCCGAGACCGAGCCGCGGCTGCGGGTCTGCTCCAACAGATCGGCCGGGTCGAACCCCGGGAGCCGGTCACCTTCATGGAGGTCTGCGGCAGCCACACGATGGCCATCAGCCGTTTCGGCATCCGCTCCCTTCTGCCGGAGACTGTGCGCCTCGTCTCGGGACCGGGGTGCCCGGTGTGCGTCACTCCCGTCCGCAACATCGACCATGCCGTCGCCCTGGCCGGCCGCCCCGACGTGACCATAGCCACCTTCGGCGACCTCATCCGCGTGCCCGGCTCCGAATCGAGCCTGGAACGCGAACGTGCGGCGGGCGCCGACGTGCGCGTGGTCTACTCCACCCTCGACGCCCTCGCCCTGGCCCGCCGGGAGCCCGACCGCCAGGTGGTCTTCCTGGGCGTGGGCTTCGAGACCACGGCACCCACCGTGGCAGCCGCCCTTCTGGAGGCGGATGCCGGCGGGCTTACCAACTTCTCTGTTCTCTCAGACCACAAGGTGATGCCCCCTCCCATGCGGGCCCTCATGGAAGCACCCGAGGTCGGCGTGCGCGGCTTCCTCTGCCCCGGCCACGTGAGCGCGGTCATCGGGGCCAACGCCTACCGGTTCCTCGCGGACGAGTACGGCGCCTCGTGCGTCGTGGCCGGCTTCGAACCACTGGACATCCTGCAGGCCATCCTGCTGCTCATGACGCAGGCCGCCCAGGGCCGTGCGGAGGTGGAGAACGCCTACGGACGCGCCGTGACCGCGGAAGGAAACGTGGCGGCCCAAGCCGTATTGGCACGCGCGTTCACAGCTACGGATGCCGAATGGCGCGGGTTCGGCATCATCCCGGCCAGCGGACTGCGCATCCGCTCCGAACTCGAGCATCTGGACGCCGCCTGCCGCTTCGATGTCTCGGTCCCCCAGGCCCGGGATCACCCCGCGTGCCGCTGTCCGGACATCCTGCGCGGCGTGGTCACACCTCCCGAATGCCCGCTCTTCGCCCGCGGCTGCACCCCGGCCGATCCTGTGGGCGCGTGCATGGTCTCGACCGAGGGCACGTGCGCGGCGTACTACCGATACGAACGCCACGAACACCAACATCGCGACGACGCCCGGGAAGCCCGATGAAGCCGCTCGATCGCATCCTGCTCGCACACGGTGGCGGCGGCACGCTCTCGGGGGAACTGATCCGCGACCTGTTCCTGCCCGCCTTCGACAACCCGGCGCTGGCGGCCCTCACCGACGCGGCGGTGCTCTCCCTGCCGCCGGGACGGTTGGCGTTCACCACCGACAGCTACGTCGTGACGCCGCGCTTCTTCCCGGGGGGCGACATCGGCACCCTGGCGGTCGCCGGCACGGTCAACGATCTCGCCGTCTGCGGGGCCGTGCCCCGTTTCCTCTCGTGCGCGATGATCCTCGAGGAGGGCCTGCCCCTGGATGATCTCCGCCGGGTGGTGGACTCGATGGCACGCACGGCGGTGGAGGCGGGAGTCCGAATCGTAACAGGAGACACAAAGGTGGTGGAACGAGGGGGCGCCGACGGCATCTTCATCACCACGGCCGGTGTGGGCGAGTTGCGGCCGCTCCCCCAAGGTTGGGGCACGCCACTCCCCGGCGACTGCGTCCTGGTCAACGGGCCTGTGGGCGACCACGGCTTCGCCGTGCTCGCCGCCCGCGAAGGCCTCATGTTCGACACCCCGCTGCGCAGCGACTGCGCTCCCCTCAACGGCCTGATCGACACGCTCTTCGAGCCCGGGCTGCACGTCCGCTTCCTGCGCGATGCCACCCGCGGGGGCCTTGCCGCGGTGCTCAACGAGTTGGCGGCGGGCCACGACTGGGGCGTCGCTCTGCTGGCCGACGCGATCCCGATCTCGCCCGCGTCGCGCTCGCTGAGCGAGATCCTGGGAATAGACCCCCTCTTCGTCGCGAACGAGGGCAAAGTGGTGGCGGTGGTCGCCGCAGCCGACGCCGACGCCGCCCTCGCCTCCATGCGCTCCCATCCGCTCGGTCGAGAGGCCGCGATCATCGGGACCATCGAGACCGGGCTGCGCGGCCTGGTAACAGTGGACACCGATGTCGGCGGCCGGCGTATCCTCGACATGCCGCTCGGCGAACAGCTGCCCCGGATCTGCTGATGCACGAGATGGGCCTGGCCTGCAGCATCGTGACCGAGATAGAGCGCGTGCTCTCCGATTTCGGACCCGATGCCAGAGTCGTGTCGGTCACGCTTCAGGTGGGCAAGTTGCGGGCGGTGGTGCCCGAGGCGATGACGTTCTGCTTCGAGGCCGCGAGCATGGGCACGCGGGCGCAGGGAGCGGTACTGCTCATCGAACAGATGCCGGTGCGGGTCTGCTGCGAACGCTGCGACCGCGAGTGGGAGGCGGAAGCCCTGGAGTTCTTCTGCGCCGATTGCGATCAGCCGGTCCAGGTGCTCTCCGGCAAGGAACTACTGTTGCGCACCATCGAAGTCGACGACGCCGAGGAGTGACCATGAGCATACGTCCGTACCCAGGGGTTCCTCTTGGGGCTGCCCTTCTGCCGAACCGCCGCGCCCCGGCTCGGCCCGACTCCGCGCGCTACCACCGCGGTCACGAGCACCCCGGGGCCTCCGGCGGCGCCGCGTCCACCACGTCCACCCCACTCGATGTAGAAACGTCCACGTCCGGCGCACATGCCGACGAGGGCGTGCGGGCGCACCACACTACCGAAGTCCAGGTGCACCAGCACCTGCTGGCCGCGAACGATCGCCATGCGGCCGGTATTCGCGCCCTTCTCCACGAGCACGGCGTGTTCACCGTCAATCTGATGAGTTCGCCCGGCGCCGGCAAGACCGCCCTCATCGAAGCTACGCTCGCCCGACTCGGCACCGAGGTGCGCGTCGCCGTGATCGAAGGGGACATCGAGACCTCGGCCGATGCCGATCGCATCGCTCCCTTCGGCATCCCCGTGATCCAGATCAACACCGGGCCCTTCGGGGGAGACTGCCACCTCGCCGCTCCCCTAGTCGCGGAGGCGATCGGGAAGCTCGACCTTCACGGAATCGACCTGCTGATCGTGGAGAACGTGGGCAACCTGGTGTGTCCGGCCGAGTTCGACATCGGCGAGCATCGCAAGATCGTGCTGCTGTCGGTGACGGAGGGTGAAGACAAGCCTCTGAAATACCCGTTGATGTTCCTGGAGGCCTCCTTGGCGGTAATCACCAAGATCGATCTGCTCCCGTATCTCGACATCGACCTTGACCTGATTCGCGCGAACATGCGCGCGGTCAACCCGGCCATGGAGGTGCTCACCCTCTCAGCGCGCACCGGCGAAGGCGTCGACTCGTGGCTGGCGTGGTTAGACCGGGGAATCTCCGGGGTGAGCGCGGAGACGTCGTCGGCGCGGGACTGATCTCAACACCGGGGGAGGTGGCCCCGCCGGCGCTCCGCAGCCGCGTTCACCTCGGCGCCCACGAGTACCGAAAGCCCTATCAAATACATCCAGAACACGATGATGATGGCCGCGCCGATGGCCCCGTAGGTGAGCCATTGCGGCCGGAACAGACGAGAACTCAAGGCCCACGACAGCGCGAGGGATTCGACCACCACCGCGGCCACGGCCACGAGGCTTCCCGGCGTAAGCCAATGCCACTTCTGCCGCGTGTTCGGAGCGAAGTAGTAGACGATGGCCAGCGAGCCCGCCAGGAACGCGAAGACCAGGGGCCACCGCACGAAGGTCCATGCAGCCTCGAAACCCTGCGCGCCGCCCACGTACCGCCCGACGAGCCGTCCCAGGTAGGGCCCCACCAGCAGCAGCGCGAACCCGGCCGGCACCAGGAACAGCATTACCAAGGTGAGCACCACAGCCATGGCCCGCCTGCGGTACCAACTCCGGGTCTCCTGCAGGCCATAGGCGCGGTTCAGTGCCTTGATGAGCACTCCGAATACGCTCGACGCGCTCCAGAGCGTGAGTAGCGCTCCGATCGAGAGTAAGGTCTGGCTCGCGGTCCTCACCGGGACGATCACGTTCTCGGCCACAATGCTATAGAGTTCGCTGCTTGGGCTGACCAAGCCTGCGAGGGCCTCCAGGCCGGCGTCCACCAGCCTCTCAGCCCAGGGCGTGTAGGGGATCAACGAGCGGAGGAAGAGAAGGAACGGGAACAGGCTGAAGAGACCGAAGTAGGCTATCTCGGCGGACAGTCCCAGGCAGTCGTCGCGCCACACTCCCCTCACCGTCTCTGCCGCCACCCATGGCAGCCCTAGGCGGCTTTGCGATGGAGGGGGGTCGAGCGGACCGGGCTCCTCCTCGTCGCTCGGGGGGATCTCGCTCCGGCCCGCCGGTGGATCAGCCTCGATCGACATCCAGTCCCGGGAACCGACAGGCGTAACTTTCAACGACCGTATTCAGACGCACGACCAACCCATCCGTACGCAGACTCTCGAGGGCGCAGCGCAGCTCCTCCGTGTCGAGGCCGGTCCTCGAGCGGATGGTGCCGAACGTCAGGCAATGACCGCTCCGCGACATCAGATCCAGAACGGCCGCCTCTTGGTCGGTCACTACCGGCAGCCCGTTCACCTCTTCATCAGTCCGGGGTGCCCCACCTCCGGACACGACGACATGGGAAACCGGCTGAGGGTCGAGTGGAACTAAGGACTCCATGGTCGCCTCCCGCAGCCGGTCGTTCCGGCCGCCCGCAGCGGAGATTCGATGATATGGTCCTCCCCCGACCTCGGGCCGGCTAAACCCCTTCTGCCGGTGAATCCCTGGGAGGATCGCCCGCCCACGCGACTCCCGGAGTGGGCGTGCCGGGTGCCGGGACAGTGCGGTAGACCAGCATGGAGGCGCCTACGATCACGGCTGCTCCCGGCCAGATCACGGAGTAGCCCCGGCTCTCCGGCAGGTAGCGCGAGCACAGGTCGATGAGCATGCCCACGAACAGTGGCGCCGTGACCGTAGCAAGTCCTCGCGACAGCGAGTAGAGGCCGGTGAACTGCCCCAGACGACCTGGGGGCATCAAGGCCATCATGATGGTGTAGGGCAGTGTGAGGACCGCCGCCCCGCCCGCTCCAAAAAGTGGCAGCAGCACGATCACCCAACGAACATCGTGCACGAAGATCCCGACGACACAACCGATGAAGTAGACGATGAGCCCACCCCACATGACGCGGAATCGCCCGTACCGATCGGCGAGGAAGCCGCTGGCCACGCCCCCGACGATGTACGCGATGCCCACCCAGCCGAGCAACAATGCGCCACCCCGTGCCTGAACGCCCAGAACGTACAAGAAGAACAGCATGATGAACGGTCGCACACCCTGCACGGTTGCTTCCCATAGGTAGTTGGCCACGAGGAAGCGATGAATGCCCTTCTCGGCCCTGCTGGTCACCCAGGTCTCGCGCAACATCGCGACGATTCCCTGCCTGGGCCCTGAGTCGCCTCCCCGCGGAGGTACCTCCGCGATCGTGAGAACCGTGATGCCCGTGACCCCCAGCAACACGCCGGACGCCAGGACGTACGGCAGGGGCTCCCAGTGCTGCAGGAGAAGACCGGCCCCCACCATGCCCGCGAACATCCCGAGTCCCCGCATGAGCGTCTGCATACCTTGCACCTGACCGTGCCGCGCATACGGCACCGAGTCGGGGATCAACGCTTGATACGGCGCCGTATAGACGTGGTAGGCCGCAAAGAACACGAACACGCACGCGGCGATGGGAAGGTATCCGGGCTGCATGGGTGCCAGCGCCAACGCCAGCGCCATGACCGGAGCGGCCACGACCATGAACGGGCGCCGGCGTCCCCATCGCGTCCAGGTACGGTCGCTGACGGAGCCTACCACCAAAGGGATGGCGAGGGCGAAGAGACCCTCACCGCCGATGGCGAACCCGATGAGGGTGGCCGATCCCGTGTACCGGCGCAACGTCAACGGCAGGTACATCGTCACGAGCGACAGAGCCATCGAAAGCGCCACCGTGGGAAGCGTCAGTCGGACCATGGCTCCGGCGGTCTCGACGCGGGCGTCAGCCATGAGCAGGCCCCCGCAGCGGACCCCCGACGAGCAGGAGACGGACGTCGGCCACATTGGTGCCCGTGGGACCCGTGGTCAGAGTGTCGCCCATAGCTGTGAGAGCACGCCCCGAATCGTTCTCCCGCAGGGCACGGGTAATGTCTACTCCGGCGGCGCGCGCCCGGGCCGCCGAGCCACCGTCCACGATGGCGCCCGCCGCGCGGGTGTTTCCGTCTATCCCGTCGGTGCCCGCGGACAGGAACGTGATGGGATGTCCCTCCAGCCACGGTACGGCCGCCAGGCAGCTCTCCTGGTTTCGTCCTCCCCGCCCCGCGCCCTGCACCGTCACCGTGGCCTCTCCCCCGGTCACTAGGGCGCACGGCGGAACAAGGGGGACACCGTCCGCCACGGCGCCCAAGGCGAGCCCGGCGTGCATCACGCCGAGCCACCGGGCTTCCCCCTGCAGCGCATGGCCGACCAGAAGCCCCCGGTACCCGTGCGCCTCCACGGCCACGATCATGGCGCGACAGGCGTCCAGATTGCGGCACACTATGCGATGTTCAACCGATGACAGACGCGGGTCGCCCGGCCGCTGATTCTCAGGCCGGTCTCCGGCCGCTCCGGCAAGAAGGTGTCGGCCCGCCGTCTCCGGCACGCGGTCCCACACGCCGAGACGCCGAAGTGTCTCCACCGCGTCGGCGTACGTGGTGGCGTCGCCGTGGAAAGGCGCGCTCCCGATCACCGAGAGGTCGTCACCCACCACATCGGACACGACGAGCACGATCGTCCGCCCGGGACGGCCGGCGACCGCCAGTCTTCCGCCACCCACGGCCGAGAGATGCGTCCGAACGGTGTTTAGCTCCGCGATGGTGGCGCCGGCCCCGAGCAAGAGCCCGGTGACCACACCGAGATCGGCCGCCGTGACGCCAGGTGCCGGCAAGGCCATCAGCGCGCTGGCTCCCCCTGAGAGCAGCCCTACGACCACATCCGAGGGCCCGGCAGACGCCATCATGTCGAGCAGCGCACGTCCCGCAGCGGCGCTAGCGGCATCCGGCAGCGGGTGCCCGCCCCGAAACCACTGCACACCGGACCCAGAGAGCGCGGGACCGGAGATCGGGACAGGCGAGACCGCTACTCCGCGGACCATGCCTGCCCACCCCGCCTCTCGGGCATCGTCGACACCGCCCAACATCCCTTCTACCATCGCCCCGGACGCCTTGCCCGCTCCTAGGACGACGAGATCGTTCCACCGCCCAGGTCGACTCTCGAGCAGGATCTCGCGAACCGCCGTCCGCACCGCAAGGCCCGGGTGCACAGCCTCGACCGCCGTCCGAAAGGCCGACTCCGCCGTCCGGTGGCGATGGAGCGCTTGCGCATCTTCTGGTGTCCCACTGACGTGCACCGGGGGATTCTACCAACCCGGCCCCCTCGTTCGCCTTGTCGGCTGCGGCGGAAGAGGGTACCGACGCGACGCGGGGGTCCCGGATTGGATCCCGGACCCCCGCGAAAACGGAGCACATCCTACGGTCGTGCGGCGGCCGCCGGCCGCCGCGACCTACCCGGCCTTGGCCAGGTTCTGAGCCGCGAACTCCCAGTTCACCAGACTGCCCAAGAAGGTCTCGATGTACTTGGGCCGCAGGTTGCGGAAATCGATGTAGTAGGCGTGTTCCCACACATCCATGGTCAGCAGCGGCGTCTGGCCGTGCTTCTGGGGCAGATCGGCATTCGAGGTCTGCGTGATCTTCAGCGTGCCTGCCTCCACCACCAGCCACGTCCAGCCGGAACCGAACAGGGTGGCGCCGGCCTGGGAGAACTGCGTCTTGAACGAGTCGAACGAGCCGAAGTCCCGGTCGATGGCCGCCGCCAGCGCACCCGTGGGGGCTCCGCCGCCGGCCGGCTTCATGGAACTCCAGTAGAAGGTGTGATTCCAGATCTGAGCGGCATTGTTGAACATGCCCCCAGACGCCGACATGACGATGTCTTCCAGACTTTTCTGGGCGAACTCCGTACCTTCGACCAGATTGTTCAGATTGGTCACGTATGCGTTGTGGTGCTTGCCGTGATGGTACTCCAACGTCTCCGCGCTCAGATGAGGTGCGAGCGCATCTTGGGGATAGGGCAGCTGGGGCAAAGTGAATGCCATGGACGTCTTCTCCTCAGAATGGTGGTCTCTCCTCGTCAAGTGCGACTGCCGCACTTGGTGTGCTCTCTACCCGGCCCGGTTGCACGCGCAAACTCTTCCGGGGTTTCGTCTCGCCTCTATCCGGGGGAAGAGTTGATTGAATCGAAAGGACGAGGAGACGCTCTCATGACACTCAACGGCACGCATGTGGTCGTTCTCGCGGCACAGGAGTACGAGGACCTGGAGCTGTGGTATCCGAAGTTGCGCCTAGAAGAAGCAGGTGCCTCGGTGATCGTGGCCGGGATGGGCGAGGCTTCCTATCTCTCGAAGCACGGGTACCCGGTCTATCCCGACGCCGGCATCGCCGACATCGACCCGGCCGCGTTCGACGGTGTCGTCATACCAGGAGGCTGGGCGCCCGACTTTCTCAGACGGTCTGAAGCTGTGAAGACGTTCGTGGCCCACGTCGCCGCTTCGGGCGGCCTGGTGGCGGCCATCTGCCACGGAGGATCGGTGCTGATCTCCGCGGGCGTCGTACAAGGCAGGCGCGTCACGTCGGTTGCCGCCATCCGTGACGACCTGCGGAACGCCGGGGCGGAGTGGGTGGACGCGCCGGTGGTGGTAGACGGGTCGCTGGTCACGTCCCGCAGGCCGGCCGATCTCCCCGCTTTCATGGCCGCGGTGCTGGCAGTGTTGGAAGACCGCTCGCACCACGAGTCCGGGGCGCGCATGGCGGTAGACGCCGACCTGGTGGCCCTCACGTTCGCGGAGGCATCGTTGGAGTACATGCTCGACATGCTCAATCGCATGCCCGCAGCCAAGGGATACAACGAAGGCGCCCCGCTCGCGACCCACAGCCCGGCCCGGATCCTGCGCGACTTCGCCTCACTCTCGGACCCCCGGGGGCCCCTCGAAGTGGAGCCCGCGGTGGTGGTGGACGTGCTCCCGACCGCCGAGGGCTACTCGGCGCGTGGGAATGCCCGACTTCTGAGCGTACTGCAGAGTGCGGGCGTGCCGGAGGTCAAAGCCCGGAACTGACCGGCCTCGCTCGGCGTCGGCGCCTCGGTCGTCGTCAGCGGTCCCACTCCCGCGAACGGAGTACCACGCCCTCCGCGAGGTTCCGCACCGCCTCATCGATGTCGGCTTCGGCGACCGCAAACCCTTCCTGCTCGGCCACTCCGCGCAGCATCTCGCGTAGCGCGGACACGCTCGAATGCCAGAGCACGGGATCGAACCGGAAGTGCTCCGGCGTCAACGACAAGGTGCGCAGGTAGCGAGGGTGCCGGCGCAGGAACGCCGTCGTCAGCTTGAAGCTGGGAGTCAACGCATCGAGGCGGCCGTCGGAGGCTCCGCGGGCGGCCGTGCGATCGTCGGAACCGCCGCGGTCGGCTGTATCGTCGTCCGCGCCCATGCGCTATCCCGGCAGCAGGACGGTCCCGGCCCGGCCCGCGAGAAGGGCGTCCATCTGCTCGGGTAGTCCCACCCGGACTTCCCGCCCGCCGTGACGCAGAAAGGCCACCGCGGCCTCGATCTTAGGGCCCATGCTGCCCGGAGCGAATTCGTCGCCCTCCAGCAGTCGCTCGGCCTCCGAGGCGGTGAGTCGGTGCAGAGTCTTCTGGGCCGGGGTGCCGAAACCCACGTAGACGGCGTCCACCGACGTGAGAATGATCAGCCGCTCGGCACCGGCCTGGTTGCCCAAGAGGGCCGAGGCCCGATCCTTGTCCACAACGGCGTCGACGCCTTCCAGGGTCCCGTCCTCCAGCTCAACGACAGGCACACCGCCGCCGCCCGCGGCGATGGTCACCACCCCGCGCGACGCCAACCCGGCGATGACCCCCGCCTCTGGAATCCTCAGCGGGGCCGGAGAGGGTACTCGCCGACGCCAGCCGCGCCCGCTGTCCTCTTCCATCCACCAGCCGCGTTCGCGCATCAGACGCTCGGCTTCGGGCTGCTCGTGGAACGTGCCAACGGGCTTCGTCGGGGAGATGAAGCTGGGATCCGCCGCGTCCACGACCACACGCGTGACCACCGTCACCACCTCCCTGCCGATGCCGGCCGCCAGCAGATGATTCGACAACGCCTGTTGCAGCAAGAAGCCGACGCTACCCTGCGACTCGGCATCCATGATGTGCAGAGGCATCAGGGGCACCTCGGCCTTAGCCAGCTCCCCTTGAAGCAGGAGTTGTCCCACGATGGGCCCATTGCCGTGCGTGATGATGAGCGGCATCCCCCCCGCCGCCACGCGGGCGATAGGAGTCACCGACTCCTCTATGTGGGCCCTCTGCTGGTCGAGCGTGCCGATTTCGCCCTGCCGGATGAGCGCATTCCCACCCAGGGCGACCACGGTCAAGCGACGCACGGACTCCGCCCGAGGCAGGAGACTCTCATTCTGGCCACCACTGACGCAAGAAGTCGGTGACGACAGTCGAGAGACTGGGTTCTCCGAGTTCCTCCACCTCGTACCGCACGCGAACGAACGGTTTGTCGACACGGATCACCCGGGTGATGTCGAAGGGCGTCGCGATCATGACGACGTCCACCGGGGCTGCGGCGATGGTGGCTTCCAGATCGCGCAGCTGCTCCTCGAAGTAGCCTACTGCGGGCAACAGCGGTCCCAGGTGCGGGTACGCACGATAGACCTCGGCGATACTCCCGACCGCCCACGGCCGCGGATCGACGAGCTCGCCCGCCCCGGCGAGGCGTGCGGCCTCCACACCGGCCCCGGTGGACATGCCGCCGTGGGTAAGGGTGGGCCCGTCCTCCACCACCAGAACACGGCGTCCGCGTAGGTCTTCGCTCCCCTCCACGCTGATCGCTGACTTGGCCTGCACTATCACTGCGCTCGGGTTGACGCTACGGACGGTCTCGAGCACCCGCTCCACGTCTTCGGCCGGTGCGGAACCCACCTTGTTGACCACCACCACGTCGGCTCGGCGCAGATTGGTCTCCCCGGGATGGTACGCGAGTTCGTGGCCTGGGCGGAATGGGTCGACCACGACTATCTCGAGATCGGAGCGGACGAAGGAGAAGTCGTTGTTGCCCCCGTCCCACACGAGTACATCCGCTTCTCGCTGCGCCTCGGCCACGATGGCCTCGTAGTCGACCCCGGCGTAGACCACCAGCCCCTGCCTGATGTGCGGTTCGTAGTCCTCGCGTTCCTCCACGGTGGTCTCGTGACGGTCTAGGTCGTCAAGGGTGGCAAAACGCTGTACCCGCTGCTTGACCAAATCGCCGTAGGGCATCGGGTGACGCACCATCACCGGCCTGAGCCCCCGGCGCACCAATAGGCCCGCGACGAACCGCGAGATCTGGCTCTTGCCGGCACCGGTGCGGACGGCGCACACCGAGATGACCGGGACCTTGGCGCTGACCATGGTGCTCTCGGGGCCGAGGAGGGTGAAGTCGGCTCCCGCCGCCAGGACGCGGGAAGCATCGTGCATCACGGTCTCGTGCGCCACGTCGCTGTACGCGAACACAACCTCGTCGACGCGCTCCCCGCGTATCAGACTCTCGAGTTCCGCTTCCAGCACGATTGGGATGCCCTCCGGATACCGCGGACCCGCCAATTCGGACGGGTATCGCCGGCCGGCGATGCCGGGTATCTGAGTCGCCGTGAAGGCGACGACCACCACTCCAGGATCGTCCCGGAACACGACGTTGAAGTCATGGAAGTCCCGGCCCGCGGCTCCCATGATGAGCACGCGTCGCGGTGCTACACGAGTCACGAAACACCTCCTATGGCCGAAGTCCTCCCCACTGGGGAGGACTTCGGTGTCGGCAGCCCTATAAGCCGGATTCTGTCGAGGGTAGCCATCCATCTAGGGCGCGCGTCGCCACGCGTCTCATGCGGCCAACCCGGAGGCATCGGACGAGCAGCCCTCGAACGCCTCCCTATTCGGCCTTGCACCGGGTGGGGTTTGCCTGGCCGCCGTGTCACCACGACGCCGGTGCGCTCTTACCGCACCATTTCACCGTTGCAGCCGGGGCGGCGAGCCGCACCCGGTGTGCTGTGTCATTTCTGTGGCACTTTCCCGAAGGTTTCCCCTGCTGGACGTTATCCAGCACCCTGCTCTGTGGTGTCCGGACTTTCCTCGAAGAGCGGCCCGACCCGAAGGTCCGGCCCTCTCCGCGACTACCCGGGCTGCACGTCGAGTATAGCAGTGGCCCCGAAGAGCCGGTGGTGCACACCGGGGTCCGCGAGCGGGGGACTACTGACGATCCATCCACAAGCTGTTCGAACCTTCGTCGCTGTGGGAAACCTGCGCACCGACCTGCGTTCGCCCGATGGGGGGACTCGAGCCCTCGTCGTCGAGCGGGAAGAAACAGGCGGCCTCGTGAGTGCCCCCGTGCTTCTCCATCGGTGGAACCTCTTCGCCGCAGATAGTCTGTGCTCGAAAGCACCGCGGGTGGAAGACGCACCCCTTGGGTGGATCCGTGGGGCTGGGCACGTCGCCCTCGAGTACGACGTGCGTACGGCCCCTCTCCACTTTCGGATCAGGGATGGGGATTGCGCCGAGCAGCCCCATGGTATACGGGTGGACCGGGTTCGCGTAGAGCTCTTCGCTTGGCGCGATCTCCATCATCTTGCCCAAGTACATGACCCCGACCCGGTCCGAGATATGCTTCACGACGGACAGATTGTGAGCGATGAAGAGGTACGTCAGTCCCAGCTCGTTCTGCAGTTCTTCGAACAAGTTGAGGATCTGAGCCTGGATGGACACATCCAAGGCCGACACCGGCTCGTCGCAGATGATGAGCTTCGGGTTCAGTGCCAGAGCGCGCGCCAGACCGATCCGCTGCCGCTGCCCGCCGGAGAACTCATGGGGGTAGCGGTTGGTGAACTGCGGATTCAGCCCCACCAGATCGAGAAGCTCCTTGACGCGCTCCTTGCGCTCCGACCGCGTACCGATCCGATGGATCGTCAGCGGCTCCGCCACGATGGTGCCGACGGTCATGCGGGGGTTGAGCGACGCGTACGGGTCCTGGAAGACGATCTGCATGTGGCGGCGGACTTCTTGCATATCCTTCCCGCTCACCTCGGTCAGCTCACGACCCTCGAACAGCACGCTTCCGGAAGTGGGCCTGTACAGCTGCAGTATACAGCGGCCCGTCGTGGTCTTCCCGCACCCGGATTCGCCCACGAGGCCGAACGTCTCCCCCTCCTTGATGTCGAAGCTCACACCCTCAACAGCGTGCACCACGCCGATGGTGCGTTGGAAGACGATGCCCGAGGTGATCGGGAAGCGCTTGACCAGATCTGTCACCCGTAGAAGCGGCTCCGACTCAGCCTCGGTAGCGGCATGCGGCCGTTCCTCAACCAGCGTGTCCAACCAGCTCCTCCTCTCGCGCATCCCGGTAGTTGTGGCAGGCGACGAGATGGCCGGGCACGCCGCCCCCGTAGGGGACGAGGACGGGGTCGGTGGGCAGGCAGAGGCGGCCGTATTGTCTGCAGCGCGCGCCGAATCGACAGCCGTCAGGCAGGTGCGTCAGGTCGGGCGGCATGCCGGGAATGTTCGCCAACTGCGCATGTCCCACGCGGTCCAAGCGGGGAATCGAGGCGAGCAGTGCCTCCGTGTACGGGTGCTGCGGGTTGGCGAACAGCTCCTCGACAGTGGCCTGCTCCACGATCTGCCCGGCGTACATGACGGCGATCTCCTCGGCCAACCCCGCCACCACACCGAGGTCGTGGGTGATGAGCAGGATCGACATCCCAAAGCGCTCCTGCAGACGCCGCAGCAGGTCGAGGATCTGAGCTTGGATGGTCACGTCGAGAGCCGTGGTCGGCTCGTCGGCTATGAGCAGCTTCGGTTCGCACGCCAGCGCCATCGCGATCATCACACGCTGTCGCATCCCGCCCGAGAACTGGTGTGGATAGTCTCTCAATCGCCGGCGAGAATCGGGCATCCCCACGGCCTCCAGCAGCTCGACAGCGCGGTCCTCGGCCTCTTTCTTGGACAGGCCCATATGGAGCCGCATGCCCTCGGTGAGCTGCGTTCCGATGCGCAGGACAGGGTTGAGCGACGTCATGGGGTCCTGGAAGATCATGGAGATGTCGTTGCCTCGGATATGCGGCATCTCCTTCTCGGGCACGGTCACGAGATCCCGACCCTCGAACAGGATCGATCCCTCCACGATCTTCCCTGGAGGATCAGGGATGAGACGCATGATAGACATCGCGCCGACGCTCTTGCCGCAACCGCTCTCCCCCACGATCCCGAGGGTCTTCCCCTTGTCGAGCGTGTAGCTTATGCCGTCTACCGCATGGACCACGCCTTCCCGCGTGAAGAAGTGTGTCTTGAGGTTGCGGACCTCCAGCAGGGGGCTCACTTCGTCTCCTTGGTCCGGGGATCGATCGCGTCGCGGAAACCGTCGCCCACGAAGTTGAAGGCAAGCACCGTGACGGCGATGAACAGCCCCGGAAGAATGATCAACCAGGGGTAGGAGCGCAGCGCCTTCCACCCATCCTGTGCGAGCGTTCCCCAGGACGCATTGGGCGCCGAGATGCCCAGCCCCAAGAAGGAGAGGATGGCCTCGCCAATGATCATCGCGGGGATCTCGAGGAACATGGCGACCACGATGATACCGAGTGTGTTGGGGAGCAGATGCTTGAAGATGATGCGTCTGCGAGGCGCCCCGAGTGCTCGGGCCGCTTCCACGTACTCGTTCTGTTTCAGCGTGAGAAGTTGCCCCCGGACCAATCGCGACGCCGTAAGCCACCCGACGATGGCAAGCGCCAGCAACATGGGCACGATGCCGCTGCCAAGGATCACCAAGAGGATGATGGCAAAGGGCAAGTAGGGCAGGCCGTAGAGAACGTCGACGAACCGCATCATAATGTTGTCGGTCCTGCCGCCCGCGAAACCCGCGATCGAGCCGTACAGCACGCCGATCACGAGCACGACCATGGTGGCGGCGACCGCCACCAGGAGCGAGACCCGACCACCCATCGCCACCCGCACGAAGAGGTCGCGCCCGAACATGTCGGTGCCGAACCAGTGCACTGCGTTCGGCAACTGATGGGCGATAGAGAAATCCTGGTCGGAGAAGCCGAACGGGCGGATGAGCGGACCTATCGTCGAGTAGATCAGCATCAACACCAAGATGCTCAGGCTGACCATGGCGGCCTTGTTGCGGAAGAAGCGCCGGGCGGTATCGCCCCACAGCGTGGTCTGATGGACCGAAAGCGGCTGCCCCGCGTCCAGATCACGGAGCGTCTCCCTGACCGGCGCTGTGGAGACGGGCGCGGTCGACAGCTCATCGACTGCGGAGGAGGCCGCGGCGTGAGGAGCCGCGGCAGGTGTCACCGGATTCAGGCCTGGCTGCGGGAATGTGGGCTCCGTAGCCATCCTCTACTCGTACCGGATGCGGGGATCGAGGATCCCGTAGAGGATGTCGACTATCAGGTTGGCGATGATGATGACCACCGAGAGCAGGACAGCGAGCCCCATCACCACCGAATAGTCCCGATTCGACACACTGGACACGTAGTACTTGCCCAGCCCGGGGATCGCGAAGATGTATTCGGTGAGGAAGCTCCCGGTGATCACGAACCCAAGCAGCGGTCCCGCCTGCGTCACCACTGGGATCAGCGAGTTGCGGAGCACATGCTTCGTCATGACGGTACGGTAGGATAGCCCCTTGGCAAACGCCGTACGGACGTAGTCTTGTTGCAGAGTCTCGAGCATGCTCCCGCGGGTCAGCCGAGCGAAGTAGGCCGAGAGTGCAAGCCCGAGCACGACCGTCGGCAGCACCCAGTATTTGGGGCCCTCCCATCGGGAGGTCGGGAACCACCCGAGCCTGATGGAGAAGATGTAGATGAAGACCGGGCCGATGATGAACACGGGCACGGCCCACCCGATACTGGAGTAGAACAGCGCTCCGTAATCCGCCCACGTGTTGTGCTTGAGGGCGGCGATGACACCGGCCGGTATGCCGATAAACATGGCAAGGATGAAGGCCATGATCCCCAGATGCATGGACACCGGGAACGCACTCCCGATGACCTCCATGACGGTCCGGCCCTTCTGCGTCATGGAGACGCCTAAATCGCCCTGCACGGCGTGGTAGATATAGCGCACGTACTGCGTGTACCACGGTTGGTCCAGCCCGTACTTCGCGTTCATGTTCGCGAGGATCTCCGCCGGGACGCCCTTCTCGCTGGTGAACGGCCCTCCGGGTATGGCCTTCATGAGGAGGAACGTGAGGAAGATGACCAGCAGGAGCACGGGGATGCTCCAAAGAATGCGGCGGACGACGAACTTGAACACTGCTAGGCCACTCCTTGCTGGTCGCCCGGGTTGTTCGCCATCACCGTCGGCGACCGGGGGGCGCCAGACGTGACACGCAGTTGTGCATGATTATCACACGCCATCTGCTGACCAAGAAGGTACGGAGTCTCCTCCTGGGTTGACGATTGTAGAGGGGTGGCGCCGCATCCGCGGCGCCACCCCGTACACAATCGGACGATCTTACAGAACGGTGATCCCTAGTGCTTCTGGATCTTGACGTCCTTCCAGTAGGTCGTCTCACCCAGAGCGTTCGGCTCATAGCCCGAAACCCAGGTCTTGACGAGATCGGGGTTCGTGTACCAATAGACGGGGGCTACCGGCATATCCTGGACGCTCAGGATATCTTCCATGTCGCTGTAGATCTTGAAGCGGTCGGCCTCAGAGGCCGCGTTCAGCGCTTTGTCGAAGCTCGCGTCGTAGGTCGGGTTCGCCCACCGCGTGTTGTTGTTGCCGCCGCCGCCTCGAAGCACGTCGAAGAAGTTGAACGCGTCGGCAAAGTCGGCTACCCAGCCATACCGGTACACCATCACGGAGGGGTCGTTCTGGATGAACTCGAGGTACTGCTTCCACTCCATGTTCTTGAGGGTCGCGGTCACGCCGATGGCCTTCCACTGTTCCTGGATCGCCTCGGCGACGGCCTGGTGACCTTCGTTGGTGTTGTAGTAGATCACGATCTCAGGCAGACCCTTGCCATCGGGATACCCTGCAGTCGTCAGGAGCTGCTTGGCCTGGTCGACCTGCGCGGTCGGCTTGAGGAAGTCCTTCTTGATCACATCGAAGCCGGGCATGCCTTGGGGAATGAGACCCAAGGCCGGGATCTGACCGGCCTTTGTTACGTTATCGACGATCGACTGCCTGTCGATGGCAAGCGCCAGCGCTTTGCGGACGTCGACGTTGTCCAGCGGTTTGGCCGTTACGTTGAAGCCCATCATGTACGTACCCAGCATCGGGAAGACGTATGTACTCCGGCAGGGTCTTCAAGCGGTCCATGTCGGCAACGGGTAGGCCGGGCTGGATGTCGAGCTCGCCGTTCTCGAAGGCCGCCACCGCCGTGGTGTCTTCGTTGATCATGACGAACTTGACCGAGGTGAGCGTCACGTTGGCCGCATCCCGCCAGTCGGCCCACTTCTCGATCGTGAGGTCGGAATCGTGGTTCCACGCGGTCAGCTTGTACGCCCCGTTGGTGACGATGTTCGCCGGCTCGGTCCACTTCTCGGCGAACTGTTCCACCGTCTTGGACGGGATCGGGAAGAACATGTTCAGAGCCATCATCTGCACGAACCACGGCGTCGGGGCCTTTAGGGTCACCTTGAGGACCTTGGGGTCGGTGGCGTCTATGGCCACCGCGTCGGCCGTTCCTTTGCCGCCGTTATAATCCTCCGCGCCCTTGATGAAGTAGAGCTGATACGCGTAGTCGGCGGCAGTGGCCGGATCGAGCATGCGCAGCCAGGAGGCCTTGAAGTCCGCGGAGGTCACCGTGTCACCGTTCGTCCACTTGTCGGTGCCCCGCAGGTTGAAGGTGTAGTCGAGCCCGTCGGCGGAGACGTCCCACTTCTCGGCCGCACCGGGAGAGACGCTACCGTCGGCATTGAGGTACACAAGTCCCTCGAAGATGCTGTTGATGATCTTCATGGAGGAAGTGTCCGTCGCGAGATCCGGGTCGAGGCTCGGTGGCTCGGAACTGGTGTTGTAGGTCAGCGTCTGTTCGGGGGCCAGGTCGTTGGCTGGCGCGGTGGTCGTGGTGTCGCCGGCGGGCGGGACCGTTGTGGTGTCGTCGGTGCCGCCACACGAGGCCAGCACTCCCACGAGCGCGATCATTGCAAAGACAAGTACTAGCGCAAGCCATCCACGTTTCGAACTCTTCAAGATCGAACCCTCCTTCTAGTTACGTGACATCCGCACCTCTTAGTAAAGCATCCGGTGGGTGTGTCACCTCCTTGGTCAGTGTGCGTTCCTGCCGATCCTCACGTCGGGCCGGTCCCTCAAAGAACGAAGCCAAGAGCTACCGTGACAATAGCGAATAGGACAGCGGCCGCTACCGTGATGCGGTCCAGGTTCTTCTGGACTACACTCGTCCCGCCGATGGCACCCATACCGCCACCAAGAGCACTAGAGAGTCCGGCGTCCTTTCCCGAGTGGAGAAAGATGAGCACCATCAGGCCAACACCGAGGATGGTATCGAGTACGGCTAAGACGTAGACCACGTTGAACTACTCCTCACGATCCGATACATGACTATCACAGGCCGACCTAGCCTACCACGCGGCATTAAGACGATACAAACGCCGCATCGCCTCATACCAGCGGCCGGCCGGTCATTTCGGCGGGCACGTCGAGACCGAGAAGGGTCAGCACGGTCGGCGCCAGGTCGGCAAGTCCCGCGCCCCCGCGGAGCGGCCCTCGGCCCCCGACGTAGATGAAATACACGGGGTTGGTAGTGTGCGCGGTGTTGGGCGCACCATCGGGGTCGACCATGTATTCGGCGTTACCGTGGTCGGCGGTGACGAACACCCTGGCATCGCGCGCATGTAGCACCTCCAGTACCTCGGCCAGGCATGAGTCCACGTGCTCGAGAGCCTCCACCGTGGCGGCGACGGAACCGGTGTGCGCGACCATGTCGGGATTGGCGAAGTTGAGGATGGTGAAATCGACCAGCTGCTCGTTCATCGCCTCGCGGAAGGCGGCCGTCACCAGATGCGCGCTCATCTCCGGCTTCTGGTCGTAGGTCTCCACATCCCGCGGTGAAGGGATGAGGCGGCGTGACTCGCCCGGGAACGGCTCGTCCCTCCCGCCATTGAAGAAGAAGGTGACGTGGGCATACTTCTCGGTCTCGGCTATGTGCAGCTGCTGCATCCCGGCCCGGCTGATGATCTCGGCGAGCACGTGTGCGGGCGGTACGTCGGGGAAGGCAACAGGGATGTCGAACGACTCCTCATACTCCGTCATGCCGATGAACGCGACCCGCGGCGCCCCGCCACGGCGGTCGAACCCAACGAAATCGGCGTCGATGAAGGCCCGGGTGAGTTCTCGTGTGCGGTCGGGGCGGAAGTTGAAGAATACGATGGTATCGCCATCGTGGATGCGGCCCTCCGCCACCGACCCGATGATGGTCGGGAGCACGAACTCGTCGGTGAGTCCCTCAGCGTACGACGCGGCGATGGCCGCGGCCACCGTGGGCGCCCGCGGTGCGTCGCCGTGGACCAAGGCATCGTAGGCCAAGGCGACGCGCTCCCAGCGCAGGTCGCGATCCATGGCGTAGTAGCGTCCCGAGATGGTGGCGATGCGCCCGAGTCGTTCCTCGACGAGGAAGGCCTCCAGATCGGCAAGGAATCCCTCGCCGGCGTGTGGCGACGTGTCTCGGCCATCCATGAACATGTGGAGAAACAGCCGTTCCACCCCGCACTGCCGCGCCAGTTGCACGAGGGCGTGGATGTGCTCGACGGCCGAGTGCACGCCCCCATCGGAGAGGAGCCCCATGAGATGCACGGCCGCATCCTGACGGGCAGCGGCCGACATGGCCGGTGCCAACACCGGGTTGTCGAAGAAGGAGCCATCGACCACGGCGCGGTTAATGCGGGTGAGATCCTGATACAGGATTCGCCCGGACCCCAGGGTGAGGTGGCCCACCTCGGAGTTGCCCATGATGCCCGCCGGCAGACCCACCGCTTCGCCGCTCGCCTCGAGCAGCACCCACGGGTGCTCCGCCAGCAACGCGTCCCACGTCGGCGTCCGAGCCAGGCTGATCGCGTTGCCGGGCCCCGGAGGAGCGTGCCCCCAACCGTCGAGCACGATCAGCGCCACGGGCCGAGGCCGTTCGCCTGCCGACGACGAACGGTCGTCCGTCACGGAGAGGACTCCACGATCGCGGCGAACGAATCCACATCCAGGCTCGCTCCACCCACCAGAGCTCCGTCGATGTCGGGCCGGGCCATCAGATCACCGATGTTGTCGGGCTTCACACTGCCGCCGTACAAGATACGGACGAACGCAGCCGCCTCCCCGCCGAAGGCCTCGGCGACGCGCGCACGGATGAAGCCGATGGCATCCTGCGCCATGTCCGAAGTGGCGGTCTTGCCGGTGCCGATGGCCCACACCGGCTCGTAGGCCAGAACGAGACCTGGAGCCTCCGACGTGCGCACCTCGGCCAGCCCCTTGGCCACTTGACTGGCCAAGCGTTCCTCGGTGAGTCCCGCCTCCCGTTCCTCCTCGGTCTCGCCCACACACACGATGGGGCGCAATCCTGAATCGAGCACGGCCCGGACTTTGCGGGCCACGCCCTGATCGGTCTCGCCGAACAGTTGTCGCCGTTCCGAATGGCCGATGATGACCCAGCGGACCCCGAGCGCAGCGAGCATGCCGGGGGCGATCTCGCCGGTGAACGCTCCCTGCTCCTCCCAGAAGACATTCTGGGCTGCTACGGCGATGTCGGTGCCCAGCGACGCGTTCACAGCTGCGGCCAGACCTGTGAACGGCGGGGCGACGACGACTTCCGCATGCTCCACCGTTCCCAGGCGGGCCGTGAGGGCACGCACGAAGGCGTCTCCCTCCGCGGGGGTCTTGTACATCTTCCAGTTGCCGGCGACGATAGGGATACGCGCCATGCTCGAGCCTCCTAGATTCTGCTCAGCGCTTCTACCCCAGGAAGGGTGGCGCCCTCGATGAACTCCAACGACGCGCCGCCGCCGGTAGACACATGGTCCATGACTTCCGCCAGGCCCAGACTCGTGATCGCGGCGACGGAGTCGCCCCCTCCCACCACGGTCACCCCGTTCGAGGCCGCCATGGCCCGCGCCACCGCCTCGGTACCGCCGGCGAAGGGCGCCATCTCGAAGACGCCCATGGGGCCGTTCCAGAACACCTCGCCTGCGGCGGCGATGCGCGCGGCATAGGCCTGCGCCGTGCGGGGGCCGATGTCGAGACCCATCCAGCCTTCGGGCACGTCGTCGGCCGGCGCCACCCGCGTGGCCGCGTCCACGGCGAACCGATCGGCGACCACCACGTCTTCCGGCAGGAACAGAGAGCACCGCGAACCCGCGGCCTTGGCCAAGAGCGCCCGCGCGATGCCCACGCCGACCTCGTCCTCCACCCGAGACGCTCCTACCTCTCCGCCCCGAGCCTTGATGAAGGTGAAACACATGGCTCCGCCGATCAGCAGTTCGTCGGCCAGGTCGAGGAACCGCTCGATGACCTTGATCTTGTCGGTCACCTTGGCTCCGCCCAGGACCACCACGAACGGCCGCTTCGGCTCGCTCAACAGGGCACCCAGCGCATCGAGCTCCTTCTCCATCAGCAGACCGGCCACCGCGGGGATAAGCGCCGCCACTCCGGCGGTGGTAGCGTGTGCCCGGTGTGCGGCCCCGAAGGCGTCGTTCACATACACGTCGGCCAGCCCGGCGAGTTCCGCGGCCAACTCGGGGTCGTTCCTCTTCTCTCGAGGATCGAAGCGTGAGTTCTCCAGCAGCACCACATCGCCGGGCTGCATGCCGGCCACCGCTTCCCGGACCGCCGGACCGGTGAGTTCGTCGACCTTGCGCACCGAGGTTCCCAGAAGTCGAGCGAGACGGGAGGCCACCGGATCGAGTCGCAGGGCGTCATCGGGGGTGTCCTTCGGCCGGCCCAGGTGCGAGACGAGTATCACCTTGGCCCCGCGCTCCCGCAGGTAGGCGATGGTAGGCAACGCGGCCCGGATGCGGGTGTCGTCGGCCACGCCCCCAGCCTTCAGCGGCACGTTGAAATCTACCCGCACCAACACGCGCCTACCGGTGACCTCGACATCGCGGACGGTCATCGTGCGCACAGCGTCTCTCCTACAGCAGGCGGAGCACCAGGTCGACCATGCGGTTGGAGAAGCCCCACTCGTTGTCGTACCACGACACCACCTTCACCATCCGCCCGGCGGCCATGGTGAGCGGAGCATCGAAGATCGACGAGTGCGGGTTCCCCACGATGTCGCTGGACACGATGGGGTCGTCGGTGTACTGGAGCACGCCGGCCATGGGGCCGTCGGCCGCGGCCTTCACCGCGTCGTTGACCTCGGCGACCGTGGCGTCACGTCCGACGATGACGGTGAGGTCGACCACCGAACCGTCAGGCACGGGCACGCGCATGGCGAAGCCGTCGAGCTTGCCCTTCAGTTCGGGGAGCACCAAGCCGATCGCCCGCGCCGCCCCGGTGGACGTCGGGATGATGGACATCGCGGCCGCCCGCGCGCGGCGCAGGTCCTTGTGCGGCAGGTCCAGGATGCTCTGATCGTTCGTGTAGGCGTGGGTGGTGGTCATGAACCCCTGTTGGATCCCGAAGGTGTCGAGCAACACCTTGGCTACCGGCGCCAAGCAGTTGGTCGTGCACGAGGCGTTCGAGAGGATATGGTGCTTCGACGAGTCGTAGTCACCGTCGTTCACCCCCACCACCACGGTGAGGTCCGGGTCCTTGGCCGGGGCGCTGATGACCACTTTCTTGGCGCCCGCGTCGAGGTGTTTGGAGGCGCCCGCACGGTCGGTGAAGTGGCCGGTGGACTCCACCACCACGTCGATGCCCAGATCGCGCCACGGGAGGCCTGCCGGATCGCGCTCGGCGAACACCCTCATCACGTCGCCGTCGACGGCGATGCCATCGGCGGTGACCGATACGTCGCCCGGCCACACGCCATGGATGCTGTCGTACTTGAGCAGATAGGCCAGCGTCTTGGCGTCGGTGAGATCGTTCACGGCCACCAGTTCGATGTCCGCCCCCCGCAGACGTGCCGCCCGCAGGAAGTTGCGCCCAATACGTCCGAAGCCGTTGACGGCGACCCTCACACTCATGCCTGTGACCCTCCTGATAACCCCATCGTTCACGGTCCCGCGATTCTACCATAGGGCCTCCGGCGGCCCGGCCGAGGAGCGCTGGGACCCGGGCCTGCCAACCGGCGTCTTCCGCCGCCCGCTCCAGACGCCGCAAGTCGATGGTTCGCCGCCGACCGGGTAAGCACCTCGGGCGACTCCGCCGCCAGCTCGGCCAGATTGAGATACGGGTGTTCGGTTCGAAGAGCGGCCATCTCGCGAAGGGCGACCGGGAGGTCGTCGAGAAGACCGCGCGTCGCCAGATACCTGATGGCTTCGGTCTGTCGAAGGGCCGCCGCACTGGTGCGGCCGAGATTGGCCTGATCCCAGTTGGCCAGACGATTCGCCCGCGCCCGCACGTCTTTCATCACCGCCTGCTCCGCGACCTGGAGCGCCGACTCCTGCGCCCCGGCGAGGGCCAACAACTCGGCCATCTCCTCGCGTCCCTTGAGATAGACCACGTGGCTGCCGCGCCGCACGTACGAGCCGGGATGGAACTCCAGCCCCTCGAGAAGATCCACGAGGGCTGCGGCGAAATCGGCGTGGGGAGTGACGATCTCCAGGTGGGCTTCGCTCTGGGGGGGGTTCACCGAACCCGCCCCGATGAGACAGCCGCGCAGAAACGCGGCCTTACAGCAGCGCCTCTTCACCAGCCGCGCCGGCACCCCTGTCTCCAGCCGGAAGGCATCGGTGAGCAACCCCAACTCGTTGAGCGCCTGCAGAGTGGCGGGAGAGCCGGCCAGATGCACTTCGTAGACCAGACGCCGCTGGAAGCGAGACTCGCGGCGCGTCCGAAGCTGCCCCTCCGCCCCGAAGGCCTTGAAGTGCGAGTACACCAGTCGGGCCGCCGCTTGGACCGTGGTGGCCAGATGCACGCCGTACCGCTCCTCCTCGGTCACGCCCCCGCGGATGTGGAAACTCCCCGACGTGTGCAGCAACGCCGCCACCTCCGCCAGCCGGCAGCACTGCCGGGAGTCGGTCACCCGCGCCAGTTCCTCCCGCACCGATCGGGTGAAGCTGGCCGTCATCAGACCGCGCCGGCGCCCCGACGGACCGAGTGTTCGGCGACCGCGATCGCCACTGCCCGGCTCACCGTCAGCGCTCCACGTCGCGGTGACGCACCCCTGCCACAACTTGGGGCTCCTTTGCCAAGGTGGCGGCGAATGCCTCGGCCAGCGCGACCGAGCGATGGCGTCCCCCGGTGCAGCCCACTGCGACGATCAATCGAGTCCTACGCACGGCGACATAGAGCGGCACCAGGTAGACGAGGAGACCCGAGGCCCGCTCGATGAAGCCATGCGTCTCCGGCCGCGCGATGACGTAGTCTTTCACCGACTCATCGAGACCGGTCAGCGGACGCAGCTTCTCTTCCCAGTGAGGGTTCGGCAGGAAGCGGGCGTCGAGCACGATGTCGGCCTCGGTCGGAAGCCCGTACTTGTAGCCGAACGACAGGAAGGTCACGAACACCTGGTCTATCAACTCCCCGGCAAGGAGGGCATCCTGAATGCGCCGTTTCAGTTCGTGGACGTTCAGGTCCGACGTATCGATGACCACGTCCGCCCGTTCGCGCAAACCGGTGAGAAGCCCGCGCTCCTCTCGGATCCCCTCCACCAGCCGATCGTCCGGAGCCAAGGGATGCGTGCGCCGCGTCGATTGGAAGCGGGCCACCAGCACGTCGTCGGACGCGTCGAGGAACAAGACGCGAGAGTGGATGCCGAGGCGGTCCAACTCGGCCAGCACCTCCTCGAGATGTTCGAAGTAGCGACGTCCGCGCGCGTCGAAGACCAAGGCGACCTTGTCCACGCGGCTGCCCTCCAAGGAGAAGAGCTCGACCACCCGAGGCAGCATCTGCACCGGCAGGTTGTCGATGCAGAAGTAGCCCATGTCTTCGAACGTGGCGACTGCTTGAGATTTCCCGGCACCGGAGAGTCCGGTGATCACGGTGAGTTCCAGGCGCGCCGGCGGCACCAACCCCTCCTGCCGGTCGGTCACATCGCACCTTCCAGCGTCAGCAGCAGCGGCTTCCACCGCTCGTCGTCGCCGTAGGGACCGAGCGACCCATCGCTCCGCACCACTCGGTGGCACGGCACCACGATCGGTATCGGGTTCTCAGCCATCGCCGTACCTACAGCGCGGGCGGCGCCCGGCCGGCCGGCCGCGGCGGCCAGCTCGCCATAGGTCACCATGGCGCCCGGTCGCACCGCGAGGAGGGCTCGGTAGACCGCCAAGCGGAACGGCGTGAGACCAAGGTGGGCAAGCTCCACCTCATCCGCCGACCACGTCAGCCGCCGCCGTGTGAAGTAGGCCTCCAGCTCGCGCGCCCACTCCCACGCCGCGGAAGGCCCCGCCGAGGGCCCCGCGGAGGTCCGCTCGGCTCCCATGATCGCCTTGCGCGGCGCAAGGAGCACCGGCAGAGACGGCAACGTGACTTCCACCAGTCTGCCGCCCGCCACCACCACGGAACCCTCGCCCCACGCCGTCCGGAAACCCGCCCGTTCGCACTCCATCGTCATCCTCCACGGCACCCGCGACCCGGGCGAGAAACCGCCGTCTGACTTCGGCCCAGTTTACTAGTCTACCCTGTCTTGTGCACGTAGTCGTAGACTCCGCGGGCCACCTTCCCGGGCAGCCCCGGGACGGCCTCCAGCTCTTCGCGAGACGCCTGAAGGAAGCGTTCGGGAGAGCCGAAATGGCGGAGGATGGCCGACTTTCGCTTCCCTCCCACCCCGGGTAGGCCGTCGAGGAGACTGTCCGTGGTCTGAGCGGACCGTCGTCGCCTATGATGCCCCACGGCGAAGCGGTGGGCCTCGTCGCGCACACGCTGCAGAAGGAGCAAGCGCCGGCGCATCTCGGTCCAAGAGCAGCGGAGCCGAGCGCCCGGGAAGGAACACCTCCTCATCTCGCTTAGCCAGGGAGATGACCGGCACGACATCGTCCAGCCCGGCTTCGATCAGCGCGGAGACGGCCGCGCCCAACTGACCCTTACCCCCATCGATCAGCACCAGATCGGGAACGGCCTCGAACGACGGGTCGTACGCGCCGGCATCGGACACCCCTGCGGCGCGGGTGAACCGGCGGAGGAGGACCTCGTGGATCGAGCCCACGTCGTCCTGCCCGTCGGTCGAGCGGATGACGAACGACCGGTAGTCGCTTTTGCGCGGCACCCCGCCTTCGAACACCACCATCGACGCCACGATGTTCTCGGGGCCGAGGTTGGAGATGTCGTAGCCCTCTATGCGTATGGGCGGGCCGGGCAGAGCCAGCACCTGCTGCAGCGCCGTCAGCGCTCCGTACCGGTGCTCGCGGGTGCGTTCGGCGCGCAGCCGGTCGTGCTCCAGCGCAAGCGCCGCATTCGTGTCGGCCAACTCCTGCAGGCGACGTTTATCGCCGCGTTCGGCGGTGCGCACGTTCACCTTGGTACCGCGCAGACCCTCCAGGAACGTCGACAGACCCTCCAGACCACCCACGGAGCGTGGCACCACCACCTCCGGGGGCACCACCAAGCGCGGTCGAGTAGTACTCGCCCACGAATCGTTCGAGTATCTCCGACTGTGTGGCTCCTTCAACGTTGACCAGGCTGAACCCGCGGCGATCGGAGAGGATGCCGTCTCGGGTGATGAACACCTGCACGTTCGCGCCGTGCTCGTCCAGCGCCATGCCGATGATGTCGGCGGCGCCCATGACGCTGGACTGCACCTGTTGGCGCTGAAGGACATGCTGCAGAGCCTCGAGCCGATCGCGATAGAGAGCGGCCCTCTCGAAATCGCGCGCGGCGGATGCCTCCCGCATCTCGGCCTCGATGTCTCCGGCCACGCGTGCGTGTCGTCCGGAGAGGAAGTCCACCACCCGGCCCACCACCACCGCGTACTCCTCGGAGGTGATGCCCTCCACGCACGGAGCCAGGCAGCGCTTGATGTGGTATTGCAGGCACGGAGACCCACTCGAGCGGCCGGGCCGGGCGCCGCGGCACTTGCGGAACGGGAATATGCGGCCCAGGATGTCCAGGGTCTCGCGCACTTTGGCCGCGCTCGCGTAGGGCCCGAAATACTGGTTGCCCCTTCTGTGAGGCTGACGGGTGAACAAGACCCGGGGGAACTCGTCCTCTTGAGTGACCACGATATAGGGATACGACTTGTCGTCGCGCAACCGGATGTTGTACTGAGGACGATGCCGCTTGATGAGGTTGTGCTCGAGGAGGAGCGCCTCCACCTCGGACGAGGCCACGATCCACTCCAGCGATCGTGCCCGGTCGACCATCTCGGCCACCTTCGCCGGCACCCTGTGCGCACTCTCCTCGCGCGCGGCGGGCAGGTAGCTCGCCAGCCGCCGACGCAGCGACAGGGCCTTGCCCACATACAGCACTGAGCCGCCGTCTTCCCGGAACAGGTACACCCCGGGAAGATCGGGAGCATCCCGCATCTGTCGTTCCAGCTCCGCCGAGGTGTTCACAAGTATCGCGCGACGGCCGTTCAGCCGGTCGAGGCCACGTCCTTGACCACCGGGGGCACGGCTATGGTGCTGTAGCCGGAGTCCACGTGCATCACCTCTCCGGTGATCCCGCGACCCCAGTCGCTCAGAAGCAACATGGCGGCGTCGCCCACCTCATCGGGGGTCGTCGACCGCCGCAACGGAGCGTTCTGCTCGTACCACTCGAAGATCTTGCGGAAGTCGCCGATGCCGGCGGCCGCCAGCGTGCGGATGGGACCGGCAGAGATGGCGTTGACGCGGATGCCCCGCGGGCCCATGTCGGCGGCAAGATAGCGTACGCTCGCCTCGAGGGCGGCTTTGGCCACGCCCATGATGTTGTAGTGAGGGATCGTCCGTTCGGCGCCCAGATAGGTCAGCGTCAGGATCGACCCGCCTTCGCCCATCAGAGGCAGGGCCGCGCGGGCGCAGGCCGCCAGCGAGAACACCGACACGTCCAACGCGACGTGGAAACCCTCGCGCGACGTGTCGAGGAACATGCCTTTGAGCTCGTCCCTGTTTGCGTAGGCGACGGAGTGCACCAGGAAATCGAGCGAGCCCCAGCGGCGTCCGATCTCCGCGAACAGCTCGTCTATCTCGTCGTCGGAACGAACGTCGCAGGGAAGGACGATATCGGAACCCACCTCGGCTGCCAGCGGACGCACCCGCTTCTCTATCGCCTCTCCCACGAACGTGAACGCGAGTTCGGCGCCCTCGCGTCGGGCCGCCTGTGCGATCCCCCACCCGATACTCCGGTCGTTCGCCACCCCCATGATGAGGCCTCGACGGCCCTCCAGAACACCTCCCATGCACCCTCCTCAAGACCGGAACCTGCCCCGGATCATCGCGCCCGGACGGCGCGGTCGTCTCCGAGGCCAGGATATCAGAGGGCGGTGCGCATGATGTACCGTGTCGGGGTACACTGGGGCGGGGCCGGTCAACACCCCGCGCGATAGCGTAGACCTCAGCCGACGATCGGAGCGACTGTCACATGGACGAAACACGGAGATTGCTCACGCTCTTTGCCAACGCTCATGGCGTATCCGGGTACGAAGGGGAACTCTCGGAACTCCTCTCCCGGGAACTCGAGCCCCTCGTGGACGAAGTGTCGGTCGACGGTATGGGCAACGTAGTGGGCATCCGCCGCGGTGACGGCCCGGCCATCATGATCGCCGCCCACATGGACGAGATCGGCTTCATGGTCAAGTACATCGATGAGCAGGGATTCTTGCGCTTCGTCCCCTTGGGTGGCTGGTTCGACCAGATGGTGCTGGGACAGCGCGTGGTCGTTCACGGCCGCAACGGCCGCCTCACCGGGGTGATCGGTTCGAAGCCGCCCCACATCATGGAGGACGAAGAGCGCAAGAAGATCGTCAAGATCAAGGACATGTTCATCGACGTAGGCGCGACCGACGCCGAGGACGCCGCCTCGCTCGGCGTAGAGATCGGGTCGCCCGTCACGGTCGATTGCTCCATGACCACCCTGGCCCACGACCTGGTGACGGGCAAGAGCTTCGACAACCGGGCCGGTGTCGTCGCGATGGTGTCGGCGCTGCAGAAGCTCAAGGGCAAAGACGTCCACGCCACCGTCTACGCCGTGGGCACCGTGCAGGAAGAAGTGGGTCTCAAGGGTGCCCGGGTCAGCGCCTTCGCCCTCGAACCCGACGCCGCACTGGTCACCGACGTGACAGTCCCCGGCGATCACCCCGGCGTGACCAAGGAGCAGCGTCACGTCGCGCTGGGGAAGGGCCCCGTGATCACGGTGGTCGACGCCGACGGGCGGGGCGTCATGGTGCCGCCGCGCATCGTCGAATGGCTGCGCACAGCCGCCGACGCGGGCTCGCTGCCCTACCAGCTAGATGTGGGCAGCGGCGGGACCACCGACGCCACCGCGATCCACCTCACCAAGACAGGTATCCCCACGGGGGTCATCAGCGTTCCTGCGCGCTACATCCATTCACCGATAGAAGTACTTTCGATCGCCGACATCGACCAGGCGGCGGAGCTCATCGCCCAGGCGGTCCTCAGCGCGCACGAGCACTTGTAGGGAGCATGGTCTCAGGCGCCGGCCTTCGGCGGCCCAGACGCGGAGTCGCGCATCGTGGAGCGCAGGCGCAGGATCGCCGCCAGTGCCTCGTCCCGCTCGCGCGCAAGCTCGGCCATACTGCGACCGGCCGTCTCCTCGGCGAGGCCCGCCTCCAGCACATCGACGGTGTCATCCGGGAATGTGGTCCACGTGGCCAGGTCGCGCAACATCCCTTCTTTGACGCCCGCCAAGTGCTCCACGTGACCGCCTATGCCACCCGCGCCGCCCCCCAGATGGTAGAGCAGATGAGGACCCATCACAGCCCAGCGCAGACCGGGCCCGTTGCGCACGGCGCTGTCGACCTCGTCCACGGTGGCGACCCCACTGCGGACCAACTCCACCGCCTCGCGCCACAGCGCCGCCGAGAGCCGGTTGCCGATGTAGCCGGGAACGTCCCGGTGGACGACCACCGGCGTCTTCCCCACCGACCGGTAGAAGGAGCGCGCCCGCTCGATCGTCTCCGGCGCCGTGAGCGCGCCCGGCGCCAACTCCACCAGGGGAACGAGATGCGGAGGATTGTAGGGATGCGCGGCCAGGCACCGCTCGGGTCCGGGCACGTCCTCTTGGATCCGGCTGATCGAGAGACCGGACGAGCTGGTGGCGAATAGGGCGTCGGCCGGCGCGTGCTCGGCCGCGAGCCGGAAGACGGCCCGTTTGACGGCCAGATCCTCGGTCACGCACTCCTGCACGTGTGAAACCGCGGCGAACGTCTCCGCGGGATCGGCCGACGCACGCATCCGGGCCAGCCCGGCCTCGGCCACTGAGGCCACCGCCAGCCCCTGGTCGACAAGGAACCGAGCCATCTCCCCGGCCCGCACGGCGGCCGCCCGAACGGTAGCCTCGTCTCGATCATAGAGCCGCACTTCCAGACCGTGCGCGGCGAACAGAGCCGCCCAACTCGCCCCCTGCAGACCTGCGCCGACGACCGCGACCGCTGTCACGAGCCCTCCTCGCGTGCGTAGCCGACCACTCTCAGACTCTGGGCGATCTCCGTGAGGACGGCCGGGTCGTCGATGGTAGACGGCACGGTGTAGGCCTCGCCGTCGGCGATCTTGCGCACGGTGCCCCGCAGGATCTTGCCTGAGCGCGTCTTCGGCAGACGCCGCACGACCGTCGCCGTCTTGAACGAGGCCACCGCCCCGACCTGCTCGCGGATCATGCGGACCACCTCGGCGACGATCTCCGCGGAGTCTCGGTCCACGCCCACCTTCAGCACGCACAGCCCGATGGGAACCTGACCCTTGAGGCTATCGGCAGCTCCGAGCACCGCGCACTCGGCCACATCGGGGTGCTGAGCGATGACTCCCTCCATGCGCCCTGTCGAGAGTCGGTGGCCGGCCACGTTGATCACGTCGTCGACCCGGCCCATGATGAAGAGGTAGCCGTCTTCGTCCACGTAGCCGCCGTCGCCCGTGAAGTAGTAGCCCGGATACGGGCTGAGGTAGCCTTCGACGAACCGTTCGTCGTCCTGCCATAGGGTGGGCAGGCATCCCGGAGGCAGGGGAAGTTTGATCGTCACAATGCCCTCGACGTTCGGCCCCACCGGCCGGCCCTCTCCATCGCGATCGCCTGATCGAGCAGCGGTTTGTACTCGATGATCCGATCGACCTCGATGCCGCACGAGGCGGACACGATCACCGCCGGCTTGGCGTCGTCGATGCGCACCGCGAGTTCGTGGGGTGCGAACCCGCCGAAGACGACGGAGTGGACGGCGCCGATGCGGGCGCAGGCCAGCATGGCGATGACGGCCTCGGGGATCATGGGCAGGTAGAGGAGCACCGTGTCGGCCTTCGCCACTCCGAGCCCGCGCAGTGCCCCGGCGAACAGTGCCACTCGTTCGGTCAACTCCCGATAGGAGTAGCGAACGACCGTGCCGGTCACCGGGCTGTCGTAGATGAGCGCCGTCTGCTCGCCCCGCCCGGTCTCGACGTGATAGTCGAGGCAGTTGTAGCAGGTATTGAGACGGCCTCCCGCGAACCAGCGGTACAGCGGCGCGCGAGTGGCGTCGAGCACGCGGTCCCAGCGCTTGTCCCACTGGACAGCCTCCGCCGCTTCCCCCCAGAAACCCTCCGGATCCTCGATCGACCGGCGGAAGGTCTCGGCGTAGTCCAGACTCAAGACGGGTCTGGATTCACGACTGCAGCGCTTCTGCGATCATCTTCACTTTCTCGGGGCCGTAGTAGCCGCAGGCGCCCTTCTTCGCGTCGGGTTCGAGGCCCTTCTCCTTCACCACCTTGCTGACCTTGCCCTGGGAAACCCCCAGCTTCTCGGCGATCTTGCCTGTAGTCAGGAGTTCCGAATCGGCCATCGTCTCACGCTCCTTGTTCGGTGATCGGATACTTGAGGGCACGCCGCCACGCCCGGGCGGCCTCGGCTAGTTCGCCGGCGAGCGCGGGCGCCACCCGGCCGTGAACACGAACATCCGCGTCGCGATAGTCGAAGGCGACCGATCCGCGTTCGCGCAGTCGGGAGAGGAGGGCGCCGGCAGTGTAGGGCACGGCCAGGTCCACGTCCACCCAGAGTTCAGTGAGTACCGCGACCAACTCGGCCCGTAGGTGGTCCAGTCCTTGGCCGGTGAGCGCCGAGACTGCGACTGCGTGTTGCTCCCCACGCGGGACCACGAAGGCGATCCCTTCCTCGCCCTTCACCACGTCGATCTTGTTGTGCACCAGCACCCGGGGCTTATGTCCCGCGCCCAACTCGTCCAGGACCGTGCGGATCGTCAGCCGGTGCTCCGCGGCGTGACGATCGGCGGCGTCGACCACTTCCAGCAGCACATCGGCCCGCACGACCTCCTCCAGGGTGGCCCGGAAGGAGTCGACCAGCTGGTGCGGCAGCTTGTGGATGAAGCCGACCGTGTCCGACACGATGACCGCTTGGCCGTCGCCAAGGCTTACCCGGCGCGAGGTCGGGTCCAGCGTCGCAAAGAGCTTGTCCTCCACATGGACGACGCCGCTCCCCACCAGTGCGTTCAGCAAGGTCGACTTGCCGGCGTTGGTGTACCCCACGATGGCCACGCTGGGCAGCAGGCGCTTGTCGCGGGCCCGCGCGGCAGTCTCGCGCCGGACACGTACGTCCTCCACCCGCGCCTTCATCGTCTTGATGCGCTCGCGGATGACTCGGCGGTCGGTCTCCAGCTGGGTCTCGCCGGGGCCTCGCGTACCGATGCCGCCGCCCGTGCGGGAGAGGTGGGTCCAGAGGCGGGTAAGACGCGGAAGCTGGTATTGGAGCTGCGCCAGTTCCACCTGGAGACGACCTTCGTGGGTACGGGCCCGTTGCGCGAATATGTCGAGGATCACCCCGCTGCGGTCGAGCACCTTGACATCGAGGAGCTTCTCCAGGTTGCGCTGCTGCTTTGGCGAGAGTTCGTCGTCGGCCACGACCACGGTGAACCCGGTGGCCCCCTTGGCCGCCTTCAGTTCCTCGGATTTGCCCGTTCCCAGGTAGAGATTGGGCTGGATGTTGGCCCGTTTCTGCGACACCGACCCCACGACTTCCCCACCCGCGGTCTCGACCAGGGCCGCGAGCTCCAGCAACGACTCCTCCGCTGTCCACCCATCTTCCGCGCCGGTGTCCACGGCGATGAGGAAGGCCTTCTCATGTTTCTCCTGTGTGTCTTCAGTCATACGAGGTCACTGTACCATCGCGCGGCGGCGGCGGGCAGACTCGTGCGCCCTTCCGTGGGGCGGATGCGCTACCATAAGTTGACGGTGTTGGCATCCGGCGAACGCCGCACAGGTGCGGGGCCTGTGATCCACGACCCGGAGGTCACCATGATCCGCGGGGAACTTGTCTATCTGACCCCTCTCGACCCGGCGAACGCCGAACATGTGCGGGCCTGGATCAACGACCCTGAGGTCAACCAATGGCTGAAGAGCGGACACATCCCCGTGTCCAAAGCCGCGGAACTGACATTCTACGAGGAATCGGAGCAGGCATCCCGCGCGGGCACCGCCTATCGCTTCGAGATCCGCGTCCTTGCCGGCAACCGCCTGGTGGGCCACTGCGGACTCGAGGACGTCGACCACCTGTCTCGTCAGGCCGAGATAGGCCTGGTGATCGGAGAGGTGACCGAGTGGGGCAAGGGATACGGCGGCGACGCCATCCGCGCCCTGCTTGGGTTCGGGTTCATGACCCTCGGCCTGCATCGGATATGGATCGGCGCTTTTGCCAACCACGAGCGTGCCCTGGCTCTCTACCGCCGGCTCGGTTTCAGCGACTGCGGGCGAGATCGCGAGACGCACTTCCTGCACGGGGAGTTCCACGATCTGGTGCGCCTCGATCTTCTGGACCGGGAGTGGCGGGCGACGCTCGGCTGACCCGCCGCGTGGGGGCCGGATGACCTGTCACGCCGCGCCGGCCGACTCGGCGGGCCGCACCGATGCCGGCGCCCGTGCTAGCATTCGCCCATGAATACACCACAGGCCACCACCGCGCAGTCACCCACCCTCTCCCTCGAAGCACCCTGCCCATCTTCTTCCTCGGTCATCCTCGCCTGCGAGATGATCGACGACGAGGTCAAACTCGTGCTCGAGCGGATGGCCAAGCGGGCCGGTTCCTTCCCCCTGGTCTGGATCGAGAGCGGGCTTCACGATCGACCGGAGAAACTGCGCGACCACATCCAGAGTCTTCTCGACCTTCTGGACGCCGCCGCCATAACCGGAGAGCCGGCGGTGCTGCCGTCGGTCGAACCCGGCCGTGGCCCGGGCGCCGAGCGTTCGACCGAGGTCACCGTGTCGCCGGTCGACGACGTGCTCCTCGCCCTCGGCTACTGCGGCAACGGCCTGCAGGGGCTCGTCTCGCGCACGGCGCGCCTCGTGTTCCCCCGCGTGGACGATTGCATCTCACTGTTCCTGAACCACGGCTGCTGCCGAGCGGACATCAAGCGGGACGCCCACGCGTTCTACCTGACCAAGGGATGGTTGGCCCACAACAACGCGTTTCTCGATTCCCACAAGGAATGGGTGGAGCGCTACGGTCCCGAGAAGGCCCATTACCTCCGCAAGGCGAGCTTGGCGGCCTACCAGCGCTTCACGCTGATCGACACGGGAGCCTACGACGTGACCACGCAGGTGCCCACCGTGCAGAAGATGGCCGACGACCTCGAACTCGAACAGACCCTGGTGCCGGGATCGCTGCAACTCCTCGAGCGGCTGGTCGCCGGGCCGTGGGACTCGGAGGTGGTCGTGGTGCCCCCAGGCGAAGCCATCACCATCTTCCACCTCTTCGCACAGGACTGACCTACTCCGGCGCCCTGAGCACGTTCACCCTTTCCGGCGACCGCCGGGCGTTCTCGTAGGGAACCCGCGGGCGAAGTGCCTCTGGCGCCGCGCCGCCTACTCCTCTTCCAGATAGGCCTTCAGAGTGATCTCCACCCCGGCCAGCGCGTTCGATACCGGGCAGCCCGTCTTGGCGCCTTCCGCCGCCTTGAGGAACCCTCCCAGATCGATGCCGGGAACCCGTCCCCACACTTCGAGGTGGCTGGTGGTGACGCGGAGACCTGCCTCCACGGCGTCCAAGGTGACGTTGGCGCGCACCTTCAGGCGCGTCGGGGGCGTGCCCGCCTCGGTCAGCGCGTGCGACAAGGCCATGGAGTAGCAGGCAGAATGGGCCGCCGAGATCAACTCCTCCGGGCTGGTCTTGCCGTCTGAGCGCTCGGTCCGCGATGCCCACGTCACGGGGAACTCCGCCAGCGCCCCGCTAGCGACGCTCACCGTGCCGCCGCCGTGGGCCAGGTCACCTTCCCAGACGCACTCCGCTCTCCGTTCAGCCATGGCCATTATCTGCCTCCTCGGTTGCGCGGCCACCCTGTCGGCGGCCTTTCGATTCGTCGGTGATGTCGGGTGATACGTGTGATACCCACGGAGGGCACCGGTTCAAGCGCCTCCCGTGCTCGCGACCGGCACCTCGGGCAACACCCGGCGGAGAAAGCGGCCGGTATGACTGAGGCCGTCTGCCGCCACCTGCTCAGGCGTGCCCTCCGCCAGGAGCTCCCCTCCTGCCGCGCCGCCTTCCGGCCCCAGGTCGATGATCCAGTCCGCCGACTTGATCACGTCCAGGTTGTGCTCGATCACCAGCACGGTGTTGCCGGCGTCGACCAGACGCTGAAGCACTTCGAGCAGCTTGTCCACGTCGGCGAAGTGCAGGCCGGTGGTTGGCTCGTCGAGAATGTAGAGCGTGTTGCCGGTGGCCACCTTCGAGAGCTCCGTGGCCAACTTGACCCGCTGCGCCTCGCCGCCCGACAACGTCGTGGACGGTTGGCCCAGCTTGATGTAGTCGAGCCCCACGTCGTGCAGGGTCTGCAGGCGCCGTTTGATCTTGGGCTGGTTCTCGAAGAACGGCACCGCCTCTTCCACGCTCATGTCGAGCACCTCGGCGATGTGCTTGCCCTTGAAGCGCACCTCCAGGGTCTCCCGGTCGTAGCGCTTGCCCCCGCACACCTCGCAGGGCACGTAGATGTCGGGCAGGAAGTGCATCTCGATCTTGAGGGTGCCGTCGCCCTTGCAGGCTTCGCAGCGTCCACCCTTGACGTTGAAGCTGAACCGCCCCGGCTTGTAGCCGCGCACCTTGCTCTCTTTGGTCTGCGAGAACAGCATGCGGATATGGTCGAACACCCCCGTGTACGTGGCCGGGTTCGAGCGGGGCGTGCGCCCGATGGGCGACTGGTCGATGTCGATCACCTTGTCGAGCTGAGCGATGCCGTCGATGCCTTCGTGCTCGCCGGGGCGCACCGTTACGCGGTTGACCAGGTTCGAGAGGCTCTTGTAGATGATCTCGTTCACGAGGGTGGACTTGCCCGAGCCCGAGACACCCGTGACGCAGGTGAAGGCGCCTGTGGGCACCCGTACATCCAGGTTCTTGAGGTTATGCTGGCGCGCTCCCCGCACGATGAACGAGCCCCGGCCCAGGCGACGCGTCGCCGGCACCGCCACCGACCGGCGCCCGGAGAGGAACGCCCCGGTGACGCTGCGCGGTTCGTCGAGCACGTCCTGCAACGATCCGCTCACCACCACTTCGCCGCCGTGTTCGCCCGCACCGGGCCCCATGTCGACGATGTGGTCGGCGATCAGCATGGTCTCCTCGTCGTGCTCCACCACGATCACCGTGTTGCCCAGGTCGCGCAGTCGCAGCAGGGTCTCGATCAGACGACGGTTGTCGCGCTGGTGCAGGCCGATGGAGGGCTCATCGAGTATGTACAGCACGCCCATCAGACTCGAACCGATCTGAGTGGCCAGCCGGATGCGCTGCGCTTCGCCCCCCGACAAGGTCGCGGCCGTGCGGTGCAGGTTGAGATAGCCGACACCCACCGAGTCCAAGAACGAGAGCCGTTCCCTGATCTCCTTGAGCACCCGCCCGCCGATCAATCGCTCCCGATCGGGGAGTTGCATCTCGGACAGGAAGCGCACCAACTCCGTCACCGACAGCAGGCTCATCTCGTGCAGGTTGAGGCCGCCGACCGTCACCGCCAGACTCTGCGGCCGCAGCCGGGCGCCCTTGCAGGCCGGGCACGGCACCTCCGACATGTACTCCTCGATCTTCTCGCGCATGTAGTCGGAGTCGGTCTCCCGGTAGCGCCGGTCCAGGTTCGGCACGATGCCTTCGAAGTTCGTCATGTAGCTGCGCTTGAAACCCCGGCGGTTGGTGTAGGAGACGTAGAGGCGCTCTCCCTTCGTGCCGAAGAGGAATGCGTCCTGCACCTCCTTCGACAGCGACCGCCACGGGCAGTCCACGTCCAACTGGTACTTCTCGGCCAGGGCCTGGATGATCTGCTCGTAGTATTGCGACGACGAGGTGCTCCACGGCAGCAGCACCCCTTCGGCGATGGAGCGTTCGGGATCGCCGACCACTAGCTGCGGATCGATCTCCCGCCGCGAGCCCAAGCCGCTGCAGGTCTCGCAGGCGCCGTGGGGCGAGTTGAAGGAGAAGATGCGCGGCGCCATCTCGGGCAGCGAGACGCCGTGCTCGGGACAGGCCAAGTTCTCGGAGAACATCAGGGTCGTACGGTCGTCACGGTCGTTGCCGTCGCGACCGGCGCCCCGGCCGCCGCTGTCAGTGTCGCCGCCCCGGCCGGTGTCGACGCCCCCCGCGCCGAACACGTCGACCTCGATTAGCCCGGCTCCCTCGCTCAGTGCGGTCTCCACCGAATCCGAGAGGCGTCGCCGAACACCTTCCTTCATGACCAGGCGGTCGACCACGATGCTGAGGTCGTGGCGCACGTTCTTGTCGAGGTCGGGCAGGTCCTCATCCATGGTGTACTGCAGCCCGTCGATCTCCACCCGGGTGAAGCCCTCCCTGCGCACATGCTCGAGCGAATCCTTGTGCCACCCCTTCTGTCCCCGCACCAGGGGAGCCCGGATGGCGAATTTGACGCCCATCTCGAAGCCGAGGATCTGATCGACGATCTGCTCCTTGGTCTGCCCCTCGATCGCCCGCCCGCAGATCCAGCAATGCGGATGGCCGATGCGCGCGTAGAGCAGGCGCAGGTAGTCGTGCACTTCGGTGACCGTGCCCACGGTGGAGCGTGGGTTGCGGGAGGTGGTCTTCTGATCGATGGAGATCGCCGGCGAGAGCCCCTCTATGGAGTCGACGTCGGGCTTGTCCATCTGCCCCAGGAACTGCCGTGCGTACGACGAGAGACTCTCGACGTAGCGCCGCTGACCTTCGGCATAGATGGTATCGAAGGCGAGGCTCGATTTCCCCGAGCCCGACAAGCCGGTGATGACGATGAAACGGTCGCGCGGGAGCCTGAGGGAGATGTCCTTGAGGTTGTGCTCCCGGGCGCCGAGGATGACTATCTCGTTGGTGCCCATGAGAGAAGGATTCTAACACCGGGCGATGACGGAAGCTCGGCATGCGGACGAAGGGCGGGTGATCTCCGTGTCGGTAAGCCCGCCGAATCGTCCTCGATGGGCGACCGAGAGCCTGCCGGCGCCTTGTAGGCAGAGTCGGATGAACAGATCCAGTTTCCCACACCCGGCCTCCAAGACGCTCGGCAACGGCCGGGATTCGCGGCCGCACCCTGCCAACACGCCGAGTCGCGCACGATTCATGCCGACGATCCACGAACACGGCATATACTTGTAGTGGCGCAAGGCGATCCAAGGAGGGATCATGAACGCCGCGGCACAAGAGGCGCTGCGCAGGTTGATCGACGGTGCCAGTCGCCACGCAGCAGGCGGCTCGACCGAGCTTCTCGGTTCCACCTTGCCTTCGCGCGGCCCGCGGGATTCAACGCGCATCACCGCTGCCGTTCTGGCCTGTGCGGAGCCGGACACGTCACCGGAGGCCATCTTCGGCGAGGTCGCCGGCGGGCTCTTCGTCGTCCGTACCGCCGGCCACGTGCTCGATGACGCCACCCTCGGCAGCTTGGAGTTCGCCGTCGCCGAGATGGGTGTGCCCTTGGTAGTGGTCATTGGTCATGAGGGTTGCCGCGCCGTCGGGGCAGCCATCGCCAGGCCTGCCGCCACCGGTGATCTGGGCACCATCCTCGACGCCATCGAGCCCGCGGTGCTGCGGGCAAGGCACCACGGAGGGGCCTCACCCGGCGACCTCCTCGAAGAGGCGGTGACCGAGCACATCCGGGCGACGGTCCGGGACCTCCACAGCAGCCGGATAATCCACCCCCACCTCGACCGGGGCGAGGTCTCACTCGTGGGCGCGAAGTACAGCGCCAGGACGCGGCGCCTAACCTGGCTGCCGGAGCCCGCCGAGGTCTGACGTTCCGACCTCCCGGCCGCTACGCTCGAGCCCCGGCACAAGACGGTCACAGACCAAGCGCCGCCGGTGAACTCGAGCCGCGATCCACGACGGTCACGAACCGAGGACCGAGGGGAAAGAAAGCGTCAGGGTCGTGCCCTCCCCGACGTGGCTCGTCAGCGCAAGACGCCCGCCCTGACCCTCCACCACAGCGCGGGCTATGGCCAGCCCCAGCCCGCTGTGCCGGCTTTCGTCGTCGTCGGCGGATGACGGTCCCTGATAGAAACGCTCGAAGACCCGCTCCAGTTCGGTGTCGGCTATCCCGGCGCCGGTGTCGCGCACGGATATCTCGACCGACCGCCGCTGACCACCGATTGGAGGCCTATCTCGCCCCCCGCCGGCGTGAAGCGCATCGCGTTGTCCAGAGCGATCACGATCACCTGGCGCACGCGGACAGGGTCCGCGACGATGGTTCCGTCTATGGGTCCAACCACGAGCCTCACGGCGCGCACGTCGCACAGGCGACCGAAGCCGACAGCGATGTCCTGGGGCGGAGGAAGGCAGGCAGATCGATCGTGACTTTCGAGAAGACGATATGACCCGAGTCGAGGCGGGAGAGCAGCACGAGGTCGTCGGTCAGCTTCGTAAGGTGATCGGTCTCATTGAGGATCTCGGCGAGAAGATCGTCGGTCTTCTTCAGATCGGCTCCGCCGTGGAGTTCTCGTCGCGCCACCTCGGCCGTGGCGCGGACCAACGTGATGGGCGTGCGCAGTTCGTGACCGGCGTTCGCGACCAACTCGCGTTGCTTCTCCCAGGCGATCCTCGCAGGCCGGATCGCGCGCCCCGAGAACCACCAGCTCACCCCGCCCACCAGGATCGCGGACGCGGCGCATAGAGCAAGGACACCGGTAAGCAGCTGGCTGAGGATGCGATCTTGGTCCGCGAGCCACCTGCCCACCTGGATGAAGGCGACCTCCGAAGCCGGGTCCGTCGCGGCGCCCCCTTCCGTAGCCGTGGTCGCGGCCGCGTAGGTCACGATGCGCACGTGAGACCCTTCGGAGTCGGTGATCGTGCGGATGTCGTTGCCGCGGACCCGCGCCCGATCGACGGCGTCCGCGGATTGGGGCGGGACATCTTGACCCGTCGCAAGCAGGGGACGGCCCTGCGGGTCGAGCCTGACCGTGTAGAGCGGCGCCAGCTCCGAGTTGGGCAGCTTGCGGGCCAGTCCGGGAGGAACGAACCGAGGCCCGCGTCCCGCCTCGTCGTCCGCCTCGTCTTCGTGGTCCGTCTCCCAAGCGCTCTTGGCACGCGCGAGTTCGGCAGGCAGGGAGCCGAACGTCGTCTGGAACTCCTCGGCCATGCGGAATCTGAGGGCCTCGTCGGTATTCGACTCGAAGTAGTGCTTGAGCAACGCATACGATCCGAAACCCATAAGCACCGTGACGCACAGGGCCGCCACCGCGTAGGTGACCGTGAGCCTGACGCGGACCCCGTGCAGCATCGCGCTTCAGTCACCCAGCCTGTATCCGACTCCCCATACCGTACGGATGGGGTCGGGCGCGCCGGCGCGCCGCACCTTGCTCCGCAGGCGCGACACGAACACATCGACCTGCGTAGAACGCACGACGTCGCTGTCGCCCCACACGTACTCGAGAATCTGCCTGCGCGAGAGACTCTGCCCCGGATGCCGCAGCAGGAACTCCATGATGCGCCACTCGGTGGGGGTGAGGTCCAAGCGCTGGTCACGGACCCGGGCGGTGCGGGCCCGGAGGTCGAGCACCACGGCGTCGAAACGCAACTCCCATGAGTCCTGGCCGCCGTCTTGGGAACGGCGACTCAGCGCCCGAAGGCGGGCGAGCAACTCATCGAAGGCGAAGGGTTTGGTGAGGTAGTCGTCGGCTCCGCTATCCAGTCCGGCCACACGATCCTCGACTTGGGTGCGCGCGGTGAGCATCAGCAAAGCGGTCGGCACTTTTTGATTCCGCAGTGCGCGACAGATGGCGGGACCATCGCGGCCCGGCAGCATCCAGTCGATGACGGCCACATCGTAGACGCCGCTGATGGCCTGCTCCAGTCCCACGACACCGTCGAACACCAGGTCGACGTCTATCTGCTCTGAGACCAGAACCTGCTCGATGAGCCGGGCGAGTTTCTTGTCGTCTTCCACCACCAGAACGCGCATGATTACAGACTATCTCATGCAATCATTGTCAAGAAGTTGCGAAACTGGTCGCCTCGCGACAAGCGAACCGCGACAACCACCCCCTAGACTGAGGGATACAGCCAGTCAACAAGGAGGTGACAACATGCATTCTGGCAAACTTGAGCTCAAACGTGGGATGACCGTGACCGCAGCCATCACGATGGCTACGATCGGCTGCCTGCTGGGCCTGCTGGTCGGCTCGGCACTCGCGGCGGAGACCCCGGGCACGTGGACGGGCACCATCGGCGCCGGAGCCGAGGCGAACGAGTACACCCTCACCCTCGGTGACGCTGCAGGCAACGTATGGCCGATGGAATTCGGCCCAGCGTGGTACAAGACCTACGCGTTCGCTGTCGGAGAGACGATCACGGTGACGGGCGAACTCGACACGGGCCGTGACGGCACCAAGAAGGCCGAGATCGACGTGGCGTCCTACTCGGGCTACACCGGTGACACCAGTGTCACGCCGGCCTCCGGAACGATCCGCGAGGCCGGGGGCCCACCGCCGTGGGCGGGCGGCCCGAAGAATCACGACAAGGTTCGTGGCGATGCGCCGTGGCGGCACACCTGACGACGACGGAGCACCCGATCTGGACGACTGACCCAAGAAGTCTGACCCCGGAAGTCTGATCCACGCGCCGACACCGGCCTGGTGACGGTTTGCACCTGACGACGACTCCGTCGCAACAAGGGGCGGGGCCTATCGGCCCGCCCCCTTTGACACACCGACACACGCTCACAGCCACACGCTACCGCCGGCCAGAGGTCGCGGGCGGCGCTCGACTATCTCTCCGCCTTCCCGAAAAGCCGTCGCCGCCCCACCCGCGGCTTCAGAATCGGGAAGACGCTCGAGCGCGAGGATCGCAAGATCGTCAGTAAGCTGCCCGCCCGTGAACTCGAGCGCCAGATTCAGCAGTCGGTCGGGGAGTTCGGGGGACGGGACTCCGCAGGCCTCCCCAAGCCAGTCCTTCAACCGTTGCTCGCCCAGGAGTTCGCGGCCTCTTCGCGCCTCGGTCAGTCCGTCGGTGTAGAGGACCAACTGGTCTCCCGGGCGCGAGGTCGACCCGCGCGTTGGTGTAATCGGCCTCCGGGAAGAGCCCGAGCACCGGTCCCCGATGCTCCAGAGCCAAGACCGCACCTTCCGCGGTCCTCACGAGCGCCGGGGGGTGCCCCGCGCTCGAGAAGGCCAGCGCCCCGGTCTCCATCTTCAGCGTACCGAAGAAGGCGGTGACGAACAGGTCGCCGGTGATGGATTGGAGCAGCAGGCGGTTGGTGTCCGCGAGCACTCGGGCAGGGGAGCCCCGGCGATGCGCATAGGCTTTGAGGGTGTTCTTGACCAACGCGGCAAGATCGGCTGCGGCGATGCCTCGGCCCGACACGTCCCCAAGGACGATGCCCAGGCGGCCGCGAGGCAGGGGGAAGAGGTCGTAGAAGTCGCCGCCCACATCGGTGAGTTCGGTGGCCGAGCGGTGCAGGTGGCCGAACGACAATCCAGGCAGGTGCTCGGGAACCGACAGTAGGGCCTGCTGCAGGGTGTGGGCGATGGTGCGCTGTTCCTCGTACAGCCTGGCGTTCTCGAGCGAGAGGGCGATGGAGGTCGACAGTTTGCGGGCGAAGTCGACCTCGGCGGCCTCGAACCGTCGCGGACCGTCGGTCCAGATCAGCTGGAGCGAGCCCATCACGCGGTCGCGCACGACGAGGGGCACGGCCAACACGGCCTGCGAGCCGTAGCCAAGGATGGCGCTCGCGTCCACCCAGGCCTCGAGCCGGCTGTCCTCGATGGCGAGCACGTCGCCGGCACCTGCCATCGCATTCGCGACCGACGCCTGCTCGACGGTGAGGTGGAGGCCCCGCAGACGTTCGGGGAGCCCCAGTACCTCGCTGACCACCCAGCCCCCCGGAGTGCGGAGTTCGAGGGCGGCGCGCGGACAGCCGAGGGCCTGCGAGCCCTCGGTCACCAGCCGGCGCAGCATCTCCTCGCGATCCAGGGTCGAGGTGAGACTCTCGTTCACCCGGTGAGCGCCTGGGCGAATGCGTTCGCCTCGCGCTCCCGCGGTCGGTGACCATGAGTTCCTCATTTTGCCTCGTCAGTTCTTCGTTGGCGGCGGCGAGTTCCTCGGTCAACACCTTCTGCGGTCCATCAGCCACCCGCGCTGCTCCTCGGCGAGCTTCTGGGCGGTGATCTCGCGGATGACACCGATGAAGCGCACGGCGCGGCGGTCTGCGCCCTCACCCACGAACTGCACCTGACCGTGCGAGGCGATCCAGTGCACCGACCCGTCGGGCCACACCACCCTGAACTCCTGCATCGTAGGCTCCGCCGGCACGTCCCCGCCGCGGCGCGCTCCGAGCGCAGCGACCACCCTCCGATCGGTCGTCGGGATGGATGCGCTGGCGACGGCCTCGTCGAAGTCGATCGGTCACCGTGCGGGATGCCCCACATGTCCCGAGCGCGCTCGTCCCAGAAGACGTCGCCGGTGTCCAGACGGTAGTCCCAGGCGCCCATGTCGGCGGCGCGCAGGGCCATCTGTACGCGCTCCTCGCTCTCTCGCGCGCGCCGCTCGGCCTGGATGCGCTCGGTCATGTCGCGGTTGACGGCCACGGCGCCGGTCCACTTCCCGGCGGGTCGGTCAGCAGGGTCACCGCGCTCTGGACCCAGATGGACGAACCGTCCTTTCGGTGCTGCACGATCTCGCCTGACCAGCGCCCGTCTCGCAGCAGTTCCTGCGGACGCGCTCGCGCTCGTCCTGCGAGCTCTCGGTGAGCAGGAACGTGCCGACGAGGCTTGCCCAGCACCTCCTCCTCCGACCACCCGTAGAGCCGTTCGGCGGCCCGGTTCCACGACCTGATGATGAACCGCTCGTCGGTGGCGATGATGGCGTCTGTGACTTTCGCCAGCAACAGCCCCTGGCGGCGCACCTGCTGCTCGGCCAAGGTGCGCTCCGTGACGTCCAGCACCAGCGACAGGATCGACCGCAGTCGGCCCGATTCGTCCACGAGCGACGAGTTGTACCACTCGCAGTAGATGACCGCGCCGTCCTTGCGGTAGTTGCGGTTCAGGAAGACCAGCGCGGGTTGGTGCCGGTCTCCAGCTTGCTCGAGACCTCGCGCACGAGTTCGGTGTCCTCCTCGTGATCCAGCGGAAGTCCTCCATGCGCTTGCCCAGGACCTCGTCCGCGCGCCAGCCGAAGATGCGCTCGGCTTCGCCCGACCACCGGATCAGCCGCATGTCGGGCCCCCACTCGATGACCGCCAGCGGGGAGTGATCGACGTGGAAACTCAAACGGTCGGAGAGCTCGCGGATCTCCTAGCGCGCCGTCTCTCGGTGATATCCATGGCCGCGACGAGGGCCCCGACAACGTCACCCGCTGCATCTTGCAGCGGCTCGATGTTGAACTCGAAGGTCCGAGATCGTCCATCGACCGATATCTGGCATTCGACACGGCAGCCGACCCCGGTCTGGAACCACCTCCCGCCGAGCCTCGATCACCGGCTCGACGTCCGCCGACGGGAACACCTCGCACGTCGTCCTGCCTGCCAGTGGACGGCCTTGCAGGCTGGGTCGGGGTTCTCCACCCACAAGAATCGCTTCTCGCGATCGACGGCGTAGATGGTGATCCGGGCGTTGTTCAGGGCCAAACGCAGGCGCTCCTCGCTCTCTCGCAACGCCTGCACGGTCTGCATGTGGGAGGTGATATCCCGGTTGCTCATGCGGTGGCCCAGGTGTGTGCCGTCTTCGTCGGTGACCGGTTGGGAACTCAACCCGATCCATCGCTCCTCTCCGGTCTTGGTGATGATGCGGAACTCGAACGGCTCGGTACTCTCCGAGTGGGGGCCGCGTACCGCGCCCGCACCCTCGCCCAATCGTCGGGGTGCACCATGGCCCTGATGAGCCGGGGATCGGCCAGGAGCTCGTCCGGCGAGTAGCCGGTGATGCGTTCGCAGGACGGGGATGGTAGGTGATCGAACCGTCGAGGGCCAACCGGGTCAGTTCCCAGTCGTGCGAGAAGTCAGCCAAGGCACGGAATCTCATCTCGCGGATTCTGGCGGATGCAGCGTGACGGTCGGCCTCCGCGAGCGCAGCCTGCACTTTCAGGCGCTCGGCCTCCAGCTGCACCAGGGCGGTCGCGGGGCCCTCAGGGCAGCGATGACGTCGTGATCGGCGACCCGTTCTCGGAAGAAGGTCAACGACACACGAGTCTTGCCCTCAGGTAGACGTGAGACGTGCACCTGGTCGGCCAGCGAGACCATCAGGGGCAGGCCCAGACCGCGTTGACGATCGTCCGTGTCCTTGCTCAGGCCCGGCTGGAAGCTGCTTGGGTTCGTGACCTCGACCACCAAGCGGTCGGAGAGGAGCCAGGCCACGATCTCGACGTCGCCGGGAACCACCGTGTGTTCGACTGCATTAGCGACCGCTTCGGAGAGCACGAGTTTGAGGTCGTAGGCGCGGCCGGCCGCCGAGACCGGCGGCGTCGGCCAGCCACTCGGCCATCCGCCTGACCTCGTGTATCCGGCCTAGTTCTGGAGGCAGTGCGACGCGCAGACAACGAGTGGAGGGGTCGAACTCGTGTCCATCGAGTCCCTCCAAGTCAATCGGCGGGCGTCGCCGACTCCCCGTCGGTCACTACGCGAAACGCGGCATCGGACGTAAGTCCGACGATGTCGAAGATGCGCAGGAGATCGGGACCCGGGGGTCGCACGCCCACGAACCCGGCGGGGCCGACGCGACGCAACAGCGAGAGCAGGACGCGACAGCCCGCCGCTGTCCATGTAGGGACACTCCCTGAGGTCGAAAAGGATGCGGGTTCCCTCGCTTCCGAGAGCGATCCGAGCCGCTTCGGCGAACGCGACTTGCGCAACCGCGTGGTCGACGTCACCCCAAACCACGATCACCGGGATGCCGCCACGCTGCGAAGTCTGATCATCTCCATCGCATACCTTCCCCCGACAGGCACAAGAACCGGACGTCAGCGTCCGCGGCACGAGTGTACCAGGTCGGGGGCGTGCTTCTGCGAACGTATCGGTCGCCACCACAGAGCCCCCCGCCGCGCGAGGCACGAGCATCCTGTCGCATGCCGAGCGTACCGACGCGAAGAGCCGCCAAGGGCGGCCCTTCCCGCATCTACGAGGTGGAGGTAAGGGGACTCGAACCCCTGGCCTCAACGCTGCCAGCGTCGCGCTCTCCCAACTGAGCTATACCCCCACGTCAGGCGGAGGTGGAGTATACCCGCCCCCCAGGTGCTGTGCAACCGACCGAAGCGCGCGCCGCCCCGCCGCGTCACGCCGGCAGGCCGCCGGTCGCGAACCTCGACTCCGTTCCTACTCGATGATCTCCGCCGGGGCGTCCTTCCAGAGGTGGTCGAGCCGGTAGAACTCCCGCGCCTCGGGCGTGAATACGTGAATGACGAAGTCGAGGTAGTCCATTAGGATCCACTCCCCGCCTTCGCTGTTCTCGCCGGCCGTCTCGCCTGCCACGTGGCTCGGCATCAGACCCAGTTCGTACTTCAGCTTGACCGCCACCTCTTGGCCGATACGGCGCGTCTGCCGCGTGCTCCGGCCTGTGCATATCACCAGATAGTCGGTGTAGGTGACCAACTCGTGCATGTCGAGGATGCGGATGTCCTCGCCCTTCATCCCCGAGGCCGTCGCCGCCGCCAGGAGGGCGTGGCGATACACCAGTTCCAGCTCTTCCGAGGTATGCGGCACGCGGGGCCCGTCGCGGGGAGGAATGCCGGACTCACGGTCCTCCCCGTCCGCGCACTTCAGCGCAGTCCCCGGACGCGCGGTCGATGTCCAATCGTTCTTCAGTCGCCCCAGGTTCTTCGGGCATGCGTCGCTCTACTCCCATTCGATGGTGGACGGAGGCTTGCTGGAGATATCGAGTACCACCCGGTTCACCCCCGGCACCTCGTTGATGATGCGGCTGGATATCCGTTCGAGCAGATCGTACGGCAGCCTGGCCCAGTCGGCGGTCATGGCGTCGTCGGAGGTGACCGCCCGGATGACGATGGGGTACGCATAGGTGCGCTCGTCGCCCATCACGCCCACACTGCGCACAGCGGGCAGCACGGCGAACGACTGCCACAGCTCTCGATACAACCCCGCCCGGCGCACCTCCTCCAGGAGGATGGAGTCTGCGTCGCGCAGGATGCTCAGTCGCTCCTCGGTGACGTCGCCGATGATGCGGATGGCCAAACCCGGCCCCGGGAAGGGCTGACGCCACACCATAGCCTCGGGCAGGCCGAGTTCCTCGCCGACGACGCGCACCTCGTCCTTGAACAGCATACGCAGGGGTTCGGTCAGCTCGAACTGCATGTCCTCGGGCAAACCGCCGACGTTGTGGTGCGACTTGATCTTGGCCGCCGAGCGCGTGCCCGACTCGATCACGTCGGAGTACAGCGTGCCCTGCACCAGGAAGCGGGCGTCGCCCAGTTTTCCCGCCTCGTCCTCGAAGACCCGGATGAACTCCTCGCCGATGATCTTGCGCTTGTGCTCCGGATCGGAGACGCCGGCCAGCCGGGAGAGGAAACGCTCGCGACAGCGGACGTGCACCAGAGGAACGTGGAAGTGGTGGCTGAACGCGTTCTCCACCTCTTCGCCTTCGCCCTTGCGCATCAGACCGTGGTCCACGAAGATGCAGGTGAGACGATCGCCCACCGCCTTATAGGTGAGTAACGCGGCGACCGCCGAATCTACTCCGCCGGACAGGCCGCACACCACCCTCTCGTCGCCCACCTGGTTCCGGATGCGCTCCACGGCTTCCTCGATGATCGACACCGGGGTCCACGTGGGAGCGATATCGCACACGCCGTAGAGGAAGTTCTTCAGCACCTCCTGGCCATGCCTGGTGTGACGCACCTCCGGGTGGAACTGCACCCCGTAGAGGCGACGCTCGGGATCCTCCATGGCGGCCACGGGAAGGGTCCGGCTGCGGGCCGTCACGGTGTAGCCGACCGGTGCTTCCAGCACCGCGTCGGCGTGACTCATCCAGGAAGGTTGTTCGATAGGCAGGTCGGCGAAGAGCGGGCTCGCGGCCACGACACTCACGTCCGTAGCGCCGTACTCCGCCTGGTCGGTCTTGGTCACCACGCCTCCGGCGTGTCGGGCGAGCAACTGCAACCCGTAGCAGATGCCCAACACCGGCACCCCGAGTTCGAGGATGCCGGGGTCCAACGCCGGCGCCCCCGGCTCGTTGACGCTTCGCGGCCCTCCCGAGAGGATGATGCCGGCCGGCGCGGCCTCACGGATGCGCGCCAGCGGCATATCGTGGGGAATGAGCTCCGAGTAGACCCGGCATTCCCGCACCCGACGCGCGATCAACTGCGCGTACTGGCCCCCGAAGTCGAGTACCAGCACCTTGGACGTAGTCTCATCGCGCGGGGTCATCGAACGACACCTCTTTCGTCGCCATGCGGCACCGTCACCGGCATGACGACCTCATCGAGTTCCACGGCGGCAGTCAGTCTCTCAGCCTCGTCGGACGAGAACACTCCCGCACCCGCCTGTAGGGCATTGGCGGCCGCACACGCTATGGCGAAGCGGACACACTCGCCGGGCACCGCACCCTCCAGCATCTTGACCGCATACCCGCCCACGAGCGCGTCCCCCGAGCCCACCGCGGAGACCGCCTCGACACGGGGCGCACGACCCAGAAGCGTGTGCACACCATCAGAGGTGGCGAACTGTGCGACGCAGCCCCGCCGAGACTTGATGACGGCCGAGATCGCGCCCATCTCGCGCAGGGCGCCGGCCCCCGCGACGAAGTCTTCGTTGCAGCTGAACTCGTGGCCGATGACCATCTCGGCTTCGACTTGGTTGGGGAAGACGACATGCGGACCGGCCTTGATCCCGTGCCGCAGGGGTTCGCCGTAGGTGTCGAAGAGCACCGTCACTCCGTGGCCTTTGAGTTGCGTGATGAGCTCCCCGTAGAAATCGGGCTCGACTCCGCGCGGCAGGCTGCCTGCCACCACGACCACGTCGGTGGCCCGGCAGAGGTATTCGAGCTTCACCATCATGAGCTCGACCTCTTCCTTTCGGATCACCGGACCGTACTCGTTGATCTCGGTCACGGTGTTGCCGGCGGGATCGACCACAGCCGTAGACGTGCGCGACTCCCCATCGATCCGCACGAAGTCGCAGAGGATGCCCTCCCGGTTCAACTGCGCGATGATGCGTTCCCCGGTGCGTCCACCCGCGAAGCCCGTTGCGATGACCGGCTGCCCCAGGGTCTTGACCACCCGGGCTACGTTGACGCCCTTGCCGCCCGGAAGGGTGATGGTCTCCGTCGCTCTGTGGCGGAAGCCCACCGCGAAGTTGGGCACCGTAAGGGTTCGGTCGAGAGCCGCGTTCAGTGTGATGGTAAGTATCATGCGGTCCAGCCCATCAGAGAGCCCACCCGATCGAACAGATAGCGCAGTTTGACGGCCAACGTCGGCTTCTCGATCGACCGGGTGGCGACGAGATCGACCGTGTCCGCCGCCTGACCCTGGATCTGGTAGGTCACGGTGCCCACGACATCTCCGGCGGCAACCGGTAGTGTCAGATCACTCCGCACCGACACGGTGCGCCCGACCTCGTCCCCGACGTAGACGGTCTTCTCGAGCCGCGCGTCGGTGACAAGGGGCAGTTGCTCCTGGAAGTGATAGGGCACATCCACCTGAGCCATCTCCACGCCCTTTTCGGCGAGCACCACATGCCGGTACTTGCCGAACCCGTACTTGAGGAGCTTCAACATCTCGCTGTCGCGCTGGGCGGTCGTCGGCTCTCCGAGGATGACGGCGACCATCGACACACCGTCACGGGTTCCCGATGCCACCAAGCAGAATCCGGCTTTTCCGGTGTACCCGGTCTTGATACCCGTGACATACGGCACCTTCCCAACCAGCGTGTTGTGGTTCTTCAGAGTGCGGTCGTAGGTGTGGCCCGGCCACGGGATGGTCGTCTTGGCCGTGCCCACAATGGTGCGGAACGTCTCGTTCTGCATCGCGTATCGGCCGAGGATGGACATGTCCCGCGCCGACGAGTAGTGGTCGGCACGATCGAGTCCATGCGGATCCGAGAAGTGGGTGTTCTTCATGCCGAGTTCGGCGGCTTTTGCGTTCATCCGCGCCACGAAGGCCTTTTCAGAGCCCGCCGAGGCCTCGGCAAGAGCCACCGCGGCGTCGTTGCCGCTCTTGACCAGGAGGCCGTAGAGCAAGTCCTCGACCGAAAGCTTCTCGCCAGGCACCAACCATATCTCCGACTCTCCCGCTTCGGTCGCATGCTTCGAGGCTGTGACTATCCGATCCAAAGGCAGACTCTCGAGGGCCAGGATCCCGGTCATGATCTTCGTCGTGGAGGCGATCGCCCTCCGCGCGTCGGCCTTCTTCTCGTACAGCACTCTGCCGTCGTCCATGTTGACGAGGATGGCCGCGGCCCCGCCGACCGCGGGCGCACCGGTCGACAGCGTGGTCGACGTCGTACTCGTGACGGGGGGAAGCGTGGTGGCGGAGAGGCCGACCGCTTGGCCGGTGAGCGACGTGAGCCCGAGCACCACCAGACAGAGGGCAAGAAGCAGCGTCGCGGCTGTGCCTCTCGACGGTCTCGGAATCATGAGTCGCAGTATACCATGAGGCGTAATCGGTCTCTCCCTGGACGCCCGCCCGCAACGTCGATCCTGGTTGACGGGACCGGCCTTTCCCCGGGCCGCCCGGCACCCGATGTTATACTCGCCACCGACCAACCCCGACGGCCGAGGAGGTAGAGCGATCAGCGAAGTGCTGCGCAACGCGTGGGCACGGCTGGTCCACAAGCAATTCCTCTTCGTGTACCCTCTGGTCATCGGAGCCGTGGACGCCGCCGCCTTCTTCGCGGTCTACCTGGCGCTCGGGGGGCAGCTCAGCTGGGGCGAGTTCGCCCGAGCGGATTTCGCGGCCGGCACGTATCTGCACGCGCACCTCAGTCAACTTGCCCGCCCCGGTCTGCCGCTCCTCGTGGCCGTGACCGCGGGAATGTGTGTCTGCTTCGTCACGGCCGCCGTCCGCGCTCCCTTCTACCGCGCCATCGCCGGTCCTTCCTATCCCACTGCACCCCGATCGTGGCGCGAACTCAAACGCTTGTTCGTCTTCTACTTGATCCTCTACCCCGTTGTTCGGATCGCGCCCGACTTCTTCGAGGCTGACTCGTCCATCGCCGTCGTCGGTGGTGTCGCCCTCCTCGTCGTCTCCGTCTTGGCGATCTACATCGACTACGCCATCGTCCTCGAAGACCTGCCCGTGATCACCGCCGCGTCCCGGAACCTGCGCGTCCTGCGCCGCGGGTGGGCGCCGACGATCTTCGCCTTTCTCGTCTTCGCCCTGCTGTACAATCTGGTGTGGGGTTTCTATCAGAGCTACTTCGAAGGCGATTTCGGGCTCCTCTTTCCCATAAGCTGGTTCCTGGTGGATGCACTGTTCGCGCTGGTGGGCGACGTCGTCTTCATCTTCTTGTACGACCATCTGCGGCGCAGTTGACGGGCGGTCGATCATGTCGAACGAGCTAAGACACCGCGCCGATTATCGCGCTGAGGAAGTGCTCACCCGAGGCCAGGAACAAGGCCTTTCGGTGACGATGGGCCGCTGGGGAGGCGCCGAACTGCGGCCCACGAGGGTCTTCCTGTGGTTGGGTAGCCGGGACATCGGGCTCGAGCGCGTGCTGCCGACCGGCCGAGAGCCCAGGCTGCTCCGGGGCGCCCGCCGGCGACGCCACCTTCGCCTCGGCACATGCCACATAGCGTTCCTGGGAAACCCCGTGGTGACCCTTGGGCTCCTGGGTCTCAACGTGGCACGACGCGCGACGACTGCCTCGCGAACCGACCCGGACGGTTCCGGCCCACCCGCGTCGTAGGCGACCCTCGGCCTCGCGGCGGAGCCTCCGCGACTCGGGCGGCCGCCCGAGTCGCGGGTGACCCTCGCCTACCCCTACGTCCTCCCCGCGGCCTTCCATAGTGCAGTCTTCATCGCGGCCGCTTCGGCCCTCGCCGCTTCCGCCCAATGGCCCGGGCGAGCCCGGTAGGCGTAGAGGATAGCCCGGGACGAGTTCACAATGGCCCCGGTGCCTTCGGCGTCGAACGCGCCCGCCACATCGGCCGCCGCTCCCCCCTGTGCTCCGTATCCCGGCACCAAGAACGGCACGCCGGGGAGCGCCACGCGCAGCTCGGCGGCCTGCACGGGATGCGTCGCCCCTATCACGGCGCCCACGTTGGAGTACCCCGACGCGCCGACCGTGCCCTCGGCCCATCCGCGCAGGAGATCGGCCACCCGCTCGTAGACCCGCCCGCCGGACGAGAGTTCCTGATCTTGGAGGTCGGCCGAGCCGGGATTCGATGTCTTCACCAGGACGAACACCCCCTTCCCCGCCTCCCGCGCGCGGCGAAGGAAGGGTTCCAGACCGTCGGCGCCGAACCACGGGTTCACGGTGACGGCGTCGGCTCGCGCCACGTCCAGATGGGCCACGGCGTAGGCCTCCGCGCTGCTGCCGATGTCTCCGCGCTTGGCATCGGCAATGACCAGATAGCCCAACGAATGCGCGGCCTCCACCAGTTCCTCGTACAGACGGAAGCCTCGGGCCCCCAGCGCCTCGTAGAAGGCGAGTTGAGGTTTGACCGCCACCGCTTCCGGCTCGACTTCGATCAGCAGGCGAAACAGGAATTCACGGTACGCTTCGACGCGCCTTTGGATGTCGTCGTCGTAGTCCAGGGCCTCGTGTTTGTCGCGTAGGGCCGGCGGAAGCAACGCGTAGTCGGGATCCAGCCCGAGGACGACGTGCGAACGCTTGCTCTCGATGGACGCGAGTAGGCTATCGGCGAAGTGGGCCATCATGCTCCTCGTGCGCCGCCGCCCGTCGCGCCGCGAAGCCTGTCGATGGTCGATGCGATCCGGAATGCGAAAGGGCCGCCAAGCGGCGGCCCGTCACTCCACACGGAGGGCAGGTCGACTACCGGACGGCGTTCTTGAGAGCCGTGCCCGCGCTGAACTTCGGCACGTTGGTCGCGGCGATCTGGATCTTGGCCTTGGTCTGCGGGTTGATACCCTCGCGAGCTTCGCGCGCCTGGACGTAGAATTTTCCGAAACCGGTGAACTGCACGTCCTCCCCGGACGAAAGAGCGTCCGTGATGACGTCGAGAAACGCATCCACCGCCGCGCCGGCATCCTTCTTGGTGAGGCCGGTCTTAGACGCCAGCTTGTCGATGAAGTCCGATTTCGTCACAGCTACCTCCCTAGTGTTGCGATACGGGCCAACCTTACCAAACGCTCAACTTCGACACAAGGATTCTGCTCTATTCCCCGAACCGCGCGCCCCCCGAGGCGGGCGAAGCGATACCGAGTTCACTCGATGTGAAGAGCGGGCGCACTGTGACGCCGTGCGCTGCCGCCGCTTCGCGTCCACCCTCTTCACGGTCCACGACGCAGTAGAGGTCCTCGACCACCAAGCCTCTCTGACGGAGACCGTCGACGGCGGCCAACGCCGCCCCTCCCGAGGTCACGATGTCCTCTACCACCGCCACGCGCTCGCCGGGAACGAACGACCCCTCGATCGCCTTCGCCGTGCCGTAGTCCTTCGCCGCCTTGCGGACGATGAGGAACGGAAGCCCAAGTTCCAGGGAAAGGCCTGCGCCTAAGGCGACCGCACCCAGTTCGGGGGCCGCCAAGCGCTGGTAGACCGCACCACCGGCAAGTTCGTTCCGCATCATCAGTGCCATCTCGAACACGATCCCTCGAAGCACCCGGGGCTCCGTCTCGAACAGGTACTTGTCGAGGTAGTAGCGGCTCCGCTTTCCCGAGCGTAGCACGAAGTCACCTTCAAGATAGGCCACACCCAGAAGCAGCCTGCCCAGCGTTCCTTTTTCCACCACCCCCCCTTTTTCGGCGTGATGCTACTCCGCGGTCTACGTGCCTGCCACCGTGATGTCGCCGATTGCCACGGACGGCGTCAAGACGCTTCCTCCCACGGGTATCCAGCGCGAATCCGCGCCAAGATCGGTCACGTTCCGCAACAGGGACAACAGATCGGAAGCGATAGTCACCTCACGTACGGGAGCGGCGAGCGCGCCGCCTTCGATACGGAGTCCGACGGCACCGACCGAGAACTCCCCACTCACCGCGTTCGCCCCCGAGTGCAGGCCGGTGATGTCGACCACGTAGAGCCCCGTCCCCACCCGGGTCAGAAGGTCGGCCAGATCGCCCTCGCCTGACGAGACGACCAGGTTCGAGGGAGACACGCCGGGAGAGCCCCGGTACGAACCCCGCGAAGCGTTGCCTGTGGAGCGGATCTCCCCACCCTCCTTGGCCGCCGTGTAGGTGTCGTGCAGATAGCCCCGCAGGAATCCGTCCCCCACGAGAGCCGTCTTCCGGCGCGGCACTCCCTCGTCGTCGAACGGAGAGGTGGCCATGCCGTCCGGATGCAGTCCGTCGTCCCACAGACTGAAGCGGTCGGCGGCCACTCGTTGACCCACCCGGTCCGCGAAGAGAGAGCGTCCTTTCTGGACAGCGTCGGCGGTCAGTGCCTGGGCGATGAAGCCGAACACGGAGGCGGCCACATCCCGATCGAGGACCACCGTGTAGCGTCCGGTCGGGCACGGCGCCGCACCCAGCTGGCGCACTGCTTTGAGAGCTCCCTCTTCTCCGGCGGCGTCGGCGTCCAAGTCGTCCGGATGGCGGCCGGTCGCGAAGCCCATGCCCGTCTGCACGTCGTCTCCACGCCGCGCGTGGGCCGAGACATAGAGGTAACAAAACGTCTGCTCCCCGTAGACCTCCATTCCGGCACTCGACACGATCGCGACCCGCGTGGCCGAATCGACGTAGGCACTCTCTTCCACCGTCTCGATCTCGGGCTGGGCGAGGGCGCGGGCCTCGGCCGCGAGGGCCAAGGCCACTTTCCGCTCGACAGGCGTCGCCAGTAGGCCGGGGCGCCACAGGCCGCCCACATCCGGGTACCCGGCCGGGGCTGCCGGCAGCGACGCATAGACGTCGGGTTCGGCGACCGCGGCGTTGTGCGCCGCCTGTCGCACCGCACGGGCGAGGGCAGCGCGGCTCACATCACCGGTGTAGGCATACCCGGTCCGACCCTGATGCAGATACCTGACGCCGGCACCCCGGGGTTCGCCGGTCACCAGGGATTCGACCTCGCCGCCGTAGACCTTGATCGACGTCGTCTGAGCATGCTGGACGTAGACCTCGATCTCTCCCGGAAGGCCGGAACCCTGGGCAAGCGCGAGGCGGCCGATGTCGACCAGATCGCCGCTCATCAGACCTGCGTACCCCCGACAGTCAACTCGCGCAACCGCACGGTCGGCTGCCCGGTTCCCACCGGCACCAACTGCCCCTCTTTCCCGCACATACCCGCCTTGACGTCGAGGTCGTCGGCGATCGCATCGATGACCCGCAGCACCTCGGCACCGTTGCCGATGAGCGTAGCTCCCCGTACCGCCTGTCCCACTCGGCCGTTCTCGATGAGATACCCTTCGGAGACACCGAAGACGAAATCACCCGTAGCAGGGTCCACCTGCCCACCCGAGAGGCTCTTCGCGTAGAAAGCCCTCGGAGTGTCGGCGATAAGGTCATCCGCGCGCATCGTGCCGGGAGCGAAGTACGTGTTCGTCATGCGCGGATAGGGAAGGTGGCGAAAGCTCTGCCGCCGCCCGTTGCCGGTGGACCGGAACCCGAGCCGGCGTCCCCGCAACAGGTCGCAGAGATAGCGCGTGAGAACCCCCTCCTCGATGACCGCGGTCCGCTCGGTCGCCGTGCCTTCATCGTCGATGGCGTTGCTGCCCCACATGCCTGGAGAGGCCCCATCGTCGTATGCGGTGACCAACGTGTCGGCCACAGCGTGCCCGCGGCGACCCTCCCAGATGCTGGTCTTCTTCAAGATGAAATCGGCCTCCAGGCCATGCCCGCACGCTTCGTGGAAGAGCACCCCGCCGAAACCGTTCGCCAGGATGACGGGCATGCGGCCGCTGGGTGAAGGGCGAGCGCCCAGCATCACCACGGCCTTGTCGACCGCCTGCAGGGTGGCGGCAACCACGTCTTTCTCGTCGAGAAGCTCGAAGCGCTCCGTGCGGGCCACCGTCTCCCGACCGGTCTGGATCAGCCCCTCGCGCTGCGCGACGATGCTGATGGACACAGCCAGACGTGTACGCTCGTCAGAGGCGAAAGTGCCCTCGGAGTTGGCCACCCACACGCGCTGCAGGCCTTCCGAGTATCCCGCCCCGACCTGGCGGACCTCGGAAGAGCGCTCCCTGGCCGCGCCGTCCACCAGACGAACGAGTTCCGCCTTTCGCGCGGTGTCGACCTCCGCGGGGGCGGCCCGCGGACCCACGATCGGCTCGACGGCCACTGCCGCGAAGGACGCCGGCGTGACCATGGCACCGGACAGACCCGAACTCAGCCGGTCCGCCAGAGCCATGAGGGCCGCTTCATCCAGAGAGTCGGTGTAGCCGAACGAGGTCGTCGGACCCTTCACCACCCGGATGGAAGCCCCGAGATCGACGCCGGACGACACTTCCTCGACCTTGCCGTCGTCGAGCCGCAGACTGAGAGAGCTTCGGTCCTCCGCGAAGACCTCCGCGAAGTCGCCGCCCCTGCGCAGCGCACGCGCCAGCACTGCCGCAGCGAGGTCGGGCGTGAGTCGGGGCAGGGCTTCACTCACGGCGCATCGGCGCCGCGGATTCGTCTGTCACAGCGGGGCCTAGACTACGGGACTGCTTGCCAGGATGTCGTCGGCCACGTTGAGGAACGGAGCCGCGTCCATCGCGTCGCCCTGAAGGGCCAACATGGAGCCGTCGTCGAAGTACAGCTCCACCTGTGGCTTCTTCTGACGCATCGCGAACCAGTAGTAGGCTCCGGCGGCTGCCGACGCCACGACGGTCAGGAACCCGAACACCTTCAGTATCTTCTTCATCAGCCGACCACCTCTCCCTCACCGACATCCGCCGGCCCACCGCTATCGGCTGATCCGCCGTCTCCGGACACTGTCTCAGAGCCCGCGTCGGTGTCGTCCTCGGCTTCCGGTTCGTCTTGCGCGTCTCGAATGCACGTCTTCATGTCGTAGAACACCAAACCGATACGGCTGTCCTTCTTGCAGGTGGCGAGCACCGCCATCCCCGCATCCTTGGCTTCCCTCACCAGGAACACCGTCCCTCCGCCCGACTCGATCACCAGTTGAGTCAGAGGCGACGAACCCATGTCGGCGGCCCGCTGGGCCCCCAATGACGCCAACTCGTCCGCCTTAGCCAGCATGGCGGCATGAAGGCTCTCAGGGAAGTTCGACGCCAACACCTGGCTGCCGGAGAAGAGCATCGCCCGGTGGACGTCGGTGGAGATGTCGAGCATCTCCTTCAAGGCCTTATCTGCCTGCTCCTTCACGCACCTCTCCTTTCCAAGCCAGACGCGATCACGCGCCTGGAATTGCGCACTCGCACTTGCACGCGACGCTGGTAGTCCGTTCAGTGTACCACCAGCGCATGTGGCTCAATCCTGATGTTTGCCGTCGGACCGGACGCACGTTACTGTATGCTCATGCTGGAATACGAAGAGAGCTACTTCTGCGCGCTGTACGGCGACATGCCCAGACAATCCTGGGCCGATCGCTCCCGCGACCGCAGGATCAAGCAGTTGGTCGACAGATATGCGGGAGCCGAAACCCTGCACGACGCGATTCTCGACGTCGGTTGCGGCTACGGCTACCTTCTCCAGCGCTTTTGCGGGCGCTACACGCTCTACGGCACCGACATCTCACGGCACGCCGTCGATGTAGCCGCGGCGCGCCTCACTGAAGGCACCTTCGCCACCGCGGATGTGCAGCATAGGCTCCCGTTCGACAACCCGTTCAGGGCGATCCTGCTGATCAACGTGCTGGAGCATCTTCCCCGCCCCGCAGTGGCCGTCGAAGTGCTCCGCGAAAGCCTGCTCCCCGGCGGAGTCTGCGTGGTTCACCTTCCAACGTTGAACAACCCGGCCAACCGCCTGTACTACCGGCTCTCCTACGCCAGAGACCCAACGCATGTGTACCGCCCGAGCGGAGACGAGACCACCCGTCTTTTCACCGAGAATGGCTTCGAACTCTGCGCCGCCTCCTACGCGCCCCACCGTCCGGCGTGGCTGTGGCGGTCGCTCAAGCCGTTCCCGCCCTTTCTCGCCGCCTATCGCCGGCTGCCCTGACCGGGCAAACCCATCTACACCGATCAGCCGCGCACAACGACCTCGGGCGGCCCGAAGGCCGCCCGAGGCAAGAAACGGTCGCGAGATCCGAAGAGCCCGTGACGCAGAGCCGTGAGGCTCGGTCTTACATCATGCCGCCCATGCCGCCCATGCCGCCACCCATGCCGCCACCCATGCCGCCGCCGCCTTCTTCAGGCTTGTCGGCCACGATGACCTCGGTGGTCAGGATGTTCTTGGCGATGGAAGCCGCATTCTGCAGCGCGGAGCGCGTGACCATGGCCGGGTCGATGATGCCGGCCGCGACCATGTCTTCGTACTCATCGGTGGCTACGTTGAGGCCGATGCCCCCGCCGCGCACCTTGACTTCGTTGACCACGACGGAGCCTTCCAGGCCCGCGTTGTTGGCCAACTGACGGAGAGGCTCTTCGAGGGCCCGCGCGATGATCGAGGCGCCTGTCTTCTCGTCGCCTTCGAGCACGACCGCCTGGACGGCGGGGATCGCCAGTATCAGAGCCACCCCACCACCGGGGATGATGCCCTCTTCAAGAGCCGCACGCGTAGCCGACAGAGCATCCTCGACGCGGTGCTTCTTCTCTTTGATCTCGGTCTCGGTGGCTGCGCCGACCTTGACCACCGCGACGCCGCCGGCGAGCTTGGCAAGCCGTTCCTGCAGCTTCTCGCGGTCGAAATCGGAATCGGTGTTCTCGATCTCAGCCTTGATCTGATTGATCCGGCCCTTGATCGAGTCGACGTTGCCGCCGCCATCGATGATGGTGGTGTTGTCCTTCGTCACGACCACCTTGCGGGCATGGCCAAGCTGAGTGGTCTGGGTGTTCTCGAGTTTGAGACCCAGCTCCTCGGTGATGACTTCGCCGCCGGTCAGGATGGCGATGTCCTCGAGCATGCGCTTGCGGCGGTCGCCGAAGCCGGGAGCCTTGACGGCGATGCCGGTGAAGGTGCCGCGCAGCTTGTTCACGACCAGGGTGGCGAGGGCTTCACCCTCGACATCCTCGGAGATGACCAACAGCGACTTGCCCGACTGGATGGTCTTTTCCAGAACCGGCAGAAGGTCTTGCACCGAGCCGATCTTCTGGTTGGCGATCAGGATGAAGGGGTCTTCGAGCACCGCTTCCATACGCTCGGGGTCGGTCACGAAATAGGGCGAGAGGTAGCCCTTGTCGAACTGCATGCCTTCGGTGAACTCCAGATCCATGCCGAAGGTGTTGGATTCCTCGACGTTGACCACACCGTCCTTGCCCACCTTCTCGATGGCATCGGCGATGATGTCGCCGATCTCGGGATCGTCGGCTGAGATGGTGGCCACGCGGGCGATCTCCGCCTTGCCCGATATCTCCTTGGACTGGCTCTTGATTGCGTCCACAGCGGCTTCGACGGCCTTTTCGATGCCGCGCTTGAGAGCCAGCGGGTTGGCCCCGGCGGCTACGTTCTTCAGACCTTCGCGGACGATGGACTGGGCCAACAGCGTCGCGGTCGTGGTGCCGTCACCGGCGATGTCGTTGGTCTTCGTGGCCACTTCGCGCACCAGTTGGGCGCCTTGGTTCTCGAAGACGTCTTCCAACTCGATCTCACGGGCGATGGTCACACCATCATTGGTGATCGTCGGGCTGCCGAACTTCTTGTCGAGGATCACGTAACGGCCCTTGGGGCCGAGGGTCACCTTGACCGCGTCGGCCAGTTGGTTCACACCACGCTCGAGAGCCCTGCGGGCTTCTTCGCCGTACTTTAGCTCCTTAGCCATAAATACCGTTGCCTCCTTCGGATGCTTGATCGGTCAGATCGTTGTTGGTGGTCGCAACCCCGCACAGCAGGGTTACGTGGTGTTCCAGCGCTGCCTAGTCCTTGATCTTCGCCAGGATGTCGGACGCGCGCAGGATGAGGACGTCCTCACCGTCGACCTTGATCTCGGTCCCGCCGTACTTGGAGAAGATGACGACGTCACCTTCTTTGAGATCGATGGGGATGAGATCGTCGCCGTCATACCGACCCGGACCGACCGCCAGCACGGTGGCCTTCTGCGGCTTCTCCTTGGCGGTATCGGGAAGTACGATCCCGCTCTTGGTCTTCTCTTCTTCCTCGAGGACCTTTACTACGACCCTGTCCTCCAGCGGCACGAGTTTCATGCGCAACCCTCCTGTGACTCTCTTCGACGACGTTTCCTGCGGTGCCGGACTGCCCGGCAGCAGTATGAACCTTGTCGGCTGGCACTCAGCGACTGCGAGTGCCATTCGCAGTCCGTATGATACCGCATGCGCGGCGTTTGTCAAACTCATGGCGAGAGTGCCAACTCGGGCTGACGTGCACTGCCCGCTCCAGCCGTGCAGGAGGACGACCCGGACGGGGGCGCACATACTGGTATCATCTCGAACCATGGACGTGAATCCAGCGTGGCTGCTCGTGGTGTTCGCCGCGGTCGGCGAAGCGCTCTTCGTCTTGCTGGTGGTCTGGCGTCTTCGCGCAGGCCGTCTCCGGCGTCGCTCGAACGCGGCGCAAAGCCAGGATACGGGCGGTTCCTCGTTCATCGAGGAGACTCTGGCCGGGCTTCTCCCACTCCCGCTGGCCCGCTACGCCGCCGCGGAACTTCTGCTCTGGTGGTATCTCGTCCGCTGGATATCTCGCCGCCCGGTCCCCGCGGGCAGCTACAGCTATCATCGCCGCTCGCCCCTCGGGCCCCTGCTTGTCGTGGTCGCGCTGACGACGCCGGTAGAGGTCCTGCTCTTCGAGCTTCTGCTCCCGTGGAACTGGCTCCGCTGGCTGCTGGCGATCGCAGCGGTGTACGCGGCGGTGTGGGTGTTCGGCTTCTATGCTTCCATGACCAAACTGCAACACCTGGTGGAAGAAAGAGGGGTCAGAATCCGCTACGGTCTCCTGAACGAGGTCTTCGTCCCGTACACCGCTATCACGGAGATCCTGGTCGAACGTGTGCGGGCGACAGGCATGACGGAAGGTCTCAGGGTGGCCCGGGAGGAGCACAGCGCGAACGTGTACGTGGGCAGCCGCACCGACATCACCTTCGTCCTCTCCGCGCCCATCTTCATCCGGACTCTCCGGGGGAGCACTCCCCCCGTTACCCGGCTCTCCCTCGCCGCCGACGATCCTCAGAACCTGGTCGCGGATCTCCGCACCCGGATGGCGGCGGGGGCGCCCCGAGCGGAAACCCCCGGCTCCCCACTCAGCCCGACGTGACGGGCATGTCGACACCGAGCGGGAGAGAGGCTGCCGCTTCGAGATCGAGGTAGTCCGGGTAGTCCAACACCGGGCCGCCGAGCGCGGCGGCGGCTATCATGGCCGCGTTGTCGGTGCAGTAGGCGAAGGGGGGGATCACCACGCGCAGGCCGGCTGCCGCGCCTTGCTCCGCCAGGCGCCGGCGCAGCAGCGAGTTGGCCGCCACCCCACCGGCGATCCCGATCGCGAGTACGCCCTCAGCCTTCGCCGCGGCCAGTGTCTTCCCGACCAGCGCCGAGACAAGCGCCTCGCGGTATGACGCGGCGACGTCGGCGGCCCTCGCCTGACGCTCTTCAGCCGTCATGTCGCGCAGAAGGTAGTAGAGGGCGGTCTTGACGCCCGAGAAGGAAAAGTCGAGGTTACCCTGCCGGCGCAGACCGATGGGAAAGGCGAACGAGGCCGGGTCGCCCGTCTCGGCCAACATGTCGAGTTCCCGCCCCCCGGGGAACCCCAATCCCAGGAGACGCGCCCCCTTGTCGAACGCTTCGCCCGCGGCGTCGTCCAACGTCTGTCCGAGCAGCCGGAAGGAGCGGCGATGGTCCACCCGCACCAGGATCGTGTGCCCCCCCGAGGCCACCAGGGTGAGGTGGGGAAAGGGCACCCCGGGATCGGCCAACCACACCGCCGCCAGATGCCCATGCACGTGGTTGACCGGCGTAAGAGGGAGTCGCCGGGCCCAGGCAAGAGCCTTGGCCGTGTGCAGGCCGACAAGAAGCGCGCCGATGAGCCCCGGGCCGACGGTCACGGCCACTCGAGTCACATCGTCCATCCCTATTCCCGCCGACGACAGGGCCTCGCGCAGCACGACGCTGGCACGTTCCACATGGGCGCGGCTGGCCACTTCCGGCACCACGCCGCCGTATTTCTCGTGGATGGCGTCCTGCGTGTGCACCACCGACGACAGCAGACGCCCATCGGCCGTCATGACCGCCGCGCTGGTGTCGTCACACGATGTCTCGATCGCCAGGATGGTCACGCCTTCGTTCCCGCGCGCGTCATGACGATGGCATCCTCGCCGTTGTCTTCATAGTAGCGACGGCGCGCGCCCACGGCTTGGAACCCGAAGGTGCGGTACAGGTCGATCGCGGCCGTATTGGACGGCCGCACCTCCAGGGTCACATCGAGGTCGGTCGCCGCCACCACGATCAGCAGGTCGTCGATCATGGAGCTACCGATGCCCTGCCTGCGGGCGCTCGGGATCACGGCCAGATCCATGAGGTGCCACATATCTCCGTAGAAGCGCGCCACGAGATAGGCGACGACGCGACCTTCGTCGTCGGCCGCCACCCGTGTCCACGCCGCGGGGTTCTGGACCTCGCTCCGGAATGCCTGCAACGACCATGGAGTGGGGAACGTCTCGACCTCGATCGACAGCACCTGGGCCAGATCGGCGACCGTCATATCGCGCAGCACCACGTCGGAGTTCGCAGTCACGAGGCCCACGGGTCTTTCATCCGAGTTATGTGGACGTCGGCGTCGGGCATCCGGACGTACAGGGGGGGCACGGCCTCGGGGCTCCCCGGCGCTCCGGCCGCGATCCCCCCCGGAAGCGACCCGACGTCGGCCGCGCGACTCGTCCGGTCACCACCCCGCGACGGGAACATGTCGGCGAGCCACGGGACCAGGTCGACACCACCCTTGGTCCCACCCGGTTCGCGCAGGCGGGACTGGCCCCGCAGCAGGTACGTGGCATCGACCGTCACAGGCAGCCCCCGCAATCCCCGGTCCCCGAGCAGACGTGGGTCGCCCACGACCACGACGACCTCCCCGGTACGCGCCCGCACTTCCGCGGCCAACTCCGGCGGGTCGACAGCGAAGTAGTCGCCGGTCCTTACCCAGCACCTTGCACCGGGGTCCTCAGTCCCTAGGCCACTCCTGTAGACACCCGCGAAGAGTTGCCCACGACGCGCGTCGACGACAGGAGCGATGGCAGATGCACCGGTATCCGCGGTATCCGCCGCAGCCGCCGCCAAGGCCGCCAGAGTGGAGACCCCCACGACCGGGATGCCCAGCGACAGCGCCATGGCCCGCGCCGTCGCGATGCCGATCCGAACGCCGGTGAACGTCCCGGGGCCGGTCCCGACCACGATCGCTCCCAGATCTGGTGGTTCAGCCCCGGCCTCGCGCAGAACCTCGTCGCAGAAGCCGAGCAACATGCGGGTGTGGCCTCGACCCGCCACCGCAGTCCGAGCCGCGACGAGCCGGACGTCGTCGCCGAGGGCTAGCAGCGACACGGTGCACACTTCGGTACTCGTGTCGAAGGCGAGGATCAGCGGGCGCACGGCTCGGCCTCCCGCCAGCGATCCGCGACATCGGCGCCGTGTGCAACGGCCCGGAAACGGCGCGTGGTGAGCGTGTCGTGATCGAGTTGGACGACCCATTGTGGGCTCCCCAAGCACTCCCCGCCGGCCTCCGGCCACTCCACGAAGGTCACGGCATCCGGCGATCGGTACTCCTCCAAAGCCAAGGTATCCTCGTCGGCGATCTCCTCTAGACGATACAGGTCGAGGTGGTTCACGACCAGCGGACCTGCGTACACGTTCGCGATAGTGAACGAGGGGCTGCGCACCGCGTCCGTGACGCCCAGCGCCGTCGCGAGCTCGCGCACCAGGGTGGTCTTGCCCGAGCCCAGAGGGCCCTCCAAGAGTACGAGGTCGCCGGGGCGCAGCGTGGCCGCCATCTGCCGGCCCAACGCGCGAAGCTCACTCTCCGAGACCACCCCGTCGAACACCACTTCCTCAGCCAGAGCCGACCGTTCGGCCGGCTCTGGAGTGCCCTCCGTGCCCTCAGCCAACGCCGTCACCAGAGAGGAAGCTGTCCGGTCCGGGCACCGCCCTCGGACGCAGCCGGAGAGGAAGGCGCGATCGGCGGTGCGGTCTCAGTGCGGAGCGCGGTCGGCGAACCGGACGCAGCTTGGGCCTGATCGCCACCGGGCTCCCCGCTCGCCAGGGCATCCGCTCCCCGGTCGAGCAGCCTGCGCAGCTTCCGAAAATCCTCCTGCAGAGTGTCACGGTTCGCGGGCGTATACAGGGCAGCAGCGGGGTGGAACACGGGAAACACCAGTACGGGCACGCCGGCTACCTCGGTCGCCTTGACTCTGCCCCGGACCGTCGCCATGCCGGCCTCCGTCTGGGCGATCAGCCTGGTCGCGAAACGCCCCAGCGTACAGACGACCCGAGGACGGATAGTCCGCACCTGTGCCATGAGCTGCGGGCTGCACGCGGCGATCTCGTCGGGAAGCGGGTCACGGTTGTCCGGGGGACGGCACTTCACCACGTTCGCTATGTACACGTCTTCTCTGCCCAGTCCGATGCTGCCCAGCAGCTCGGTCAGGAGCTTCCCGGCCTGCCCTACGAACGGCTCGCCCTGCCGGTCTTCGTTGAACCCAGGCCCTTCGCCTATGAACATGAGTTCGGCAACCGGGTCCCCCACGCCGAAGACTACCTGGGTGCGTCCTTCGCAGAGTGCACATGCCCTGCAGTCGCGCAGCGCATCGGCCTGCCCGCGGAGCGCGGCGGCCGCGGCGGCTCGATCCATAAGGTCATCGCCTCGTGGCTCCATGGGTCCGCTAACAGGCTGCTGAATAGCGACGCTTCGCCATCAGAGCGCTTGCGCTGAGTGCGAGACAAGGACGCAAGAAGCGCTCGTAGCAGCGCTACGTGCGCGACCGAGGACGCCGTATCGCGCCGTCCAGTGCGTTCTGGGGGCCAAGGCTTCGATCTTCAGCAGCCTCCTAGCACGTGGCGCAGGACGACCGACGGCACCCGCCGCAACTCTTCCCACTGGAAGAGACCTGCGAGCCCCCCGAAACCCGCACTGCGAACGTGGATAGGAGCCGCTCGGCGGCGGGCTCCAAGCACGAAGGGCACGGAAGTGGCTTATCGGCGGCGGAGAAGCTCACGAGCTCCTCGAACTCGTGTTCACAATGGGAACAGCGGTATTCGTAGATAGGCACGAACAGGGCCTCCGAGCGATCGAGGGCACGTCTCGCCCGGGTGTCGTCGCCGATCAAGAAGGGGACCCGGGCACCTCCAACGGCATCAGAAGGCAGAGTAGCAGATAGACGGCCACCACGATGAGGTTCGACCCTGGCACGAGGATCGCGACCACCCAGACGATGCGCACGATCGTGGTGTCGATGTCGAGGTAGCGGGCGATGCCGGCCGCCACACCGCACAGCATCTTGTCGTCCCTTGATCTCACCAGCCTGCTGCTCATGCCACTCTTCCCTCCGTGTCGACTCTTGTACTCTCCGGTACGTCAGAGCCGCTACGGAGGTTACACGGCGGCGCCTGGGGACCGAAGGCTTGTCCGGCCGATTCGGCACTGCTATGCTGCGGATCAGTGCCGCGGGCGCCGGATGCCTACCCCCGGGAGGTGTACCGGCTCTCGTATGCGCCGAGGGGCCCTCGGGCCCCTGCAACGTGCTTTCAACTGAAACGACCGAGTCTGGTATCTGGCGTCAGAACTGGAACGGATGGTCCCGCTATCGCCGCGCACGAAGGTCTTCCCGGGCATCGTCCCCACTCGTCTCCTCCCCTCGCGGGCCTGTCCTTTGCGGTCATCGGCGCCGGGCGGCTGGGGACGTCGCTCGCGTTGGCCCTCGGCGACGCGGGAGCCGACCTCGTCTGGTTCACCTGCCGCACCTCCGCGGGCGCTGCGCGCGCCGCACGCGTCCTCGGAATACCCGGGTCCACGGACACACCGGCGCTCGTGCGGGCGTCCGCTACTAACGTGTACCTCTACGTGCTCAGTGTCCCGGATGCCGCGCTCGAAGACGTCGCGCGTGAACTCGCCGAGGCCCTGAACGCCGCGCGGTTCCCGGCGGGTCGGGATTCGCGCATCGCCGTCATGCACACCAGCGGAGCCACCTCGACGGAGGTGCTGGCCTCGTGCGCGGACCGCGGCTGCCTCACGCTCTCGTTCCATCCCCTGCAGACCTTCAGCGACCCGGCAACGGGGATCGACCGCCTGCCGGGGACGACCGTGGCGGTGACCCCCGGACCGGGGGGCGACCCGGAGGAAGCCTGGCGACTCGGCGGGCGCATCGCGCGGGCCATTGGGGCCACGGCCTGTCGCCTGGGTGAGGAACACCGCGTGCTCTACCATAGCGCGGCCACCGTGGCGAGCAACTACCTCGTGACGCTCGGCTACGTGGCCGAGAACCTCCTCTGCGCGGCCGGCTTCCCTCGAGAGACGGCCCTCCCCGCCCTGCTGCCCCTCATGCGCGGCGCGTTGGACAACCTCACCAACCAAGGCTCGGTGGCGGCCCTCACAGGTCCTCTCAGTCGCGGCGACACAGGAACGGTCGCCGCCCACCTCTCGGGCTTGGATCGAGAATCTCCCGCCATATCCACGCTCTACCGAGAGCTCGGACTGGCCACGCTCGACATCGTCCGCGACCGCCACGAGGTCGCCCCCGCGACCATCGACCAGCTTGCCGACCAGCTCACGTCGGATCCGGCCACAAGGAGACCAACATGACCGCCATCGTCGCCCGCAACCGTTCACGCCCACCCCGCACCCGCCCGAGCCGCGGTCGCCGGCGAGGCGGTGACAGGGCCGCTCACCGTGAGCACGCACTACCTGCACTTCCCCACCCGGGGCGAGGGGGACGTGGTGAACCTCACCGACGAGGTCAACGCCCTGCTGCGTCAGACGGATCTTGAGGCCGGCACTGTGACCGTCTTCGCTCCCGGAGCGACGGGAGCCGTCACCACCCTGGAGTTCGAGCCGGGGGCCGTGCGCGACTTTCAGCGCCTGTTCGACCAGATCGTCCCGAAGGACCAACCGTATCGACACAACGTGTTGCTGCGCGACGGCAACGGGCACTCGCACGTGCGGGCCGGACTCCTCGGTCCGTCGGTGACCATCCCCTTCGTGCAGGGGCGACTGGCCCTGGGCACCTGGCAGGAAGTGGTGTTCGTGTGCTTCGACGACCGCCCCCGCGACAGGCGCGCGGTGGTGCAACTGATGGGAGTGAAGAAGTCATGAACTCCGGCACAGAGGCGGCGGCCACCCCGGCGTCGACGGTGACAGCGCCCGCCCGGACTGGCGCGAAGCTCCAGCTGGCATTGGACTTCGTCGACCTCCCCCGGGCACTGAAGGTGGCGGAAGAGGCCGTCGCCGGAGGCGCCGACTGGTTGGAAGCCGGCACGCCGCTGATCAAGAGCGAGGGCCTGATGGCCGTGCGCTCGCTGCGCGACCGCTGGCCCCAGCACACCATCGTGGCCGACATGAAGACCATGGATGCAGGGCGGGCCGAAGTGGAGTTCGCCGCCAAGGCCGGGGCGAACATCGTGGGTGTGCTGGGCGCGGCGTCTGACTCCACGATCAAGGAGTGCGTCGAGGCGGGGCGCAACTACGGCGCGCAGATCATCGTGGACATGATCGGCGTCGCCGACCCCGTGAGCCGGGCCCGGGAGGCAGAGGCCATGGGCGCCGGTTACATCGGCATCCACGTCGCCATCGACGAACAGATGACAGGCAAGACCCCCTTCGACATCCTGCGCCGCGTGGTGGAGGCCGTCTCCATCCCGGTCGCGGTGGCCGGGGGCATCAATTCCGAGACCGCGGCGGAGGCCGTGGACGCGGGAGCCGCCGTCGTCATCGTCGGGGGAGCGATCACCAAAGCCACCGACGCCGCCGAGGCGACGCGACGCATCAAGCATGCCATCACCCACCGCGTGGCGGTCGCGTCGGAATACTTCGTCCGCGCCGCCGGCAGCGACCTCCGCGACGTGCTGTCGCGCGTCTCCGCGGCCAACGTATCCGACGCCCTGCACCGGTCGGGCGATCTTCCCGGCATCGCGGCCCGCACCCCCGGGGCCCGGATGGTGGGGCCGGCAGTGACGGTGCGCACCTACCCCGGCGATTGGGCCAAGCCGGTGCAGGCCATCGACCTGGCCCGACCGGGCGACGTCATCGTCATCGACGCCGGGGGCGTGCCCCCGGCCGTGTGGGGCGAGCTGGCCACCAATTCGGCGGTGCAGCGCGAACTGGCGGGAGTGGTGATCTCCGGGGCGGCACGCGACACCGGCGACATCAGGACACTCGGTTTCCCCCTCTTCTGCTCTCACATCACTCCCACCGCCGGGGAGCCCAAAGGCTTCGGTGAGATCGGGGTGCCTATCCGCATCGCGGGAGTCACCATCTCCCCCGGCGACTGGGTGATCGGTGACGACGACGGGGTGTGCGTCATACCCAAGGACAAGGCAGTGGAGTACACGAACCGGGCCATGGACGTGCTCGAGCGCGAGAATCGGCTGCGTCAGGAGATCCTCCAGGGCAGCACGCTGAGCCAGGTAGCCTATCTGCTGAAGTGGGAGAAGAAGTAGCTGTGGGATCGCTCTGGCAGCCATGAGATTCTTCGCCTGGTCGGCGCCCATCTTCCACCGAGTACTCGATCGTCGGTGGACCGCCGCCGACGTCTCGGCTATCGCCGCACGCCTCGAGCCCTACGTGCCACCCGGTGGAGCGTTGCTGGACGTGGGGGGCGGCACGGGCGCCTTGGCTTCGCGCCTCGCGGGCGCTCTCCATGCCCAGGTGACCATCCTCGACCCGAGCCCGGAGATGCTTGCGTACGTACCCGACCATCCGGCCCTGCGCGCCACCGTGGGTGCGGCCGAGAACATGCCGTACGTCGATGACTCGTTCGATGCCGTGCTCGTATCCGACGCCTTCCATCACTTCCGCGACCAGGACCGAGCGGTGAGTGAGATGGCGCGGGTGGTGCGCCCTGGGGGTGGCGTCCTGATGCTGGAACTCGACCCCAGGGGCTGGATGAGCGCCCTGGTCCTCGCCGAGAGGCTGGTCGGCGAGCCGGCGACCTTCTTCGAGCCGGAGCACCTGTGCGCGTTCTTGGCCGCCCGTGGACTACTCGGTGAGTGCCGCGGCGAGGGAGGCGCGAGCTACAGCTTCCTCGGCACCGTCTGACCAGACTTCCGCGAACGCCGGCCGAGGCGCGTCGTCAGGCCGTCGCCACCACGTTGTCGACGAGCCGGGCGGCGCCGAAGCGGACGGCGACGGCCACTACCACCTCCCCGACGATGATGTGCACCGGTCGCAGATCGTCCGCGCCGACTATCTCGACGTAGTCCACTCGGCCCAAGGGCGCCTCGGCGAGCACGCCGAGCACGGTCGCCCTCACCACGCCCGCGTCGCGCTCGCCGGCCGCTATGGCGGCTTCAGCCGCGCACAGCGCCCGGTACATACTTGGAGCCTGCGCCCGTTCCGCGGGCGCCAGGTAGACGTTCCGCGAGCTCATCGCCAGGCCGTCCGGCTCGCGGACGATCGGACACACCACCACCTCCACACCCAGATCGAGATCGGCGGCCATCCTCCGGATGAGAAGCGCCTGCTGCACGTCCTTCTGGCCGAAGTACGCGCGCTCCGGGCGGCACAGCGAGAAGAGCTTGGCCACAACGGTCGTCACCCCGCGGAAGTGCCCGGGTCGGGACGCGCCGCACAGGTGGTCGGTGAGGCCCTCCACGTCGACCCAGGTGCAGTGGCCGGGGTCATACATCTCGCCGGGTTCCGGGTGCAACACCGCGTCGACGCCGGCGCCGGTGGCAAGATGCAGATCGCGTTCCAGGTCACGGGGGTAGCGATCGAGGTCCTCGCCGGCGGCGAACTGAGTGGGATTCACGAAGAGCGACATGACCACCAGATCGTTCTCCGCCCGTGCCCGCCGGATCAACGAGAGGTGACCGTCATGGAGATAACCCATCGTGGGCACCAATCCTACGGCGAACGGCCGCCCGAGAGAGGCAGCCGCCACTCGACGCTCCTCCAGCAACGAGCGCAGAGCAGACTTGGTCGTCAACAGGGGTGGATCAGCCACGGCATGACATGCTAGGCATGACGGTTAGAGGTCCTGGAGGGCAGGTACGCCCAGGAGGCCCTCGGCCAGGCGAACCGCCCGCCGGATACTTCTCGCGGCCACATCCGCCGCGGCGGTCCCCAGCTGGAAGACACTCGCCGACCGCGACCCCGCGGAGAGCACGTACACCGTGTCGCCATCCACCGGCGTGTGCACCGGGCGCACGGCCCGGGCGAAGCCATCGTGGGTCATACGGGCCACGTGATAGCACTGGATCTTGTCCAAGCGGGCGTCTGTGATCACCACCGAGAGCGTGGTGTTCTCCGCCCGGCTCCCGAAACGAGGATGATCCTCGAGGGCGAGAACGTACTCATGTGTATCGAGGAACCGGCCTTCGCGCGACGCCGCCCCCTCGCGCACCTCGGCCGGGCCCAGTCCGCCGGACCGAGCTCCCGCCAGGATGGTGCCGTCCTCGGCAAGTACGTCGCCGAAGGCGTTGACCACCGTAAGCGCCACCACGGTCGCGCCGCCGGGAAGGTGGAGCCCGGCCACACCGAAGCCCCCCTTGATCCACCCTTGTTCGCCCAGGACCTTGCCGACCGTGGCTCCGGTGCCCACGCCCACCGAACCCTCATCCACGGTCGCGGATGCAGCGGCGGCCGCTTGGTAGCCATCTTCCGGACGCGGCCGAGCATGAGCATGTCCCAGTCCAAGGTCGTAGATCACCGAAGCCGCCACCAAAGGCACGCGACAGAAGGGGGTCTCGTAGCCGAAACCGCGCTCCTCCAGGAACTGCACCACTCCGTCGGCGGCGGCCAGCCCGAAGGCGCTGCCGCCGCTCAAGAGAATGCCGTGCACCTCGCCCACCGAGGAGTTCGGCGAGAGGATGTCGTTCTCCCGACTGCCGGGAGCCCCGCCCCGCACGTCTACCGAGGCCGTCGCGCCCCGGGGCGCCAGCACCACGGTGCATCCCGTGCCGTGGGCCCGATCGGTGGTGTGCCCGACCAACACACCTTCGATGCCGATCTCTACCGTCACGCCGCCGCGCTCCGCATGACCAAGAACCGCGAGCCGGGGCCGCTAGCGCGTGTTCCTGCGCATGGCGTCGAGGAACTCGAAGTTCGACTTGGTGTCCTTCATCTTCTCGATAAGAAGCTCGATGGCGGCATTCGGATCGAGTGCGTGCAGCACCGACCGGAGCTTCCACACCATCTTGGCTTCGGCGCCGTCCATCAGGAGCTCTTCCTTCCGCGTGCCGCTCTTCTCGATGTCGATGGCCGGGAAGATGCGCTTGTTGGCAAGCTGGCGGCTCAGATGCACCTCCCAGTTCCCCGTGCCTTTGAACTCCTCGAAGATGACCTCATCCATGCGGGAGCCCGTGTCCACCAGAGCGGTGGCCAGGATGGTCAAAGAACCACCTTCTTCGATGTTGCGGGCGGCACCGAAGAACTTCTTCGGCGGATAGAGGGCGGCGGAGTCAACCCCTCCGGAGAGGATGCGCCCCGACGCGGGTGCGGCCAGGTTGTAGGCGCGCGACAGCCGGGTGATGGAGTCGAGCAGCACGACGACGTCTCTGCCCACCTCGACCAGTCGTTTCACCCGCTCGAGCACCAGTTCCGTCACCTGGAGGTGGTTCTCGGCGGGCTGGTCGAAGGTCGAACTGACGACTTCGCCGTTGACCGAGCGCTCCATGTCGGTGACTTCCTCGGGACGCTCGTCGACGAGCAGCACGAGAAGATGCACCTCGGGATTGTTCTCGGCGATGGAGTTGGCGATCTCCTTGAGGATGGTGGTCTTGCCCGCTTTGGGCGGCGACACGATCAGCCCGCGCTGGCCCTTGCCCAAGGGACAGACCATGTCCATGACCCGGCAGGCGATGCGATCGGCCGACGTCTCCAGCCGCAGGCGCTGGTCGGGAAAGAGCGGCGTGAGCTGCTCGAAGTTCGGACGGTGTCGGGCCTGCTCGGGATCGAGACCGTTCACCGTTTGGATCTTGAGCAACGCGTGATATTTCTCGTTGTCCTTGGGCGTGCGCACCTGACCAGTCTATCTCGTCACCCCGGCGCAGCTTGAAGCGGCGGATCTGCGACAGCGATACGTAGATGTCGTTGTCCGACTGGGTGTAGCCCTGGGTGCGCAGGAACCCGAAGCCGTCGGGCAAGACATCGAGCAGCCCGGTGCGGTACTGCACGCCTCGGTCTGCCACCTGCTCGGACAGTATCTTCACGATCAGGTCTTGCTTCGAGTATCGGCGGAAGTTCTTGATGCCGAGCTCCGACGCCACCACGTGCAGGTCGGACAAGAGCCTCGGTTCGTTCTCGGTCGGCTCCATCGGCTCGCGTGCCGAAGGCTCTCGCGATGAGCGCTCTCGCGCGGGAGAGTCGGACCCGCCGGGTCTGGTGCCCGCGGACGCCGCCTCGCGCGGCGGCAGGGTTGCCGCGGACCGGGCGGCAGCCGGCCGGGGGGGAGTGACCGGTCGGGGTGAAGCCGCCGGTCGGGGTGAGGGGGCCACAGGTGGGGCCGGCGCGTCGACCGAGGGCGCCGCGTCGAGCGCAGCCGTTACCGCGGACGGGGCCGGCGCGTCGACCGAGGGCGCCACTTCCGGCGGGGCCGCCGATTCGAGCGAGGCCGCCGCCTCAGGCGCGGGCGCGGCGTCGACCGGCGGCGTTGCTTCCGGCGGGGCCGCCGCTTCGGCCGAGGCCACGACATCGAGCGGAGCCGTCGCCTCAGGCGAGGGCGTCACCTCGAGTGGTTGCTCGATCTCTTCGTTCTCGGTGGTCGGAGGCGCCGGCGGACGCGGCGGCCGGCGCGCGGCGGGCCGCGGCCTGGGTCGCACTGCAGGGGCCGGAGTGTCAGTCATAGTCGAATCTCCCGTCGTTCGTCAGAGAAGAGGTGGATGGTGTCCACGAATCGCACGATGCGACAGCGCGTGCACATCACCAGGGTATGGCTCCGGGCTCCATCCCGGAAGTAATCTACGCCACGCAAGAAGTCACCCGAGGTGACTCCGGTGGCTGAGAAGATAACGTCACCTTTGACCATATCGTCGGTGCGCAGCACCGTCTCGATGTCGTCGATGCCATGGGCCCGCGCCTGCTCCACTTCCTTGCGCGACAGAGGCCACAATTTGGCTTGGATCTCGCCGCCCAGGCACCTCATGGCGGCCGCGGCGATGACTCCTTCGGCCGCCCTGCCGATGCCGATGTACACCTGGTCGCCCGTGCCCTCCACGGCAGCAGCGATGGACGCCGTTATGTCACCGTCCGCGATCAGCTTGATGCGCGCGCCCACCCGGCGCACCTCGGCCACCAGACTCTCATGCCGCGGTCGGTCGAGCATGATCACCGTGAGGTCGGCCGGAGCACGATCGTAGGCGTCGGCCACCGCGAGCAGGTTGTCGACCACGGGAGCCTCGATGTCGACGCGACCGGCGGCCCGAGGCCCCACTACCAGTTTCTGCATGTACATGTCGGGCAGAGACATGACGTGCTCGGGTGCGGCCACGACTATGACGCTCATCGCGCCCCCTTGGCCCCTGGCGACGGTGTCTGTGCCCTCCAGCGAATCCACGGCCAGAGCGCAGGCCGGGCCGCCGCCCCCCACGATCTCTCCCGGTCGAAGGGCGGCGGGGTGACCCGGCTCTCCCTCGCCTATGACCACGCGGGCCGTCACCGGCAGATCGGCGAATGCCGACCGCATGGCGACCGCGGCCGCTCCGTCGGCAGCCGCGGTGTCACCGTGTCCCATATGCCTTCCCGCCGCGAGTGCGGCGGCTTCGGTTACCGGAGTGAACTCGCTGCACACGCACGGGAACGCCCCCGAGCCCCACACACCCTCATTCACGCTCACCACTCTCCGCTCATGCTCCGGCCTGACGCGCGTCTACGCCGGCACGACCGGCCGCTCCGGCCTGTGAGGTCGCCTCGACCGCCTCGATCTGCTCGTAGAGCGCGTCCACCACCAGTGCCACCGTGTCGTCGATATTCACGTTGTCGATCACCACTGTTCCCTCCGCGGCGGCCCGACCCAAGATGAACTCCTGGATACGTCGGATCTCGTCGAAATTGGCCAGATACCGCTGCATCGGTCGCTGACCGTCGGTCTCCCACTCACGCACCAGGAAGTGGCTGCGGTGGAGTTCCGCATCGCGCACCCCGACCACCAAGGGCAGCACGATCGCCTGCTCATCGCCGGTGAGCGGGAAGTATGCCCGGCACTATGTGCACACCCTCGACCACCACGCTGGTGCCCTCGGTCACAGCCCGCTGCACCAGGGCCGACACTCCCACAGTCACCATCTCGACCTGCTTCGACGAAACCCACCAGATGCGGGTTCAGGCTACTTCCCACCGGGATCCGCACGGCGCCGCCGGCGTCGAACGACGAGTAGTGGATCTCCGGCATGAGGGCTTTCGAGAAGAACGTCCGCATGACCTGGCGGATGGAGTCGGTGGAGATGATCCGCACGATTCCCAAACGGTTGGCCAACTGGCTGGCCAAGGTGCTCTTCCCCACCCCCGTCGTGCCTCCGATGAGGATGATGACCGGCCGTTCCCGCAGGCCCGGATGGCTCCATTTCTCGTATCGCTTGAGATAGCGGTCGCCTTCCATCTCGCCGAGAACCCGGCCAACCACCGGGTAGAGTTCGTCCATCGAGATCCGAAGTGTGCCCTGTTCGGCCAGGAGCCGTTCCACTTCTTGGGACACTCGATAGGCCCGGTCGGGCGAGAGCCCTGTCGCGGTGAGCGACTGAGCCAACAGGCCTTTCGAGAAGGGCACGGCGTGACTCTCGCTCACGATTTGGATTGGGACGTCGGTGCGACGTCGCCCATGCTCCTTAGGCTCCTGCATAGAGTGCAAAGCGCTCCTTGGCTAGGTCTGCGAGCCGGTGGCACGTCTCGGCCAATGCCCCATCACGGGCCGGTGCAGCTTCGCGGGGCTCGTTGTCGACGAACACCACCGGCACTCCCCTACGGTTGGCCTCTTCGACCACCACATCGATCGCCGCCGCTTTGATCTCGGTCATGTACACCTCTGCCGCCCGCACCTCGGGAGACCGCATGTCGAGTTCCAGGCCCGCCTGTCGGACAGGCTGCTGGACCACGCCACCACGCGGCACCCGTAGTGCTCTTCCAGATGCCTTCGCAGCGTCGGCGCCTGCGCCGGCGGCGCTGTGGAAAAACACGCCACCCGCTGCCCGTCGCACCGAGGAGACCGGCCGAGGCCGGAACACCATCGGAATCACAGGCACGCCCGGCTTTATCTCGCGTATCTCGGCCATCAGCGCCCTCACAACCGATTTCTCCGCCATCGGCGGCTCGGCCATCGTCACGACTACCGCATCGCTCACCAGCACCCGGTACGTGCCCAGGTAGCCCACCACGTGGTCCCGAGGCTGATGCGCCCCGGCCACCAGAAGGCGCGCATCGGTCGCCACCGGCGGTATCGCCGCCCCGCTCCCTTCGAAGACAACCAGCCCTGCCCCAAGGGTGTTGGCGAGCAGAGCGCCTTCGGCGACGTTCGACACGAACGGCGCCCCGGCCAACCCACCTCCGCAGCGCCGACAACCGATCGTGGTCACCCGGCTCAAGACGGCGTCCTCGATGTGATCGGATGCGGCGTGACGCCCCTTGCGGCTCCACGCCAGCAGGTCCTCGCTACCCAACGGTACTCCGCCACCCTCGACGATCTCCGGCTCTGGAGGACCTCCGCGACCCATCGCCACCACTACGACCCCGTGCCCGACAGACCCTTCGCGGGGGGTCAGATTCGGTGTCTCGTCCCAGGACGAGCCGAGAGTCCGAGCCACATATCCGCTGATGGCCGTCTTGCCCACGCGTTTCGCCGTACCGATGACGGACACTGAAGGAATCGTTGAGAGGCGATCGAGCCGCGGGGGTGTGAAGCGAAAGTCGGACCCTTCGTACGCGACGTTCCGAGCAAGGGTGTGACTGATGAGCCGGAACCTCAAGCGGGTACCCTACCACAGGCTCGTCGCTGACGTCAACGACCACCTGGGGCCGGTAGCGCTCAATCCCGGCCTGCAGCGCCGTCACCGCGTCCGGCCCGCCCATCACCGGCACCCCGTAGACCGCCGCGCCGGCGGCGACGGGGTCTCCGCCTACCTTCTCCGTGCCACCCAGGAACACCGCGGCCGCGAACTCGTAGCGTCGACCCAGTTCTCGCAATGCATGGGCCACGACCGGAGGATAGTGCTCTCCGTCGATGAGGGCCAACGCGCGCGGGCGCGCCCCGGTCCGGCCTGCGGCGGGCCAGCGCTGCCCGGCGCCCCCACCCGCCTGGTCTTTCATGCGTCGCCGGCCATCCGATCGAGCTGGAAGTCGTGGCGAACGTAGGAAGAGCCGGCCGCGTCGAACTCCACGATCACCTCTCCCTCCCGGAAGGGATAGTTCCGCGTGACCCGGACGCGTTCCCCCTCGATGTCGACCACGTTGTAGCACGGCTTCGTGTTGCCCCGCAGCCTCAGCGTCGACACCGTGCCTGTGTTGACGATGAACATATCCTCCAGCCGCCACGCGTAGGGCACGTGCTTGTGTCCCGAGAGCACCAGGTCGACCCCACAGTTCACCAGGATCTCCAGCACGTCCCCGGCGTCGTGAACGACGTTGCGCTCGCGGCCGGTGCCGGGGATCGGAAGGAGATGGTGGTGCAGCGTGAAGATCTTGAAGTCCTCTGGATGCGCCATCAAGGCGTCGCGTATCCAAGGATACCGATGTCGGCCGACACGACCGTTGTCGAGGTCTGGCTCGCTCGAGTCGATCCCCACGACGGTCACCCCGCCGAACCTCACGATCGAATCCCTCTGGGCGAACAGGCGCTCGAAGTGCATATAGCCCACGTTCCGACTATCGTGGTTGCCCGGGACCACCAGAAGGCGCTCGCAGTCGAGCCTGTCGAGATACTCCTTGGCCTCCCGATACTCCTGCCGATAGCCCATGTTGGTCAGGTCGCCGGTGACCACCACCAGATCGGGCGCCAGGTCGTTGATCTCCACCAACGCTCTGTTCAGCAGATTGGGGACGAAGTACTGCGACCCGGCGTGCAGGTCGGAGAGGTGCACTATCCGCTGGCTCCGGGTCTTCGGGTCCACCGGCGCATCCGCGTGGCCATCGGTGTTCTCCGGATCGGTCACCTCCGCCTCACTGGGCCGCCGGGCGTGCGGCCGAAGCCCCGCTCAACTCCTCGCGAAGCCCGGCCGCGATCTCGCGCCCCACCCCGCGGAACGCGTCTCGGACACCCGCTCCCATCAGCAGAGACAGCAGACCTCCCGACCCTGTGGGGGCCAGGTCGCGCACCCGATAGTCCTGCGAATCGAGGCCGGCCAGCCGGGCCGCCTCGTTCGTCGCGTCGCCATACGAACCGAGTTTGTCGACCAGCCCCAGACGGAGAGCCTCCTCCCCTGGGTAGGTCAAACCGGTGGCGAGTGCTCTCCACCTGCTCGCGCTCGAGGTTCTTCCGACCATCGGCCACGTCGGTGATGAACTGCTGATAGATCGTGTCCATCTGGGCCGAGAGGATGTCTTTCTCCTCCTGGGTCATCGGCCGGGCGGGATTGCCGATGTCCTTGTACGTGCCCTTGGTAAGCACCGTGTAACCGATGCCGAGTTTCTCGTAGAGACCCGAAAGATCCTGTGCCGAGAGGATCACCCCGATGCTCCCCACCTGCGACGAGGGGGCCGCTATGATCAGGTCGGCCGGACTGGCGAAGTAGTACGCTCCCGAGGCGACAACATCGGCCACGGAGACCACCACCGGCTTCTTCATGGCCTTCACCGCCTGGTAGATCTCCCAGGAGGCCGCGGGGCTGCCGCCCGGGCTGTTCACGCGCAGAACGACGGCGTCGATGCCGGAGTCGGCGTCGGCATCCCGCAGCGTCTCAGCGGCCCAGACCGGGTCGATACCGCCACTCCCGAACAGAGAATCCTGCGACCCGGCCGACACGACCCCGTCGAGGCGCAGCACGCCTACCGTGCCGGAGCTACCCAAGCTTCCCAGGCCTCCGCCGTCGCCTCCGACATACAGCAGGACTCCCAGAAAGACCGCATAGAGCACGGCCAGGGCGCCGCCCACGATCAGCACTACCTTCCAGCCCCTCGACACCGCGTCACCCGCCTCTACAACACTCTGATGGTCATGGGCTTACTCTTCGCGCACGAGAGACCGGCTACCAGCTCGATAGCGGCGAAGAAGCCGCGCTCCATCGTCGGATGCGTGATCAGCATCAGCTCGGCCTCGTCGCCGTGGCCTTTTTGGATCATGCTCTCGATGGACACGTCATGCTCCCCGAATATGGAGGCTATCTGGGCAAGAACGCCCGAGCGGTCCTCCACCTTGAAACGGATGAAGAAGGCCGAGTGCATCTCCTCGTCGGGGCACGGGTCAAGAGCCTTGTAGCAGGTGCAATTCTGCAGGAACCCTACCGAATCCGTACCGGCGATGTTGACGATATCACTCACCACGGCCGTAGCGGTGGGGGGACCACCCGCTCCCGGACCGGTGAGCATGATCTCGTCGATGGTGTGACCCTTCAGATAGACGGCGTTGTACGAACCGTGTATCGAGGCGAGGGGATGGTTCTCGGGCACCAATGCCGGATGCACGCGCACGTTCACCCGGCCGTCTACCAGCCGTGCCGCACCGATCAGTTTGACGACGAAGCCGAACTGCTTCGCGTAGTCGACATCCTCGATGGAGACCTTCTCGATACCTTCATAGGTCACGTCGCTCATGGTCACGCGCGACCGGTAGGCGAGCGACGCCAGTATCGCCATCTTGGCGGCTGCGTCGGCGCCGCCCACGTCGGCCGTCGGATCGGCTTCGGCGTAGCCCAGGTCTTGCGCTTTCTTCAGGGTGTCACCGTAGTCGCCTTCGCCCCGGTACATCGCGGTCAAGATGTAGTTGGTCGTGCCGTTCACGATGCCGTAGACCGTGTGCAGATCGGCCGCGATCATGCTCTCCCGCATCACCTTGATGATCGGGGATAGCACCGCCCACCGAGGCTTCGAACCGGATCTGCCGGCCCAGCTGGTCGGCCAGGTCGAACAGGGCCGCTCCTCGGTTCGCCAAGAGCTGCTTGTTCGCCGTGACCACGTCGCGGCCGGAGCTGCAGGGCGCCCTCGATGAACGTGAAGGCCCACTCGGTACCGCCGATGAGCTCCACCACGATCGACACCGAAGGGATCGTCCAGCACCCGCTGGAAGTCCCCGGTGAAAAGGTCGGCCGGAGCGTCGATCCCTGCGCGACTGAAATCCTTCTCCACGATGTAAGCCACCCGCAGGTCGACCCCCGTGGCATCAAGGATCGCGTCGTGCTCCTTCTGGATCACGGCGTAGACACTCGACCCGATGGTGCCGAAACCGAGCAGGGCGATGCTCACAGCCTCTGCGTCGTCTGCCTTCGCGTACTCCACTGCCGCCTCCTACCCGTGTAGCGGACGCTGGCGTGCCACCAGGTCCGCGTAGCTCTCGCGTTCTACGATCACGCGCGCCTCACCATCGTTCACCAGCACCACGGCGGGCCGGGGATTGCCGTTGTAGTTCGAGGCCATGGAGAAGCAATAGGCTCCGGTCACCGGCGTCACCAGGATGTCGCCCACCCGCGGCCGAGCGATGGTGGCGTCCTTGATCAGGATGTCGCTGCTCTCGCAGTGCTTGCCGGCCACAGTGACCACCGTGTCCGCGGGCGCGTCGGCCCGATCGGCGATCATCGCCTCGTAGACCGCGTCGTACAGCATGGGGCGCATGTTGTCGCTCATGCCGCCGTCGACGCTCACATATGTGCGGATGCCCGGCACTTCTTTGATGCCGCCCACGTGGTAGGCCGTCAACCCCGCCTTGGCGACGATCGACCGACCCGGCTCCACCAGGACACGGGGCATCAGGAGGCCCACTCTCGCCATCTCCTCCCGCACGCCTTCGATCTTGCCGGCGACGTACTCGTCGATCGTGATCGGCGTGTCCTCATCTGTGTAGCGGATGCCAAGCCCTCCGCCGACGTTGAGATAGCGGCACTGGAAGCCGTACAGATCGTACGTCTCCTTGATGAGGTCCACGAGAATCGCGATCGCCCGCCGGAAGCCTTCCAGCTCGAAGATCTGGCTGCCGATGTGGGCGTGCAGACCGACCAACTCCAGATGCGGCGCCTCCAGCGCCCGACGGATCGCCTCGACTGCGTGTCCCTCCGCCAGGCCGAAGCCGAACTTGGAATCGAGCTGGCCGGTCTGGATGTAGTGATGGGTGTGGGCTTCCACACCGGGGGTGATGCGGAGCAAGATACGCTGCCTCTGACCCCGCTCGGCCGCCATGCGCTCGAGGAGTTCCATCTCGTCGAGACTGTCGACCACGACGAAGCCGATACCGTTGTCCAGGGCATCGCCAAGCTCACCGGGAGTCTTGTTGTTGCCGTGATAGAACATGCGGTCCGTGGGGAAACCGGCCACCAGCGCGGTGTGGTATTCGCCTCCGGCGGACACGTCGATGGAGAGACCCTCCTCTTCGACAAGCTGGCAGATAGCCACCGTGCAGAAGGCCTTGCTGGCGTAGATGACCTCGAAATCGTCGGTGCGGGCACGGAACGCCTCCATGAAACGCCGGCACTGATCGCGGAGGGTCTTCTCTTCGTACACGATGAGAGGGGTGCCGTGCTCAGCCACCAGATCGACGATGTCGCAGCCGTCGATCTCCAAGTGACCGGCGGCGTTGTGCGAGGCGTGCACTGGGTAGATGAGGGTGTGCGTCATTGGGTTCACTCCCGAGCCTGTTTGCGCACACGGTACCATACGGGCGCGGGTGTCGGAGGCAGGGGTAGAGCGCCCCTGGTAGAATCACTCAGCAGGATGACCGAGGATACGCCCACCTTCACCGAGGACACACCCACCTTCGCCTACTACCGCGGCGGCAGGCCGCCACGGTTCGCGACGCAGACCGAACTCGATGCCGCCAAGATACTCGACTACTATCGGGTGCCGTGGCAGTACGAACCGCGCACGTTCATCCTCGAGAGCGACGCCGACGGCAACATCGTGGAAGCGTTCACGCCCGATTTCTACCTGCCCGACCTCGATCTCTACCTCGAGGTCACCCAGATGAAACAGTCGTTGGTCACGGCAAAGAACCGCAAAGTGCGCAGGCTGCGGGAACAGTACCCCGACATCCGCATTAAACTGTTCTACAAGAACGACTTCATCCAACTGGCCAAGAAATACGACCTGACGCCACCGCGATGAACGACAACCCCACGATGAACGACGACCCCGCGGGCACCAACCCCACGGCGGGCCCGATAGGTGCGGTGCACCTGACCGCGGCCGCGATCAGCCGCCGGGTGACCGAGATGGGCGCCGCCATCGCCCACGACTACCGCGATGCCGACCTCCTGCTGGTCTCGGTGCTCAAGGGGGCGATCGTCTTCGTCGCCGACCTGGCCCGCGCCATCGACCTCCCTCTCGAACTCGACTTCATGGCCATCACCTCGTATCAACAAGACAGCCGGAGTTCCGATCATCCGGCGATACGCTTCCTGAAGGACCTGGAACAGCCGCTGGAGGGTCGCGACGTCCTCGTGGTCGAAGACATCATCGATACCGGGCTCACCCTTCACTACATCCTGCGCTCCCTCGCTCTGCGGGAACCTCGGTCGCTCGAAGTATGCACGCTCCTCGACAGGCCCTACCGGCGGCTGGTCGACATCGACGTGCGCTACGTGGGATTCACGGTGCCCGACGATTTCTTCGTGGGCTACGGATTCGACTACCGCCAGCTGTATCGGAACCGCCCCGACCTGGCCTACCTCCACATCTAGCGCACACGACGGACCCCCATGCCCGCCCACAGCGACACGCAAGGCGACCGGCCACGCATCCACCGCGAGGACCTCCGCTTCCGCAGCCTCCGGGCCGGCGACCGGCGCGCGCGCGGGCCGCGCGGTGGGGACGTCGGCGACGACACGCCCATCCTCGCGGCCACCATCTACTCCCCGGCCGACGCGGTCCCCGTCCGCGCGCCCGGCGAACCGAGGTTGCCCGGCCTGATCGTCGGGCACGGCGCCGGGAGCAATAGGCGACGACACGCCGGGTTCGCCTCCGCCGCGTGCGCGGCGGGCATGGTGGTGATGACCATCGACTTCAGAGGTCACGGCGAGAGCACGGGACAGCTGGATGGCCCCCTGGAATTGGACGTGTTGGCCGCCGTCGCGATCCTGCGCAGTCACCCGCTGGTCGATTGGGACCGCGTCTGCTACCGAGGATCGAGCATGGGGGGCTTCTATGGTCTGAGAGCGGCCGCCGATGCCGGCTTTGCCGCCCTCGCCCTGCTCTGCCCCGCCGACGAGCGGGTCTTGCTGCCCGGGCTTGCGACTCGACCGAGCGACGACGAACTCTCCGGCAGGGGACTCGCGGTCCGCATCGACGTCGGGAGCCTGCGCGCCTACCTGGAGTCGTGCGACTCTCTGGGCGATGCGGGCGACATCAGTTGCCCGGTGCTGGTAGTGCACGCCCGGGGCGACGACGTCGTGCCGTTGGAGCATTCGCTGGCTTTGGCGGCGGCCCTCTCTGGGCCGACCGACCTCGTCATCCTCGCCGGAGGCGACCACCGTTCGGCTCAGGCATCACCGGAGATCCACGAGCGCGTCATACGATGGGTCATCGAGCGCACTGCACGTACTTGAGGAAGATCTCGAACGCCTGCTCCATGGCGGCCTCGTCGACCTCGGTAGCGCCCTCCTGTGCAAGGCACTCTTTCATGCGATGACTGATCAGGAAGATACCGACCCGATCCAGAGCGGACTTCACGGCGGACAACTGGGTGAGGACGGATTCGCAGTCCTTGCCCTCGTCGATCATGCGCTGCAGGCCGCGCACCTGCCCTTCGATCCGCCGCAGACGGTTCAGTACGCGTTCCACATCTTCATTGACCGCGCTGTCGGCCGTTTCGGACTCCATACGAGGCCCTCCTTCTGACGCGGGAGGGGTGACGGCCTCCCTTTACGACCCGCATTATACCCCCATGGGTACCTCGACAGCAACGGGGGGAGAGAGCAAGGAGGGAATGGAGCGGAGTACGGGATTCGAACCCGCGACATCCAGCTTGGGAAGCTAGCACTCTACCAACTGAGTTAACTCCGCCCGCGGCCAGGTCAGGCGGCGGGATTGTAGCACAGGAGCACACCCCTGAGTATCGCCCCGCCGTCACCGGGTGGCCCTCCCGCGGGCCCCGTCCGTGTGCCTGTGCTCGTCCGCCGTGGGCGGCCTCGACGAGCCGCTGATGATGTGCGCATTTTGCGGTAAGTTCGTCCCTACTCAAGCCTACGAAACCGGTTGACATATCGCCGACAGCGAGTAGTATTGAGAAGCAGCCCCGAGAGTTCAGACGCAGCGTCTGGAGCCTCACACAAAGGCCGATGCAGAGGAAACGCGGAAGTAAAAGACCGCGGAGTACAGAGAAGCAACGGTAAAGTGTCAGGCGAAGAGAGACGAAGAGCGAGTTCACTCGGGGCTCGCTTTTGTCCGCTTTTGCCGCTATGTTTCCTGTTGCCGTCGGGGTCGCGGCGCACTGAGATCAGGGTTCGCGGCGCGCGCCGCCACAGGGCCACCCCGCGCCTGATCGACTGCACGGCCGGTTCGGGGAGGCTCGCGATCCATCCGCACACACGTGGCTACCTGCTGGTGTTGGCCACCGCCACGCTCTGGGGTCTCTCCGGCACCCTCTCCAAGTACCTCATGCAGGGCGGGGTCACCCCGATAGCATTGGCTCAGGGCCGCAGCGCTGTGACGGCGACGCTGCTCGTGCTCTACCTGGGCTTCGCCCGTCCCTCCGGCCTGCGGGTGCCTCGTAGGGCGTGGCCGTGGCTGCTTCTCTTCGGCGTCTTGTTGGCCACGGTCCAGTTCATGTATTTTTCCGCGATCGAACGTCTGGCCGTAGCCGCGGCGATCCTGTTGGAGTACCTCTCCCCCGCGATGGTCGTCACGTTCGGATGGCTGTTCCTGCGACGTAGAGTCACACGCACGACAGTGGCGGCGCTGGTGGCCGCACTCGTAGGATGCGCCTTGGTCGTGCGCGCGTACGACCCGGCCGTTCTCTCCCTCTCTGCCGCGGGCATCGCCTTCGGCGTGGGGGCGGCAGTCTCGTTCTCCGGCTACATCTTGGTGGGAGAGCACCTGAAGAACGACACCGACGTTTCGACGCAACTCCTCTACGGCTTCGCCATCGCAGGGCTCGTGCTGGCCCTGGTCCGACCCCCGTGGACCCTGCCCGCAGCCGTCCTCGAACCTCGCAACCTGGCGATGATCGCAGCGGTGGGCGTGTTCGGCACGCTTCTGCCGTTCGGCTTCTTCCTCGCCTCGTTCCGCTACATCGACGCAGGCAGGGCCACGATAGTCTCTACGCTCGAGCCGGTGGTAGCGGGCGTGGTCTCGTGGGTCTGGCTGGGCGAGATGTTCTCCGGTGCGCAGATGCTCGGCGCCGCCTTGGTGATCGGCGCGGTCATCGCGCTACAGCGCGACAGGCCCGACGACGAAGCAGTGGCCGCGCCGGACACCCTCGTCTTCGTCAAGCCACCGGATTAGGACTGACACGAGGGGCAGTACGCCGTGCCGCGGCCCGCAACGATCGTGCGCTCCATCGTGCCCCCGCAACGCAGGCACTCCTGCCCGTGCCGCCCATAAGCACGCAGGACCCGTTGGAAGCCCCCGCCGACCCCTGCGGCATCGACATAGTCGCTGATGGAACAACCCCTGAGGCGGACGCCCTCGGCGAGGGTGCGTCTGATCTCCGCCGCCAGATCCGCGGTTTCGTCCGCGCTGAGTGTCCCCGCGGGTCGCAACGGGGAGAGACCCGCCGCGAACAGGATCTCATCGGCGTAGATGTTGCCGATACCCGCGAGATGGCGCTGGTCGAGCAGAAGGGCTTTCAGCGGCGCCCGTCGGCCGCGCACCATCCCGGCCAGGTCGGTTTCGTCCCAACCGTCGCCCGGCCAGGCATCGGGACCCATGCGGCTCAACCGGGCAGCCGGACCCCCCGACGTGAGGTGGACCCGCCCGAACTTGCGGATGTCGCGGAAGACGAGTAGGTCCTCCGGGGCGTCCGGGGCGCCGGGGGTCTCCGAGTCGCCGGGAGTCTCCGAGTCGCGCCCATCAAGGCGGAACACGAAGCGGTCGTGCGGGGAGACGGAACGCCCGGCGACCCTTTCGAGCAACACCTGACCGGTCATGCCCAGGTGGATGGTCAAGAAGAGATCGCCGCTCACGGGAAACACGAGGAACTTGCCCCGTCTGCGCACGTCGAGGATGCGTCGCCCGGCGAGGGCAGTCCTGAACTCGTCAGGTGTGACATCCAGCAGCATGGACTCGACCGACCGGTCGACGGCACGAATGCGGCGGCCCGGGAGGGCCGCCGCCAACTGACGGCGGATTGTCTCTACTTCGGGCAGCTCAGGCATCCTCGACCCCCCGTTCCCGCGCTATCCGGCGCCCGGACCCGAAGCAGGGTTCACATGCTCTCCGGGGCCGCGACGCCCAGCAGGTCGAGACTGCGGGCCACCACGCGCCCTGTCACCAGGCAGAGCGCCAGCCGCGCCGCCGCTACCTTCGGGTCGGAGCCTATGACGCGACAGTTCTTGTAGAAGGGGTGGAAGGCTCCCGCGACCTCCTGGGCATAGGCGGCCACGCGGTGTGGGGCGCGACGGTCGGCGGCCTCCCGCACGAGATCGCCGAACTCATCCAGTTTCTTGATCAGGTCCCGCTCGAAGGTGGTCTCGAAGAGACCGCCTTCGGCGCCGTCGGCCTTCTCGAGCGAGGGCACGAGTTCCGGAGGCGCGTTGCGCAGGATGCTCGCGATCCGCGCGTGAGCGTACTGCACGTAGAACACCGGATTCTCCTGCGATTGCTGACGGGCCAGGCTCAGATCGAGATCGAGGGTCTGGTCGTGCGACCGCATCACCAAAAAAAAACGGGCGGCATCGACCCCCACGGCGTCGATCAGCTCCCCGAGAGTCACCATCTCGCCGCGTCTGGTGGACATCTGGCGAAGCTCGCCCTCCTCCAGTAGGTTCACCATCTGCCCGATGATCAATTCGAGCATGTTCGGGTCGTGCGAGAGGATCTCCACCGCCGCCTTCATGCGCTGCACGTACCCATGGTGATCCGCGCCCCAGATATTGATGAGGTGGTCGTAGCCGCGGGCGAGCTTGTCCTGGTGATACGCGATATCGGCCGCGAAGTATGTCGGCCGCTCGTTGCTGCGGATGAGCACGCGATCCTTGTCGTCCCCATGGGAGGAGGTGCGCAGCCACACCGCATCGTCCAGACGATATGCGTCCCCGCTCTCGAGCACGCGGTCGATGGTGCCCTGTACGTGCCCTTCCGTGTGCAACGGGCTCTCGCTGAACCAGTTGTCGAACGTGACCCTGAATCGTTCGAGTTCCGCGCGCATCTGGTCCAGCACGATCTGGTAGCCACGTACTCGCAAGTAGTCTATCGCCGGGGTGGAGGCGTCATCCAGCCCCTCCGCCCGCAAGGGCTCCACCCAGCGATCGCCGATCTCCTCCCGGATCTGCGCGGCGATTTCGACCACATAGTCACCCTGGTATCCCTCTTCCGGCACCGCGAGGTCGAGGCCGAACGACTGACCGTACCGCGCCGCCACCGATCGGCCGAACATCTCCATCTGGCGGCCGTAGTCGTTGATGTAGAACTCGGTGGTCACTTCGTGTCCGCTGTAGCGCAGGAGTCGGTCGAGGGAGTTGCCGTAGGCCGCGTACCGGCCGTGGCCCACATGGAGCGGACCGTTGGGATTGACGCTCACGTATTCGAGCAGGATGTGCAGGGGACGCTCGCGCACGCCCCGGCCCACGTCGTCGCCGGCGGCGAGTAGAGCCCGGGCAGCCAGTAGGTATGCCTCCGGCCGAAGGTGGAGATTGACGAAGCCCGGGCCGGCGATATCGAGGCTCTCCACGAGTTCCGAGACGGAGGGATCGGCCTTCAGGCGATCGATGAGTTCCTGTGCCAGCACCCGCGGCGGTCGGCGCGCTACTTTCGCCAGTTGCATGCAGAAGGGCGTGGCATAATCGCCGTGCTCCGAGTCCACCGGTCTCTCTATCCCCAGAGGGGGGACACCCTCCCACGCCTCCTCGGCCACCCAGACCGCGACCACCCGTCCCACTCGATCTACCAGCACGCCATCACTCCCTTCTGTCGGACCGCGCTGTGGCGCCGGTGCGCGCGCGAAACCGCTTCTTGTATTGTCGGGCTTTAGACCCCGCGCGTGGACGACGGGATCTTGCAGGCGAACAACTCCTCGAGCTTCCCTATGTCGACCGGAGTCCCGATCGCGATGAGTACGTCGGTAGTCTTCCAGCACGAGGTCAGGACCGGGGTTGGTCTCGAACACGCCCGAGGCGCCGCGACGAACGGCAAGAACCGTGGCGCCGGTGGCCCGGCGGATGTCCAGGTCTTCGATCGAGCGTCCCACCACTTCGCAGGTGTCGTTCAGCTCGAACTCCTCGAGTCGGAACTCTATCTCGCCCCCGCCGGATACCACCTCCAGATAGTCGCTCACCATGGGCTTCAGCATGAGCGTAGCCATCTTCTTGCCACCGATGCTGTAAGGGGATATCACCTGGTCGGCGCCCGCCCGGCGCAGCTTGCCGGCCGACTCCTCGCCCGCGGCCCGAGCGATGATGGTGAGCCGGGGATTGAGCACACGTGCTGACAGGACCACGTAGATGGTGTCGGCGTCGGAGTCCACGGCCGCTATCAGTCCGAGTGCGTGCTCGATGCCCGCTTCGAGCAACGTCTCGTCCTGAGACGCGTCGCCTTCCACGCCGAGATGGCCCGACTCCAAGATCTGTGCCACCGTCGCAGGATCGCTGTCGATCACGACGAACGCGGCGCCGTTCGAGGCGAACTCCCGGGCCACCGCCTCGCCCACGCGCCCGAACCCGCAGATGATGTAATGCCCCCGTAAGTCCGCGACCTGCTTATGCACCGCTCTCCTCCTGAACATGCCGGTGAGCGTGCCGCTCACCATGAACTCGATCAACGAACGCAGCCCCAGACCGATCAGGGTCACCCCCACGACCAACAACACGATGGTGAACGCTTCGCCGCGCGGCGAAAGCGGGCGCACCTCGTTGAACCCCACGGTGGTGAGGCCGAGGACCGTCATATACAAGGCCTCGAGAAGGGACCAGCCCTCGATGAGCATGTAGCCCGCCGTGCCCACGATCAACACGAGCGCGGCGCCCAGCGCCAGCATCGCCACGGTACGCATCTCCGATGCCTTGCTGTCCTTTTGCCCGCTCATGCATCCTTTCCGTCCGAGGTCCGAGCGTGCAGGCCTGCACGCGGGAGGCCAGGAGGCAGCTAGTGATGATACGGCTCTCCCCGCTCGATGCGGAGCGCCCGATACACCTGTTCCAGCGCCACGCACCGGGCGAGTTGGTGCGGAAAGGTCAGCCTGGAGAGCGACCAGACGAGATCGGCGGAACTCAGTACCCGCTCGTCCAAGCCCAGCGCCCCGCCTAGTATAAACTGGAAGTCGCTGCGCCCGTAGACTTTCTCCCCGGCCAGATGCGCGCTCAATGCCTCGGAGGTGAACTCCCGCCCACTCCGATCGAGCACGACAGTGTATGCGCCCGGGCGCAGTTGCCGCAGCAGGTGATCGCCCTCTGCGCTCAGCACCTTCCCGCTGCCGTGTGAGATGGGCACCTCGGGGACTTCGCGCACATCGAGGTTGACATAGGGCCGGAGGAGCCGCGCGTAGTGCTCGGCGACGGCCAGATACTCTCGACTGAGACGGCCGACGCAGATGACGGTCAGGTGCACCCGGTGCTAGCTCCTAAAGGAAGGGTAGATCGCCGCCACCGCCATCGTCGTCATCATGCCTGGGCCGACGCTTCAGAGTCGTGAACGCGTGGTCTTTCACGATGGTGGGCATGTTGCGCCACAGACAGATGTCGCTCTTGAGGTACCGGGCCTTGATCTCGTCGGTGCACCGGATGGTGCACGTGAGGCAGACTTCCTCCTCGACGTGGATCTTCTCCCGGCGCGGGCGCTCGCCTTCGTCTAGCCGACGAGACGCGTCCAGCAGCAGCTCCTGCACATCGATCGAGGGGGTGATGGGGAAGCGGATCTCCTGGTCGGGAACCACGAACTTGAATGTGCCCGAGGTCCAGTTGGAGAGCTGCAGGGCCTGATCGTAGGTCTGCCGGTTGACTATCTCCTGCAGGGTCTTGCGGTCCGTGTACCCGCGCTTGAGAAGCATGACCCCCAAAGGCCGATGACTCTCGTCCTCTCCGCGGCTCAAGAGACACTCGTTGAGCTGTTCAGACGACAGCACACCTGCCGCTACGAGCCTGCTTCCCAGAAGATCGTCGGACATGGGGAGAGAGATGGCATCTACTCTGCCATCTCTCATGTAAACGTAGCCGTACTCCTCGAAATCCTGTATCTCCAGCACGCCGCTCTTTCTGTATGCGGCGAGATACTGCAGAATACTGAAAACCGAGAACTCTTGTATCCTGCCCCATAGGATCATCGCGCCACCCCTGTGGGTATATCGGCACCTCGGCCCCGAGAGTTGAGCGCCCTACGCACAGCAACGAACGGGCGAGTCTCGGAGAACCCGCCTCACGGTTGAACGGCCCGCTACGTGCGAAGAATCGGCTTCAACGGCGGGATTCAGAGCGCTCCGGCACGGGCGGACCCGGCTTCTTGAACTGGACGCGCTCTGGCGAATGGCCGTTGCCCGCGCGCGTATCGCGATCGGAACCGGACTCGTCCTCACCCAGGCGGGGCTCGCCTCCCTGCGGGACGGGGGCAAAGCCGCTGAACGTCGAGCTGGGCATGTCGACGATCGGCTCGGAGTCGACAGCGAGAACCCCCGCCGAGCCGGACGGCGGTTCCTCGACCACTACTTCCGCAGCGCCAACGGTCTCGACGACGGGCGGCCGAAGATCGGCGCCCGTCGAGTCTTCGGCGGACCCGGAGGCGACGCCTTCAGCGCGATCGACGTCGCCCTGCCCGTCGCCCTGCCCGTCGGCCAAGGCGGAGACCGACGCCCAGCGCTCTTCGTCCTCGGCCTCCTCGATCAAACCGCGCCGACGCGCCGGCGGGCGGAACAACTGCCAGCCGATGGCGAGGAAGACATAGGCGAACACGCCGAACACGGCCGCCAAAATGAGCAGGCTCGTACTGAAGTTGGAGAAGAAGGGAAGTAACACCAGAAGGGCGATCACGCCGAACAGCGCGCCCAGCAAGAGCGCCGCTACACCCAGAACACGAAGAATCATCCACGCACCTCGAGGAATCGGTGGGTACGTTGCCGCACGCTCCATGCGCCGCACCCGCGGTAGCAGAGTTTCAGTCTAGTGAACATCGCGCGGCTTTACAAGTGACAAGCGGCGCAAGCGGCGGAAGCTGCGTGACTCACGCCAATCCCTTGGCGTCCCGAAACGCGCGAACCTCCGCAAGAACCGTCTCGTCCGACGAAGTCCTGTCGATGATACCTCGGAACTCCTCAGTCGACATGCCAAGCTGCGCCAGCAACGCGCGGTCTCGGGAGCAGGGATGCGCGAACGAGCCGGGATTCCCGTGGTAGGTGGCTCGGGCCTTGTCGATCATGCGCGGCAGCCACGCCCATCCGCCCAACTCCGCCGAACCGGCTCTGGGCGGATGTACTGTGAGGTCATATTGAGTATCCATGCGCCCTAGGATAGACCTTTTCGGGCGGACTGTCACCGGCCCGTGAAAGAGCTGTCATCGGAGATTCAGCTCGCTCTCTCGAGGGCGAAGAGAATCGCACGCTCTACCTCGACCAGGTGATCGGGCTCGACCAGCTTGTGCCCCCACGCGTCGGCCACGTAGAACACGTCGACCACGCGCCCGCGTTGAGTGGCCACCTTGGCCAGCTTCACTTCCAGACTCAGGTCGTCGAGGGTATGGGCCAGCGTGTAGAGCAACCCGACGCGGTCGGCGGCGTGCACCTCGATGACCGTCAGCGTATCCGAGGCGTCGTCGTCGAGTACCACCCGTGCCGGCTCGAGCCGCTCGACTGTGCCGGCGCGGGCATATCTGGCGGCCTTGTCGGCCAGACGGTAATCGAGAGAGAGTCGGCCTTCGAAGGCCCGCGCGATGTCCAGCCTCACAGCCTCCCACCGTTCGGCCGGTATCGTGCCTCCGAACTGGTCGGCCACGTGGAAGCCGCGGGCCACGAGGTCGTCCCCTACTGGTTGCACCTGGGCGCTCAAGATGTTCACGCCGTGGTACGCGAGAACCCCGGACAGCCGTGCCAACAGGCCCGGGTATGGCGGCGAGACCACCGATAGCTCGTCGACTCCCGCCAGACGACCGGGATACACCTGCAGGGTAAGCTCCCCGCCGAGCGGACCCATCGGCACCGCCATGGCGAGCAAGGGTGCGGGATCCATGGCAATGCCCTCCTGGAGGTCCGCGTGGGAGCGCTCGACGCCCCCTTCCCCGAGGACTTCGCGCACCTTGAAGAACAGCTCCCTGACCAACGTCGCCGTCCAGGGCGTCCAGACCGCCGACCCCGTGGACATGGAATCGGCCACGGTCAGTACGTAGAGCATGACCAAACGCTCCCGCGAGCCGATCGTCTCGGCGAGGCGGGCGATCAACGCAGGGTCATCAAGATCCCGCCGGGCCGCCGTCTCGGGAAGCAGGAGATGTTCCCGGACAAGGAACGCCACCACCTCCAACGCCTCAGGAGGCTGCCCGAGAGCCCCAAGCGCGCGCGCCGCGAGTCCCGCCCCCACGCGGGAGTGATCGTCCGCGGCGCGACCCTTGCCTACATCGTGCAGCAGGCAGGCGAGAAGAAAGAGATCCCACTCCGGCGTAGCCGCCAACTCGCGGGCGAGGGATCCCGCCAGCGGCTCGCCGGGCTGAGCGAAGGGCGGTTCGTGGTCCGCGTGCACACTCGGTTGGCCGGCGACCACCTGCGGACGGCCCTCGGCCAGACCGACCGCCGCCGCGACGCACTGAAGCGAATGACCGTCCACCGTGTACGTGTGCAGGCCGTCGCGCTGCCCGAGGGACCGGATGCCCTCCCAGCCGGGGATCCACGTAGACAAGACACCCCGTCGGGAGAGCCGCTCGAGTCGCGACGTGCCGGCCTCGCCGGCCCGCAGGAGCGAGAGCAACATCTCCCGACGCTGCTCCACACCATCCGGCAGGGGTGTAGGGAGAACGACCGACCACGGTCCCGGGGCGGTGCAACCCGCCTCCGACAGGGCGGCCGACCAGATGTCCTCCGCGAGAAGACTCACGGCCTGTGCCGCCTGGGAGATCTCCTTCATGACCCGCAGGGTCCGCTCGGTCGACTCGAGACTCCCCGGGGCTGCGACCGGGCTGAACGCGGCGGCCACATCATCCTGCACATCCAGGTAGAGCCGGTCGACCTTACGACCGAGCGCGTAGTGCAGAGACGCCCGCGCGCGCAGGAGGCAGTCGGTCGACGCCTCGAGTTCCGCCAGAAGCGCCGGCGGAAGCCAGCCGGTCGACATGAGGCCGTAGAATCCGGTCACTCCGTGCAGGGCAAAGGCCAGCCAGAAGGCCTCGTGCACGTCTCGCAGCCCGCCCCGCCCGTCCTTCAGATCGGGTTCGATCAACATGCCCGTCGGCCCATACGGGGCGTGACGCACTGCCCGCGCCTCCAGAAGCCGCAAAGCGAACTCGGCGCCCCCGCCTATCAGCACCCGAACCCGCAGACGGTCCATCAACTCGCGGAAGAGATCCTGGTCGCCCACCAGAAGACGCGCCTGGCAGAACGAGGTCTCCAGCTCCAGATTCTCCGATGCGACGGTCAAACACTCGTCTACGGTCCGCGCACCGTGCCCCAGCTCGAGGCCCGCGTCCCACAAGGGATAGAACAGGCACTCCGCGGTCTCCTGCACCCGGGACGCATCCTCCGGGCGATAGAGCACCATCAAGTCGATGTCCGAAAAGGGTGAGAGTTCCCGGCGCCCGTAGCCACCGAGCGCCACGACGGCAAGCCCCGACTCCCTGGAGCGATTGCCGGAGACTGCCTGATGCTCCGCCTGGCGAAACAGCGAGATGAGCGCGAGATCGACCAGATCGGCCCGGCGCCGCGCCAACTCCCGCCCCCCTTCTCCCGCGAGGTGGAGCTGGCGCAACTCATCGCGGGCCTGCCGCAAAAAGGCGGCCGGCCCTTCGCCGGGAAGGATCATCGCGCGACCTGGTGCGGACCGTATCGCGCCGGCCAGTGCGTTCTGGTGGCCAAGGCTTCGATTTTCAACAGCCTAGATCGCGTCGACTCCACGCTCGCCCGTGCGAATGCGAACCACGTCTTCCAGCGGGATGATGAAGATCTTGCCGTCACCGATCTTGCCGGTCTGAGCAGCCTGCGTGATCGCGTCTACGACCGCCGGAGCCAGGTCGGCGTCTACGACCACTTCGACTTTCACTTTCGGCACGAAGTCCACTTGATACTCTACTCCGCGGAACACCTCCGTGTGACCGCGCTGGCGTCCGAAACCCTTCACTTCGGTCACGGTGAGACCCTTGACACCAACTGCCTGGAGGGCATCCTTGACCTCGTCGAGTTTGAACGGCTTGATGATGGCTTCTATCTTCTTCATGGACTCTCCTACGCTGTGGTCGGCCGCGCCGCTACGGGGCGGAGCGTACGATACGGTACTCGGGACAGACCGGCAATGGACGGGCGGACAAAGGCGGTCCCCTCTGCACTGGACCGGCGGCGGCCGACTCTCACGACCACGACCCGGACAACAGGGAGGCCGACGCTATAACGTGGTACAGTGCCTGACCAGGTTATTCCGACGCGAAGAGCGAACTATCTCTAGTATGATCGCCCTGGGCACTCGTTCCTTCATGATCCGCACCGCGGTCGCGCTCTGCATCGCCGCACTGGCCTTGGCAGTCGCCGGAGCGAGTCCGTCGGCAGCCGCGCGCACGGTGCCTCCCGAAGCCGCGTCGATTCCCCCCGCCGCCACCGTAAGGCATGGCCCCACCGACCGACCTCGTATCGCACTGACGTTCGATGATAACTATCAGCTTCCGCAGGCGTTCGAGACACTTCGCATCCTGAAGCGGGAGCACGTGCCTGCCACCGTGTTCGTGATCGGCCACTACGAGGATCTGGGTCCGGACCTTACCCGACAGTTGGCAAAGGACGGCTTCGAGATCGGCGATCACACCCGCAGCCACGCGAACAGCCCTACGCTCTCCTGGCGGGCGCTATTGATCGAGATCGGCAACGGCACCCGGACGTTCTCCGCGGCCACCGGGGCTGATACGGCCCGCCTCTTCCGTCCCCCGGGCGGATTCACCGACGAGTTCGTCGCCCGCGCGGCCGCCGTCCAGGGGTTCCGCTATGTGGTCCTCTGGGACATCGACCCGCAGGACTGGAAAGGCACCCCGGCCGCCGCCATCCGAGCGAGGGTGCTCAGCCAGGCGCACAACGGCGCTATCGTGTTGCTGCACCTGGCCGCCCCTCACACCGCGGAGGCCCTGCCCGGGATCATCTCAGGCCTCAGGAACAAGGGATACGAACTGGTGACGGTCACCGATCTTCTGAGAGGCGAGCGTCGCTTCGTGGATGTCGATCCGGCGACCGCGGACGGAAAGACCATCCTCCGGATGGTCGACGCCGGGTTTGTGGAGCCCGTCGATGCCGACTACTTCGGCCCGGCCGATCCGGTCACCCGCGCACAACTCGCGCGCGCGGCGGTGTCGGTCGCGGGCCCGGCCGCGGGCCCACCATCCAAAGGAGGACGGGTCGACTTTCAGGCGCTCGCCTCATCCGCCGGCCTTCTGGGTGCTCCGCCCTCCGGAACCTCGGGCGATACCCCGATCAATCGGCTGCAGCTCGCCCAGGTGCTCGCCCGGATGGCGCGGGCCAAGGGCTACGGCACGCAGCAGGATGGTCTCGCGGCGACGGCGGGCCTCACCGACGTTCCCGCCTACGCGCGCACGGACGTTGCCGTAGCTGTCGGCTTGGGACTCATCACGCCGAAGAGCCCGACCCGCCTCGGTGTCTTCGCTCTGCCGGAGCGTCGTCAGCTGGCCGTGATCCTGGCGCGATTCGAGGACCTGCCCGTTGTGGGGCCTTCAACACTCGTCGCCGCATCGACCGACGCGACTCCGCCTGCGTCCGGGGCCGCAATGCGCGGGGAAGCCTCGCCGTCCGCGCGCGCCGGCGGTGGATGGCACGGCCTCGTCGTGTGGCTCGCAGGCGCGTTCCTCCTGGGCGGCCTGCTGGTGGCGCTCCGCCTGCGCGCCGTGGCGACCCGTCGTCAACGCCGCTAGGCAGCATCCTGGACCGCATGACGCAGGGATGTTCAAGAAAGGAGCCCACATGAGTACCGACAGCTTCACCGGCTTTCCCCAGGCGACCACCACGTTCCTCACCGATCTGGCAGCCAACAACAACAAGCCGTGGTTCGAGGCTCACCGGCGCGACTACGAACAGAACCTGTTGGAGCCGACGAGGGCGTTCGCGGACTCGATGGCCGATCGCCTGACCGAGATCGCGCCCCCCGGGCTCGGAGAGGTCCGGGGCTCGGCGTTCCGCATCTACCGCGACGTTCGCTTCAGCAAGGACAAGACACCTTACAAGACCCACCTCGGCATCGCCTTCAACGCGGCCGGATCTCCGAAAGGCGAGTCACCCGGCTACTACTTCCACCTGGATCCGCCGCGCATCATGCTGGGCGCCGGCATGCATGCGTTTCCCAAAGCCTTCCTGGCGGCCTATCGGGAGGCAGTCGTCGACGATCGGCTCGGCTCCCTCCTGCGTCGTGCCATCGATGACGCCGCGGCGGCCGGGCAGGAGATCTGGGGGGAGAGTTACAAACGGGTCCCGACCGGCTACGACGCGGACCATCCTCGGGCCGACCTGCTGCGCTACGGGGGGCTCTTCGTCGCCGTCACGGAAGACATCCCCGCTGCACTCCACTCCGCCGACCTGGTGGGTTACTGTGCGTCCCGCTATGCCGCCATGGGGCCGGTGCTCGCGTGGCTCCTGGATCTGTCCGCCGCCTAGCCGCTAGAGGCCGAGCACGTATGCGACAAGCGCAGTCATCTGTCCGTCATCGAACCGCCCCGAGAACGAGGGCATGCCACCACCGCCATTGTTGATGGTGTCGGTGATCGCGGCGGCAAGCGATGCCTCGCCGGGCGCGAACGGACGCAGGTCCGGTCCCGCGCCTCCCCCTCCTCGAGCGCCGTGACAGGCCGCGCAGTTGTCGGCGAACAAGGCCGCCCCCTCAGTTCCCGCCGCGTCGCTCGGCACCGGACTCGGTGACGCGGTCGTCACGGGCGCCACGGGGACTGACGGCGCGGTGACTACAGGCGCGGTGACTGCAGGCGCGGTGGCTGCAGGCGCCGTGACTGCAGGTGCGACCGTGGTGGACGCGCCGGCCGTGACCGGTGGCGACGTGCTCACCGGGGCTGAGGTCGTCGCGGTCGCCCCCCCGCAGCCATTCGTCGAAACAGCCACCAGTACAACGAACCCGGTGCACACCAGCACGCGCAGTGCTCTCCCTGACATGAACCACTCCTCTCCAGGCGCGTCGGACGCCATCGGTAGACATGGTTCCTACCCGCCACGCGTCCGGCTCAAGCCGCTCTTCGCCCTATCGCACGGCCCGCGGGCACTCCTGTCGGTGGCGCAGCCCGGCTTGGGCGCGATCCTGGCGGCGGGTGGCTTCCCGGGCGTCCGGATATTCACACTGGGATTGGTCGCCGCCGTCGCCGGCATGCTCTCCGTATACGCGACCAACGACCTCCTTGACGTCGCGGTCGACCGCCAGGCAGCCCGACTCGCGCCCCCTGGTCTGCCCGAGAGCGTCGGGAGTCGCAGCAGCTCGTACCATCCTCTCGCTCACGGCTTGCTGTCGTCAGGCCTGGCGACTGCCTGGGTCGTCGCGTTGGGTCTTGTCGCCCTCACCTCCGCCTGGGCGCTGCGACCGGGGTGCGGCCTCATTTTCCTCGCCTGCGTGACTCTCGAGGTGCTGTATTGCAGCCTGAAGCGCCGGACCTGGTTGAAGACGATCCCCGCGGGCATCATGGTAGGGATGGGAGGAGTGGCGGGATGGTATGCGGTGCGCGATCTCGACGGGGGAGCCGCCGCACTGTTCGTCCTCCTGGTCATGTGGGAGATCTTCGGGCGGAACCTCGCGAACGACCTCGCCGACCTCTCCACGGATGCGCCACTCGGCATCCAGACCCTCGCCACGACCCACGGACCTCGGTGGTCGGCCCGAGCATGCTTCGGTGGCGCACTGGCCATCGTGCCCGTGGCAGCCCTGCAGGCCGCCCCCCTTCCGGCCCGCGCTCTCCTCGCCCTGGCGGCACTGGTGTTTCTGACGTACCCCGCGCTCACGCTCGTTCGGCACCCAGACCAGGAATACGCTCAGCGGTATTTCGATCGGGCGACCCTCTTCCCGCCGGCTGCTTTCCTCGCCACGGCCGCCTCCTTCCTGCTGTGGGTCGGCCTGTGACGCGCCGGGTGCGTACTCCGGTCGATCCAGGCTACCTGAGAGACCTCTTCAGCCACAGCGCACGCTTCTACGACCCTGTCAACACGATCATGAGCGTAGGCCAGGTCGGTAGATGGCGTGACGAGACGATAGCCCTTGCAGCGCCCGCTCCCGCCGACCGCGTACTCGATGCTTTCAGCGGACCGGGCGGGTTGGCCGAGCGGGCGCTGGGAATGCTTGGGAGCGAGGGCGAGTTGGTGCTGGCCGACCTTAGCCCGGTCATGCTTCATGCGGCGAGGCACCGCCTGGCGCCGCGATCTAGAAACCCGCGTAGGCCTTATCCTCGCATCGCGTACGTGACCGGGGATATCCTCGGCGACGACCTCGGGCTCGGCACGTTCGATGTGGTGCTGCTCGGCTGGGGGCTACGATACGTCCCAGACATCCCCGCCGCTCTGGCCCGCCTGGCAGACCTGCTACGCCCCGGCGGCCGCCTCGCGATCCTGGAGTTCACCGAGCCGGCCCCGCGTAACTGGGCGCTGCCGGCGCAACTCTACTTCCGGCTGATCCTGCCGCGGCTGGGCTCTTGGCTGGCGCGGGACCGCGAACTCTACGACTACCTGCGCGCCTCGAGCGAGACGTTCCTGGACACGCCTGCCCTAGTCAAGGTCGTCAGTGCAACCGGACTCAGGGTGGTGGGCAGGCGGACTCACCTGGGCGACCTCGTGACGATCCTGGTGGCGACACGCGGGGCGGCGTAGCGCACCGCTTCACTCCGCGGACCGCCGGTGTCCACGCGCTGTCACCAGCACGCGTGGACACCGACAGTCTGGCAATGCGCGGCTCTGTAGTTCTCTAAAACCCCGTGTCCGCCGGATTGATGCTCCCCGGCACGTACGGGATCACGTTCGGATTCGCAGTGCGGTTCCTAAGCAACGACCCATAGGTCTGGGGCGTAAGGATGCTGTAGTGGCCCAGCCGTACGCCGTAGCTCTGAGAATTGACGGAACCGTACTTCCCCAGCCGCACCCCGTAGCTAACGGGAGAATGTGAGCTGGTCTGCCCGAGACTGGCACCGTAGGTCTGACGGATCGCGGAGCCGTAGGCGGTGTACGGATCGGTCCCAGCGGCCATCGCCGCCACCGGCAAGATCAGCGCCAGCACCAGCAACAAGCCCAGGAAGACAACAAAGAACCTCTTCTTCATGACCCATTCCCCTTTCTTGACATGGAACGCCCTGCTCGACATCTTGATCTATGTTTCCTGTATACCTGTTTCCCCAAACTCCCGCAAGCCACGGGACGAGATCGCAGCGGAGCGGGTCGCGCCTCCGGCCGCGGCAGGCCCCACGTACTTCGCGCGGCGCGCCCTCCTTACGATCGGCTAGGAACACGGGCCCGGCATCCAGCCACCAGGCCTCATAAGGCGGCCGCCGACCGTGGCCGGGCCGCCGACCGACTACTACATGAAGGAAAAGGACGGGGCGGGGCGAACGACTAGGCGCAAAGGTCGCTCCGATGATCCGCTGGGGAATCGAACGAAAGGGGAAGCACTAAGATGATCCAACTCATCGTAGCGGGCCTGTCCGTTTTTGCCCTAGTGACCATGCTGGTCGCCCTCGATGTCCTCGACCGCCGAGAAGTCCGCCGATAGTTCAGGTGACGAGGCACAAACCTGGGGGGCGGGACGCCTCCCGAACAAACTGCACTTTCACGAAGGGAAGCGGCGGGGCTGCGACCCCCGACGCGAGGGGCGAGGGGGGAGCTCCAACAGTGCGCACATGGCGCGCACGTCATCCTTGATGCTCTTGGGTGAGCCGCCGTGCGTGTCTTTCGAGATCCTCCCATAGGAGTGCTCGAGCACCTGGTAGCGGGCGAGCCAGTCCATATGCCTGCGCAGTTCTCGAAATGACTTCAAACGCTTGAAGCCGTCAGCGGCTGCGCAGGCTTCCTCTTGGTCAAGGTGCTCCCGGAGTTGCCGCTCGAAATCGGCGCGTATGGTCGTCTCCGCGGCGGCGCGGGTGCTCCATCCGGGGTCGTATCCTTGGCACTCGAAGACGAACCGCCCGGAAGGCCCGGCGGGAGCGCGGGAGTTCACGAGAAGGCCCCGCCACCGTAGCCGCCCCGGCCCCGGCGGCTCCTGCCCCCACCAGTCGAGCGTCCTCTGCGCCTCCGTCCGCACCCACTGAGCGTCCAGGTACGGCCACCCCTTGATCCACACCTCGACACCGGCCGACTCTCGAAGCGTGGTCAGCACGTCGGGCGCCACCTCGGCCACCACCTCAAGGAATACTGCCCGAGCGGCGTTCCGCTCCGCTTCCCGCATAACGAACGAGCCGAAGGGCAGCAACCAGCCGGGCATGCTACCGGCTCCCTTTCTTCGGCGTGAGCTTCGCCACCTTCGCGGGCGGCTTCCCAGCCAGGTCGGCCGCGATCTCTCCGGCGATCCGATTGGCGGCCTCGCGGGGCCCGTCCGGCTGTAGGTGAGCGTACCGCTGCGTCGTCACGGCCTGCGTGTGGCCCAGCAGGTTCGCCACCTGGTAGAGAGACAGGCCCCCGCCGGCGCCCACACTCGCGAAGTGGTGCCGAAGGTCGTGGGGCCGCAGGTCGCAGATCTTCGCCTTCGTGCGGATATCGCGCCACGGCTTCGACGCGTTGGTCAGGTGTGGACCCTTCGCGTTCGCGAGGGCCTTCCTGGCTTCCTTCCGGGCGTCGTCTAGGGTGAGCTTCCCGTACTGCCCCGGAACCTCCGAATCCCACAGGGTGTACTCGGCGGCATCCGGCCCGGCGGCGTCAACTATCGGCTTGCTCACCTTCACTGATTCGGCCACAGTCGCCCTCCTGTTACCCCGTCGGCCGGGACTGCTGACGCAATCGTTCGCCCTCCGGACCCCTCGCGTTGCCCCTAGGGCCCCCTCGGACGAGGCCTGTTTACTCATTGGTAGGGATTCTGTGCCACTCGGGTAAAGCCGGCGAACGGAGTCGAACCGATAACCTGCTGATTACAAATCAGCTGCTCTGCCATTGAGCCACGCCGGCGGATACGCGCTGAGCCGATCGCCCGAGCCGCTGCTCGATTGTACGGCCGCACGGCTCTGACGACAACCACCAGGGCGCGACAACCGCCTTCATCGACGCACTCGCGCCGGCCGGTCCGTCAGCGGCGCGACCTCCATGCCCGATGCGGTCACACCCTACTCCGGGCGCCTGGACCCGGTCTGGTCGCCGGACCCGCGAGGGGGCACGGCAGGCAGCCCGTGCTACCCGAGCACCCGGCGACTCTCGAGGTGCAGCAGGACCTTACGCTTGATGCGCTGCAACGCGTTGTCGACCGTCTTGGTGTCGTGCTCGATCAGTTCGGCGATGTCCTCGTACGAGAGGCCCTCCAGGTAGTGACGGAGCACCCGGGACTCCAAGGGGCTCAGCAGTCGCCGGAGGCAATCGGTCAGACTGAGGAGTTCCTCCGAACTGATCACCTGCTGCACGGGGTCGCTGGTCCTCCCCGAGGGGATGAGATCGGCCAGCGTGCGATCCTCGTACCCACTGCCCGCCGGAGAGTAGCTGAAGCTGATATAGGTGTTCAGCGGGGAATGCTTCTGGCGACTGGCGGTCTTGATGGCGGTGATGATCTGGCGGGTCACGCACAGCTCGGCGAACCCACGGAACGCATGAGCCCGATCGGGCCGATAGTCGCGGATGGCCTTGAACAGGCCGATATAGCCTTCTTGAAGCAGATCGTCGCCGTCGCCCCCGGCCAAGAAGTACGAGTGAGCCTTCACGCGCACGAAATACTGGTACTTGGTCAGCAGCCGCCTGGTGGCATCGGAATTTCCCATCTTTGCCAGTCGGACGAGGTCCTCATCGTCATCCCAATCAAAGAGGGGATAGCCGGCCCTCGCCGTGCTCTCCATATCCTCCCCCACCTCCTCTTGGCGGTCGCCCGCCAGGACCCTCAGCCCCGGTCGGTCTCTCCCTCGGCGAGGCCATCGCGCAACGACTTGAGCTTCTCTAGACTCGTGGCGTCGATTCGCTCCTCTATACGATGCACCATTCTAGTGCAATCTACCGAATTTGCAACCTTTCTTGTGTGCGCTTGCAGTTCAGCGACGAACTGTCGGGACGACTGACGCATGACAGAGCTGCCGAACACCGTCTTCTGAAGGCCGAAATCCGAGGTGATCACCACCACGTTTTCCGCTGCGCGAAGCCCATACGCGGTCCTCTCGATGATCGAGTCGGCGGACCGCTCGAGCGAACCGAAGTACACCTCGACATTCGGCGTTGCAGACTCTGTTTTCTGCAACGTTGCCGTGTGACTATCGAAGACGACGAGCGCGCGATCGACCGTGCCTCCCATGAAGCTGGCGATCCGATCCACGAGACGATCCCGCTCGTCGGCCAGGGCCCCCGGGTCGAGGCGGGCGCCGTGTTCCTCCTTGCCCTGCTGTCGGCGCAGCTCGTGCAGCACGTTGTAGCCGTCGATGATGAAGACCGTCAACGCGCCCTCCTCTGCCGCGCCGCCTCGAAGAGCAGCACTGCCGCGGCCACCCCCACGTTGAGCGAACCCACACGGCCCGCCAGCGGGATGGCCACGGTCAGGTCGCAGGCGGCGGCGACCCGCTCACCAAGGCCCTCGCCCTCCGACCCCATCACGAACAGAGTCCGCCCCCGATAGTCGGCGGCGTCGTACAAGCCGGAGCCCACGGCCTCGGCTCCGTACACCCAGAAACCGGCGGCTTTGGCCTGGGCGATGAAGTCGCTGAGGTTGCGCACCTGCACGACGGTCGCGTGCTCTGTGGCTCCGGCCGATGCCTTGACCACGGCGGCCGTCACGGTAGCCGTACGGTGCCGCGGGATCACCACTCCCGCCCCTACCTCCTCGGCGGTGCGGATGATGCTGCCCAGGTTGTGCGGATCCTGGATCCGGTCGAGGGCGATCAGCAGGTCGTGCGCTGAGAGGGCGGTCTCCGCCGACGCGTAGGGGTATGGATCGGTCTCGACCACGATGCCCTGGTGCTCGGGCGACCCCGCCCGCGCAGTGACATCCTGCGTCGGCAGGAGCGTCGGCGGCGGGACGGTGCTCGCGCCTTCGGCGGCCCACCGAGACACCTCTCGTTCGAGATCTCGGCCGGGCTCCCCATCCATCACCCACACATGTGTGACTCGTCGGCGCCCGGCCCGGATCACCTCCCGTACGGCGTTCCGGCCGTAGACGATGTCGCCGCGACCGTGGGGAACCGAAGAGCCACCCCCGACCGGCGTCCCGGGCGCCGAGGCCGGCCGGCGGTCCGAAGTGCCGCGGTCATGCCGACGGCCACGCTTGGGAAGCGGCGCCGCGGCTGCCATCACTCCGCCGGTACGACCTTGTAGCCTCCCGGAGCGTCGCGCACCTCATAGCCCCGGGCCGCGATCTCGTCGCGCAGGCGGTCGGCGGCGGCGAAGTCCTTGGCCAGTCTGCCCGCGTGGCGTTCGGCAGCCATGCGCAGCACGTCGGCAGGGATATCGCTCGTCGTCTCGGCGACGGCGTCCAAACCCAGGATATGGATCATGTCCGCGACGCCCTCGCGTACCACTCTCGCCGCGGCGGTCGACACAGATCCGGCGGCCAGGGCTATGTTCACCTCCCGGGTCAAGGTGAAGATCTCGCCCAAGGCCCCCGCGGTGTTGAGATCGTCGACCAAGGCGGCGTCGAATGCCCGCCGGCGCTCGTCGAGGGCGACGGTAAGCGTCAGGTCTGCCTCCCCCATACCACCGGTCGCGGGCGTGCGCTCCATGCAGTCGTCCAGCGAACGGAAGAGATTGCGCAGCCTCTCGACCTGGTGGCCGGCCTCATCGAGCAACTCGCTGCTGAACTCCATAGGACTGCGGTAGTGGCTGCCCACGAAATAGCAGATGAGCACCTCAGGGCGGTACGCTTTCAGAGCCTCACGCAGAAGAAAGATGTTACCCACGCTCTTCGACATCTTCTCCTCGCGGGTGTTCAGCATGCCATTGTGCACCCAGAAGCGCACGAACTCACCGCCCAACGCGCCTTCGGCTTGGGCGACCTCGTTCTCGTGATGGGGAAAGATCAGGTCGCGGCCGCCCCCGTGGATGTCGAAGCCCTGCCCCAGGTACTTGAGGCTCATGGCGGAGCACTCGATGTGCCATCCCGGCCGACCCCGCCCCCACGGGCTGTCCCATGCGGGCTCGCCCGGTTTGGCGCCTTTCCACAGGGCGAAATCCAGAGGATCCGCCTTCTCTTCCCCGGGAGTGATGCGCGCTCCGTGCCGCATCTCGGCCGTCTGTTGCTTGGAGAGTCGGCCGTACGAGGCCAGACTGTCCACGGCGAAGTAGACGTCGGCGCCCGCTTGATAGGCGTGCCCCTCGGCGACCAGCCTGCCGATCAGGTCCAGGATCTCCGGGATGTGCTCGGTGGCCCGCGGCTCCACATCCGGGCGACCCAGCCCGAGCCGGCCGGTGTCGTCGATGTAGGCCTCGGCGTATTCGCGGGCCACATCATCCCAGGGCCTGCCCTCGGCGTTCGCCTTCTGGATGATGCGATCGTCGATGTCGGTGATGTTCTCCACGAGCGTGACGCGCCAGCCCAGACTCTCGAAGTAGCGCTTGGCGACCATGGAGAGCACGTACGGTCGCGCGTTCCCCAGGTGGATGTAGTTGTATACCGTCGGTCCGCAGAAGTACATGGTCACGTGGTCGCCATCCCGGGGGACGAACTCCCGCTTCTCCTGCCGCATCGAATCGTATAGGCGGGGAACCACAGTCACGCCCTCCTCACCGGCCGCGTCACGCGTTGTTCTCCGCGAAATAGGCCAAGGCGTCGGTCAGGCGGGCGAGGATGCGACTGCGGCCCAAGCCCGCGATCAGATAGAACAGTTCCGGACCTTGGTCGAGGCCGGTGAGGGCCACACGCAGAGGCCGGTAGATGGACTTGCCCTTGATCCCCTGGGCGGCGCAGGCCTCGGCCACATCCTTGAGAAGAGCCCGGGCGTCGTCAAGACCGGGATACTCGTCCGCGAGAGCCTCCACACGCTCGCGCGTCGCCCCCAAGACGACGCCCACGGCCGGTTCGTCCAGGGCCGAGAGGTGACACGGAGGCCGTCAACACCAGGTCGTCGGCGAAGACCTTGGCGAAGTGGGGAGCATCCTCGAGCACCACCAGATTCGCCTGTATCGCCGCCGCCATGACCTCTCGTTGTCCGTCGGCGAACTCCAGCCCCTCTTCGTGCAGATAGGGACGCACCAACTCGGCCAACTCCGCAGGGGGGAGTTCCCGCATGTAGATCCCGTTCAGCCAATTGAGCTTGTCCGGGTCGAAGATCGCAGGGCTCTTGCTCACGCGAGACATGTCGAAGGCCTCCACCAACTCGGAGAGCAGGAACTTCTCGCGCTCGTCGCCGGGATGCCAGCTGAGAAGGGCCAGGTAGTTCACCACGGCCGTGGACAGGTAGCCCATGTCGCGGAACTCTCCGATGGAAGTGGCGCCATGGCGCTTGGAGAGCTTGCCGCCGTCGGGGCCGTGGATGAGCGAATGGTGGGCGTAGATCGGCGCCGGTTCCCCGAGTGCGTCGTAGAGCATGAGTTGCCGAGCGGTGTTCGTGATGTGGTCTTCACCGCGCACGACGTGGGTGATCTTCATGCCCGCGTCATCGATCACGACGGCGTAGTTGTATGCAAAGCCCCCGTCGGACCGCTTGACGATGAAGTCACCGATGACGTCGCTCGAGAAGGTGATGGGTCCATGTATGAGATCGACAAAACTCACGTCCCCGGCCGGGACGCTGAAGCGGACGGTGGCCTCCTCGCCGGCGGCCAGACGGGCCGCGACCGTTTCCGGGGGCAGGTGCAGGCACAGCCGATCATACTTGGGCATCTGCCCCCGGGAGAGCTGCTCTTCCTTGAGGGCTTCCAGGCGCTCCTGACTGCAGAAGCAGCGATACGCCGCGCCCGACTCCAAGAGGCGTTCGACGCCCGCTTCGTACAGGCCCGTCCGCTCGCTCTGCCGGTATGGCCCATAGGCGCCCCCTATATCGGGCCCCTCGTCGGCCCGCAGGCCCAGCCAGTGCAGATCGCGGACGATGCTCTCTTCGTGCTCCCTGCGAGAGCGCTTGAGGTCGGTGTCTTCGATGCGCAACACCATGGTGCCATCAAGGTGGCGGGCAAATAGGAAGTTGTACAGAGCCGTGCGGGCACTCCCTACATGGAGGGTACCCGTCGGGCTGGGGGCGAATCTCACGCGAACGTTGCTCATGAAGCTCCTGGATAGTCGGGTGCGGGCCCGCACCGGGTCTTGATCGTCGCTATGCCGTCACGCCGGCATATGTCATGGTAGCACCGCGGGGTCGGCAGCCGCGGACCCGCCGCCCTCGCCGGCGGCGGCCTCGCCGCGATGTCGCTCCAGAAGCGCCACCGACTGGGCCATGATGCCCTCTTTGCGCCCGGTGAACCCCATCCCTTCGGTGGTCGTGCCCCGAAGACCGATCCGGCCCACCGATATGTGCAACACCTCGGCCAGGCGGGCCCTCATGGCCTCTCGGTGCGGGGCGATGCGCGGCTGCTCGCACACCACGACGATGTCCACGTTGGCGACCCGCCATCCTTCGCGCGCGAGCATGTCGGCCACCCGGGCAAGCAGCCCCATGCTGTCCGCACCGGCGAACTCGGGATCGCTGTCGGGGAAGTGGTGGCCTATGTCTTCGAGACCGGCTGCGCCCAGCAGGGCATCCATCAGCGCGTGGGCCACCACGTCGGCATCGCTGTGACCGCTCAGGCCCTCGTGTTCCCGCACCCGCACTCCACCCAACACCAGGGGACGGTCCGAAGCGAATCGGTGGGCGTCGATGCCGAGACCGACTCTGAAGTCGGTTCCCCCGTTCATGACGCGCGCGTACCGTCGGCGGCTCGTTCGTACGCGGACGCGCGGTCGGCCGACGAGCCCGCGGACGACGAACCCGCGGACGACGAACCCCGCTCCTGGAGGAGCAGTTCGGCCAGACGTACGTCGACCGGGGTGGTCACCTTCAGATTCTCGGGACTGCCTTCGACCACCGCGACCGACCCACCCATCGCCTCGACCAGAGCGGCGTCGTCCGTCGCTTCTGCCAGGATTTCGTCCGGTTGTTCGTAGGCGGCGAGGAATAGTCTCCACCGAAACAGCTGAGGCGTGACCGCGCGCCAGAGCCCGGCGCGCGCAGGCGTGGACGTTATGAGGCCGGCAGCGTCCACCGCCTTGAGGGTGTCGGTGCTGGGCACGGCGAGTATCGCACCGGCAACATCTGCGTCGGCCTCGATCCGCTCCCTGAGACGACGGATCTCGGCGCAGCTCACCAGCGGCCGGGCGCCGTCATGCGTGCCCACGAGGTCGGCTCCGCCTCGAGCGGCCAGAGCCCGCAGCCCGTTCCGCACGGAGAGGGCCCGCTCGGCTCCTCCGGCGACCACGTCCACCACCGCGGGGTACCGATCGCCGATCACCACGTCACGGCAATAGGCGACGTCTTCCGCGTTCACCACGACCACGAGCGTGGAGACCTCGTCACACGAGGCAAGGGCCTGTACCGTACGTTCCAGCATCGGCACTCCGAGAAGGGAGACGTACTGCTTGGGACCGCCGGCGCCCAGCCGACGCCCGTAGCCGCCGGCGGCCACGATGAGCGCGAGACGTGACACGTCAGGAGGCGAGCTTGGTGAACACCATCTTGCCCGAGGGGTTCTGGAGCACCGAGGTCACCTCTACCGCTACCTCCTGACCCAGCTTCCTGCGCCCGCCTTCGATGACCACCATGGTGCCGTCGTCGAGGTAGGCCACCCCTTGGTCCTCCTCCTTGCCCTCCCGGATCACCCGCACCGCCAGACTCTCGCCGGGCAGCACCACCGGCTTCAGGGCGTTCGCGAGTTCGTTCACGTTGAGCACGTCGACTCCCTGGATCTGCGCCAACTTGTTCAGATTGTAGTCGGTGGTGACGATGAGCGCCCCGATCTCCTTGGCCAGCTTGATGAGCTTGGCGTCGACCTCGCTCATCCCGTGAAAATCTCTATCCGATGATCACTACGCGATCGTAGCCCTGTTGGAGAGCCGCAACGCATTCGAGGCCCCGGCGTCCCCGGGCTCGGCGCAGGGGATCGCCTGAATCGGCGATGGACTGCAGCTCTTCCAGCACGAAATGCGGCACTACCAGGTCGCCGTCGATGAAGCCTGTGGGGACGATGTCACCGATGCGTGCGTCGATGATGACCGAGGTGTCCAGGAGCTTGGGCACCGTCGCCTTCCCCATGCCTGCCGGCGACGTCGTCTTGAAACCCACGAGGCGCGCGATGTCCGCGTTCCTCTTGTAGGCGATGAACGCGAACAGGTACCCGCTGATCACAAAGAGCACAGGCGGCAGGAACACGCCCACCACGGGCAGGCCCTTCACGCTCAGACTCGCCAACGCGGCCAACGCCAGGCCGAACACCAGTCCCACGCCGGTGATCAGGAGCGCCGCAGCGCTCACCCTGGCCGTGGCGCGCTCCAGCCATTGCCCAAGCCGGATGATCTGCCTGCCGAGCACACCTCCGAGGACCAGACCGATCGCAGCGCCGAGCAGGATGCCGAGAGCGAGCAGGGCGAATTTGGATATACCGGAAAAGGACATGCGATTGAGAGCCAGGCTGAACGCCTCGTAGCCCACCACTCCACCTACTATGGCTAGTATCACTCTGACGATCGTTACCACGGATTCACCTCCTTCCCATGTTCCGAGGAAGACGGCCCCGATGGGGGCACGCCATCAGCCGAGAGTCACAGCCCCGAGCCGTTCGCGATAGCGCGTCAGACCGGCTCGCAGGTGTGACGTCCGCACACCTCGTCGAGAACTCCCTCCAGAAAACCGAGGGCCTCCTCTTCGGGGATCTGCTTCGCGTACATGAGTTCCGAAGCCAGGATCTTCTTCACCCGACCGAGCATCTGCTTCTCCCCCGTCGAGAGGCCCTTGTCGGCATCCCGAAGCGCGAGGTTGCGCACGACGTCCGCCAGTTCGAATATGTCACCCGACTTGATCTTCTCCCGATTGTGTTTCAGACGCCGATTCCAATTCTTGGGCATCAAGGTGGCGTCGTCACGGAGCACGCCCACGACCTCGTCCACCATGAGTTCGTCGATCACCGCCCGGATGCCGGCCCGTTCGGCGTTCTCCACGGGCACCATCACGGTCATGTCGTTGTGCAGGATGCGGATAGTGAGGTACTGCTTCCGTTCCCCCCGCACCTCGCGTTCCATGACCTCCAGGATCCGCCCGGCACCGTGGTGTGGGTAGACGACCTTGTCGCCGACGCTATATTCCATGCACTCCACTACCCGTATCGCTCCAGGAGATTGAGTTCTCTGAGGCGCAAGAAACCCTCCTTGATATCATGGGCGCGGGCGGCCCCAACACCATCGACCGAGGCGAGTTCCTCGTTCGTCGCGTTGAGGATATCTTCGAGGTGGCCGAACGTTCCCACCAGATTGGCGATGACCCCTTTGGGCAACCGGGGGATCTTTCGCAGGATCCGGAAACCCCGAGGCGAGACGTGCAGTTCGAGTGCGTCGACGTCCTGGTCGTAGCCCAAGAGCTCACCGATCCTGCCCAATGTCAACAACTCCTCCGAATGCAGGGAACCCAGGGCCGCGGACACCTCGTCGACCGAGAGATCGGCGAAATCCGGGCGGTAGTCGAGCAGCACCGCCCGGCGATCCTCGCGCACGTCGACCATGAGCTCCTCCAACTGCATGCGGATGAGACGTCCTTCGGAGCCCAGCTCGATGATGTACCGTTCTATCTCTCGGGCGATCTTGAGGACCATCTCCGACCGCTGGATCACACTCAGCATGTCGTAGAGCGTGACTGCGTCCTCGAACTCGAGGGCGCCGAGCGAGGTGGACACCTGGCTGAGCCGCGACTTGTACTTCTCCAAGGTCTGCAGGGCCTGATTGGCCTTCACCAGGATCACCCGGATCTCCTCGAGCACGTAGCGGGTCCCGTCTATGTACAGAGTCACGACGTCGCGGGCCGCAGAGATCGAGATCACCAGAGCGTCGATCTGCTTGGCCACCCGCTCAGCGGTGCGATGACGCGTGCCCGTCTCGACCGAATGGATGGTGGGATCGGGCATCAACTGGATGTTCGCGTGCAGGATGCGCGAGCCGTCGCGGTCGAGAATGATAGCCCCGTCCATCTTTGCGAGCTCGTACACGATCATATGCGAGATCTCGACGTCGATGGAGATGCCGCCGGAAAGCAGCGGACCGATGCTCTCCTCGTCCGCGAACACCAGCAGGCCGCCGGTGCGGGCCCGCACGATGTTGTCGAGAGCGTCCCGAATGGTCGTGCCCGGAGCGACAAGTTGAAGGGCATCGGTAAGCCTCTCGCTGGTGATCTGATGCCTCTTAGCCAATGACCCCCCTCACCAGTTCGCCCACGTCGGCAACCTCCTGCACGACCACACCGGGCGGCGTGGAGCACCGTTCACGCAGCTCTTCGGCGTTTCGGCGCGGAACCAGCACCCGTTCGAACCCGTGTCGCGCCAACTCGGCCACGCGTATGTCTCCGTTGACCACATACCTGATCTGTCCCGTCAGGCTGACCTCACCGAACGCGGCCACGTGGCCCAGCGGCCGGTCCCGGAAGGCCGAAGCCACCGCCAGCAGCACCGGCAGGTCGGCCGCGGGATCGTCCACCGTGAGACCGCCGGCCACATTCACGAACACATCGCACGCCCCGGTATCGATGCCCACCCGACGCGAGAGCACGGCCAGCACCATGGCCAGTCTATTGTGGTCGATGCCCCGGGTGACCCGCCTCGGCATCGCCAAGCCGCTCGGCACGACCAAAGCCTGCGCCTCAGCCAGAAGGCACCGGCTGCCCTCCATCGCTGCCACGACCGAGGCCCCCGCGCTATCGGCCCCCTCTTCCAGGAAGAGGGAGGAGGGGTCGGGCACGCCGATGAGACCCTGCCCGGTCATCTGGAACACACCTACCTCGTTCGTGGAGCCGAAGCGGTTCTTGACCGCCCTCAGGATGCGATACGGCCTGCCGCGGTCGCCCTCGAAGGCGAGGACGGCGTCGACCATGTGCTCCAGGACCCGCGGTCCGGCCAGATCGCCCGTCTTGGTGACGTGCCCAACGAGCACCAGGGTGATCTCCCTCTCTTTCGCCACCCGCAGCAGCTGTCCTGTAACCTCGCGCACCTGCGACACCGAGCCCGGGGCCGAGTTCACCGTCTCAGACCACAGCGTCTGGATCGAATCGATCACGCACACGACCGGGCGGTACTTCTCCAGACAGGCCACTACAGGCTCCAGCCGAGTCTCTCCGACCAAGCTCAACCCCTCGAACGTGGTCGAAAGTCTGCGGGCGCGCAGTTTGACCTGCGCGGCCGACTCCTCACCCGAGACCAGTAGAGTGGAGACCCCGGCAGCCCCCATGGCCAAGAGTGCCTGCAGGAGGAGCGTGCTCTTGCCGACGCCGGGTTCGCCGCCCACCAGGACCAAAGAGCCTCTGACCAGCCCACCACCCAATACGCGGTCGAACTCGTCCAGCCCGCTGGAAACCCGCTGTTCGCCCGCCGAGTCGACCCCGACCAGCGAGATCGGCGTCGGCGCCGCCGCGACCGCGACCACGCCGGACCGGCCGCCCACCGCGACGGCGGCGACGGCCTCTTCGATCAAGGTGTTCCACTCGCCGCAGTCGGGGCACCGCCCAAGCCAGCGGGGGCTCTGGTATCCACAGCCCCCGCACACGTAGACGCTCCGAACGCGGCCCATCCGCCGCCCCTTACGTGGACTCGTCGCCCACGAGCACCTCTTGCGGTGACGTGAGCACGTCGGCTATCACCAGTTGCTCGCCCTCGCGGGTCATGACGACCGTGCTGCCCAAGGGGAGACGTCCGTTGAGGACCTCCTCGGCCAACACATCCTCCACGTAGCGTTGGATCGCCCTGCGAAGCGGCCGCGCACCCATGGAAGGGTCGTAACCGAACTCGAGCAGCAGCTCCTTCGCCTCGTTCGTCAACTCCAGATTGAGCTTGCGGTCGTGCAGTTGCTCGCGCAAACGGTTGAGCATCAACTCGACGATCTCGTAGATCTGGTCCTTCGAGAGCTTGTGGAAGACGATGACCTCATCGATGCGATTGAGGAACTCGGGCCGGAAGATCTTCTTGAGTTCGTTCGTGACCCGGCTCTTCATCTCGCCGTACTCGAGACCGCCCTCGGTCACCGGTTCGCCGAACCCGAGAACCTGACCCTTCGAGATGGTGGCCGCCCCGATGTTCGACGTCATGATGACGATGGCGTTGCGGAAATCGACCGTGCGTCCCTGCGCGTCGGTGAGCCGCCCGTCCTCGAGTATCTGCAGCAAGATGTTGAACACGTCGGGGTGTGCCTTCTCGATCTCGTCGAGCAGCACCACGCTGTAGGGTCGCCGACGTACCGCCTCGGTGAGCTGACCACCCTCTTCGTAGCCCACATAGCCGGGAGGGGAACCCACCAGCCGACTGACGGCATGCTTCTCCATGTACTCCGACATGTCCACCTGGATGAGCGCGTCTTCGTCTCCGAAGAGGAACTCGGCCAGGGTGCGCGCCAACTCGGTCTTGCCAACCCCCGAGGGGCCCATGAAGACGAACGAGCCGGCGGGGCGCCGCGGGTCTTTCAGCCCCGCACGGCCCCGGCGGATAGCTTTGGAGACCGCGGTGAGAGCTTCGTCTTGGCCGACGACCCTCCTGTGCAGTTCTTCCTCCATCTTCAGCAGCTTCTGCGTCTCGGCCTCGGTGAGCTTGACCACCGGTATGCCGGTCCACATAGCCACGACCTCGGCGATCTCGTCTTCGCCGATGGAAGCGCGGGAACCCTCCTCGGAGTTCTTCCACCGCTCCTCGAGTTCCTTCTTCTCGTTGATCAGCCGGCGCTCTCTATCGCGTAGGTTGGCGGCCTTCTCGAACTCCTGCCCCTCGATTGCCGCTTCCTTCTCCTTGCGCACCGTCAGGACCTTCTCTTCCATCTCTTTGTAGTCCGGGGGCGCGGTCATGGTCTGGATGCGCTTCCGCGAACCGGCCTCGTCGACCAGGTCGATGGCTTTGTCGGGCAGGAACCGATCGCTGATGTAGCGGTCGGCGAGGTACGCGGCCGACTCCAAGGCTTCGTCGGTGATGCGAATGCGGTGATGGGCCTCGTAGCGGTCGCGGAGGCCCTTCAGGATGAGGACCGTCTCCTCGACCGACGGTTCCTTGACGAGGATCTGTTGGAACCGTCGCTCCAGGGCCGCGTCACGGGCCAGATACTTGCGGTATTCGTCGATCGTAGTGGCCCCGATGGTCTGCAGTTCGCCTCGGGCCAGAGCGGGCTTGAGGATGGAGGCGGCATCGATCGCGCCCTCGGCGGCACCGGCACCAACCAGATTGTGGATCTCGTCGATGAAGATGATGATATCCCCGCGTTCGGTGATCTCCTTCATCACCTTCTTCAGCCGCTCCTCGAACTCGCCCCGGTACTTCGAGCCGGCCACGAGCGCCCCCAGATCGAGGGTATAGATCTGCTTATCCTTCAAGAGCTCGGGCACTTCGTTGTCGGCGATGCGCTGGGCCAGCCCCTCGACGACGGCCGTCTTGCCCACACCCGGCTCCCCGATGAGCACGGGGTTGTTCTTCGTGCGCCTCGAGAGGATCTGCATGACCCGCTCGATCTCCGTCGCGCGGCCGATGACCGGGTCGAGCTTGTCCTCTTCGGCATATTTGGTCAGATTCCGCCCGAACTGATCGAGCACTTTGGATGACTTCTTGCCCGCGGCGGCGGTGGCAGTTGCGCCGGGCTTCTGAGTGCGCCGGCTGGGGCCGGAGAGCACCCGCATGACTTCCTGGCGGATGCGATCGCCGTCGGCGTCCAGGTCATTGAGAATGCGCGCCGCGACGCCCTCGCTCTCGCGCACCAAGCCCAGAAGGATGTGTTCCGTGCCAATGTAGTTGTGGCCCAGTGAGAGGGCCTCGCGGAGCGCGAGCTCCAGCACTTTCTTCGCCCTCGGCGTGAAGGGTATCTGCCCCTGAGCTTCGTGCTCGCCCTCGCCGACTATGCGCATGATCTCGCCACGGACGTCCTCGAGCGACACTTCGAGGGCGCCGAGCACCCGCGCGGCCACCCCGTCGCCTTCCCGAAGCAGTCCCAGCAGCAGATGCTCCGTGCCTATGTAATTGTGCTTGAGATCGCGGGCTTCTTCTTGGGCCAGCACCACGACCTGTCGCGCACGCTCCGTGAACCGTTCGAACATGGTCGTATCCTCTCCTAGGTACAGACGCGCACGCCTGCGAACGTCTCTCGCAAGATACGCGCGCGAACCTCGTCTATGCGGGGATCGTCCAGACCCCCATGCCCGGCGCCGAGTTGCTCGACCGCCAGGTGACCCGGCTGGACTCGTCTCATGAGGGCAAGTGCTTCGTCACTGCCCATCCACGGGGCATCGACCACGCCCACGCTCACCCCCACCCACACGGCGGACGCCAGGCTGACCGCCTCGCCCATCGTCATCGACCACGCCTGCTGGGCTACGCCAAGGGCGCGCCCGATGTGATCCCTGACCCGCACGGGATAGTCGCGGAGAAGGGCCTTGCGGGCGGAACGTTCTCGCTCGTCGACCTCGTGGGCCGCCTCGGAGACAGTCTCGGCGATAAGTAATTCTGATGTACCCTGACACCCCCGGTTGGAAACCTGGAAGAACCCCCCCGCGCCATCCCACAGTGGCGAGAGCACCAAGCCCTGAGAGATCATGCTCATGGCCACTCCACCCAGTCGGCCGGACACCATGAGACCGGGGATGTGCACGGTCGCATACGCCCGCACGCCGGTGCCCGCGTCGGCCGGCCGACTGGTGAGATAGCCCCATGTGTCATCGAACGCATAGGTGATGGCACCCTCGACCAGGTCGTCGATCACGTCCAGCGTAGCCCACGCCTCGGACAGATGGCCGCCCACCCGCGAGCCCAACAGATGGATATGATCGAGTCCATTCACCTCCAAAGAGGCCCTACCGCCTTGGTACACGGCGATACCCCGCCCCGCTCCCCGAGCGCGAGAGAACGACGGCGTCATCAGGCCCCGTTCAACAAGGTAGGCCCGCTGGATCGGCGACACTGCGTCGAGTTCGTACATCTCCCACTCGCCGGGCTGCCCGTCCGCCGCGAGCGCGGTAGACACTCGACCCAGGAGATCGACAAGAACCTTGGGATCGGCGGCGTGGGGAAAGGGTGTCGTCGCTTCGTTGCGCGAGAGGGCCACCGAACCGATCAGGACGCCATCGGCGTTCATTTAGGCACCCGGCGCGGGATCGCGATCGAGTTCCGCCAGACGATCGCGGACGCTTGCCGCCTCCTCGAACCGTTCCGATTCGACCAGCTCGTCAAGCATGCGCTTCAGGCGCAACACCTCGCGGTGTTCCCCGGCACCGGCCGGTACCCGGCTGGGGATCTTGCCCAGGTGAAGGGTCGGCGGGCTGCCACCCAGACCCTTCAGGTGCTCAGCGAAGACGTCATAGCACGCCGCGCACCCGAGTAGACCTGATTGCGACAGATCGGTGAGCGACGTGCCGCACACGCCGCAGACCAGTGACTGCCGGCCAAGACGATGCCCCGCCGATTCGAGAGCGCTGCCGGCTATCAGACCGTTGAGAGCCGAGGGAAGCGTGAAGACCAACGACGCGCCTTCCGATTGATCTGTCATGTCCTGAGCGCATTCCTTACAGAGGTGAGAGTGACTCACCGACCCGGCTTCGATGCGCACCACGTGAACGGAGGCCGGCTCGTCGCCGCAGGACTCGCACACCATGCCACCACTGCCCGGTTGCCATTCAGACCCATCGGTGAACATGCCTGCGCGTCTCCTCTCTGCCCACGTTATGCGGGGCGGGACCACGGCCGAAGGCACGGCAAGAAATCACACAAAATGCCCGCACAAGCGGACATATGGGGCTCTCGTGGCTGCGTTTAGTGTAGCACACCCCCTCTTCGACGGCCGCGGTGAGAGCCCGCTTCGGAGGGAGGCCTTGGCCGTGGGGATGCGCCGGAAAGCGCGGGCCGTCGCGATCCTCCGCCCGCCGTGACGACCGTGCCCGGTCTCAGAACTCCTCGGGTCGGAGCTGGGGGAAGAGGATGACGTCGCGGATGGAATCGACCCCCAAGAACAGCATCGCCAAGCGATCGATGCCGATGCCCAGCCCACCCGCCGGCGGCATGCCGTACTCCAGCGCGCGCAGGAAGTCCTCGTCGAAGACCATGGCCTCGTCGTCGCCGGCAGCTTTGTTGTGCGCCTGCGCTTCGAATCGGGCCCGTTGATCGAGAGGATCGTTCAGTTCGGAAAAGGCGTTCCCGACCTCGCGTGCGGCGATGACGGGTTGGAAGCGCTCCACCAGCAGCGGATCGTCCGGGTGCTTCTTGGCCAAGGGGCTCAATTCGACCGGATGGTCGATGACGAAGACCGGATCGACCACCTCAGGCCAGACAAGATGCTTGAGGGTCTTGTCGACCACCTGCGAGAAGGTCTCGGAACCCTCGACCTCGACTCCCCCCGCTTCCAGGAGGGCACGGGCCGCGGCCGGATCCTCGCGCATGGCAGGCAATGACATGCCGAGCTTCTCCACCATCAGACTGTCCACCGTGCGTCGCGGCCAGGGAGGCGCCAGTTCCACCTGCTGGTCACCCACGGTGAGGATGGTGGTTCCCAGGACCTCCTGGGCCAGAGCGGGGATCATGTTCTCGACCAGCTCCATGATCTCGTGATAGTCCACGTAGGCCCAGTAGAGCTCCATCATGGTGAACTCGGGATTGTGGACCGGCGACAAACCTTCGTTGCGGAAGTTCTTGCCGATCTCGTAGATGCGGTCGAACCCACCCACGAGCAGGCGCTTCAGGTAGAGTTCCGGCGCGATGCGCAGGTAGAGACCGACATCGAGTGCGTTGTGATGCGTGCTGAACGGCCGCGCCAGGGCGCCACCCGGAAGCGGCTGCAGCACCGGTGTCTCCACCTCGATGAACCCGCGCTCGTCGAGATAGCGGCGCATGGCCGAGACGAGGGCGCTCCGGGCGCTGAGTTGGCGGGCGACCGCCGGATTGCTGATAAGGTCGGCATAGCGTTGCCGGTACCGGGTCTCGCGGTCCTGAAGCCCGTGGAATTTCTCCGGGGGCGCGCGGAACGACTTGGTGAGCAGGGTCCACGATTCGACGAACAGCGAGAGTTCTCCCCGGCGGGTGCGGAAGACATAGCCCTCGCAACCGATGATGTCTCCTAGATCGAGGCCGGTGAACCGGGCGAACGAGTCTTCGCCCACGGTGTTCACGTTGCCGTAGACCTGCAAGTCGTCCCAACCGTCGCGGAGAGTGAGGAAACAGGCCTTCCCGTGCTCGCGACGGGACAGGACCCGACCGGCGACGCGATAGCGCGCATCCACGGCTTCCTCGCCCGTGGCTAGACCACCGTGCCGCGCGACGATATCCGCTGCCCGCGTGCGGGGTTCGAAGCGCCGAGCGAAGAGCTCGATGCCCGCTTCGGTCAGACGGGTCGCTTTGGTACGCCGCTCTCGTTCGAGTTCGGACAGCTGGTCATCGGCGCCGGACGATGGGCCTTCCGCATCCACCTAGTACGCCTCGATGCTGATGACCTCATAGCGCATCGACCCCGCGGGGGCAGGCACGGTGACCGTCTCCCCCACCTTCCTGCCGAGGATGGCCTGGCCGACAGGCGACTCGTTGGAGAGCCTGTGATTGACCGGGTCTGCCTCCGCCGAGCCAACGATCGTGTAGGTGAACTGCTCGTCGTAGTCGAGGTCCTTGAGTGTGACGGTTGACCCCAAGCTCACCTTCTCGGTGGAGATCTCGGTCACCTTGATGACCCGAGCGCGCCGCAGCTTCTCCTGGAGAACGCTGATGCGATGTTCGAGCATGGCCTGCTCGTTCTTGGCATCGTCATACTCCGAGTTCTCGGAGATGTCCCCGAACTCACGTGCTTCCTTGATCCGTTCCGCCACCTCTTCACGCTTGGTCGTGGAGAGGTAGTCGATCTCCTCTTGGAGCTTTACCATTCCTTCAGGCTGTGAGGACAACATCTTTTTGTAGCACTGAGAACCCTCCTTCGCGGTCCCAGAAACAGGGCGGGATTGTAACGGACGACGAAGAGTACTGTCAACCGTCAGACGAAGATACCTGTCGCTCGAACCCTGCTCGCCGCGAAGCGGCCGCCAGTTCGACCAGGGCGCCGTCCAGATCGGCGCCCAGCTCGAGACGCTGCAGCGAAGTCGCCGTCGGCCCGTGCACCCCGGCCGCCCGCAGGTACCACGCGACCAGCTTCCGCATCCACCTGACCGCGCGGTGATCGCCCATATCGGGGACGGCCGCCTGCAAGAGCGCGCGGAGTTCGGCGACCGCCATGTCCACCGTCGGCGGGGGGCCGTCTTCCCCCAACAGAAGGCGCTGCACGAGCCAAGGATCGCCCAGCATGCCCCGGGCCACCATGACCGCTGCCGCCCCCGTGTCCTCGCGGATGCGGTGGGCCGCCGCCACACTGAAGAGGTCTCCCGAGGCCATGACGGGGATCTGGACGGCGGTCACCACCCGCGCCGTGATCTCGTGGTCCGCGCGGCCGCCGTAGAACTGCGACGCCGCCCGCGGATGCACGCCGATCGCGGCGACGCCGGCCTGCTCTAACCGTAAGGCCACGTCGACCGCCACCGGCTCCTCCGGCCGCAGTCCACTGCGGATCTTGACGGTCACCGGTACGACTCCGGCGGCCGCCACCGCGGCCTTCGCCACCTCCGCCGCACGCGCCGGATCGGCCAGGAGGGCCGCCCCGGCGCCGGTCTTCATCACCTTGCGAACCGGACAGCCCATGTTGAGGTCGATGATGTCCGGACTCGTTCCGACCGACAACACCGCCCGCACGGCCTCCGCCCACGACCTCCGGCTTGTCCCCGAAGATCTGCACGGCCAACGGCCGCTCCTCCTCGCGGAAGGTCAGGTAGCTCCAGGTGCGACGGTCGCCGTAGGTGATGCCGTACGAACTCACCATCTCCGTGGTGACCAGCCCGGCGCCCAAGAGCTTCAGCCGGCCCCGGAAGGCACTGGTGGTTATCCCGGCCATGGGCGCCACCACCACCCGGTTGGGGATGGTCACCGCGCCGATGGACAGGGGATCGGCCAGGGTAAGCTTCTCCGCCGCCGAGGCCGTGTTCCCAGACGAGGCCGTGTCCGCCGATATGGCCGCGTCCGCGGCGCCGCTCGTCCGGCTACACATTGAGACGGTGGATGATCTCCAGCCCACGCAGGGTAAGGTCTGGATCCAGATGATCCAGCGCCCGAGCGTGGGGAAAGATGAGTGCCGCCAAGCCGCCGGTCGCCACGGCGACCGCGGCGCCACCGAGTTCTTCGCGCATGCGCAAGACCAGTCCGTCGACCTGGCCGGCGAACCCGTAGACGGCTCCCGCCTGCATGCTGTGCACCGTGGTCTTCCCGATCACGCTGCCCGGATCGACAAGCTCGACGGCGCCCAGCTTCGCCGCCCTGGTGGCCAAAGCGTCCATGGAGGTCTGGATGCCGGGAGCGATGGCGTGGCCCAGGTATTCACCCCTGGCCGAGACCGCTCCGAAGGTGGTGGCCGTGCCGAAGTCGACCACCACGCAGGGACCCCCGCAGGTCTCGTAGGCCGCCACCGCGTCGACTATGAGATCGGCCCCCACCTCGCGTGGGTTGTTGGTGAGGATGGGCATGCCCGTCTTGACGCCCGGCCCCACGACCAACGGCTCGAAACCGAGATAGCGGACACACCATGCCTGATACTCTCGAGTTCAACCTGGGCACCACGGAGCAGAGCGCGAACGCCCGTACCTCGGCAAGCTCGTGGCGTTGGAGCCGCACGAGACCCTCCACCAGCACGGCGAGCTCGTCGCCGGTGCGCCGGGACTCGGTGGCGAACCGCCACTGGTGAACGAGTCGCGAGTCACGGAACAGCCCGAGCGTCGTCTGGGAATTGCCGATATCGGCGGCGAGAAGCACGGTCCGCCTCCCTTTGCTATTCGAAATCGAGCCCGATGTCCACCGGCGGGGCGCCCACCGTGATCGCGCTGGTGGAGATCAGGTCAACGCCGGTCTCGGCCACCGCGCGCACCGTGTCGATGCGGATGGTGCCCGAAGCTTCCAGCACGAGCGCCGGGCGCAGGCCGCGGGCGATGCCGACCAGACGCGACAACTCGTCGAGCGCGATGTTGTCGAGCATCACCACGTCGGCGCCGGCGGCGACGGCCGCGCGCAGGCCTTCCTCCCCGGTGACCTCGACTTCGATCTTCATCCCCAGTGACGCCTGGGCGCGGGCGGCCGCAACAGTCCGTGCAACGCCCCCTCCGGCGGCCAGATGATTGTCTTTGATCAGCACCATGTCGAACAGCCCGAAGCGGTGATTGCCGCATCCGCCGTGACGTACCGCCCGCTTCTCCCAGTACCGCAGTCCCGGCGTCGTCTTGCGGGTGTCGATGACCACCGCTCCCGTTCCGGCCACGGCGTCGGCGAACCGACGCGACTGGGTGGCGACCGCGCAGAGCCGGCCAAGCAGGTTCAGCATGGTCCGCTCCGCCGTCAGTATGCTGCAGGCGGAGCCCTTGACCTCCGCCAGGATGGTTCCGGCAGCCACGATCGCACCTTCCTGCGCCACCGGCACGAAGACGGCGCTGGGATCGACCTCGCGCAGCACGGCGGCCGCCAGAGGCAGCCCGGAGGCCACCAGTTCGTTGCGCGCACCGATCGTGCCGCGGGCGCCCGCGCCCGCCGGCACCGTGAACTCCGTGGTGACGTCACCGAAGCCGGCAAGATCCTCCTGCAGCGCCAGCCTGATCAACGCGAGCGACACGTGGTCGATCATGCCTCTCCTCCCCTACTCCGCACTTTCACCACCGTCTCGTCGGTCTCCGGATCGTAACGCAGGGTGACGTGGCGTTTCCATTCGACGTCGTCACGTCGCGGAGAAGTCGGCGCGCAGGTGCACACCTCGACTCTCGGTGCGGGTGGCCGCAGCCGCGATCATGAGACTGGCGATCGTCAGCAGATTGAACAACTCCATCTCGTCAACGGAGCGCCGGGGTGGCTGCAACGAGCCGTGCAGAGCGGCCACCGTCGTGCGTGCGCTCAGAAGCCCCTCGGCGGTGCGCACGATGCCGCACAGCCGCATCATGGTCTCACCCAGCCGCCGCCTGGCATCCGCGGTCGTCTCTGGTCCGTTGCCGGTCCACTCCTCGGGCGGGAGATCGAGCTTGATCCGCCGTACCGCTTTCTGGGGCTTCGCCAGATACCGGTTCAGGTCGCGCACGATGCGATCCCCGAAGACCAGCCCCTCCAGCAGCGAGTTCGAGGCCAACCGGTTCGCGCCGTGGACCCCGGTGGCGGCGTTCTCGCCGCACGAGTAGAGACCGGGCAGCGAGGTCTTGCCCCAATTGTCGGTGGCCACCCCACCGATGTAGTAGTGAGAGGCCGGAGACACCGGCACCAGATCGTGACACAGGTCCCAGCCCCGCTTGGTCAATCCCTGGAACACAGTGGGGAAGCGCTCCTCCAGGAATCCGCACTGGAGGTGCCGGGCGTCCAGGTACACGTGATCGGAGTCCTCGGCATCCATCACTTCCCGCATGCGCCGAACTACCACATCCCGTGGCGCCAGCTCGGCGCGCTCGTGGACGCCCACCATGAACCGCTGCCCCGACCGTCGAGGAGGTACGCCCCTTCGCCTCGCAGAGCCTCGGTGAGCAGCAGAGTGGGGTTCTCGTCTGAGTGCAGGGCCGTGGGGTGGAACTGCATGAACTCCATGTCGCGCAGCACGGCCCCGGCGCGGTAGGCCATGGCATGACCATCACCGGTGGCCACGTCCGGGTTGGTCGTGTGCGAGAAGACCTGCCCGGCGCCGCCGCAGGCCAGCACGACCGCCCGAGCGTAGTTCACCACCAGTTGCCCCTGCCCGGCCCAGCGAGAGCACGCCTACACAGGCCCCGTCGTCGGTGATCAGGTCGATCACGAACTCGCCTTCGTGCAGGTCGACGCGGCTGCCCGAGATCATGGCCTCCACCAGTGCGCTCGCGACCACGCTGCCGGTGGCGTCACCGCCCGCGTGCACCACCCGCGGCACCGAGTGCGCTCCCTCAGAGGCCAGGATCAGCTGGCCGTCGCGCCGATCGAACTTGGTGCCCAGATGCTCGAGTTCCCGCACCCGGGCCGGGCCGTCCTGCACCAGGATGCGCACCACTTCCTCGTCGCAGAGACCGCACGCCGGCGACGAGCGTGTCCTTCAGATGCAGCTCCGGCGAGTCGAACGGACCCAGGGCGGCGGCGATGCCCCCCTGCGCCAGGAAGGTCGTGGTGTCGTCCAGGGTGCTCTTCGTCAGCATGCGCGACGTTCCATTTGCGCGCGGCCCCCACGGCCGCGGTGAGTCCGGCGATACCACCGCCCACCACCAAGACGTCATAGCTGCGGTAGTCGACACGGGCTCCGCCCAGCGACACCAGATACGGCCGCGACGCGACCCCGGCATCTAGCCGCCTATCTCCACCATGCGCCGCACGGCGACGAGCGCTTTCGCCCGTATGTCGTCGGGCACCGTCACGACCGGCGCCTCGGTCCGCAGCGCCTCGATGGCCTTGCGCAGCGTAGTGAGCTTCATGGTGGGACAGATGGTGGCCTCGCTGGCAAGGTAGTAGCGCTTGCCCGGCACGTCCACGCTGAGCCGATGGATCATGCCCATCTCGGTGCCGATGATGTACTCCTCGGCATCGTCCTCGCGGCAGAACCGGATCATGCCCGACGTGCTCTCGACCGCATCGGCCAGGACGGTGACATCCGGCGGCACTCGGGGTGCACCACCACTTTGGCCGCGGGGTGAAGCTGCCTTGGCGGACGAGGATGTCGTCGGGCGTGATGAGATCGTGCGTGGGGCAGAACCCTTGCCACAGGATCATCGACCGCCCGGTCTTCTCCATCACCCACGCGCCCAGGTTGCAGTCCGGCGTGAAGATGATCTCGCGGTCGGCCGGGATGGACTCCACCACCTGCGGCGCGTTGGCGCTGGTGCAGCAGATGTCCGACAGGGCCTTCACCGCCGCGGAGGTGTTCACGTAGCTCACCACCACGGCGTCGGGATGCTCGGACCTTCAGCTCGGTCAGCCCGCGCGGATCGACCATCGCCGCCATCGGGCACCCGGCGCGAGGTTCGGGGAAGACGACCTTGCGATCGGGAGCCAGGATGGCCGCCGTCTCGGCCATGAAGTCGACGCCACAGAAGAGGATGAGCCTCGCGCCCGAGCGCGGCCGCCTGACGGGAGAGGCCCAGAGAGTCACCCACGAAATCGGCGACGTCCTGTATCTCGGCACGCTGGTAGTTGTGCGCCAACACCACCGCGTCGCGCTCGCGGGCCAGGGCCCTGAGCTCCTGCTGCATCGCCGAGTAGTCCATGCCCGTCGTCATGCCTCCGTCAGGTCACATCGCTCGACTGTTTGGTCGGCGGTCTTCTTCAGAGCCTCGGCGACCGTGTCGCCGCCCGCCAGCACCAGATCAGGCGCCAGTTCGGCCAAGGGCTCGAGGACGAACCGGCGCTCCTGCCAGGCGGGGATGGGGCAGGTACAGCCGCTCGTCGTCGAGGCGCATGCCATCGTACCAGAGGAGGTCGATGTCCAGCGTGCGCGGGCCCCAGCGCAGGCCCCGCTCGCGACCCGCCGCGCGCTCGAGTACCTTGGGCCGCGTCGAGCAGGTCGTGAGGGGCCAAGGTAGTGCGCAGCGCGATCACCTGATTCAGGAAGTCCGGCTGGTCGCACGAACCCGACCGGCGCGGTGCGGTACAGGCCCGAACACGCGATCACGCGAGTGTGCGGGCACGTCGCCCAGCGCGCGCACCGCCTCCTCGAGGAGCCGTCGGCTGTCCCCCATGGTTCGAGCCCAGGCTCAGGTATGCCAGCGCTTCCCGGGTCAGACCGGTCCATCTCCGACCCCCCGCGGTCCTCCTCCGCTCCAGGGAGACTCCCACCCCGTCGACGGAACAGGGTATGGGTGGGTGCGGTTTCGTCACCCTCACCCAGACGGCGTCCACGGGGAAGCGCTCGAGGAGCGCGTCGGCGATCGCTCCGGCCAGACGTTCGAGGAGATTGTAGCTGCGGCAGCCGGCGATCTCGGTGACGACGTCGATGACCTCGGTGTAGTCGACCGTGTCGCCCACCTGGTCGGTGCTCGACCCCGGCGCACGCATCCATGGTCAATCTGAGGTCGAAGCGGAACACCTGACCCAGGCTCTTCTCCTCGGCCAGGACCCCGTGGTAGCCGTAGATCTCGCAGTCCATCGATCGCGATCTCCACGCCCACTACTCCTAACCGCGCAGGGGAAAGACCGCCCGCGCCAGACGCACCGCCTGCACGTTCTCTTTGACATCGTGCACGCGCAGCATCTCCACGTCCTGGAGCGCGGCGATGACCGACGTGGCGACCGTGCCGTGGACCCGATCCGGAGGATCGGCCAGCCCCAAGACCTCACCGATGAACCGCTTGCGCGAGGCACCGAGCACCACCGGTCGTCCCAGACTCCGGAAACTGCCCAGCCCGCGGATGAGGGCCAGGTTGTGCGCCAGCGTCTTGCCGAAGCCGATCCCCGGATCGACCAACAGGTTCTCTTCTTCCAATCCCTGGTCGACGGCCCACGTCAGACGTTCGACGAAGAACCGGTAGACGTCCTCCACCACGTTGTCGTAGACGGATTCACCTGCATGGTCTTCGGCTCGCCCAGCATGTGCATGAGGATCGACCGGGCACCCGGCATCACGCACCACGGCCACCATCTCCGGGTCGAAGCGCAGAGCGGAGACGTCGTTGATCATGAACGCGCCCGCCTCCAAGGCCTTCGCCGCCACGGCTGCCTTGTAGGTGTCCACCGACAGGTGGGCGGGAAGGTCGCCCGCGAGGGCCTTCACCACCGGGACCACCCGGTCGACCTCGTCGGCGAAGCACGTGGGATCGGAACCCGGCTGAGTCGATTCGCCTCCCACGTCGATCAAGTCGGCGCCCTCGTCGACCATGCGCCACGCCCCCGCGATCGCCACCTCGCGGTCGAAGTGCACCCCGGGGTCGGCAAACGAGTCGGGGGTGACGTTCAAGATGCCCATGATCTGAGGCCGGCGGGAGAGATCGAGCCCGGGATGGCATGTCGGGGCACCGCCGGCGTAGGACTCGAGGACGGCGCCGATGGCGTCGGCCAGCGCACGCAGGCCAAAGGGCTGTTGGCGGAGTTTGGGAAGGAGGCGCTCGTACTGCACCAGCGTGCCCATGATGAGGCACTCCGCTTCACGGCCGCTCAGTTCGTAGACCTCGCGGGAGGTGGCCACCTCGCCGCCACGCGAGAGCATCTCCTGCTTCAAGATGTTGGCCGCGCGGATGTCGAGTCCCTTGACCCGGACGACCCGGAACAGGCACTTCTTGTCCATCAGGTTGATCCCGCCCGCCGACACCCGCATGTCGTGCAGAAGGGTACGCACCTCGGCGAGGTCGCGCAGTTCCACCACCTGCGGCAGGCCCGCCGCTGGAATCACGCCGCGCCCCCTACTTCCTCGGCGCCTCGATCAGGGCCAGCACCTCGGCCCGGGTGGCCGAGCTGGTACGGAAGATGCCCCGCACCGCGGAGGTGACCGTCTGCGACCCCGCGGTGCGCACGCCTCGCATAGACATGCAGAGGTGCTCCGCCTGCACGAGCACCAGCACCCCTTCGGGATCGAGAGTCTCGACCAAGGTGTCGGCGATGCGTGCTGGTAAGCCGCTCTTGCAACTGCAGCCGGGCGGCAGCCACTCTCACCAGCCGCGCCAACTTGGACAGACCGGCGATCTTCCCGCATTTCGAGGGGATATAGGCCACGTGGGCAAACCCGAAGAACGGGGTCAGATGATGCTCGCACATCGAATGGAAGGGGATGTCCTTGATCAGGACCAGTTCCTGGTGCTTGTCCGACGGGATAGGCTCGATGATCGCGGCCAGGTTGCGATGGGTGCCGTCGAGGATCTCGGCATACATCTCGGCCACACGCTCCGGGCGTGCGGCGCAGCCCTTCGCGCTCGGCGTCTTCGCCCAACCCCTCGAGCACCAGGCGGATGCCCTGCTCGATCTTGCTCAGATCCATGCCTCCGCCGGGCAAAGCCCTAGCCCTCGCCGCCGAGATTCGACGCGGGGGGTCCGTCGGCCGCCACCGCCGGCGGTGCCGGCAGTGGTCCGTTCCCGAGCCTCTCGCTCGCGGGTCTCGTCACGGGCCTTGCGCTGCCGTTCGCGCCGCTTGGCTTCTTCGGCCTTGCGTGCGCGCTTCTCGTCCTTGGCCCGGAACACCTCGGTCGGGTCTTCACCCGCGAGCAGAGCCGCGAACTCGTCTTTGTCGATGGTCTCTCGGTCGACCAGCAGTTGCGCCAGGACGTCCAGGTCCTCCCGGTGCTCGCGCAGGACCCGCGTGGCCGTGTTGTGAGCTTCGTCGATCACCCGGCGGATCTCCTGGTCGATCTTCTGGGCGGTCTCCTCGGAGTACTCCTGGCCCATGCCGTAGTCCCGGCCCACGAACGGCTGCGCCGGGTCGTGGCCGAACGTCAACGGTCCCAGGTTCTCACTCATGCCGTACTGGGTGACCATGCGCCGAGCGGTCTCGGTCGCCCGCTGCAGGTCGTTCGACGCGCCGGTGGTGATGTCGTCGAACTGGATCTCCTCGGCCACCCGGCCGCCCAGCATGTGCGCCAGCTTGTCCATGATCTCGCCGCGCTTGACCATGAACTTGTCCTCGGTCGGCAGGGTGATGGTGTAGCCCAGCGCCTGACCCCGGCTGATGATCGAGACCTTGTGCACCGGATCGGCGTTCGGCAGGAAGTGCGCCACCAGGGCGTGGCCGATCTCGTGATAGGCGGTGATGAGCCGCTCTTCTTCGCTGAGAAGCCGGGACTTCTTCTCCGGCCCGGCGATCACGCGCAGGATGGCCTCTTCGAGCTCCTCCATCTCGACGATCTTCTTGCCCTGCCTGGCCGCCAGCAGAGCGCCCTCGTTCACCAGGTTGGCCAGATCGGCGCCCGTGAAGCCCGGCGTCGCCGCGGCCAGTGTCTCCAGGTCGATGTCGGGGCTGAGAGGCTTGCCCTTGGTGTGGACTTCGAGGATGGCCCTTCGCCCCTCGCGATCGGGCCGATCGACCACGATCTGACGGTCGAACCGCCCCGGGCGCAGAAGCGCCGGGTCGAGGATATCGGGCCGGTTGGTGGCCGCGATCATGATGATGCTCTCGGTGGCCTCGAAGCCGTCCATCTCCACCAGCAGCTGGTTGAGGGTCTGCTCGCGCTCGTCGTGGCCGCCGCCCAGACCGGCTCCGCGGTGGCGCCCCACGGCGTCGATCTCGTCCATGAAGATGATGCACGGCTGGTTCTGCTTGGCCTGATCGAACAGATCGCGCACCCGGCTGGCGCCGACCCCCACGAACATCTCTACGAAGTCCGAGCCCGAGATGCTGAAGAACGGCACGCCCGCTTCGCCGGCGACCGCACGCGCGAGCAGCGTCTTGCCCGTGCCGGGAGGTCCGAAGAGCAACACGCCCTTGGGGATGCGCGCGCCCAAGGCCTGGAAGCGCTTGGGGTTCTCGAGGAACTCCTTGATCTCCTGGAGTTCCTCCACCGCCTCGTCGACGCCGGCCACGTCCTTGAAGGTGATCTTGGGAGCGTCGATGCTCATCCGCTTGGCGCGCGACTTGCCGAAGCTCATGACCTTCGATGCCTCCCCCCTGCATCTGGTTCATGATGAAGAGGAAGAAGACGACCATCAGGATGATAGGCAAGAACGTGCTCAACAGCGACAGCCACACCGATTGCTTCTGCACGTCGGTGCGAAAGTCTATCCCGTTCGCGGAGAGGAAGTGCGATCATATCGAAGCGGTCGGTGAACCCGATCTGGAACCGCTCACCTGTACCGTTGACCTTGCCTTCGACCACGAGGTCGCGGGTCTTCACGACCACGGCCTCGACCTTCTTCTGCTCGACCAGCTTCTGGAACTGCGGAAAGGTCATGGCGTTGTCGGCGGGAGAACGATAGAGCCCCTGGACCAGCGCCAAGAGGATGACGACCACGAGGAGGGGGAAGGCTATGCTGCGCAGTAACTTGCTCAAAGAGGGCTCCATATGTCGATGGCCCAGGGTACGGAATACTAGCACACGGGGCGTAGGCTCTCCCCTTCCCGCCAGCGTATGCCGGCGATGATAGGGTAGATTGCGATACTTCTCGGCCAGGTCGAGGCCGTAGCCCACCACGAACTCGTCGCCTATCTCGAAGCCCACGTACCGGCACGGCAGCAGCGCCTTGCGACGTCCCGGCTTGTCGAGCAGGGTCACGATGTCGAGGCTGGCGGGATGGCGGGAGTTCAGGTTCTTCGTGAGGTACTTCAGGGTGAGACCCGAGTCGATGACGTCCTCCACGATGAGCACGTGGCGGCCCTCGATGTCCATGTCCAGATCCTTGAGGATCCGGACGACCCCGGAGCTGTCGGTGGACGAACCGTAGCTGGACACGGCCATGAAGTCCATCTCGAGGTCGATCTCGAGACGGCGGGCGACGTCGGCCATGAAGAAGACCGCCCCCTTGAGCACGCAGATCAGCACCGGGCGCAGGCCCGTGTAGTCGCGGTTGATGTCCGCGGCCAGCTCGTCGATGCGAGACTGCAGCCGCTCAGAACTGATCAGCACATCCATGGTTCCCCCACGATGCTCACGCGACCTCCACGCACAGTCTGACTGCCCGGTCGGTATCGCTCCGTATTCTACTCCCGTCGGCCACCGCGAGACCACAGAGCCACACGGGCCTTCCGCCCGACAGCACGAGGGGCACACGGCCGCGCGCGCCCCGCGGGCACCCGGAGATCGACCAGCAGGTCCTGGACCAGCCGACTCCCCGGCGCCCCCAGGGGCCGCATGTGGTCGCCCGCGCCTCGCGCCTCGCACCGTCAGAGGCCCACGCGAGCGCGCGCGCGTCCAGGTACGCCTCGGTCCGGGGATCGTGCGCCCGCACGCGTCCGGCCCACTCCGCGGAGATCCGAGGTCCCTTCCACACCACCGAACCCGGGAGGGCCAGATCGACCCCCACGGAGCCCCTCGGCGACCGCCTCCCGAGGCGCGGCCGACGCCCCACCCTCCGGGCGTCCTCGCGACCCGGACGCGATCGTACTCCTTCACCAGCGATCCATCCCCCGCCCAAAGGCACGCCACCGGATCCCGGGCGGGCCAGGAGTCCCTCGGCCGCCAGCACGAGGTTCTGCCCTCGATGTGCTCCGTCGAGACCGTCGACGAGGGCGTGAAGAAGAGCGCGGCGGAGTGGCACCAGGGAGTCCGCCTGAGTCCGCGGTCGCGGAGAACTCCACGCCGTCCGCTCCTCTCGCGACGGCGCCGGGCCCGCACGCCGCAGTGGGCCCACGCCTCCGCCACGCACCTCGTCGATCAGGTCGGCCGCCTCGGCCGCGACCGCCGCGGCGCGCCCCGCGGCCACCACCGCCCCGGGGAGCGCCTCCTCCCACGCGGGCACGACGTACCGTCGGATCGCCGTGCGCACGTAGGCCTCGTCGGCATTGCCGCGGTCGGTGGCGTACGCGAGACCGTGAGCGACGCAGTAGGCCGCGGTGTCGGCCCGGCGCCGAGTGAGAAGCGGCCGCACCCACCGTCCCGACCGGGGATGCATCGCCGCGAGGGAGTCCAGACCCGCATAGCGGCCCAGACGGTAGAGCAGCGTCTCCACCTGGTCGTCGAGCGTGTGACCGAGGACGATGCGGCCCGCGCCCACGTCCGCGGCCACGCGCGCGCGCGGCCTCGCGGCGCGCCTCGCGGGCCGTCGCCTGCAGGTTGCCCGCGCGCCTTGCTCATCGGCCGACGCACCACGGTCAGGGGAACGGCGAACGCGGCGCAGTGCGCGGCTACCAGCGCTTGGTCATCTTCGGATTCTTGCCCGCGGAGCGCGTGATTGACGTGGACCGCATGGAGCCGCTCCGGCCCCGCGTCGCCTAGTGCCCGCGTGGCCAGCATGTGCAGCAGAGCCACCGAATCCTGCCCGCCCGACACCATGACCACGGCCGACCGCTCCGGCCGGGAAGAGGTCATCCCGCCGACAATCGGCGCGCACACAGCGAATCGGTCTCCGCCGGGCGCGACGACCCGGGGGCTGGATTCAGGTGAGATCCCGCGGCTGATTCGGACGCCATCGGTTCGAGCATACCCGTCCCCCCGGGGCAGCGTCCAGTGGTCGCAGAGTCCGCGGTCACCGCGACGCACAGTCTCCAGCTACTCCTTGCAACCGCCCGGTGCCTCTGCTTATATTGCGTCGCTGTAAAGCCCCAAGAGGAGGAAGAGCATGGCCACCCCCAAAGTCGACCCCGATCTCTGCACCGGTTGCGGCATCTGCGAAGACATCTGCCCGGACGTGTTCGAGGTCGCCGACGACGGTGTCAGCCACGTGATCGACGCGAACGGTTGCGACGATGCCGGCTGCTGCGAGGAAGCCGCTGACGAGTGCCCCGAGGGCGCCATCAGCATGGAGTAGCCGAAACCGAGACGAGCTCCGACGACCCGACGCGGACACCGTCGCGCTCACTCACCTCTGAAGGGCCGCCTCGAGGGCGGCCCTTCGTGTCTCACTTGGAGCGCGATGGCGAGCGTCACTTCTCAGTAGCGGCAGAGCGACCAGCCCGTACCCTTCGTCGCGCACCTTGCGGATGATCTCGGGAAGGACGGACGCGGTCTGGTGACTCCCTACGTGCATCAGGATGATGGCTCCCGGCTGCAGATGATCGAGCACGGCCGCCGCGATCTGCGCCGAAGTGCGCTCCGGCTTCCAGTCGAGGGTGTCGATAGTCCAGTACACGCTCGCGTAGCCCGCGTCGCCGACCGCGGCGAGGGTGCGCTTGTCACGCGCACCGTACGGGAAGCGGAATAGGGGCCGAGGGTCGTCGCCCCCCGCATCCTCGATGAGTGCCGCGGTGCGCTCGAGCTGCGACCGCATCTCGGCCTCTGACAGGGTGGTGAAGTCGGGATGGGTGTACGAGTGATTGCCGATGGGGAACCCGGCGCGCACGATCTTCGCGACGGAATCTGGATAGTCAGAGACGAACTCTCCGGTCAGGAAGAACGTGGCAGGGGCATGGGCGGCAGCCAACGCCTCGAGAATGGCGGCCAGCGGCTCAGGGTCGTACGCCGCGTCGAACGTGAAAGCCACCACGTGGGCCTTTCCGGGCACTTTGGCATACTCCTTGCCGGGAGCCGGCACGCCGGGCGCTGATGTCGAAGGCGGCTTCGCAGGCGGCTTCGTTGTCGATACGGGTACAGTGGTCGAGGCGAAGGGGATCGTCGTGGGCGATGACGTCGCCACCGTGGTGGAGGATCCCGTTGCAGGTGGCGTCGTCGTCATCGACGTGACGCCATCACCTCCGGAAGTGCCGCCCTCTGCACACCCCAGCGTCGCCGACATCATCGTCAGCGCAACCGCCGCCGCACAGGCGATGAAACGCCACCGTCGAGCGCTCATTCGTTCGCATCCTCCCGTCATCGGCGCTACGATATGCACTGTACATCGCAGTCGCCGGCGAGGGCATCGCCTTCGCTAATGAAGGACACCCCTACCCTGATGTCGAAAGGCATCAATCGGGAGAAGAGGAAGAGGAGACGTCCATGATGGGATGGGTCTCCGGAGCCGCGCTAGCGCTTGCCCTGGCCGCGGTCCTGGTTGTAATCGTTCGTGCGCCACGCTACGGCGCCATGAGCCGCACCTGGCGTAGCCTACCTCTGGTTGCCGGCGGTGCGGGTGCGCTGGTCGTCGCCGCCGGCTCGTACTTCGTCGCCCAAACGGAGGGGATCTACCGCTGGGCGCCGGGCTCCGAGGCGCTGCTTGCACTCACGGCCGTGGCGGCCGTCGGCTCCATAGCCACATTGCGCACTCAGCAACCTCGTGTCGTGGCCGATCCACCCGAGCGAGGCCAACGTCGACGGTCTCACGCGAATGGCCAGCCACCGGGCGTTCCAGGACCGACTGGAACACGAGTGCGATCGCGCATATCGATTCGGCGACTCGTTCGCGCTGCTGATCCTGGACCTCGATCAGTTCCATCTGGTGAACGAGCGCCATCGCCACAAGACAGGCGACCACGTGCTGACGGGTCTCGCCGGGCGCCTGGGCGGGATGATCCGAGAAATAGACCTGTGCGCGCGGTTCGGGGGTGATCAATTCGCGATCATCCTTCCCCACACGTATCAGAAAGGAGGCGTCGACGCGGCCGAACGGCTCCGGCAGAGCGTGGCCGCCTGGAGCTTCCACACGCCCGAGAACACGGAACTGCGCCTCACCGCCAGCGCTGGGCTGGCCTTCTACCCCGGTGACGGCACAAAGCCGGCCGAGCTTGTCCAAGCCGCGCGGGACGCCCTCGCGTTCGCAAAGAGTCTCGGCGGCAACCAGATCCAGCTCTACCCGGAGCTCTCCTCGAGCGGCGAGAACTCCGACAACGTCGTGAAACTGACGGGTTCGGGGTACGGGACCATCGTCCGCAGCCTCGCAGCCGCCGTGGACGTTCGCGACCGCTACACCCACAGCCACAGCCGCTCGTCTCAGAACTGGCCGCGGCAACGGCGAGACGCATGGGACTTCGCGGGCACGAGGTGGCGCGCATCAAGACGGGCGCGTTGCTTCACGACGTGGGCAAGATCGGGGTGCCCGATGCGGTGCTCACCAAGCAGGGCGGCCTGACCGCCTCGGAATGGGACAGCATCCGCCAGCACCCGGTGCTGGGCAAGAAGATCATCGAACACGCGCCTGAGCTCGCGGACGTCATCCCTCTCGTTCTGTACCATCAGGAGCGTTTCGACGGTAGCGGCTACCCTGCCAAGCTCCGCGGCGACGCCATCCCTATCGGGGCGCGCATCATCGCCGTCGCCGACGCCTACCATGCCATCCGCTCAGACCGTCCCTACCGGTCGGGTCGTACCCACGTCGAGGCCGTCCAGGAGTTGCGGCGCTGTGCTGAGACTCAGTTCGATCCTCAGGTGGTCGCGTCTCTGATCGCCGTACTCGAAGTGGACTCGGACCTGAGCGGTCTGCTGCAGGCGCTGGAGGAGCCGATGGTGACCTCCGACGCCGTTCCCAGAAAGCGGCACCGCTCCCTTCTCCGGTCACCCCGACTGGCGCCCCGCCGCTGTCCGGATAGGATCGCCGCGCGATGGGTACGATGCATCCCATCAGACCCTAGCCAAAGGAGGAGCGATGCCGGACAGCGTGTACAAGGTCATCGAACTCGTGGGAACCAGCAGCGTCGGGTGGGAAGAGGCCGCCAAACGCGCGGTCGAGACTGCCGCCAAATCCCTCGAAGACCTTCGCATCGCGGAAGTCGTCTTGCTGGACATGAAGATCGATGAAGACCAGGTGATCCTCTACCGGGCGAAGATCCGAGTGTCGTTCAAGTACCACACCGAGGAGTAGGGCAGTCTAGCGTCGAGTCGGGGGCCGAACGGTCACACACCCATGACTGCTTTGACGCGCCCGCTCTCCACCGCCACCTGGAGAGCCTCGTAGTCACGCTGGTTCTGCTCGGCGTAGACTTGGGCGAAGTCGGCGATGGCGCGGTCGAACACGTCCCCGGGGCCGAGGTAGGCGGCGATCGCGATCCGGTCGCCCGTTCGCGCGTGCGCCCGGGCGAGCACCCACGCACACATCTCTGCATAGGCCGGCCACGCCCTCTCGTCCAGGACCTCGACGTCGAACGACCCCTTGCCGTCCCACAGTTGCCGCACGTAGAAGTCGTAGGGCCTCCCGTCGAATCCGATGACGTGGTACCAGCCAAGGAGGACGTCACTCAAGGACTGCATGAGCCTCTGACCCTCGACCACGCGCCGGCCGGCGTTGCTGAATCGGCTCCTGCCGACGAAGCGCTCGAGGACAGACGCCTGCGCCTGTTTGGACTGCAGGATCAGTGGGTCGTCGTTGTCCCGCCCCACGAACAGAAGTACCCATGCTCGGGTTCCCACGCTGCCGACCCCCACGACCTTCCGGGCCATCTCCCGGTAGCGGTAGATGTCGTAGAGGTACCGGTTCTGGTTGGACAAGCTTGACCGATAGCTGCGGAGAGCCGCCTCGATGGCCCCCTTGTACTGCTTCCGCTGCATGCCGGTGAGAAGCTCGTCGGCCGGCACGAGAAGAGGAGGGTCGCTCACGAACCGCGGTCGGCCGTCGACGACCTGAGTGAGTCTCGTCAGCGCGCGCATGCTGTCCTTCCCGGCAGCCTTGGAGAGGCCCTCCTCGACCTGCCGAGCGGTCCGCTTGTTCAGCTCGCTCACGCCCGTGCGGATCAGTTCCGCATCGAGGTGCGCGTACCAGACGTCGATAGCCCGCATGGCTGCCATCTCGGCCATCGCTTCTCGATAGCCGCGGACGCAGGCCAGGACGATCGACCGCCGGATCGCCTCCGGGAGGCCCCGGTAGCGCCCCGCCACCTCGAAACTCGTCGCCAAGCGCTTGACGTCCCACTCCCACGGCCCGGGGAGCGTCTCGTCGAAGTCGTTGATGTCGAACACCAGCCGCCGCTGCGGCGACATGTACAACCCGAAGTTGGCAAGGTGAGCGTCACCGCATGTCTGGGCGATCAAGCCCGAAGTGGGGGTAGACGAGAGGTCGGACGCCATGATCAGCGCTCCGCCCCGGTAGAAGGCGAACGGCGAGGCGAGCATCCGACCGTATCTGATGGGTATGAGGTCCGACCCGCGCTGCGCTGCCTGCTCCTCGAGCAGGTGCACCGGATCGGGGCGATCGGGCGCGGCCGCCCACGAGGCGTGACTCCGCCGCGGCGCGCGTTTGCGCGACTCCTTGCCGCGGGCCACCCGCTCCGAGGGGGTCAGCTTGTGGCGTTGGGCGATGTCCTGCAGTCGCCGGCTCGCGCGGGAAGGCCTGCCCGGCACGGGGAGCCCGAGCGCTTGTGCCGGCCCGATTTGGGTCTTCTTCGCCATCGAAATCTATCCTTTCGCCTCAGTCGCGGTCATTCCGGATATCATGAAGCTGACGACCCGCAGTCCTCCGAGGCGCGTCTGCCTCACTGGGGCCGTGATGGCGATCTTCTCGCCGCGTGGCTCCTGCCCACCGGGGACAGATCAGGACATGACGTCAATCGCAGTCTACTCTGAAAGTCGCGCCGACCCGATCGACCGAGTAGTGATGTCCACGTTCGTGGATGCCCACCTCGATGTCTCCACCCAGCCAGGCCCACGACGACCCGAACCACGCGAACGCGCCTCTCAGGGCCTCGAGGCGCGCGTTCACATCGGCGCCCCGATCGAGGTCCCACTGAAGTCGGAGCTCGCCCTCGCGCAGGACTTCTTTCGCGTCGCTCGGCACCTGTTCCACGGATCCGGAGAGCAGCACCCATCCCCACCCGGTCGCGATGGGGCCGTCACCGAGGTCGCGATAGAGGGCGACGGGGCCTTCGACGTCGACATCCTCGTACGAGAAGAGCCACGCGGACTTCTCGGAGGTGTTCGGCCGGAGGTGCGCGAGTTCAGCCTGCACCCCTTCGAGCCCGGGTCCGCGGACACGGGCGAACTCGGCAGACGCACGTTCGAATCCGGCGACCACCCCCCTTCCGGCAACGAGCCCCCACGGGGTCTTGGCCACTCTGTGGCTGGAGGCCACCAGGGCTCCGCGGTCGAACGGCACCGCGACGGCCAGAACCACAGGAAGCGACCCCGGAATCAGCACCGCGCTCAGAGCGTCGCCCGCCTGGCCACCAGGATGCCCACCAGCACGGCCACCCCACCGGCCAGCTGCCACGCCCCGAGAGCCTCGCCGAGGAGCATCCACGCCAGGAGGGCGGCGGCGACCGGCTGGATCAAGAGACCGACAGACGAGAACGATGCAGGCAGATGCGCCAGCCCGTACACGATCAGTCCCTGCCCCAGGACTTGAGACATCCACGCGAGGCCGAGCAGCACCAACCATCCTCGCGCACTACTCGTGAAGAGGCTCTCCCCCGCCGCGACAGTCACCGCCAAGAGCACCACGCTCGTCACCAAGGTGCTCCAGCCCATCAGCCGAGCCGTCCCCATGGTCCGGCGCAGACCCTTCGCCGTGAGTAGATAGCCCGCGTAGAAGAAGGCCGCAAGCACTCCGAGTGCATCGCCCAGCGGATGACTACCGCCAAAGGACAGACTCGCTCGGACCAGCAACGCCGCTCCCACCAGGGAGAGGGCCATCCCGGCAAGGAAGCTCGCTGTCACGCGCTCGCGGAAGATCAGCCAGGCGGCGACAGTGACGATGATCGGGGCCAGGTTGGCCAGGAATGTGGCGTTAGTGACGCTCGTATAGCGGATAGACCAGTGCCAGCACACCAGGTCGAAGGCGAAGAACATGCCCGACGCCAGCAGCAACAGCACGCGCCGGCGCCGGCCCAACGTCGCCCCCAGGTCGGTGGCGCTGGGCGCCGACCGCCGCTCCACCGCACCCCAGAGAGCGAACAGGGGCAGGGCGAGGGCCATGCGGTAGAACGCGGTCGCCGTGGGCTCGAGCGGGCTGATCCTTACGAAAATGGGTGAGAAGGCGATCGCGAGGGCGCCGGCGATGAGCGCGACCAGGGGCCGGCGGTTGGTCACCCGTCAGTCCTGCACGTACGGCGTGCCGCATGCGAGAGCCTGCGCCGCTCTCTGCAGCTCTCGCCCCAGGTAGCAGGCGTGATCGAGAGTGCCGACAAGGCCGCGTTCCGCCGCCATCCGAGCGACCGCGGCGGGATCTCTCCCGGTGACGACCACCGTCCGGCGGTGCTCGACGTCGTAGTGCTCTAGGATGAGCTGTCCCCCCGCATGGTCGGCGAAGAGGAGAACGTATCCCACCGGGTCGGGGCGATAGCCGTCGGTCGATCGGGCCTCGATCCGGGGCACGTCGTCCGGCGCGGGAGTCGCGCCGTTCGGGATAGCATTCGCGGGGCGATGGGCGCCGGCAGGCCATGACGCCACCACCGCATCGACGGCCGCGAGCACGGCGGCCGGATCGACTTCACCGCGCCTATCTACCAGACGGACCTGTCGCTGGAATGCGGCCACCTCGGCCGGCGCGAGATTCTTCACGAACGGCCGCCGCCCTCTCGCACCACGGATGCGCATGGTCTCGGGCTCGACGCCACGCTCGTGCAACGCGCACAGCGCGTCCGCGGCGTAGTGACCGGTAGGGGCCGTCCCTCCGGTCTCCGGGCCGGCGAGGATCAGCAGCCGGATGCCGGGGGCCGCGAGAACGTTCCGCACGAGCTTCTCCATCCCGATGTTCTCCGTGGCCGTCGGGCCGGCCACTCCCACCGCCGGGTGGCCGGCGGCGATCACGGCCCGAGCGAGGTCAGGATCGCCGAGAGTGCAAACCGCCACGGGACGTCCCGGGTCGACCACGAACAGGTCCGCCGGCTCTATCGGCCAACCAGGGTGGGGAAGTGTCACCGCCGCGGACCCAGCAGGCTCCAGAGAACGGTCGGCGCTGAACACGTCGCTCAGCCGGTCTTGCAGGTCGTGCAGCAGGTTCGCCACCGGCACCGGGTGGCAGGGGACGCAGCCGATTCAGCCGTGCGTGCCCTCCGCGGAGGCCAGTAGGTCGCGCACACGGGCCGCCATCTCGCCGACACCGGCGGGCACCCCTCCCACCACAAGCCCACCATGACCGGACACCAGATCGAGGGTGCCGACGGCCTCCTCCGCCACCTCCCGGTAGCAGTGGCAGGCAAGGCACTTTCCGTGATCGGCGGCGATGCCCAGGATGTTCGCAGCCACTCGTTGGAGTTCATCTACCATCTCAGGCTCGATCACCTTGCCACCCATGCCACCTCCTCGCGCCGCCGGTCGCGCGAGTATACCCATGGTTCGCCAGGCGGGCATACGGGAAGAACGAGACCGCAGTTTCGCCATCGCCGCACAGGAGGACCACGATGACCACCGAGAACCGCACCTGGACGGAGACCATCCAGATCGAAGGCGGGCAGCTCCTCGACAAGGTGAAGGAGCTCGTCCACGAGGGCAACGTTCGTCAGGTGACCATCAAACAAGGCGATAGGACCATCGTAGCGATCCCGCTGACCTTGGGCGTGGTCGCAGCCGTCATTGCGCCTATGCTGGCCGCGGTGGGAGCAATCGCCGCCCTCGCCACCGACTGTAGCATCGTGGTGGAACGCGAGGAGAAGGCGGAGTAGAGTCGGAGCGCTCGAAGGAGCGGACGGATCGCGGCGCAGGTTCGTCAGTCGTCGTCGCCTACATAGGCGGCGCTCCGGCCGGCTCCGGCATCTCGCAACCCTGGAGGACGACCGCCGCCATCACCCCGAACATGGGCTGCGGTACCGGCTGCACAAGCACGTCGAGCACCGCAGGGCCCCCGCTCGCGAACGCCCTGTCGAGGGCGGGCCCGATCTCCGAGACCGCCGTCACGCGCTCCCCGTAAGCGCCGAAGCCCCGGGCGATAGCCGCGTAGTCGGGCGCGCCGAAGTCCTGGTCGATGCCGTCGCATGCTTCGGGACCGTAGAGGAAGAGTTGCCCGCCTTTGCACATTCCCCAGCCGCCGTCGTTGTTGACGATGTTGACCACGGAGAGCTTGTGCCGCACGGCAGTGTCAAGCTCGGCGAGGGTCATGCCGAAGGCACCGTCGCCGCAGAAGTTCACCACCGGCCGATCGGGGTGCGCGAGCTTGAGCGCGTTGGCGAAGGGTTGGCCGCAGCCGAGGTGACCGCCACCCGCGAAGAAGAACCGCTGCCGGGGCTGCAGGGCGTGGATGTAGGGGAACGCCCAGAGCAGCACGTTGCCGCCGTCGATGGTCACGAGGTAGTCCTTGCCCGCAAGGTAGTCACCCACCTCTTTGGCCAGTCGCCCCTGGGTGATCGGGCCGTCGTCACCGCCGAGCATTGGGATGAGCCCGGCCAGGTAGGCCTGATGAGCGCCCACCAACGCGTCCCGCCACTCGGAACCCGCCGTCGCCCGTCCTTTCCCCTTGGCCAGGGATAGCATGTCGGCGAGCACGGCCTTGGCGTCGCCCACGATGCCCACGGTCACGCCCACGTTCTTGCCGATCTCCCGCGGGTCGATGTCCACGTGCACGATCTGCTGCTGCGGGGGGCCGGGCATGACCGGTTGCGTGCCCAATCCCAGCCACGAAGAGAAGTGGCAGCCGACGGCCAGAAGGACGTCCGCCTCAGCCAATGCCTTGAGGACGCCGTTGCCCCCGAGCCACCCGCCGTCGCCGAAGAAGAGGCTACGGTCACCTGGGAGGCAGCCGGACCCCATGGGCGTGGTCGTCGCGGGGACGTCCAGCGACTCGGCCAGGGAACGGAACTCATCCCACGCCCCAGAAGCGATGACCCCTCCGCCGGCAACAAGCAGGGGTCGCTCTGCAGCGCGCACGAGATCCACAGCCTGCTCGATGAGTGAGGCATCGCCCTTGGGCCGGCCGGCAGCGCGGTAACTCTTGGGGTCGGCCGGGTCGCCCGCTTCCCCGGTCTGAGCCAGAAGGTCGAGGGGGATGTCGAGGTGCACCGGGCCGGGCCTTCCGGTGGTAGCCTCGCGGAACGCGCGCTGGACCAACTCCGGAATGCGCCCCCAGTCGTGAACGACCGCATTCCATTTCGTGATGGGCGCGTAGAAGGCGAGCGAGTCCATGTCTTCCAAGGAGCCCACGAACGGGTACGCACGAAACGACTGGATGTTGGCGGTGATGGCGAGCACAGGGATGCTGTCGGCGTAGGCCTCGGCAAGACCCGCCGCCTGATTCACCGCGCCCGGTCCGACGGTCGAGCAGCAGACCCCCACCTCGCCGGTCACCCGCGCCCAGCCGTCGGCCATGTGCGCGGCGTTCTCCTCGTGGCGGGTCGAGACGAACTGTATGCCACCCTTGTTGTTCCGAAGGGCCTCCAGGAGCATGGTCAGGCCGTGTCCGCTGAGACCGAATACCTTGCGGACCCCCTCCTTCTCCAGGCACTCTACCAATACCTCGGCGCCCGTCTTTCGAGTCATTGTGACTCCCCCTTCGCTCACAATCGAGCTTCAGTCCTGATAGAGGCCCTTAGCAGGCTGTTGAAGAACGACGCTTCGCCGCCCCGCTGCGTTGGGTGTGCGCAAGGCAAGGACGCAGGGAGCGCCCGTAGCAACGCTACGGGCGCGACTGAGGACGATGCATGGCGCCACCCAGCGCTGTAACGGCGGCCGAGGTCTCGTTCTTCAGCAGCCTCCTAGATTAGATACCTGGCGGCTACGGGATGTCAAGCGCTCGGCGCGATGCGCTGGGCGCTACGGAACCACCAAGGTCACGGTGCTCCCCCTCGGGGTCGGCCGGACTTCGAGGCGGCAGTCGATACGTTCACGCAGCTCGGGCACGTGCGAGATGACCCCCACGAGCCGTCCGTGCTCGCGAAGGCCGAGCAACGTCTCGATAGCCGCGTCCAGTGCCTCTGGGTCCAGGCTCCCGAACCCCTCATCGATGAACACCGTGTCCAGGCGGATGCCCCCGGAGAAGCTCTGCACCACTTCTGCGAGCCCCAGGGCAAGCGCCAGGCTCGCGAGGAAACCCTCGCCGCCTGACAACGTGCTCGCAGCGCGATCGAGCCCGGTGAACTCGTCGAACACCTCGATGTCCAACCCCCCCACCCGCCGCCCGTCAAGGGGGCCCGCCGCTGCATGGAGGCGATACCGCCCCCGGCTCATCTCCAGGAGACGACGAGTGGCCGCGACCAAGACCTCGTCGAGGAACACGCCCAGCACCCAGCGCTGGAAGGTCATACCTCGTCCGGACGCGGTGTCAGACAGCAGGGCGATCACAGAGTAGTCCTTCTCCAGTGCGTCGTAGTCAGCCTGGAGCTCTTCGACACGCACCAGGCTCTTCTCAAGCGTCTCGCAGTGGTCCTTCGCACCGGTGGCTTGGTTGAGGGCCTCCTCCCAGGCGGTTTCGGCGGCGGCGGCGGTCTGCTCTAACGTGGGCAGATCGGGCGGTTCGATGCCCTCCACCAGTTTTTCGGCGCCCCCGGCACACTCAGCCTCTCGTACGACGAGCCCTTGCACCTTGGCAAGAGTCTCGGCGGCGGCGCGACCAGCCCCTTCGGCGAGAACGAGGGATTGATCCACCTCGAGCAATCTGGCCTGCGCTCCGACGAGAGCAGCGTCAAGAGACCCCGGGACTCGATACTCCTCGGGCACATCCTCCATCCGTGCCTTCAGCTCACCCTCGAGCAGTCTGACGCTCTCCTGCGCGGTCTTCAGGGAGGATTCCCCTTGGCCCTTCTCACCGGTCGCTTCGTCCACCGAACGCCGCGCCGCTTCCTCGAGCTTCTCCTGGTCTGCCGGAAGCGTCGCGACCCCCACGAGTCGGTCGACTCGGGCGCGACCGGCATCCACGTCCCCCGCGAGTTCGTGGATCTTCGCGGGAAGAGCACCGACCTCGACGACATCTTCTTCACCGAGGGTGCGAACAGAGTCAACACGCCTGGCCTGGAGAGTGGCCACAGCGGATTGTGCAGCGGACAGCACCCGCAGGCAGCCGGCCTCATCCGCGCGGAGATCCTCGACTCTCTCCTTCAAGCGTTGCAGCTCCTCCTCACGGGGAATCTCGGCCGCCGCCTGGGCAGGCGTGGGGTGATCTTCGGAGCCACAAACAGGGCACGGTTCGCCCTCGACCAGGGCAGTAGCCAGAACCGCAGCCTGACCGCTACGCCACTCGCGCTCCATGGCGTCGGAAGAAGCCACAGCGGCTTCCAGATCGCGCTGCGCCTTGTCGAGAGCGGCGGAAGCCTTGCTCTCGGCACCGGCAGCCTTCTTCATCTCGTCGTAGATGCTCGCGAGATTCTTGAGGTTCGCTCCGCGGTCTTCGGCCAGCCTGAGCGCCGAGCGTGCGGCTTCCAACTCCACCGCGGCCCGCTCCGCCGCAGTGCGCCGGCCTTGAAGTGTCTCAAGGGCCAAAGTCGCGTCTCGCAGCTGCTCCACCGCGGAGAGCACGGCTTCGTCGGACGAGCCTCGAGCCCTCTTCGCCTCTTCAAGACTGACGCTCAGGTCGGCGAGCGCGGTCGCCTTGCTGGCGAGTCCCTCCAAGTGCGCGATCTGAGCGCGCAGATCCAGGCGTTCGGCGTCGCGGCCACGTTCTCGCAGTAGAGCGGCCGAAGCCTTGTCCGCGTGTGTCCGCGCTTGCGCCAGGGCCTGTTCTGCCGCGTCGCAGGCAGCTCGAGCCTGCTGGGCCGCCAGGATCAAAGCCGAGGCACGCTTGCCGTCTTCCAGGGCTTTCGCGGCCGCGTCCTTCTTGGACTTGGTCGTCTGGGCGACCTTCGCGGCGACGTCTCGCGCGACGGACGCCGTTTCGATCAGGTCGTGGAGAGCCTCTTTGGTCTCGGCCTCGTGACCCCGAAGCACTTCGTTCATGCGGTTCTCAAGATCATCAAGTCGGCGCGCCGCGCTCTTCTTCTTCTCTTTGAGGAAGTCCTCGAAGTCACCGTAGAGCTGGGCTCCGAAAAGCTCCTCGAGGACCTGCTGACGCTCGGAGGAGTTCGCCGACAGAAGCTCTCGGAACCTGCCCTGAGGCAACATCACCACTTGCCGGAACTGCGCCACCAAGAACCCAAGCAGGACTTCGATCCTCTCCGTGACCGCCCGAGTGCCCGTGGCAAGCACGTCGCCGTTCTCGTCTTCATACGCGAGACCCGTGCGCCGCCAGAGGGTGGCGGTGGGCTGCATCACGACCGTTCCGCCGGAGCCGCGTGACGCCTGCTTCTCCTGCCTCGGCCTGCGTTCGACCCGGTACGCCTCCCCGCCGATGGCAAAGTCGAAGGTGAGCATCGTGGCCTTCGTCCGGATCGGCGAATTGGCTCCGCATCTGCTCGGCCGTGCGTTCGCTCCCCGTGGTTTGTCCGTAGAGCGCGACGCAGATCGCGTCGAGGATCGAGGTCTTGCCGGCCCCGGTAGGGCCGTGGATGAGAAAGAAGGACGCGTCACCGAGCGTCCGGAAGTCGATAGTCTGGGTGCCCGCGTAGGGCCCGAAGGCCTCCATGTTCAGGTAGAGGGGTTTCACGGCTATGCCGACCTCTGCCCGTGCTCGAACTCCTTGACCAGAGCGGCGAACACCTGATGCTGGTCTTGAGATAGCGCTTCACCCACGGAGTCGGCGAAGAACCGCTCGAACAACTCGGCCATCCCCAGACGAACGACATCTCCCGCCGCCAGCCCGGACAGGCGGGTCTGAGGTGCGGTCGCCGCGACCCGGGCCGCATACATCACGTTGGGATAGACCGCCCGCAGCCGCTCGAGCGGATTCGGAACCGGGAGTTCATCGAGCAGGTCGACCCAGAGGTAGTCGTCCCGACCAGCGTCAGGCGGTTCCGCGAGCAGATCGCGGAGGTGGCCGGTGATCTTGCGGACATCTCGACGGAACGGCAACTGGTACTCCTGGATCACGAGTGTCGCGCCTTCACCAATCTCGACCAGCGTCACCGACTTGTGGTGGTCATGCTCGTCGAACGAGTACTTGAGCAGGGACCCCGAGTAGCGGATCCTCGCATCGGCGAGAGACTGCGGGCGATGGAGATGGCCCAGCGCCACGTAGTCGAAACCGTCGAACAGAGACGAGCCGACCTGGGCCGTCCCCCCACGCTGAGAGGCCGCTCGGACTCGCTCGGTTTCCCCCCGGTGACGAAGGCATGGGCCACAACAACGTGACGCTCAACCGCACCTGTCGCCGCCCGGATACGCGCGAGCATGGCCGCCATCGCGGCTTCGTGACCGCGGACGCACTCGTCATCGAGAGCACACGCCACTTCCGAAGGTTCGGCGTGCGGCAGGGCCCAGATCCGTGCCGGGCCTAACGAAGTCGCGACGGCGATGCCCACGGGTTCGGCATGCACGGGACCCACGACGTGCAACCCGCCGCGCGCGAGAAGACGACTGCCGAAGGCCAGACGGTCGGGACTATCGTGGTTGCCCGCGATGACCACCACCGGAACGCCGACGTCTGTGACCAACCTGGTGAGTGTCTCGTCGAGGAGGGCAACGGCTTCCGCCGGGGGAACCGACCGGTCGTAGACATCACCCGCGACGACGATCGCGTCGGGACGGAGATCGGCCGCCAGAGCGCAGAAGCCGTCAAGGGCGATGGCCTGATCCTCGATGAGCGAGGCACCGTAGAAGATCCGGCCTAGATGCCAGTCGGCGGTATGGAGTAGACGCACTCGTTCTCCTGACTCGGCTTGAGCATCGCGTAGATCGCCTCGAGTGTCGCGTCGGGCTTCTCCACGATAGTACCGCGCCGCTCGGACAGCACCGGTGGGTGGACGCTAGGACCTATCCCGTCCACCCCAGTGGGCTCAGCATCGCAGACCCAGTTCCTCGACGACGCGCACCAGGCCCAGGGTGTCGACAGCGCAGTAGGCGCGCAGGTCGCTGAAGATCTGTTGCCGCTCCCACTCGGGCAGATCGCCGAGGATGGCGGCCTCGTAGCGAAGTGTCGCGACGGCCCCGTTCTGGATCGCGAGATCGTCGTACGTAAGGTCGTGAACAAGTGCCGGCAACACCACCTTGAGAGACGTGCGGCCGTGGAAGTCGGGGTGCCTCACGTGGGCCTTGATCACCTTCTCCAAGTCGACGAGCCGGGATCTGATCGCCTGGATGGGAACGGCGAGTCCCGGCAGCTCCAGCGCAAGCGCTTTCAGTCGGGTGTTCTCGTAGCTGCTGTAGACGACGATGGGCCCGTCGCCGTCGAGGGCATCAATCAGGCTCCTGGCAAACGGCATGCGCGGGTCGCTCTGGTCCTGGTGCAAGAAGTCCGCGTGCCCACGGGTGCCGTCCGCGTGGAGGGTGTGGCACGACCACTGCATCGGCAGGACCTGATACGGCCGCGTGCCGGTGAAGAGAGGCAGGGCCGGCATGTAGGTCTCGAAGTCGAGGAAGCGGATGGGGTACCTCAGGCAGGCGAGCGCATCCGCCAGTCCGGCGCCGAACCGCGGCTCTCCGTCCTGGATGGTCACCGAAAAGTCCGGGAGAAAGCCGTGACAGTGGCCGATGAAGCCGCAATCGTAGGGGGCCGAGCAGTGCCTGCCGATCACGCACTCGGGGCAATCGCCGGAGAGCATCGCCTTCATCTCACGCACACGGTCGGGGATGGCGGGGAGGTAGTCCCGGACCTCGGTGGTGACGTCCACCAGGCTGAAAAGCTCGCCCAGGTCGTAGTCTCCACCCCTATATGCGTACGCGTTGTTCACGTGCATGACACAGGTCCGGGCTACCGGCAGCCCTGCTCCTTCCAGGACGTAGGTCTGCACGCCGGCGTCGGTCAGGTACTCCGCCTTGACCCCGGTCGCGGACTTGACCTCGATCAGGTCGTAGCGGCCGTCTGCGCCCCGCAGGAGGATGTCGGGGCGCACGAAGACGTCATCGTAGGAGAAGGCGGCCTCGTAGAGGCACTCGGCGCCGGAGGCGAGGAGCTCGGCCGTAGTCCGGAGGGCCGCTGTTGACTGGGTGTAGTCCTCGGCCACGAGCATACCACCGGCGAAGCGGTCGCGAGCGAGTTCGCCCACCCTGTGGCCTTGGACGAAGATCGCCTGCCTAGCCTCGTCTATGACATCGGCCAGATCCCGCCGATAGCACTCCAGCCAGAGCCGCTTCGGGCACTGGAGCCCGTATTGATAGCGGGATTTCGAAAGCCTCGGCGGGCGGGCCATCATCCTTCTCCTCATCTTCGTGCGGGCTTCGATCTTCGCGCGGGCCATGCGAACGTCGCCCAGCCGTTCATCACTTGCCGGACCTGGCCCCATCCGCGCCGGCGGCGTCGCTTCGTCCTTGCACACGGGCGTCCTTCTTGCCCTGCGCATGGATGGCTCTGACGAACGCCTCGAGATCCTCGTCAGTTGCGGTCGTCACGTCCAGGAGCAACGATCCCCCATCCTGCCTTGCGCCTTCGCCGGGATCCGGGCCCGCCGAAGTACAGTGTGCACGCGTTGCAGTAGTAGTCCTCCGGAACACCGTTGGGCAGCAGACGTATCTTGGTGGTGGACGCACACACGTGGATACTGCGGCCGACGATGCCCGCCGACACGGCCGCTGTGTCCGCGGAGCCGCACGCCGGGCACGGCGGCAGATTCAGGGCTTCGTAGTGGTCGATGGTCCCTCTGATCCCCGGATAGCGTTCTTCGACGTCGCGCAGCCACTGTTCGCTTACCTTGAGCATCTGCTGCCTCCTTGGGTCGCGAGTTCCCCCGGGCCGGCCAAAGAGGCAGCCCGTGACGACCGGTGCGCCACGGTACGGAGACGCTCTTTCGGGGCTCAGTGTCCCGCACATCGAGGGCTTTTTGCCCTCAAGGCACCGTTGGCGTCTCCCGCCCGGTTGCCGGATCCCGTGGGATCACTCTTGATGATGATACGAGTGTAGCAGGGTCATCGGACGGAACCGTCGACGACCCCCCTGTGTTGCGCGCTTGGGCTCCCGAGACCTCACCCGCACGATGCGCGATCTTTTTTTCACAAAGGCCTTTCGCTGGCAGTTCCAAAGTATTAGAATTAAAGGCACATGGAACTCGACCGCGCGAAGGGGCGGCGAACCCTGTTCCGTGATGGCGACGCCAAAACGTGAAATCCTTCACAAGTGTGGGAGGTGCCAGTGGGTGAGATGAGGAAGATCCCCAGTCCCAGGCACCGTCGCGCGGAGGTCTCTCCGAGAGGCGGTGCCGGAACGCCACCGACGTCGCATGGATGACGACCGCGCCGCAGATGTTGACGCAGCGCTGACAGACAAGAAAGGAACCCTCATGAGAGGCGAGAAGATACCGATCGACGTGCTCACCTGCGATCCCCATCACAACATCCGCTGCGCGCTCATGATCCAGACGCTCGATCTCCTCCCTCCTGAGGTCCTTGACGTGATCGAGCGACGGGAGTGGACACTCAGGACCCGCGAGGGCGTGCGGGCATTCAAGGCGTTCAAGGCCAAGACGGTCCCCACGATGTGCGTGGACGGCCACGCGTGCTTCGAGAACCTCATCCCCACGACCGATCAACTCTACCTCGCCATCGCAACGGCCGCCAGGACCGACGAGCAAAAGGACGTCATCTTGAAGGCCTGGTCTCTGAACAACGCGGATGAAGCCCCCCAACGCCCCCAGTTGGTCCACCACGCCTAGGAAGCTGGCACCTTCACATATCGATCAACGGGGGAGCCGGACCATAGTTCGGCTCCCCCTCTCTTGTGGACTATCCCTGGATCTACCGGCGGCGGCAACGACGGGCGGTTGAACGCGCCGAAAGCGCAGTGTGATACCATGAAAGCGCCCTTTGACCAGCCGCACAACCGACGAGATTTGGGGTTGGGAAGATAGCCAGAAGCGTTGGATATCGCTCGGCTGCCCGCATCGGGCAGGATGTGCGTTGGCCGGAGAGCACACCCGACGATGAAACCATCCGCGTATTCCAGGTCTTGGGGAATCCCATCCGCCTCCGCATTCTCTGGCTGCTCGCCCACAGAGAGGAGTTCGGCATCGAGGCCGACCCGTGCTGCGACGGCGAGGTGGTCTGCGTCTGCCGCATCAAAGCGCTGTTCGACATCTCGGCTCCTGATCTGAGTCACCACCTCCGGATCCTGCGCGAAGCCGGTCTCGTCGAATCGCAGCGTGCGGGCATCTGGACTCACTACAGCCTTCGGTCGGAGAGCCTCACCACCGTGCTCGAGGTCATGAACGCGCTTCACGGGAACAATCACATCAAGGCGGGTAGCGCTCGATAGACGGTGGTGCACGTGTATGCGTAGACGGTCACCGGCATCGCCTGTTTCGCCGCTCAGCAGTCGGCCGAAAAGGCGGTGAAGGCACTCCATCTGTCGCTGGGCCAGGACGCCTGGGGCAATGTGGTGGCGCGTCTCCTGACCGAGCTGCCCGTTGATGTCCGCGATGACTTGGTGCAGAAGGCCATGGTACTCGACGGATTCTACATTCCCACCCGGTACGCCAACAGCCACGCCGAAGGACCACCATTCGTGCATTTCGGAGCACTCCAGAGTGGGGAGGCACTGCGCTATGCCCGTGAGATCGTTGACTTCGCCGGTCCTTATCTGGCCAAACCGTGATCAGGTAGACGAGGCGGTCCGTTCCTGGGGTGTCGCCCTGAAGGCCTCAACGCCGGCCGCAGTGCGCGTTGGCTACTTTGGGTCGTATGCCCGCGGAAGCTGGGGCGTGGGGAGCGACCTCGATGTCGTGGTTATCATGACGGAGTGCGGGCTTCCCCCGGAGCGGCGCGGCACGGTCTTCGATACCATCACCGGTTTTCCGGTCCCCGTGGACCTTCTGGTCTACACAGAGGCGGAATGGGAGCAGCTTCGGGCCGAGAGAGCATCGTTCGTCCGCGGTATCGAGGCGGAGGCCATCTGGGTGGCATAGCCGACGGGGCAGCTCGCACAATCCGGGCACGGGCGCCTCTGAAGTCCTAGCCGACCGGGATACTCGCGCGCACATCCTTCATCAAGACGATGAGGTGAAGTCGGTTCGTCGGTGACGGCTCGAATCCATATCTGACGTAGAAACCCCGAGCCCGCTCGTCTTTCGCGTGCACGATGACTGCGCCGTCTCCCGGCCGGACGCCACGTGCAGCGCATCGGCGAAATCCATTCCAACCCCTAGGAGATGCAACGCCTCCGCTACCGCAGGACCATCCTCGACTCTGACCTGCGGCAGCCCACAACACCTCTGAGCGCATCGAGAATCGCGGCCCCGTCCAACTGGTAGCCGAACCGCAAGACCCACTCGGTTTCGAGAAGCACGGTCTTGCAGACGCAAATCTCGTTCTGCTCGAATAACGCCGCCGCGCGCTTGGCTTGATCATCGTCATCGCGAACGACCAGACGGACAAGGACATTGGTGTCAACCGCGATCATCGTGAGCCTTCACCCCGGCCACGATGCCGACCTCCATGTCCTCGATCGTCTTGGCCGGACCTGTGTAGCCGGCACAGCCGAACACGTCCTGCAGTCGGGTCGGCTTGAAGGGTCTCAACGGCCGCAGCAGCACCCCGTCGGGAGTGTCTTCGACCGAGAACTCGACTCCCGGTTTCCATTCGTGCGCCGACCGGATGTGTTCTGGCAGAACTACCTGCCCTTTGCTGGACAGTCTGGTGGTCTCCATGAGAATCTCCCTCCGGTGTTTGGTAAGGAGCATGTAAGACAGAATAGCTAGAAGGTGGCATTGCCTCAAGGGACTCAACGTGGACAGGGCAAACGCTGCGCTCCGTGCCACACAGCGACGATCCACACCGCGTCGGCCCTCACCTGATAGAAGAACCGAGAGAGCGCGACGATGACCTCACGGAATGGTAGCGCGGGGTACTCCGGCACAGCGAGCGCATCCAGCGCGGCATTTCATCAGCAGCGGAGGACGTAGATTGCTTGCGCCACTTGACTAGCGCCCAGATGACCAGCACCGCGCCCAGCACCAGCTTCGCAGCAAGCGCCGGGGTGGATGGTCCGCCCAACAGCTCGTTCACATCACCGATGAGCATGACCACAGAGCCGATCGCGAGCAGGCCGGCCAGCCAGCCGCCCGCAAATGCCATCGCCTTCTGACGTGAGGAAGACGCCAGGACGATCGACGCGATGATGGCGGGCGGATTGAACGCGACGCCGGCCGCAGCCAGGAGCAGCTCGATACTGAGAGGTCCGGTCAGCAGTGCCACCCGCCAGTCTTCTCGATGCACCTAGTACTTTGCAGGCGTGGCGGACAGAAGAACCCACCTGGCCTCCTCGGTCTGCCTCGGCACGGTGAACTCTTCGTTCAGTCGCCCGCGATCTCCGCCCAGTTTTCGATCCTCAGTCCTTGGATGCGACCGAAGTGCTCGGTGTTGTTGGTCACGAGGATCAAGTTGTGCGTGAGGGCGCAGGCCGCGATGGCGAGATCGAAGTCATCCAGCCGAGCCCCCTCGCGCTCGAGCTGCGCTTTCAGCATGCCGAACACCTCGGCGCCGTCGGCGTGTACCTCCCAGACCCGCACCGCCTTCTCGATCGCTCTGACCTTGGCCAGATTGGCGGCCACCTGCTGCGACTTGAAGGCTCCGTAGTACAGTGCCATCAGCGTGATGGCGCTGACCCCGAGCGGATCGTCAGCGTGCAGGGACAGATTGCGCATCACAGTCGGGTGACCTTTGAGACTGTAGATCATGGTGTCCGAATCAAGCAGGTACACCTACAACTCCGGAACTCTCGCGGACGCGTTCCAGCGCGCCGACCTCAGCTCGGCCACGATTTCCTCGGCTGTCCGATCATCCCCCCAGGAACCCGCCAGTTCGAGGAGAGCCCTGCCGGAGTCCGCCTCCGGAGTCTGCCGCCCGCGTCGCGCCAGATACTCTCTGGTCAGGTGGAGCACCTCCTGGCTCACCGACCGGTTGTCAGCCGCAGCCACCGCCTTGATCTGGGCGTAGAGATCATCGTCGATTCCTTTGATCTGTAGATTTGCCACGACTCACCCCCGGTGCGCTCACCAGTCTTAAGACCATCTTCATCCATTCTACATGCTGAGTTCATGAAACAGGGTTGTCGATGTCCGAGGCGACACGCACCCTCTTCCCCGCGTAGCCGGCGACGGAGATGCCCCACGTGATCGAACGACGGGCGGGCGTCGTCCCGCCAGGCCATACTCTCGTGTGTGGAGATTGGGGGCTCGGCGGGGTCGTTGTCGGTGAGGGTGATAGCTACAAAGAGGCCCTTGCTGACGCATGGTCGGCGATCCTGTTCCACATCGAAACCTTGGGATCCTAACGGGACCCGTACGCCCCTGACCCGGCCGAACACCCCTCCATCAGGGGTTCGACCCTCCGGACAATCTGCACCCAGGCCCGGATACCTCGAGACGAGTTCCTGACCGCATACTTCAAGCTAGGCTGTTCGCCCAGCGCCGCCGCGACCGCGTCGGCGACTTCAGATCAACACCATCGCCGTCCCTAACCGTCACTGACCGTCACTGCACGATCGGTGCCGGCGCCATGGTCGTATGGATGCATGGTGCATCGGTAGATGAACACCCCCGCTTTCCGGAACGTGAAGCCGAAGCTGTCACCCGGTGCCAGGCGTCCGCTGTCGAACGAACCATCAAGAGCCGTTACGGTATGTGCCACCGAGTCCTTGTTGGTCCACGTCACCATGTCACCGGCTTTCACGGTGGTCGACGCGGGCCCTAACACGAACCCGGAGATGGCCACCGCGATCCCGCTCCCACCCGCCCCAGCGGCCAGGCTGGTGCCGGTCTCGTTGCCCGCGGGCACCGTGGTCAGAACGGCGGTCGTTGTGATCGAACCGCTGGTGCTGCCAACAAGAACCAGCGTGACGAGTACGACCACGGCGATGGCGAGGGGAAGACTAAGGCTCTGCCGCGCTATGCGACTCGTTGCGAGGGCATACATGATGAACACCTAACCCTTTCTCATCGCACTCTGCTGATAATGATGCTATTCGAGCCGCATCAAGGAACGATGAGCATCGGCCAAAGAAAGGCCAAAGAATGTGCACGAACAGATAGAGAGGTGCGGGACCGGCTATCACTCCGAGGTGATACGCATTTCCGCAGTCCGGTCAGTCGAACGCGGGGAGGAAGCCGCGGGGAGCGGCGAACTGCACGGGCTCTGTCATGACACTCCGCCTGACCATAGTGCGGTCTGGCATCATGTCCGGCGGCAGGAAGCCTTTCGGTGCTGTGAAGGTTTCCAGCTTGGCGCCTGCAGACCCCTCTTCTTCGCCCAAGACGAGCGTCAGAGCAATCCGCACAGGCAGGTTGGTCTCTTCATCTACTCCGACAATCTTGAGTGCGCGCTCGGACATGATGCTCTCCCTTCCGCGTCCGACTGCAGAAACCCGGTCTATCCGCAGCCTACACGGAGATGCGGAGCCTGCGCCTCACCCGAATCGGGGGATTCTCCGTCGAGCATGCAACCGCAGCGGTGTCGCTACGATTCCGCGAGCAATCCGAGCAACCCGAGCAACCCGAGCTCGCGCGCCCGCGCGACCGCCTCGCTGCGTGAGTGCGCGTCGAGCTTTCGGTAGATATCCCGGACGTGCGTGCGCACCGTCTCCAATGAGACGTAGAGGCGCGAGGCTACCTTCTTGAGGGTGAGTTCGGTTGGGAGAAGCTCGAGGACGCGCCGCTCCGCGGGCGTCAGGGGCTCGAGGAGTCGCCGCCGCTCCAGCAGGTCCCGCAGTCGCATGAGGCGAGGACGCAGGATGCCGGCATCAGGCATCAAAGCGAGGTGCACGAAGCCGGCGTGCATCCAGCGCGTGGCCTCGGCCAGGTCGCCTTGCTCCAGGAGGATCTCTCCGACGAGTACGTCATAGAGGAGCGCAAGATAGTTGGGGACGTAGCTCTGCGAGAGGGCCGTTCCGACTATCTGGACGCACTCGGCCACTGTGGGATCGCCCTCGCGAGTCCCAGTACGAGCCAGGGCGACGAGAAGGGGGAGCGTGGGGAAGCCCCAGCTCAGACCGGCTTCCTCGACGCGTTCCCGCCCCGCCGCGGCGCTCCTCCGTGCTTCGTCCCAGCGCCCGAGGTCGGCGAGGATCAACGCATGAAATGCGTAGGCCCCGATCTGTGCGGAGGTGTTGGCGACGGCCCCTGTCTCCTCCGCCTCTCGCAGACTACGAAGGGCCGCCTCGGTCTCGCCGGCAAGCCAGCAGGCCACGCCGAGTAGCATGGCAACGCCAGTATGCCCGGTCAGATTGGCGCCCTCACCGAGGGAGTTGTAGAGCTCAGCGGCGCGGCGCATCTGGGTCACCCCCTCGGGCGCACAAGCCGCAATGAGCGCCGCCTGCACAGCCCGCAGCGGGACGGTTGCGCCCGGCCACAGGCAGTCGCCGACCCGCATCCGGAGGGCTGCACTGACCCACACACGGCTGCGGGCGGAGCCCGCCATCGCACCAATGAAGCCGGCAGCCAGTGTCAAAGCTTGGTCGCCGAGGATCTGCTCGTCGGTGAACATGTCGAGCCAACGGCGGGTGGTCTCGTAGCAGGCGGAGAGGGAGTGGTCCATGTGGGCACGGCAGACGATCGCGCCTGCGCGGCCGGCATCGCCACCCGCCAACCAATGCCGCACCGCCTCCTCGAGCGCGTCATGCTCCTCGAACCAGGCCGCCGCGCGGCGGTGCAGGGCGGCGGCGTTGTCCTCGTCCACGCGGAGGAGCTCGGCCTGCAGGAACTCGGCGAAGAGGTGGTGGTAGCGGAACCATTCGTCGGCGTCGTCGAGGGCACTGACGAAGAGGTTGTTACGGGCGACGGCGCGCAGCATATCGCCCGCCTTCTCGTTGCCGGTCACCGCGCGGCAGAGGCTCGGGCAGAGACGCTCGAGGATCGAGGTCTCAAGAAGGAACTCGGCGACGTCGGGCGGCTGCTGCTCGAGGACCTCGCTCGCCAGGTAGCGGGCGATGTCGCGCTGGTGGCCGTGGATGCCGGCGAGCCACTCGGCGGCCGGCATGCGCGCGCCCGCGAGCGCCGCCAGGTAGAGGCCCGCGGCCCAACCCTCAGTCTCTCGCTCGAGGTAGGCGACCGTCTCGACATCGGCGGCTACGCCGTGCAGCCGGAGGAGCTCGTGAATCTCCCTCGAGCTGAGCGCCAAATCCGGAGGGTCGACCTCGAGCAGGCGCCCGGCGGCGCGGATCCGAGCGAGCGGCAGCGCCGGCGCGGTCCGCCCGCTCAGGCAGAGCTGCGCTCGGGAGGGCAGCTGCTCCAGGAGCAGGCCCAGGACCTGCCAGCATGCCTCGTTCGTGACCAGGTGAACGTCGTCGACGACCATGAGAAACGGAGCGGAGTCGTGCACGGCGGCGGCCAGCGCCGGCAGGATGCGCGTCTCCACCGGCGGGGGCGCCAGCTGCAGCCAACCGGCCACCAGGGGATCGATGTCGGCTACGCCGCCCAGGGCGGCGGTGAGGTAGTGCAGGAAGACCAGGGGGTCGTTGTCGGCCTCGTCCGCCTGTAGCCAGGCGACGGGACGCGGGTCGCTCTGCACCCACTGCGACAGGGCCACCGTCTTGCCCGACCCTCCCGGAGCCGACACCACGATGAGCGATGCCGTGGCGGCCGAGAGCTGCTCCAACAGTCGATCCCGACGCAGAAGCTCGAGGAGGGGCTGCGGCGGTCGCAGGCGGGACTTGATCAGGTGCAGAGCGAACTGATGGGCGCCATCATCTGTTACCCTCGGCCCCGTCGCGGGAGGACCCACCCCCACGGCACCGTCGCCCTGGCCTGGTGACGATGAGCGAGCCAGCCCTCGGCCCCCCTCGCTATCGTTTGACGCCTCGAGAAGACTCTAGCAGCGCCGAGCGAGAAGAGCTAGGGGTTCCACAAAGGCCGGAGAGGGGAGTCGAACCCCCACGGGCTAAGCCCTACGGTGTTTAAGACCGTTGCGTCTGCCGTTCCGCCACTCCGGCACTACAGCCCGATGCCGGGCAGAACCCGACAGCCGGACCGGCACCATACTAGCATCGCGGGAGTCTCGGGACCATCGGTGACGCCGACCCTCCCAGCGGTCCCACACGAGGAGCCACCTCCCGCAATCACGATCCCGTCCAGGATGTCCCGCTCCGAGACGATCATCCTGTCCCAGCCGAGCGTCTCCATCACGCCCAGGAGGATCTCCCCGCCGGCGACGATCACATCCGCCCTCCCCTTCTGCATGCAGGCGAGTGCGGCCCGGTCGGATGCCCGCATGGTCGCGAGGCGCTCGACCTCGGCCGCGAGCTGCGTGCGGTCTATAGTCGACAGGTGGATGATGCCCGGATCATACTCGGCCAGGCCGAGCGATAAACAGGCGAATGTGGTCACCGTGCCGGCGACGCCTACGAGCGAGGTCGCTCCGGACCCCGCCGCCGGAGCGTCGGGTCCGAACGTGTGCGCCAGGGGCTCGAACTGGGCGCGAACCTCCGCCCGCGCCGCCGCCCGCTCCCTTGGGCGAGGGTGGATCGGAGGTGAACCAACGCTCGGTCCCGCGGACGCAGCCCACGGCGACGCTGACCGCCGCCAGTGCGCCGTCGGCACCGGTGCGCACGAGTTCCGTGCTGCCTCCCCCAATGTCCAGCAGAACCACGTCGCCGGTGATGTCGAGCGTGGCTCCCAGGAACGAGAGGCGCGCTTCCTCCTCCCCGCTGACCACGCGGGCGTTTACGGCGTGCTCCCGACCCAGACCGTCCACGAACTCGGCGCCATCGGCGGCCTCGCGGCAGGCGCTGGTGCCGACGAGGGCAATGGTCTCCACCCCCGTCTGCCGAGCCTCGGCCACGAACTCGGCCACCAGAGCGGCGGTCCGTTGCCGTGCCTCGGGGGAGAAGCGACCTGTTGCCTCGAGTCCTTCGCCCAGGCGGGTGACGCTGGCCCGGCGCACGACCGTGCGCGGGCGTCCGTCGACGAGGTCCGCCACCAGGAGCCGGACCGAGTTGGTGCCCAGGTCGATGGCGGCCCGCCTCCAGCCGCCGGGGGCGAAGGAGGCGCAGGTGCGGTCGCCACACCAGAGCTCGCCGCGTTCGGCCAACAGGTCGCGCCACTGCTGCGCGGTAGCGTCGGATGGGGCCGGCGCGAATGGGGCGGCTTCCGGCGGCGTATCTTCGGCTCGCGTGCCTTCCGAGGCGCCGAACCAACCGTCGGTGGCGGCCAGCAGAGCCGCCGTATAGGCGTGAAGACAACTGGCCTCGTCGAGGGGAGGACCACCGATCCCGGCCCGCAAGACAGCGCCGCCGTCGATCGCCCTCGGCTTCGCCAGCTGAGAACGCCGCGTCCGATAGCGAGTCTCGAGTTCCAACAGGGCCGCCCGCCGCTCCGGCGAGTCCCGCGCCAGCCGGCGCAACGCCCCCACCCCACCCGCGGCTTCTTCCCTACTCACGGCCTGCGTCGCCGAGGGACACGTCAGGTACAGAAGCGTGGGAAACGGGCTGCCGTCCTCCAGGTACGGGCTGGTCTGGACGACCGCCGGGAACCCGAACGGACACGTGACCGCCACGCCGACCAGGCTGCGCGGCGGGCGGCCCGTCTGCGCCTCCACCATCGCGGCCAACCAGGCGTTCACTGCGCCGTGGTCGATGTCGGGCGGGTGGTGGTCGTGGTGGTGGGGCGGGCAGTCGTCGTGGTGGGGCGGGCGGCGGTCGTGGTCTTCGTGGTGGTCGTGCTGGCGGGGGCGGGCGAGATCGTGTCCTGGAGTATGATGGTGGTGACTTCTGGGGTCGGGGTCGAGGTCGAGGTCGCGGTCACGTCTTCACCAACGCCGGCGATGCCCATGAGCGCGAAGACGGCCGCCACAGCGACGAGCACTAGGACGGCCAGGAGCAGAGACGGCCTCATCCCCTCGAGCGTCCTCTCCGGGTCATATGGTGCGTCCGGGCCGCGGACGCCCCGCCACGCTACGTGCGCGACCGAGGACGCCGTGTCGCGCCGGCCGGTGCGTTCTGGTGGCCAAGGCTTCGGTTCTCAACAGCCTCTTAGAACAGCCCGCGCAGAGCGGACACCAATCGCTCAATGGGGCCGGGTGCCGCCGGGGGTGGGGTCGCGGAGACCTCCGGTTCGACGACTTCCGGGATGCCGGTCACGCGGAATATCTCCTCGCCTGGGCGGCTCCAGTTCAGCGACGTCCGCGCCAGCGGCTCCAGGTTCGCTTCGCTCTGCAAGCGACGCGCGTCGGCCTTGAGACTCACGTTCTCCTGCTCCAGAAGAGAGACCTCCTGCTGTTCCACCGTGAGGCGCGCTTCGGTCTCCTGGAAGTGCTTGTACGGCGTGATGCAGGCGGCACCCGCAGCCACGAGTATTACCACCACGAGGATCCACGCCGGAACGCGGAAACGCCGCGCCGGTGGGCGCGGGGCGGGCACTCCGACGTCCGTACGCGTCTGTCTCGTCCGGGTCGCAGTCATCTTCGTGGTGTTCGGCACCGGGTGGGTGAATCCTCCGCTCAGCCTTCCCGATACGACTACGCGCGCCTGCGCATATGCGTGAAGGCGGCCAGCCCTGGGAATACCGCGGCTTCCGCGAGTTCGTCCTCGATGCGCAACAGTTGGTTGTACTTGGCCGTCCGCTCGCCGCGGCACGGGGCGCCCGTCTTGATCTGCCCGGCATTGGTCGCCACCGCCAGGTCGGCGATGGTGCTGTCCTCGGTCTCGCCGGACCGGTGGCTCACCACCGTGGTGTAGCCGGCGCGGTGCGCCATGGCCATGGTGTCCAGGGTCTCGGAGAGCGTGCCGATCTGGTTCACCTTGATCAGGATGCTGTTGGCCACTCCCAGTTCGATGCCTCGAGAGAGCCGCTCGGTGTTGGTCACGAAGAGGTCGTCGCCCACCAACTGCACCTTGTCGCCGAGCAGGTCGGTGATGGCGGCCCAGCCCTCCCAGTCTTCCTCGGCCATGCCGTCCTCGACGCTGATGATCGGATACCGCGCGCACAGGTCGGCGTAGTAGGCGGCCATCTCCGGTGGCGAGAGCGTGCGGCCCTCACCCTCGAGCACGTAGAGACCACGGTCGACGTCGAAGAACTCGGTCGCGGCCGGGTCAAGCGCGATGAACACGTCCTCGCCCGGAGTATAACCGGCCTTCTCCATCGCCTCGATAAGGATCTTGATGGCATCCTCGTTGCTGGCCAGGTTGGGCGCGAAGCCGCCTTCGTCCCCGACGGACGTGCTCAACCCCCGCGCGGAAAGCACCTTCTTGAGGGAGTGGAACACCTCGGTGCCCATGCGGAGGGCGTCGCTGAAGCTCGACGCACCCGCGGGCATGCACATGAACTCCTGCAGGTCGACGTTGTTGTCGGCGTGGCTGCCGCCATTCAGGATGTTCATCATGGGCACCGGCAGTTGGTAGGCGTTCACGCCCCCCAGATACTGATACAGCGGCAGCCCGAGGGTCTCGGCGGCCGCGCGGGCGACCGCCAGCGACACGCCCAGGATGGCATTGGCACCCAGACCGGCCTTGTTCGGCGTGTCATCGAGCTCCTGCAGCACCGCGTCGATCTCACGTTGGCGGACGGCGTCCATGCGCACCACGGCCTCGGCGATCGTGCCGTTGACGTTGTCTACCGCCTTCAGCACCCCCTTGCCCCCGTAGGGACCTTCACCGTCCCGAAGCTCCACCGCCTCGAACTGACCGGTGGACGCTCCCGAGGGCACGGCCGCCCGCGACCTAACGCCGGACTCCAAGGTGACCTCGACCTCTATCGTGGGGTTGCCTCGGGAGTCGAGTATCTGGCGCGCGTAGACGTCGATGATCTCCGTGAAGTCCGTCATGCCGTTGCCTCCCCGATTCTGCCATCCCGACCCTGCGCCAGGGTGACCTTCGCCCGTTGATAGTACCCTTCTTGGTCCTCTAAGCCTATCTCTTCGAACGCCACGCCTTCACCCGCCGCCAGATCGGCGGCCTGTTCTACCCGGCTGCGGAAGCGATCGGCTGATGCCCGCAGCTCAAGTTCGGGATCGGCTCCCACCTTCCGCGCAAGGTTCACCACCGAGAACAGCAGGTCTCCCACCTCTTCGGCCACACGCGCCGAGACCCGCGGCCGCTCGGTGGGGTCCGACCCTTCGGGAACGCCCGACCCTTCGGGCACGCCCGCCTGTGGTGCGTACTGGGCCATGGCCGCGTCGATCTCGTCGGTCTCTTCCCTGATCTTGTCCAGCACGGGGCGGGCCTCCTGCCAGTCGAACCCGACGGTCGCCGCGCGCTGCTGCAGCTTCTGCGCATACAGCGTGCCGGGCAGCGCGGCAGGGATGGCGTGGAAGATGCCCTCACGCCCCTCGGTATGGCGCTTGACCGCATCCCAGGTACGCTTGACGTCTGCGGGAGTGTCCGCGGTGGCTCCCGCGAAGATGTGGGGATGACGCCGGACGAGTTTCCGGCGGATACCCTCCGCGACCTCACCCAGGTCGTACCAGCCGGCCTGCTCGGCGACACGCGCCAAGAAGTACACTTGAAACAGGAGATCGCCCAGCTCGTCGGCCACATGCGCATGATGTCTGGGCCCGACCGCGCGGACCGCGTCGACCAGCTCGTAGGTCTCCTCGAGCGTGTAGGCGACGATGTCCTCCTGTGTCTGCTCCCGATCCCAGGGACACAGCTCCCTGAGCGTGCCGGTGAGGTCGTACAGCCTGCCGAGGGAGGCGAGGACTGCATCCCGACGCTGTCCGGTGGTCATCTCGTCCACAGCTTCCTCCCCTCCACAACAACACTGGGGGCGGTCGCCCGCCCCCAGTAGATCACACGTACTCCAGCTGTCGAGGCGCGGTGAGCCTCTCCTACGGTGCCGTGGTAGTCGTCGCCGCCGGCGCCGTAGTTTCCGTGCCTGCCCCAGCGGCCGTGGTCGCCGACGATGGCGCCGCGGTCGTGGTGGTGGTGAGTTCCATGCCGTCCTTGAAGATGACCTTGAGCTCGGTCCTCATCTTCGCCAGCCAGACGTCCCACGCGGCCGCCTTCTTCGGATCGAGCAGTTGGGTCTTGATCTGCTCTTTGACCTCGGCGAAGGTCTGCTGCTTGGCAGGGGTCGTCTCCGTGACCTGGATGAGATGGTATCCATACTGGGTCTTTATCGGCTGCGAGATCTCGCCTTTCTTCAAGCTGAAGACGGAGTTCTCGAACTCAGGCACCATGGTGCCCTTCTGCACGACGCCGAGATCGCCGCCCTGGTCTTTGGTGCCCGTGTCGCTAGACAACTCCTTGGCCTTCGCCCCGAAGTCCGCCCCATTGACGATCTCCTGCCGAGCCTTTTCGGCCTTGGCCAGAGCATCAGCCCACTGCGCGTCGGTGTACGTGGCGGCGGCGGTCGCATCCTGGGTCGGAAGGGCCCCCGGAGCGAAGAGGATGTGCCGCGCGGTACGAGTCTCATCGACTTTGAACTCGGCCGTGTTGGCGTCGTAGTACTTCTGGAGCTCGCTGTCGGGAACGGCAACGCTCGCGGTAACGGCCTCGGCGACCTTGGTCAGCAGAGAGCGCTCCCGATAGCTGGCCTTCAGTTGGTCGAGCGTGATGTTCTCCTGCTTGAGCGCCGCGTCGAACTTGGCCTGATCGCCGCCGAACATCGCCTTCGCCTGGTCGATCTGGTCCTGCACGTCTTTGTCGGTGACGGTCACTTTGAGCGCCTGCGCCTTGGCCTCGGCGATCTTCAGCGTGACCATGTAGTCGAGGACCCGCTGCTCCAGAAGCTTGTAGCCCGCCGCATCCTTGGCCTTGTCGGGAGCCTGCTCCTTGAGTTGGGCCACGATCTCCTTCATCTTCGCGTCGAACTGCTCCTGGGTGATGGCCGCATCGCCCACTTTGGCTACGGTGCCGCTGGGCAGATTGCCGCCACAGCCCGTGAGCAGGAGCACGGCGAATGCAAGAGCCGCACCCACCGCAACCAATCTCTTCAACACACTCGACCTCGCTTGTCCTGCCCGGCGGGCTCATCGTGCCACCCAGTCGGGCCCTTGTCAGACTGCCCCCTCGACCTCTCGAGGAGCAGGCGGAGAGTATATCACCGAGCACTTGATCGACGACTTGGCGCACATGCCTTCCGTCCCCTCTGAACGATAGGGCGAGCTGGCCGGTGGTGGGAGCATACACGTAGCGACGGTCGCGCAGGCGAAGGGTCTCGCGCGCACCCGAGGGCAGGAAAAGGCCTGCAACCGTCAGCCTTTGCTGGCGCACGACAAGGGACTCAGCGCCCAACTTCTCCATAGCCACCCGCACACTGCCAAGGAACAGTAAATTCTCCACCGGCTCCGGCACCGTACCGAACCTATCCCCCAGTTCCTCGCGCAGCGACTCCAGGTCTTCCTGAGCGTGGGCCGCCGCGACCCGCCGGTGCAGATCGACCTTGGCCGCCTCGTACGCGATGAACGTGGAGGGAACGTAGGCATCCACGCCTATGTCCACCCGGGGCACGCGCTCCGGCGTGGGTTCCCTGCCCTGCAGAGCCTCCACCGTCTCGTGCAGCATGGATAGAGTACATCTCGAAACCCTACCGCGGCGATGTGACCGGACTGTTCGTCGCCCAGAAGATTACCGGCGCCCCGTATCTCGAGATCGCGCATGGCGATCTTGAAGCCGGAGCCGAGTTCCGTGTAGTCGGCCAGCGTCGACAGCCTCGCCTGGGCTTCCTCGGAGAGAACCGCCTCGTCGGGATGGAACAGGTAGGCGTGGGCCACCCGGCTGGAGCGGCCGATGCGTCCGCGGATCTGGTAGAGCTGAGCCAGACCCAGGAGGTCGGCCCGCTCGACGATCAGAGTGTTGGCGTTGGGGATGTCCAGGCCGCTCTCGATGATGGTGGTCGTCACCAGCACGTCGTAGTCCCCGCGCAGGAAGGCCAGCATCACCTTCTCCAACTGGTGCTCGTGCATCTGGCCGTGGGCCACCCCGAAGCGTATCCGGGGCATGATCTCGGCCAGGCGGGAGGCGGTGCGATCGATGGTCTCCACACGGTTATGCAGGTAGAACGCCTGCCCTCCCCGATCGATCTCGCGCTCGATGCCCCGCGTGAGAAGGCTTTCGTCGTAGAGACCCACGTAGGTCTGGATGGGGTGCCGGTCGCGCGGCGGAGTCTCGATGACCGATATATCGCGCACTCCGGAGAGCGACATCTGCAGCGTGCGGGGGATCGGAGTGGCCGACAACGCGAGCACATCGACCTTCACCTTGAGATTGCGCAGAGCTTCCTTCTGGGCCACGCCGAAACGCTGTTCCTCGTCCACGATGACCAGGCCGAGGCTCTTCGGTCTGACATCCTGCGACAGCAGACGGTGGGTGCCAATCAGCACGTCCACCGTGCCGGCCGCGTAGTCGTGCAGGATGCGGCGCTGCTCTTTGGGGCTGCGGAAGCGCGAGACCATCTCCACCTTGACCGGGAACTCGCCCAGGCGCTCGCGGAACGTGGAGTAGTGCTGCTGGGCCAGGATGGTCGTGGGGACCAGCATCAGCACCTGCTTGCTGTCCATGGCCGCCTTGAACGCGGCCCGCAGGGCCACCTCGGTCTTGCCGTAGCCGACGTCGCCGCAGATCAGGCGGTCCATCGGGAACGGCTGTTCCATGTCGTCCTTGACCGCGTCGATGGTGCGCAGCTGGTCGGCGGTCTCGTCGTAGGGGAAGGCCCGCTCGAAGCGCAGCTGCCACTCTCCGTCCTCGGGGAAGGCATGGCCGACGGCGGTGGCCCGCATCGCGTAGAGTTGCAGCAACTCTCCGGCCAGCTCGCGTACGGCCCGGCGGGCGCGATTCTTGACCTGCTCCCACGCGCGGCCGCCCAGTTTGGAGAGCGTGGGCGCCGCGCCGTCGGCCCCCACGTAGCGGCTGACCTTCTCTATCAGGTCGTGAGGGATGTACAGCATGTCGCCGTCGCGGAAGGCGATATCGAGGTAGTCACGCGTCACCCCGGCCACCGTCTTGGTGGACAGCCCCTCGAACCGGCCGATGCCGTGATCCTCGTGCACGACATGGTCGCCCTTGCGCAGGTCTCGGAAGCTGGAGATATCGGCCCCGACCACCAAGCGACGCTCGGCGGTGGCTTTGCGACGCCGCGGGAACACCTGGGTGTCGGTGATCAGGGCCAGCTTGATGTCGGGAAGGGTGAAGTGGCGGCGGTGGCCCGCGGCCAGATAGGTGACGCCGGGGGTCTCCGGCACCGCGCCTGCCGCCGCCGGTCTCCCCGACAGCCGCTTCAAGATGTACAGGGCGCGCTCGGCTTCGGCCCGAGATTCGAAGGCGACCACCACCCGGTACCCTTCGGCGGCCAGGCGCTCGAGCGCGCGCTCCGCCTCCGGCAGACTCGTGACCGGAAGGTCGCCACTGGTGGCGCGCACCACCAGATCGTCGGGAGCCGCGTCCCCCGGGCCGACCAGCGTCAGACAGGGACGCGCGGCCAGCGACTGGGCGACGGTCTGCCACGTGCTGTAGTGCCCCCGGCCCTCACCGTCGGCGCCGAACACGTCGTCGAGGTCGGCTTGGAAGGCCTCGCCCCGCGCGGCCGCCCGAACCGCGTCCACTAGGACGACGCGCGTATCGTCGCGCAGAAAGTCGGTGATCGGTCTCGGTTCCCTATCCGCGGCTTCGGTGGCCGCCTCTATGGACAGTTCGTCCACGGCGGCAAGCGATCTCTGCGAGTACACCGAGAATCTCCTCAGACTCTCGACCTCGTCACCCCAGAACTCGAGTCTCACCGGGGCCGGATCGGTGGCCGGGAACACGTCGACCAACCCACCCCGCACCGAGAATTCCCCGGCGTCCTCGACTTGGTCCACCCTGCGGTAGCCCAGGTCGACGAGGTCTTCGAGAAGCCGGTCGAACGGCGCATGGTCGCCGATCGCGAGGCGCAGCGGCGCACGGGCGCCGGGCAGCGCCGCTTCCATCAGCGTAGCCGCCTCCGCGATGACGACCGCCGGTCCGGCCAGGGCTTCCAGAGCGAGCGAGCGCCGGGCGGCCACTCGCGCGGGCACTCCCGCCTCCGGCCCATACCAGACTCCCCGCCTGGGCAGGTGAAGAACGAGACGCTGCGGGAGGTAGAGAGCGATCTCCCGCCGCAACTCCTCGGCCGCGTCCTGGCTGGGCGCCACGACCAGGCACGGCGTCGCGTCCCAGGGGTCGGTCGCCACAATGCCCGCCGTCACATACGCGCGCGCGAACGAGGGCACCACGAGCCGAGCCGGGCCGCCACGCGCCTGACGCACCGCAAGCTGAAAGGCCTCTAGCTCACGCAGAAAGTCGGTCAGTCGCGGCACAACCACTCCTCGACGGTGTCCGCCGCTCGTGCCAGGAGCAACAGTACCTCCTCGCGGGGCTCGGCGAAGTCACTGAGCACGAAGTCGGCCAAGGCCACGCGAGGGTTGTCGGGCCGACCCACGCCGACGCGCACGCGCCAGAACTCCCGCGAGCCGAGGGACTGCTCCATGCTGCGCAGACCGTTGTGCCCGCCCAGCCCGCCGCCCTCTTTGAGGCGCACGTCGCCGAAGGCAAGTTCTACCTCGTCGTGGACCGCCAGCACGAAGTCCACAGGCACGTGGTAGTAGCGGGCCGCCTCGCTCACCGCGGCGCCGGAGCGGTTCATGTACACCATGGGCAGCACCAGCACCACCCGGCGCCCGCACATCTGCCCATCGCCATACAGACCCTGGAAGCGAGACTTCAGCGGCGGCCAACCGTGGCGCCGCCGCAACTCCTCGCCCACCATGAACCCGACGTTGTGTCGGTGGCGCTGATAGCCCGGCCCTGGATTGCCCAGGGCCGCGATCAGACAGAGTGCCGTTGCTTCGCTACTCCTCGACAGCTTCAGCTTCAGCTTCACCAGCAGCGCCGGCGCGGCTTTGGCTGCCGCGGCGGCCTCATCCTCGAGCAATTCCTCTTCGGTAGCTACACGCGGAGCCAGGATCGTAGCGATCACCAAGACCCGGATCGGCCAGGAACGTGACCCCTTCGGGGGCCACCAGGTCGGCGATCGTCACGCGGTCGCCGATACCGAGTTCGCTCACGTCGAACTGCAGGCGATCGGGGACGGTAGTCGGCAACGCCCGGACGGGCACCTCGCGGTGCTGGTGGTCGAGCACGCCGCCGTCTTGGATCCCTCGGGCTGTGCCCACGAGTTCCACGGGCACGTCCGCCTCGATCTCCATCTTCAGATCGATCTCGTGCAGATCGACATGCAGGATGGCGTTCCGCGGGGCCGACCTCTGCATCTCCTTGATGACCGCGTAGTGCTTCTTGCTCCGGCCCTCGCCGTAGTGCAGTTCGAGCACGACATTCTGGCCGTGGTGGAGCGCCTCCCGTAGATCGAGCAGATCGAGCGTCAGCGGCACGGTCTCCAGACCTCTGCCATAGACGACCGCGGGAACCTGACCGCGCCGCCCGCATGCGCCGGGCCGGTCCTTTGCCCGATGTGCCGCGCTCCTGAACTGCCAATTTGAACGTATCCATGATCTCCTCCTCGTGTTGCCCCGCGTCGTGGCCGATCAGAACAGCTGGTTCTCACCTTGGAACAGCTCGCTGACCGACTCATCGGCAAAGACATTGTGTATGGTGTCGGCCAGGATGCCGGCAGTGGAGAGTACGACGATCTTCTCCCGGCCGACGGCATCCTGGAGCGGGATGGTGTCTGTGACCACCAGCTCCTTGAGAGGCGACTTCGCGATGCGCTCGTACGCCGGACCGGAGAGCACCGGGTGCGTAGCCGCCGCGTAGACCTGGGTGGCTCCTTTCTCCATGAGGGCGTCGACCCCGTTGCACAGGGTGCCGGCCGTATCGATGATGTCGTCCACGATGATGGCGGTCTTGCCGGCCACCTCACCGATGACGTGCATGACCCGGGCGACGTTGTGCTCGGGTCTCAGTTTGGTGAGCACGGCGAGGGAGGCTCCGATGCGGTCGCCGAACCTCTTCGCCATCTTGAGGCCGCCGGCGTCGGGCGACACCACGACGATATCCTCGAGCCCTTTGAACGTGAAGTAGTCGGAGAGCATGGGCACGGCCGTCATGTGATCCACGGGGACGTTGAAGAAACCCTGCACCTGGCCGGCGTGCAGATCCATGGTGAGTACCCGGTCCACCCCCGCGGCCTGGAGCAGGTCGGCCACCAGCTTGCCGGTGATCGGTTCCCGGGGTCGGCTCTTCTTGTCCTGACGGGAGTACCCATACCAGGGCATCACCGCGGTGATACGGTGCGCCGAAGCCAGCTTGGCGGCCTGGATCATGATGAGCAGCTCCATCAGGTTCTCGTTCACCGGCCGGCACGTCGGTTGGACGATGAACACGTCGGCCCCCCGGATGCTCTCCTCGTACTTGACGTAGATCTCGCCGTCGGCGAACGTCTTCACCATCACCGGGCCCAGAGAAAGGCCCAGTTTGTAGGCGATACGCGCGCTCAATTCGGGGTTGCCGCGTCCGGAGAACAACATGAGTGACCGGTAGGTGCTGGTACGCACCGACGTGCGCACCGACCGGGCGGTCGAGACGTCGTCTCTACTCTCCATCGCCCTCCACATCTTCGGTCGCCTCGACGACGGCCCGCGTAGCCGACGATGTTCTTCTGATGACTGCGCGCGATACCCAAGGCCTCCGCCGGCACATCCTTCGTGATGATAGACCCCGCCCCGATGGTCGCGTCGTCTCCGACAGTGACCGGAGCGACGAACACGGTATCGGAGCCGGTCCTCACGTTATCACCGATGACGGTGGGATGCTTGTGCTGCCCGTCATAGTTCGCGGTTATGTTGCCCGCCCCGATGTTGGTTCCGCAACCGATGGTAGCATCGCCGATGTAGCTGAGGTGCGGCACCTTGCTCCCCCGCCCGATAGTGCTCTTCTTGATCTCGACGAAGGCTCCGGCCTTCGCCCCCTCTCCGAGATGCGCCTGAGGCCGCAGATAGGTGAACGGCCCCACGGAAGCGCCGGCTTCGAGCACGGCGCCCTCGGTGTACGCGTGCCGCACGCGGCACCCCTGCCCCACCTGGGTGTCGATCAAGGTGGCTCCAGGGCCTATCTCACTGCCCGTCGCCGACCGTGGTGGAACCCCGCAGACAGGTGAACGGCAGGATCGTCACGTCGGCCTCGAGCCTCACGGCAACGTCGATGTGCGTGGAACCCGGGTCTTCGATGGTGACCCCGGCGAGCATCCAGTCGCGGCAGATGCGGGCGCCCAGTGATGCGCTGCACCTCGGCCAGTTCCACCCGCGAGTTGACCCCCAACGCCATCGCCGGGTCGGCCAGTCGGTGGGCGCCCACCCGGACTCCGCGCGCACGCAGACCGGCCACCACATCGGTGATGTAGAGCTCGCCCTGTTTGTTGTCGGTTCCCGCTCCGCGCAGGATCTCGAGCGCCGCCCGACCCGGCAGCACGTACATGCCGGCGTTGACCTCGCTCAACGCACGCTCCGCCTCGTCGGCGTCGCGGTGCTCGACGATGTAGGCCACGTCTCCCTCAGCATCGCGCACGACGCGCCCGTAGCCGTCCGGGCGATCGAGATGCATGGTCAGGACGGTGGCTGCCGCCCCGGACCGCTCGTGGGCGGCCAACAGCCCTTCGAACATCGCCGTGGTCACCAATGGAGTGTCGCCCGAGAGCACCAGCACCGCGCCGTCGCCCACACAGCCGGCCGCGGCCAAGAGGGCGTCGCCGGTGCCGCGCTGACTCTCCTGTATGGCCACTTCCCAACCGGAGGGCAGGATGCTCCGGACGAGATCCTGTCCATGACCCAGTACCACGACCCTCCGGTCGGCCACGAGACCGTCGGCCGCGGCCACCACGTGACTCAGCATGGGCGTGCCGCACACGGGATGCATGACTTTGGGAAGCGATGACTTCATGCGCGTGCCGAGCCCGGCCGCGAGCATCACGATGGTATCGATGGAACTCACCTGGGCGTAGACCCCCCGACCATCATCGTAGGCTGCAGCGGGCACATGAACAGGAGATACTGGGGCGGCAGGATTCGAACCTACGAATGACGGGACCAAAACCCGTTGCCTTACCACTTGGCTACGCCCCATAGCTCCATGCCGAGCTACCACATAGGCGCACAGCCGCGGAAGTATAGGGCAGGCCTCGAGAGGCTGTCAAGCCGAACACGAGCCTCCAAGGGTCCGGACAGGCCTCGCGAGCGTCCCCTCCCGGCATAAAGCACCGGCGATACGGCCTGCCGAGGTGAACGAAGAGCAGACGCCGAACACCGAGGGCCCAGAGCCGCTCATGGCGCTTCCCAAGGCGCCATGTCGCTGCAGGGCGGCCTTCCGGGCCGCCAGATCGGGCAGCAGATGCATGCTCGCCCGCTCGAGGTCGTTGTGGAGCATGCCCGCCAGACCGGCGCGGAACGCCGGCCGGGCCACCTCCCCCGAAGCCCAGGCCGCTCCGAGGGCACGCCACGCGCGTTCCGCCTGAGCCGCGCGACGGGCGAACGCCTGGGCCGATTCACACGCGGCCACCCCGTCGAAGGTGCTGTAGACCTCCGCGGTAGACAGCTCCTCTTCGGGTTCCACCAGGACAAGCGGCAGTTCAGGCAGAGCCAATGGTTCCAGCAGTTCCCCGACGCCGGTAGCCAACGTCGGCCGCGGATCCAGGAAGAAGGGCACATCGGCGCCCAGGCCGAGGGCGAGGCGCCGGATGGTCGCAGTCTCCACGCGCGGCCCGCCCGCATCGGTCAGCCTGCGTGCCCCGACAAGCAGCGCCTGCGCGCAATCAGAGCTGCCGCCGCCCAGGCCCGCCCCGGTGGGTATGCTCTTGCCCACTCGCACCGTGCCCGTGAAGCCCCATCCGGTCTCGGTTTCGAGGGCCCGCAGCGCACGCGTCACCAGGTTGGCCTCGCTGTCCACGCCGGAGCACTCGACCGTGAGTCCGGCGCCCCGACCAGGCGCCACTTCGAGTTCGAACTCGAGGTCGTCGTGCAGGTCGATGGGCACGAACACGGTGAACAACGGATGGTATCCGTCGGACCCGGGTGGACCGACCACCAGCGTGAGGTTGACCTTCGCCGGCGCCCGGCCGTGCACGTCGGTCAACGGGTCAGCGCGACAGCCTCGATCAGCCACGGACGCTGCTCATCCAGGTCTGACTTCACGAGCGTCACCGTGATAGTGGATATGTCGGCCACCTGGAAGAGGCCGCCGGCGCCTCCCACGTTGAACGTCACCGTGCGGGCACCACCCGACTTGCCCTGGGTAACGCTCACGTTGGTCGTGTCCTTCTTGTTCAGGGCTATGTCCGCCGCTTTGCCCGCCAGGAACAGTTGGTAGTTGGCCTGTTCCGGCTGCGTGTTCGCCCGGTAGGCTTCCGTCGTGTAGGCGGGGAGGACGGTGGCGAAATCCGTGTCGTCGAGTTTCAGCGCACCGATCTGGGTGGCCAGATCGGCGAGGGTCTTATCCGGTGGAGCCTCCTGCGTGCATGCCGCCAGCAGAAGCGCCGTGGCCAGCAGGGCCGGCACGAGCAGGATCGCGACCGCCATGCTGCGGGCCGCGCGAAGAACTCGTGCACACGTGCGTTGCGCTGCCATCAAGAAGGCCGTCCTTTCGGAGATTCCGCGACCGGGCATGTTGCCCGGGTCTCTGATCAAGGCATTCTACTCGGGTCCCGCGGCTGCCGCCAACCCGCCGGCCAGCAGGACGTAGGCCTCCGGTGCCACCGCTTCGGCGCGCGAGTCCGGGTCGATACCCACCTCCGCCAGCACCCGCTCCACCAGCGCCTTCGGTATCCCGGCGGTAGAGGACAAAGCGTTCGCCAGCCGTTTGCGCCGTTGACTGAAGGCGCCGTCGATCACGCGGCGCACGGACTGCGGGTCGTGAGCGACACGATCGTCCCGCACCCGCCGCTCCAACGTCACCAGGCTGGAATCCACGTTGGGCTGAGGAAAGAAGATCGATCGCGAGAGCGGACGCACCTCGACCACGCGGGCGTGCAGCTGCACCCACACCGACAGACCGCCGTACGCCTTGCTCCCCGGCGGGGAGGCCAGCCGCTCGGCCACCTCTCGCTGCACCATCACGCAGTAGCGACGCACCGAGGGGAGGCGAACCAGGGACTCGGCCAGGAAGGGAGCCGCCGCCGAGTAGGGGAGATTGCTCGCACACAGCGTGGGACGCGGAGAGAGGTCCTCGAGTGGGGCGCGCAGGACATCGCACAGGTGGAGCGTGACCCGGTCGGGGCCTACCTCGCCCAGGGTGGCCAGCAGCGGCGCCTCCAGGCTGCGGTCGATCTCGAAGGCGTGCACGTGGGCCGCCACCTCGGCCAGAGCCCGCGTCAGTACCCCCAGTCCCGCGCCCACTTCGATCAATACGTCGGCCGGTTCGGCGTGCAGCCGCTCGAGGATCACGCCGAGGATGTTGTCGTCGATGAGGAAGTTCTGACCCAGCGAGCGCTTGGGGATCACGCCGAACTCGGTCAGCCGGGCCAGGGATGTCTGGCTGGGCGGAGCCACTCCCGCCGCCTCTAGAGCCCGAACTCGCGGCGCAACTGGTCCACCCAGGCGACGACGCGCTCTTCAGTCAGAGGCTTCTGGTTCATCTTGTCCAGCGCGAGGCCCACGAAACGGCCGTCACGAACCCCGCCCGAGCGCTCGAAGGCATAGTCGTCGGTGGGCCAGGCGCCCACCATGGTCGCGCCGCGCTCCAGGAGCTTGTCGTACACGATGCCCATGCTGTCCACGAAGGTGGTCGACCACGTCACCTGATCGCCCAGCGCGAACACGGCCGCCTGCACCCCGGTAAGGTCCACCCGGTCGAGTTCCCGTATGAACCCGTCCCAATCGTGCTGGAGTCCCCCCACCCCCCAGGTGGACGTGCCGAACACCAAGCGGCGATAGCCACGCAGGTCGGCGGCGGCGCTCTGCTTGATGTCGTGGATGTCGGCCGCATCCGGCCCGAACGCCTGGTGGATCAGACCCGGCCGCCCAGGCCGTGCCGTACGAGGTCGACCCGTAGAAGATGCCCACCCGATCGCCACGAGCCTCCGTCGACGCCGCGGAGACCACCTGTGCGCCGGTCGAGGCGCGGAAAAGCCCGACCGACATTGGCCCGCACCAGTGCCGCCAACTCTTCCGGCGCGACGCCCCGGACCCCGGCGACCGCGGCGTAGGTGTTCACCACCAGAGCCGGCGTGTTGGGTCCACCCCGGAACGGCACGGGCGTCAGGTAAGGGGCGTCGGTCTCGACCAGAAGCAGTTCGTCGGGGACGCGGCGGGCCGCCTCGCGGAGGGCCTCGGCGTTCTTGTAGGTGACGTTGCCGGCGAAGCTGACGTAGTAGCCTCGGGAGACGACCTCGCTCAGGCGGTCCGGCATCGAGAAGCAGTGCAGCACGACCGTGAGGCCGCGAGCCTGTTCGTCGAGCAGCGCCAGGGTGTGGTCGTCGGCTTCCCGCGTGTGCACCACCAGAGGCAGCTGCGCGGCCCGAGCGAGGTCGACATGTCGCCCGAAGACCTCCAGCTGCACGGACCTCGGGGAGTGGTCGCGATAGTAGTCCAGGCCCGCCTCGCCTACGCCGACCACCCGGGGATGCGCGCGTCAATTCCTCGATCGCGGCCATGCCCGCCTCGTCCACCGTCTTGGCGTCATGGGGATGGAAACCGACCGTGGCCCACACCGCAGGGAAGCGCTCGGCCAGTTCGACCGCCAGCCGCGACGAAGCCACGTCGGTGCCCGACTGGATCATGCAGGTGACGCGGGCCTCGGCGGCCGCCCGCACCAGCGCGGCGGCGTCGTCTCGGCAGTGGTCGAGGTGCGTGTGCGTATCGGTGTAGGTCACGACTGCTCCGGATGTGTCGTAGAAGGCGCGGCCGCGCATGCCGGCCGGCGGGGAGCTTCTACTCCTCGATGCGCGGGAAAAGCGATGCCCCGGCGACCACGCGCAGACCGGCAGGCAGTCGACCCCAGGCGGCCTCGCTCCAGGCCGGGGGGGAACCCGCGGGCATCCCGATGCGGGCCGACATCTCCGCCGCCGTGGACGGCATGAAGGGGTGCAGGAGCACGGTCAACAGACGCAGTCCTTCGGTCAGGTCCCACAGCGTGGCGTCGAGCGCCGCATCCTCTCCGGCCTTGGCCAGTTTCCAGGGGGCCTGCTCCTCGACGTAGCGGTTCAGACGACGCACGAACTCCCAGACGGACTCCAGTGCTCCGGTGAGGTCCATGTCGTCGAGCTTCGTCCGCGCCGCCTCGGCGGCCGCGGCGGCGTCGCCCGCCAGCGGGGAGTCGGCGGCGGCGCGACCGGCGGGCGTCGGCACCTCTCCTCCACGGTACTTGCCCACCATCGACACGGTCCGCGACACCAGGTTGCCCAGGTCGTTCGCCAACTCGCCGTTGTAGCGGGCCTTGAAGCCGCCCTCCCCCACCATGCCGTCCTGACCGAAGTTGACCTCGCGCAGGCAGTAGAAGCGGAACGGATCGGCTCCGTATTGCTCGATCAAGGGGAAGGGGTCCATCACGTTCCCCCGGGTCTTCGACATCTTCTCGCCGCCGAGCTTCAGATACCCGTGGATGAAGAGGTGTTCGGGCAGCGCGTAGCCCGCGGACAGCAGCAGCGCCGGCCAGATGATGCCGTGGAACTTCAGGATGTCCTGGGCCATCATGTGGCAGGTCGCCGGCCAGAAGCGGCCCACGAGGTCGTCGCCGGGCGCGTAGTGCAGAGCGCTCAGGTAGTTGATCAGGGCGTCGACCCACACGTAGATCACCTGGGTATCGTCCCACGGCACCGGGATGCCCCACTTGAGGGTGGCCCGGGAGATGGAGATATCGTCCAGCCCCTGCTCGATGAACGAGAGGGCCTCGTTGTAGCGGTGTCGCGGCTTGACGAAGTCGGGATGGGACCGGTAGTGATCCGCCAGCCGCTCCTGATACGCCGACAGCCGGAAGAAGTAGTTCTTCTCCTCCATGTAAGCCGGTTCGGTGCCGTGATCGGGGCAGAGGCCGTCGATCAGGTTCTCCTCGGTGTAGTAGGCCTCGCAGGCGGCGCAGTAGAGCCCGCTGTACACGCGCTCGTAGATGTCGCCGTTGTCGTGGCAGCGCTGCACGAACTGCTGCACGAAGGCCTCGTGTTCCGGATCGGTGGTGCGGATGAAGAAGTCGTTGGTGGCGTCCACGCTTCCGCGCCACCTCCTTGAACTTGCCCACCATCTCGTCGACGTGCTGACGCGGCGTCAACCCCCGCTCGGAGGCCGCCTGGGCGACCTTGGTGCCGTGCTCGTCGGTGCCGGTGAGGAAGAACACGTCGTCGCCCAGCTGCCGGTGGAACCGCGCCACCACGTCGGCCGTCGTCGTCGTGTAGGCGTGGCCGATATGCGGCACGTCGTTGACGTAGTAGATCGGCGTGGTGACGTAGAAAGAGCCCATAGTCGGGCTATTCTACCAGACCCCCTGGAAGCGCCCGGCGCACGGCGAGGGCCGCGCGGTACGCGTCCCGCGCCGGCAGGCCCGCTAGTGTCGCGACCACGCCCGCCGCCTCCTTGGTGCCCAGGCCACGCCCCAGCATCACCCGCAGGGCTTCGTCGACCTCGGCCGATGCCACCGGCTCGGCGTCCGGCGGCGGTCCCAACACCAGCACGATCTCGCCCTTGGGCTCGACGGCCAGGTGGGACAGCACGTCGGCCGCCGTCCCCCTCAGCACCTGTTCGTACACCTTCGTCAACTCCCGGCAGACGGCCACGCTTCGGGCCGGCCAGCGGGCGGCCACGGCCTCCAGCGTGCCCCGTACTCGTCGGGGCGATTCGAAGGCCACGACGCTGCCCCCCGTCGCTCCCGCCGTCTCCAGAGCTTCGAGGACGCGCTGCCTTCCCCGGGGAAGAAAACCCACGAAGGTGAAGCGGTCGGTCGGCAGCCCGGACAGCACGAGGGCGGTGGACACCGCCGACGCGCCCGGCAGGACCGTGAACGGGAGCCCTTCGTCAACGCACGCCCGCACCAGGGTGTATCCCGGGTCGGAGACACCGGGCATGCCCGCGTCGGACACCAGGGCCACGTCGAGACCGGCGCGGACGACGGCCAGGACCTCGTCCAGCCGTGCGGCCTCGTTATGCTCGTGGAAGCTCAGCAGCCGAGGTGGGTGCAGCCCGTGACGTTCGAGGAGCCTCCTCGTATGCCTGGTGTCCTCGCAGGCCACGATCTCGACGCGCCCCAGCACCTCTAGAACCCGCAGGGTCACGTCTTCCAAGTTGCCGATGGGCGTGGCGCACACGTACAGCACGAGTCGCGGCTAGTCATCCTCGGCGACGCGGTGCACCGGATACGAGGGCACGAGCTGCATTAGCTCGCGGGCATCCTTGGTCAGCGACATGATGAACCGCGTGGCTAGTTCGTTGAACAACATGGTGCGCCGGTTGTTGTGCATGCGCATGTGATCGAAGATCGCGTCGCGGACGCTTGGATCATCGAAGACGCAGAAGACGAAGTCGAGATCATCCATCAGCGGAAGGATGTCGTCCACCTCGCCGGACGTGGGAACGCCCAACGATTGCGCGATCATCATGCCCGGAGACATGGGATTCGGGTCGATGACTATTCGAACGTCGACGTAGTCGTATTCGAGCATGCGGCTGAGCAGTGGGGTCATGAGACGCCCAGCGCCGATGACACCGATGGAGACCATTTCCGTGCCATCGTCGACGCCGCGCCTGCTCCGGTCGTCGAATTCCAACATCTTCAGTCCTCCCCCATCGAAGCGGAAGCGCGCCCGCAGTCCGCTCTACTTACTTCACCTTATCAGCGGTTGCCCAGAAGCGCCACCTAGGCGCCGGGCGCCTCGGCCCAGGCGAGGAGCCCCGCTCCAAGCATGCCCGCCGTGTTCCCCAACTCCGCCGAGATCACGCGCACCGTATCCCTTCCGGGAACGAGAGCCGTCGCCCGCAGGACGGCGCGCGCGGGAGCGAGCAACAACTCACCGAGGTCACCCAAGCCGCCTCCAACCACGACCATGTCCGGGTTGAAGATATTGACCATGTTCGACAGGCCGATGCCCAACCAGCGCCCTACCTCGTCGACCGCGGAGAGCGCGCCCGGGTCGCCCGAGAGCGCCAGATCGCCCACGACTTTGCCGGTGAGCGTTCCTCTCTCGCTTTCGGCGCGGAGAGCTGTCGCGCCGGCCGCCGGCAGGTCGCCGACGATCCGGCCGGCGATGCGTTCCAACGCCGTTCCTGATGCATATGCTTCCAGACATCCGCGGGCGCCGCACCGGCACGGCTCGCCGCCCGCCACGATGATCATGTGTCCGATCTCCGCCGCCGCGCCGTTGGCCCCCCGGTATGGTCGTCCATCGAGCACGAGACCACCGCCCACCCCCGTCCCCAACGCCAGCATGACCACATGCCGACAGCCGCGGGCCGCTCCCACCCGCACTTCGGCCCAGGCCGCCACGTTGGCGTCGTTGTCGAGGAATACCGGCAGACCCATACGATCACCGACGAGAGCCCCCAGTGGGGCATCGGTCAACGGCAGATGCGGGGAGGTCACCACGAGGCCGCGCCGCGTGTCCACCGTGCCCGCACACCCGATGCCTATCCCCGCGACGGTCTCGCCGGCCGAGGCGGCGTCGCGCACAGCCGCCCCCGCGGCCCCGGCGATCGACTCCACGAGCGCCGCGACGTCACCGGTGCCGCTGGCCACCACGCACGGCGCGCCGCTCAGACGGCCGTCGCGGGTGACCCGACCGGCGGCGACCTTCGTGCCGCCGACATCGACACCCACCATGACCTGCACCTGTCCGCCTCCCCTCAGCGCCGATCCACCGTCACACGCCTGCGCCCCCATCGTCACCCGCATCGTCACCGGCAGGTCACTCGTACTGTAGCGCTTCCACGATCCGCAGTCCGGCGGCCCGGCGGGCCGGCAGATATGCCGCCAACACCGCTATGCCCAAGGCCACCACGAACGAGCCCACTACCAGCAGCGGCTGCACGTGGAAGTCCACCGGCTGCCCGCTACCGGCGGACGACCCCTTGTTCAGGAGATACGCGATGCCTATCCCCACAACGGCGCCGGGCGCAAGGCTGATCACGCCGAGTCCGACGGCTTGGGCAACGACCATCTTGCGCACCTGACCCCGAGTCATGGCTACCGCGCGCAGAAGACCCACCTCGCGGGTCTGCTCCAGCATGTTCATGGTCAGCGTGTTGACGATGCCCAGAGAGGCCACCACGAACACCATCGCGATCAGCACCCACAGGAAACCCAGCACCCCGTTGATCATGCCGTCTATGAACACCTTGAACTCGGCCATGGTCTGCAGGAGAAAGCCGTCACGCCCCGCAAGGGTGCGGAGCCCGGCTGCAAGCGTGTCCACCTGGCCCGGCTTCGCGCTCACCATGTACACGTCGGCCCCCTCGAAGTCCAGGTAGCGTTTGGCCACGTCCCAGGCCATGTAGACGGCATCGCCGCCGGCCGTGTACTCGGTCGTGGTCCCCGCCACGCGGAACTGCTGGGGACCTTCGCGGGTTTGCAGCGTCACCATGTCGCCCACCCCGAGCCCGGTGCGGAAGGCCAGGCCCGCGCCGAGGACCACTTCACCGCGCAGCAATCCACCGAGCACCTTCTGTGGATCGCCCCGGTAGAGGTCCATGGGCAGGGGACGGTCGGCCGTGAACGGCCGGGCCAAGACGACCACCTGGCGCCCTTCCGCCGTGGCGGGGATGAATCGCAAGGCGTCCACCCGGTCCGCCCCCGGCAACGCTGCGATCTCGGCGCCCAGCTTCTCGGGCAGGGCGACGGCTCGGTTGGTGCCGATGTCCGGCATCACCCCACGCACGAAGAAGTCGCCCACCACGGTCCGGCGGTACCAGTCCGCGGTATCCTGCACGTTCGCCAGCAGGCTGTTGCCCATGCTCACGGCCACGACGATGGCCACGAACAACACGCCTACGGTCAGACTCGTCCGCGTACGATGGCGGTCGATCTGGCGGAAGGCGAGCCGGCCCTCTACCCCCAAGACCGGCGCCAGCAACCAAGCCGACGCCCGCGATAGCGGCCAGACGACCAACGGGATGGCCATGACGCACCCGATGAGCATGCCCATGAAGAGCGGCGATCCATACGAAGGCCCGATCTTTCCCGTCACCAGCCCGATGGCGGCCGCGACGCACACCGCGGTCAGGCCCAGGCCGACGTAGGGGAGGATCCGTCGACCGTCGCCGCGACTCTCGTGCCCATCACCCACCAGTCCTTCCAGAGGGGTGACCTGTCCCGCCCGCCGGGCCGGGAAGTAGGTGGCCACGAGCGCGAGTGCCGGCCCCAAGATGGCGCCGAGCACGAAGGGCCGCGCCGAGAATCGCAGCGTGGGCAGATGCGCCCCGAGAAGCGTGCTCAGGGCCCCGGTCAGCACCACCGAGGCGCCCAAGCCGACGAGCAGACCCAACGCCGTGCCCAGACCGCCGAGCAGAAGAGCTTCGCGCAGAAGCAGCCGCGTCACCTGACGGCGCGTGGCCCCGAGCGCCCGCAACAGCGCGAGTTGACGACGTCGCTCGCCGACGCTCATCAAGAATGCGTTCAGGATGATGAAGCCGCCGGCAACCAACGAAAGCCCGCTCACCACGCTCAGCCCCAGCTGGGTGGAGGCGAGCGACATCTCGGCCAGATCGCCGCGGCTGCCGGGAGTCTGCACCTTGAGACCCGCGGGAAGGACCTGCTCGACGGCGGTCCGCACCGTCTCTCGCTCGGCGCCGTCGGCCGGAACCAGGGCGATGGTGTTCACCGTAGGGCCCATGTCGAACAGGCGTTGGGCGTCCGCGAGAGGCATGAACAGGGCCGCGCCGCCGTTGAACATGGCCGCTCCACGGGAAGCGAGCAGGCCGCGCACCACGGCTTCGGAGGAGCCGCTTCGGGTGAGGAGACGCACCACCGAGCCCACCTCGAGCCCCTGTGAACGGGCGAAACCCGCCTCCACAAGCACCGGTGGTGGAGTGTCGGGGGCGGCGGGGGACGGCGCGCCGGCGTCGAACGCTGCGCCCGACTGCACCGCGTAATCACGTACCAGCCTGTCGCGGACCGGATCGACTCCCATCACCAGTACGGTCACGCGACCCTTCCCGCCAAGCAGCGCCGCCTGCTCCTGCACGGCGGGAACGGCGGCCTTCACTCCAGGGACGGCCTCCAGCGACGCGGCCACCGAGCCGTCGAAACCCCCTTGTCCATGGGCGACCACCTCGAGGGAAGCCCTGCCTCCCACGGCGGCGAACATGTCCTGGAAGGCGGTCCCCGCCGTCGATGCCGCCACCGACACCGCCACGACCGCGGCGACCCCGATGACGATCCCCAGTAGCGTGAGCACGGTGCGCCCCGGCCGGCGCCGGAGCTCGCGGAACGTGTACGCCCACATCCTCATGTCAGGCCGTCGACGTCGCGGGCGCGTCGACTGCGCCATCTGGGGCGGGCGGGACGTGCCGATCCGCCACCAGACCGTCTTTCAGCAGCACCAGCCGGTCGGCCACAGCGCCCGCGCCCTCGTCGTGGGTGACCATCAGGATGGTCTGCCCTCGCTCGTCGCAGAGCCTGCGCAGCAGCGCGATCACCTCGTCGCCCTTGGTGCTGTCCAGATTCCCCGTAGGCTCGTCCGCCAGGAGGAACACCGGGTCGGTCACCAGAGCCCGGGCGATGGCCACCCGCTGCTGCTCGCCGCCCGACAGCGCGCCGGGACGATGGCTTCCGCGGTGGGCCACCCCGACAAGCTCCATGGCCTCCGCCGCCCGCCTGGTCGCCTCGGACTCGCGCACCCCGTCGATGATCAAGGGCAGACTCACGTTCTCGGCGGCAGTGAGGATGGGCAGCAGGTTGAAGAACTGGAAGACGAAGCCGATACGCCGCCGCCGCAGAAGGGTCAGGGCGTCGTCCTCCATGGTGGAGAGGTCGTCACCCGCGACGAGCACCGTCCCCGATGTGGGCCGGTCGAGCCCCCCGACCAGGTGCAGCAGGGTGCTCTTCCCGGAGCCCGAAGGGCCCATGACGGCAAGGAACTCGCCCTCGCCCACGTCGAGATCAACCCCGCGAAGCGCCTCCACCCGGGCATCACCCGAACCGAACACCTTTGTCAGCCCGCGGACTTCCACCGCGCCGGTGCCCGTCCGCGTCGCCGTCGCATCTAGATCCGCCGCCATCGCACCCTCCCTTTGAGCACGTTTCGGAACGAAGCCTTGGCCGCCCGGACGCACCGGCCGGCGCGATGCGTCGTTCTCAGTCTCCGGTCACGCTCAAACCCGTGCGCAGGGCACTCACCACACCGGCGGCCGACACGTCGGCCTCCGACCATCCCCACGGCAGGCCCCAGAACGTGTAGTACCGCTCGCGCACGCGAAGACCGCCTGACGGGAGCGGGGTCGCCAGCACCACCTTGTGCGCCATCGAGTTGCCGAGCCAATCCTGTTGCGCGTACGCGGCACGTCGGGCGATCCGCGCAAGCTCACGCTGCTCCGCGTTCAGGGTCGCGCCTCCCACGGCGGCGATGACGAACGGCAGGCCCATCGCCAGGATCACCAGTACGAGCAGAGAGTCACGGATGATCTTTCCGGTGCTCCGACGTCCACGAGGAGGGTCGGACAAACCGCGGGCTCCCTTGTACTTGAGATCGCCGGAGTCCGGTGCGATCACGGAACGATGTCGACCGGGGTCCCTACGTAGACGAGCTCGAACAACTGCTCCACCTCGGGGATGTGCATGCGGATGCACCCGTGCGAAGCCGCGGTGCCGATCGACCCGTCATTGGGCGTGCCGTGGATGCCCACATGCGGCGCCGAGAGGCCCATCCATCGGGTTCCGAGCGGATTGTTCGGACCTGGAGGCACGGGCTCGAGCCCCGCAGCCCAGGGAGACGGCGGCGGGCTCCACGTGGGGTTATACGCCTTGCTGATGATCTGATAGTGACCGGTCGGCGTGGGATAGCGGGGCTGGCCTACGGCGACACCGTACGTCTTCACCAGCTTGCCCTCGTCGTAGAAGTAGATCTTGCGCTCGGAGATGTCTATCTTGAGGGCGCCCACCAGGCTCTTCACGGTGGCCTGATCGAGCACCGGCGTGTCACCCAGTTTGCGGGCCTTCTTGTACTCCACCACGGCGGCCGTGGTCTCAGGGTCGAAGACCCCTGTTGGCTCTCGAGTCAGCAGCTTCTTCCGCTGGAGGATGTCCTGGAGAGTGGTCACGTCGCGCCCACGGGCGCCGACGCTCATGTTTCGGGCACCGAACTGCTCGGTGGAATCGACCAACACCGTCTGGGCGAGCGTCGTAGTATGACCGCCGCGGTCGGTGACTTTCACGTCGACGGCATGGGTGCCCTCGCTTAGCGACCCGGTCTGGAACGAGTACCGCTGGCCGGGCACGAGGGTCTTGCCGGCCTTCACGGGCACCACGGCGCCATCCACCGTGACGGCTACCTTGATGCCTTCCATCTGATTGTCGCGGGCCTCGACCACGATCCGAGCCGCCGATGTCTTCCACGGGTCGGTCGGCCAGAAGACGACGCCCACCGTGGGAGCCGTGTAGTCCGCATAGGCGTCCCACTCCTTGGTGGTCGCGTTCCCGGCCTTGTCTGTGGCCACGACCGCCAACCGATGTTGACCCTCCTTGACCGCGAGCGAAGCCGTGGCGGTGGTGCCGTCCACGGCCAGAGGAGTATCGACGCCGTCGATTGCGAACGAAGCCTCTACGGTCTCACGGAAGGTGAGCTTCAGTTCCGAGCCCGGCTTGGCGATGGCGTCGGCGGGGTCCGGAGACGCTACCTCGACCGACGGCTTCAACGTGTCCACGGTGAACTCCCAGGAGCGAACGATCTTGCGGGCGAACAGGTTGTTCGATGTCACGGTGACCTGCGCCCAATGCCGCCCTTCGCGCAACGTCACCTTCGTCCGCACGGCGTCCCGTGTCAGTTCGACGGACTCCGTCGGCACCGGAGCGGCATCCACCAAGAACTCCACTTGATCGCTGTCGGGAACGTGGTCAGGCAGACTCACCGAGACGACGACCTCGGAGGTGGGCACGTACGCCCCGTCGGCCGGCGAGACCTCACCCAGAGATGCGGCAGTCGCGTACTGCACGCCCAGGAATCCCCCGGTGGCCACGACCAGCACGCCGAGCACTATGAGCACCCGCCAGACCCAGCTCAGATGTTTGACCCACACGACCATGTCACCGCATCATAGCAAACCGGATTCGCTCGTGGGCATCGGGCGGCTACTTCCCCGGCCGAACGGGCCGCCGGTCGCGCCAGAGGAGATACCCCAAGAATGGGATGTAGGCAAGGAAGTCGACCATGAAGATGCCCGCCATGGCCACGAACATGGGCATGAACCCCATGCGCCGCTTCGAGCACTGGTAGTACACCAGGCCCATCAGCCCGATGATCACGGCCGAATGGACATAGGCCACCCATGAAGGGGGCTCCGGGATCACGAACAGATACAGGATCCGGAACACGGACTTCCTCCTGACGACATGACCCGCGGCGACACCCGGCGCGGCCGGCCGAGAACGGGGTCAGTATACGCGAGTGGGCTACCTGCCCGCTGCTCCGGATGGGGTCTCCCTCAGATACTTCGCCACGCCGAGGAAGTCGTGTCCAAAATGATGTTCGACCAGTGTGTACTCGCGACGGTACCCCCGTTCCCGGTAGAAGCCCTCGGCCCGGGATCCCACCGGCGTGCGCAGGACCACTTTGTGGCAGTGGCGCCCGCGCGCCCTGTCTTCGAATGCCGCAAGGAGATTGGAGCCCACACCGCGACCACGCCATGCCTCCGCCACCAGCAGTTCCTGCACCGTCCCCACGCCGCCGAGCAGGTGCCCCCTGAGGGCCCCCGCCGTCCGCCGGCCGTGCTTCGCCGCGATCACGACGATCTCACCGTGCCACTGGTATGCGCGCCCCAGCAACTCCTCGTCAGCCCGTGGCCACTCGGAGCGCAGGAACCGCACCACGTCACGCTCCTCCCGATCGCTGCTGCGCAAACGCAGACCGCCCGGCAGGAGCGGAGCCGGCCGCGGCCACGAGACTGCGCCGGCGGCGGCGCCTCCTCCGCCCGCCCCCGGTTGCTCTCTACAGAGCGCTGATTCACGCACCAGCGGCACCAGGTCTCCCGGCGGGAGCCCCCGGCCGGGAGTGGCGATACACCCCCACTCCTCGGCCGCCTCGGCGGCGATCGACTCGCCCCAGGCGCGTAGGAACAGTCCGGCCACCATCGGGATGGGCCGCGCCGAGCCATCCGCCACCTTCACGCAGCATCCCACCGCCGCCGCCGCCGACCGCGGGCCCGTCGCCGCCGAACACGGGACCGTTGCCGGCGGCAGCGCACACCCCTGCACGCCTTCTGCGCCTGTCTTGACCAGCACGGCGCCCGGAGCCGCCTCCATCACCCGGGTGTCGAAGAACCCCCGGCCGGCAACCAACTCCGGCTGAGCCATCATGGCGTCACGGATCCTGGCAAGACTCGGGTCGTCCCCCGCGGCCAACCGCGCGTAGAGGGTGGCCGCCTGCCGCGCGCTGACCCGCAGCACCGGCACCCCGCAACCGTCCGCACCGGAGAAGAGGTCGCGTATCTCGGTGCCGAGAACGCGCCCGACGGCGGCGGCGATCTCGCGCTGTACGGGGTGCGAGGAACGTTCATAGCCCAAGGTCGGCGCGCCCAGGAAGAGAGCAAGAGCCAGCATCCCCGCGTGTTTGCCCGAGCAGCCGTTGTGGAGAGAAGACGGCGTCTCGCCTGCGCGTGCAAGCCGGTCGCGGGCGGCGCGACTCGCCGGAGGCAGCGTCCCGCAGACCACGTCGGAGACCGACAACCCCAGACGATCGAGCAGTCCGGCGACCACGCGCACATGCCGCTCCTCACCGGCGTGAGATCCACAGACCACGGCCAGTTCCTCGTCGGTGAACGCCATCTCCCGGGCGGCGCCCAAGGCCACGAGAGGCAGGGCCTGGAACGGCTTGGCGGCCGAACGCAGGTCTATCGGCAGGTCGGGGTCGCCGACGCCGCCAAGCAGACGGCCCCGCGCGTCGGTGACGGCCACTACTCCCCGGTGGACACTCTCCACCGCCCTTCCGCGCGTCACGGCCAGGAGCGGCTCGCATCCCGCATCCCAGCCAAGACCGACGCGTTGGATGTCACCGGGGAACCAGGTCAAACGGCGGCCTCATCGGAGAGGGCGCCCCGCGCTTCGGGCAGATCGCGCGCGCGCACCAGCACGTCTGACTTGCCCGCGCCGTCGACGGTGAGACCGTAGACCACCGAGAGTGCGTCGTGCCGCACCATCGCTTCGATGCCGGCGCTCCTCAACTTGGCCACGATGATCTCGGCCTCTATCGGGTCGTAGACGACGGCCAGTACCGCGATCCCGCCTTCCGCTTCCGACGCGACGCCGACTTCTTCCCTATCCTTGGCTCCTGCCGCACCCCCGGCTACCACCGCGCCGGCCAGCAGACGCGCGCCCAACTGATGCCCGGCCACGGCTAGATCCTCCACGTGCTGCAGGAAGCCCGCCCGCCGAGGAAAGAGCATGACGCACTCGGCCGGCATGCCGTCTTCCGCCAAGCCCAGGCGAACTCCCAGTGGCAGATAGGGCAGGAAGGGGACGCTCCACATCACCTCGCAGTCGTCCTCCGCGCCGACGGCGGCGGCCCCGCGTTGACCGTCCACAGGCACCCCGCCGAGTGCACGGGCCGCAGTGGCGAACGCCCGGCCGTCGTGGCCGAACCGCCGGATCAGCGGGACCTCGACGTGCCCGCGGAAACCGGCCGCGTACGCCACAGACCCCGGAATACCTCGGAAGCGCACCGGATCCGAGAGATCCAGCCGACCGGCCGACCGTACCAGGTAGTGAAGCACGATCACGGCCTCGGCAACGGTGGCCTCTACGGCAAACTCACCCTGCACGACGCAGACGCGCCCCTCCGGATAGGTGACCTGGAAGAATCGGTCCAGATATGGCAGCCGGAAGATGCCGGCGGCGGGCACCCGGCCGGCGTCGGTCGGGTCTGGCGGGGCCGGGACGGTGGGGTCTGGCGGGGCCGGTCCGGCGGACTCAGGCACTGCCGCCTCGGCGACCGAAGTCGTGAACACCGCCCCGGCGCAGTGTGCCATCACGTCGGGCGTTCCCGAGGCGAACTCCCTTCGCGCTTCTTCCAGCGCCCTGGCATAGCCGCCGCCTTCCAATCGGCCACCTTCCTCCGTCTGATCGTTCTTCGTTGGCCCAAGAATAGCGCGACCGGCCCGTTCGAGTCTCTCGCCCACGCAGTCGACTGCTACAATCGATGCACCGTCCCGACCGTCGAAGGTCACGAGACCACGTTCGGAGAGGAGGCACTCTGCGCTACGAAGGCCAGATCTACCGGCCTCCCTGTGAGGCGCACAGCCTCATCATCCAAGCGACGGTCGGCTGCCCCTGGAACCGGTGCACGTTCTGCGGCATGTACAAGGACAGGCGGTTCCACGCGCGTCTCCTGGACGATGTGCTCGCCGACCTGGAGGCCGCCCGCGACGCGTACCCCCGCGTGCCGTCACTCTTCTTGGCCGACGGCAACACCATCGCTCTACCCACGGACCATCTGCTTTCGATCCTCGGTCACGCCCGGCGACTGTTCCCCGAACTCGAGCACGTAGGCATGTACGGCGGCGCCCGCTACCTGGCCCCCGGCGTCCGGCCGGGGCTGGGAGAGCCGAAGTCGCCGGCCGAGCTCGGGGCGCTGCGAGGAGCCGGCCTCTCGATCGTCTATCTAGGCCTGGAGAGCGGCGACGACGAGACACTGCGCCGGGTCAAGAAGGGCGTCACCGCGGAAGAGATGATCGCCGCCGGCAGGGCGCTCAAGGACGCCGGCTTCCCCGTGAGCCTCTACGTGCTGATCGGGCTGGGGGGCCGCGAACGCTCCCAAGACCACGCCCGAGCCACCGCCGCCGCCATCAACGCGATCGGGCCGGACATCGTCCGGCCCCGCACCCTCTACATCCAAGAGGATACGCCGCTTTGGCACCAGCGCCGCCGCGGCGACTTCGTCGAGGCCGGCCCCCGAGAAGCACTGCTGGAGGTCCGCACCCTACTCGAGCGGATCGAGGTGCCGGTGACACTCCTGTCCGACCACATCACCAACTACCTGCCTCTGCGTGGTCGGCTGCTCGGCGACCGCGACGCGCTCATCGAGCGCATCGACCGCACTTTGGCCGACGACGACCTCTCGAGGCTCAGACCCGACCACTTCGACCACCTATAGCCCGATCTCCGAGGCGACACCCTTCATGGCCTCGAGGCCGAGACCCAGGAACTCTTCGAGCGGGATGCCGAGTTCCTCGCAGGTGGCGATGTCCTCCCGTCTCGCGCCACGGGCGAACGACGGCTCCTTGAACCGCTTCTTCAGGCTCTTCAGCTCCACGAGGGCGAGCTTCTTCTCGGGGCGGATGAGGGCGGCCGCGGTGATCAGCCCGGTCAGAGGATCGGCCGAGAACAGCGCCCGGTCGAAGCGCGACTCGATGCTGGATCCGTTCGCCGGGTTGTGGGCCCGGATGGCCTGGAGGATCTCCGGGTCTTCGAGACCCGCACTCTGCAGCCACTCCACCGTGCGCAGACCGTGCAGCTCCATGGTCTCCGCGGTCTCTTCCGCATCCAGGTCGTGGACCAGACCCGCCAGGGCCCAACGCCCACGGTCTTCCCCTAACCGATCGGCAAGCGCCGCCATGATGGCCTCGGTCGCCAGCATGTGGTTGATCATGTTCTCGTTGGAGACATGCTCCCTGACCAGGCTCAACGCCCTCTCTCTGTCCACTCTCTCCTCCTCGTGATCGCCGCGGCACTTGCCGAGGCGGGTCTAGTCTCAGGCGATCTCCCACCTCAGGCGATCTCCAACACGGTCAGGCGAGATCCAGCAATGCGCCGGCGAGGGTGGTCACCCGCACCACATCGGCGGGGTCCCACGGGGTGAGACCGTCGTGCGCCATCTCCACCCACTCGCGGGCCGTCACCCAGCGATGGTCGGCGGCCTCCGCGGGATCCAGACACACCGGCGGAGCGGCCGCCGATCGAGCGACAGGCCATGTGCACCCCCACCGTGCGCTCGCCCTTATGCATGGTGACGTAGGCGAAGCACGGCCCCCCCGTCAGCACCCGCAGCCCGACTTCCTCCATCAACTCCCGGTGCAGGGCGTCCGCGAGGCTCTCGCCCCGTTCCACCCGGCCGCCTGGAGGTCCCCAAGACTCCGGCCCGCGCGGGGCACGGATCAACAACCACCGCCCCTCGGCCGGCTCGCGAACGATGGCGACCACCGCAAGGCGCACGTAGGGAGCTTCCGGATCGGCCGCCGGCCCGCTTCCCACAACGGCCGCCGCCGAGCCGATCATCCGGAAACCCCGCCGCCCAGGGACGACAGCACGCGCACGGCCGCCTCGGCCGCCCGCGCCACCTGTTCTCTGCTCACGTCCATGTGGGTCACGAACCTCACCCGCGTCGCGTCTGCCGCAATGGCGAGCACCCCGGCCGCGGCCAATGCGGGCACCGCTTCAGCCGGAGTCGATCCACAGCCGGAGAGTTCCACGATGACGATATTCGACTGCACCGGGTGCGGTATCTCGAGCCCTTCAACCTCCCGCAACCTCTCGGCCAGAAGAGCGGCCGTGGCGTGATCGTCGGCCAACCGCTGCACGTGGTGATCGAGCGCATACAGGCACGCCGCCCCCAAGATGCCCACCTGCCGCATGCCGCCCCCGTACTTCTTCCGGTGGAAACGGGCTTCCGAGATGAAGTCGCGCGTGCCCGCGATCATCGAGCCCACAGGCGCACCCAGACCCTTGGAGAAGCACACCGACACCGAGTCGACCGGGGCCGCGTAGTCCGCCAGGGGGATCCCGGTGGCCACGTGGGCGTTCCAGAGCCGCGCCCCGTCGAGGTGGACCGCCAACCCGGCCTCGTGCGCGACGGTCGCGACGGCCGTCACCGCCTCGACCGGCCAGATGGTCCCTCCGGCGCGGTTGTGGGTGTTCTCGAGCACCACGAGCCGGGAGCGGGCGAAGTGTTCCTGCCTGGGCAACACCGCCCGGCGCACGTCGTCGGGGGCGAGAACACCGTGGACCCCCCGCAGCGCCCGGAGCTGCACGCCGGCGAGCGCCGCCGCCGCTCCGCCCTCGTAGTTCAGCACGTGTCCGCCCTCGTGGATGAGCACCTCGTCGCCCGGCCGCGTATGGGTGCGCACGCAGAGCTGGTTGGCCATGGTGCCCGACGGCACGAAGAGCGCGGCCTCCTTGCCCAGGAGAGCGGCGACCCGTTCCTGCAACAGGTTGATCGTAGGGTCTTCCCCGAAGACATCGTCGCCGACCGCGGCCTCGGCCATGGCCCTGCGCATCTCGGGTGTGGGTCGAGTGACCGTGTCACTGCGTAGATCGATCGCGTCGCCGACTTCGGGCACGGACGCCTCCTTCACCATTCGCCGTATCTATCGCTGTCCCGCCGGAACTCGACCGGTGTGATCCCCGCCAACCTTGTCAGATAGAGGACGCGGGCCGAGGCTTCGAAGGTGCTCGATAACTGGTAGGCCTCTTCCAGCAGATGCCCGGTGGCAAAGAGGCCATGGCCTCGGAGCATACACAACCTGCACTCACCGAGGCGGGCGCTGATCGCTTCGGCCATCTCCTCCGACCCCACCGTGCGCTCGGCGACCACCACCGGCACCCGCTTGAAGAGATACGACCCTTCCGAGTCGATGGGGATGATCTCGTCCTGCGCGAGAGACAGCACCACGCCGTGGGGAGGGTGTGTGTGGAGGATCGCCTGAGCCGCCGTGTGCGCGTAGATGGCGCGGTGCGTCAGGATCTCGCTGGAGGCAAGCACGATGCCGCTGTCATCGCGGTCTATGCCGGTCTCGATCAGGTCCTCGGGTCTCAGGCGCCCCAGCATCGAACCGCGGCGGGTGATGACCAACCGATCGCCGATGCGCACCGATATGTTGCCCGCGTGAGAGCTGACCAGACCCGACACGAAACAGTCGCGCCCCACGTCCCTATACTGCTCGTAGATGGCGCCCCTCCCCCTGCCGATGATCCCCCCGCGGAGCCTCCCCGAGTGGATCCCCCGGCCTGCGGCCGTCGGTCGACGGCCCGCCGGCGGCGGCCGCGAGGGTATGCAGCCGGGCCGCCTGCTCCTCGAGCCGCAGCATACGTATCTTGGCCGGCGCCGGCACACCCGCCGCGGTCCAGCCCCGCGCCCGGTAGTACTCATCGAGCATGGCCGTTAGGTCGATGGCGCGACCCGCGGCTGGTCCCTCGCTGTGCGGCTCGTCGAGGACCCGCCGAGGCAGCGTGTCGTCCCGTGCCGAGAAACCGGCCGCCAGGTTCCACATGCGCTCGAGGTTCCAGATGCGCTCACCTATCAGTTGGGTGTCCCGTTCGGAGATGGACTCGCCTGTGACGGCCCCCAGCATCCGCGAGAGCAGCTCGTCGCCGAATGCGAAGCCGGCGAACGTGCAGAGGCATGCCGAGTCGAACACCGCCGCTTGATGCTGAAGGGTCACGAGGACGCCCGATTTTCCCCTGTCCTCAAAGCGATCGACCAGCTTGGGGATGCCCAGGAGCTCCGGGCCCAACATGTTCCCGCGCAGGTGACAGGCACCCCGGTTCGAGGTGGCATACGCGAGTCCCTGCCCGTGCATCCCCCGAGGATCGTAGGCGGGGAGTTCGAGCCCCTTCACGTGCATGGCCGACTCGGGATGTCCGTAGCGGGCGGCGAAACGGGCGGACCCGTCCGCGAGCTCAGCCCCGAAACCCCGGCCCACGCCCGCCTGGAGCACCAACTCGAGTAGCCGGGCCCCGTCCCCGAACCCCAGAGCCCGGCCGAGCACGCCTGCTTCCCCCAACTCCATGGCACACGCGATGGTAGCGCCGAGAGAGATCGTGTCCAAGCCGAACTCGGCGCAGAGACGGTTGGCCTCCTGTATGGTCTCGAGATCGGCGACGCCGCAGTCCGCACCGAAAGCCCACAGGGTCTCATACTCCGGCCCCTCACCCGTATTCACCCGGCGCGTGCACCGGATGCGGCACCCGAAGCATCCCTGTCTTCCTCGGGTCATCTGGTCGCGCATCGCCTCTCCACAGATGGCGTTTACTCCATCCCACATGGTGGTGCGGTAGTTGAGGGCCGGGAGCGCCCCCGCCTGGTGGACGATCCGCATGAGCACGGCCGTGCCGAACTCAGGCAGTGCCCGACTGGTGACCGGGTTCGCCGCGAGCTGCTTCTCGGCCTCGTAGACCAAGAACTCCAGACGGCCGCGGTCTGCCACATCGAGGTCTCGATCGCCGGCCACCGCCACGGCGAACACGCGCTTGGCACTGAGCACGGCGCCGAGACCGCCGCGGCCGAAGCTCCGGCGGTCGTCGGTGCGCAACGACCCAAGGAACGCGCCCCTGCGTCCCGCGACGGAGGGGAACACCATGCTGAACCCGGGCCCCAGCCCGGCCCGTAGACCCTCCACCGTACGCGACGAGGTGAGACCTACATCGAGTGGGTCTATCTCCGGCCACACGTCGCGCAGCGGGACCACGCGCACGGGAGTCGGGGCACCTCGACCACATCGCCCGTCGATCACCACCACGGACCACTCGGAACAGCACCCGAGCAGGACCAGCGCGTCCAGACCGGCCTGACGCAGGCGCACGCCGAACCGTCCTCCCGCGTTGCCGTCGAAGATCGTCCCTGTGAGCGGGGAGAGACCCACAGCCGCGAACCGGCCGGACGATGGGGCCGCCGTGCCTGTGAGCGGGCCCGCGGAAAGGATGAAGGGCTGCGCGGACTCCAGGACCGGCCGCGCCGGGAAGCCGAACTCAGCCATGAGGGCTACGCCATACCCTCGACCGCCCAGGAAGTCCCGTCGCAGACCGGGACGATCGACCCACTCGACCGCGCCATCATCCAACGAGCAGAGCACTGAGTTGCCGGTCCAACCGTGCGTCACGGAGCCTCCGGGTACCTGGTATCGGGCATACGGGCCTCACGGCCCACGTTGATTCTACCAAAGGCCCCGCGGGCGGCGGATGCAACCCCTTGCCGTAGCTCCTGCGCACGAGCGATACCGGGCGGGCAAGATGATTCTGCGACGCCGCGGCGAATTGAGTTGCACGACCATGAACGCGCCGCCCCCCGTAACCTGCCGTGTCTGCGGAACCGAGAACCGACCCACACGTCTCTTCTGCTCGAACTGCGGTAACTACCTGCAGGCCGAGGGCGAAGATACCTGGGAGGAACTGCCCCCGCGTTCCGCCGCGGCGCCTGTCGCGCCGCCGCCCGGGTCGGGACCCGCGTCTCGGCCGGCTGCGGACGGGTGGCCGGTTCGTGAGTCGTGGGAGGTTCCCGTCGCGTCCATCGCAGGAGAGTCCCCCGGCGGAAGCCGCAGCCGCCTTGTCGGCGTGGCTCTGCTCCTGCTGCTCCTCGCCGTCGCCGTCGCACTCGGCGCACTGGTCTACGCGACGCTGTTCTCGGGCGACGGCTCGGACGATCTCGGTGGAGCGAGCACGTCGACAACCTCGGGCGCCGCCGGCACGTCGACGTCCACAACGACCGGCGCGAACCCCGGATCTACGACGTCGTCGGCCGTTCCGGGAACTACGCTGGCAAAAGGGCAGTCGCTCTCGCCGACGTCCGTAAAGGCCTCGTCGGTCCTCCCCTCGGAGAACGGCATCACCTACGAGTCTGGCAACCTGTTCGACGGCCTGCTCGAGACCGCCTGGCAAGAAGGTGCGGACGGCGGTGGCGAAGGCGAGTGGGTGCAGTTCGACTTCGGCCGCGAGACCACGCTGTCGGCGATGGAGATCGCCAACGGCTATCAGAAGGACAGCTCTCGCTTCTCCAATAATCCCCGGGTCGAGACGCTCCGTATCGAGTATTCCGACGGCACGACCCAGCAGGTGCACCTCTACGACGACACCGGTTTCCAGGAGATCGCACTTGCTCCAAAGCCGACCGAATGGCTCCGTTTGACGATCCTGTCGGTCTATCCGGGGGACCAATGGGATGACGCCGGGTTCTCTGAGGTGCATCTGTTCGAAGCCGGGTAACGCGACAGCCTGGGCTCACACACGGCCGGTTCACCCCCGCATGGGGGAGCAGCGTAGCTGCCTAGCGCGTGTCGGCAAGCGCCTCAAGTGCGTCCTCAACGGCGGCTTTCAGCCTGGGCAGATCATCTCGAACGATCTCCCATACCCGCTCGAGGTCGACTCCCAGGTAATCGTGCACAAGCACGTTGCGAAACGCCGAAATGGCGCGCCACTCCACCTCGGGATGCGCCTCCCGTACGGCCTCGGAAAGCCGCTGAGTCGACTCGGCCAGAGTCTGTAGATTCCGCAAGACCGCATCTTGGGTCTTCACGTCGTGGCTGAAGACGTCCTTGCCCTCTCGGGTGTACTGCTCGATGCGGGTGATGCTCTCCTTGACGTGCAGCAGATAGAGGAACTCGCGATTCAAAGGGGCTTCGCCTCGCCGAGCACCTCGTCACGAACGTACTCATGCAGGGCGGCTTCAGTCACTATGTCGACTTCGCAGCCCAGCAGATCTTCCAGGTCGACGATCAAACCGGCAGGGAACCACGAAGAATGGACCGGTGCGACGTCTACGAGCAGATCAAGGTCGCTTCCGAGCCCGGCATCGCCCCTCGCGACCGACCCGAAGACGCGGATGTTCCGCGCTCCATGCCGCTCCGCTATGCGCAGAATCTCGTCGCGCCGGGCTTTCACCACTTCCGAGACGGTCATGACTCTCCCCCCGATAGGAGACGGACAGTCCTTCTTGACTGCCGTTCTTGTCGCTTCAGATTACAGCAGCTGCCGACGCCGGTTGCAACTCCGGTAACTCATTCACCCCACCGCCGCCCCGCGTCGTACCGCATCCCGCCCGTACTTCTCCCGGATGGCGTCGATCTTGAGGTCGAGGTCGCGCAGCAGCGGCAGTTCCTGATCGAAGAGGTCGTCCTGCCAGCAGCGGGGCACCAGGTTGGTAACCCCCATGCCCACCAAGCGGATGCGGTAGCGTCGCTGCCGGGCTTCCCGAAACAGGGCGAGCACTTCCACGAAGAAGACCTCGTCGACGTCGAGAGGACGGCGCAGGGTGCGCGAACGGGTGTGCGTGATGAAGTCGGAGTAGCGGATCTTCACCGTGATCGTGCGGGCCTCGAATCTCTGGCGGCGTAAACGGCCGCAGACATCCTCGGTGAGACGCAGGAGCGTCGACTCGAGCAGGCCGGTGTCGGAGGTATCGTCGTCGAAGGTGGTCTCTCGGGAGATCGACTTCACCGCTTCCCGGGGCGTCACCATGCGGGTGTCGTCGCCGCGGGCCCGTTGGGCCAGCATCTCCCCCACCTCGCCGAAGGAGAGTCGCAACAGGTTGGGCGGCACCCGGGCCAGATCGCCGATGGTGGCTACTCCTCGGTCGCGTAGCTGCCCCAGCATGACCGGGCCCACTCCGGGCAGACGCTCCACCGCCAAGGACTCGAGGAACGACGCTTCTTCCCCCGGCCGCACCACGGTGAAACCGCGGGGTTTCTCCAGATCGGAGGCCACCTTGGCCACCAGCTTGTTGGTGGCCAAGCCCACGGAGATGCCCAACGAGAGTTCCTCGTGCACCCGTCGCTGGATGGCCCGGGCCGTGTGGATCACCGGGCCGAAGAGCTGCTCGGTGCCGGTGAGGTCTACGTAGGCCTCGTCGAGGCTCACCTGCTCCACCAGCGGGGAGTACTCGCCGAGAAGGGCCATGAGCCGGCGGGAGTACTCCCGGTAGAGACGATGGTCGCCGGGCAGATAGACCCCGTGCGGACAGAGGCGCCGGGCGGTGCGCAGCGGCATGGCCGAGTGCACCCCGTACCGGCGGGCGATATAGTTGGCGGTGGCCACGACGCCGCGCTCGCCGCCCCCCACGATGACCGGCTTGTCACGCAGAGAGGGGTCGAGATTCTCCTCCACACTGGCGAAGAAGGCGTCGAGATCCAGGTGGGCGATGACCCGGTAGGATGCCCGGGGAGGCTGTCGGGGACTCGCAGTCATCAACTCATCGTATACGAACATTCGTTCGCATACAAGAGTGCGCCTCCGCCCGAGGCCACGACGCCCCTCCAGGACACGACGACCCGCAGGCCTGCGGGCCTACCCGCGCCGGCGCCCTCCGAATCGTCGTAGGAGCGCCGCCCCGATACCCAGACCCACGCCCACGCCCGCAGTCGCTCCGAAGATGGCCGCCAGGCGGGGTGTGAATAGCACCCGAGCCCCATCCTCCAGCACCGTGGACGCCGACACCAGGACGCCGACGAAACCCCGGCCGACGCGCGCGTTCTTGGCGGCGAGCACGACCCCACCGCCCCGATCCACCGTCAGATCGCCGAGAGCCACCACGTATTGGGCCCCTCCCATGTTGACGGAGATGTCGCCTCGAGCGGCGATGACCGCCGCCCCACCCGCGGTGAGTTCGAGGTCGTGGCCCGCGGCGATCAAGGAAGCTCCCGCCGCCGTCATGTGTACATCGCCCCGGGCCACCACCGCGGCGGCCCCCGCCTGACCCATGGTGGCGTCATGGCCGGCGATCACGACGCCTGCAGCCCCCTGTCTCACCGAGGCGTCGTCGGCCTTGACCAGACCTACCAAGCCTCGTTCCACGTCTCCGCCGTCGGCTTTGAGTTTCATGTCGACCATCGCCGCCTCCTCCGTTCGCTCGGCCCACCGGAACCCGGGCACAGCACGTATCTCGCGAGAACCTGCTCTGACCGCACACTGAGACCACCCGGCGTGAGACCCCGGGTGTGCGTCAGAGGTACGCTTCCAGAATGTCGAAGGCGCCAAACCCGTTGGAGTCGGCGGACCGGCCCTATGACTCGTATGGTCGAGCGCCGAGGTGCTCCTCGGTTCCTTGGACCTTCGCCCGCGAGCGGAACCCTCGATCGCCCAGCAGACGGTAGGCAGGCGCAGGCATCATAGGCGTGGCCATGGTCTGTACCGCTTCCCGAGTGACGGGTCGTCCCTCCGCGAGGGCCTCGGCCGCGAGGTCAAGAGCGGCGCACACCGAACGCGCCATGTCCCCGACCACGTCCAGTGGCCGGCCGTCAATGGCGGCCCCCGCACCCAGGGCAAGGCCACCCGCCCACGACATGCCTGTTTCCAGTGCGAAGCGCCGGCTCACGGAGAGGGCCGGCGCGCACTGCTCGGCCTCGGGAAAACCACTGTTGACCAGCGCGGCCACCCGCACCGCCGGGTAAACTCGCACACCGCGCGCCGCCACCCACTCGAGGAGTGCCACCAACGACGCCGGCACTGCGTCGACGTAGAGCGGAAACGCCAGTACGAGGAGTTCGGCCCGGTCGAGAGCCGACGCGAACGCGTCTCGACCCACCCCCTCGTCTTCGAGCACCTCCCGCACGCTCATGCGATCGATCACGATCCCCGACCTGCGGAGTGATGCGGCCAGGTAGTCGCCCAACACGGCCGAGGTGCTCCGCCTGCGCCGGGGACTCCCCACCACCAGCAGCGCGCGACCAGGGCGACGCCGCAGACCCGACGGTCCCGGACCCACCGTTGCCGCTTCGACCGTCCCCGCGCCCACCTCGAGAAGCTGTTCGAGTGTGATCTGGGCGTCCGGTGATTCGGCGGCGGAGGGAAGCCGCCGGTGACCACGCGGCCCCATTCCCACCTGCTCGAGTAGGCTCTCCACCATCGCATGCGCCTCGTCCGGACCCTCGCTCGAGACCACCACCCCGGAGGCCGCCGCCGGAGCGTGGAAGTTGACCGCGTTCCGCGCGGCCAACATGCGGAAGACCACCTGCGCGGCGTCATCGCGCACGGCCTGCACTCCTACGGTCACCACGCGGGCCACGTGATCGTACCGAGCAGGGTGATGGGTCTCGCCCATGATCGTCGTGAAGAACGGCGAGACGTTGCCTATCGACCGGTCCAGGACCTTCTTGAGCGCGCTCGAGTACCCGCCAAAGGTCACCGGGGTCAGGAGCACCAACAGATCGGCCCCCACCATGTCTCGTGCCACACCCCGGGCGGCGTCGTCGGTGGTGCATACGCCCGGAGTCAGCGTCCAACAACCGAGGCAGGCACGGCACGGCGCTACGTCGAGATCGCGAAGCGGCCTGCACTCGACGGCACAGTCGGCTTCCCGCAGCTTTCGGACCAGCAGGTCACCCACCGCCACCGTGGCGTCGTCGCCACGATGGCTCCCGTCCAGGATCAGCGCCTTCATCAGTGCGCGGCGATCCAGGCGGCGATGTCGGCGACCACCGGCGCGGTCACGTGGCCCGCGATCTCGTATTCCGCCGGCGTACTCTTGCCCGAACCCGTCACGAACAGGTGATTCAGGTCCGGATACAGCTTGAAGTCGGCGCCTGGCCGACCCAAGAGTGCCGCCTGCCATAGGTCATAGTCCGCCGTGGTGACCTGATAGTCGCGACCACCCTGCAGCACCAACACCGGTGTAGCGAGAGCGGCGGCCGCGGCCGGCGGGTCGTAGCCGCGCATATCCAGCCAGTAGGCGGCCGGGATGCCCAGGGGCAATTCGCCGGCCGGAGTGTCAGCCGAGAGCGCTGGGTCCTTGACCTTCGCCACCTGAGCCCGCATCTCGTCGATCCGAGACGTCCGCTCGGCGTCGGAGAGGCCCGCTTGCAGTCCGAGCAGGTAGGTGGTCTGCTCCAGGATGATGTCTTCGAGGGGTCGAGCAGCGCCCGCCAGGAGGATGAGCCCCGCGACGTCGGCGGAAGCGACCCCGATGCGCGGCGCCAGCGTGCCGCCCAGACTGTGGCCGAGCACGAAGACCCGGTTTGGGTCTATGTCCGGCCGCTCCTGCAGCAACCTCACCGCGCTCACAGCGTCGTCGATAGTCTCTTCCTTGGTCGTGATCCGGTCGGTCGAACCGGCCATCCGCTGGGCATACACCTTGGTGCGCTTGTCGTAGCGCAGCACGGCCACCCCGCGTGAAGCCAGCCCACCGGCCAGGTCTCGAAACGGCTTGTTCGGACCGATGGTCTCGTCCCGATCCTGAGGTCCCGAGCCGTGTACCAACACGACGGCGGGAAAGGGCGCTGTTCCCATGGGTACGCTCAGCGTGCCGGGAAGCGCCCACGCGCCGGTGCCCACCGTGACCTCCTGCTCGGTGAAGGCAGCGGCCGTGACGTAGGCCGGCGGCGCGTAGGACGTGCTCGTTCCCGCACTACCGGCAGCCGTGGGGACGAAGAACAACCCCGCCACGTTTCCCGCTCGGTCGAAGACCACTTTCGTATCGAGGGTCTGCGTGCCGAACGCGGTGGTCACGTACACGACGGTGTAGTCGCCGCTCTGTTCCACGCGGGTGCCTTGGACCTCTCGGAACGGCCCCACCTGCGACTCCAGTCCCCGCCAGACGTCCGCCAGCTTCTCTTGGGGAAGAGCCGCTTTCATGGTGTCGTCCATGCGGGCCACCGCCTCCGCGTAGCGCGCCGACGCCAGCAGCCCTACGAAGTCTCGGGCCTTCTGCTCCGCCTCGTCGGTCGGCGCCTTGTCGACCACGACGGTGGACGGCGGTGCGGCCGGCGGAATGGTGGTCGAAGTCGAGAGGGTGGACGAGGTCGCCCCTCCTCCACCACACGACGTCGCCGCCACGAGGATCACGGCCACAAGGATCGCCGCCCCGACGACCATCAGCGCAACCGCCGACCAGCGGAGGCCGAGGCCCCGTGCACGCCCGTTCATGTCGCCCGCCTAGGCCACGAGGTACCGCTTGTTCTCGCGCGGACCGCCACCCTCGGGCCTTTCGCCGTCCGCCACTCCCCCGCGGATCTCGGCGGCCATATCCTCGAATCCCACGCGGCCCATCAGGGCGTAGGTGGCCTCTTTGCCGAGTTCCACGCCCGGCTGGTCGAACGCGTTGATGTCGTAGAGCTCCCCGGCCACCGCCGTGGCAGCTTCCAGCAACATGAAGAACTGTCCCAGCGAAGGCGCATCGACCGCGGGCATGTTGATGGTCATCGACGGGCGCCTGCGCCTGGCAAGCGCCCATGCGGTGGCTTCCTGCTCGGCGTTGAGCAACTCGCCCAGTGAGCGACCACCCAGGTAGGCCAGCGGGTCGTCGTCGTCCTGTAGAGCGGGGATCACGACTTCCTGCCCGAAACTCTCCACCCGCACGAACGTGACCACTTTGTCATCCGGGCCCTCGACGTAGAGCTGCATCTGCGAATGCTGGTCGGTGACTCCCAGGGCACGGATGGGCGTAAGCCCGGCATGGACGGTGTGCCCCTGCCGATCGACGGCCTTGCCCAAGCTCTCCGCCCACAGCTGCCGATACCAGCCGGCCAGATCGCGGAGGCGGTTCGAATAGGGCATCATCACGTTGATGCGACGGTGGAACCGCGTGTCCTCGAGAAAGTGCAGAGCCGCGTATATGTACACCGGGTTCGCCACCACGTCGGCTTCCACGAACTGAGCCAACATCGCGGCCGCGCCGGCAAGCAGGCCACGCACGTCCATCCCCAAGAGCGCCGCGGGCAGCAGCCCCACCGGACTCAGCACCGAGAATCGACCGCCCACGCCCGCGGGGATCTCGAACAGGCGCACCTTGTCCAAGCGGCCGATCTTCCTCAGCACCCCGCTGTACGGGTCGGTGGTGAACACGAGATGCTGCGCCACTTCGTCCGACGGCACCTGCTGCTCCAGCAGGCGACGCACGATCAGGTAGGCGGCCATGGTCTCCGCTGTGGACCCCGACTTGGACACCACGTTCACCAGGGTGCTCCGCATGTCCATGTACTGGAAGAGGCCGGCGATATCGTCCGGATCGACGTTGTCGACCACGAAGAGCCGGGGAACGCCCGAGCGCTCCTTCTTCGGCAGCATGTTGTGATAGGGATGGAGGAGGGCCGTCGCCAGGGCGGTCGTTCCGAGTGCCGACCCCCCGATGCCCAGTACGACCAACGTCTCGAAGCGCCCCCGGACCTCGGCGGCGTAAGCGAGGAGATCGGCGGGATCGCGATGCGGCAACTCCATCCACGCCAGCCCGCCGCTACGGCGATGTTCGACCAGGTTCTTCCGTATCTGCTCCAGGGGTAGACGTACCGCCTCCAAGAGATACGGCGACAGGCCACCCTGGCGACCCAGAGCCTCCTCCATGCAGTAGGTGTAGTCGATCGACAGTGGATCCATACGCACTCCTTCCCGCTCTCGCCGGCTCCCTCGCCGGACTGCTATCTACGCGAACAGCTCGTCTCCCAACACGACCATATCTCCCGGTCGTACCGTTGAACCATACATCCCCAATCGTACGGGATGACCCAGGTGCGTTGCCAATCCCGCGACCAGGGCGGCGGCGCCGTCAGTGCTTCCCTCAGCAGCGGCACCAACCCGCCCTCATCGTACAGGACCCGGTCGTGAACCTCAGCGGGCACCAGCTCCGGATAGCTGAGACGCCGGGGCAGCACCGGCCGGCAGCCACAGTAGAGGGCCTCCACCACCGCCACGCCGAAGAACTCGTGCAACGCCGTAGACACCACGATGTCGGCCTGCCACAGAAGATCGGCGTAGTCGGAGAACAGGTCGAGCCGCCCCCACTGCACGATGTGCCGGTGCAGTCTCTCGTGAGCCTCGACGAACTCCGCGGACGGCAGGCCTTGGTTCGCTCCCGCCACCGCCACGCGGAACGCCACGCCCGCTTCCTGAAGCGCATACAGCGCCCGGAAGAACTCACCTGGAGCCTTGTCGTACTCCCACCGTTGGTTCCAGAGTATCAAGGGACCACGTGCAGGATCGCCCCACCGGCTCCCCGTCGACGCGCCGCGGGAGTCACCGGGCGGACCGGCGGCGCCGCCTGAGGGCGCATACTCGTCGAACCGAGCCAGATCGCATCCCAGAGGCAACACGCGGGAGCGCGCGGCCACCTCCTCCACCAGCCATTCGCAGCGCTCGTCGGGCATGGCGGCCAGCAGGTCGGCGGCGGCGCGCAGGAACTCGTCCTGGTGGAAGGCGCTGTTGAAGTACACGGCGTCAGCCGCCGCCGCGCTCACGAGCTGCCGCAACCCATATCCCAGATCACGCTCGACGCCCGGCGGCAACGGGTAGGTGAGTTGGTTCTCGTGGAAATACAGCATGGCCGGCGCGAAACCCACACCAGGGGGCGCAAGGGAGCGATACGTCGGCAGATCGAGCATGCCCGAGGCGAACACGACGTGAGGAGCACCGTTCTCCGCCGGGCAGCCCGCGGACCGCGCCAGGCTGATCGCACCCCCGTGCATGCGCCACTTCCAATGACGCCCGGGCAGCCCAAACACCGATACCTCATGGCCCGAGAAGGTGCGGAGTCCTTCCAAGAACTGGCGATGAGAGCCGCCGAAATACGGCTCGAGCGCCCACACGCGCAGCCCTGGGGCTGCCGCACCCAGCCATGGGAGCTCCGATGGGCGCGGAGTCACCTCTACGTCTGGGGAGGATGCTCCGGGGGCTCCTCCAACGGCACGAGGATATCGATGGCGTCCACGCGGACGAGCACAAGTGGCGCACGGCCCAGGATCTCACCGGTGCGCGGGTCGAGCATCTCGACATCGGACAGAGGCAGGAACCGGCGTGCAGGGTCGTTGACCAGGTCGCTCACCCGCGCGCGGAAATCGACGTCGGAGAGGATGATCTGGCCCACATAGACGCGCTGACCCAACTCCACGCGCACACGGGCGGGTGGAGTAGTGGTCTTGCGCCCCAGGGTGTCCTTGAGTTCCATGGTGCCCCGATTCTAGCGGAGATCGACCGCGGATGCGAGAGGGAAGGGAACGCGGCGACTCAACAGTCGACCTGCGAGAGCACTTCGGCCAGGCGCGAAGCCTTGGCGCCGAGGAAGGCCATCTCATCCTGCAGCTCCACCGGATCGGGCGTCGGCTGCATCAGCAGGTTGATCGCCCGGCTGCAAGCCGTGCCGACCAAGAACTTCAGCTCCTCGATCTCCTGCTCCCGTCGATGGTGCACGCCTTCCCGGTCATCTGTAGTCATCCGCAGACCCTCCGCCGTCGGCAGGCTCGCGGTGCCAACGGTATCATGTGATCCATGAATCTGATCCCACGGACGATGACTCCCCTCCCCCGCATCGGAGCACAGGTATCCACCGCCGGGGGCATACTGAACGCGGTACGGCGTGCGACCGATATCGGAGCCGAGGTCGTGCAGGTGTTCTCGGGCAACCCCCGCCAATGGCGCAGCTACGCCTACTCCGACGAGCAACTCGAAGCCTTCGCAGGCGCGCTCCAACGAGACGAGCTCCTCCTTTTCGTTCACACCATCTACCTGATCAACATAGCCGGCCCCGACCCGGTGCTCCGCGACCGTTCGAGCCTGGCCTTGGCGGAAGGCCTGGCCTTCGCAGCCCGAACCGGGGCCGCCGGAGTGGTCACCCACGTGGGTTCTCACCGCGGCGACGGCTTCGAGGCGGGCCTGCCCCGCATCCGGGAAGCGGTGCTCCGTGCCCAAGACATGGCGGTCGCGTCCAGTGGTACGGCCGACCTGCCGCCTCTGCTGCTGGAATCGAGTGCCGGCGGCGGCGACTCGGTGGGACGAGACCCGGCCGAGCTCGCTTCGATGCTGGAGTGCCTTGCGGGTTCCCCGACGCCGATCGGTCTCTGTCTCGACACCGCCCACCTGTTCGCCGCGGGCCTCGCCGTGCACGAACCGAGCGGCCTCGAGGCGCTCGTGGACACCCTTTCGACCTCAGGTTGCCTGGATGCGGTGCGGCTCATACACCTGAACGACAGCCGCACTCCTTTCGGTTCGCGCAGCGACCGTCACGAGAATCTGGGAGAAGGCGAAATCGGCAGCGCCGGCCTCACGCACGTCGTGCGACACCCGGCGTTCCGAACCTCACCGTTCGTGCTCGAGGTACCCGGGTTCGACGGTCATGGCCCGGACGGCGAGAACATGCGCCGAGCGCGGGCCATGCGCGATGGAACAGCGCCATCGCCGGCACCCACGTCGCGGCCGGCGCAGCACCCTCCTACGCCGTTTCCTTCAGCCTGCGGATGAGCCCGTTGTAGCTCAGACGCTCCAGCGCCTTGGCCTCGATCTGCCGCACACGCTCCCGGCTGATCTGGAAATGCCCGCCGATCTGCCCTAACGTCCAGGGATCACGGCCGTCGAGCCCGTAGCGCAGCACGATGATAGCCCGCTCCCTCTCGGGGAGGTCGCAGATGGCCTCGGCGATACTCCGCAGGCGCAAGCGTTCGTACACCACATCGAACGGAGACACCTGTCGCGGATCGCTGACCAAGGCCATCAGGTCGCCCGAGTCACCCTCCGCGTCCAGGGAGGCATCGAGGCTCAGCGGTGTCTCGGCGATTTCGAGGAGAGCGTGGAGTTCGTCCTCGGTGATGCCGATGGCATCGGCTACCTCCAGCCGCTCGGGCTCTCGGCCGAGATCCTGTCTCAACTCGTGGATGGTCCGTTTGATCGCCGAGAGACGCTCCACCACATGCACCGGCAGGCGCACCGTACGACCTTTGTCCGCCAGCGCCCGCGTGATCGCTTGGCGTATCCACCAGGTGGCGTAAGTGGAGAACTTGTTGCCCCGGTGATAGTCGAACTTCTGCGTGGCCCGCATGAGCCCGAAATTGCCTTCCTGCACCAGATCGGAGAAGCTTAGGCCCCGCCCGAGATATCGCCGTGCGATCGACACCACCAAGCGCAGGTTCGCCTCGATCATGTGGCGTCGTGCCGCTTCGTCGCCCTGTTCGATGCGGCGGGCGAGCGCGATCTCCTCCGAGGCGGTGAGCAAAGGGACCCGCCCGATGTCGTTCAGGTACGTGCGCACCGAAGACTCGTCGTACATCGACTCCCTCATCCGCGAAGCGCCGGCGGAACCCGACGCACCGCCGACCGGCCCGCGCTCGGAGCTCGAACCCTCGTCATCATGTCCTTCTTCCGGCTCGGTCCACCGCGACTTATCGGAAGCCATAGGAACTTCTCCCCACTCGCCCGGTCCCATTTATTCAGTATACACACGCGCATTATCCCCGTGTGTGAGACCGGCTACTCCTCGATGGGAAACCTTCCGCCGAGGGGCAGGGCGACGAGGTCGCGCTCCCTGTGCGCGATGCGGGCTGCAGTGCCCGGCAGGACGATGTCCGCGCGGGTCAGCGCGCGAGCGGGACCGGCGTCGGCAGTCCCACGTGGGCGGCGACATCCGCCCTCAGGGCATCGGCCAGGCGGAGCGTCACGAGCCCGGGCCTGCCGTTGGCGACGGGCCTGCCCGCGATGCGCACGACCGGCATGACGTCGACCCCGGTGGAGGTGATGAACACCTCGTCCGCGGCCAGCAGTTCAGACAGATCGACAGCGGTCTCCTCGACCGGCAGCCCGAGACCTCGGGCAAGACGCAGGACGTGGTGCCGCGTGATGCCCGCGAGGATGCGGCGGTCGAGAGGGTGCGTCCGCACCGTGCCTTCGATCACGGCGAAACAGTTCGAGGAGCCGCCCTCGCGCACCAAGCGCCCCGGCCCGAGAAAGACCACCTCGTCGGCTCCTGCGCGGTGCGCCTCCTCTTTGGCCAGGACCGCGCCCAGGAGGTTGGTCGACTTGATGTTGCACCGGGACCAGCGTGGATCGTCCACCGCGTACAACTCCACCCCCGCCATGATGGCCGCCTCATCGGGATAGCTCATAGGCCGCGTGTACGCGATAACCGTGGGATCGGTCACTTCCGGATACGCATAGTCGCGCGGCGCCCAGCCGCGGGTCACCTGCATGTACACGAAGCCCGTCTCTAACCCTGCCTGGGTCACGAGATCGGGCAGCACGTCGGCGAACGGGTGTCCGTCGACAGCGGACGGCAGGTCGATCTCGGCAAGGCTCCGCCGGAGTCGCTCGAGATGATCCTCGAGATAGACCAGGCGGCCGCCCATGACCTTGATCACTTCGTATATGCCGTCACCGAACTGGAACCCTCGGTCCTCGACCGAGATGACGCCCTCGGCCATCGGTATGATCGTTCCATTCAGATAGAGCAGTTCGCCGTCTTGGTCCACTGAACCCTCCTTGTCCGACCGTGCCCACGCACGCCGTCGGGCGCCTGTTGGATGCACCTGCTACCCTACCGCTATGACCGCCGACACTGTACACACCATCGCGGACCGACGCGCCGACGAGGGCGACCTTCGCACGCACTGCCGTCCCGCGACATCCGCGGACCTTGCGGCCCTGATAGGTCTGCTCGAAGAGATCATGACACACCACGGAGTGGGACTGCCATCCCGAGCGAACCTGGCAGGCACCCTCGCCGAGATGCTCGGTGAGGCGGAGACCTCGGTGCGGCCGCGATATCTGTTCCTGGTGGCGGAGACCCGCGGCCATGTGGTCGGCGCCTGCTCTCTCCTCTTCTCGTTGAGCACCTGGTCCGCCGGAGAAGTGTGCGAGTTGCAGGACGTGGTCGTGACGGCGGACGAGCGCTGCACCGGCGTCGGCCGGGCGCTGCTCCAGGCCGCCACGGCTCTCGCGCGGTCTCGGGGATGCCGGCGCCTGTTCCTGCAGGCCGAGGCGGCGAATCTGGGCGCCCATGCCTTCTACCGTTCCCAGGGATTCCACGAGAAGACGGCGCTCCATTTCGAGCGCGATCTGATCGCCGGAAGCTGAGCCGCCTACCTTCGGGTCAGCCGCAGAGTGCAGGTGGATCCCTCTACGACCTCACCGGCTTCGAACCCGGCGTCGCGCAATCTGCACTGGATATCGGTGAGCGTGAGATCGTCGAGATCCTGCACCATGTCGAATTCCACGATCTGGCTCTCGAGATCCGCCCCGACGAACACCGCGCCGGTGATGTCACAGACGAGGGTCTTGAGCTGTTCCACCTGTTCCGGGGTGGCTGAGGTTGATGATCTTGAGTTCTTCTCGTCTCATGCTGTCCCGCTCCTCCTTGGCGTCGCGCTCGTGCGATGCTGCCGGGCCATGGTATCAGCGCATCGCCGCACGCCACCGGCCGGGCCATGGTACCAGCGTATCGTCACATTCCGCCACCCAGGCATGTCATTCATGGCTCCCGACCGGACACGTCGACCATCCGTCGACGCCCGTACGCGTGCGGCGCCCGATTCCGCGGCGCGGGCAGCGACGCGCGCACCTGCTGCAGCCGCACCATGTCGAGATCGGCCACGGCGACCCCCTCTCCATCGGGGGCCTGGGCCAGGACCACCCCCCAAGGATCGACGATGATGCTGCGGCCGTACGACTCGAGGCCGGGACCATGGCACCCCGACTGGTTCGCGGCCACCATGTATACCTGGTTCTCGATCGCACGTGCGCGCACCAGCACATGCCAATGATCGCGACCGGTGGTCATGGTGAACGCCGCCGGCACGGTGACGATGAGGGCCCCCATGTCGGCCAGAGCCCGGTAGAGTTCCGGAAACCGCAGGTCGTAGCAGACCGTGAGGCCGACGGTGACCCGGCCGGCCGCGGCAGGGGCGCCGGTCGGGCCGCCACCGGCGACCCAGTTCGACGGCACCGTCACCGCCACCACCTCGTCCCCCGGCAGACAGGTTTCGCTCTCCCGGTAGCCGCGGCCGCCAACGTCCACGTCGAACATATGGAGCTTGCGGTAGGCGGCCAAGCGACTGCCGTCGGGACCGATCAAGACCGTGGTGTTGTAGGTACGTTCATCACCCGGCACAGCCTCCCAGACACTGCCGGCCACCAGATACGCCTGGTGTCGATCCGCCGACTCCGCCAACCGGGCCAGCAGCGGGCCGTCGAGTGGCTCCTTCGCCCCCGCGACCCCTTCCACGGCCCCGAGGTAGTGGAACTTCTCGGGCAGGACCACGAGACGCGCACCACCGGCCGCCGCCTCGTCGACCAGGCGCAGAGCGGTGGCGATGTTGACCGCCACGTCTTCGGTGGTGGTCATCTGCAGGACGGCCGCCCGCACCCGACCACGCTCGTCGACCAAAGGTCTCATCGTGTCTGTCCTCCAAGAACGCCGTGGCCCACCAGTCGGTGTGGTTTGGAGGTTTTACGACCACCAAACCCTGGGCATCTACTCTATGCACGACGATACAACATGATCGCGGTCACGCCAAAGCGGTCACGCCAAAGGAGCGAACACCGATGTGCATGGCAGTCCTACGAAGGTGCGACTGCGGAAACCAGGTTTCCCTTCATCACCTGAACTCCGTCCTCCCCGAGGAGGTCGTCGTTGCCGTTCACTGCCCGGATTGCGATTCGGCGATGGAGTTCGACCCCGCCACCATGGTGCGCGACAACGGTTGGATCATCCAGTACGACATCGAGTTGGCCGCGTATCACCTGAAGCGCTACGGCATCGAGCCGGAGAAAGTGACTCCGGAGTTCATCTTCGATGAAGGCTATTCCAGCTGGAACGGCCTCACGCCCACGGACAGCTTCGACAAGGCCATGGAGATGCACGACCTGCTGGTGCAGAGCGGCGGCGACAAGCGGCGGTACTTCGAAGCGATGAAGACTTGGACCAAGGAGCGGACGTCGAAACTGGCAGACCAAGGCTGGCGCAAAGCACAGGCCGCCCTGTAGGGACGCCCCTCCTAGTCGTCGTCCAGCCCTTGCAGGAAGCCCGGGATCTCCAATTCGTCGTCGGTGGCAGGCGTCGCTTGAGCGGCTTCTTCCTCCTCGGGGGTCGAGTCGCCCGGCTCGACGGCGTCAACCACAGCAAGTCGCGGCTGATGATACGGCTGTTGATGGCCGGCCTCGAAGCCGGTGGCGACCACGGTGACCCGCAGCGAATCCCCCAGCGCCTCGTCGATCACGGCACCGAAGATGATATTGGCCTCTGGGTCGGCGGCACCGTTGATGGCTTCGGCCACCTCGTTGACCTCGAACAGGGACAGATCGGAACCGCCGCTGACGTTCAGCAGGATGCCCCGGGCCCCGTCTATGGATGTCTCGAGAAGGGATGAGTTGATGGCCATGGCGGCGGCCTTCTGAGCGCGCTCTTCGCCCCGGGCCTGGCCTATCCCCATATGGGCGGTGCCCGCCCCGGTCATGATGGTGCGCACGTCGGCGAGGTCGAGGTTGATCAGGCCGGGAACGGTGACCAAATCGCAGATGCCCTGCACGCCCTGACGCAGCACATCGTCGGCCACCCGCAGCGCGTCGACCATCGACGTGCCGCGATCGACCACTTCGAGCAGCTTGTCGTTGGGCACGACGATCACCGTGTCTGCCTGCCGGCGTAGCTCGTCGATGCCTGCGGTGGCCTGGGCCTGACGCCGCTTGCCTTCGAAATTGAACGGCCGAGACACCACACCTATGGTCAGAGCGCCGACGCTCCGGGCGATCTCGGCTATGACGGGCGCGGCCCCGGTGCCCGTGCCGCCGCCCTCGCCCGCTGTGATGAACACCATGTCGCTGCCTTTGAGCAGACCCTTGATCTCATCGTAGGCAGTGAGAGCGGCATCGCGGCCCACCTGCGGATCGGACCCCCCGCCCAGACCCTTGGTCAGCTCTCGCCCTATGCGCAACTTGTGGTCGGCCTCGCACATCTGCAGGGCCTGGACATCGGTGTTGACCGCGACGAACTCCACTCCTTCGAGCCCGGCTTCCAGCATGCGGTTGATGGCGTTGACGCCCCCTCCGCCGACGCCCACCACCCGGATGACCGCAGGGAAGGTGCGCGAAGGCTGGATGAGTTGCCGGCCGAAGTCGAGCGTCGAGTCCGGTTCGTACGTCGATGGCGTGTGCGCGCCCTCGCCCCCCTGCTCCCCGCGGGCGTCGTCGGACGAGCCGGCCCGCGCTTCCGCCCCTCGGAAGAGCGAGTCGAAGCCACTGTTCCTCATGCTAGATCTTCGTTCCATTCAACACCTCTCTAGCCAACGCGCGGTAGGCCTCAGCGGCATCGCTGTGGGGGGCGTAAGCGATGACGGACGCTCCACGAACCGGGGCTTCCGCGAACTTGATCGTCTTCTTGATGACCGTTTGGAACACCAGGTCACCGAAGCTGTCACGCAGGATGTCGACAGCCTCGTTCCCGTGGATGGTACGCGAGTCGAACATGGTGGGCAGGATGCCCGCGATGTGCACCTCGGGGTTGAGGTTCTCGCGCACCAATTCCAAGGTACGTTCGAGCTGGGCGAGGCCCCGAAGGGACAGATACTCGCACTGTACGGGCACGATCACGCCGCCCGCGGCAGTCAGCGAGTTGATGGTGAGCAACCCCAGCGACGGCGGCGTGTCGATGAGGATGAAATCGTACTCGTCGCGCACCATCATGAGCGCTTTGCTCAGCACCCGCTCGCGACCGATGACCGACGAGAGGGCCATGTCGGCTCCGGCCAGGTCGATGCTGGACGCGGCGAGATCGATCTCCCGTCGGTAGATGACGTCCCGGATGTCGACACCCTGCACCAGCACGTTGAACATGCTCGGGTGCACTTCGTCGGGGTTCAGGCCTTGACTCATGGTCAAGTTGCCCTGCGGGTCCATATCGACACCGAGCACGCGGTGACCGAGTTCGACCAGGGCAACGCCTAGGTTGAGGGTAGACGTGGTCTTAGCCACGCCGCCTTTCTGGTTCGCAAGAGCTAGTACCCGAGCCACACGCCTCTCCTCCGGCGCCGCCCTCGCCCGGGGCCGGCGCGGCCACGGCAAAGTATACGGCGTCTACATGTTCGGGCCAAACCCGGCTTTTCCTTGCGCCACGGTAGCACGCTGGGCGCCCGGCCGTCCGTCTCCGTCGCCCGATGGGCCCGCCGGGGGAGGGATCGGCGGCTCATGCGTGGCCACGTACGCACGCAACTCGCGCGTGTACGCCATGTTCTCCGGCACCCGCTCCCACCCGTGGCTGATGAGGAAGCCCCGGGACCGGTAGCGCGGGCTGGTAGGCCAGCGGCGCACACGGTAGAAGCGGTGATGGGCCCGTATGGACGCCTCCTGAAGCTCCAGCGGGCTCATATGCTTGGGCCAGAAGACCACGTGATGTCCGTCGTACAGGCTCCAGTTCCGCGTGAAGATGCGCCCCTCGGCCTCGAGGGCCGCCGTCTGGCGGGTGCCGGGCAGCGGAGTCAGCAGCATGAACTGGACGGAGGTGATGTCGTGGGCGATGGCGAAATCGGTCGTCTCTCGCAGCGTCTCCAACGTGTCGGCGTCGGAGCCGAACACGAACATGCCGTGCGACTTGATGCCGTATGAATGCAGTGCGGCCAGACCGCCCGCGATATCGGCGACGCTCTGGTGTTTGTTGAAGGCCGCCAAGGTGGCCGGGTTCACCGACTCCAAGCCCATGTAGACCAGGAAGCAGCCCGCCTCGCGCAGAAGGTGCAGCAACTCGTGGTCGACGCGGCCCCCCTTGCACACGGAATCCACCCGTATCTGGGCGGAGAACGGCACATTCAGACCTTCGCGGATCATGGTGGCAAGCAATCGCTTGGTGCGGACCTTGGAGAGGATGAAGTTGTCGTCGTAGAAGAAGATGCTCTCCGGCCGGGCATCCCTGATGGCGGCGATGATCTTCTCGGGCGGATCGACCCGTACCCGGCGCCCGAACATCATGATCACCGAGCAGAACTCGCAGTCGAACGCGCATCCACGCGATGTCAGCATAGGCGTGGGACTGATCAGTTCGTGATTGCGGATGAGGGAGAGGTCGGGCGACGGCAGATCATCGAGGGTCGGGAGCAGCGGGCGGGGCGGCGTGTGTACCGGAACTCCGTCGTCGTCGCGATAGGAGAGACCCAGGATGCTCTGGAGGGCTCGTCTCCGCTCCATGTGATCGACCAGTTCGAGGATCGCGTTCTCGCCTTCGCCCCGCACCACATAGTCACAGAACTCCAGTGCCTCATCGGCGTGGAATGTCACGTGCGGACCGCCCATGGCCACCACCGCCCCGTGTTCCCGCGCGCGTTCCGCGTAGCGGTAGGCTTTCATGGCCGTGGACGTGATGGTGGAGATCCCCACCAGATCGGACTCGTCGACCCGCTCCCAGTCGATGTCGCCCAAGCTCTCAACGAGGATGACCACGTCGTGGCCCCTCTCCCGCAGAAGGGCACCGAGCAACGGCAGCCCCAAGCGGACCTGACGGATAAAGCTGTAGACGTGAAAACCCGGCGGGGCGGGTTCGATAAGGGTGACTTTCACGCGCACACTCCCTAGAGGCTGTTGAAAATCGAAGCCTTGGCCACCAGAACGCACTGGCCGGCACGATACGGCGTCCTCGGTCGCGCACGTAGCGCTGCTACGAGCGCTTCCTGCGTCCTTGTCTCACGCGCGCCCATTGCGCCCTGGAGACGAAGCGTCACTTTTCAACAGCCTTCTGAAGATACTCTAGCCCGCGCAGGGAATGCCGACAACCCTCCCGCTGCTTGTTCACTCCACGTCCACGGAGAAGACGGGTGGCGTCAACTGCACGACCACGCGCGCGTCGGCACCCAAGGCGCGAGCGCGCGAGGGCCACCCCCTCCTCCACTCCGGCCGCCGGCCGGAAGCCCAGCCGCTCGACCACGGCAGCATCGTCGCACCCGGCGATCACGACGCCGCCCACGTGGCGACGGGCGCGGGCGGTCCAGTACCACGCGTAGAACGGATGCACCGGGTGGTAGGCGCGCTCGTTCCGATAGGCCTCGATCAGACCGTGGTCGCCCGCGAAGGCATCCTGGAACTCGGCCCGCATGCGCGCCGGATCGCGCGTCACCGGGAGCACTTCCTCCCAGAACCGCTCGTAGGCGGGGTGGTGACGCCGGTTGAACCCGGGAGAACAGGGGGAGGCCAGCACCACCCACCCGCCCGGCCGCACCAGGGGCACGGGCCGGCCGAACTGGAACGCGTGGCCCAAGCCGAGATTCGCCACCAGCAGGGGGTTCATGTCGGAATGCACCGCGTAGGGGTTGAGATTGGGCAACCCCAAGACCAGGATGTCCGCTTGGCCCTCCACGCTCGCCCGCGAAGCGGCGAGCCGGGCCAGCGCGGCCCCGTGCACGGGTTCCACGGCTCCCGCCCAGACCCCCGCCGGCTGGTAGAAGCTCCACAGACCCTTCCGCATCCAGCGCCGGGCCCGCGGCGGCAGCCGCCGGGCCGCGCCGAGTCCCGTGGGCACCCGGCGGCGGCGCAGATCGAGGAGGTGCAGAGGTCCCGCCCAGACCCGATTGTTGAGCACCGCCTCCACCTGGAACACCGGGACGTGCCCTCCGATGTGGCGACCGATCTCCCACACACGCCGATGCATCTCGGAGCCGTCGGGATGCATCATGGGGCTCTGCTCCTGCACCTCCGGCCCATGGTGCTGATCGATGCACGCATAGGTAGAGAGCCCGCAGGCGAGCGACTTGTGGCCGCCGTTCATCTCCGTCCAAGGCACCCCGACGTACACCACCAAGTCGGCCTCGGCCACCGCTCGGCTCACCTCGACACGCAGTCCGGACGCAGTGGGCCCGAGCGACACGCTTCCGGATGGATCCTCGGCGTCGTAGCAGGTCACCCTCTCGCCGAAGCGAGCGCTCAGGCGCGGCCCGACCAGCGGGAACAACTCCCACCTGGTCCATTGCCGATGCAGACCGTTGGCGCACGCAAGGGTCATGTCGGCCTGCCGCACCCCGGCGCGCTCCAGGGCGTGCACCACCTCTTCCAACATGACGCGCCGCGGGTCGTCCAGGAGGGGGGGCAACGGAAGGCAGGGGTCGTCGAAGGCGATGGTCACGCGGGCCCCCCGCCGGGCAAGACGGGCAAGGGGCAAGGAACCTCGAGGGGCGTCGAGCGCGCGACGGACGGCTTCTCTGAACGAGGGCAGAGGCTCGAGCGCCGGCGGCGGCTCCACGAATGCCACCTCTCCCGGCAGGCTCACCGTCACGAGGTCGTCCCCGGCCATGAGGAAGAACTCAGCGGGCGTCACCGCGGCGGGCGTCACCGTGCAGTCCCCGTCCCCGCGCCGGGGCCCCCGGATGACACCGTAGGCAGGGTCACCCGGAACACCGTGCGCGGCTCCTCTGGGGTCAACTCCACTGTGCCGCCCAGAACCTCGCAGATCTCGGCCACGAGAGCCAGTCCGAGGCCGAACCCGTCGGTGCGCTGCCCCGTGTGACCCCGATAGAACCGCTCGAACAGGCGCCGTCGGTCCACGGCACCCACAGGCGTGCCTCCGCTCGCCACCTCGAGCACGAACCGGTCGCCGTTCGCGGCCACGCGGGCTTCGATTGGATCCGCGCCGCCATACTGCACGGCGTTGCGCAGCAGATTCCCGATGACCTGCCGCAGCATGTCGGGGTCGGTGACCAACCGGACGGGCGTCTCCCCGGCGCTCGACACCCGTATCCTGCCCGGATCGGACAGCCCGGCCTCCACCAACCGATCGACCTCTTCCTGCACCACCCGGGCGCCGTCGACGTCGACCGCGGCCGGTCGGTATTCCCGCGAGTCATAGCGAGAGAGGGTGAGGAGCGCGTTCACCAAACGGTGCAGCCGGCTGGATTCCCGATAGATGGCGGCCGCCGAGCGACGCTGCTGCTCGGGAGTGTCGGCGGTGCCGTCCAGAAGCGCCTGTGAGAAACCCTCGATGGAGGTCAACGGCGTGCGCAGTTCGTGGGCCGCCGAAGCGACGAAGCCCCTCAGAGACTGCTCGCTCCGCCGTACCTCGCGGCGCATGGACTCCATGCTCGACGCCAGTGCGAACAACTCGCCGGGGTACCTCCCCTGGACGGGTTCCGCGTAGGATCCCGCCGCCATCGTGCGGGCCGACCTCGACAGGCGCGTGAGCGGCCGCGTGAGCCACGAACCCAGGCCAAGACCGAACAACACCGCCACGCCCACGGCGATGATCCCCGAGAGAAGGAGGACGCCGAGCAGGCCACGCCGGGCCGAGACGGCATCGGCGGTGGGCAGGCTGACCACCACGATCCCGGCTTGGCCGCCCAAGTCGGTGGGCGCCGCGGCCACGATGAGTCGATTCCGCCCCGGGAACGAAAGGGTCGCCGCGGCCGGACCGTGAGCGGCCAAGGTCGCCGCCCGTGGATACAGTCGTTGCGCCTCCGGCCCCTGCACCCTGTCAGGGCCGGCTGTCGCCACGATCTCGTCTCCCTGGAAGATGGTGATGCCGGCTCCGGGCGGCAGCACCTGGGTATCGATACTCAGGAGCAACTCCAGGTCCCGGGTGCTACGGATCGGGCGCAGGGAAGCTATGCTCCAGAGTCTGCCGAACTGGTCGGCGACCGCGGTGGCGTGCGCCAGCATCTGATCCTGCTTCTCGCGCACCACGTACTGACCCAGGAAGCCGTAGAACAAGGTGCCGACGGCTACAAGAGTGAGTATGGAGACGCCCACCAGCGCCAGGGTCAGCCGGCGACCGATCGATCCGCCTGCGGCCACCGGGCCCGGAAGGGCTCCGGCAGGCGCTGGATCGGCGGGTGGTGAGAGGTCGGAGCCGGCGGGCTCGGTCACTGCTGGTCGTCCTCCGTGCCCTCCGGTGACGGAGTGGCATCCGGGTCGGCCTTGTAGCCCAATCCCCACACCGTCTGCACCGCCGGCGCCCAGCGACCCAGCTTCTTGCGGACCTGGCGCACGTGCACGTCCACCGTGCGCGCGTCGCCGTAGAACGTGTAGCCCCACACTTCTTCCAGCAGCCGCTCCCGCGAGAGGGCTATCCCCCGGTTGACCAGCAGGTAGTGGAGAAGCTCGAACTCGCGGGGGGTCAGATCGACCGTCCGCCCGTCCACGCGCACCACCCGCTCTTCGGGTACCAATTCGATGCCGCCGAGCACCTGACTGGTGGACTCGTCCGCCGGGGCGGCGCGCCGAAGCACGGCCCGCGCGCGGGCCATCAGCTCTCCCGGGCTGAACGGCTTGGTCATGTAGTCGTCGGCGCCGAGTTCCAGGCCAAGGATCTTGTCCTGGTCGGCGTCCTTGGCCGTCAACACGATGACGGGCACCGTGGAGAACGTGCGCAGGGTCTTCAACACCTCCAGCCCCGAGGTGTCGGGAAGCATCAGATCGAGCACCACCAGGGTGGGACGCTCCTCGCGTACCAGGTCCGGAACGGGGCCGCCCTCTACCGAAGAGACCACCCGGTAGCCCTCGCGCGACAAGTACAGCTGCAGCAACTCGGAGATGGAGGGGTCGTCCTCTACCACCAAGATGGTGCCGAGCTCTACCCCGCGCCTCGTCATGGATTGCGTCTCCCCGCTCGTGCCTACTGTCGTCATCGGTGGATCTATCCTTCGCCTATCCTAGTGTACCGCGCGTCCGGTGACGGGGGAGGACTCGGGGCCGGCAGGGCCGGCCCCGAGTCCCGGGGAGGGGTAAGTCTGCCGCCGATGCAAGGACTAGTTGGTCGTGGCGCTCGGCGCTGTCGACGTAGAGCCACTCGGTGTGGTCGGCGCGGTACCGGGGTCCGGAGCCGCCCCTTCGGGGAAGTACTTGTCTACCAGAGCCCGCATCTCGGACGCGGTCTTGCCCAACGCCTCACGAGCGGCCTGCAGGGCGTCCTGCTGTTGCTTGGCCGTCGCCGAGAGGGTGTCGAGCTTCTGCTGGTCCTCCGGAGTCATCTTGTCCCGGATCAGTTTCAGGAACGCGTCCCGCCGGGCCTGCATATCCTGCTGACGCTGCTCCTTGTCTTGCTGGAACTGCTCAGGGTCTGCCTCGGCCCCGGGGCCGCCTCTGCCGTGACGCATCATGCCGCCGCCGAACAGCCCGAATCCCATGCCGTCCGGTCCGTCGCCGTCTGGGCCCGCGCCTTGTTGAGGGGCCACGGTCGGGGTGGTCGTCGTGCTGTCGCCTGTGGCCGCCCACGCAACGGCGCCCAGTGCGAGCACCAGGACGAGGGCACCCGCCCCGATGACCCACTTGTGCTGCAGGAAGTTCCTCATACTCCATTCCTCCTTGTCCAACGAGAATCGCCCGCGGCTGTGCTCTTGTCAGTGTGGTCCTCTACTGTGAGGGAAGTGTGAGAGAACTCATAAAGTTCAGAGACCACCGGGCCTGTGGCACAATGGAATAGGTGTTCCGCGACCGAAAGGGAGGCGCACATGGGGGAATCCGAGACACCGACCGAGAACCCTGGTCTCCGGCATCTGCCTCTGCGTGAGGAACATGTCGCCGCGGGCGCCCGCTTCAGCCCGTTCGGCGGGTGGGAGATGCCGCTGACCTACGGATCGATCATCGGCGAGCACATGCAGGTGCGCACCCTAGCCGGACTCTTCGACGTGTCCCACATGGGCCGGCTCCTACTGCGCGGGCCGGGCGCGATCACGACGGTGCAGGGCCTGGTAGCCAGTGACCTGTCCGACCTTGAAATAGGTCAGGCCCGCTACACGGTCATGCTGACACCGTGGGGCGGCATCCAGGACGACCTGATCGTGTACCGGCGCGATGACGGCATCCTTCTCATCGTGAACGCCTCACGCACCACCCAGGACAGGGAGTGGATCGAGGGCCACCTCCTCGCGTCGCCCTCCCTCACTCCGGGCGATCCCGGTCTCGAGCTTGACGACCTCACCGATCTCACCTGCCTCCTGGCTCTCCAGGGACCGGCGGCCCTCACGATACTCGATAGTCTGTCGCCGGGCCTCGACATCGCGTCGATGGCGCCCTTCAGCTTCGCCCAGGCGAACGTGGCCGGCGTGGAAGTCACGGTGATGCGCACCGGCTACACCGGCGAGACCGGCGCCGAGGTGCTCGTCGCCGCTCAAGACGCCCGCACGCTGTGGAACGCACTCCTCGCAGCCGGAGCACCCGGCACGGTGGCGCCCTGCGGACTGGGAGCGCGTGACACGCTGCGCCTCGAGGCCGCACTCCTGCTCTACGGGCAAGACATCACGAAGAACACCACCCCGTTCGAAGCCCGTCTGGGATGGCTCACGCAACTGGAGCGTCCCCGGCAGCCGGAGTTCGTCGGCCGCGACGCCCTTCTCGAAGCTGCCGAGCGCGGACCCGAGAAGCTGCTGGTGGGCCTCGCCACCGACGCCCACACCATCCCCCGGCACGGCGACGAGATCGCCGTAGGCGACATCCTGGTGGGCCGGGTCACATCCGGCACCCACAGCCCGATCCTGGGCCACCCCATCGCACTGGGCTACATACTGCCGGAGCACACCGCCATCGGCGCCGAGGTCGTGATCCTCAGCGGCGAGAAGGAAGTGCACGCGCGCATCGTCGAGCGCCCGTTCTACCGCGCGGGCGTCACGCCTATTCCGGAGCCGCGGCGACGCACTTCGCGGCCGCAGGCGCCGCCTGATCCGTCGACGCCGGCCTTGGACGCGTCGTGACCTACCTCCCCCACACCGACGCCGACCGCCGGGCCATGCTCGCCACTGTCGGCGTAGACTCAATCGACGACCTCTTCTCCCCTATCCCGGCGGAGCTGCGCAGCTGTACCCTCGACCTGCCCCCGGGTCTGTCGGAGCCGGAAGTCGCGGCCCGCATGCAGGACTTCGCCGCCCACAACCAGGTGTGCCGGTCGGCCACGTTCCTCGGGGCCGGCTGCTATCACCATTACGTGCCCGCGGCGGTGCGGGCCCTGGTGGGCAGATCCGAGTTCGCCACCGCCTACACGCCTTACCAGGCGGAGGTCTCCCAAGGGACGCTGCAACACATCTTCGAGTTTCAGACGATCATCAGCGAGCTCACCGGACTAAACGTGGCCAACGCCGGCATGTACGACGGCCCATCGGCACTGGCCGAGGCCGCCTTCCTTGCCCTCAGGCACACCCAGCGCGAGCGGGTGCTTTGTTCCGCGGGCGTGCATCCCGAAGCTCGCCAGGTGCTGGCCACCTACGCGACAGGACCGGGGTTCCCCCTGGACTCACTGCCGCTCGATCCGGAGACCGGACGCACGCGTGTTCCGCTTCCGGCGGAACTCGACGGTGTGGGCGCGGTCCTGCTGCAACAGCCGAACTTCTTCGGTGTGGTGGAAGACATCGCGCCGTTGGCCGAAGCCGCCCACGCGGCAGGCGCCCTGCTGGTGGTCTCGCAGAACCCCATGACCTTGGGGGTGCTCGAGTCTCCGGGCGCTCTCGGGGCCGACGTTGCCGTGGGCGACGTGCAGGTCTTCGGCGGCGACATGAACTTCGGAGGCCCGTCGGCGGGCTACATGGCCTGCCGGACCGAGTACCTGCGCCAACTGCCCGGACGCCTGGTGGGCCAGACCAGCGACGCCGAAGGCCGCGTCTGTTACGTGCTCACGCTGCAGGCCCGCGAGCAGCACATCCGCCGGGCCAAGGCCACGTCGAATATCTGCTCGAACCAGGCGCTCTGCGCGCTGGCCGCGACCATCCACCTGGCCTTGCTCGGCCCCGACGGCCTGCGCGCCCTCGGGGAAGTGTGCCTGCGCCGGGCCCACTATCTGGCCCGCGGCCTGA
>CAWBOK010000010.1:0-47909 GCA_963790415.1 uncultured Actinomycetota bacterium
ACGAGACGTTCATGTTGAAAGAGATCCACGAGCAACCAGATGCCCTCTCCGACACCCTGACCGAGCGGGTGGATCATCTGGGGCGCGTGCAGCTCGACGGTCTGGGTCTGACCGATGACATGATCCGCGGGATCCGACAGGTGGTGATCGTGGCCTGCGGCACGTCATATCACGCCGGCCTGATAGGGAAGTGCGCCCTGGAGCGGTGGGCGCGGGTGCCGGTGGATATCGACGTGGCCTCGGAGTTCCGCTATCGCGACCCGGTCATCGGCCCGGATACCCTCTGCGTGGCCATCAGCCAATCGGGCGAGACGGCCGACACGCTTGCGGCCATGCGCCTGGCTCGGAACGCCGGAGCCCACGTGGTGGCCGTCACCAACATCGTCGGTTCTCAGGCCACCCGCGAGGCCGACGGCGTGCTCTTCACCCGAGCGGGGTTGGAGATCGGGGTGGCGGCGACCAAGACCTTCCTCGCGCAGGTCCTGGCGATGCTCCTGCTGTCGCTCCACTTCGCCGACGTGCGGGGTACGCTGGACCGGAGTGAGGTGGGCCGGCTGACTCAGGAGCTGCGCCGGGTCCCCACCCAGCTGAACTCGTACTTGGAGAGCGGACCATTGGCCGTCATCGAGCGGGCCGCCAACGCGTATCGGGCGAACCGCTTCTTTCTCTACCTGGGCCGGAACGTGGGCCTGCCGGTGTGTCTCGAGGGCGCTCTCAAGCTGAAGGAGATCTCGTACATCCCCACGGAGTCCTACGCGGCCGGCGAGATGAAGCACGGCCCGATAGCCCTGCTCGACGAGGGGTCGCCGGTGGTGGTCGTGGCTACCGACAGTCACGTGTACGAGAAGGTGATCTCGAACCTGCAGGAAGTCAAAGCCCGCGGGGCCGCGGTGATCGCGGTGGCCACCGAAGGCAACCGGGACATCGCGCAGATGGCCGACGAGGTGTTCTACGTGCCCCGCACCGATGACATGCTCTCTCCCCTGCTCTCCGTCGTTCCCCTGCAGCTGTTCGCATACTGCGTCGCTCGGGCCAACGGGGAGACGGTGGATCAGCCCCGGAACCTCGCCAAGACCGTGACCGTGGAGTAGGCGCATGACCGGGGGGCAGATGCGCGCGGGTACCGATCTGGTCGAGCTCCCCCGCCTCCGTGCCGCGCTCGCACGGCGGCCGAACCTGGTCGAGCGGGTGCTGACCCCGGCGGAGCTGGTCTATTGTCGCGGAAAAGCGGATCCGGTGCCCTCCATCGCCGCTCGGATCGCGGCGAAGGAGGCGGTGGGGAAGCTCTTGGGGACGGGCATCCTCTCCTGGCAGGAGATCGAGGTGGTGTCGGGAGGTCCGCCGCGCGTGCTGCTGCGCGGGTCCACGGCTACGTGGGCGGCGGGTCTGGGCATCGACCATGTCGCACTCTCCCTGTCGCATACCAGCGGGTCGGCCGTTGCCACGGCGGTGGCGGAGGCGCGATCCCCCATGCCGGCCAACCCCGTGTCCGCCGGCGCTCTGCCTGGCGCGCGGGCTTCGGCCCCCGGGCGCAGCCTCTTCTCTCATCTACCTGTGGAAGCCAGGCCTGTCGGTCTGCGGCCTGCCCAGGTGCGTGAACTCGACCGGACGGCCATCGAGGACGTGGGCATCCCGGGGTCGGTGCTGATGGAGCGCGCGGCTCTCGGGGTGGCGGAGTTGGTGCTGCACAGGTATCCCGGGCGCCATACCCTGATCGTGTGTGGTCGGGGCAACAACGGCGGGGATGGGCTGGCGGCCGCCCGGCAGCTGCACCTGGCCGGCCATCCGGTGGCCTGCGTGGTGGCGGCTTCGTCGGCGGCTGAGCTCAGCCCCGACGCGGCCGTGAATCTGCGCGCGGCGCAGGGGGCGGGCGTCAACCTCCGTCTGGGCGGTGTGCCCGCGTATCTGTGGGACGAGACGGAAGTGGTGGTGGATTGCCTGCTTGGCACGGGAGCCACGGGCGAACTGAGGGAACCGGTGGCCGGGTGGGCCGCGCGGATCGATCGGGCCTCCGCCCGGGGCGTGCCCGTGGTCGCGGTAGACGTTCCCACCGGTGTGGACGCCGCGACCGGCTCGATCGCCTCCGGAACCGCCGCCGCCACCTGCACGATCACCTTCCACGCACCCAAGAGCGGGATCCTGTGTCCTCCCGGATCGGAGGCCGCCGGAGAGGTTCTGGTGTGGGACATCGGGTTGCCCGGGTTCCTGGAGCCCGAACCCGATATTCGGGTGGTAACCGCCGCCGATGTCGTCGTGCCGGGGCGACGTGTCGACGACCACAAATACCGGGCGGGCTTCGTGGCCGTGCTGGCCGGCTCGATCGAATACACCGGCGCGGCGCATCTGGCCTCGTGGGCCGCGGTGCGCAGCGGCGCCGGCTACGTGCGTCTGGTCACGCCTCCCGACGTGGCGGCCGCGCTGCGGGGTCGACTGACCGAGGTCGTGGTGCGGTCGGCGGATCCGGCGGAGTTCCTAGCGGCTATCGCCGACACGCGTGTCGGCGCCTTGGTGGTCGGTCCGGGGCTCGGTCGCCGGGCGGACACCATGGCCGGGGTGAGGGCCGCTCTCGCGGGCACCTCGGTGCCCGCCGTGCTCGACGCCGACGGCCTGCTGGCCTTTGCCGGAGCGGCCGGCGAGCTTCGCGGCCGCCCGGGGCTCGTGTTGACTCCCCATGCCGGGGAACTGGCGGTACTTCTGGGCGTTCCGGTAGAGGAGGTCACCTGCGCGGCGTTGCCGGCCGCCCGCCGGGCGGCGGAGGTCACCGGTCAAGTGGTAGTCTTGAAAGGCTCGTCGACCGTGATCGCCGAACCGGGGGGCGATACGTGGGTGGTCACGCAGGGGCCTCCACAGTTGGCGTCGGCAGGCACGGGCGACGTGTTGAGTGGTTGCCTGGGGGCGTTGCTCGCGAAAGGCCTGGCTCCCGCTGAGGCGGCCAGGGCGGGCGTGTGGGTGCACGCCGAGGCCGGGCGCTGGGGCGCGGCGGCGTTCCCTGGGGGCCTGGCGGCCGAAGATCTGATAGCGCTTATCCCCCGCGTCCTCGCGGGGCACATAAACGAGAGGAGACCGGGGTGGACCAACTGACAGCCAGGGATATCATGCAGGCCGAGGTAGTGACCATCGGGCCGGATGCCACCGTGCGGGAATTGGCCGATCTGCTGTCCACGAGCAAGATCAGTGGCGTTCCCGTGATCGACGCCGACGGGGCGCTGGTGGGAGTGGTCACCGAGGGCGACATCATCCTGCAGGATGCCGGCCTCCACTTTCCCCATTACATCCAATTCCTGGACAGCACCATCTACTTGGAGAGCATGAAGAAGTTCGAGGAGCGGTTCCGGCGGACCTTCGGCACTAGGGTGGCCGATGTCATGAGTTCGGAGGTCGTGAGCGTCGCGCCGGATGCATCGATATACGACGTCGCCACCCTGATGGCCGACAGCGACGTCAATCGCGTGCCGGTGCTCGAAGAGGGGCGGTTGGTGGGGATCATCACGCGCGGCGACGTGGTGAAGGCCATAGCGTCCGCACAGGCGTGACCCGGCAGGCGTGACCCGGCAGGGGTGACATAGGTGTACCGAGCTCGTGCGACGATAGACTTGGCGGCAGTGCGTCACAATGTGGCGCTGCTCTGCTCCCGGTTGGCCGGTGCGGCCAAGCTGATCGCGGTCGTCAAGGCCGATGGGTACGGGCACGGGGCCGTGCAGGTGGCCCGCGCCGCTCTCGAGGCCGGCGCCGGGGGCCTGGCCGTCACCACCACAGAGGAGGCCTGGGAACTCCGAGACGCCGGTCTGGGTCGGGGCGCGCTCATCATGGGGCCGGTGCTCGACGATCAGTTGGAGGAGGCGGTCGCGAGCGGCGCCGAGTGCGCGGTGTGGTCTACCAGGTTCGTGCCCTCGGTCTCGGAAGCGGCGCGTCGCTTGGAGCGCCGGGTGCGGCTGCACGTCAAGGTCGACACCGGGATGCATCGGCTGGGCGTGGAACCGGACGCACTACCGGGTCTGCTCGAGACCATCGCGGCCGACCCCTGGCTGGAGCCGGCGGCAGTGATGACTCACTTTGCCACCGCCGACGACGACCCCGAGTTCCTCGCCGCCCAACTCACTCTCTTCGCGGAGACCACGGCCCCGCTGCGTGCGCGCTTCCCCGGCCTGGTGCTGCACGCAGCCAACTCGGCGGCCACGTTGCGCGATCAGGCGACCCACTTCGATGCCGTACGTTGCGGCCTGGCGATGTACGGCATGTCGCCGTTCCAGCGAGACCCCGATATCGACGGCCTGGCGCCGGCTCTGACGCTCACCAGCTACGTCGCCGCCCTGCGGGATATCGAGGAGGGTCAAGGCGTGAGCTACTCCTGGACCCGCCCCTCGGGGTGGCGGGCGTGCCGCCCCACCCGGGTGGCTCTGGTGCCGATCGGCTACGGCGACGGATTCTTCCGCCTGCTGTCGAACGAGGGCGACGTGCTGATAGGAGGAAAGCGGTATCCTCGCGTGGGGAACGTGTGCATGGATCAGTTCCTGGTCGAGGTGGGGCGCGACGCCCAGGTGGCGTTCGGCGAGCGGGTGGTGCTCCTCGGTCGCCAGGGAGACGAACGCATCACGGCGGAGGAACTCGCGCGGATCGTCGGCACCATCAACTACGAAGTGACCTGTTCCCTCACGGCCCGCGTGAAGCGCGAGTACGTGGGGGTGCTACCACAACCGGGAGAATAGGACATCATGGCCAAGAAAGAACAACGGCGGGCGGCGCGTCAGCCCCAGCGACAGTCGCGTGCCCGCAGCGCGGGGCCGGCTAAGCCCAGCCTCAAACGCGCCCTTATACAGGGGGCTATCCTGACGGCGGTCTACGTGGTCGTGATGTGGCTGTTCTTCCGTTCGTCGCTGCCCGGAATGGTGGGTGGGGCTCATCTACGTCGTGATCTTCTTCGCCATGTACACGGGGTTCGTCTACTTCTGGGAGAACTTCCTCTATTCCCGGCGGATGCGTCGACAACAGCAGGGCGGCAAGAAGTAGACTCGTCGGTCGCCGCGCTGCTCGGAGCGCTTCGTGCCGTTCTTGGGGAACGGGGCGGAGCCGGCTGGCTGGTCGGGGGCACGGTCCGTGACCGGCAGATGGGCCGGACGAGCACCGACGTGGACGTGGTGGTCGACGGCGACCCCCGTGCCGTTGCGGCCGCCGTGGCGGCCCGCTCGGGCCTGCCGTGGTTCGCGCTCTCGCGGGAGTGGGGGGCCTATCGCGTGGTGGGTTCCCCCGGGCATCTCGACGTAGCGGCCATGCGCGGAGGCAGCCTGGCTGCCGACCTGGCCCTGCGCGATTTCACCGTGAACGCCATGGCGCTTCCGGTGGCGGGGGGAGTCCTCGTCGACCCGTTCGGGGGTCAGGGACACCTGGAGCAGGGGCGGCTGGTCGCGGTGGGCGGGCGGATCTTCGCCGACGACCCGCTGCGGTTGTTGCGGGCCGTCCGGCTGGCCCACACCCTTGATCTGACGCTCGACCCGGCACTACGGGACCTGGCTCGAGCCGAGGCGCATCACCTTCGGGAGACGGCGGCGGAGCGCGTGCTCTCGGAAGTGGTGTCCACGCTGGCCGCCGGGCGCTCGGCCGCCGCGGTCGGTCTGTGGGCGAACCTGGGTCTGCTCGAGGTCTTCCTTCCCGAGGTGACGGCTCTGCACGGGGTGGTCCAGAGCACGTTCCACCACCTCGACGCCTACGGTCACACGCTGGACGCGATGGAGCGACTCGACGAGCTCATCGCCGCCCCCGGCATGCACTTCGGACACTCTGAAGAACTGCTCGCCGCCCGGCTGGCTCGGCCGGTCGACGGCGTGATGCCGCGGCCTGTCGCCCTGCGCCTGGGCGCCCTGCTGCACGACGTAGCCAAGCCACAGACCAGGGCACTCGACGACCGGGGTCGGGTCATGTTCTGGGGGCATACGGAACTGGGGGGGCCGATCGCCGAGGGCATCTGCGCGCGCCTGCGCTGCTCGACGTCCGCCACCTCCCTCGTGCGCCGGGTGGTCGAGCGGCACCTCGACCTGGGCTTTCTCCAGCACGAGGATCCCCTGACGCCTCGATCGGTGGTGCGCTATCTGTGGGATGCCGCTCCCTGGGAGCCGGAAGTGATCCTGGTTTCCGTCGCCGACCGCCTGGCCACCCGGGGACCCAGCACCGAGCCCCGGCACGTGGCCCGCCACCTTGCGGAGGCCGGCGCGTTGATGGAGTGCTGGCGGGGGCGGACACAGGACGGAGTGCCGAGGCCGCCGATCACGGGTCGAGACCTCATGGCGGAACTGGGCCTCGCCCCGGGACCCCTCCTGGGAGAGGTGCTCCGAGAAGTCGCGCTGGCCTGGGAATCGGGAGAGATTGCCGACCGTTCCGAGGCGCTCGCGACCGCGAGATCGAGCTTGGAGCGCCTGCGTGCCGCGGAAACGTCGGCCGAGGACGCGGGGTAGGCCGGGGGCCGCCGTGCTCCCCGCTCGGGCGTGCTATCATAGTGCGCTCTCCCGTTCGGGCGGGTTCGTCCCGCGTCGCCTTGGAGTGCCAACCTGTACAGAGTAACCCGCCCCTCGGCGGTCGTTCCTAGGAGGACCCGTGAAGCCTGATATCCATCCCGAGTATGTCGAGAGCAAGGTCACGTGCTCGTGCGGTGAGACGTTCGTGACCCACTCCACCCTCGCCGAGATCAAGGTGGAGATCTGCTCCGTCTGCCATCCTTTCTACACGGGCAAGCAGCGGTTGGTCGATGTCGGTGGGCGTGTGGAGCGGTTCAACAAGAAGTTCGGGCGAGCCACCACGAAGTAGGGGTCAGGCAGAGGCTCCGCGCCGCAGGGCCTTCGGGCCCCTTCTCGCACGGCGCCGAGCAAGGCCCCTACGTCACCAGTCGCCGTGCCCGCCTCCCTCAAGGTCACGCTCCTGCAGCACACCCCCACGCCCGACCGGACGGTGGCGGCCGCCGGACGCCTGTGCTATGCGCCCGTGAGCGCAGCCGGCCTGGCCGAGGAGATGACGGCCGACGACGTGGAGCGCATGGTGCGCGTCCTGGTGCGCTCCGGCCATCACAGCGCCCTGGAGCACGCCTCGTTCACCTTCGCCGTCGATGGCATCAGCCGTGCCTGTTCACATCAACTGGTGCGGCACCGTCTGGCCTCCTACAACCAGCAGTCGCAGCGCTACGTGCGCTTCGGCGGGGGAGACGACTTCATCATCCCGCCCAAGATCGATGAGGTGCCGGAGGCCCGCGAGGTGTTCGTGCGCGCGATGGAGCAGGCCCGCGAGGCCTACGAACGTCTGGTCGAGATCGGGATGGCCCAAGGGCATGGGAAGGAGACCGTGCAGGAAGATGCTCGGTTCGTGCTCCCCAACGCGGCCGAGACGAAGATCGTGGTCACCATGAACGCCCGCGAGTTGCGGCACTTCTTCCGCGTGCGCTGTTGTCGGCGGGCCCAGTGGGAGATCAATCGGCTGGCGTGGGCGATGCGGTACCTGGCCGTCGGCAGAGCTCCGGCGCTGTTCGAGGGCACCGGTCCGGGGTGCGTCACCGACGAGTGCCCTGAAGGTACGATGACCTGCGGGCGTGAGTACTCCGGCGAGGAGATCGCCGCCATGGATCTCCGGTCGGTCGCGGTGGTCGGCGTCTTCTCCGGCTCCCATCCCGGTTAGGAGACTGGAGTCGCGTGATGCGTCGTGTCTCCCAGCGGGACGGCTGGGTTGAAGTCATCTGCGGAAGCATGTTCAGCGGCAAGAGCGAGGAACTCATGCGGCGACTGCGTCGTGCTGAGATCGCCGGGCAGGCCGTGCTCGTGGTGAAGCCCGCTCTGGATGTGCGCTACGAACTCGACCGGGTGAGTTCTCACGACGGGCGTTCCTGGAAGGCATACTCGGTCATGCGGGCCGACGAGGTCCTCGTCTTGCCAGGGATCGAGGAGGCCGACGTCATAGCCGTCGACGAAGCTCAGTTCTTGGACGACGACCTGCCCCCGGTTGTCCAGTTCCTGGCCGACCGGGGCAAGCGGGTGATCGTGGCCGGGCTCGACCAGGACTTTCGCGGGTTGCCGTTCGGCCCCATGGCGGCCGTGCTTGCCGTGGCGGAGTTCGTCGATAAGTTGCAGGCGATCTGTTCCGTGTGCGGCGCCCCGGCATCGCGCACCCAGCGATTGGTCGACGGCCGGCCCGCGTCGGAGCACGATCCGCTGATCAAGGTGGGCGCCCTGGAGTCGTATCAGGCTCGGTGCCGCCGGTGTCACGAGGTGCGACGGGTCGACAACCTGTCCATGTGGGAGGGCGAACGAGGATGATCCACGGGAGTCGGAGAATGGCGACAGTGCTGCCACGTTGCGCGGATGTGGCCCTCACGGCCGGACGCAGCCTGGCTCTGGGTCTGGCTGCCGCGGGCGCCGAGGAGCCCGAGGCCCGCGACGCGTCGGAGTGCACGGCTCCGGATTGCGCCGAACACCACGATGCCATCGATCCCATCGGCGGTCAAGCCGTGTTGGAAGGCGTCATGATGCGGGGCAAGAACTCGTGGGGTCTCGCCGTGCGCAGGCCGTCGGGCGGCATCTCCTGTCACTCGTTCCCGCTCGTGCCTCTCGCCCGGCGGTATCCGGTCTTGAAGACGCCCGTGGTGCGTGGCGTCGGGGTACTGGTCGAGTCCCTCACGTTGGGCATCCGCGCTCTGCGCCTGTCGGCGGACTACAGCCTCGAAGGTCAAACCGCAGTGGATCCCGGGTCCGGCGAGCCGGTGGAGGGAGCGGCGGAGTCGTCTTCCCTGGGCTGGAAGGAACTGGCGATCACCTTCACCCTCGCGATCGCGTTCGCGGTGGGCCTGTTCGTCGTCATACCTCTCGCGGTGGTGAAGTACTTCGAGGCTACGTTCAGCAACCCGTTCGTGTTCAATCTCGTGGAAGGGCTCATCCGCATCGCCATCTTCTTGGCATACGTGAGCCTTATATCGTTCCTGCCCGATCTGCGGCGGGTCTTCGAGTATCACGGGGCGGAACACAAGACCATCCATGCCTACGAGCACGGAGAGCCCCTCGATGTGGAGCACGTCATTCGGTTCAGCACGCGCCATCCACGCTGTGGAACGGCCTTCTTGCTGGTGGTGATGGTGATAGCCATCCTGGTCTTCTCCGTGGTGGGCAAGCCCAGTCTGGTGTGGCTGGTCCTTTCCCGGTTGGTGGGGATCCCCATCGTGGCGGGATTGGCCTACGAGGTGATCCGGTACGCGGGGCGTCACCAGAAGGGCAGGTTCGCCCGCATGGTGTCATGGCCGGGTCTGGCCCTGCAGCGTCTCACCACGCGGGAGCCCGACGCGGCCGAGGTGGAGGTGGCGATCGCCGTGCTTCGGGAGGTGCTGCGCGTGGAAGCCGGTGGTGAGCCGGTGCCGAAGGGCATGGCGATGGTGCGCTTCGCGGAGGAAGCGGCCGGATGATCGATCGGCTTGTAGGTGAGATAGAGGAGAAGTATGAGGCTCTCACGCGGGAACTCTCCGACCCCACGATCTTCGATGACCCCGGCCGGTATGCCGAGGCTTCCAAGGCCCACGCCGACCTGTCGGAGCTTCATCGCATGGCGGCCGAGTATCTGGCCGCCCAGGCGGCCGAAGCCGATGCCGCCGCCATGCTCGAGGAGGTGGGCCTCGACCCGGAGATGCGGGACTACTTGTTGGAGGAACGCAACCAGGCCGGCGAAACGGTGGAACGTCTGGCCGAGGATCTCCGCGCCGCCACCGTCGAGAAGGACCCGCGAGACGCGAAGAGCGCCATAGTGGAGGTCCGTTCCGCCGCCGGCGGCGACGAAGCCGCCCTCTTCGCGTTCGAGATCACCCGCATGCTGACCAAGTACGCCGAGCGTCTGCGCTACAAGGTGGAAGTACTGACCACCAGCGAATCGCCGCTCGGTGGCCTGAAAGAGATCATCTTCGAGGTCAAAGGTCGCGGTGCCTATGGCGTGTTCAAGTACGAGTCGGGCGTCCACCGGGTGCAGCGCGTGCCCGTGACCGAGTCGACGGGCCGCATCCACACTTCCACCGCCACCGTGGCTGTTCTGCCGGAGGTGCAGGAGGTCGAGGTCACCATCGATCCCAACGAGCTGCGCATCGACGTGTATCGCTCCACGGGGCCGGGGGGCCAGTCGGTGAACACCACCGACTCCGCCGTCCGCATCACCCATCTGCCCACGGGTCTAGTGGTCTCGTGCCAAGACGAGAAGTCGCAACTGCAGAATAAAGAGCGTGCGCTGCGGATCCTGCGGGCACGTCTGTTCGACGCCGCCCAGGCAGAGAAGGACGCCAAGGAGGCAAGCCTGCGTCGCAGTCAGGTCGGTACCGGCGACCGGGCACAGAAGGTGCGCACCTACAACTTTCCCCAGGGCAGGGTGACCGATCATCGCATCGGGCTGACGTCGCACCGCCTGGAGGGCATCCTGGAGGGCGAGCTGGAAGAGTTCACCGAGGCCCTCATCGCGCAGGACCGCGCTGATCAATTCGACGCGGCCCGTCCGTAGGCCGGTCGTGAGCCGGCCCGTTCGTAGGACGCGGTCGTGCGCCGACCCGACCGGGTAGGCGCCTGATGGCCGCCTGGACGATCGCCCGCCTGCTCTCCGTCTCCGCCGAGTTCCTGGCCTCTAAGGGTTCCTCTTCGCCGCGGCTCGACGCCGAGCTCCTGCTGGCCGAAGTGCTGGGCCTCGAGCGCATCGGCCTCTACACCGAGTTCGACCGGCCGCTGACCGAGGCCGAGGTGGGGGCGTATCGGGAGCTGATCGCTCGGCGCGCGCGTCACGAACCGGTCGCGTACATCCTCGGCCGGGCCCACTTCCGCTACGTGGTCCTCGAGGTCACACCCGACGTGCTGATCCCGCGGCCGGAGACCGAGGAAGTGGTCGACGCCGTGCTCGCCTGGTTGCGGGAACGTCCGCTGCCGCCGCCGGAGCAGGCGGCCGTGCCGCGCATCGCCGACGTGGGCACGGGCAGCGGGGCTATCGCCCTCAGCCTCGCTCGAGAGGGACACGTGCGTGTGCTGGCCACCGACGTCTCCGCGGCGGCGCTCCGGGTCGCCGAGAGGAACCGCGAGGCCCTCGGCCTCGGAGACCTAGTCGACCTATTCGAGACCGACCTGCTCGAAGGCGTGGAACCGGGCTCGCTCCGGGTCGTGGTGAGCAATCCTCCCTACGTGTCGGCGTCGGAGTACGAGAGCCTGGACCCCGACGTGCGTGATTTCGAGCCGCCGCCCGCACTGCGGGGCGGGGAGGATGGACTCGACTGCTATCGTCGCCTGCTGCCCCAGGCCGCCGCGGCCCTGGGGCCGGGCGGCGCTCTCTTCGTGGAGGTGGGCGACACGCAGGCATCGGCCGTGACCGAGCTCGCGCTGGCGGCAGGCTTCGCGCTCACCTCCACAACAAAGGACCTCTCGGGCAAGGAACGCATCGTCCGCGCCGTGCGCCCGGGGGCGCCGCGCATCGGGGCGGACGACCTCGACGCCCAGGGGGTGGCGATCCTGGCGAGGTCTCTCGCCGCCGGAGCGATCCTTGGCCTGCCCACCGACACGGTCTACGGCCTCGCTGCGGCGTGGAACAGCCCTGCCGGCGTCCGCCGTCTGTTCGCGGCCAAGGGCAGAGACGAGGAGCGGCCTCTGGCCGTGCTCTTCCCGTCGGTCGATGCAGTGCGGGCGGCTCTTCCCGATGTTGACCCGCGGGCCGTCCGGGTGCTTGAAGCCCTTCTGCCGGGGCCGTATACGTTCGTGGTCGGCACAACCGTCGAGCGTCCGCACCTGGTGGGGACGGAGGACTCGCTCGGCGTCCGCGTGCCCGCCCATGCCCCGCTGCTGGCGCTGCTCGCTGCTCTGGACACACCTCTGGCCGCCTCCTCGGCCAATCTCAGCGGCCGGTCCGACGCCGCCACCGCCGACGACGTCGATCCGATCCTGCTCGCCCACTGCGTCGCCGCGGTCGATTACGGGGAAGCCGCGAGCGCTGTCACCGGGGCGGCCGCTGCGTCTCCCTCCGGGGCCGCCCTCGCCGCCGCCACGTCGCCCTCCGGGGCCGCGTCCACCGTCGTGGACCTGCGGCCCCTCGGTACGGGGGAGCCGGCAGTCGTGCTACGGGAAGGGGAGGTGCTGACTCAGTTGCTCTTGGAACGGATCGCGACGGTCTTGGGGTGACAGGCCCGGGGTGCGCTGTCCGCGGGCGACGGCTCTGGGTCGACAGGCCCACGGGGGGTGCCGGTCGTCCAACCGTTGTCGGCCGAGGCGGACCCATCTGCTATTCTTGGCTGGGCCACCGAGCAAGGAAGGGCTATGCGTTACGCGATAGGTTGTGACCACGCCGGATTCCCCCTGAAGGAGCCGATCGTAGAGGAACTCGGGGCGCGGGGTCACACGGTCATCGATATGGGCACCAACGGATTCGCCAGTGTCGACTACCCTAGTTTCGCGGTCAAGGTCGGTTGTGCGATCGTGGCCGGCGAGGCCGAGATGGGTGTACTCATCTGCGGCACGGGCACCGGCATGGCCATCGCCGCCAACAAGATCGACGGCATCCGCGCTGTTTCGGTGAGCGAGGCGTTCTCCGCGCGCATGGCGCGGGCCCACAACGATGCCAACACCCTGTGCCTGGGAGCGCGCGTCCTCGGTTCCGGCGCTGCTGTCGACATACTGCGCGCATGGCTCGAGACCGATTTCGAGGGTGGCCGTCACCAGCGCCGAGTCGAGATGCTCTCGGGCTTCAAGACGTGTGTGGAACCCCGACCAGAGGAGCAGACGTGACCGGGAGCTACGACGAGCAGCCGCTCGAGCAGACCGACCCGGCCGTGTCCGGACTGATCGAACGGGAACTCCGTCGCCAGCAGGACAACATCGAGCTCATCGCGTCGGAGAACTTCACGCCCCGGGCGGTGCTCGAGGCGGTGGGAAGCGTGCTCACAAACAAGTACTCCGAGGGCTATCCGGCCAAGCGCTACTATGGTGGCTGTGACGTGGTTGACGCGGTCGAGACCCTCGCCATCGAGCGTGCCAAAGACCTGTTCGGCGCGGAGCATGCCAACGTGCAGCCTCACTCCGGATCGACGGCCAATCAGGCGGTGTATTTCGCCGCGTTGGAGCATGGCGATACCGTGCTGTCCATGCGTCTGGAGCACGGGGGCCACCTGACACATGGGCTCAAGGTCAACTTCTCCGGTCGAGCGTACGTCTTCCATCACTATCGCCTGCGTGAGGACACCGGTCGCATCGACTACGACCAGGTGCGGGACAAAGCGCTGGAGGTGCGCCCGAAGATGATCGTCGCCGGGGCAAGTGCCTATCCCCGGGAGATCGATTTTGCCTCGTTCCGTGCTATCGCGGACGAGGTGGGGGCCCTCCTGATGGTCGACATGGCCCACATTGCCGGCCTTGTTGCCGCCGGGGTGCACCAATCACCCTTCGGATTGGCCGAGTGGGTGAGTTCCACCACGCACAAGACGCTGGCCGGTCCACGGGGGGGCACGGTGTTCTGCCGAGCCGAGGATGCGGCGCGGCTCGACAAGGCCGTGTTCCCGGGGCTGCAAGGAGGACCCCTGCAGCACGTCATAGCCGGGAAGGCGGTCTGTTTCTATCTGGCGGGCACCGAGGAGTTCCGCGAGAGGCAGCGGCGCACGGTCGCGAACGCCAAGGCGATGGCCCAGGAGTTGTTGGCGGGCGGGCTGGATCTGGTCTCCGGCGGCACCGACAACCACTTGATGCTCATCGACTTCAACGGCAGCGAGATGACCGGTAAGCGGGCGGAGAACCTGCTCCACGATGTCGGCATAACGGCCAACAAGAACGCGGTACCCGCAGACAAACGGCCGCCCACGGTCACTTCGGGCCTGCGGGTGGGAACGCCGGCCATGACGACTCGAGGCTTCGGGCCCGACGAAGCGCGCGAAGTGGGTCGCATCATCGCCGAGATCCTCACGCACGATCCCACCGAGGAACGGATCGCGCGCCTGCGCTCTCGGGCAAGAGTCTTGACCGAGTCGCATCCCCTGTATAGCTATCTGTCCGCGTGAGCACCGAGGAGGCGCCGCCGATGACCCTGCCCGTTCTGGACCGTGTCATCCTGGTGGACCATCCCTTGATCGCGCACAAGCTGACCTACCTGCGAGACGAGACCACTGAGACAAAGCGCTTCCGCGAGCTGGTGGCCGAGATCGCCACCCTGCTCTGTTACGAGGCCACCAAGGACCTCGAGCTTGAGGAAGTCACCATCCGCACTCCTCTCGAAGAGACCACCACCAAGGTGATCAAAGGGAAGAAGGTCGCGGTCATCCCCATCCTCCGCGCGGGACTGGGCATGGTCGAGGGCATCACCGACCTGCTCCCGGCGGCGCGCGTGGGGTTCCTGGGTCTGTATCGCGACCACGAGACCCTCGAGCCCGTGCAGTACTACGCCAAGGTGCCGGGCAAGCTCGACGAGCGGATGGTCTTGGTGCTCGACCCCATGCTGGCTACCGGCGGCAGCGCCACGCACGCCATCACGTTGCTCAAGGAGCAGGGCGCGAACAACATCAAGCTACTATCGATCGTGGCCGCTCCGCAGGGCATCGCCGCGGTGCACGATAGGCACCCGGAAGTGCCCATCATCGTGGCGGCCATCGATCGGTGTCTCAACGACATCGGCTACATCCTCCCCGGCCTGGGAGACGCCGGCGACCGCCTGTTCGGCACCCGCTGAGCCTCCGGCCCCTGGGGGAAGGTGTCATGCGCCCCAGCTGGGAGAGCTACTTCATGGAGATAGCCGAGGTGGTGGCCACCCGCTCCACCTGCGTGCGTCGCCACGTGGGCGCGGTACTGGTGAAGAACCGGCAGATCCTTGCCACCGGCTACAACGGCGTCGCCCCGGGGACTGACGCACTGTGGGGAAAGGGGGTGCCTTCGAGACGAACTCGGCGTGCCTTCAGGCGAACGGCACGAGCTCTGCCGCGGCCTGCACGCGGAGCAGAACGCTATCATCCAAGCCGCCTACCACGGAGCGGCCATCGCGGGCGCTGAGATCTACTGCACCAACCAACCCTGTGTGGTGTGCGCCAAGATGTTGGTCAATGCCGGCATCGAAGTCGTGCATTTTGCCGGTCCCTACCCCGACGGCCTCGCCCTGGAAGTGTTCGCTGAGGCCGGCACCCGACTCGTGGCTGTGGCCGCGGGGTCGTGAAGACTCTGTCGGAATTCGTCGCCGATACCTGGCGGGCCTTCGCCGGTCTCGGTCTCGCCGTGGCCATCACGTGGGCACTCACCCCCGTGGTTGGCGAGCTCGCCCGGCGCATGGGTGCTCTCGATGCCCCCTCCGCCCGCAAGATCCATTCGGAACCGACACCGCGGCTGGGCGGCATCGCCATCTACTTCGGGGTGATCATTCCGAGCCTTCTCTTCCTGTCGCCCGAAGGCACGATGCGGGGCATCTTGGTGGGAGCTTCGCTCATCACGCTGGTGGGTGTGCTCGACGACGTGCGCGGCATGAGGCCGGTCATCAAGTTCGGCCTGCAGTTCGTCGTCGCGGGCATCCTGGTGCTATACGGGGTCCGGCTGGAGAACATCACCCTGCCGGTCGTGGGCACCCTGGTGCTCGGCTGGGTGTCTGTGCCGTTCAGTCTCATCTGGGTCGTGGCGATCATGAACATCGTCAACTTCATCGACGGCATGGACGGCCTCGCCGCGGGTGTGTGCGCCATCAGTTCGGTGACGTTCGCCATCATCGCCATCTCGCTCGGGCGGATCGACATAGGAGTGCTGGCGGCCATCACCGCAGGGGCCACGACGGGGTTCCTCTGGCACAACTTCTACCCGGCCAGCATCTTCATGGGCGACTCTGGCTCGATGCTGCTGGGCTTCCTGCTGGCGGCCATCACCCTGCAGGGGTTCCTCAAGGGAGTGGCCACGGTGGCCCTGGTCATCCCGCTCCTGGTGCTCGGCATCCCCATCTTCGATACCGGGTTCGCCATTCTGCGGCGCATCAAGAACCGGCAGCCGATATACGTCGCCGACCGAGGGCATCTGCACCACCGTTTCGCCAATCTGGGTTACTCGCAGCGTCAGACTGTCATCATCCTCTACTCCTGGTCCGGTTTGATGAGCGTGGTCGCCCTCTGCATGCGATTCGCTCCCGTGTGGGTGACTGCCGTGGCGGCGGCCGTCGCGCTGGTGGTCTCGGTCCTGCTGGCCTACGAGCTCGAGATCCTCCGTTGGCGGAAGCTCACGGGGCGCTGGCCTTCGTGACGTTCTTGCCAAGCTCCAAGCGACCCGCTATCATACGGGCGGCTCTTACATGAGCAAGGACCCCATGCGAGACTTGTCGCAGGTGAGCGGCGCGGGGTTCACGCTCGTAGCCTACGTTCTCGTGTTCACGGGCCTTGGGTACCTGCTCGATCGTTTGCTGGGTACCGGCCCGTGGTTCATGGTGGGGGGCGTCTTCGTCGGAGCGGGCATCGGCTTCTGGATGTTCATCCGTACGTTGATCGCGTCGGATAGAGCGGCGCGAAAGAACACGTCGGGCCCGCCCGATCGGGGAGGGGAATAGAGATGTCGGAGGGAGGATCACTCTGGGCTTGACGCTTGCATCGATCGCGGTCGGGATCGCGTTGGCGTTCACGTACCATCTTACGGCCGCCCGAACCCATCTCTGGCTCACAAAGCGCGTCAGTCGGGGCCTTCCGGTTCTCTTCGTGGCCGCCCTCTTCGCACGCTTCATCCTGCTGGGGCTGGTCGTACTCGCCATCGGCCGCTGGACCTCGCTCGATCTCATCGCGGTGGTGCTCGCGTTCATCACCGTCTACACCGTCTTGGGCGGCTTCTCTCTGTACCGCCTCGCCGTCAAGGGCCGACCGTCGGCCTCGCCCATCGCGCCCTGATGGCGAAGCGTCATTTTTCAACAGCCTGGTAGGAGGACTGCCGCGTGGCCGCCGAAGAACAAGCAGACAAGATAGCCGAGGCTCTCAACGAGCTGAGCGTGCATAACTTCATCACGCTGCCGAAGATAGGCCCCTTCGACTTCTCGATCTCGAACACGGTCGTCTACATGTGGGTATCGGCGGCCATAGTCCTCATCTTCTTCGTCGTGGTCTCTCGGCGCCTCAAGAAGGATCCCGATCGCCTGCAGGTGATCGCCGAAACGTTGATGAACTTCGCTACCGGTCACATCACCGGCCAGCTCGGGCCGAAGGGCAAGAAGTACTACTACATCGCGCTTACTCTGTTCGCCTACATCTTCGTCATGAACATCGTGGGTCTCATCCCCAAGCCGGGGTTCATGAGGCCGGTCACTCCCACCGCCAACATCAACGTGACGTTCGGCCTGGCCTTCGTCGTGTTCTGCGTGACGCAGTTCCAGGGCTTCAAGCGGCATGGGTTTCGTGGTTACGTCGGATCCTGGCTTACACCTCCGGGGGTTCCCAAGGCGATGGCCATCCCCCTGAACGCTATCTTCTTCGTGGTTCACCTGATGGGCGAGTTGTTCAAACCCCTGTCTCTGGCCATCCGGCTTTTCGGGAACACCATCGCCGGACACCTGGTCATCCTTGTGATGCTGGGTCTGGTGCTGAAGTTCTCGAGCTACCTCATCGCTGTCCCCCCCCTTGCGTTCGTGGTAGCAATGAACGGGTTTGAGATCTTTGTGGCCTTTCTTCAGGCCTACATCTTCTCGCTCCTCTCGGTGATCTACATAGAGTCCGCGATCTACGCGGGCCACTAGCGCAAATGCAAGGAAAGGAGCAGCACGACATGGATGCAAACGCAGCCGCCAAGTTGGCCGCAGGTCTCGGGATGGGTCTGGCCACTCTGGGCCCGGGCATCGGCATCGGCTACATGACCGGCCGGGCGACCGACGCCATCGCCCGTCAGCCGGAAGCCGTAGGTGATATCCGGACGACCATGATCATCGGTGTGGCCTTGGCCGAAGCCTTGGCTCTGTACGCGTTCGTCATCGCCATCTTCTTGGCCATCGTGATCAAGTAGGGCGGAAGTATCGGTGCGCCGGGGGCCCGATGGGCCCCCGGCGTGATCACTAGCGGAGGAGAGCTTGAAGCGCGCATGAAGATCTTCGAGATATCGCCGGGACTGTTCGTGTGGTCGGTCGTCACCTTCCTCATACTCATGGCACTCCTCTACAAGTTCGCCTTCGGGCCGCTGTTGGCCATGCAGAAGGCGCGACAGGACGAGATCCACGGGTCGATCGTCGAGGCTGAGACCCTGCGCGACGAGGCCCATGCCTTGCTGGCAGACTATAAGGAGCAGCTCGCACTCGCCCGCCAGGAGGCCGAGGAGATCCTCGAGCGATCACGCAAGGTGGGGGAGACCACCAAAGCTGAGATCCTGGAGGAAGCGCGCGTGCAGGCCGAGCGCAGCATGGAGAAATCGCGTCAGCAGATCGAACGCGAGACCCAGCAGGCCCTTCAGCAGATCAAGCAGGAAGTGGCGGCGCTGACCATGGCCGCCGCGGAGAAGGTGGCCAGAAAGTCGTTCTCCGACAGCGACCACATGCGTATGATCCAGGAAGCCATCGCCGAGATCGACCTGAGCAAGGTCAGCGAGAACTAGGAGACTGTTGAGCGACACGGGCATAGCCAGAGTGTACGCGCGGGCGCTGTACGAAGCGGCCGCGGAGGCCGGCAGCGTCGAGCGGGTTCGCGCCGATCTGACCGCGTTCGTCGCCGCTCTCGCTTCTTCGGCCGAACTGCGCGCCGTCTTCCTGAGTGGGGAGATATCGGTCGAGCAGAAGAAATCTGTGGTCGTTGCGCTCCTCGAGGGGGCGGACCCCCTGGTCCGCAACTTCTTGAAGGTGATAATCGACAAGAACAGGGAGCCCGTCGTCGAGGAGGCCTGCGACCTCTTCGTGCAGCGGGTCGAGGTCGAGGCAGGGGTGGTCAAGGTGGAGATGACCACTGCTGTCAGCGTCCCCGAGCCGGTGCAGGAACAGGTCAGGAAGACCCTCGAGACCGCCCTCGAGAAACGAGTCGAACTCACGGTCACGGTGGACGAGGATATCGTCGGCGGAGTGAAGCTTCGCGTAGGTGATCGGATCGCCGACGCCAGCATCCGGCATCGGCTGGAGCAGCTGCGCGCCCGTCTTGTCAGTCCCACAGCACGGTTGGAGGGTTCAGTTGAAGCTGCGTCCTGAGGAGATAACCGCCGTCCTCAAGTCCCAGATCAGGGACTATGAGGCCGAAGTCGACCTGCAGGAGGTGGGCACTGTCGTGATGGTGGGCGACGGTATCGCCCGCATCCACGGGTTGGATAACGCCGTATCCTCCGAAATGCTCGACCTACCCCACGGGGTGACCGGCCTGGCCCTCAACTTGGAGGAAGACAGCATCGGGGCCGTCCTCTTCGGGGAGGTCAACCTCATCAAAGAGGGCGACATGGTCAAGCGCACCGGGCGGGTCATGCAGGTGCCGGTCGGTGAGGCCCTTATTGGCCGTGTGGTCAACCCGCTGGGGATGCCGCTCGACGGGAAGGGGGATATCCAAGCCTCCGAGTACCGTCCGGTGGAGTTCAAGGCGCCCGGGGTGATCCGGCGCCAACCGGTGAAGGAGCCCCTCCAGACGGGTCTCAAGGCCATCGACTCGATGATCCCCATCGGCCGAGGCCAGCGGGAGCTCATCATCGGCGACCGTGGCACGGGCAAGACGGCCATAGCGGTCGACGCGATCATCAACCAGAAGGGTCAAGACGTCATCTGCGTCTACGTGGCGATCGGTCAGAAGGCTTCCACCGTGCGCCAGGTGGTGGCCCGCCTGGAAGAGGACGGCGCCATGGACTACACCATCGTGATCCTGGCGTCGGCATCGGAGGCCGCTCCGCTGCGCTACATCGCGCCCTACGCGGGGTGCGCCATGGGCGAGTACTTCACCTATCAGGGCAAGCATGCGCTCTGCATCTACGACGACCTCTCCAAACAGGCCGACGCCTACCGGCAGATGTCGCTGCTCTTGCGCCGGCCCCCGGGCCGCGAGGCCTTTCCGGGCGATGTCTTCTACCTTCACAGCCGCCTGCTGGAGCGGGCCTGCAAGCTCTCCGACAAAGAGGGCGGGGGCTCGCTGACCGCGCTGCCGATCATCGAGACCCAGGCGGGCGACGTCTCGGCCTATATCCCGACCAACGTGATCTCGATCACCGACGGGCAGATCTTCCTGGAGTCCAACCTCTTCTACTCCGGCATCCGGCCGGCCATCAACGTGGGCATCTCGGTATCCCGGGTGGGCGGTAACGCGCAGATCAAGGCCATGAAGAAGGTCGCCGGGCGCCTGCGCCTCGATCTCTCGCAGTTCCGCGAGCTGGAAGCCTTCGCCAAGTTCGGCTCTGAGCTCGATCCCGAGACCCAGAAGACGCTGAGCCGGGGCGAGCGGCTCGTCGAGACCCTGAACCAGCCTCAGTACTCCCCGTGGCCTGTCGAAGAGCAGGTGATGGTCATCTTTGCCGCCACTCAAGGCTATCTCGACGACGTCGAGGTCGAGAAGATCGTCGAGTTCAATGCCGACATGCGCGACTACATGCGCGCTGAGCACGCGGCGATCGGGGAGACCATCCGTACGGAGAAGGATCTCTCCGACGAGACCATCGCCAAGCTGCACGAGGCCATCCGCGGGTACAAGGCCGACTACGTTGGCGCGGGTGCGGGCGCGGCCGTCGCGGCCGGCGCATAAGCATAGCCAGGGGCTGGAATGTCGAGTCAGAGAGATATCAAGCGGAGGATCAGCTCCGTCCAGAACACCAAGAAGATCACCAAGGCCATGGAGATGGTGGCCGCGGCCCGTCTTCGCCGGGCGGCGCAGCGCATCGAGTCTACCCGGCCCTACGCGATGCGCATGAACGAGTTCATCGCCGGCATGGCCCGCTACGTCGAGGTGGACCCCCAACAGTTCCCTCTTCTCGCTCAGCATGACGAGGTGCGTCGGGTGGCCGTGGTCGCTCTGACCGCCGACCGGGGATTGTGCGGGGCCTTCAACTCTAACATCGTGCGCACGGCCCAACATCTCATGCGGTCGTACCAGGCAGAGGGCGTGGAGGTCGACCTCATCGTGGTGGGCAAGAAGGGCGCGGGTACTTTTCGTTTCCAGCACCAAGCGGTGGCCAACTCCTACCTTGGCATCACCGACAAACCCTCGTTCCTCGACGCGCAGTCCATCGCCAACCGCCTCACCGAGCTGTACACCAGCGGCCGTGTGGACCGGGTGGTGCTCATCTTCAATCATTTCATCTCGGCGATAGAACAGCGGGTGGATGAGCAGATAGTCCTGCCCATCCAGGAAGAAGTGGTGGCTGAGAACGCTCCGCCGGCATCGGCGCCGCGTCTGGATTTCGAGTTCGAACCGCCCGCACAGGTGATCCTGAACCAGCTGCTCCCCAGCTATCTCCAGATCGCCGTCTACCGGGCACTGCTGGAGAGCACGGCCAGCGAGCATGGGGCCCGTATGACCGCCATGCGCAACGCGTCCGAGAGCGCCGGCGAGATGATCGACGCACTCACGCTAGCCATGAACCGGGCGCGCCAGGCGTCCATCACGCAAGAGATCCTCGAGGTGGTCGCGGGAGCCGACGCCCTGTCCTGACCGGCGTGACACTGCAGCGGGGTCGGGCGCGGCTCGTTCCCCTTGATGAGGGAGGAAGACGGACAACATGAATAAAGGTAGGATCGTAGAGATCATTGGGGTCGTGCTCAGCGTAGAGTTCGCCGAGAACGAACTTCCCGCCATCTACAATGCCTTGGAGATCGACGTGGAGACCGCCCGCGGCCGCGTCTTCCTGGTGGCCGAGGTGCAACAGCATCTGGGTGACAACAAGGTGCGTGCGGTCGCCATGGACTCCACCGACGGCCTTGCCCGGGGCATGGAAGTCACCGACACCGGTAGCCCCATCACCGTACCGGTGGGGCAGGCGACCCTCGGCCGGTTGTTCAACCTGACGGGCGACCCGATCGACGAAGGCGAGCCGCTGCCCGCCGACGTCGAACGCTGGCCCATCCACCGGGCCGCGCCGACCTTCGATCAGCTCCAGCCCACCGCCGAGATCTTCGAGACCGGCATCAAGGTCATCGACCTGCTCGCGCCGTACGTGAAGGGCGGCAAAGTCGGTCTGTTCGGCGGCGCCGGCGTGGGCAAGACGGTGCTCATCCAGGAACTGATCAACAACATCGCCACCCAGCACGGCGGCCTCTCTGTGTTCTGCGGTGTGGGCGAACGTACCCGCGAGGGCAACGACCTCTACCTGGAGATGAAGGAGTCGGGGGTCATCAACAAGACCGCCCTCATGTTCGGGCAGATGAACGAGCCCCCGGGTGCCCGTCTGCGCGTGGGCCTCTCCGGCCTGACCATGGCCGAGTATTTTCGCGACGTGGGCGGCCAGGACGTGCTGCTGTTCATCGACAACATCTTCCGTTTCGTGCAGGCGGGCTCTGAAGTGTCGGCCCTCCTCGGACGGATGCCGTCGGCCGTGGGCTACCAGCCCACCCTGGCCTCGGAGATGGGCGAGCTGCAGGAGCGCATCACGTCGACGCGCAACGGCTCGGTGACCTCGGTGCAGGCCATCTACGTGCCCGCCGACGACCTCACCGACCCGGCGCCGGCCAACTCGTTCGCCCACCTCGACGCCACCACGGTGCTGTCGCGGGCGATCTCGGAGAAGGGCATCTACCCGGCGGTGGATCCGCTCGACTCGACCAGCCGCATCCTTTCGGTGGACGCGGTGGGCGAGGAGCACTACCACGTCGCCACGCAGGTGCAGGAGATCCTCCAGCGGTACAAGGACCTGCAGGACATCATCGCCATCCTGGGCATGGACGAGCTCTCCGACGAAGACAAGCGCGTCGTGCAGCGCGCGCGCAAGGTCGAGCGCTTCCTCTCGCAGCCGTTCTTCGTGGCCGAGGCCTTCACGGGGCAGCCGGGCACGTACGTGGCCGTCAAGGACACCGTCAAGGGGTTCAAGGAGATCGTCGAGGGACGGCACGACGACCTGCCCGAGCAGGCGTTCTACATGGTCGGCTCGATCGAGGAAGCCGTCGCCAAGGCTCGGCAGATGCGGGGCCAGACGGAGGAGGAGTAGCCTGTGGCTGAGCCAACGGGACACTTCCTGCGTTTGGAGATCGTGGCGCCTGACGGCCCGGTCTTCGAGGGCGACGTGGCTATGATCGTGGTGCCCGCGATGCGCGGCGAGCTCGGCATCTTGCCGCGGCATGCTCCCCTGGTGGCGCAGCTCACCGTGGGGGAGATCCGCGTCCAGGCTCTCGATGCCTCGTGGATGGTGTTGGCCGTGGCGGAGGGGTTCGTCAAGGTGCAGTTCGACACGGTGATCATCCTGGCCGACGCCTCGGAACTGGCCTCTGAGATCGACGTGCCCCGAGCCGAAGCCGCTCTCGAACGGGCCACTCAGCGTCTCGAAACGCACAAACAAGGCGGCGTTTCGGAGGATGGCGAGGAGATCGACGTGTACCGGGAATCCATGGCCCTGAAGCGCGCCAAGAACCGGCTACGGGTGGTGCAGCGGGACTAGAAGGCTGTTGAAGATCGAAGCCTTGGCCACCAGAACCCACTGGGCGGCGCGATACGGCGTCCTCGGTCGCGCCCGTAGCGCTGCTTGTTGGAACTCGCTCCAGCATGAAACCTCGGCCGCCCGGACGCGCTGGACGGCACGAATGCGTCGTCCTCCGTCGCGCCCGGAGCCTCCGGCTACGCGCGCTCCCTGCGTCCTTGCCTCGCACTCGCCCAGCCCACCCCTGCGGCGAGGCGTCACACTGGAGCGAGCTCTCCGCGCTTCCTGCGTCCTTGTCTCGCGCGCAGCCCATCGCGCCCTGGCGGCGAAGCGTCATTCTTCAACAGCCTGTTAGAATGCATTTCGCAGAAGAAGAGTCCCGGTACGAGGTGCGGGGGGGAGCCCGTCTTGCCGGGCGCGTCGGGGTCTCCGGCGCCAAGAACTCGGCGCTCAAGCTGATGGCCGCCAGTCTGCTCGCGCCGGGGCTGAGCGTGCTGCACAACGTGCCCGCCATCCAAGACGTCCGCACGATGCGAGAGGTCTTGGAGCATCTCGGTGCGGTGGTGTTGCGTAGACGGCGGCTCGATGCGCATCGACGCGTCAGGAGTGGCGTCGCACGTGGCCCCGTACGAGCTCGTGCAGCGCATGCGGGCCTCCATCCAGATCATGGGCCCGTTGGTAGCCCGATTCGGGCACGCCCGCGTGGCCATGCCCGGAGGCTGCAATCTCGGTCCCCGCAAGATCGACATCCACCTTCGCGGTCTGCAGCAGTTGGGGGCCACGGTGCGAACGGGTCACGGGTTCGTGGAGGTGACGGCCGAGAAACTGCGGGGCGACACCATCGTCCTCGAATACCCCAGTGTCGGGGCGACGGAGAACCTGCTGATGGCGGCGGTGCTGGCCGACGGTACCACGGTTATCGACAACGCCGCGCGCGAGCCCGAGATCGTCGACCTGTGCAAGTTCCTGGTCAGCATGGGAGCCGAGATAGAAGGGGCAGGCACCTCCCAGGTCACGGTGTGCGGCGTCGGCGAGATGCACCCCGCGGAGCACACGGTGATAGGTGATCGCATCGAGGCGGGGACGTTGCTGGTCGCAGGCGTGCTCACCGGTGGGGACGTAGAGGTGGAAGGGGTGAGTCCGCATCACCTGGACATGTTCCTGACCAAGTTGCGCGCGATCGGGGTGCAGGTACAGGAGAACGGGCGCAAGATCCGCGCGTGGGGCGACCCCGCTTACTACGCGGCCACCGATATCGCCACGCTGCCGTACCCGGGGTTCCCCACCGACCTGCAGGCGCAGATGATCGTGCTGTTGTCGTTGGCGCGGGGAACGTCCATCGTGACCGAGAACGTGTTCGTGAACCGCTTCGGCTTCGTCGATGAGCTCATGCGCCTGGGCGCCGACATAAAGGTCGCGGGCCACTATGCCGTGGTGAACGGCGGCCGGTCTCTCAGTGGAGCCACAGTGCGCTCCCCCGACCTGCGCGCGGGTGCGGCCCTGGTCCTCGCGGGCCTGGTCGCCGAGGGTGCCACGGAAGTGCGCGACGTCTACCACATCGATCGAGGCTATGAGCGGTTCGACGAAAAGCTGCGTACACTGGGTGCCGACATGGAACGGATCGATCCTCAAGGGAGTCACAACCCTTGAAACCGAGGACGCCGCATCGCGCCGGCCGGCGCGTCGTTGCGGCAAGGGCCTCGTGTCTGAACGACGCGTCGCCGACAGGACGCCGAGGTCTCGGGTGGTTACCCGGCGGCCGGAGCGGTAGAATCAAGCCCCCGTCACCGAACTGGACCAGCGAGTCGCATGCCGCCCGATCTTACGTTCACCGATAAGCCGTACACCGTCTACACGGTCGAGAAGCGCCGTCGAAGGCGCTGGCCGCGCATTCTTCTGATCACCCTGCTGCTCTTCGTGGCGGTGGTGGCCATGGCGGTCGGAGGGATATACCTCTGGGTCGATCTCAAGGTCTCGAAGACGAACAGCGGCCCCAACACGCGAGGCCATCAACAAGATATTGTTGACCAAGCCCGTCGCGTCCGCGGGCACGGAACCGACGGTCGTCGAGCCTCCGAACGCGCAGAACATCCTCCTGATCGGCTCCGACAACCGGGAAGCCGAGGGAGAGAAGTACGGCCGCTCGGACACCCTGATGCTGGTGCACATAGACCCCGAGCAGAACTTCGTCTCGGTGCTCTCGCTCCCTCGCGACCTGCGGGTGGAGATCCCGGGCTACGGGGTGCAGAAGATCAACGCCGCCTATGCCATCAAGGGGGCGGAGCTGACGATCAAGACCGTACAGTCGGTCACCGGAGTAGACCTGGACCACTACGTCAACATCGATTTCGACGCCTTCCGCCAGCTCACGACCGAGCTGGAAGGCATCTACGTGGACGTCGATCGCCGCTACTACTACGTCGGTGACAACTACGAGACCATCAACATCTGGCCCGGCTACCAAGCTCTCGCCGGTGAGAACGCTCTGGACTATGTCCGCTTCCGTCACGACGACAACAACGACTTCGGCCGCATCCAGCGCCAGCAGCGCTTCTTGCGCGCGGCCAAGGAACAGGTCTCGAAGTGGGACACGGCCCTCAAGATCCCCTCGCTGGTCGACGTGCTGGCGCGCAATGTCACCACCGACATGTCCACCAACCAGGTCTTGAGGCTGGCGGTCTGGGGCATGCGTCTGCAGGGTGGGCGCGTAAAGCAGGTGGAACTCAGCGCCACCACGGAGGACATCGGAGGCGGCTCGTACGTCATCGCGAGTGACGATGCCATTCGAGATGCGGTGAGCGATCTGATGGCCCCTCCGACAGCGTCCGGGGCTGCGTCCGACACGATCGAGTCCGGTTCCTCCACCACCGGCACCACCGAGGGAGGAGACGGGCCGACCACGACGATAGGCGCCCCCTCGGGGCCGGTTGCCGAGAAGGTCGATCTCTCCGGCATCGCCGTCGACATAAGGAACGGCAACGGTAGACCGGGCGAGGCCGCGGCGGCGGCGAGTTGGCTTCGTGACTTGGGAGCCGACGTCGGTACCGTGGGGAATGCTTCGAGTGCGGACGTCTCCACATCGAGGGTGGTCTACCACAAGGGCGACAAGAATTCGGCGACACGCGTGGCGCAGGCGCTGGGCGGCGATCGGATCGAGCTCGACTCGTCGGTGGAAGCCATCACCGTCGTTCTAGGCGCGGATTTCGCGGTGCCCAAGGACTTCAAGGGCGCCATCACCATCGACGATCTCCCCGACAAGGCCGAGTACATAGCCCTCCGTGCGGTGTCGGGCATCCCGCTGATGGCACCCTCATACCTGCCGAAAGGGAGCGAACGGACGGATAGCCGTTCGTATTCCATCAAGACCGACAACGGTCTCAAACGTGCCGTCAAGGTCGTGTATGCATCCTCCGAACCCGATCAACCCTTCGGACTGATGGCGACGACGTTCACCGATGCCACTGCGGCCGCCGCGGGTAAGGAGATCGTGGTCGACGGCGTCACGTACACCGTGGTGACGTTCGGAGGCAAAGTGGATAGGGTGTGGTGGAAGGCCGACGGCGTGCTGTACTGGCTGTCGAACACCGTATCCAGCGCGTTGAGTCTCGATGAGATGGTGAAGACCGCAACGGGGATGGTGTCCGTGCCATGAAACGGCGGGGCCGGGTGGCATGAGGGTTCTTCTCAGCCCCGGAGCCGAGGCGTTGGCCCGGGGAGTCGAGGCGGCGGAGGCAATGGCTGGGTCGGAGGTCAGGGTCGCGCGACTCGCGCGACTGGGCGCTCGCAACCTTCGCCGGCCTCTCAGTCGAGCCGAGGTGCACGTTGTTCGGTCGGCGCTGCAGGGGGCCCAGCCCTCGGACGGGCTGCTCTCAGGGCGGCCGGCGGCCGTCGCCGACGAACTCCTGGTAGGCTACGTGTGCGTCGGGACAGTAGTGCCCGTGGGGAGTCCGGTGCAGCCCGCGTCTGAGGTAGGGCTGGTGGCGGTGACCGACCACGTCAATCTCACGTGGTGCTCACCTCTCGACGGGCCCGAACGACGAGCGTTTCGGCCCTCGGTTCCCGGTGGCGGCCGGAGTGTATCGGCCTGAGGCCGTGAGGGTCGCGCCCGCGGATGTCGCCTTCCTGGGCGTCGTGGCCGGAGTGCGCGATGACCGCCGCCTTACGGCCTTCGAGGCCGAGGTGGTGGTGCGGCACGGTATCCGGGCCGTCAGTAGTGAGTTGGTCGCGGTCTCGATCCTGGCGGCCCACATGGGGTTCAAGGTCGCCGCGGTCGTGGTCGTGGATGGAGTATGCGAGATGCCCGAAGGGGCGTGTGGAGCGGACGGGGCAGGCAAGGGCCTCGAGAGGAGCGGATGAGCATGGTTGAAACGCACGAGGTGCAGGGGTCGTCAGGCGCGGTCCCGTCGGATGTGAAGGACCTGTCGTTGTCTCCCCGAGGGATGCTGCGTATCGAGTGGGCCGAGCGGGAGATGCCGGTGCTGCGGTCGATCAGGGAGCGCTTTGCGAAAGAGCGCCCCCTGGAGGGCGTCCGCATCGGCGCGTGCCTGCACGTGACCACGGAGACCGCCAACCTCATGCGCACCCTTAAGGCCGGCGGGGCCGAGGTCTATCTGTGCGCGTCGAACCCGCTCTCCACACAGGACGACGTGGCCGCCGCCCTCGTGGTCGACTACGGCATCCCCACGTTCGCCATCAAAGGTGAGGACCGGGACACCTACTACGCCCACCTAAATGCGGTGATCGACGCCAACCCCCAGGTGACTATGGACGACGGGGCCGACGTGGTGGGCCTGCTCCACTCCGACCGGGCCGACGCGGCGACCGACGTCATCGGCGGCACCGAGGAGACCACGACCGGGGTGATCCGCTTGAAGTCCCTCGAGGCGTCCGGCCGGCTCAAGTACCCCATCGTGGCGGTGAACGAGGCCCTCACCAAACACCTGTTCGACAACCGCTACGGTACCGGCCAATCGACCCTGGATGGGATCATCCGCGCCACGAACATCCTGATCGCCGGACGGGTCGTGGTGGTGGGTGGGTACGGCTGGTGCGGTCGGGGTTTCGCCATGCGTGCCAAGGGCCACGGCGCCGATGTGGTGGTGCTCGAAGTGGATCCGCTGCGCGCGCTGGAGGCGGTCATGGACGGCTTCCGTGTGATGACGGTGGCCGAGGCCGCCCGCATCGGCGACCTGTTCGTCACCGCGACGGGCGATATGCACGTGCTGCGTCGCGAGCACTTCGAGGTGATGAAAGACGGGGCCATAGTGGCCAACACCGGTCACTTCGATGTGGAGATCGACATCCCCGCACTGGGCGAGATGTCCGTCGCCCGCCGCTCGGTGCGTGACTTCGTCGAGGAGTTCCGCCTGCCTGACGGCCGCTGCATCTACCTGTTGGCCGAAGGGCGTCTGGTCAATCTCTCCGCCGCCGAGGGACACCCAGCAAGCGTCATGGACATGAGTTTCGCCAATCAGGCCCTGGCCGCCGAGTACATGGTCGCGCACGCGGCGGAACTCGAGCGACGTGTGTACGACGTGCCCGCCGAGATCGACAAGGAGATCGCCCGGCTGAAGCTGGCAGCCTTGAACGTCACCATCGACGTGCTCACCGCCGAGCAGGAGAAGTACCTGGCCAGCTGGGACATCGGCACTTAGGCTGGCCCCGTGTGCCCCTCCGACCATCCCAGCGAGGTCCGTACCATCGAGTGGCGGCAGGGCGCAGTGGTCATGATCGACCAGCGCCGGTTGCCCCTCGAGGAGGTCTACGTGACCTGCCGGTCCTGTGACGAGGTGGCCGAGTGCATCAGCACCATGGTGATCCGTGGGGCGCCGGCCATCGGCGTAGCCGCCGCGATGGGCATGGCTCTGGCCGCCCGGGCGTCCGAGACCGAGTCTCGAGAGGTGTTCGTGCGGTCGCTCCAGCGTGCAACCAAAGACCTATTGGCTACCCGGCCTACGGCTGTCAATCTTCGCTGGGCGCTCGACGAGATGGAGCGGGTCTGGCGACAGGATCTGTTGGTGGCGGAGGTGACGGAGGCGATGCAGGCACGGGCTCTCGAGATCTACGAAGACGACCTGGCGTCATGCCGAGCGATCGGTATGCACGGAGCTGAACTCATCGAGGGCGACCGCCCCGTCATTCTCACGCACTGCAATGCGGGGGCTCTGGCCACGGCCGGGTATGGCACAGCGCTGGGGGTCATCCGCGCCGTCTTCGCGCGCAACCCGCGGGTGCGCGTGCTGGTCGACGAGACGCGGCCGTTCCTGCAGGGGGCGCGGCTGACCGCGTGGGAGCTGCTTCACGAGGGCATCCCTGCCGAGCTCATCACCGACAACATGGCCGGACACTTCTTCCGCACGGGAGAGATCACGCACGTGGTAGTGGGTGCCGACCGCATCGCGGCCAACGGCGATACGGCCAACAAGATCGGCACCTACACCGTGGCCGTGCTGGCCAAAGAGCACGGAGTGCCTTTCTACGTGGCTGCCCCTCTGTCCACGTTCGATCTCTCGATCCCCGACGGGGAGCACATCCCCATCGAAGAGCGCGACGAGGCTGAAGTCACTCATGTCGGCGGGCGCCGCGTCGCCCCGGTGGGGGTTCGGGTGCGGAATCCTGCCTTCGACGTCACGCCGGCCCGGTTTATCACAGCCATCATCACGGAGCGGGGAGTGGTGACGCCGCCGTATGACGCGGGCCTGGCGCGACTGGGCCGGCCTCCCCGTGGCCGGCCGAGCGGCGTCGATGAGAGGAGCGGCATATGCGGGCGATGATCATGGCCGCCGGCCTCGGCACTCGGCTGAAACCGCTCACGGGATTCATACCCAAACCGATGGTCCCCATAGCGAACCGGCCGGCTCTCTACCACATCCTTCGACTGCTGGCGCGGCACGGCATCACCGAGGTGGTCGTCAACCTGCACCACCTCCCCGACACGGTCACCAGCTACTTCGGCGACGGTGCGTGGCTGGGCGTCGACCTGCGCTACGCGTTCGAGGAGCGGCTGCTGGGCACCGCCGGCGGGGTCAAGAACAACCAGGGCTTTCTCGGTGACGACACCTTCTTGGTCCTGAGCGGCGATGCCCTTACCGATGTCGATCTCACGGCCCTGGTCGCGGCGCACCACGCGCATGGGAGCATCGCCACCTTGACGGTGGCGGAGGTAGACGACCCCTCCCAGTACGGAGTGGTCGTGGTCGACCATGAAGCGAGGGTGACCGGCTTCCAGGAGAAGCCGCGCCCCGAAGAAGCGCGGTCGAACCTCTGCAACTGCGGCATGTATGTGTTCGAGCCGGAGATATTCGCGCGCATCCCCGCGGCCGAGTTCTACGATTTCGGCACCATGGTCCTACCCGAGTTGCTGCGCGACGACCTCGTCTTCCACACGCACACGGCAGGCGGGTACTGGAACGACGTAGGCAGTCTGCCCGAGTACCGCCGCGGTAGCTTCGATGCGCTGGCGGGCGTGGTGTCCGTGGAGCGGACCGCCCGGGAAGTGCAGCCCGGGGTGTGGTTGGGCGCCCGGACGTTGCTCGGCGGTGGCGTGGAGATCCGGCCTCCGGTGTTGATCGGCGACGAGTGCACCGTCGACGAGGGGGCGGTCTTGGAAGGGCCGGTCGTGCTGGGCGACCAGTGTGTCGTGGGCCGAGGGGCGCGTGTGGGTCGCAGCATCCTCTGGGGAGGCACCTACGCGGGCCCGGAGTCGGTGATCTGTGACAGTGTCGTGGCCCGGGCGGTACACGTGGGTCGGGGTGCCAGGCTGACGGGTGCGGTCGTGGGTGAGCGCTCGCTGGTGCCCGCGGGGAGCGATATGGGCGACGCGGTGCTGGACGCGGAGACCGAGATGGTTTCCGGTGGGGTCTGGAAGATGGATCCCGGTGGGGTCTGAGGCTCCGTCATCGTTCGAGCGAGTGCGCGAGGTGTTGGCCGACACCGTGTGGTCGTGGTTGTTTCCTGCCCGATGCGGCGGGTGCGGGCGATTCGAGACCTTCCTGTGCGACGATTGCCGGGCGCTGCTGACACCGGTGGGGCCGGAGCAGTGCCCGCGGTGTGGCAACCCGGGTGTGGGTTGGACCTCTCCGGCGTGGTGCTCGGTCTGCGTGGGGCAGGAGGTGGCGTTCCTGCGGGCCCGCAGCGCGTTCCTCTACGAAGGGGTCGCCCGCCATCTGGTGACGGCCTTCAAGTTCCAGGGCCAGCGGTCGTTGGCACCCGTCATGGCGGAACTCGCGGGCGGGGCTTTTGCGGATCTGGTCGCGCCGATGAGTGACCCGATCGTGACCTGGGTGCCTTCTCACCGAGCCACGGAGCGCGCACGGGGGTACAATCAAGCTGAGGTGCTGGCTCGCGGCCTGGCGAAGCAGGCGGGTGGACTTCCGGCGATAGCCCTAGCCCGCAAGGTGTCGCGGACGCAGCATCAACAGACGCTCAGTCGTCAGAGTCGGCAGGCCAATCTGCGAGGAGCGTTCCGTCCTGTGGGCGACGGCGTCGCGGGTCGAGCCGGCGACGCGGAGGGGGTGATCGTCGTGGACGATGTCTATACGACCGGCGCCACCGCCAACGAGGTGGCGTCGGTCGTGGCACGGGGCACGGGGCTCCCGGTCTGCGTGTTCACCTTCTGTCGTACGGTCGCCGTCGGGAACCAAGGTGCCGACTGAGCGGCAGTGGACCGCGGAGTGCTTCCCGGCTGGGTGGCTCCCAGGCGGACCCGCAAGGATGGTTGTGCTATCGTTGGAAGCTGGAAAGTCCGTCCGTTGCACGCATGCGGCGTACAAGTCGAAGAACAAGCCAAGGAGCTGAGACAGAGTGAACCTGACCGTCAAGGGGCGGAACATCACAGTCACCGATGCCCTCGACGCCTACGCGCTCGAGAAGATCGGCCGGCTGTCGAAGTACCTGTCCGATGGGGCCCGCACTGAGTTGGAACTCTCCGCGGAGAAGAACCCGAGTATCGCGGATAGCCAAGTCGCGGAGGCCACCATCCACACCAAAGGCCCTACCATCCGGGCACGCGAGGCGTCGAACGACATGTACGCCTCCATCGACCTGGTCGCCGACAAGCTCGAACGTCAAGTCAAGAAGTACCGGAGCAAGCTGGTGTCGCGTTCGCAGGGCGGCCACAAGGAAGCCTTGGCCAACCATGGGTTGCTGGCCGCTGAAGAGCACGAGACCGAAGTCGAAGACGAGGATGCCACCCCGCGCATCGTCAAGGTGAAGCAGTTCATGGGCAAACCGATGACCCCCGAAGAAGCGGCCCTCCAGCTGGAACTCGTGGGGCACGACTTCTTCGTCTTCACGAACGCGGAGTCCGCCGAGACCGCGGTCGTATACCGTCGCCGCGATGGTGACTACGGCCTGATCGAGTCTCAGCGCTGACGAAGCGCCGATCCCTCGGGCCCTGTCCCGAGCGTCGTCGGGGGACCGCATGATGAAACTGGTAGACAAGGTCCTTCACTTCGGTGAAGGCCGTAGGATGAAGGCTATCGAAGCGCTGGTCGGCCAGGTGTCGGCGCGTGAAGCGGACATGGTCAAGATGTCCGACGACACGCTTCGGGCTCAGACCGCCGCCTTCAAGGCCCGCATCGACAATGGCGCCACACTCGACGAGCTCCTGCCCGAGGCCTTCGCGGCCGCGCGGGAGGCCGCGCGTCGCTCCGTGGGTATGCGTCCTTTCGACGTGCAGGTCGTCGGCGCGTGCGTGCTCCATCAGGGTGGCATCGCGGAGATGAAGACCGGCGAGGGAAAGACGTTGGTGGCGACGTTGCCGGTCTACCTGAACGCACTTGCCGGTAATGGTGTCCACCTGGTCACGGTCAACGACTACCTGGCCGGTCGCGACGCTGAGTGGATGGGCCCGGTCTATCGGTTCCTGGGTCTGGAAGTGGCCGCGCTGCAGAACAACATGGAGAGCGGCGCGAGACGCGCCGCCTACCTCGCCGACGTGACCTACGGCACCAACACCGAGTTCGGCTTCGACTACCTGCGCGACAACATGGCTCTGGCGGCCGATCAAGTGGTGCAGCGGGGCCACTTCTACTGCATCGTCGACGAAGTCGACTCGATCCTCGTCGATGAGGCCCGCACGCCGCTCATCATCTCGGGACCGGGCGAGCACGCGGCGAAGACCTACTACGATTTTGCCCGCGTGGTTCGCCAACTCAAGCCGCGCTTCGTCATCGGCCGAGAGGCCGACATCGGCGACGGCGTGGCCTCCGCGGGCTTCGACTACGAGGTCGACGAGAAGAAGAAGACGGTGGCGACGACCGAAGAGGGTCTGGCTCGGGTAGAGAAGCTGCTCGGCATCGGGAACCTGTACGAGGACTACTCGGGGCAGCTGGTCAACCATCTCATGCAGGGGCTGCGTGCAGAGACCCTGTTCAAGCGTGACGTGGACTACCTCGTGCAGGACGGCGAGGTCAAGATCATCGACGAGTTCACCGGCCGCATACTCGAGGGCCGGCGCTACTCGGAGGGGCTCCACCAGGCCATCGAGGCCAAGGAGGGGGTCAAGATCAAGGAAGAGAACCAGACCCTCGCCACGATCACGTTGCAGAACTACTTCCGGCTGTACGAGAAGATCGCGGGTATGACCGGTACGGCAGCCACCGAGGCCGACGAGTTCCGCCAGATCTACGGCATGGAAGTGTCGATCGTTCCCACGAACCAGCCCATGGTCCGCGACGACCGCAACGACTACATATACAAGACTGAGGCCGCCAAGTTCAAGGCGGTGGTGGAAGACATGATCGACTGCTATGAGCGGGGGCAGCCCGCTCTGGTGGGCACCATCTCGGTGGAGAAGTCCGAGCGGCTCGCGTCTATGCTCAAACGCCGAGGGATCCCTCATGAAGTGCTGAACGCCAAGCACCACGCCCGCGAGGCATCCATCGTCGCGAACGCGGGTCAGAAGGGCGTCATCACGATAGCCACCAACATGGCCGGTCGAGGCACCGACATCAAGCTCGGCGACGAAGTGGTGGAGGCGGGCGGACTCTACGTGCTCGGCACGGAGCGTCACGAATCGCGTCGCATCGACAACCAGCTGCGCGGCCGCTCAGGCCGGCAGGGCGATCCGGGCGCAAGTCGCTTCTACATCTCCCTCGAAGACGATCTCATGCGCCTCTTCAGCGGCGAGCGTATCCACGGGCTGATGGATCGTCTCGGGCTCGAAGAGGACATGCCCATCGAACACAAGCTCATCTCGCGCTCGGTGGAGAGCGCCCAGAAGCGGGTGGAGGAGCAGAACTTCCAGATCCGGAAGCGCGTCCTCGAGTACGACGACGTGATGAACAAGCAGCGCGAGGTCATCTACGCTCAGCGCGACCGCATCCTGCAGGGCGAGGATATCGGCGGTGACGTGCGCGACATCATCGAGCGCGTGTTGCGCGCCCAGGTGTCACAGTTCACGGCCGGCGCCAAGTACGCTGAGGAGTGGGATCTACCCGAGCTCTTCACCCTGCTGAAGAACATCTACCCGGTCACGCTGACGGTTGCCGACCTCGGCGACCCCGACGAACTCGACGCCGACGATCTGGCCGACCAAGTGGTCGAAGACGGCCTCGAGGCCTACACCGCGAAAGAGCTCGACCTCGGCTCCGAGAACATGCGCGAGTTGGAGCGGTGGGTGCTTCTCCGCGCCATCGACTCGCGCTGGCGCGACCACCTCTACGAAATGGACTATCTGCGGGAAGGCATCGGTCTCCGCGCCCTGGCACAGAAGGATCCCCTGGTGGAGTACAAGTCCGAGGGTTTCGACCTGTTCTCGTCGATGCTGGACGCGATCCAAGAGGATTTTGTTCGTCTCGTCTACCGGCTGGAGGTGGTGCGCGAAGTGCAGCCTGCACCGCGGGAGGTCGCCCTGGCCTATTCCGCCAGTGACGAGTCGGCCGCGGGAGGCGGTTTCGCGGGTCTGGCCGCCGGCAGTGCGTCGGCGGGGCTAGATGTGGGCTACACGGCCGGCGGCGGACGCGTGGTGGACACGTCGGCGAAGGCTTTCGCCGATGCCAAGGCGTCCACACAAGGGGTCACGGGTCCTCGGCACGTGGAGAAAGTGGGCCGCAACGACCCGTGCCCCTGTGGCAGCGGCAAGAAGTATAAGAAATGCCACGGGGCCGAGGCCTGACCACGGCCGTGTCGGCGCAGCCACACTGGGCTATACTCTCCGCCTGATGTCCGAGAAGATGAATGTCCAGGCGGCCACTGCGGCCCTGTATCAGGAGCAGCTTGCTGAGTACCGCGAGAAGCTCGGCTGGGTAAGGGATTATCTTTGACCCCGCTCAACTCGAGCTGCGTCTGGCCTCACTCGAGGAGCAGATGCACGTCCCGGACTTCTGGGACGACCAATCCATCGCGCAGAAGGTATCTACTCAGTACAGTCGTCTAAAGGGCCGTCTCGAGCAGTATAAAGAGCTGGCCACCCTGGTCGACGATCTCGAATTGCTGCTGGAACTGGCTCACGAGGAGAGCGACGACGATGTCCTCTCCCCGGAGACGATGGCCGAGCTGGAGCGTGTGTCCGCCGCCGCGGCCCGCGATCTGGACCACTTCGAGGAGCAACGGCTCTTCAACGGCGAGTTCGACACCGGTGACGCCATCGTGAGCATCCACCCTGGCGCCGGGGGCACCGAGAGCCAAGATTGGGCCGAGATGCTGCTGCGCATGTATCTGCGTTGGGCGCAGAGGCGCGGTTTCGAGGTGGAGATCAACGAGGCTACGGAAGGTGACGAGGCCGGTCTGAAGAGCGCCACGATCACGTTGCACGGCGAGAACGCCTACGGTCTGCTCACCGCCGAGCGTGGAGTGCATCGACTGGTTCGCATCTCGCCCTTCGATTCGGCCAGTCGCCGCCACACCTCGTTCGCCTCCCTCGACGTGACCCCCCTGGTGGACGAGGCCGTGGGTATCGAGATCGACGAGAAAGAGTTGCGGGTCGAGACCTATCGTTCATCGGGGGCGGGTGGGCAGCACGTCAACAAGACCGACTCGGCCGTGCGCATCACCCACGTCCCCACCAGGACCGTGGTGCAGTGTCAGAATGAACGTTCGCAGATTCAGAACCGCGAGACCGCCATGCGGATGCTGCGCGGCAAACTCATGCTCCTGGAATACGAACGGCGCGAGCGCGAGATGGCGAAGGAGAAAGGGGAGCAGAAGGAGATCGCGTGGGGCAGCCAGATCCGGTCCTACGTGCTCGCCCCCTACACCATGGCGAAAGACCATCGCACCGGCCACGAGAAGGGGAACGTCGAGGCGGTGCTCGACGGCGATATCGACGGATTCATCCGGGAGTATCTGCTGCAGCGGGCCTCGGGGAAGCTGAGAGGTCAGGAGTGATCGTCGGGGCTCATGTCAAGGGAATCCACTCCATCATGGAGAATACTGTCTGAGCGGGCGTCGCCGCCCGGCAAGACCGGGCCGCGCGGGCTTAACGCAAGGGAGGTCGCGAGAAACACGTGATCAAGTTCGAAGACGTCACTAAGATCTATCCACCAGACACCATCGGCCTCGAGGCGATCAGCATCCATATCGAGAAGGGCGAGTTCGTCTTCTTGGTGGGGGCTTCCGGCTCGGGAAAATCCACGTTCATCCGGTTGCTCATCAAGGAGCTCGAGCCGGACCGGGGACGCATCTTCGTGGGCGGGCGCGACCTGGGCACCCTGCGGCGGTGGAAAGTGCCGTATCTGCGGCGAAACATCGGCTGCGTGTTCCAGGACTTCAAGCTGCTGCAGAACAAGACCGTCGCCGACAACGTGCTCTACGCGCTGCAGGTCACCGGCAGTGAGGAGCGGGCGTCTCGCCGTAAGGTGGACGAGATCCTGGGTCTCGTCGGTCTGGCGCACAAGGTCGACAACTATCCCAACGAGTTGTCCGGGGGCGAGCAGCAACGGGTGTCCATAGCCCGCGCCTTCGTGAATCATCCGCCTCTGCTGATCGCCGACGAGCCCACGGGGAACCTCGATCCCGACACGTCTGCCGGCATCATGCAGCTGCTCTATCGCATCAACAAGACGGGTACCACGGTGGTCATGGCCACCCACGACCGAGAGATGGTCGACCGTATGCGGCGACGCGTGATCGCGCTTGAGCAGGGCCAGATCATGCGCGACCAGCGGAGGGGTGGCTATGAGGAAGATTAAGTTCTTCTTCGGCGAGGCCTTCGGCTCGTTGTGGCGCAACTACTTCATGACCATCGCGGCGGTCGTGACCGTGTTCCTGAGCATGGTCGTGCTGGGCGTGGTCATGGTCTTCGTGTGGAACATCAACGCTGTGCTCAAGGACATCGAGCAGAAGGTGGAGATAAGCGTCTTCCTGAAGGACTCGGCCACATCCGCGGACATCGAGGCTATGCAAAAAGAGATCCTGGCCATGCCCGAAGTCAAGGATGTGCAGTTCGTGAGCAAGGAGGAGGCGCTCAAGCGCCTCCGGGCCGACCTCAAGGAGCAGCAAGACATCCTCGACGACCTCTCCGCCAATCCGCTGCCGGCGTCCTTCGACGTCAGCCTCAAAGACCCTGAGCTGGCCGCGGGGGTGGCAAAGCGTTTCGAAGGCAGGCCCATCGTAGACGAGGTGAAATACGGCAAGGAGATCGCCGATCGCATCTTCAGGGTGACCTCGGTGATACGCAACATATCGCTGGTGTTCATCCTGCTCCTGGGAGGCGTGGCCGTTCTGTTGATCTCGAACACCATCCGCCTGTCTATCTACGCCCGGCGCCGCGAGGTGGAGATCATGAAGCTGGTGGGTGCCACTAATTGGTTCATCCGCTGGCCGTTCGTCATCGAGGGGCTGACCGTGGGCCTGACCGGCGCGGTGGCCGCCTTCGTGGTGGTGATGCTCGGGACCAACATCGTCGTCGACCGCGTTCGCGAGTACCTGCTCTTCCTGAGCGTGCCGTTGGACGCGATCGGATTCTGGCAGCTGGCACTGGTGCTGCTGGGTGCGGGCGCGGCTATCGGAGCTTTGGGCTCCGGCCTCGGCCTGCGGCGATTCCTGAACGTGTGATCGGGCGAGTCGGACAGAATCTCCGCGAGGACTTTCGCCGCGCGGGACGCGAGAGCACGGTCCGGTGGGTGGCGTTCGGCTGCGCAGCGCTCGTGCTGTTGGGGGCTGCCCTCGGCGCCCTTCCGCACGGCCGCGTTCTGCGCGTTGCGACGGCCCGGGCCGTGAGTCAGACCCAGTTGTCGCAAGAGTTACAGGCCAACGCCGCGCGCCTGCAGAAAGCTCGGGAGGCCATCCAGCGGGCTGAGGCCCTCCGGAAAGCGGCGTTGGGCGACATCAACGCACTCGATGTGCGCATCGACGGTCTGGAGGGTGAACTGGCCAAAGTCACCGCCCAGCGTGACTCCGTGGCCGCCAAGCTGGCCAAGACGAAGGACGAGTTGGCCGGTGTCGTCGGTGAACTCGACGACACTAAGGCTCAGCTTGCACAGGCTGAGAAGGATCTGCTGAAAGCGGAGGCCGCCCGTGACGCTCGCGCGGTCAGCATGTACAAGTCGGGGCGGTTGGGCTACCTCGAGGTCCTCCTCAACTCACACCGTCTGTCGGAGTTGGTCACCCGCATGCACCTGCTCTCTCTGGTCGTGGAGCAGGACAGTCGCGTCGTTCAGGAGGTCGACTCCCAGCGCGCACGGGTGACGGCACAGAAGGCGGCGCTGGAGGACCGGCGGGTCGCGGTTGCCGCCGTGGAGAAGCGGCAGGCGGGCCAGAAGTCCGAGATCGACGCTCTGGTGCGCACACGCACGAGCGGGCTGGCCAAGCTCGACGCCGCCCTCGAGGACAAGCAGATCGTGCTGGCCAAGGCCGAGAAGGACAAGGCGTCGTGGGAGAAGAAGGAAGACTCGCTACTCGCCGAGTCCAAGAGCCTGGCTTCGGACCTGCGCGCCCTGGGCGGAGGGGGAGGCACGGTCGTCGGCACGGGACAGTTCGTCTGGCCCGTCAACGGCCGCGTCTCGTCGCCGTTCGGCTATCGCATCCATCCCATCTTCCACGTGCGCAAGATGCATACCGGCATCGACTTGTCGGCTGGGATGGGCACAACCATCAAAGCCGCCGATAGCGGCACGGTCATACAGGCCGGCTGGCGTGGCGGCTACGGCAAATGCGTGGTCATCTCTCACGGCAACGGGGTGGCCACGTTGTATGCGCATCAATCGGTCATCTCGGTCTCTGTCGGCGATACGGTGGAGCGCGGCCGGGCGATCGGCAAAGTAGGCAGTACCGGATACTCCACCGGGGCCCATCTACACTTCGAAGTGAGGGTCAACGGGAGCCCCGTCGACCCCATGAGGTATCTCTAGGACATGAACCGTTCCATGCGCACTGTCATCCTGTCGCTGGTAGTGGTGGCCCTTGGTGTCGCCATCCTCGCGGGGGGTCTGTTCATCGGGTCGCACGCGGGCTTCAGCAACTCACTGCGCGCCGCGTTGCCCTCGTATGTGGGGGATGCCGTCCTCGGAAGCGAAGTCACCTTCCCCGTGCAGGATGAGGTGCTCGACAAGCTGGAGAGCACCTACTACAAGAAGGTGCGCCCGGCAACGTTGCAGGATGATGCCGTCCGGGGCCTTCTCCAGGGTCTTGACGACCCCTACACTCACTATCTGGATCCGAAGGAGTACACCGACAACCAGGAGCGTATGAGCGGGTTGTACTCCGGGGTGGGCATGACGGTCGAGGCGCGCGGCGATTTCGTCACCGTGGTGTCGACGTTCAAGGGATCGCCTGCCGCCGGTGCTGGACTCGTGCCGGGGGATGTGATCATTGGCGTGGACGGCACCGACACCAAAGGCCTCACCTTGAACCAGGTGGTCTCGCGGATCAAAGGTAAGGAAGGCACCTCGGTCAAGATCACGGTGTACCACATGCCCGTGGGCAGCGACGGGCCCGTTGCCAACGCTGCGGGCGTCTTCCAGATGCCCCAAGGGGGCACGGTCCAGGAGGTCACGCTGGTTCGTAAATCCATCGACGTGCCCGTGGTCGAGACCGAGATCCTGCAGTCGGGTGGGAAGAAGGTGGCCCACATCTCGCTCAGCACCTTTACCCAAGACTCCTCCGTCAAGCTGAAGCAGGCGGTGGAAAGGGCGCTGCGCGACGATAAGGTCGACGCTATTGCCCTCGACCTCCGCAGGAACGGTGGCGGCTTCTTGGATGAGGGGATCGGGGTGGCGAGTATCTTCATCCCGAAGGGGACGATCGTGAGCACGAAGGGGCTGCACTCCCCCGAGCAGGTGTTCACGGCCCAAGGCGGGGCCATCGACGGCTCCGTGCCTGTGTACGTCATGATCGACGAGTTCTCGGCCAGCGCGTCGGAGATCGTGTCCGGGGCGCTGAAGGACACGAAGCGCGGCACCTTGGTCGGCGAGACCACGTTCGGTAAGGGCCTGGTGCAGACGGTGGAACCGCTCAGCAACGGCGGTGCTCTCGTCGCCACGACGGCGGTCTACCTCACGCCGGCGGGCACCGACATCAACAAGAAGGGCATCAAGCCCGACGTGGTGGCTCCCGACAAGGCCGACACGCCCAACGTGGACGAGACCATGCAGAAGGTCCTGGAGCTTGTGCAGGATGACGCATGCGCCGAGTGCACGGGCGGGCGAATGGGCGGGCCGGCCGCCGCGCGCCGGTGATGCCGCCGCGGTTCTTCGTCGACGCGACGCTCCTCGGTCTACCGGTTCCCACAGCCGATCTTCAGACGGCATCCGCGGCTCTGGTGGGCGTTGAGGTCTCGTTGTCGGCCGGTGACGCCCATCACGCCCGGCGCGTGTTGCGGGCGCGTCCGGGAGACGAGTGCGAGCTGGTGCTCGAGCCCTTGGGCGTGCTGCTTCGAGGGACGTTCGCCGGGGTCGGTGACAAGGTGGTGGTGCGCATAGAGGACGTCTATCCGCCGTCAGCGGAGAGTCGCGCGGAGGTGGCTCTGGTGCAGGCACTACCCGATCCCCGGAAGGTCGACGAGATCGTGGAGAAGGGTACCGAGGTGGGAACGGACCTCTTCCTCATCGTTCCCGCGGCCGCCTCCCCCCCGGTGCCGATCGACCGGCTCGTCGAGCGCGCGACACGCTGGCGGCGCATCGCACGGGAAGCCGCCAGGCAGAGCCGTAGGTTGTCCATCCCGGTCGTGGAGGTGGCGCCGTCGTTTGCCGGTGCGCGCGCGTATCTGGATGCAGCTGGTTGGGCCTGTATCGTGTTGGATCCAGGGACCGGGCGCCCCTTCAGGATCGCCGCTGAGAACGTCGCGCGGACGTCGAAACCGGCGCGCGTCGCCTTGTGGGTGGGTCCAGAGAGCGGCTGGTCGGCGGCCGAGCGGGCGTGGTTCGATCGGGAGAGGTTGCCGGTGGTCGCGCTCGGTCGGGAGGTGCTCCGCACCGAGACGGCCGGGCCGGTCGGGGCGGCCGTCTGCCGCTATATTCTGGGGGATTGGGAGTATACTCACAGGTGATGATGGACTGCATCTTCTGCAAGATTATCGCGGGTGACATACCCGGTGAACGGGTGTACGAGGACGACGGATTCGTCGCCATCCACGATATCCACCCCAAGTCGGCTATCCACGTGCTGGTCATGCCCCGTGAGCACCTGCGTTCCCTGGACGACCTCCCGGGTTGGCATGACGAAGGTACGGGCCGGCGTCTGCTGGAGTTCGTCGTGCGGGTGGCCGACGTGTTGGGCATCCGCGAGTCCGGCTACCGCGTCATCACCAATGTGGGTCCCGACGCCGGCCAGGAGGTCGATCACCTGCATCTGCACGTCATGGGCGGCGAGACGCTCGGCGACTTCCAGTGAGTATCGTCGAAGATCTGCAGGCGCGTATCGTGGTGGCGCTCAAAGCCGGGCGAAAGGACGAGGTCCAGGCCCTACGGTTCTTGCTCTCCGAGTTGCAGCGGGTGGAGAAGGACAGCGGGAAGGCGCTCGACGATGACGCGGAGATCAAGGTGCTCCGCAAGGCGCGCAAGAGTCGGCTCGAAGCGGCTGAGGCGTTCCGCAACGGAGGTCGAGTCGAACTCGCGGCGAAAGAAGACACCGAGGCGGCGCTCATCGCCGAGCTCCTCCCGAAGGAACTCGATCAGCAGGCTCTTTCGGCCTTGGTCGACCAGGCCATCGCGGATGCCGGAGCCTCCTCACCGAAGGACATGGGCGCGGTGATGGCTCTGATCAAGCAGCGGGCAGGAGCCAACGTCGACGGCAGGACAGCCTCCCGTCTGGTACAGGAGCGCCTCGCTCAGTGACCTCAGGCATCATGAGGCTGCGCATCACAGGCGGCGCGTTTGAACGGAGCGGCAGGGCGGCGTGACCAAGAAAGTACTCGACCTCGACAACGATCTCGCGGCGCTCTTGGTGGGCGAGCACGATGCCAACCTGAAGACCCTCGAGCACCTGCTCGATTGCGACATCTCCCTTCGTGGCAACCAACTCACTCTCGAAGGCCCCCGCGCCGAAGTGGAGAGGGTGCAGAGTCTGGTCGAAGACCTGCTCTCCCTGGTTGGCTCCGGTCATCCGTTGGACAAGGCCACGGTGGAATTGGCCGCGGCGATGACGTTGCGGGGCGACGGCAAGACCCCTCGTTTGGAGAGCATCGTGGGAGACGTCATCCTCGAGCACCGCGGGCGGCGGATCGCGCCTAAGACCGTCAATCAGAAGGCGTATGTCGACGCCATCCGAGGCAACACGATCACCTTCGGCATCGGACCCGCGGGTACGGGCAAGACCTATCTGGGCATGGCGATGGCCGCTTCGTCGCTGCTGTCGGGTGACGTGGCGCGCATCATCCTCACCAGACCGGCCGTGGAGGCGGGAGAGAAGCTGGGCTTCCTGCCGGGCGGCCTGATGGAGAAGGTCGATCCCTATCTACGCCCGCTCTTCGACGCGCTCTACGACATGATGGACCCCGACTCCCTGGCGCAGCATCTGGAGAAGGGGTCCATCGAGGTCGCACCTCTGGCGTACATGCGCGGACGCACGTTGAATGACGCATTCATCATTCTTGACGAGGCGCAGAACACCTCGCCGGAGCAGATGAAGATGTTCCTGACCCGGCTGGGATTCGGTTCGCGGATGGTCGTCACGGGCGACATCACCCAGATCGATCTTCCCAAAGGACAGTACTCAGGGTTGGGGACCGTTCGCGAGATCCTCACCGGAATCAAAGATATCGCCTTCGTCACGTTCGACAGCCAGGACGTGGTGCGTCACAAGTTGGTGCAGGATATCGTCTCCGCCTACAAGGTGTACGTCGATCGGCAGACTGAGGAGCGTGCAGGCAGGAAGTCAGGGTCCGCGGGCCGAAGCGGACCCGAGGTTCAGTGGCGCCGGGGAGTGGATCGGCCGTGACTCCTTCAGGTTCCGGGGCAAAATACCGTATCGCGGGAGAGCATGGCTACCGGGTGGTCATGAACGAGCGGTTGAGCGGGTTCCGCGAATGGCTCGAGCGTCGGGACCACCGTCGGTTCGGCATGGTCATGCTTGCCATACTCGCGGTTGGGATGACCCTTGTCGTGTCGTCGAAGTACCTGCCCAGCCGGTATGCGTATCAGGTGGGCGATGTCGCCTCGGGACCGATCGCGGCCGATCGGACGATCTCGTTCGAGGACACGGCTTCCACGGAAACATTGCGCAACCAGGTCGCCGCCCTGACCGAGCCGGTGCGTCGCTCGGATCCGACCGCGTTGCCATCGGCGATCGGCGATGTCGCTGTGTTTATGGATGACATCGCGGCGGCGCGTGCTCAGATGGATGGCGCCGGGTCGACCACGGGGTCGTCGGCTGAGCTATCGCAAGGTGAAGCGCTGGCTTTGGTGCGAGAACGCGCGCCGCCCGGTATCAGTGACGCCACGTTATCCTATCTGCTCACGGCGCCCGCCACGGCTCTCGAGCAGCTGCGGGCGGAAGCCCGGAGTGCGTTCAACATCATCTATGCCGGCAATGTGCCTGACACCGGCCTCGAGGCGGCCAAAGAGAGGCTGCGGGGCTTGGCCTCTGGGACGGATGGTTCGGCGCAGTTCCGCGACGCCGTCTACGAGGTCACGAGCAGCTACGTGCGCCCGAACCAGGTGTTCGACGCCGCTCAGACCCGGGCCCGGCGCGACCAGGCCATGGCCGACGTGGCGCCGGTGGTCGTGACGTTGTTCAAGGGCGAGCAGGTGGTCGGGGCGGAGGAGAAGATCACCCCCGAGGTGATGCTTCGCCTGGAGGCACTGGGCCTGACCGACAGCAGGCCGAGCTGGGAGATCTGGCTCGGTATCCTGTTCGTGGTGACCCTGCAGCTGGTCGTGATCGTGGGGGTGGTGTCGCGCAGCCAGCCTGCGTTGCTGCTGGACAACACCATCATGCTTGCCATGACCACCCTCATCCTGTTCTTCGTGGTGCTCGCCCGCCTATTGGTCATCCCCCCGCTCTCGCCGTACGTCGTGCCGCTTGCGGCACTGGCCATGCTGACCTCGATCCTGACGAGGCCCCGGACGGCTCTTCTCCTCGTCTCCATGTTGGCGATCGATGTCGGTCTTCTGGCGGGATTCGACTTCTTCGTGACGATGGTGGTCCTCCTGACGGCGGTCTTCTCGTTGTACTCGGTATCCCGCCTGGCGCAACGTACCGATCTGCTCACGGCGGGCATGCTTGTGATGGTGGTGGCGGGGGCCGCCGTGTTCGCGAGCGAGCTCCTACAGGAGGCCACCATCGTGTCGGCCTTCGAGAGCAGCTTGTGGGGAGTCGCGAACGGCCTGTTGAGCTTGGTGCTCACGCTGAGCCTTCTGCTCGTGTACGAGACGGTCTTCAACTTCACCACTCCGCTGCGATTGCTGGAGTTGACCAGTGTGACGCACCCCCTGCTTCGTCGCCTCGCGGAGGTGGCGCCCGGGACGTTCAACCACAGCTTCCTCATGGGGAATCTTGCTGAGGCCGCAGCAAAGGCCATCGATGCCGATCCGCTGCTTGCGCGGGTAGGCGCCTACTATCACGATATCGGCAAGATCATGCGGCCCGAATACTTCGTAGAGAACCAGCTGCACGTGACGAACCCCCACGACAAGCTGACGCCCAACCTGTCGAAGCTGGCCATCACAGCCCACGTGCGCGACGGCAAGGCGCTTGCCCGGGCCTATGGTCTGCCCCGGCCCATCATCGATATCATCGAGCAGCACCACGGTACGTCGGTGCTGTCGTTCTTCTACCACAAGGCGAAGGAGGCCTCCACAGTAGAGGTCGCCGAGGAAGCCTACCGCTACGATGGCAAGAAGCCCACCTCGCCCGAAGCCGCCATCATCATGCTTGCGGACAGCGTCGAAGCGGCGGCGAAGGCAATGAAGAATCCGACCGTCAAGAAGATGCAGGATCTTATCCGCGACATCTTCAAGCAGAAGATGGACGACGCCCAGTTGGACGATGCGCAGCTCACTTTGGGCGATCTTCACAAGATACGTGACGTCTTCGAGAACGGGTTGCGGGGGCTTGCCGGTCATCGCATCGCGTATCCCAAAGAGAACAACCACGCCAAAGAGGACAATCACGCCGAACGGAACCATGAGCACCGAGTCCCTCGCGCGGCGGCCGCCGGTGGGGCGACGACGGGTGCCTCGACCGCCACGGGGGTACCTCGTGCGCGGAAGCCGCGGTTGCACAGCCTTCCCGCCGCGGCTCCCGTCGCGCCTGCGATGGGCGGGCCCGCTCGGAATGGAGCGGTCATGACGGAGACCGCGGATGCCGCGGAGGCCACGGAGGCTGCGGAGGCCACGGAGGACGGCCGCCTACCCGCCGATGTCTGAGGTGGAGGTGACCAACGAGACGCGGTACAGGTTCCGCGAGGAAGCGGTCGCTCAGGTCGTCGGCCGTGTTCTGGCCGCCGAGGACGCGGATGGAGTCGTGGCCGTGGCCTTCTTGGACGAGGAGGCGGTCGCCGAACTCAACGGTCGATATCGTGGACATGCCGAATCCACCGATGTGCTCTCGTTCCCCGCCGGGGATACGGAAGAAGCGGACTGGCCCGAACCGGACGGACTGGAAGACGCGTTTCTCGGCGACGTGGTGATCTGCCCCGCTGTGGCGGAGCGCAACGCGCTCGAAGATGAGATACCCCTGGCTGAGGAGATCCGGCGACTGCTGGTCCATGGCGGACTGCACCTCCTGGGCTACGACCACGTGGTCGATGACGGTGAGATGCGGGCCCGCGAAGACGGCTCTGCTCGAACAGATCGCAGAGCCCGAGGGTGGGCTGCTGGAGGAGGAGAGCCGGTGACCGAGGGGCGCCGCCCTTCCACCCTCCTCGAGAGCTTCAGTTACGCGTTTCAAGGGCTGGTGCACGTGTTTCGGCACCAGCGGAACATGCAGATCCACTTCATTCTCTCCTTCTTGGTCCTTCTGGCCAGCCTCTTCTTCCGCTTGAATCGCCTCGAACTGGTGGCCGTCTTCTTCGCGATTTCTCTCGTGCTGATAGCCGAGATGCTGAACACCGCTCTCGAGTCGGCCATCGACATGGTCACGAGTTCCTACGACCCGAAAGCCAAGATCGCCAAAGACGTGGCGGCGGGCGCGGTTCTGATCGCGGCCATCAACTCCCTGGTGGTGGCCTACTTCGTGTTCGCCGACAAGGCCGCGTCGGCGTCGGCGAACGTGCTGACGAAGGTGAGCGCGTCGCCGTCGCATCTCACCTTCGTCGCTCTGATTCTGGTGATCCTCCTGGTGATCGTCCTCAAGGCCCGTAGCGGAAAGTGCGCGCGCTCTCGGGTGGGTTGCCCTCGGGTCACGCGGCGGTCGCCTTCGCCGGGTGGACGGCGGTGACGTTCATCGTCGGTGGAGAGCCATACGGTGTGCTCGTCAGCGTGCTGACGTTCTTCATGGCCGTGCTCACCGCGCAGAGTCGGGTGGAGGCGCATATCCACACGGCGCGGGAGGTGGTTCTGGGCGCCGTTCTGGGCATACTGGTGACGACTCTCGTCTTCCAACTCTGGTTCTGATGATGGAGGCGTGCGTCGGATAGTGCGTCCACCGTTCGCCTTGCTGACGGAATTGGCGCGCGACGAGGCCCAGGTATTCGGCCGCACGGGACTCCGCGATATCGATCTGGGTGTCGTGGCGTGGGCAGGGGCTGTGTACGAGGCGTTGAGCGACGGAGTCCGCGTCGGCTCGTGTCAGCTACTGCGGATGTGGGACGACCAAGCGGCTGCCTGGGTGGTCGGGTTCTACGTGTTACCGGAGTATCGGGGGCGGGGATTCGGGCGGGCTTTCCTGGGGGCGATAGCAGCGGAGGCCGGCCGGGCAGGTCTTCACCGCTTGCTGCTCTCGGTCGGGTCGGACAACCTTCCCGCGATCGACCTGTACCTGAGCTTCGGCTTCACCAAGCTCGATACGGCCCCCGATTTCTATGGTCCCGCCGAGGACCGCGACGTGCTTGAATACAAGATTCCGGAGCTTCAGTACGAGATCGCGGAGCCTCGGCATGAGATCGCCGAAAGGAAACCGATGAGCCGGCGT